>CAVSRY010000024.1:0-132925 GCA_963730485.1 uncultured Acidobacteriota bacterium | reverse complement strand
CTCGACCCCTTCGACCCCCAGAATGCGGCCCGCAATCGTCACGTAGCCCCCGGTGAGTCGGCCCGGTCGTCGCCCTTCGAACGGACTAGCATGGGCCATGCGCCACCCACACCGCCGCCAGCGTTTCCCAGGGCGACTCGAGGACGACTATCGCTTTCAGCTGAACGACTGGCGGGCCCAGCGGGTTGGACTGCGTACTGCTCGTAGGGCTCGTCGTCGCCGCGGCTTTCGGGTGGTTCGGGTCGCCCGGCGTCCTCCTGCGTGTCATCGCAATCTACGGCTTTCTGCTCTTCGTCTTTCGGGTCGCCGGCAAGCGCACCGTGGCCGAGATGACCAGCTTCGACCTCATCGTCCTGCTCGTCATTGGTGATGCGACGCAGCAAGGGCTGATCGGCGACGACTTTTCGGTCACGACTGCGGTCGTCGCGGTGAGCTGCCTGAATCTGATCGACGTCGCGCTCGGTCAGGTGAAGAACCGCTGGCCAGCGGTCGACCGCGTCATTGACGGTGCTCCACTGATTCTTGATCTTCAAAGGCGAAATCTTGCGGGAACGGATGGAGCGGGAAGGCGTGGACATCGACGACGTCCTGGAGGCCGCCCGCGAGCAGAACGGCATCCAGAATCTCGACGAGATCGAATACGCCGTGCTCGAACGGCACGGCGGCATCTCGGTCATTCCGAGACGGCCGTCCGCGTCAGAAAACCCAGGAAGCGAACAGCAGCCCGGCAAGTAGAGCCGCAGGCGGCGCGATACCGCCGCCGACAAACACAAGGCGGCAAATTGGTCGGTCGGATATGCGGACGAGTCGCCGCGAAACCGATTATCCCGGTCAGTACCACAGACGCCACAGCCGCCACCACGAGACCTAGGAGGAACCCAGTTCCCCACGGCAATCCCGGTGACGGGTAATTTTTAGAGCGTCAGTTGATTCCTTGGACCTTCGCACCTGTCGTCACCTGCTCGTACCTGGGGAACTAGTATTTGAAGAGGCGCTGGATTCATCACGATTTCCAGTTCCAGTAGGCCGTCGTGCGGCCAGAAGGTGCCTGAGCGGCGTCTTCTTCGCTCGGCCAGACTTCGTCGTCGACATGCACTCGCGAGCCCGTCCAGCCGATGCGCAGGTCACGTCCCGCTGGACAGGCAGCGCGAGCGGCGGGTGCCGCTCATCGATCCGCGCCGTGAGGTATTCGCGCAGTGTCATCCGATCGCCGGGACCGACGAGCACCAGGTCGAGATAGCCGTCAGACCAGTCCGCGTCTGGCGCGAGCCTGACGTTGGGGCCGATTGACGGGATGTTCATCGCCTGAATCGCTACGTAATTCCCTGACAGGTCGCGGCCATCGAGCACGACCCGGCACTCGTGCGCCGGGTAGTCGGCAAGGATCTCCCGCATGACCTTGAGATCGCGACGGAGCTCGTCCTCGGGTCGATCGGGACGGGCCTCGCGCGATGTCACCGGCGTCAACGCCGCGATCGTGACGGCAATCGGACCGAGGCCTGCACCTTCGAACATCACGCGCGGCCCGCAGCATCCCCGTACAATCGCGGTATCGAACGCCACGCGAACTCCGCCCTCCCAGCCCTGAACGAGATCGCTCGCCTCGCCCAAGATCCCGAGAGTCTTGGCAAGGTTGTTGGCGGTGCCGGTCGGGACAATGGTGATGGCGACGTTGGTGCCGATGAGCCGGCGCGCGACATCTCGGATAGTGCCGTCGCCTCCGGCGATCGCCACGAGATCCGTCGGCGCCGCCAACGCGGCGGCGACCGCGGTCGGATCCTCGGTGGACGCGTACGTTGCCTTGTGTCCGGCGGCAGCTGCGAGCGTGACGAACTCCGCACCGGTGAGCATGCCTTCGCCGGAATGCGGATTCTGAATGATCGTCACGCGCATCGCGGCCTCTTGCTGCACGAACCGTACCCCGTCGCTGATTGGGTTCTGGTCCTCGTCGCACCTACTCACGGGTCATTTCTCCCTACGAACGGCATCCCGCTGTCTGGTGGGTACCCGAACGTCAGAGGGCGCAACAGGTTGACGTCGGCACCACGTGGCACCGCGTTTGCTCTCTAGTTCGAGGAGTTCGAAGGGCTCGAGGTGTTCGAAGAGGTCGACGAGTTCGAAGAGGGACGAGTTCGAAGGTCGACGAGTTCGAAGGGAGCACAACAATGAATCGGGATCAGTTCTCAGGACAGTGGAAGCAGATCAAGGGAGAGGCCCAGCGGATGTGGGGCAAGTTGACCAATGACGACCTGGACCAGGTCGAAGGCAACGCCACGAAGCTGATCGGCCGGCTTCAGGAGCGATACGGCTACGCGAAGGAAGAGGCGGAAGCTGAGTTCGATCGGTTCCTGACCCGGTATCCGGACCCGGCGACCGGCGGGGTCAGATAGGGTTCGAGGGGGTCCCAGGGTTCCAAGGCTCCAGCGTTCCAAGGTTCGGGTTCGAGAACCTGAACCAGAACCCTGGAACCCTGGAACCCGTTACGGATTGATCCAGTAACTGAACTTGATCGCGAAGACGTTGTTCGTCTGGCCGTCGCCGCCGAACAGCGACGCCAACGCACGCCGCGCCTCGAAGTCGGTCATCGGCTCGTCGTTGAGGCGATCCTGCTGCCAGACCACGTAGAGCGTGCTGCCCGGACGGTACTCCCAGCGCAGCACGGCATTGCCGCGGAGCGACCGTGTGGTAAAGCTGCGGTCGGTCACGGTGAACGAGCGCGCTGGGCCCTCGCCATCCGGATCGATCAGATAAAGGTTGTCGGACTGTGAAATCGTCCCGATGTCCTCGCCGTACGTTTTGAAGTCGTATTCGCGCGGCCGCTGAAATTCTCGTGGCGTGCCGTAGTCGCCGTTCGAGACGAGCGGTTGCGCGTAGAGCTCGAACGACAGATCGGGCGTGAACGTGTAGTTCAGCCGCGTGACGAGGCTGACTTCCGTCTGATCGAGGCGCGAGAAAATATATCGTGCGCCGTAAGTCGCGGCCATCGTCGTGTCCGCGACGGCCGTGACGTACTGCGCGTCCGCGAACACGTGCTGGAAGCGCGGGCCGATCGCGAGATTCCAGCGCGGCGAGGTCCGAACGCTCATCGAGAGATCCCAGTATCGGTTGCGGCTGCCGGCCTGGTCGGTCACGAGGTTGTACTCGAGGCTGCCCTGTGATCGGTTTCCGCACGTCGGAGCGCACGATGCCGATGTAGCGTGCGACCGGCCGGCCGATTGGCCAAGGGGCCGCCGCGCGTGAACCGGTCGTCCGGGCGTTCCGGCTCGTACCAGACGCTCCCGTCCACCTGCCAGTAGCTCAGGTGCGTCATCGCGAGCCGCGTCCAGTAGAAGTGGTCGATCGTGTCGCCGTCGAAATTCTGCGCGTAGTTCACGTAGTTGGTGGAGCGCCAGTCGCGCCAGAACTTGCCGGGCGTGCGCTGGTTGTACGTGATGCCGTTGCCGAAGGCGCGCCGATCGGATCGCTGCAGAAAGCCGATGTCGTTGATCTCGTATCCGGGCGACACGAACTGGATCCAGCTGTCGGACGTCCAGTGCAGGCCGGCGGACTTGCGCATCTGGACGGACCCGGCCACGCCGCTCATCGACGTCGCGGTCGGATCGATGCTGACGTGCCTGGCGTCCGGCCGCTGATAGTAGCGCGTGGACGATCGCTGGGTCGCCAGGATGCGCCGTCGGGCTGCCCGCGACGCGGCTGCCGACGAGGAATCCGCTGAGGTTCCAGCCGCGGTTCGCCCACTCGTGCACGAAGTCCAGGCCGCCGCTGTACGCGCTCTCCCGAAGAAGCGCATCCGCCGCGGTCTCGCTCGGCAGGGCGCGGTTGGTGGTCGTGACGATGCCGCCGATCTGGGTCTGGCCGCGGCGGAGCTCGCGGTTGACGCGCCCGACGAAGTAGTTGGTTCCGCGGTTCGACCAAGCCGCGCTGGGTGGCGCCGAGGGGATCCTGATACCGCGCGTGCTCCGCGTCGGTGGTCGCGTTCAGCACGCCAATCGACCAGCCGCTCGCCGTTTTGCCGGCGACCTTCGCGGCGCCGAGGATCGTCGCCGTCGAGGGGATGTCCGCGTCGTTCGTCCCGACGCCGAGCTGCGGCGCCCGGCCGATCCGGCGGGTGTACAGCACGCTCGCCGCGGCCGCGCTCGGACCGCCGACCGTGCCGCCAAACCGGAAACTGCTCGCGCCTTCGACGAAGAACGGCCGACGTTCCTCGAAACGCGTCTCGAACGCCGTCAGATTGATGACCGCCGGGTCCACTTCGACCTGGCCGAAATCCGGATTGGCCGTCGCCGTCAGCGTGAGGTTCGACGTGATGCGGTAGCGGGCGTCGAGCCCGGCCGCCGCATCCATGTCGCTGCTCGCCCACGAACGGGTTCGACGACGTCCGGCTGGAACGTGCCCTGGCTCAGCACGTAGGGCAGCAGCTCGAGCTTGCGTCCGGGGCGAAGGCCACGCAGTCCGCGTGAGGTCGCCGAACGCCGGCACGCCGCCCTGCTCCGACTTCGGCGTGAACGAGAACATCGACAGCTCCTGCCGCCGATCGATCAGCCGCTCGAGTCTGCAGCCCCCAGGTCTGCTCGTCAGCCGCAGTGAAACGGAGCTGGCTGAAGGGAATCCGCATCTCGGCGGTCCAGCCGTCGGCGTCAATCGTCGCCGCGGCGTCCCACACCGCGTCCCATGCCAGGTCGCCGTCGCCGGCGTTGCCGCCGCCACCCGAAATTGCCGCGTCGCGGCGGACGCCGGCCGGGTTGACCTCGAACCGGAACGCCGAGCGCCGGTCGTAGTAGCTGTCGAGGCTGACCCGGAACCAGTCCGACGACGTGTTGACCATGTCGCGTCGGCCCAGCCGCGACGTCACCGTGCCACGGTCGTGCATCCTCGCCGCGATGTACATCGCTTCGTCGTCGTAGGCGATGCGGACCTCGGTGGCCTCGCTCGCCGGCACGCCTTCGTCCGGGTCGCGCTGCACGAACAGCGCGATCACCGGCGCGCCGCTCCAGGCCGCGTCGTCGAGCCGGCCGTCGATCGCTGGGGCGGTCGGAGTGCGGATGGCCGCGGCGCGCGGCGCCACACTGGCGTCGGCCGGCCGGGCCGTGGCAGGGAACGCTCCCGGGTCAGCGGACTGGGCGATCGCCAGCCCTGGAAGAAGAGCCGCGACGAGTGCGGCCAGAGGACCGACAATGATGGAACTTCGTGACATGACCAGCCGTCGAGTTTAACACCGGCCGGGGACCGACCCCGATTGCCGAAAGGCGCGTCTAGCCCGGCCCGCGAGGTGGAATCGATGACCGAAGCCCTTCGGCTCGTGTCGACAGCGGCCCTGCTCTCGGCCATCATGGCGTGCGTGAGCGCCGGGGAGGAGCAGCGCCGTCCATCCGACAACGCGGACGATGCCGCTCGGGTAGCGGAGCGTGACCGCATGGTGGACACGCAGATTCGCGCGCGAGGCGTCGCGGACGAACGAGTCCTCGCGGCCATGCGTCGCGTGCCGCGGCATCGGTTCGTGCCCGAGGAGCATCAGGCCCGCGCCTATGACGACACGCCGCTGCCCATCGGATTCGACCAGACCATTTCGCAGCCGTACATCGTCGCGTACATGAGCGAGGTGCTCGACACACGGTCCGACCGACCGCGTGCTCGAGATCGGCACCGGGTCCGGCTATCAGGCGGCCATCCTCGGGACCTCGTGCGCGACGTGTACACGATTGAGATTGTGGGAGCCGCTTGCGACTCGCGCCCGCGAGACCTTGGCGGCGCTCGGGTACACGAACGTGCACGTTCGTCACGGCAACGGCTACCTCGGCTGGCCCGAGGCCGCACCGTTCGACAGGATCATCGTCACCGCGGCTCCCGACGAAGTGCCGCAGGACGCTGGTCGATCAGCTCGCCGCCGGCGGCGTGATGGTCGTGCCCGTCGGACGCGGTGAGCAGATGATGACGATCGTGCGCAAGACCGAGCGGGGCGTCGACGACGACCGAGACACTTCCCGTGCGCTTCGTGCCGATGGTCGGCAAGGAACGGCCGTAGCTCCTCACTCGGTCTCGTGGCGGGTCAACGCCGAGCGCGTGGTGCTCGCCGGCTGGACGCGCGCCATTCTGCTGCAGGTCGCGCACCCGCTCATCGCTGCCGGCGTCGTGCGGCACAGCTCGTTTCGGGACAATCCCGTTTCGTCAGCGCGCCGCCTGCATCACACCGTGCGCGCGATGCTGGGGCTGACCTTTGGCGACGCAGCGACCCACGCGCGCGTCATCGACGAAATCCGCGCGATCCACCGCCGGGTCCGCGGCCAGCTGAAGCGAGGCCGTCGGCGTGTTTCCGGCCGGCGCCTTCTATTCCGCGGAGGATCCCGCGCTCGTGCTGTGGGTTCACGCCACCCTGCTGGAGTCCGTGCTCCTGGCATACGACGCGCTCGTGCGAACCCGATTGGTGTGGGCGACCGGGATGCGTACTGCCGTGAGGCGTCCAGTGTCGCGATCGAGCTTGGCGCGCGGACGGCTGACGTCCCGCTCGATTGGGCAGCGCTCGAACGCTACCTGTCTGATGTCCGGCAATCCGGAGCGATTGTCGTCGGCCCCGACGCGCGCGCGGTGTCGACACTGCTGCTGAGAGGCCGGTTCTCGACGCTGATGGGCCCGGTCGCGTGGGCCAACCGGATGTTGACGGCCGGCTGGCTGCCTTCCGACCTTCGCGCCCAATACGGATTCGAGTGGAGCGACGCGCACGATCGCCAGTTCGGTCGCGTGGTTGCGATGGTGCGACGTACGCGCCGGATGCTTCCGGACGCGGTGGCGTTGTGGCCGGAAGCGAGAAAGCCTAGCTAGGCTCAAGGCGTAGGGCTCGGGGCTTAAGGCTTAGGGCATGCTCAGATACGTTTTCAATTCGCCAGGATCGACGGCTGATGCCGCCGCTTCGTCAAGATAGAGCGTGACGTTGTCGTGCGTGCGAAGAATCGATGCCGGCACGTTGGGATCGATGGGTGACTCGAGCGTCGCCTTGACGGCAGCGGCCTTTCGTTCGTCGGGAACGATCACGACGAGCTCGCGCGCGCTGAGCATCTGCCGAACGGACATCGAGACCGCCGTCGTCGGCACATCCTCGAGCCGGGCGAACCAGCCTTCGCCGACCTGTTGCTGCCGGCACGCTTCGTCGAGCGAGACGATGATGTACGGGTCGGTCGTGTCGAAGTCCGCCGGCGGATCGTTGAACGCGAGGTGCGCGTTCTCGCCGATGCCCAACACCGCGAGGTCGATGGGCCGCTCCGCAATTGCGCGATTCAAACGCGCACGCGCCGCTTCGGGGTCGGAGCCCGCGCCGATTTCGATGAGATGGTAGCGGCCGAGGCTCGTCGGATCGATCAGGTTCGCGCGGAGCATGCTGCGAAAACTGGCGGGATGGCTGTCCGGCAGGCCGATGTACTCGTCGAGCTGGAACACCTCCACGCCTGACCAGTCAATTCCCGGCTGCCGGATGAGCGCGCGCTGGAAGTCCAGCTGCGACGCGGCCGTGGCCGGCACCATGCGCACGTCGCCCTGCGCGGCGATGGCGCGCCGAGAGCGACGACGCGACATGGCGCGCCGCGGCCTCGCTCATGGCCTCACGATTCGGGAAGACGAAGACTTTCATTGGAGTATTGTCGCCTATCGTTCCCCGTTCCCCGTTCCCCGTTCCTCGTTCCCGTTCCTGTTCCCCGTTCGAACTCATCGAACTCCTCGCGTCGCCTCGCACAGGTTCCCAAACCTGAATCCTCGTGCCTTCAGCAACGGAATGAGCTCCGCTGTCGCCTGCGACCGTGCGCTGCCGGTCGGCGCGCGGATTGACGTGATGTCCATCGTGCATCACGACGATGTCGCCGTCGGAGGCGCGTTCGGCGAGGCGGCGCGCCAGCCGTTCGGGCCGAGAGGCGCGCCACCAGTTCCAATCCCACATGCCGAAGCTCCAGCCGGCGAGCGTGTAGCCTGCCCGGTCCAGGCCCGCGTAGAGCTCACCGCCGCGCCAGCCGGCATGCGGGCGGAACAGGGGGCACGGCCGATGACCGCTGAGCCGTTCGATCTCGGCCGCTTGACTCTCGAGCAGCTGACCGAGCTCGTCGCGGGACTTCAATAACATGCTGCGCGTGTGTGAGTGCAGCGCAATGGCATGGCCGTCGTCCGCGGCACGCGTGAGGATGGGCGCGGTCTCTTCGGTGACGTGTCGCGGAATCACGAAGAACGTCGCGGTGATCCCGTCCCGCTCAAGCACGTCGAGCAGCGCCGGCGTGGCATCCGCATTCGGTCCATCGTCATAGGTCAGATAGATCACGGGCGCGCCATCGATCGATGGCGCGTGCCAGACCGAGCGGTCCGGGCCCGCGTATTCGAGGAGAAACGGGAACGGCGCGGTGTGCGCCAGGGTGATCAGACCGACGGCCAGCGCGGCCAGCCACCACATTGGGGCAAGATAGCACTCGGCACAGGAGGTCGGTCGATATCGCAGGGAGGTCCTGCACGACTGACGGTCGCCGTCGTGGCGTTGACTGGCTTCGGCGCTTTGCCGGGCAGGTCGGTCCTGCGGCCGGAGTTCGTGGATGCACGCGGCGTCAGCCAGTGGGACATCGACGGCAGCGGCCAGTGGCGGATGGCCGGCAGCTCCTTCAGCTTCACACTGCGGGCGCGCCGGCGGGTCCCATCCGCAAGCCGGCCGCGATGGCGATCTTCAAGAGTGCAGCCCGTCGGCGACTTCACGCTGGACGTCGACCTGCGTTCGACGGCGCCGGTCGATCTCGACGTGCGAGACGTCCTGCTCATCTTCGGCTATCAGTCGCCGACGCGCTTCTACTACGTGCACCTGTCAAAGAAAACGGACGCCGTCCACAATGGGATCTTTCTCGTGAAGGATGCGGACCGAAAACGGCTCGACGCGCCAACGAGCGTCGGCCGCCTCGTGGACCAGGAGTGGCACCACGTGCGTCTCGTTCGTGAGGTCGCCAGCGGGCGGATCCAGGTGTTCTTCGACGCGGATCCGAATCCCGTGCTGTCAGTCGTCGACGGCACGCTGACGACTGGGCGTGTCGGCGTGGGATCGTTCGACGAGACGGCGGAATTTCGGGGGATGGAGCTAAGCCCTCGAGCCTTGAGCCTCGTGGGACTTGAGTCTCAGTCATGAGCCAGGACAGATCCCAAGTCCAAGCCCAAGCCGCTAAAAATCAATCAATCGCGTGTATTTCACGACGAACGATCGTCCGAGCGTCTCGAGCGACGTGTAGTCCGTGAAGTCGCGGCGATCGTTGTAGACGATGAACAGGCCCGTGCCGCTGCGGTTCAGGATCGCGAGCCGCACGTTCGACGAGAACTGTCCGGTCTGTCCGTTGTGCTGGAGGAGCGCCGACACGCTCGCCAGTGGCGTGAAGGAATAGATCACCTTGATCGGCACGAGATGCGTGACGAACGATCCCGACGGCAGCGACGCGTCCTGACGCGTCCAGCCGAGGCTCGCCGTGAACGCGGCGCTGAAGCGGTAGTCGCTGGCTATCTCAATCGAGTTGTAGTCGCCGTCGTAGTAGTGCCCCAGCCGGTATCGCACGAGGGCGGTCACTGGCGCGCTCGGGTTGTGCTGGAACTCGAAGCCGTTCTGCCACCACGTGTAGAGGCCGGGAGGAATCACGACCTGCTGGCCGTCGCGGTCGAAGACGATGAACGGCTGCGTCGGCCGGTCCTGGTTGCGGTCGATGAACCAGCCGAACCGCCCGCCATAGGCCGGCTGAATCTCGAACGGGTGCATGTGGATGAACGACGTCTGAAGCGTCCCGTCCAGGCCGTAGAACGCGTTGCTCGAGAAGTGCGGCGAGAACCGGCGAATCCACTCGACCGTCTTTGGTTGGTACTGCAGGAACACGCGGAACTCGGGGCGCCTGAACCCACGGCGGGGGAGGAAGCCCACCTCGGGATTGAACCGCTCGCCGACTTGCGACAACCCGCCGGACACCTGCCAGAGGTTGTTCGTGAAGTTGTAGAACGCGCGGCCGGCCTGGTCGCTGCCCGTGTCGCCGGGTGAATCCGTGCGCGCGATGAAGAACGATGCCCGCTGGCTGTCCGACAACTGGATGTCCGCGTCGGCGCCGTACGCCCGGTTCCACTTGTTCGTGCCCGACAGCTCGTCGTCGGTCGCGTACTTCCCGACGAAGATCGCGCCGTACGTCGAGCGTCCGACTTCCTTCTGCGCGCGGAACACGCTGAAGTTCGTCGACGGCGCGACGCTGCGCCCCCGACGCGTCCTCCGCATGGTCCGTCTGGATGTTGAGGAACCCGACGTTCCAGCCGCCGGCCAGCTTTCCGCTCAGCCGGCTGCCCGCGATGATGTCGATCGGCCGTCCTGACGAGGAGAGTCCGATGCGCCGTGAGAAGAACAGGTCGATCGACTGCGGCTGGCCGAACTGAAACGTCGACGCGTTCTCCAGAAAGAACGGCCGCTTTTCCGGAAAGAACAGGTCGAAGCGCGTCAGGTTGACCTGTTCCTCGTCGGCCTCGACCTGCGCGAAGTCCGTGTTCACCGTCGCGTCGAACGTGAGGCTGGGCCGTACGCCCCACTTGAAATCGACGCCCGCCGTTCCCCGGCGATTCAACTGATCGACGCTGCGCGTGAAGTCCTTGTTGGCGGACCCGAGCACGTACGGAATGATCTTCACGTCGCGTCGTGTCGGCAGCGTGAGGCCGGTCAGCTTCGCGGCCTGCGAGATGCGATAGATGTTGTAGCCGCGCGGGATCGGCGACAGATACACCTGCTCGTTCTTGTGCCGGATGTTCCGCATGACGTTGAAGCCCCAGGTCATGTTGGTGCCCGTCGAGTAACGGAGCGTCTTCAGCGGAATCGCCATCTCGGCTTCCCACCCTCGATCGGTCACCTGCGCCCGCACGACCCAGTCGCCGTCCCAGTTGGGATTGAACGACGTGATGCCGCCGCGCTGCGAGCCGGCGCCGGTTCCCCCTGTGCCGCCGGCGAACACGATGCCGCTCGTCTGTCCCTCGCGCGACACCTGACCGTCGGTACTCGATGCCGACCGGATTGGTGCCGAACACGAACGCGTTCTGGTTGTCGTTGAACGTGTCGAAGATCAGGACGATCGAGTCGGTCTCGGTCAGCGACGCGTCGCGACGCGACTGGGACAGGATGACCCGCGACGGATCGTCGAAGCAGATCACGCCGATGTAGACGTGCGTCGCCGTGAACAGGACCCGGACGTCGGTGCGTTCCGTCGCCGGCGCGCCCTCGATCGGATCCTGCTGCGTGAAATCCGCGAACGACGTGGCCTGCTGCCACGCATCGTCGTCAGACTCGCCCGTCGATCGTCGGCAGGGCCGCGCCCGCCGGCAGCGTTGTCGCCGGCAGCTCGCGGCGCGCCGCCGCCGGCGCGGTCTGCGCCATGACGGGCCGAACGCCACTCGTGAATGACAGGACGAAGGACGCGATGAGAAGACGGGCGGTCGCAGCAAACATCAGCGGTGCCAGGGAGACGGGCGCCGAAAGTCTATCGCACGCGATCCGTCAGACCTGGCCCTTCGCGGCCTTCAGCTGCTCGTGCTGGGGGTGTTTCGTGTAGAACGGGTCCAGCGGGATAGCAGCCGGACACGAGCCGATTGCGCGGCCCGGTCGTGCAGTCGCTGAACGTCCGGCAGATCGCCGCGCGCTTGAGCGGGCGGCCCGCCAGCACATCGGCGGGAAGCTCCGGGTACGACAGCACCATGCGGCCGAGGCCGACGACGTCGATGCGCCCGTCGGCGACGGCGCGCTCGGCGACATGCGGCAGCCACTCCTGCAGATAGCTGTAGCCCGTGCCGACGAACGTCACGTCGGGGAACGCCGCCTTCAGGCGCGCGGCCGCGTCAATCTGGCGGGCCACGCCCTTCAGCGGATCTTCCGGCGGATCGTAGCCGTCGCTCGGCGGGAAGAGCGCCGGCCGCTGCACGTGCGGGCAGTAGTACGGACTGCCGGCCGTGACGCACACGAACCGGATGTCCATGGCTCGAAGCCGCGACAGCATCTCGCGCGCATCCGCGAGCGTGGCCTCCATGTCCTCGTCATTCAAGAGACCGAAGGTGTGCGGGTAGCCGGCGCCGGGCGCGATCTCCGGCGACGCCGGTGCCATCCGGACCGCGCCGGTGCGGCACCGTGTCGAACACGGAGATCCGGACCCCGATGCCGACGCCAGGACAGGTCGCGCGAATGCCCTCGACGATGTTTCGCAGAAAGCGGAGGCGGTTGTCGAGCGAGCCGCCGTAGCGGCCCGGGCGGCTGCGCGCGCTCAAGAGCTCGTGGCCGAGATAGCCGTGGCAGTGCTTGAGATCGAGGAACTGGAAGCCCGAGGCCGGCCGCCAGCCGCGCGGCCGCGACGAAGTCGTCCGAGAGCCGGTCGAGCTCATCGTCGGTCAGGACGTGAACGCCGTCGGGCGAATCGCGCGTCGAGCAGCGGGTGCGCGTACGCGACGAGCGGGTCGGGCGCGTGATCGAGCCGATGGCGCGCGAACCGTCCGGAGTGGGTGAGCTGCAGGCCGACGAGGAGCGCGTCCGCCGACGCGCGACCGAAACGTTCCGCATGCGCGTCCCGGAGCGTCGTCAGCAGGCCACCGATACTCGACGCGTTCGCCGGCGTCAGCAGCAGCTGTTGCGGGTTGGCGCGGCCGTCCTGTCGCACGGCCACGGCTTCGCCGCCCCAGATGAGCGCGGCGCCGCTCTGACCGAATCGCTGCCAGCGGCGCCTCGTCAGGTCTGACGCCGCGCCGTCATCGGTGCCGTCCCATCCCTCCATCGGCAGGATCGCGAACCGATTGGCGAGCGGTCGCCCGTCCACGGTCAGCGGTCGCGCCAGGGGAGACGCGCCGGCCGGCGCCAGCGTCGCGTCGAACGGCAGCTGAATCCCCGCGGCGGCCAGGTGTGACGCGAACGCGTCGGCCGTCTTGAACGACGCGACGCGTGGGTATCGGACGGCGCATGCGGCGAGAAAGCTATCACGGGGCTCAGGGCTCGAGCGCTCGAGGCCTGGCGTGCGCCCAGTCACTTCTAACTTCTGGCTTCCAACTTCGAACTTGTCACATATCATCCCTTGTCCATGATCGTCATCGACCGCGATTCGAACGCCGAAGGACCTCGTGCCGGCGATCGATCTCATGTTCACGCTGTCGGCCGGCAAGATCCGGTCGATCGAAGACACGTGGGCGGCGGCTGACGGCGCACCGGTGTTCACGGTGAACGGCAAGTACACCGCGCGTGGGTGGACGGAGTGGACGCAGGGGTTTCAGTTCGGGTCGGCGCTGCTGCAGTTCGACGCGACGGGTGACCGCAAGTTTCTCGAGCTGGGCCGCACGCGCACGCTCGAGCGGATGCCGCCGCACGTGTCGGCCACGGGCGTCCACGATCACGGATTCAACAACGTCAGCACGTACGGCGCGCTCTGGCGTCTCGCGCGCGAAGGGCGGTTCAAGCCGCCGCCGGGCGAGATCGAGGCGTACCGCGCTCGCGCTCAAAGTGAGCGGCGCGGTGCAGGCGGGCCGATGGACCCGGCTGCCGTTCGGCGGATTCATCCACTCGTTCAACGGCGCGCACTCGCTGTTCGTGGACACGATCCGGACGCTGCGCTCGCTCGCGATCGCCTGGCAGCTCGGACATCGGCTCCATGGCGAGCAGGACGCCGAGATCAGCCTGATCGATCGTCTGATTTGGCACGCCGCGTCGACGGCCGAGTTCTCCGTCTACTACGGGCACGGCCGCGACATCTACGACGTGCGCGGCCGGGTCGCGCACGAGTCGTTGTTCAATCCCCGTCAACGGCAGCTACCGTGGCCCGAGCTCGCAGCAGGGCTACTCGCCGTTCAGCACCTGGACGCGCGGGCTTGCGTGGGCGCTGACCGGGTTTGCCGAGCTTCTCGAGTTCATCGATCGGGTGCCGAACGAGACGCTCGAGCGCCACGCCGGTCGCGTCTCGGTCGAGGGCTTCTTGATGGAGGCCGCGCGCGCGACCGCGGACTTCTACATCGAGCACGCGGCCGCGGCCGACGGCGTGCCGTACTGGGACACCGGGCGCGCCCGGTCTCATGCAGCTGGGCGACTGGACGAGCCGTGACGCCGATCCGTTCAATCCGCACGAGCCCGTGGACAGCTCCGCGGCGGCGATTGCGGCGCAGGGATTGATTCGTCTCGGCCGGCGGCTCGATCAGCAGGAGCAGGACGGCTCCCGCTACACGCAGGCGGGCCTTCGCACGCTGGCGACGCTTCTCGATCCGTGACTGGTCCGTATCTCAGCCGCGCGCCGGAGCACCAAGGCCTGCTCCTGCACGCCGTGTATCACCGGCCCAACGGCTGGGACGCGCGTCCCGGCGGCGCGCCGACGCCACGAGGCGAATCCGCGCAGTGGGGCGACTATCACCTGCGCGAGGCCGCGCTCCTCGTGCGGCGGCTCGCGAAAGTCAGCCGTATCTCACGTTCTTCGCTCCAGAGGGCACGCCGTGACGCGGCCGGTCGCGCTCGTCACCGGAGGCACGCGCGGTATCGGGCTCGGGATCGCGCGCGCACTTGCCGGCCGCGGATATGACCTGGCGCTCTCCGGACAACGCGCCAGCGAGGACGTCGCCGCGGCCGTCGGCGCGCTCGAAGCGAGTGGGGGCGGCGCGGTCCAGTACGTCCGGTCCGACATTGCGTCGGCCGGTGACCGCGCGGCGCTGGTGAACGACGTGCTGGCGCGATTCGGGCGCATGGACGTGCTCGTGAACAACGCCGGTCGCGCGCCGAGAGTCCGCGCGGATCTGCTCGACGCGACCGCCGACAGCTTCGAGGAGGTCATCGCGACCAATCTCGAAGGTCCGTATTTCCTCACGCAGGCCGTGGCGCGGACGATGATCGATCTCCGCCGCCGGGAACCGGCGAGCCGGCCGGCCATCGTGTTCATCACCTCGGTTTCCGCCGAGATGGCATCGCCGCACCGGGGCGAGTACTGCGTGAGCAAAGCCGGTCTGGCGATGACCGCGCGGCTCTATGCCGTTCGCCTCGCCGCGGAAGGTATCGCCGTGTTCGACGTGCGGCCCGGGATCATCGAGACCGACATGACGGCGCCGGTCCGTGAACTCTATGACCGGCGAATTGCCGACGGTCTCGTGCCGGCCGGACGGTGGGGCACGGCCGACGATGTAGGTGCGGCCGTGGTCGCGCTCGTGACCGGTGACGTGCCGTATGCTACCGGCAGCGTCCTCTATGTCGATGGCGGCCTGCACCTTCCGCGGTTGTAGGACTAAGAACCGGGTTTCTTGATCGAAACCCGGTGTCTTTGATCGTCCTGCTCCTCACGACCGCCTCCTCCGCGCGGGCGCCGATGACCATCACGCTCGAGGACTTCGTCGCGGTGCCGATGACCGGCATGACCAGCGGCGTCGGGAATATCGGGTCGCTCGCGCGCGTCAACGTGCTGCGCGAAGAGCCCGGCGGCGTCGGCCGCTTCTTCGTGAGCGATCTCAACGGTCCGCTCTACATCCTCGACAAGAAGACGAAGACGTTCACGACGTATCTCGACTTCAACGGGCGCGACGCGCGGCCGGGACTGTTCGACAAGCTGTCGACCTCCGCCGGCTTCGCCAACGGGCTGATCAGTTTCCAGTTCGATCCGGACTACCGCCGCAACGGCAGGATCTACACCGTTCATCTCGAGGAGCCCGGCGCGCCGGGGTCGCTCGTGCCTGACGCGACGAGTGTGCCCGGGCCTGAAGACCGCCGGCTACACGCCGACTGAGCCCGTCAAGACGCCGGGCCTCGTGGACCGCCATGCCGTGGTCGTCGAGTGGACCGACGCGAACGTCGCCAATTCGATCTTCGAGGGCACGGCGCGAGAGCTCCTCCGCGTCGAGCTCAACACACGCATTCATCCGATGGGGGATTTGATCTTCAATCCGACGGCACGGCCCGGCAGCCCGGACTGGGGCGTGCTGTATATCGGCTGCGGCGACGGCGGCTCTGGCGAGCTCCGCAACGCGATGCGGCAGAATCCGCAGCGGCTCGACACGCTCGTCGGCAAGATCCTCCGCATCATTCCGGATCTCTCGTTGCACACGGGCACGAGCGACGTCAGCGAGAACGGCCGCTACCGGATTCCGCGCGACAACCCGTTCGTGTCGGTCGAAGGCGCGCGCAAGGAAGTCTGGGCCTATGGCCTGCGCAATCCGCATCGGCTGACCTGGGACGTCGATCCCTCGAACGCGTCGCGCTCGCAGCTGCTGGCCTCGAGCATCGGCCTCCACTACTGGGAGACCGTGTATCGTCGTCCGCAAAGGCGCGAACTACGGATACTCCGAGCGCGAGGGCCATCAGCGCATGACGGACGAGAACCGGATGGTCGACCGTCCGGTTCCGGACGAGATTCCCGTGCGCGTGAGCGACACGGTGACGAAGGGCACGATCGTGCCGACGTACGCGGTGCTGGAGTATCCGCATGCGCCGGACGGCGGCGATGCGATTGCCGGCGGTTTCGTCTATCGCGGTTCGAAGCTGCCGGCTCTTCGCGGCAAGTTCATCTTCGGCGACATCTCGACCGGCAAGCTCTGGTACGCGGACTACGGCGAGATGCTGAAGGCCGATGACGGCAAGCCCGACACCATGGCGGCGCGCCACGAGGTGCACATCCGGTGGACACCGCCTGGCGGCACCCAGCCGCAGGTGTATCCGGCGATGTTTCCGGTCGTGCTCGCGTCGTACCAGTCGCGCGGCGGCACGGATCCCAATCTTCCCGGCGCGGCGACCGTGTCAGGAGAGGGCCGCGCCGACATTCGGCTTGCCGTGGACGCCGCCGGCGAGCTGTTCATCATCAGCAAGTCGGACGGGATGATACGGGCGGTGACGAAGGCGGAACCGTAGAGGAGTTCGAGGAGTTCGAAGGGTTCGAGGAGTCGGGCGAGTGTCCGAACCTAGTCCGAACTCCTCGAACCCTTCGAACTCCTCGAACTCTCGAACCTCGTTACTGTTCGTAGTTGATGATGATCACCAGGTCCTCGGCGCCTGTCTGCTTCAGACCGTGCGAACTTCCCGTGCGCGTGAGGATAGCGGTGCCCGGAACGACATCCACCGGCTTGCCGTCGAGCGTCATCACCCCGCGGCCACTCAGCACGTAGTAGATCTCGTCCTCCTGTTGCACGTGATATCCGATGCCCGATCCGGGCTTGAGCACGCGCTTGCGGAACACCAGCCGAAGGTTCGGCGTCTTGCTGAAAAACGAATGGCCCACGGTGCTGCCCCCGCCCTTGTGCGGGCCTGGCTCGTTGGCCGCGACTTCGTTGTCGTGCTGGACGATGTAGCCGCCGGGTTTCGTCGCCGGCTGCTGCGCGAGGCCGGACGACGACGTGGTCACAACGAAGAGCCGCGGCCAGCCAATACGCGACGCTGCGGGTCATGGGACCTCCAGGGAAGACCATATGATACGGGCTTAGGGCTCGGGACTTAGGCTTGGGGCCTGAGGAGAAACTCATGAAGCGTGCATTCGTTCTCCCGATCGCGTCGGCGCTCGTGACCGCGTTGCCGCAGCCCCGAGGCCCAGCAGGTCACCACCGAAGAACTGAACGGCGTTCGCAACTTCAAGCGGCTCGAGACCACGGTGGCGTGCGCTGGCGCGACGTCTGCCGAGGCGATGCCGGCCATCAAGAAGATGGGCTTCGCGTCGGTCGTGAATCTGCGGCTGGCGAGCGAAGCGGGCGCCGATGTCGAAGGAGCCACCGCTGCGGCGAAGGCGGCGAACCTGAACTACGTCCACATCCCGTTCAGCTTCCAGGCGCCTGAGACCGCCGCCGCCGATCGGTTCCTGGCCGAGATCGCGAAGCCGGCCAATCAGCCGGCGTTCATCCACTGCGGCGGTGGCGGCCGCGCGGCCACGATGTGGTTCATCAAGCGGCTTGGTCGTGGACAAGTGGGACGTCGAGCGCGCATCCGCCGAAGCGACGGCGCTCGGCATGAACAACGCGACGCTGCAAACAGTGGGCGATTGATTATGCGAAGGGGAAATCGTAACGTTCCCCGTTCCCCGTTCCCCGTGTCCCCGTTCGAACTCCTCGAACTCTTCGACTCTCCATCCTGGACTCCGTCGAACTCTCAGGAAAGCAGATGCTTCTGCACCTTCCCCAGCGCGTTTCGCGGCAACGCATCGACCCGCACGAACGTCCGGGGCACCTTGAAGGACGCGAGCGCTCGCGCGCAGGCGTCTCGCGCGGCGTCGCTGTCGAAATCGTCTGACGCCACGACGTAGGCCGTCGGCACTTCTCCGCGGACGGGATCGGGCGTGCCAACGACGGCCGCCTCACGAACACCCGGGAGCTCGAGGAGCAGTTCCTCGATTTCACGGGGATAGACATTGAAGCCGCTCGAGATGATCAGGTCCGACGCCCGGCCGCACAGCGTGTAGTAGCCGTCGGCTGATCGCGAGGCGATGTCTCCCGTCCGAAACCATCCGTCGACGAATGCCGCGTGGGTTGCGTCCGGGTTGCGCCAGTAGCCCGCGAAGACGTTCGACCCGCGGACCAGTACTTCACCGCTGTCCTCGCCGGTCACGTCACGGCCCGTCGAGTCCACCAGCCGCACGGAGACGCCGGGCAACGGCAGTCCCACCGTGCCGGCGCGCCGCTCACCGGTGTAGGGATTGGAAATCAGCATCAGCGTCTCGCTCATGCCGTAGCGCTCGAGGATCGTGTGGCCGAACCGGTCGCGGAAGGCCTCGAGGACGGCTGCCGGCAGGGGCGCCGATCCGCTGACGAACAGGCGCACGCCGGCGCCAAGCCGGCGCGTGGTGGCCGGGTCCAGCTCGAGGAGCCGGACGTAGATCGTGGGCACGCCGAAGAACAGCGTCGGATGGAACGAGTCGAACAGCGCCGCGGCGCCCTCGCGTTCGAAACGTCTGAACCAGGCGCATCCGGCAACCGGAGGCGAGCCACGCGCAGACGCCGTTTGCCAGGCCGTGCACGTGAAAGAGCGGCAGCACGGCCAGGTAGCGGTCGGCGCTCGTGATGCGCCACGCGGCCAGGATGTTCGCGGTGTTGGCCAGCAGGTTGTTGTGGCTCAGCACCGCGCCTTTCGAACGTCCCGTCGTGCCGGACGTGTAGATGATCGCCGCAGGGTCGTCGCCGTCGACGGCGTGGTGCACGCGGTCGGCTGACGACCGGCCGGCCTCGGCCAGAAGATCGTCGAGTGCCACCACCGGCGCAGCCGAGGGCCACGCGGCTGGGTCCGGCGCGTCGGCCACGACCAGCCGTGGCGCCGCGTCCGCGACGAGGTGGGCGATCTCGCGGTCACGGTAGAGGACGTTGATCGGCGTGAAGATCGCGCCGAGACGGACGGACGCGAGGAACAGGTCGATGAACTCGAGCCGATTGGCGAGATACACGGCGACGCGGTCGCCGGCGACGACACCGCGGCCCGCCAGCGCCCGCGCCATGCGATTGGCTCGCGCATCGATCTCGCCGAACGTCAACGTCGTGACGTCCCCGCCGGCGTCAACGTCGAGCGCGGACTCGCTCGCTCTCGCGATCGAGCGAGAGGTCAAAGAGGTCCGTCAATTGCATGGCGGCAGAATCGTACGCGGAAAAAGAGGTCGGGTCAGTTGTTTTCTGCGACAATCGGTGGCCATGAGCACGATCGGGAAGACGTTGCACGTGAAAGGCGAAATTCGTTCGGTGGACGACCTCACGCTCGAGGGGCGCGTTGACGGCCACGTGTTCTGCGAGGACGGCTGCGTGGTGCTCGGACCCACGTCAGACGTGCACGCGGATGTCCTCGCGCGCGACATCACCGTGTTCGGCAGGCACAGCGGCCAGCTCGTCGCGACCGACGTGGTCGACGTTCGTGCCGAAGGGACGGTCAGCGGGCAGGTGATTTCACGGCGTTTCATTCTGGATCCGGCCGCGAACTTCACGGGCCGGGTCGAGCCGCAGCATCTCGACGCAGCGGTCAACGTCGCGAAGTTCCACCAGAAGAAACGCGAAAACGCCGCGGGCTAAGCGACCATTTGCTATTGGTTACTGGCTATTTGCTGTTTCGGCATTGAATGTCGGTCATTGGCTATTGACGAGAGTTGGCTTCCTTGAACGGTCGCTCACTCGAACTCGCACCGCATCAGCAATCGGTCAATGACCAATTGCAAATGACCAATGCCGCAATATTGCCAATAACCAATGCAATAGCAAATGGTTCGCATCGACACCCACCAGCACTTCTGGCGGTACTCGCCGGCCGAGTACGACTGGATCGACGAGTCGATGTCGGCGATCCGCCGCGACTTCATGCCGGACGATTTGAAGCGCGAGATGGATGCGCGGGCTTCGACGCGAGCGTGGTCGTCCAGGTACGGCAGACGCTCGAAGAAACGCGCTGGCTGCTCGAGCTCGCGGACGCCAACCCGTTCGTTGTCGGCGTCGTCGGCTGGGTGGACCTGCAGTCGCCGGCCGTCAACGACGACCTCGACCGTCGTCATGGCCCACCGGGCGCTGGTCGGCATTCGGCACATCGTGCAGGCCGAGCCGGACGGCTTCCTGGCCCGGCCCGGCCTTTCAACGCGGCATCGCGGCCATGACCGCGCGCGACCTGCCGTACGACCTGCTCGTCTACGCGCGTCAGATTGCCGCCGCCGACTCGCTGGTCGCCCAACATCCTGAACAGCGCTTCCTTCTGGATCACCTGGGCAAGCCCGACATCCGGGGCGGCCAGTACGACGCCTGGCGACGCGATTTCGACCGGCTCGCCGCGCGGCCCAACGTGTGGTGTAAGTTGTCAGGCTTGGTGACAGAAGCGGACTGGCGTCGATGGACGCCCGGTCAGCTGCGGCCGTACCTGGACCATGCCCTGGAGGCCTTCGGGCCATCGCGGCTGATGGTCGGGTCCGACTGGCCCGTCTGTACGCTCGCGGCGAGCTACCGCGAGACGATGGCGGTCGTGATCGACGCGCTCACGGAGTATTCGGTCGACGAACAGGCGCAGGTGCTGTCGGGCACGGCGCGGGCGTTCTGGAATCTGGTGGAGCTTCCTGTATGAACACGATGTGGACACGGACGTGCGCGGTGCTTCTGGTGATCCTGGCAGCCGCCGGCTGCGGTCAGGGAAGTTCGACGCCCGGGACGATGACGATCGCCGTCATTCCGAAGGGCACGGCCCACATCTTCTGGCAGAGCATCCATGCCGGCGCGGCGCGTGCGGCGAAGGAGCTCGGTGTCGAGATCATCTGGCGCGGCCCGGTGCGCGAGGACGATCGCGATTCGCAGGTGTCCGAGGTCGAGGGCTTCGTCAGTCGCGGCGTCTCGGGCATCGTCCTCGCTCCGCTCGACGAGACGGCGCTGATGGGCCCGGTCTCCGAAGCGAAGGCGCGCAACATTCCGGTCGTGATCATCGACTCGGGCCTCAAGGGCACCGACTTCGTCAGCTTCGTCGCCACGGACAATCAGAAGGGCGGTGAGCTCGGCGGCGATCGTCTCGCGGAGGTCATGGGTGGCAAAGGAAAGGTCGTGCTGCTCCGGTACGCGGAGGGATCCGACAGCACGAACCGCCGTGAAGAGGGATTTCTTGCGTCGATGAAGAAGCACGCCGGCATCGAGGTCGTGAGCTCGAATCAGTACCTTGGCTCGGACGTCGAAGGCGCCTACAAACGATCCGAAGCCGTGCTCAGCCGGTTCAAGAACCCGGACGGCTCGCTGCAGATCAACGGCATCTTCTGCCCGAACGAATCCACCACGTTCGCGACCATGCGCGTGCTCGCGGACAACGGCTGGGCCGGCAAGGTCAAGTTCGTCGGGTTCGACGCGGCGCCAAATCTCGTCGAGGGTCTCGAGAAGGGCATCATCGACGGGCTCGTGCTTCAGGATCCCGTGAAGATGGGCTATCTCGGCGTGAAGACGATGGTGTCGCACCTCAAGAAGGAGCCTGTCGAGGCCCGAATCGACACGGGCGTCACGATCGCCACGCCGCAGAATCGGCAGCAGCCCGAGATCGTCGCGCTGCTCGAGCCCGAACGCGTGAAATGACGAAGGCCGCGAGCGTGACGAGCCCGCGCGAGAGCGGGGCAGCCCTCGCGCGAAGCGCTCGAGGGGCGGGGGCGCAGCCCCCCGGATTCATCATGCGCGGCGTGGCCAAGCGGTTTGGGGCCACCGTCGCGCTGGCGGGCGTGGACCTGGCGGTCGCTCCGGGCGAGATCTGCGGCCTCGTCGGCCAGAACGGCGCCGGCAAGAGCACGCTGATGGCCATCCTGGCCGGCGCGCTCAGGCCAGATGCCGGCGTCATGTCGATTGGCGGCCGCCCGTACGCGCCGGACAATCCAAGCGAGGCACGGCACGCCGGCGTCGCGATGATCCAGCAGGAGTTGTCGCTCGCGGCCGACCTCACCGTCATCGAAAACATCACCCTGGGCATCGAGCCCGCGCGTTTTGGCGTGCTCGACCGGGCTCGCATGCGCGAGATCGCCGGCGCGGCGCTGGCCGAGCTCGGCCACGACGACCTCCCGCTCGATGCGCCGGCCGGGCGCCTCTCGGCCGCGTCGCAGCAGATCGTCGAGATCGCGCGCGCGCTCGCCGTGGGCTGTCCCGTGCTCGTGCTGGACGAGCCGACGAGCAGCCTCGGGCCGGCCGACGTGGACCATCTGTTCGCGGTTCTCCAGCGGCTCAAGTCGCAGGGCCACGCCATCGTCTACATCTCGCACTTCATCGAAGAGGTGCTGCGCATCACCGATCGCTTCGTCGTCCTGCGCGACGGACGGAACGCAGGCGGCGGGGCCACGCGGGACGCGACCCACGACGAGATCGTGAGCATGATGGTCGGCGCCGCCGCCGACACCGTGTTCCCGCGGACGCCACGCCACCGCGGCGAAGCGATCCTCGAGATCGACGGGCTCGAACCGGGCGGCGCATCGTTCACGTTGCACCGCGGCGAGATTCTCGGGATCGCCGGGCTGATGGGATCGGGCCGCACGCGGCTGCTGCGCACGCTGTTCGGTCTGGCGCCCGTGCGGAGCGGGCGCGTCCGCGTCGGCGCCTATTCGGGAGCGGGATTGCCGGCCGATCGCTGGCGTCAGGGCATGGGCCTCGTGAGCGAGGACCGCACGCACGAAGGCGTGAGCCTCAAGATGAGCATCGCCGACAACCTCACGCTGACCAGGCTCGGCCGGTTCGGATCGGGCGGGGTCGTGCTGGCCGGCCCGACAGCGCGCGGCCGCGCGGGAGTGGATCGACCGCATCGACATCAAGTGCGCCGGCGGGCAGCAGACGATCGCGGAGCTGTCCGGCGGGAACCAGCAGAAGGTCGCGCTCGCGCGCCTCCTTCACCACGACGTGGACGTGCTCGTGCTCGACGAGCCGACCCGCGGAATCGACGTCGGCAGCAAGGCGCAGATCTACCGGCTGATCGACAGCCTCGTATCCGACGAATGCCGACCGGCCGCGCGCGATCCTCATGGTGTCGAGCTACCTTCCGGAGTTGCTGGGGCTGTGCGACCGCATCGCGGTGATGCGCCGCGGAGGTCTCGGGTCGCCGCAAGCCGCGGAACGCTTTACGGAACACGCGCTCATGACCGCGATCGCGGCTGAGGCTTCGGCATGAGCACGAAGGTCCCTGCTCGATCGCGCGGGCGCGCTTGCCGGCCTGGTGCTCGTCGCGATCACGTTCGCGTTCCTCGTCGGGCCGCAGTTCTTCTCGCCCGTCAATCTCGAGCTGATCCTGCGTCAGACCGCGATCGTCAGCACCGCGGCCCTGGGCATGACGATGATCATCGCTGCCGGCGGCATCGATCTGTCCGTCGGGTCGATGATCGCGCTCTCGTACGGTCGTCATCGCGCTGCTCCTTGGATCGGGCGCGTCGCCTGGCGTCGCGGCGCTCGGCGGTGTCGCGGCGACCGCGCTTTGTGGCGCGGTCAATGGCCTGCTCGTGACCAGGCTCGGGCATCGTGCCGTTCATCGTGACACTCGGGACGATGCTGGTGATTCGCGGGGCGGCCAAGGGACTGGCCGGAGAAGTGCGGCTCGAAGCGCCGACGACCTGGTTGAACGATCTGCTCCGCAGGCCGGACACGGGCATTCTGCTGCCGTGGGGTGTGTGGCTGCTCGCGCTGCTGGCGATCCTCGTCAGTCTGCTGCTTGCGGTACACGACGTTCGGCCGTCACATCTTCGCGATTGGATCGAACGAACGGATGGCGCGCCTGTGCGGCGTGCCGATCAACGCACGCAAGACCGCGATCTACACGCTGGCCGCCGCCCTGACCGGCGTCGCGGGTCTCCTGCAGTTCTCGAGGTTGTCGGTCGGCGATCCGACGGTGGCGGTCGGTCTCGAGCTGAACGTGATCGCGGCGGTCGTCATCGGCGGTGGAAGCCTTCTCGGCGGCCGCGGCTCCGTCTCTGGAGCGCTGATTGGCTCCACGATCATGACCGTCATTCAAATCGGCTGCTCGCAGCTCGGGCTCGCCAACTGGGTGCAGGAGATCGTGACGGGCTGCATCATCGTCACGGCCGTCTGGCTGGACCGCGTGCGATCGGCGCGCACGTAGCGCCGGGCCGTCGATCGGGATCGGTTGATTCGTGGCGGAGTCTTCCTCCCGGATGTCTTTTCGTTGCCTTCGTCGATCGCGATTCCAATCTCGTGATCAGCGGCGACCTTGCGTCGCCTCTCCGTCAACAAACTTTAACTGGCGCCGGTGCTGGGCAGGTGCATACTGTCCGCTCCACGACAAAAGCGCCGGGTTGAACCGTTTGCACCCGGCGACGGAGGAGACGTCATGAAACGACTCGTACTGGCAATTGTCGCCAGCGCGATCGCCGCGGCCTGCTCAGGCTCGACGCCTGCAGGGCCGGGACCGATCGCTGCTGGAAGCGCAAACGCGACGGACGACAAACCGGACTGGTGTGCCGAGGAACTGGGTGGCGCATCTCATTGCGGCGAATGAGGAAGTTCCCGCCGACTCCACCGAGAGATCACCGGCGCAAGGACAAGTGAAGTTCCAACTGAGCGCGGATGGACTCGACGCTCCAGTGGCAGCTGATCGCGTCGAACATCGACAACGTCGTTCATGGCGCACATTCATTGTTGTGCCAACGCCGGCGCCAACGCCGGCGTCGTGCTGTGGCTATTCGCGCAACCGGCCACATCCGCAGCCGCTGATTCTGGGTCCGCAGAACGGCCTGCTGTCCTCTGGCGAAGCCACTGCCGCCAACCTGGTCGGCAGCCTCGCCGGTCATCCACTGTCGGATCTGATCGACCAAATGGACGCGGGCGATGACGTACACGAACGTTCACACCAACGACGGCGTCGGCGCGACGAACACCGGCCCGGGCGATTTCCCGGGCGGCGAAGTTCGCGGACAGAACCAGCCGGCCGGTCACGGCAACGACTAGCGTCTTCTACACACGCGCGCGTCGGGAGTGCGGCCCGGCGCGTGTTTCAGTTCTACGATTTAATCCAATCAGTTCGTGCCGGGACGAAGACCTCGACGACGGTGGCGTCCTCGAGGGCTTCGGCCAGGTGCGGAGCATTGGACGGCACGTCGAGCGATTCGCCGGCGTGAACGATCACCGACTGTCCATTCATTTCCATGCGGAGCGAACCCGACTGCACCATCGTCACCTGCGCGTGCACGTGATGATGGAGCGGGACGATCCCGCCCTGCTTGTAGGCGAGCTGGATGATCGTCATCGCCGGCGTGTGGATCACGCGGCGCGTGACGAGCGCGTTCACCGGCTCTTCAGGAAGATCGGTCCAACGAATCGGCTGAGGCATGCTCAGCGGCCGTAGCGCGCCGTGAACGTCGCGAGCCCGAGGCTGTTCGCGCGCGTCATGAAGCCGACCATCGCGGCCGTCGCCTGCGGATCGACGTCGAGCTTGTCCACTTTCAGCGCGAAGACCGTGAAGATGTAGCGGTGCGGCTTGTCGCCTGCTGGCGGGCAGGGCCCGCCGTAGCCCGTCGTGCCGAAATCCGTTCGCATCTCCACACCAGGCATCTTCGGCGTGCGGCTCACGCCGCTCGCGAGTGACGTCGTCGAGGCCGGGATGTTCATGACGACCCAGTGCCAGAAGCCCGACCCGGTCGGCGCGTCGGGATCGTAGACCGTCAGCACGAAGCTACGCGTGCCGGACGGCGCGCCCTTCCACGCGAGCGCCGGCGAGACGTTCTTGCCGGTGCACCCGAAGCTGTTGAAGATTTGCGCCGGCGCGAACGCGCCGTTCTTCACGTCCGTGCTCGTCAGCGTGAAGGCGCTGTCCTGCGCGTGTATCGGAGCGGCGGCCAGTGCCGACGCGACGATGATCAAGAATGCTGTGAGTAGTCGCATAGGGAACCGGGTTTCGTTCAGTCGCGAAGAAACCCGGTTCCATATTATGTGGTAGCATCGCGCGCCTTTCACGCTGACCGATGCCTTTTCAACCGGACACCGATCCGTCTGCGTTGTCCGTGCCGACCGGCGCGTGGGCGAATGCCACGGTTCGCGACCTGCCGGACCTTCCGAAAAGCACCTGGAGCATCATCGGGCCCGGCATCGTCGCCGCCGGCGTCGGCCTTTCCTCCGGCGAGTTCATCCTGTGGCCGTTCATCGCGTCGCAGGTCGGCCTGGTGTTTCTCTGGGCCGCCATCCTCGGCGTCGTCACGCAGTTCTTCCTCAACATGGAGGTCGAGCGCTACACGCTGGCGACCGGAGAGACGGCCATCACCGGGTTCAACCGGCTGTGGCGTCACTGGGGACTGATCGTGGCGATCATGGTCTACTTCGCCAACCTCTGGCCGGGTTGGGCGCTGAGCTCGGCGACGATCGCGACGTACCTCTTCGGCGGCGACGCGCGAACGATCGCGACGATCATGCTGATCGTCATCGGAGCGTCGCTGACGCTGGCGCCGGTCGTCTACGTGGCGCTCGAACGGCTCATCTTCGTCAAGGTCGCCGCCGTCCTGACGCTGGCGATCCTGGCGTCGTTTCTCGCGATCGACGCGACGTCGTGGCGCGCGCTGCCGGCGGGTCTCGTGAACGTCGGCTACTTCCCGCCGGAGCTGAGCTTCGCGCTGCTGTTCGGCGCCATGGTATTCGCGGGCGCCGGCGGCGGCCAGAATCTCTGCCAGAGCAACTGGATTCGCGACAAGGGCTTCGGCATGGGCAAGTACGTGCCACGGCTCGTGAGTCCGATTACCGGACGCCGAGCAGGCCGCGGAAACCGGCACGCTGTACCGGTTCAACCCCACGCCCGACAACATGAGGCGTTGGCGCCGTTGGTGGCGGTTCGCGAACATCGAGCAGTTCGCGAGCTTCGTGCTCGTCACCGTGGCGACGATCGCGCTGACCTCGATGCTCGCGCATTCGACGCTCTTCGGACGACCGTCGCTGCCGAACGGCGTCGCGTTTCTCGAGATCGAAGGCAACGAGCTGGCCGCGCGCGCCGGTAACTGGTTCAAGCTGCTGTTCTGGGCCACCGGCGCGTTCTCGCTCTTCGGGTCGGCGATGGGCATCATCGACTACACGAGCCGGCTGGCGGCGGACATCCTGAAGTCGACGTATCTCACGCGCTCGACGGTGTCGGAGAGTCGGCTCTACTTCGGTCTGGTCTGGGGGCTCGTCGCGATTGGCGTGACGATTCTGCTCGTGGGCGCCGCTCAGCCGATCGTGCTGCTCGTCATCTCCGCGTCGGTGGGCGGCCTGATGATGTTCGTCTACTCCGGCCTGCTCATCGTGATCAATCGCCGCGGCCTGCCCGCGCCCATCCGCGTGCGGTCGTACCGCCTCGCGTCTCTCGTGTGGGCGACCGTGCTGTACGGGCTGCTGGCGTCGATCACGATCTGGGAACAGACGGGACGCTTCCGCGGCATGTAGGCCTACTGTTCCCCGGTTTCCGCGGCTCCGGCCGCCACGGGCGAGACCGGGCCCTTTCGCACCGGGCCCCCCTTCATCGCGTCAGGCAACAGGAAAAGTGATCCGACGAGGATCGATGCGGCCGAGAACCAGCCCATCGTCGTCATCGGCCAGTGGGCCACGAGCGCGAAGCCGATGAGCGGCGCGATGAGGCCGCGAACGCCGGTGAAGAACGTGTGCACGCTCATGTAGTCGGCGACCCGTTCCGGCGGCGAGACCTTCGTCACCCAGAGCGTCCAGGCGACGTCGCCGCCGGCGGTCGAGATGCCGAACGTGACCGCCGCCAGCACGAAGCCCGTCGTCGTGTCGCTCGCAAAGAACGAGATGATGCCGACGGCGAAGCCGACGTTCAGCGTCATGCGCATGACGAAGAAGTTCATGCGGTCGAAGAGCCATCCCCAGACCGGGCTCATGACGAGCCGCGCGAGGTTGGGCACGACGCCGGTGAGCAGCGCAATCGTGTCGGGCCGGAGCGCCAGCGCGTATCGCGGGTTCGCGAGGTACTCGACGCGCAGCGGCAGCATCATCAGGTTCGCGAATCCCATGAACATCCAGGAGATCAGCGTGATGCGGAACACGCGATCGTCGCGCACGTACCGGAACGCGCGCAGCGGATGCTGAGCGTCGGACAAATGCAGAGGCGACGACGGCACGCGCGACAGGCACCAGCTCGAGAATGCAAGCGCCCCGGCGAAAATGGCGAGCAGAATCCGGAAGTAGCCGATGTTCGATGGCGAGCAGATACCCGGCGCCGCCGGCAAACACCACCGCGCTTCCGATGCGAATCATCACGGTGCGCGAGAAGAAGCGGCCGCGCGACGCATCAGGGTAGTTGTCCTGATAGAGCTGCGTGAGCAGTGGCGTCATCGACCCGCTGAGGGCGATGGCCAGCAAGCTGCTCACGACGAACAACGCCTCGCCTGGGAGGAGCGCCGCCAGGCCGATCGACACGGCGGCAGCGAGGACGAGCCGTGACGCGGCGCGCGCGACGGGCGTGCGAGCCTTCTCGACGCGCGAGACGATCAACGGCGAAATCACATAGCCGAGGCCGGCGCCCGACGCCACCAGGCCTTTGGCGAGCGGTCCGGCTTCAAACCACCGAACTGCGATGAGCACAAGAAACGTCGTGCTGGCCGTCTCGACGATTCCCGCGGCAATGGCGCGAAGGGCTTCGTAGCGGAAGGTTAGCGACGTTCGAGACGACTCGGACACGCGCGAAGAGTGTACTAGGTCGTTCCCCGTTCCCCGTTCCCCGTTCCGTTCCGGGTTCTGGTTCAGGGTTCTGCAGTTCGGAGGTTCAGACACCCGGATGTGAACCTGACCGGAACCAGAACTCGGAACGGGGAACGCGGAACGGGGAACGCCGAAGGAATCAATTTCCCGCCAACCGAATGTCCTGCCGGTGCTCTTCACCCTCGCGCAGGGTGAACTTCAGTGACAACGGAACGAGCTGCTGGAGGAACGCTGGCGTATACCACTCGTTCGGCGTGAACTCCGTGATCGCGGCCAGATGGTATTCGCCCGGCGGCAGACCGACGACGCTGAAGCGGCCGTCGCTCGCCGGACGGGTCGGTGGACGCAGCCAGCGCGACTGCTGCCGCCACTGCGTCGTGTTGGTCGGGAACGCCATCACGAAGTATCCAGGAGCCGGCCTGCCCGATTGATCGGTCAGTGAACCCGACAGTGACGTCACGCGGTCCGTGAACGTCACCACCACATTGCCGATGTCTTCACCGGGACGCATGTCGAGCGGCGTGTCCAGCACGTCGCGGCCGTTGAGGGTGGCCGACTTCAGCGTCCATGTAGGCCGCGCCGGCGTTCCGCCGGCCAGATTCGCGGCGAAGTAATAAGCGCCCGGCGGAACCCCGGTGAAAATGAACGTTCCGTCCGCGTTCGTCTGGCCCGGCGGCACGCCGAGGCTCATCGAGGTTGTCGGGGGCGGCGTGAGCCGGACGGCGCCTCGAGTGAGATCGGTTGGCGCCGCCTCCGTTGTCGCTTCGACGACGATCCGCCCCGACACCTTCATGCCTGGCGTCGAGCCGCAGGACGACGTCCGAGACATCGACGCCCGAGATGCTCAAATCGGCAGTCGCCCACAAGTCCATCGTGGCCGGGCCCGCGGCGCCTCTGCCACCGGGCGTAGGGCCTCTCGCGCCGCTCGCAGCACGCGCCGTCACCATGTACTCGCCCGGCGCGAGACCAGCGACTGAAAACTTCCCGTCTGGAGCGATGCTCGCGCGGGGTGGAAATTCGATCATCCCCATCATCGGCGTCGTCGCTTTCGACAGCGCCATCACCTGTACGCTCGAGCCGAGCGGTTGTCCATCGACACCGAAGATCGTGCCCTCGACGGTGGCCGTCGGCACGAGCTGAATGACGAAGTCCACCGCCGATCGTTCTTCACTGGTCGCCACCGTGACGGGAACGGCGCTCGCATGGTCCGTCGTTCCCGGGTAGTAGACGGTGGTGTATCGGTGCGCCTGGCCGCGAGGCGGCGCCGGCGCCATGGCGGTGGCCGGCGTGCCCGGGCCGCGTTGGCGCGGCACTCTGCGCCCACTGCACTTCCGCCGCCGTGGTTACTCGCGCCGCGGCACCGCCGAGCGTGATGTTGGGGCTGACTGACGCGGACAGAACATACGAGGCGCCGACCAGCCCGTAGATTCGGTACATGCCCCGATCGTCGGTCAGCGCCGATGAGCCGAATCCGCGGTACGACGGCTCCCCGTTCACCATCACGCGCTCATTCGCCACGATCCGGAGATTTGCCGCCGGTTGTCCCTGGTCGTCCACCACGCGCCCGGTGATGACCGCGCCGCGAGGCATTCGGATCGTGATGTCGGCGGCGTGCTGAGCGTCCCCCAACGCGATCGTCAGGCCAGGCATCTGTGGCCGCGTGGCGCCGTAGGTCGCCGGCACGTAACCAGGTTTGTTCGCGGACACGACGAATCGGCCCGACGGCAAATCGCGAAACTCGAATCGTCCGGCATCGTCGGTCATCGCCATCAGCGCTGCGCCGGAATCGGTGTTCCGAATGGAGACCGCGGCGCGCCGCACCGGTTGAGTCCCGGCTTGCGTCGGCGACGACCATGCCTGAAATCACGCTCAGGCCCGTGTCGGGCCCCGCCTGGTCATCTCTGTTCGGCCGGAGGACCTCCTGCGCGCTGGGCGACGCCGGTTGCGGCGCTCAGCACGCACGCGATGATCACGAGCGATGTTCGATGCCAGATGGCCACACGCATGGTCACGCCTCAGCGAATCGTCGCGACCGTCAGCGGCGGCGACTGATTGACGAGACCTTCTCGGATCGCCACGCGCGTGCCCACGCGCGACAGCGCGTCAATCGTGTCGGTGTTCCGCCCGTCGATTGGGTGCTCGGCGCCGATCGCCGCGACGATGTACCTCACCTGCGCCGAGACCGGAAAACTCGAACGTGCCGTCCGGCTGCGCGGCGCCCGATCGGAAGCGCCGGCTCGACATGCCCTCGTCGATCCACGCGCGATAGTCGGCCGGGAACACCGCGACCGTGGCCAGTGGATCACCAGCGCTGCTCCCGCGACGCACCTGCCCGGTAAATGTCGTGGGCTGCCGTGTGAGCGTGACGACGATGCCGCTGACGTCTTGTCCGGTCAGCGTCAGCGGTCGTTCGTAGATGTTGACGCCTCCGGCCATCGCGGATTGCACCGTCCACCCGTTGGGCAGCGAGAGCACGTTCACGACGTACCGGCCCGCGGGGTATTGCGCCGTCAGAAACTGCCGGGTGCTCTGATTCACGGGTGCTGCGCCCGGCAGTTGTTCCTGGCGGTCGTCGGCCGGGATGAGGCCGATGCCGATGCGCGGCATCTCGGCGGCCGATGGCAGCGAGCCGCCGTCGAAGACGACCTGGCCGGTGATTCGCGATCCGGTGGCCAACGTCAGCGTGACACCCGTGAGGTCGCGATCGCCGACGCTTGCCGGCACGTCGGCCCACAGCGTCGGCAGTTCCGACGCGGGCGGCGGCTCGAGTGCTCCCGGTCCGATTGACATCATCGCGGCTGGCCCGACGTTGATCACCGTGGCATTGCTGGCGATCGAGGTTGGGGACGGACGCGGAATGCGGACCGCCTTGAGGCGGTATTGACCGGGGCCGACGCCGAGGAGCGTGAAACGTCCGTCCGGGCCGGTCACCGTCGTCGATGTCTCGAGGCCCGGCAGCGTGGACACGCCGTCGAGCGAACTCTGCATGAGCATGACGCCGATGTTCGCCGCGGGCCCTTCCGGACCGACGACTGTGCCGGCAATCGTGAGCATGGGCGTCAGCCGCACGTTGATATCGACGTCGGAGCGCTCTTCGCCAGATCCCACCCGCACGGCTTCGGCCTCGGGAAGTGTCATCGCCGCCGGGTGGTATGTGGATTGATAGCCCGTCATTCTGCCATCGGCTCCGACGTGAGGCGCCAGGCTCCGGTTGCCGAATGGACCGGTCGTCGAGACCATCGAGTCGCCCACGCGAATACCTTCGCCGCCGAACGTCATCGCGGCGACCGCCACGGGCAGATCGCGCCGGAGGTCCGCAGCCGCGGGCGACCCGGGTTGTCGGATCACGGCGCTGAGCGCCGCCGGAACCGAGCCTGTACTCGCGAGCACGCCGACGTAGTAGTCGCCCGGAGCGAGACCGGCGATGCGATAGATTCCGCGATCGTCCGTTTGCGACTGGAGCACGTTCGCCAGGCGTCCGCCCGTCGTGCGGCGGAGGACGCGGACGCCGACCGACACCATCGGGTCGCCGCGTTCATCGCGCACGGTGCCGCTCACCACGCCGTATTTCCACATCCGAATGACGACGTCGGTCACGCGCTCGTTGTCGTCGAGGGTCACGGGGCGTGACGGCCCATCCGGCTGAAGACGGCCGTTGGCGCCGCTGATGTAGCCGGACGCAGTGACCGTGATCGGATACGACCCTCTGGCCAGGTCGCGGAACAGGAAGTAGCCCGCGTTATTCGTCATGGCCGACGGCGGCGCCTGGCTGGTTGGTCCCAGCGGTGCGGTAGGCCCGCTTGCGAGTATCACGGTTGCGCCAGGGATCGGTCGCCCCGACGCGGCATCCACCACGCGGCCCAGCACGAGGCCGGCGCCCAGCGGCGCGGAGCTGTCCTGCGCCATATTCGGCGTGGCCAGGCCCGGCGCTCGCACGACGACCTCCTGTGCCGGGCGAGCCACAAGGCACACGGATGTCACGCCGACTACGCCGAGCGCGAGCGTCCAGATACGTTGTGAGGACACGGGGCAAACCCCGGGTGGGATAGTAACGTCTGTCAGGCTTAGGGCTCAAGGCTTAGGGCTTAGGGCTTTCAATTTGGGAGCTCCGCGCGACGGCAACGTCTTGCGCAGGACTCGACCGGACGAAACATGCAACGTGGGCTCCGGGCAATTCGGCGACATCTGCAGACACGACTGGAGCCGCTCATCGTTCTCGTGGCGCGGGCCCTTCGCGGCCTTCGACGGCCATCTCCTGCGTCGAACGCGCGGCGCCTTCGGGCTCGCGGCGAAACAGTCGCGTCATTTCTTTTTCGCGACGCGACTGCCGCAGACATTCCTGCGCTGGCCGCGCTTCATGTGAAAACCTGGGCGGCAACGTACCCCGCAGTGCGCCGCCCGCCGACGTTCGCCATTCGCGAGGCGCAGTGGCGTGAGGCGTTTCAGAAAGTCGATGGCAGCTGGTTCACCATCGTCATCCAGAAGCCGAACGGCGAGCTCGTCGGATTCGCCAAGGGCGTGACAACATGAGAACGGCGTCGGCGACTTGAACAAGATCTACTTACTCACCGAGTACCAACGTCTCGGTCTCGGACGACGTTTGGTCGGTCACGTTGCCCGGCGGTTCATCGCGATGGGCCAGTCGTCGATGAGCTTGTCGGCCGATGCGGCGAATCCATCGTGTCGCTTCTACTTCGCGCTCGGCGCCGAGAACCCGCGGGAGCCCGACGGCTTCGTGCATCGTGGAGCCTTCGTCTGGCGCGATCTCGAGGCGCTGGCGGCGAGGTGTCCCGTGGATTGGTAACTCGGCACGACCGCCTCCGAACTTCTAACTTCTGGCTTCTCACTTCTGACTTGTGAGACGCTGGGCCGTGCGCAGAGGGCTGCTCGTCCTCGGGCTCGCGCTGATGGTCGCTGTCGTGATTCCGCTTGCGCTCGCCGCGCAGCGCGGCGGCGGATACCTGGGGTTCGGCCGCCGCACCTACTCCTCCAACAACGTACGGTACGACGGGCGGTTCGTGTTTGCGCGAATCGCGTACGCCGGGTATGGCAGCTGGGCGTACGACTACCCGGAGATGGAGCAGAACTTCACGACGATTCTGCGCGAGCTGACCTCACTCAATCCGCACCTCGAGGGCAGCAACATCCACACGCTCGACGATCCGGAACTGCTCAAGTTTCCGGTGGCGTACCTGACCGAGCCGGGCTACTGGTATCCCTCCGACGCGGAGGTGGCAGGCCTGCGCAAGTACCTCGACAAGGGCGGGTTCCTGATCGTCGATGACTTTTTCGATCCGTACAACCACTTCGGACAGGAGTGGTCTACGTTCGAGCGCGCGATCCGGCGCGTGCTGCCGGACGCGCGCATCGACACGCTCGACGTCTCGCACCCGGTGTTCAACAGTTTCTTTGCCATCAAGTCACTGCAGGTGCCGTACCCGGGCGCGTGGGGCGAGCGGGGACTGATGGGCGAGTTCTACGGCATTCACGAGAACAACGATCCGGACAAGCGCCTGATGGTCGTGATCAACTACAACATGGACATCGGCGACTACATGGAATGGTCGGCGACCGGCGCCTACGCCATGGCGCCGACGAACGAGGCCTACAAGTTTGGCATCAACTATGTGGTCTATGGGCTCACGCACTAGGCCGGCTTGAGGCTCGAGGCTTGGGGCTTGGGGCCAGCCAAAACATTTCGGCCAGCGTCCGCATCGGGGCTCGAAGATCGTTTCGCACGGTTTCCCATCCAATGTCCGACAGGTAGTACGCCAACCCCACAACGAGCGTGAGCGCTGCGAAGGGCAGTGACGAGTTGAACGGAACGCCGAAGATCGCAGGCACGGCCAGACCGATCGCGGCCGCGATATTACGGACGCCACGTTTGTCCGGCACGAGCAACACGATCAGCAGATGCCGCGCGACGTTCATCTTCAACGCGAGCAGCAGCGCGAACGGCACGAGGCTCCAGCCAACGCGATCCTCGCGATCGAAGCCGAGTCTGGTTTCGACATAGCGGAGCACGAGTGAAAACGGCATCACGACGGCGAGCGCCGCCGCCGCATTGTCCCAGTCGCCTTTGAGCTCCGCGCCGTATTGATAGATGTAGAGATAGTTCTCCCAGACGAAGTAGGGAAGGACGAGCCCCCCGGCCAGGATCGCGAGGTAGAGCGCCGCGTCGCGTCGCCGCATCAACCCCAGATTGACGATGTAGTAGAGCGGGGAGAGCTTCATGGCCGTGGCGAGCCCAACGAGCGCGTGACTCGCGTCACTGCCCCGTCGCGCAAGGTAGAGGGCGGCCATCAGCACCGTGAGCATGACCAGGTACGAGCAGTCCTGCACGTGGACGAAACGCTCGCCGAAGTACGAGAAATTCAGATACAGCGCCGGGAACAGATACCAGCGCGTGTTCAAGAAATAGACGGCCGACGTTCCGACGAACAGAACGGCCAGCGCGAGGATGGCGCCGTAGAAGCCGATGCCAAGCTTCGTGCCCACGGCGTAGAGACCGGCTTCGGCGAGGAGCGTGGCTGGCGGGTACGGGGCCGAGCCTTCCTTGGACCAGGTCGCGGCCTCGAGCGGTGTCATCTCGAGCTTGGACTTCGTGTACATGTCACGCCAGTCGTTGAGCACGACGCGCGCTTCGTAGCCGTCGCCGATGGTGTCGTTGCCGTACGTGTCGTGGCGCTGGATGCCGCCGATGAGGGGTGTCCCGGTGAAATCGACGTGTTGGCGCGGCACGTGGGGCAGGCCCGTGGCCACCATGACGGCGACGGTCAGGACGTAGGCCAGAGCCCGGGTCCGTCCGGACGCCCGGAGGAGGGCCCGGTCCAGGCCCGCCACCCAGCGGAAGAAGCTCGCCATCATCAGGGGCTCTTCCTTCCCGGATGCCGTTCCGGGCGCGGCCCGTACCGTGCGAGAATGGCCTCAGCCGCCTGCCCCGCGAGGTCTTGCATGTTTCGCGTTCTGGTCGCCGCCATTGGCTGTCTCGCCGGCGGCGTCGTTTTGGTGAGCGCCCGGCAGGAGCCGGAGTTTCGTTCCGGCAGCGATACCGTTTCCATTTACGCCACAGTCCTCGACCAGACGGGCCGGCTCGTGCCTCGTCTCACGCTCGACGACTTCGAGGTGTACGACAACGGCCGGCGGCAGGCCGTCACGGTCTTCGCCAACGATCTCCAGCCGATCACGATCGTCATCATGCTGGACCGCAGCCGCAGCATGGAGGACCACTTCGATCTGGTCCGTAAGGCGGCGGAACGGTTCGTGGCGCACCTCGAGCCGGCCGACCGCGCACGCGTGGGGAGCTTTGCCAACCGCATTGAGATCGACCCCGGAGAGTTTACGAGCGATCGCGCCGCGCTCGTCGACGTCCTGCGAACGAGACTTCAGCCGGCTGGCATCACTCCACTATGGCGCGCAACGACGCTCGCGATGACCGCGCTCAAGGACGAGCCCGGCCGTCGTGTCGTGCTGCTCTTCACCGACGGGCACGACACGCCGGATGCCCAGTCGCCGATGGTGACCTACAAGGAAGTTCGCAGCCGCTCGGTGGCCGAGAACATCATGGTCTACGGCATTGGGTTTTCGAGCGGGTGCGGACAATCCTTCGGTGGGAGTGGCGGCCCCTGGTACCCGCGACCGAGGTATCAGCGACGCCGGCCGCCCGGCGGACTGCCGCCCATCCAGTGGCCGCGGCCGCCTATGCCGAGGCCGCGTCCACCCGTCATGCCCACACCGGGCGACGGCGGAATCGGACGATATCCACCAGGGCCGATGCCGGACCGTTCGTCCGCCTGTCAGGAGGCCGGGCCCGACCCGGAGCTCCGTGAGCTCGCGAACGTCGGTGGTGGCGGCTACTTCGAGCTGACGAACGCCGACGATCTCGCTGGGACCTTCGCGCGCGTCGCCGACGAGCTCCACCAGCAGTACCTGCTGGCCTTCACGCCCGAGAAGCTCGACGGCCAGGTCCACAAGCTCGAGGTTCGAGTGAAGAACTCGACCTTCGTCGCGAGGGCACGACAGAGTTACGTCGCTGCGGAAGATTGACCTTCGGTCGGTCACGTACACAGGAGTTCGACGGGTCCAACGAACCATCTATCGCTCGTCAACTTTCTCAGTTCTAGAGCTAAAGAGGATGACTGCGCCAGCTCGTTCCTGGACCTGTCGCACCCGTCGTACCTCTCGTACCGACAATCTGTCTCCGCATTATCTGACCCCGAGAATCACTTCAATCGTGAGCTGATCCAGCTTCTCGTATTGCAGCCCCTTGGCCGTCATCTGACGCCGGTCGAAGTTGGTGCCGAGCAACGCGTCGCGGCCTGCGGCGGAATAGGTGGAGTAGGCCGGGTGCGGCCCAGTCGGCTCGTGTGCCTCGCGGACGAGCGCCTGAATTTCGGCGTCGGCGTTCCAGCGCGCCGCGCGTTCCTTCATGATCAGATACGTCCGCATGCATCCGCGGGCGAAGTCCTTCACGCCTTCGTAGTCCTCCGTGCGATAGGCGTGCGCGTCGAAGTGGCGCGGGCCGTTGTAGCCGACGTCCTCGAGGAACTTGACGAGAAAGAACGTGGTCTTGGGATTCGCGGCGCCAAACCGGAAGTCCTGGTCGTATCGGCCGCTCACCTGGTCGTTGAGATCGATGTGGAACAGTTTGCCGGCCTCCCACGCCTGCGCGACGGCATGCACGAAGTTCAGCCCAGCCATCGTCTCGTGCGCGACCTCGGGGTTGACGCCGACCATGTCGGGAAACGCGAGCGTCGGGATGAAGCCCAGGTAGTTGCCGGTCGTGGCCATGTAGATGTCGCCGCGCGGTTCGTTGGGCTTGGCCTCGAGCGCGAAGCGATAGCCGTACTTCCGATCGATCGAGTACTCGCACAGATAGTTCACCGCGTCACGCAGCCGTCGCACGGCGTCGTCCGGCCGACGGCACGCGTCCGTCTCGGTCCCTTCGCGTCCGCCCCAGAGCACAAAAATCTTCGCCCCGAGCTCCGCGCCGATGTCCATGGCGCGCATCGTCTTCTGCACGGCATAGGCGCGAACGGAGGGATCGTTGGCGGTGAAGGCGCCATCGCGGAACACGGGATCCGTGAAGAGGCTCACCGTGGCCATCGGCACGACGATGCCCGCGGTGTCGCAGGCTTTCTTGAAGTCGCGCACGATGCGGTCGCGCTCGGAAGGCGTCGCGTCGATCGGGACGAGGTCGTTGTCGTGCAGGTTGACGCCCCACGCGCCGACCTCGCCGAGCATGGCGGCGGCGTCGTTCGGTGGCAGCGGATCGCGGACGGCCTCGCCGAACGGGTCGCGCCCGCGGTTACCAACGGTCCAAAGGCCGAACGTGAACTTGTGTTCAGGGCGGGGAGTGTAGTCAGACATGGGCTTAGGACTCACGGCTTAGGGCTCAGGGTCAATCCAGTACGGCTTCGCGCGCGACCGTCAGCTCGGCGTCCTCAACGATCTCAACGCCGGATAGACGCGCTGGTAGTCTGCGTAGCGCGCGTTGAGCATTGCGACATCCGCTGCATTTGGCGTCGTGATCGCCGCCGTCCGCACGACGCGGTCACACGCCGCGTCGACCGACGGCCACATGCCGACGCCGACGCCGGCGAGGATCGCCGCGCCGTATGCCGCACCTTCTTCGGCGGCGACTGTTTCCACCGGCCGGCCGTAGACCGCGGCCTGTGTCTCGCGCCACAGCGGCGAGCGCGCACCGCCGCCGCCGACACGCACGCTCGTCACGGGCACGTCCAGCTCGGCAAAGATGCCGAAGGTATCACGGAGGCTGAAGGCGACGCCTTCGAGGACGGCGCGTGCGACATGAGCCCGCGTATGGTTGGCCGCCAGGCCCACGAGCGCCGCGCGAACGTCCGGATCGCAATGCGGCGTGCGTTCGCCCATGAGGTACGGGGCCCAGAGCACACCGTCGGCGCCGGCTGGCGCTCGACGCGCCTCGTCGGCGATCCGCCCATACGCGGCGTCACCCTCTCCGAGGTCACGGAAGAACTGATCGCGCAGCCACCGCAGTGACAACCCGGCCGCCTGCGTGACGCCCATCACATGCCAGCGGCCCGGCACCGCGTGACAGAACGTGTGAATCCGGCCGCGCCGATCGAGCGCAGGCCGTTCCGTCGCGGCGAAGACGACGCCCGAGGTGCCGATCGTGACGCTGACCGCGCCCGGACGGGTGATACCCATGCCGACGGCGCCGGCGGCCTGATCGCCGGCGCCCGCGACAATCGGCGTGCCCTGGCGCAGCCCCGTGCTGGCGGCCGCCTCGGACGAAACGTGTGCGGACACGTCGGTGGATTCGAACACCTGCGGCAAGAGATCGGGCGACATCCCGACGGCGTCGAGCATCGCCGACGACCACTCGCGCCGCGCGACATCGAGGAGAAGCGTGCCGGATGCGTCGGCGACGTCGATCGCGTGCGCGCCGCTCAACCGGAATCGCACGTAGTCCTTCGGCAGCAAGACGTGCCGGACGCGCGCCCAGATCTCCGGCTCGTGCCGCCGGACCCATAGAAGTTTGGTCAACGTGAAGTTCGTCAACGCGGGGTTGCTCGTGAGCTCGAGCAGGCGCGCCTCGCCGATCTCGTCGTTCAGCCAGCGGCATTCTTCCGCGGTGCGCTGGTCGCACCAGATGATCGACGGCCGCAGAACGCGGCCGTCCGCATCGAGCAGGACCGCGCCGTGCATCTGCCCCGAGAGGCCAATGGACGTCACACGTCCGGCCGCAACGTCTTTGGTGTGCCAGGACGGTGCTCAAGGCCTCGCGCGCGGCGCGCCACCAGTCCGCAGGATCCTGTTCAGCCCAGGCGGGACCGGGAGAAACAAACGGTGCATGCGCGGCCGTCGCGGACGCGACAATCCGACCGGCCTCGTCGATCACGACGGCTCGTGAGCCACTCGTTCCAATGTCGAGGCCAAGGGCAAGTGGACTAGACACGTGTCGTTCCCTGTTCCGGGTTCCACGGTTCCTGGTGCTGGTTCATCGTTCCTGGTTCAGAGTTCCTCGATCGCCCTAAGCCCTGAGCCACGCGGGGTCAGTCCCACGTTCGTAAGCGGGGACAGACCCGCTCATCGAATATGTCCAGTCAACCGCCCAAGAAGCTTCACGCCGTAAACCGCGGCGCGGTTTCGCAGCTCTTCGGTGTCGGGCGAGACCTGCCGAAGATCGAGCGAGCGGAAGTCGGCGGCCGAAGGGATCGTTCCCTGATCGGGATGGACGGCGATCCAATACAAGACTTTGAGAAGCTCGGACGATGAGCTGCGTTGCCGGATCTCGCCGAAGACGACTTCTGGCAGAAACGGCTCGATGGGCATCTGCGCGACGTCCACGACGGCCAGTACGAACAGGAGATTGCGTGTGCGCTGAACGGGATCGTCGACGTTACCTGGCAGCCACGCCAGCAGGACGTCGCCGATGGCCGCAACCTGGTCGGCCACTTCCTGCTCCGGATATTGACCGGCGGCTGCGATTGGGGTGACGACTCCGCCGTCCGGCGGGAGCCGATCGAACACGAGATCGCGCTCGATGTCGGCGGGCGTCACGGCCTGCCAGGCCTGTGGCGCAAGCGGCGCCATCGGCGGCTTCTGAGCGGCGCTTGGCTCGGCAGGTGCCGACGTCGGAGTCGGAGGCGACGGAGGCGGTTGCACCGAGGCGTTCGAAGAGTTCGAGGGGTTCGACGAGTTCGAAGGGAGCCTTGGTTTCTCCGGCGTCTCGCTGCGGCCAACCGGCGGAGCCGCCGCCTGACGTTCGGCGGCGGTTGGCCGCGTTGGTAGCGGCACTGGCGCGACCGTTGGCGACCCGCGATCTGGCGTCGGAGTCACGGCGATTTCCGGCATGGCGCCGGCCGGAGGTGGAGCAGTCGCACGCGTGCGCGCGTCGGCGGCAAGCCCGACCGCAATCCACGCGGCCAGTGCGACGGCCACCCACGCTTTGCCGGGTTCGGTGGCGAACCGCTGCTCTCGATCCCAGCGGAACAGCTTCGCACCCGCGAGGCAGCCGGCGGCGCCAATAAAGAGGAGCGCCAGCATGTGGAACCCCGCGGTCCCCAGGCCGTCGCCGTTCGCCGTCGCCTGAATGATGTCCACGGCGTAGCGGCCCGGCAGATACGACGACAGGCGCTGGGCCCAATCCGGAAGGCTCGCGAGCGGCACCGCCACGCCGCCGATGATCAGCATCGGCAGGAAGATGCACTGGCCGAGCGCCTGCACGGCCGGCACGTTGTCGGCGAGCATCGCGATCACCAGGCCGACGCCCATGAACGCGAACGCGACGAACGTGAACGCCACGACGAGCTCAACCGGATGACGCGGCAGCGGCATTCCGAGACTCATCGCGAGCACCACCTGAAGCAGCCCGGCGATCACGAGCAGCACGTAGCGCGCGGCGAGCGTGCTGCCCACGAGCGCCGCGGTTGACACCGGCGCGAGCCGGTATCGCCGCCACACCCCGCGCTCGCGTTCGCTCACCATCGTCGTCGGCAATCCAAAGCAGGCGCCGCCGAGCGCGGCAATCGTCAGCAGTTCCCCGATGTGCCGGATCAGGGGAACCTGCTCGTGGCGGTACAACGCCCAGAAAGCGAGCAGGAACATGGTGGGGAACAGGTAGCTGTAGATCATCGCCATCCGGTTCCGGAAGTGGAGCCGAAGGCCGAGCGGCGAGCTGGCGGAGGAAGGCCTGCACGTCAGTGGTCCCGCGCCGAGGAGGTGAGCTCGATCACGACGTCTTCGAGCGTCGCCTTCTGCACGTGCAACTCGGAGACTTCGGCGTCTGCGAGACGCCGCATTCGCAAGGATCCCGGCGAGCGCGTCTCCCAGACGACTCGTCCGAAAACGAGTCGTGACCGCGTCATAGGTGAGGCCCTCGAGTCCGGCGACGCCGTCGAGCCAACCGGACGGCAATGCCGGCGTTGTGCTCACCGACACCGTCGGCATCGCGGTCGAGCTCGTGGTCAGCTCGCGCGGTGCGCCGGTCGCGACGATGCGGCCGCGATTGATGATGGCGATGCGGTCGCAGAGGAGCTCAGCCTCCTCGAGGTCGTGCGTCGTCAGCAGCACCGTGCGGCCGTCGTTACGCATGCGGGCAATCTCGTCCCGGAGGTCGCGCCGCACCGTCGGGTCGAGACCTGCCGTAGGCTCATCGAGCACGACCACTTCCGGGTTGTTCACGAACGCCAGGGCCAGCGCGAGGCGCTGCTTCTGTCCACCGGACAATGTGTCGAACGCCTGGCCGGCGCGTCTCAACCAGGCCGAATCGCTGCAGCAGCTGATCGGAAGGCACGAGGCCTCCGTAGAACGCGCCGAACAGGTCGAGCGCTTCACGCGGCGTAATCCGATCCTGCAGGGCCGTGGTCTGGAGCGCGGCGCCGATGCGTTGCTTCACGTCACGCGGCCGCCGGCGCGCGTCGATACCGCAGACCTCGATGCGGCCCTCGTCGGGCTGGCGCAGCCCGACGAGACACTCGACGGTGGTCGTCTTGCCGGCGCCATTCGGGCCAATCAGTCCGAAAATCTCGCCACTTCGAATCTCGAAGCTCACGCCGTCGACGGCGGTCACCGCGCCGTAGCGCTTGCGGAGATTGCTGACCACGACCGTGGCTGACATGGCAGGGGCCTACGATAGCGTTTTGGCTCTTGGGCCGAACAACTTCGCCGCACCGGTTCCACGTCTAAGCGGGCATGTCATTCTTCGCGTCGATCTTCCGCTCTGCCTACCGGTCCCTCCGGGCGACCCCTCTGGTCAGCGCGCTGGCCATCCTCTCGTTGGCCCTCGGGATCGGGGCCAATACCGCCCTCTTTTCCATCCTCAACGGACTCATGCTTCGACCGCTGCCCGTGCGCGAACCCGGCGCGCTCGTGCAGCTCGAGGGCGGATCGTGGACCTATCCCATCTGGAACGAGATCAAGGCGCGTGAGAACGACCTCTTCGAAGGTGCGTTCGCGTGGGGATCGGAACAGTTCGACCTGGCGCCGGGCGGCGAGACGCAACTCGTGGACGGCGCCTACGTCAGCGGCCGGTTCTTCGACGTCCTGGGCGTCGGCGCCGCTCGTGGACGCCTGCTGACCGAAGCCGACGATCGGCCCGGGCGGAGGCGCGGACGGGCCGGTCGCCGTCGTCAGTCATCGTTTCTGGACGAGTCATTACGGCGGTGCTGGCGACGTGATCGGCCGTCAACTCACGCTTCAGCGCGTGCCCTTCACGGTCGTGGGCGTCATGCCCGCAGGGTTCACCGGACCAGACATTGGCCGTGTGTCGGACGTGATGATTCCGTTTGCCACCGAGCCGCTGATTCGCGGCGCAGAAAGCGTCCTCGAAGGACGATCCACGTGGTGGCTCGACATCATGGCGCGGACCAAGCCAGGCCAGACCGCCGAGCAGGCGACCGCCGCGCTCCGCGCGGTCCAGCCTCAGATTCGCGAAGCCACGATGCCGTCGCAGTTCCCCGCAGAGATGCGTCAGCGGTACCTGAGCGAAGGTTTCACGCTCGTGCCGGCGTCCAACGGCTCGTCGCCGGTGGGGAACCGGTATCAGGCGCCGCTCTACGCGATGATGGCGGTCGTCGGTCTCGTGTTGCTGATCGCGTGCGCCAACATTGCCAATCTGCTCGTGGCCCGGGCGCTCGCGCGCGAGCAGGAGCTCAGCGTTCGGCTCGCGCTCGGCGCGTCACGCTGGCAGGTGGCCGCGCTGCTGCTCGGGGAAAGTGTGCTGCTTGCTGGATCGGGCGCGGCACTCGGCTTCGTCTTCGCGCAATGGAGCGGACCGCTGCTCATTCAGCAGTTCGTGACATGGCGCGAGTCGGTCGTGCTCGATCTCTCGCCGGACTGGCGCGTGGTCGGCTTCACGACGCTCGTCACGGTCGTCACCGCGATCATTGCCGGCGTGGCGCCGGCCTGGGGTGCCGCGGCGCTCGCGCCGTACGAGGCGCTTCGCACGGCCGGACGAGGCATCGTCGGCGATCGTCGCTTCACGGTGCGTGGCGCACTGGTCGTCGTGCAGATCGCGCTGTCGATCGTGCTCGTCGCGCGCCGCCGGACTGTTCCTTCGTTCGCTCAACTCGCTCAATCACGCACCGCTCGGGTTCACGCCGGAGCCGCTCATCGTCGCTGACCTCGATCTGCAGATGTCGTCGGTGAAGCCTGAGGAACGTCAGGCGTTGCTGCAACGCATGAGCGATGCCGTCAGCGGCGTTCCCGGCGTCACGTCCGCCGCCGCGTCGATGATCACGCCGACGAGCGGCCGAGGCTGGAACAACGTCGTGGGTGAGGGGCCGCTCGACCGCAGCCGCATGACGTGGCTCAACGCCGTCACGCCCGGCTGGTTCCGCACGTACGGGATCCGGATTCTCGGGGGCCGCGACTTCGATGCGACGGACCGGCTGGGCGGCAATCGCGTCGCCATCGTGAACGAGACCTTTGCCGCGCGATTCCTGAAGGGATCGCCGGTGGGCCAGACCGTGATCCTGGGAGGGCCTGGCGGAACGCAGCCCTTCGAGGTGGTCGGCGTCGTGACCGACGCGGTCTACCGCGCGCCGCGCGAAGGCATGATGCCGACGATGTTCGTGCCGCTCGCGCAGCGCGATCAGATGTTTCCGGGCGCGTCGCTCACGGCCGCGGCGGCGCCCGGTCAGCGGGCCGCCGTGATGCGCGCGATGACAGAGGCGCTGAAGAGCGTCGACCCCCGCGCGTCGTTCACGTTCCGCACGTTCGATGAGCTCGTCGGCGCGACGATCGTGCAGGATCGGCTCGTCGCGACGCTGTCCGGATTCTTCGGCGGCCTCGCGCTCCTGCTCGCGGCGATTGGTCTCTACGGCGTGATGTCGCACAGCGTCAATCGGCGCCGGACCGAGATCGGCATCCGCATGGCGCTCGGCGCCGAACCGGGGGTCATCCAGCGGCTCGTGCTTCGGCGCGTCGGCGTGCTGCTCGGCCGTCGGTGTGACGGCAGGTCTCGCGCTCAGCGTCTGGGCGTCAGAGTTCGTGCAGACGATGCTGTTCCAGCTCGACGCGCAGGATCCGGTGACGATCGGCGGAGCGGCGCGTCTACGCTCGTGTTCGTGGCCGTGACCGCGGCGTGGATTCCGGCGAGGCGTGCCGCACGACTCGATCCTTCAGCCGTGCTCAGGGACAGTTAGGTGGGCCCGGCTCGGAGCAAACTCCGAACCAGGCCCTTCGGTAGCGAGTTACTTCGGTGAGACGCCGGTGACGACGGCGCTAGTGGTGACGTCGTGGCTCGGCGCCTCCACGATCTTGGTCACCGAGACTTTCATGCCCTGTTTCAGGTCCACCGCGTCCCTCGCCTGACCATCCACGCTGAACTTGAGTCCCTTCGGCACGTCGTACTGCCGGTTCTCGCCGTTTTCCAGAGTCAGGATGACCGAGGCGGCCGATGCCCACCAAACCGTACCATTCAGGGTCATGACCGTCCGGTCGACCATTGATCTCTCGGTGATCGTCGCGGCCGCGGAGAGGACAGTGCCGGGCTTGACTTTATTCAGGGGCATGACCACTCCGTCGATCGTGGCCGTCTTGCCTGGCGGCAGATGGAAGAGTCGGTAATCCCCGCTCGGGGCCATTTTCACGACGAGATAGTCGCCCTTGACGTAATACACCTCACCCTTCAACTGCAAGGGCGTGACTTTGGCCGCGACCATCACCTTCTCGGTTTTCGAGGTGACCTGGGCCGCGGCACTCGTCGCAAGACTCAGCGCGACTGCGGCCACAGCAAGAAAGGGGATCGCCTTGCTCATTGAATGCGCCATCTGTCCTTCTCACTTTCGCTCACCCTCGGGGATCACTCGGTGCTACCGGGGTGAGGGGCAATCCACCGCGGGCACTCGCAGGTGCGTCCTGCCGGCTGCATTGTACGGTGTTCGGAGCCTTTTCCATGGCGCGACGCAGGATTTTTTGCCCGCTGGTCCGATCAGCGGCCGGAACGCTCGAACTGGAGTCACGCGTGCTGCCAGCGCTCTGGCGGTCTTCTAGCTGTCCTTCTTCTTTTCTGGTAGCAACGGAATGCCCGTCCCACCCGGATCCGCCAGCAGGCCCGGACTGCGTGTAGATCAGCAGCTTGTCCCGCGTATCAATGATGTCGAGGTTGCGCATCGTGAGCTGGCCGATGCGATCCTGCGGCGAGAACACCGATGCACCCTTCTCCATGGTCAGCCGCTCGGGCTTGTAGGTGAGGTTCGGACTCGTCGTGTCGAGGATGGAGTAGTCGTTGCCGCGTCGCAGCTCGAGCGTCACTTCGCCGGTCACCGCGCCCGCGATCCAGTGAGCGGTCTCGCGCAGCATCATGGATTGCGGATCGAACCATCGGCCCTGATAGAGCAGGCGGCCGAGGCGCCGGCCGTTCTCGCGATATTGCTCGATCGTGTCTTCGTTGTGGATCCCTGTGACGAGGCGCTCGTACGCAATGAACAGCAATGCCATGCCGGGCGCCTCGTAGATGCCGCGGCTCTTGGCCTCGATGATGCGGTTCTCGATCTGGTCGCTCATGCCGAGCCCGTGACGGCCGCCGATGGCGTTGGCGTCGAGCATCAGCTGCACCTGATCGCCGTACGTCATGCCGTTCAGCGACACGGGCTGGCCGTCCTCGAACCGAATCGTTACGGTCTCCGGTTTGATGCGGATGTCTTCACGCCAGAACGCGACGCCCATGATGGGCTCGACGATCTTGATCCCAGTGTTGAGATGCTCGAGGTCTTTGGCTTCGTGCGTGGCGCCGAGCAGGTTCGAGTCGGTCGAGTACGCCTTCTCGACGCTCATGCGGTAGGCGAATCCCGCCTTCTGCATGTACTCGGACATTTCCTTGCGCCCGCCGAGGTCGTTGATGAACGCGTCGTCGAGCCACGGCTTGTAGATCCGCAGGCTCGGATTGGCGAGCAGACCGTAGCGGTAGAACCGCTCGATGTCGTTGCCTTTGAACGTGCTTCCGTCGCCCCAGATGTGGACGTCGTCTTCCTTCATGGCGACGACGAGCAGGGTGCCGGTCACGGCGCGGCCGAGCGGCGTGGTGTTGAAGTAGGGAAGTCCTGCCGTGGAGATATGAAACGCGCCGCACCTGAGGCGCCGCCAGGCCTTCGGCGACGAGCTGTGCGCGGCAGTCGATCAGCCGCGCCTTCTCGGCGCCGTACTGCAACGCGCGCCGCGGGATGTCGTCGTAGTCAGGCTCGTCCGGCTGGCCCAGGTTCGCCGTGTAGGCAAACGGGATGGCGCCGCGCTGACGCATCCAATGAATGGCTGCACTCGTATCGAGGCCGCCTGAGAAGGCAATGCCGACGCGCTCGCCGGCGGGAAGACTCTGAAGAATGGTGCCCACGGGGGAACATCTTAGCGGTTCAGCGTTCCCCGTTCCCCGTTCCCCGTTCTGGTTCCTCGTTCTTGGTTCTGGGTTCGCACCCTGGACAGGGCGAATAGGGAACGGGGAACGTGGAACCGGGAACCCTGATCCGTATCTCGCTACCGCGTGACTCTCGAAGATCCTGCATCTTGTTTTCTCCCTCCGCCGATTGCGATCGGGGAGCGCGGCCGCACTCAAGCTGCACGGAGCACATTCGGATCGAACCACTGTCCGTCCTCGAGATCGTCAAGCGCGACGAGGCGGTAGCCGCCGGCCGGAAGATTGGCCAGTGAAAAGCGGCCGTCCGTGGATGGGCGCGTGGCGCGGATTCGCCGCGAGCTCGGAACCCAGTACGTCGGATCGTCAGGGAACACGATGATGGTGTGCGCTGGCGCAGGGCGGCCGGCGGCGTCGAGCAGCGTGCCCCCAAGCGTTGACATCCGTGTGGTCATCGTCAACTCTGCAGCGCCGACCTCCTGGCTCGCCGTGACGGTCAGCAGGAAGTCGAGCGCGTCGCGTCCACCGACGTTGAAGGATCGAGCCCGCCAGTTCGAAGGCGAGAGCACGTTCACGCGATACACGCCCGGCGTGACGCCCTCGAGCGTGAATCGGCCGTCGGCCGCGATTTGTGCGAGCGACGACGACATGCCGTCTTCGCTCGGCCTCGCGCTGTTCAGCACCACACGGAACGACGAGAGATCGCTTGGCGGCTGCTCGGAGCCGTCGAACACCATGCGTCCAGACAGGCTCACGCCTGGCTGAAGCACGAGCGTCAGCGGGTCCGGCCGCGCGCCCGCGAGTGTGATTTCCGCCGCCGCCCAGCGCGTGTCCTGAACGGGCGGCGCGCGTGGAACTCCATCGCGCCCGCGAACGCCGGACCTTCGACGCGCTCCGCCTGAAACGACATCGTGACGCGCCGCTCACCGCCGCTGTCGTCGACGATCATCTGGGTGATCGGACCCGTGCGTGCCTGCACGCGGTAGCGGCCTGGCGCGACGTTCCCGAACGAGAAACGGCCGTCCGGGCCAGTCGCCGTGCTCTTTACTCCCAGGCCCTGAATCGGCATGTCGAGATCGATCAGACGCACCTCTGTGCCGGGCGCGGGGCCGCTGTTGTCCATCACGACGCCTTCCACTCGGCCCATCGACACGAGCGGCAGTTGGACGTCGAGTCCGGAGCGCTCTTCGCTCACACCTATCGTCAGTCGCATCGCGCTCGAGCTCGACGTGGTGCCCGGATAGAACACCGGTGCGTAGTCGCTCGTGATCGTTGCGTTCGTCGGATCCGACGGAGGGCTCATCATGCGGCCGACCGACATCGTCCCCGCGTTTCCGAGTTTCGGCAGGAGTCCCATGTCTTCAAAGACTCCCGCCTTGCCGGCCGGCGACGCCATGACGAGGTACTCTCCCGGCGGCAACGCGCCGATGCGAAAGCTGCCGCGGTCGTCTGCTGTGGCCGACCCGGCCAACTGGAGCGTGCGCTCACCTCGCTGCCACGCGAAGCGAAACGCCTGGACCTCGGTACCAAACGCCGGTTCGCCGCCATCGTCGGCGACCGTGCCGGCGAGCACGCCGCCGCGGGCGATGGGCAGTGTCACTCGCTCGATGCGTTGCCCCGACGAAACGGACAGCGGTGTGCCGGGCCGTCCACTGCCGGCCTGGCGCTGTCCGAACGTGGATTCGAGGTATCCGGGTTTCCCTGCGGTCAGGAGGAACTGACCGGCGGCGATGCCATCGAAGCGGAAGCGACCCGCGTCATCCGTCGTCGTGCTTCGGGGCGGGCCCGGGACAACCGGAGAGAGACGGACGGTCGCTCTGCGAACCGGACGTCCCAAATCGGCCGAGACGACCACTCCTTCGATGAGCGCCGTGCCGGCGGCCGTCTCTTGCGGCGGCGGCATGACGTCACGGGGTGGCGGAAGCCTCGGACCCTGTCGCCCGACGACGACGCGCTCGTCTGACGCTTTGCCGAGCGACCAGTGGATGTCCAGCGGCTAACCAGGGCCGCGAGTGCGACAGAGACTGCGCGGGCGTGCCGGGCGAAAGTCATGGACGGCTCCGGCGATAAGACGGCCGTCAAGCCGCTCCGGCCGTCTTACATGCCAAGCGTGAGTTTACGTAGCCTTGGCGACTTTCGCAGCGGCCTTCTTGCGTCTTTCCTTGGCCGGCTTGTTGGGGGCGGGTTCGTCGGTTTTGGCCAGCGCGACCATGTCGGTCAGGAAGACGCGGCGGCCGTGCTGGTCGAACTCAATAACGGTGTAGCGCTCGTCGGACGAGGTCACCGTTCCAGCTCCGTACGTGACCTGTGTGACCCTGCTGCCTTTGGCAAAAAGCTTCAAGAGCGCCTCCTCGCGGCGACCTCACGGGACCGACGGTCGGCTCACGAGCGCGACAGGCGGGATAGCCTCTAAAACAACCATTGGAGCATATCGTGCGCGCTTCTGATTGGCAACCGAGCCGGTCGATCGACTACCATGACGACTCCTGCCGAGTACGTTCGCGCCGGGGGGATCGGCAGCCCGCGGAGGTTAGGTGCAGAAATCACGTCCCACGCAGAACAAGCGCGCCCGTGAGCGTGCCCGCCAGGAGCGTCAGCAGCTCAAGACGGCGCGGCGGAACGAGGCGAAGGCTCGGAAGGCTGCATCTCCCACCGACAGGAGCGGCGAGGATCCGGACATCGCCGGCATCGTTCCCGGTCCCCAGCCGTCGCCCTGGGGCGACGAGGAGGTGGACGCCGGACAGGAAAGTGAGTCTGAGTCGTAGCGTCCGGGCCACCGGCGCTGTCGTCCATCCGTTCAGGGCTGACGTGTGTGTCCGCCCAGGTTCATAAAACCCCCTAATGACATTTGCAAACAATTCAGGGTCGGCTGCTGTGCTGAATCCGCGTCGGAGAGGCTAGCCCGATGCGCGTTCATCTCGTCAACCCAAGCCACGTCTCGTTCGGCGTCGGCGTTATTACGCCTCGCTGGCTGTACGTCATCGCGGCGGCGACGCCACTCGAGTTCGGCGACCCCGTCATCGTGGACGAGACGCTCAACCCGATCGACATCTCCACCATCAGCGCCGGCGACATCGTCGGCGTCGGCATTCACACCGGCAACGCGCTGCGGGGCTACGAGGTCGGCAACGCCGCGAGAGCGGCTGGCGCCACCGTCATCTATGGCGGGATTCACGCGACGCTCTATCCGGACGAAGCGCTCGACATCGGCGGGGCGCATGCGGTGGTGAAGGGCGACGGCGATGCCATCTGGGCGGATGTCGTGCGCGCCGGTCATGCGGGCACCCTGCAGAGGATCTACGAGGGCGGACGCATCGAGGGCACCGAGTTTATTCGCGCGCGCTGGGACCTGATGCCCGACAACAGCTACATGTGGGCGTCGGTGCAGACGCTGCGCGGCTGCCCGAAGCACTGTTCGTTCTGCTCGGTCTGGCGGACCGACGGGCAGAAACCTCGCCCGCGAACCACCGACGCCGTGGTTGCCGAGATCGTCGAGCTGCGCAAGCGCGGCTTCCGATTCATCGCGCTCGCCGACGACAACTTCTATCCCGTGCCGCTGGCCGATCTGAAGATGGCGGCCCGGCGCGCAGACCCGACGACCCTCAACAACCTCACCGCGATTCGCAACGAGCGGTTCGAGTTGATGGAGCGGCTGGCGAAGCTGCCCGAGGACATGATTTTTTTCACCCAGATCACCATGGAGGCGTCCGAGGATCTGGAATTCCTCGCTGCGATGCGCCGCGCCCGGATCAAGGGCGCGCTCGTCGGCGTCGAGTCGGTGACGGCCGAGGGGCTGAAGGACGTCTACAAGCCGTTCAACGCGTACGGCGACGAGCTCGTCAAGAGGCTGCGGACGTTCCGCGAGAACGGCGTCCACGTGCTCGGGTCGTTCATCTTCGGGCTGCCGAGCGACGGTCCGTCGACGTTCGACGCCACGGCCGCGCTCGCGCAGGCGGCCGGAGTCACCTTCGCGCAGTTCGTGATGCTCACGCCGTTTCCTGGCACGCTCGACTTCGCGGCCTGGGAAAAGTCACTAGTCCGGTGACGACACGAAGATTGCCGGCGTGCCCATCACGCGTCACTGGCTGATCCCTCAGGCGAACCGGCCCAAGGTCTACACGCCGCATCCCGTGATGTCCGCCGACGAGATTCGACAGCGGACGCAGGGCGTCTGGGACACGTTCTACAGCCTGTCGCAAATCTGGGAACGCTCGAAGTGCGTGAAGTCGATCAAGTCTCGGCTCGCCTTCGTCCTGATCTCGAAGCTCTACCGTCAGATGTACGCCAACACCGGCATCGCCACCGACAGCGCGCGCGTGAACCGGTCGGCCCAGTGGGCGCGGATGATCGCGAAGCCCTGCCGCCGGCTGTTCGTGGGCAAGCCGATGCCGGACCTCCAAGTGCCGGCATAGCCATTTGTTATTTGTTATTGGCTGTTTGCTATTTGCGGATTGGTCATTTGTTATTGGCCATTGCCAGTGCTCATTGGCCGTGCCTACCGTCCATCAGCTGAGCCGGCACATCCGCGCAATGAGCAAATGACCAATATTCAATAACCAATAGCCAATAGCCGATAACAAATGGTCAGATGGCTATTGCTCTTCAAGACAAGACCATTGTCGTCACCGGCGGTGCCGGGTTCCTCGGCTCCGCCGTGGTGCGGCATCTTCTCCGGCGTGGCGTCGCGCCAGAGCGCGTCGTCGTCGTGCGTCGCCGGGATTTCGACCTGGTCCACGAAGAGCAGGTCAAGCGTCTCTACGACGTGCATCGTCCTGACGTCGTCATCCATCTCGCGGCGGTCGTGGGTGGCATCGGCGCGAACCGGAAGCACCCCGGCAAGTTCTACTACCAGAACCTGATGATGGGCGCGCTCCTCATGGAGCACGCGCGGCTCGCCGGTCTCGAGAAGTTCGTCGCCATCGGCACGATCTGCGCGTACCCGAAATTCACGCCGGTGCCGTTTCGCGAAGACGATCTGTGGGCCGGCTATCCCGAGGAAACGAACGCGCCCTACGGCATCGCGAAGAAGAACCTCCTCGTGCAGGCCCAGGCCTACCGCGCCGAGTACGGCTTCAACGCGGTCTATCTGCTGCCCGTGAATCTCTACGGGCCGGGCGACAACTTCGATCCCGAGACCTCGCACGTCATTCCCGCGCTGATCCGGAAGTGTCTCGATGCGGTGGATCGAGGGCAGTCGTCCGTCGAGATCTGGGGCACCGGGAAGGCGACGCGCGAGTTCCTCTACATCGACGACGCCGCGGAGGGTGTGGTGCTCGCGACCGAGCGGCTCGAGACGAGCGACCCGGTCAACCTGGGCGCGGGCTTCGAGATCTCCATCAAGGACCTCGCGGAGCTCATCGCGCGTCTGACGGGTTTTCAAGGCCAGCTCGTCTGGAACACGTCACAGCCGGACGGCCAGCCTCGCCGTTCCCTCGAAACGAGCCGCGCCGAAGCGCTGTTCGGCTTCAAAGCCCGCACGACCTTCGAAGAAGGTCTGGCGCGGACGATTGATTGGTATCGGCTACACCGAAGCTAGAGGAATCGGCTGAGCACGACTTCGACGGTGCGCTGCCCGGCGACGGCCGGACGCCACTGCACCATGATGGGCGCCTGAAAGGTGCCCTCGACCACCGCGCCTTCCCCGGTCGAACCCGCATCGGAGACGAGCAAGTTGACGGACCGCCTCATGCGGAGAAGGCGGGAGGCCGGCACTTCGAGCGCGCGGGCCAGGGCGAACTCGAGGCGCGACGAGCTCAGGCCGAGGGCGTCCATGAGCTTGTTCACCGCTCGAACCAGGTCGTACTTCGCGTATTCCATCGCCTTGACCGGCACGGCGAGCGGGTCGCTCCAGGCGTGGCGGGCTTTCTGCGCCGCGAACTTCAGCGGGTTCCGCAGGACCTCGGCGAGGTCGTGCTGCATCAGCAGGGTTTCGTACTCGTTGATCGTCAGGCTCGCGTACCGTTCGTCTTGCGCAAGCTCGAGCCGCACACGACCCTTCGTCACGCCGTGCTCGCGGATGAGCGCGTTCAGCCGTTCGGTCAGCCCAAGCGACGGATCTTTCAGGCTCACCGCTTCGATCGGGTGCTTCGAGACCGGCACCTGCACCGTCGTACGACCGACCTCGATCTCCTGGTTGTAACCGACCAGGCGGGTGACCCGCTTCCGCGGCGTCCCTTCGAACGCACCGTCGAGATCGACGAAGTAGACCGGGCCGGCGCGCTCCGTGCGGTACGACACGCAGGTGTGCAGGCCGGCGGCCATGAACGCCAGGTGCGAGTCGCCGTTGGTCGGCTCCACGCGGCGCTGTTCGGGCGGCAGCTCGGTGCGAAGGTCGAGATTGTCGTGCTGATAGCCGGCGCCGGCCGGAAATACCGTCTGAAAGAGGTGCAGATACGGCTCAAGGCCGGCGCGGCGCGTCGTAAGACGCGTGGCGAGGCTCTGCGGCAGGTAGCCGGCGGTCGTATGCGGCGAGACGTAGAGGCAACGCGCGAAACGGTCGAACGCGTCGCCGTGGGTGGCGGCGGCCATCGCGCGGACATCGACGATGTCGATCCGCGCGCGCGGGCGAATATCCAATGCTGCTTCGAGCGGCGCCACGACGGCACAAATGGTACTACTGCGGGCCCTCCAGACAAAGCGCCGGCGGGCTAAGCTCTCGGAAGAGGTGCAAAAATGAATCGGTCACTCATCGTGTGCGGCCTTCTCGGTGGCGCGGCCCTCGCGGGCGCATCCTCGACGTTTGCCCGCCAAAACCAGCCCGGGATGCCCACTCTTGCACAGGTCCATGTCCTGAACCGTGACCGGGCCGACGCCATTCCCATCAAGGTGCAGAACACCGGCGACTCCCTGCCGGTCATCGTCGTGGGGACGCCGTCCGTCTCCTTGGCCCAGAACTCCATCGTCGGGACGCTGTCGGCCCGCCAGATCTGGGAGTACCGGCGCGTGGTCGTGCCGATCGCGAACGACGCGACGCCGACGCTCAGCGAGGCGGGCCTGCAGGGCTGGGAAGTGGTTCATGCCATGACGGTCGGGGCGAACGGGGTCTGGACGCTGAAGAGGCCGAAGTAGGGTTCCAGGTTCCACGGTTCTCCGTCTGAAGCGATTACGCTATGTCCATGTCTGACAGTCGAATTGCCGCTGAAGGCGGAGTCACGCTCGAGATTCGCGGCGGGGTGCTTGAACAGTACGCCGACGTCTTCACGCCAGAGGTCGTCGAGGCGTTGCGTGCGCTGGCGCCGCTCGACGGCGATCGCAAGGCCGTGATGGCGTCGCGGAACCAGCGCCGGCGCGATCGGGCCGAGCACCGGCAGCGCATCAGCTTTCTCGATCCCAACTCCACGATTCCGCGAACGACCCTCAAAGTCGCCGACGCGCGCGCCGGGAACTTCATCGGCAGCGACATCCCCGCCGATCTCGAACGGCAATGGATTCAGGGCACCGGGCCGGCCACGCGGCCGCAGGCGAATCTCGAGCGGAGCCTGCGGAACGCCGCGTACGCGCTGCTTTCCGGCGCCGACGGCTGGATGTTCGACGGCGAGGACGCGCTCGGCCAGGTCGCGACGATGTCGCTCGACAACCAGCGCAACCTCAAGCACGCGATCGAGCGCAGCCCGGTCTTCATGAAGGTCGCCGAGGATGTCTCCGGGGAGATGAACCAGTGGGCCGAGGGGTTCTTCGGCCGCCAGACGATTGCCGATTGGAAACGTCAGCTCGATTTCACGACGAAGATTTTCCGCGCACGTGGCCTGCATCTCGACGATCGGCACGTTCAGGTGGCTGGTGGCACCGGCTTCTCGGCGTCGATTGTGGACGCGGCGATGTACGTGACGAACAATCACGAACGGCTGCGCCGTGCCGGCTCATCCATCGTGATGTACCTGCCAAAGATTCAGACGGCCGAAGAAGCCGCCCTCTGGAACGACATCCTGTCGGCGCTCGAGTCCCACCTCGGCCTGGCCGTCGGAACGATCAAGGTGTACGTCCTCGTCGAGCAGGTCGAGGCCTGTTTTCAGTTGATGGAGATTCGGGCCGCGCTCGGCAGACACTTCGTCGGATTCAACACCGGACGCTGGGACTACATCAACAGCGTGTCGGACGCGATGGCGTGGGACTCGACGTTCATCAATCCGAATATCGACGCCATCACGATGACCTACGGCTACATGCGGAACTACGAGGACCGCGTGCGCCGGGCGGTCAACACGCCGGATCGAGACGGGCGGTTCGCGCTGTGGCAGGGTGGCATGGAGCCGAACATTCCTGTTGGCTCAGCCGCTGGTGTCGAGAGCGGGATGAAGCGCGCGGTCGCCGGCGGTGAGCGCGAACAGCGTGAAGGCGCGAGCGGCAAATGGGTGGCCCATTGGAAGATGGTGCACATCGTCCGGCCCGTCTGGGAGCGCGTCGGCGCGAACAATCAGCTCGGTCGCGAGTTTCCGCGGCTGACCTACACGTCGTCTGATGCCGACGGGTTGTTTCTCATCGAGCCCGCGCCGCGCACGGTTCGAGGCGCCCGCGATTTGCTGAGCGTCGCGTTGCAGTACGGCAACGCGTTCCTTCAGGGCTACCAGGCGGCGGCTCTGAAGCCCGCTGATTTCTTCGGTAACGACGACGTGCTCTATCTGATGGAGGACATGGCGACCGGTGAGATTCGCCTGAGCATTCTCTGGGAGTGGCTGCACAAGGGCGCCCGCTTGACCGACGCCGATGCGGTGACTGGCACCGCCGCCGGCGACGTGTTCTCTGGCGATCTACTCGAGCGTCTAGTGCACGAGGAATACGCGAAGCTGCTTGAAGGCGTCGAGCAGGGACGTCCACGACGATTCCAAGACCACGACGCTGCCGATCGCGCGTGACATCGTGATGACCTACGTCGGTGAACCGATGAAGGCGCCCTGGTACGTGGACTTGTTGAATCTGAACCTCAACAACGACGGGTCCGACGAGGCGCGCCGGCGTATCGGGATGTACTTCGAGGCATTCCGTAAGGACGGGACGAGGATTACGCGGAACCTGGATTTCTCCTGAAAAAACTTCGGGCGTCGCACCCGCGGCGGTGAACCGTGGAGCGACGCCCGAACGAACCCTCAGAGAGTGCTACCAGCGCGGTTCGCGCCGACGACCGCCGCCGCCACCGCCGTTGCCGCCACGGCCGCCGCCGAAGCCGCCACCACCGCGGCCGCCACCGCCACCACCGAAGCCGCCGCCGCCACCGAAGCCACGGCCGCCGCCCGACGCAGGTGGACGCGCCTCGTTCACGGCCACGCGCCGGCCGTCCACTTCGGTCTCATTGAACTTCTCGATCGCGGCGCGCGCGCCGTCTTCTGTCTGCATCTCCACGAAGCCGAACCCACGCGACCGGCCCGTTGCCTGATCACGCATCACGCGAACCGACTCCACCGGACCGGCCTGCGAAAACAAATCCTGGAGGGTGCTCTCCTCCGTGTTGAACGACAGATTGCCTACGAACAGCCTACGATTCATGTGTCCCTCTTCTCGTTCGCCAGCGGCGAACGCGCCGCCCGGAGCGGCGACTGCGCAAACCTAGCCGTGTGGACCACCCACCTACTGCTGCGGGAACGAGAGAAGGATCGAGCAACGCTCGGTCGGCTTCCGAACGATTCCAGCGTGACCGGACTAAATAAGCTCCCATCGCCAGCATAACGACTCCCGGGACCCCACGCAATCGTCAACCGCGGGGCTGCTCGCGATAGTGTAGGAGCGTCGTTCGTCCGGTCGCTCGTGTCATACACCGCCATGGAACTGAGCCCTCATGAGTCGCATCAAAGTCATCGGTCGTGGCCGCGTCGGCGCGGCGTTCGCCGCACGGCTCAACGAGCGCGGCGTTCTCGCGGAGGACGGCGACGCCGATCTCGTGCTCTTGTGCGTGCCGGATTCCGCGATCGCGACCGTGGCCGCGGGTCTCCCCACGGGCCCGTGGATCGCGCACGTCAGCGGCGGGACTCCGCTCGCCGCGCTCGCGCCGCACTCACGCCGGTTCAGCGTCCATCCGCTGCAGACGTTTACGCGCAGCGCGCGGCGCCGAGCAGATCGACGGAGCCTGGGCCGCCGTCACGGCGGAGACGTCCGAGGCGCGCGCCGCCGGCTGGACGCTCGCGCGATCGCTGGGGCTCCGCGCGTTTGATCTCGCGGACGACCGTCGCGCGATTTACCACGCGGGCGCGTCGATCGCGTCCAACTTTCTCGTCACCATTCATCGCGCCGCAGTCAGGGCCGTCGGCGCGGCCGGGGCGCCGCCCGAGGCCCTGTTGCCGCTTGATGCGCCGGACGATCGACAACGGCTTCGATCTGACCGGACCCATCGCACGCGGCGATCGCGCGACGGTTGACGCGCATGTCGCCGCCATTCAACGCGACCTTCCCGATCTCGAAGCGTTGTATCGCGTGCTCGCCGAGGCGACGCGTCCATGAAAATCGTCCGGACCGTCGCATCGTTGCGGCAGGCCCTCGACGCGCGCCCGCCGGGCTCCGTGGTTGGCTTCGTGCCGACGATGGGTGCGTTGCACGACGGGCACGTCGCACTGATTCGCGCGGCGCGCGCGGCGTGCCGACAGGTCGTCGTCAGCATCTTCGTCAACCCGAAGCAGTTCAACGACGCGGGAGACCTGGCGCGCTATCCCCGCCAGGAATCGCGCGACACCGAGATGGCAGACGAGGCCGGCGCCGACATCCTCTTCATGCCGGAACCCGCGGAGGTGTATCCCGACGGGCACGCGACGAGCCTTCACATGACGGGCCCGGCGCTCGGATTCGAGGGCGATCATCGTCCCGGGCACTTCGATGGCGTCGCGATCGTGTGCCTCAAGCTGTTCGCGATGGTCCAGCCTGACGTCGTGTTTCTCGGACAGAAGGATGCTCAGCAGGTCGCCGTGTTGCGACAGCTTGTCCGTGACGTGAACCTTCGCCTCGAGCTGCGCGTGGTGCCGACGGTGCGCGACCTCAACGGGCTCGCCCTCTCGTCTCGGAACGCCCGCCTGTCGATCGAGGAACGGTCGCGCGCGGTGGCGATCCCGCTCGCCCTCGTTGCCGGTCTCACCGCGTACCGCGCCGGCGACGATCCCGTCGCCGCGGCTCAGGCCGCTCTACGCGGCCTCGGCGTCGATTACGTCGGCCTGGTCACGTTCGACGGCCAGCCGACGCTCGTCATCGCCGCTCGAGCCGGGGCCACGCGGCTGATCGATAATGTTCCTCTGGACCAGCCGGAGCTGGCAGGACTGTAAGAAGTTAGAAGTGAGAAGTCAGAAGTTAGAAGTTGAGCAGTGGAGGCGTCCCCATGACTCCTGAACGGACGAAAGTCACGCTACCCGTGCTGGCCGATCTCAAGGCGCGCGGCGAACGCATCGTCATGGTCACCGCCTACGACGCGCCGAGTGCGCGTCTGGCCGACGAGGCCGGCATCGACGTCGTGCTCGTCGGCGACTCCGCCGGGACGACGGTGCTCGGGGGATCGTCCACGGTGCCTGTGACGATGGACGAGATGCTCTTGTTCACGCGCGAGGTCGTGCGCGGCGTCAGCCGCGCGCTCGTCGTCGCAGACATGCCGTTCGGGTCGTACCAGGTGTCGGAGACCACCGCGGTCGAAAACGCCATTCGCTTTGTGAAGGAGGCGGGCGCCGAGGCCGTGAAACTCGAAGGCGCGGGCCGCACGCTCACGCGCATCAGCGGCATCGTCGATGCCGGCATCCCCGTCATGGGGCACATCGGGCTGACGCCGCAATCGGCGTCGATGCTCGGTGGATACCGCGCGCAGGGACGGACGGCCGCCGCCGCGAAACGGCTGATCGATGAAGCGATCGCGCTCGAGCGCGTGGGTTGCTTCGCGATCGTGCTCGAGGCGATTCCCGCCGTCGTCGCGGCGCGCGTGACCGAAGCGTTGAAGATTCCGACGATCGGCATTGGCGCCGGCGCCGCATGTTCAGGCCAGGTGCTCGTGTGGCACGACGTGCTCGGCCTGACGCCTGAGCCCACGCCGCGATTCGTCAAGAAATACGCATCGCTGTCGACCGTAATCACCGATGCGCTCGCCGCCTACGCGCGCGACGTCCGTACGGGCGCGTTCCCGGAAGAGCGCCATACCTACCCGATGCCCGACGCGGAGCGCGATCGGCTCGATTCGCAGCTCGCGAAAAAGTAGGGGCTGTGGAAAAGGGCTCCGTCCCGAACCCAGGGCCAGCGACCGGCTCTGGGTTATCATGATCCAGGGATCTTCTTTTCGGCAGGAGAGGCGCTCATGGCGTGGCAACCTCGCACCATGGTTCTCCCAGGACTGGCAGTCGTCCTGACAGTTTTGTGTGTGCCTGCCGCCTCCGGTCAGACCAGCCCCTCCTTCGAGTCGCCGGGGCCCTCCGCCTCCAGTCCTCCCGTCGATCGGTTTGTCGGCCTCTGGGTCTACAACGAGGATGAAAGCCTGAACGCGGCCACCGGCCGGCAGGAGCGGAGTCCGCGCAGCGCAGCGCAGCGGACGCCTGCCGGGCGGGGCGCCGGGTGCCGGCGCCTCGGGCCGGCCGACGCCGGCCCTTGCCGACCGCCGAGAGCGGCCGGTCTGCCATGGGACCGCGCATCGCGCCCGGACTGAACGGACAGCTCGGGCCGACCGTCGCCATGATTCAGGAAAATCGCAGCCTCACCCGGGATCTGCTGGAGGTGCCGGAGTCGCTCTCGATCTCGCTGTCGCCCGGTCAGATTTCGTTCGTGGATGACCTGTTTCGCGAACGTGTGTATCCCACGACCGGCGAGAAGGCGCGCTATCAGCTCGGCGCGGCGCGGTTCAACGCAGCTCTCCAGTGGAGCGGCCCGCAGCTCGTCAAGCGCATTGACGCCTCCGACGGTTTCCGGATGACGGAGACCTACTTCCTCAGCGAGGACGGGAAGCGTCTCTTCGTGATCCTCCGCATCGGTTCGGACCGCAAGAACGCGCCCATCATGGGCGTCAATCGCGTGTACGACCGCGTCGACCAGTGACGCCCGGTCGTCCGTCCGTTTCCCGAGCACTCGTGATCGTGCTGGCGCTTGGTGCCATGGCCATGCGCATCCAGCAGCAGGCGTGGGTCGAAGCCGCCGGGCTTGGCGCACTCGCCGGCGGACTGATTGCCCTTCAGCTCTCGGCCAGCCGGCCATCGCTACGACCGCTGGCGTGGTTCGCGTTTTCGGTCACGCTCGTCGCCATGGGCATCGTGTTCGTCCGCATGCAGAGCGGTTAGTGCGCGCCTTCGCTCATCGGACTCTGTGGATCCTGGCTATCAGCGTGCTGGCGGGCTGTGCGTCCGGCCGGCCACCCATGACCGCTCCGGACATCTCAATCGAGGATGCCGACGCCCGCGTCGCTCGAGGGGTGCTACGACTGCCTGCTCGACGCTCGCGAGCGGTACCTCGCCCTGAACAAAGGTCGGTCGTGGCCAACGGTCATCCGGCGGCTGTTCGAAGTCGAACTGCTCATTGCGATGCGCGAGCGGGAGCTCGGGCTCGACCCCTCGTCAGCGCTGGCGGCCGCCGCCGAGCTGTTGCCCGCCCTGCCACCGTCAATCCCGGCCGACCGGTACCTCGCCGCGGTTGAGTCGCTGCCGCACCAGCGGCACGGCTGGCCCCGCAGTGAGCTCGCCGCCTTTCGGCAGGCCCATGGGCTGACGCCAGATCGCGCGAGGGAAGAGGCGGAGTGGGTTCGGCAGGGACCGCTCACCGGCCCTCTGGCGCAGTACCTCGCGACCTCCCTCGAGTGTGCGCACCCACCAGCTCCTCGTCCGGCGACGGCTCCGGCCGTGTCCCAACCCGATCCGCGCCCAAGACAGAAGTCGCGCCGCCAATTCTTGCGTATCGTGTCGCGACGTGCGCCGCTGGCGCGTCGGCCCGCGCTCGAGGCCCTTCGCGCGGCCATTCCGGAGTTCGTCGAGACGTCGTTGTTCCTTGGGCAGATCGCCGTCGCCGCGATCGCCGACGGCGGCGCGGGCGATCCGCACGCGCTTGTGGCCGAGACGTTGCGGCGGTTTCCCGAGTCCCCAGCCGCGACGTTCCTCGGCGCGACGCTGCAGCATGCCGTGTCGGATTGGGAGCGCGCGATCGAGCTGTACGACCGGACCCTGGCGCTCAAGCCGCTCCACGAAGACGCGTGGGCCGGTCGAACGATCAGCCTGACGGAGCTGGCGCGTCATGGCGAAGCGATTGACGCGGCCACGCGCATGATCGATCTCAAGCTCGACAACGTCGACCAGGCGCTGTATTGGCGGGCGTGGAACTACCACGCGCAGGGCGCTCTCGCCGCAGGCGCGAGCGGACATCGAGGAGGCGAGACGTCGACGCCGGTCCGAGGAGATCCTGACGCTTGCCGGCATCATCGAACACGACCAGGAGGATCTCGATGCCGCCGGCAGCGATCTCGACGGAGGCGCGTCGGATGGGGCAGGGCAGCAACTGCCGCGCGGACTGGTATCTCGGGTCCGTGCTGGTCAAGCAGCGGCAATGGAAGGACGCGGCGCCCACGTTCGAGGCCGCGATGACGTGCTACGCCATCGACGTCAAAGCGCGCGAGACATGCGATTCGCACGCTCGACGAGAAGACCGGCATCGATGCCGCTGTTCAAGCAGAGCCGCATCGCCCGACTGCGACTCGAGATTGAGCTGCAGCGCCGCCAGCATCTGGCGTCGGCGTTCAATGCCGCGAACAGCTTCGCGCAGTCCGGCGATCTCGAGAAGGCGCGGCCGCTGATCGACGTGGCCGCGGCTGATCCGGACCTTCGCGATGAGATCGATGAGTTGCGTCGCCACATGGCGGCCGTCGCGGAATCGCGTCGGGCTCGCGGGCTCATGGCACAATAGTGTCCATGCCCGTGCACGCACACTTCGAGACCAATCTGGGAAATTTCACCGCCGAGCTGTTCGAGAGCAAGGTGCCGAAGACCGTCGCGGTCTTTGCCGGCCTTGCCGAGGGATCGCTGGAGTGGAAGCATCCGAAGACCGGCGAGAAGCACAAGAAGCCGTACTACGACGGCATCGTCTTTCACCGCGTCATCAAGGGCTTCGTCATTCAGGGCGGGGATCCGCTCGGCCAGGGCTACGGCGGACCGGGCTTCCAGTTCGACGATGAGTTTCACCCGGAGCTGAGGCACGACCGGACCGGCGTGCTGTCGATGGCCAACGCCGGACCGAACACCAACGGCAGCCAGTTCTTCGTGACGCTCGGCCCGACGCCACACCTCGACCGCCGGCACTCCGTGTTCGGCGCCGTCACCAAGGGCCTGGATGTCGTTGAAAAAATCGGCGCCGTCCAGACCGACCGGAACGATCGGCCTGTGACGCCGGTTGTGATCAACAAGTTGACGATCGAGCGGACGTAACGTCCGCGACCCGCGCTATTCCTTCAGCTTGAACCCCGCCGGGATCGCGACGTCCTCGGCAGGGACCGTGCTCGCGATCGTGCAGGGTCTCGTTCGACGAGGTCATCACCTTCGAGCGCGGCCCGCTCGATCCACGCGCCATGCGTGCTGGCGAGCATGCCGCTGAGGCCGCCCGCCCGACGTGGCGGCGTGGCGCTCTTCATCTGCTCGGCGCTCTTGACCGATTCAATGACCATCGTCGAGGCGACGGGTGAGCCCTGGAGCTTGCGGGTCTCGGTCGGCCATCCGCGTCCATGAGGTCGGTGAGCCCGGGCACCATGGCGGACATCGGGCCCGCCTGCTGCGGGTTCATGCCGGAGAACATGTCGCCGTAGACGGCCTTGATGAACTTCATGTTGAACTCCTGAAGCTCGTCCATGGCGGCGATGCGCGGCGCCATCCAGAAGTTGTTCGTCATCACGAGCCCGCCGCTCTCTTCGATCTTCATGCCCTGCTGACGCATCGTGATGGTCAGCACGAACTCCTTGGCGTCCTGGCCGGCGATGGCCTTCTGCTGGCCGGTCGGCTTCACGTCGACGTCGAACTCCATCTGCTTGCCGGCCTCTTTCATGTCCGCCATGGCCTTCTTGGCTTCGGGGTCCATGCTCTGCTGCTGCTTGGCCATGTCCGCCTTCAGCTTTTCCATCTGCTCGCGCATCTGGGCGAAGGTCATGACGGTGTATTCCTTCTTGCGGACGTCGACGCTGTAGATCTTCTGCTCGGTGAGGTCCACGATCTGGCCGGTCGTATCGGACATGCGCGACATCCGGTTGCCCTTGACGGCAACGGTGGTCGTCGGCCCTTCGAGGCGCCCGAGACGCGATTCATCATCGCGCCCATCATGCCTTCGAAGGCCACCGAGGATTTCTCGGTCGTCTTGACGTCGGCGCGCAGGGCGGGTGTGACGAGCAGCGGCGGTCAGCAGCACGGCGCAGCAAGACAGAGCACGTTTCATGGTGGCCTCCAAGGCAGTGAACCCTGCCATTGTAATCGGGCGTTTTGACGCCGGGCTATAGATCCAGCACGCTCAAATGGGCCACGGAACGCACAACCTACAATATTTGTCTTCATGCGCCTCGAGCTTCGCGCCATGGTGTCGCTTGCCTGGCCGGTCATCCTGGCCGAGATCGGCTGGGTGCTGATGGGCGTCGTGGACACCATCTTCGTGGGACCGCTGGGGCCCGCCGTCATCGGCGGCGTCGGCATCGGCTCCACGCTGTTCTTCGCCATCATGGTGTTCGGATCGGGACTGTTCTTCGCGCTCGATACCTTCGTCGCCCAGAGCTTTGGCGCCGGCCGGATGCCGGAATGTCACCGGTGGCTGTTCGCCGCGCTCGAGCTGGCCGTCGTGCTCTCGGTGGTGTTCGTCGGCGTCGGCTACGCCGGCGTGACGCTTGCTGCCCTACTCCGGCATTCATCCGGACGTGCTGGTCGTGTTGCGGCCATATCTGGCGGCGCTGCTCTGGTCGGCGCCGCCGCTGTTCCTGTTCACGGTGTTCCGGCGCTACCTGCAAGCCATGAACATCGTCCGGCCCATTCTCGTCGGCGTCGTGGTCATGAATCTCGTGAACGCGTTCGGCAACTGGGTCTTCGTGTATGGCCATCTGGGGATGCCGGCGATGGGCGCGGTCGGTTCCGCCTACGCGACGGTCGGCGCGCGCATCGCGCTCGCCATCTTTCTTGTGGATCGTCATCGTTCGTGGCGAACGGCGGCGTCCGTCGGGCCTTCACGACGCGCCGTTGACGATTCGATGGCGCTCGCATGTGGCGGCTCGTCAGGCTCGGAGCACCGGCGGCGTTGCAGCTGGCGCTCGAAGTGGGCGTGTTCGCGGCGGCAGCCGCGCTGGCTGGCCGGATCTCGCCCGTGGCGCTTGCGGCCAACCAGGTCGTGCTGACGGTCGCGAGTTTCTTCTTCATGGTGCCGTTCGGGCTGAGCTCCGCCGCGGCGGTGCGCGTGGGGCAGGCGGTGGGCCGCGACGATCCGGAGGCGCTACGGCGCGCGGGCTGGTGCGCGCTCGGCCTCGCCACCGTGTGCGCCGTCGTCTTCGCGGCGCTCTTTCTGTCGATTCCGGAGGTCGTTCCTCCGGTTGTTCACGGCCGATCCGACGGTGCTCGCGGTCGGCAGCACCGTGATGCTGGTGTGCGCCCTGTTTCAACCGTTCGACGGATTTCAGACCGTGGCGACGGGCGCGCTGCGTGGACTCGGTGACACCCGCACGCCGATGCTCTTCAACCTGGCCGGCCACTGGCTCGTTGGCCTGCCGGTCGGCTACGCCCTCTGTTTCTGGTTCAACTGGGGCGTCGTCGGTCTCTGGACGGGCTTGTCGCTCAGTCTCACGCTGATTGGCATCGGCCTGGTCGGGGTCTGGCACCATCGAAGCCGCCGGTTCCTGCCGGCGCCCATAGAATTGCTAGAGACGGAGCTCACATGACACGAGTGATCGGCGTTTTTGATGACGTGTGGTGTGCGCGCTCGACGGTCTCGACCTGCGGCTCACGCGGACCGACCGCGGCGGACGCCACGGCGTTTCTTGCCGACGGTCAACGACGAGATGCTGCGGCTGGGCGTCGCGTCGCAGCAGGCCGGGTGGGTGTACTCGACCTTCATCACGCCGGACACCGAGGCGTTGAACGCGCGCGCGTCCCAGGCCTACATCGACGCGGTCGCGCGGTACGCCAAGGAAGCCGCGCGGTTCGACGGCCTCCAGCTTCCGGCCGACCAGCGCCGGCAGCTCGATCTCCTGAAGATCTCGCTCGAGCTCGTGACGCCGTCGGATGCCAAGCTTGCCGAAGAAGTGACCACGCTCGCCTCCTCGCTCGAAGCGACGTACGGCCGCGGCAAATGGTGCGCCGAGCGCGACCAAGCCGGAGTCGTGTCTCGACATCGAGCAGATCACCGAAGTCATGGCGACGTCCCGCGACCCTCAGCGCCTCCGGCAGGTATGGGAAGGGTGGCACACGATTTCCGTGCCGATGCGCGCGCGACTACCAACGATTTGTCGAGCTCGCGAACACCGGCGCGCGTGAACTGGGCTTTGCCGACACCGGCGCGATGTGGCGGCTGAAATACGACATGCCGGCCGAGGACTTCACGAAGGAAGTGGATCGGCTGTGGGAGCAGGTTCGGCCGCTGTACGTCTCGCTTCACGCCTACGTCCGCATGAAGCTGCACGAGCGGTACGGCGACGTCGTGCCGGCGAATGGTCCGCTACCGGCGCATCTGCTTGGCAATATCTGGGCGCAGGACTGGTCGAACGTGCTCGGGCTCGTGTCGACAGGATCGGCGAGCGCCGGATACGACCTCAACGAGATTCTGAAGCGGCGGCGCGTCAGCCCGACCGAGATGGTGCGCTTCGGCGAGCGGTTCTACACCTCGCTCGGATTCGCGCCGCTGCCGGACACGTTCTGGTCCCGGTCGCTCTTCACGAAGCCAGCCGATCGCGACGTCGTGTGTCATGCCAGCGCGTGGGACATCGACACGCTCGACGACATCCGCATCAAGATGTGCATCGATCCGACCGAGGAAGACTTCACCACGATCCATCACGAGCTCGGGCACAACTTCTATCAGCGTGCCTACAAGGCCCAGCCCGTTCTCTTCCGCGACTCGGCGAACCAGGCGTTCCACGAGGCCATCGGCGACACGATCGCGCTCTCGGTGACGCCCGAATACCTGGTGAAGATCGGCCTCATCGACCGCGCGCCCGATGCGTCACGCGACACCGGGCTGCTGCTCGCGCGGGCGATGGAGAAGATCGCGTTCCTGCCGTTCGGCCTGCTGATCGACCAGTGGCGGTGGGGCGTCTATTCCGGGGACGTCTCGCCGGCCGACTACAACAAGGCGTGGTGGGATTTGCGGCTCAAGTACCAGGGCGTCGCGCCGCCGTCCGCGCGCGGCGAGGATCTGTTCGATCCGGGCGCGAAATACCACGTGCCGGCCAACTACTCGTACACGCGGTACTTCCTCGCGTACATCCTTCAGTTCCAGTTCCACCGCGAGCTGTCGAAGATGGCCGGCTGCACGGCGCCGCTCCATCGCTGCTCGATCTACGACAACAAGACCGTCGGTTCGCGGCTCGACGCGATGCTGAAGATGGGGCAGTCGCGCCCGTGGCCCGACGCGCTCGAAGCCCTGGCCGGCACGCGTCAGATGGACGCGACAGCGATCGTGGACTACTTCGCGCCGCTCAAGACGTGGCTTGACGAGCAGACGAAGGGGCAAGCCGACGGGGTGGTACGGTCCTAAGCCTCGGAGTACTCGGTCGTGTCCACGTAGTCGTCGACGAGCGCCTGGAACGCCGTCGCCAGCTCATCGTACGTGCCACGCAGCGTTGTCGCGTGCTGGCCGTCGATGAAGACGGGGCAGTTCGGCGATTCGCCCGTGCCGGGCAATGAGATGCCGATGTTGGCGGCCTTCGATTCGCCGGGGCCGTTGACGACGCAGCCCATGACCGCGACGGTCATGGCCTCGACGCCGGGCCGCGTCTGCTTCCACTCGGGCATCTTCGCGCGCACGTATCCCTGCACGCGCTCCGCCAGTTCCTGGAACGTCGTCGACGTCGTGCGTCCGCAGCCGGGACACGCGGTGATCGAAGGCGCGAACGATCGCAGGCCGAGCGCCTGAAGGATCTCGCAGGCCGCGTAGACCTCCTCGCGGCGATCGCCGCCGGGCCGCGGCGTCAGCGAGACGCGGATCGTGTCGCCGATCCCTTCGTTCAGCAGGATCGCCAGCGCCGCCGCGGACCACGCGATGCCTTTGACGCCCATCCCGGCCTCGGTCAGGCCCAGGTGCAGCGGCTGCTGCGTGCGGCGGGCCAGATCCCGGTAGACGGCGATGAGATCGCGCGGGCGTGACACCTTGCACGAGATGATGATCTGCTGCGGCGTCAGGCCGGCTTCGAGCGCGAGATCCGTGGACTCGAGCGCCGAGACGACCATGCACTCGTTGATGATCTCTTCCGAGCTCCGTCCCAGGCCGCGGTCGGTGTTCTCCTGCATCCGCGCGACCACGAGCTCCTGATTGAGGGAGCCGCCGTTCACGCCGATTCGGACCGGCTTGCCATGTGCGACCGCGACCTTGCAGATCGTGGTGAACTGCTCGTCGCGCCGGCGGCCGGTGCCGACGTTGCCGGGATTGATGCGGTACTTGTCCAGCGCTTCGGCAGCGAGCGGGAAGCGCGTCAGCAGCAGATGTCCGTTGTAGTGGAAGTCGCCGATGAGCGGCGCCGTGCAGCCGGCGTCGAGCATGCGCCGCTTGATCTCCGGCACCGCCGCGGCCGCCTCCGGCGTGTTGACGGTGACCCGGACCATCTCCGAGCCGGCCTCGGCCAGCTCGACGCACTGACGCGCCGTGGCCTCGACGTCGGCCGTCTCGGTCATCGTCATGCTCTGCACGACGATCGGGCGCGCCGCCGCCGACCTGGACGTGGCCGACCTTGACGGGCACGGTCTTGTGGAGGCGCACCGGCGCAAGCATCCCGACGATCATGCCATGGCCGCCGGGTAAGATGAAGGTGAGCATCCCGGCAGAGTCCGGCGTCACGTCACACGCCTGAAAGGACCACCATGGGCACGTTTCGATACTTCGGCATTTCCCTGGCGCTCGCGTTCGCGGCGCTGGCGCTTTCCTCACCGGCCCGCGCCCAGAGCCAGGCGGCCGTGTCCTCGACCGACCTGTCGCAGCTCGAATCCACGGTGGCGGACATCCGCGCACGGGTGACGACCCTTCGCTCGAGCGATCCCACGCTCGCCGACGGACGTCGAGCGGTCGCTCACGGAGCTGAACGACGAGGTGACGTATCTTCGCGTGAAGATGCGACGCGAAGGCAGCGTGACGCGCGAGGAGTTCACGTCGCTGCGCGACCGCCTCGAGACGCTTCGCGTCCGCGCGCGCGGCCCGGCGTCCGGCGCGCCCGCCGCGTCGAGCGGCGACCCCAACATCGTGATTGTGCCGGTGGGCGCCCAGTTCGACGTACGGCTGCAGGGCGCGCTCAACTCCGGCACGGCCACCGTCGAGCAACGGTTCGAGGCGACGACCCTCGTCGACTACTCGGAAGGCGCTCGCGTCGTGATTCCGGCCGGTTCGCTGGTTCGCGGCTTCGTCAGCTCCGTCCGGGCGGCGGGCCGGATCGATCGGCGCGGCAGCCTGACGCTGTCGTTCGACGAGCTGCGCATCGGCAACCGGACATACCGTCTGCGCGCGGCCGTGACCGAGGCGATGGACGGCAAGATGGGTGACGACATGAAGCGCGTCGGCGCGGCGTCGGTCGTGGGCGCGATTATCGGCGGCATCATTGGCGGCACTCGGGGGGCGCTCGTCGGCATCCTGGTCGGCGGCGGCGGTACGATTGCCGCGACTGAGGGCAGCGACGTCGATTTGCCGGCCGGCACCATCCTGAGGATCCGGATCGACCAGCCACTAGAGATCGCAGTCGGACAGTAGCGACGCTCGTAGTAGAGTCGCGGCCTGTGAGCGGCGCCCCGACGGTCGATTGGCGGCTTGGACTGCCGGTCCTGCGGAGCGACCGCGTGTCGCTCCGCGAGCCGGTTCTGTCCGACGCTCCCGTTCTTTTTCGCGAGCTGTGCGTTCCGGAAGTCTGCGAGTACGTCGCGCCACCACCATCCGCCGTTGAAGGCGTCGAGCGCATGATTGCCAAGGGCATCGAGCGCCGCCAGGTGGGACAGGCCTTTTCATTCGGCATTCAGCCGGCCGGCAGTGGCGAGCTCGCTGGGATTCTTCAGTTCGTGTCGAGCCGCGATCACCTCAGTCACGCGGCGATGCCAGCCGTCTGGGAACTGGGATTCGCGCTCAGCTCGCGCTACTGGGGCGCCGGTCTGATATGTGAGGCGGTGACGCTGGCGTTGGGCTTCGCGTTTCAGCAGGTTGGTCTGGAGGCGGTCGAAGCTTGGGTCATCGCCGAGAATCGGCGCGCCAACCGGGCGCTCGAGAAGCTTGGTGGCGTTTCGGTTGCCAAGCCGAACACGCAGGCACCGGATGGCCGGACTGCGGACTTCGTGTTGTGGACGCTTCGAGACGCCGCGCGCGCGCGGTCCTAAGGCAGCACGTCAGGCCTGCCGCCGACCAGGCCTCGCCGCCTGCGCTTCAGGAACAACCCTTTACGTGACAGTCCGAGGATGCCGGCGGCCTCGGTGATGCGGCCTCCGGTGGACGCGAGCGCGTGGTCGATGAACTGCTCTTCGAGCTCGCGGACCGCTTGCGCCAGCGTTTGGTCCAACCGCACATGTACGAGCGGACCCGTGGCGGCCGGCACACCGACGGGCCGGTCATTCCAACGCTGGAGGATGTCGGGCGCGAGGTCGGTGCTTCGCAGCGTCGCGCCGTCGTCGGACATCGCGACGACCCGACGGACTTCGTTCACGAGCTCTCTGATGTTTCCGGGCCAGTCGTACAGAAGGAGCGCGGCGATGAAATCGTCGCCGAGGCGCAATCCGGTGCGGCCGAGGGCGCGCGCGTGACGCGCGAGGAACAATGCGGCCAGCGCCGGAATCTCGTCCTTGCGTTCGCGGAGCGGCGGCAGGCTCAACGGCGCGGCGCCGATTCGATAGAACAGGTCACGCCGGAACGCACCGCCCTGCATTTCGCGGCTGATATCGGCGTTCGTCGCGGCGATGATGCGAACCACGACGCGATGGGGACGCGATTCACCGACGGTGTGAATCTCACCGCTCTCGAGAAACCGCAGTAGCTTGGGCTGCACCGTGTGATCGAGGTCGCCGACCTCGTCCAGGAACAACGTGCCCTGTTCGGCCGACCGGATGACACCGGGGAAGGCCTCGATTGCGCCGGTGAACGCCCCGCGGCGGTGTCCGAACAGCTGGCTTTCCACCATGTCGCGCGGCGTGGCGGCGCAGTTGAACGGCACGAACGGCCCGCGCTTGACCCGGCTGGTGTCGTGGATGATCCGCGCGAGAATCTCCTTGCCGGTGCCCGTTTCACCCGTGATCAGCACGGGCAGATTCGTGTCGGCCAGCCGCAGCGCGATCTTCAGGAGCTCTGCCATGCGCGGCGATCGGAAGATCACTTCGTCCGGGCCGGCCTCCGCGGTGCGCGGCCAGAGGTTCTGTTCGTCGTCTTCGCTTTCGGTGTCGGCCGTTCGGTTGACGGCCGCCTGCACCAGGTCGCTCAGACCCTTCAACGCCGAGATCTCGTCGATGCTCTCGACGTCGCGCACGTGGACGACGACGCGTCGATCGGAGCCGCGAAGCGTGAGCGTGAACGCGCCGTCGGCGGTGGTTTCGGTGACGGCGGTCGGTTGCGCCTGAAACTCGCATCCTGACTCGTTATCGATGGTGAGCCGGGGCGCGATGGGCGTGCTTTGGAGGATCGCGCTGACGCGATGCGTCAGCAGGTCGAGCGAGTGGCCGGCGCCGAGAATCGCGGCCACGTCGGTGAGGACGAGCGCGGTGTCGGCGAGATCGCGCTCGCGTCGTGCGACGGGCACGCGGCCGCGGACGGCGGATGTGATCTCGGTCCTGGCCCGTGTGATCCAGGCTTCGTGGTACCGGTGGCCGATGGCGTGGCATCCGGCCAGCGCGCGGTCGAAATGCACGCTGCCCCGCGCGATTTCACCCCGAAGGCTGTGGCAGACGGCGCGCGTGGCTTCGATCACGATCAGCGGATCGACGCCGCCGCGAGGGCACGCGCGGACGGCCGCGGCGATGGCGCGGTTGGCGTCAGCGAACCTGGCGAGCCGCGCCAACGCGCGCGCCTTGGCGCAGAGCAGCGTGGTGCGCAGCGCCTTGTATTGACGGCGCGCGAGCTCCGGTTCCGACTCGTCGCAGATCTCCAGGACGCGATGCCACTCTTCGAGGCGCTCGTAGTAGGCGCAGCGGGTGAGTTGGTGATAGAGGCTGTACCAAGAACGAGAAGGCAGTACGTCCTGAGCAGACACCTGTGCGCAAGCGCTCAGGAGCCGTCTGCACGCCTTGTCGTCTTCCTCGTAGAGAGCAAGCTGGGCGAGGCTGTCTAAGGCACCCAACCTCACGTAGGTGATCTCTGCAGATTGTGGGAGCACTGACTCGAACGATTTTCTAGCAAGCGTAGCGTTTCCGCTAAAGAGGGATACCAGCCCAAAGTTGGTGAGAGCGCCGACTTTGAACCGCGAAAGTCCCGATGACTCGGCACGCCGGAGACAATCACCAACGACCAACCTCGATCTGGTGAGGTTGCCTGCAACTAGTTCTAGGGAACTTTCGACCAAATCAACGGAGCAGCTTAGGGCATCACTAGTCTGCTGGTCCGAAAGTCTTCGAGCAATCTCCAGATGACGGTGCGCGTCGACGCAATGACCTCGCAGCCCTTCTATTCGAGCGACGGCCAAATGGAGTCCGCCCAATGCGTAAGCGTCACCGATTCTCGTCGCAAGCTGCCTCAGCTGTGTCAGTCCCGGTATTGTTTCCTCCGGCGACTGGAAGTATGTGGCGCGAACAAAAAGCGCAAAGGTGGCATCGAACTGGATGCGCGTTGTTGCTTCGGCGGAGGCTTCGACAGCTGCCTCCAAGGTGCTGATCGCTTCAACTGCTCGCCCAGCATCGAAAAGTGCCATCCCCCGCAAAATCAATGCTCTCGAAGAAGCCTCAGGATGGAGCAGAATTTCATTCAGATTCGCTGACAGATCTATTACCGCGCGCGCGAAACCGTCTCTATAGAGTTCCTCGAGGCGGGCGACGAAGCCCTGCCACGCAGGAGTCTGCGAACTCCCAAACCGATGCCTAGATGAACTCTTGGGTTCGTCCATCAAGTCCGCCCATTACTGCCATTTTAGGGGTGTGGACAGTATCGGTCCTGGCGGACGTGGGCAACCGTCCCGAACTAGTGAACGATCGGGTTTCGGACTTCCTGATCCGTGACAGGCAAAGAAAGACGCCCTGTCGCGGTTCCTAAAGACGAGGCGAAAAGAGTCGCCGCACCCTCGAGAATTCGGCGGTGATCCCCGCTAAAAGGTTCACTTCCATAGCAGGTGATGACTCCGACTGCGGTTTGCGGTCCGGTGATTATCGGGACAGCCAATGCATAACGAAGCGGAGTTGAGAATGTCCTGGCAACCGGCCCTAATTCCAATGCTGCGTTCGAATTCACGACAGCTTGTTTGTGTGCCATCGCCCATCCCGACACGCGCTCGCCGATGGGAATCTGCAGGCCTTCGATCGCGGAAGTGCCAACACCAGTCGACGCAGCGACCGCTAGTTCCCCTGTCTCTTGGATTGGAAGAAACAGAGTCACGTTGGCTGCAGGTATCACTCTCCTCAGGTGCCTGAACAGCACATCCGCCGCGGATTCGAGCGACGTCGCTAGCGGCAGTTCGCGACGAAGTTCGTTGAACTCCCTCTCCTCTGCCGTTGTCGCCGCGATCACTTCGAGCTGGTTCGCCGAAGGCTGCGACTGAGGTTCACCGGCGGCCACCTTCTTATCCTCTTCAGCGTCCGCGCGCTCTAGGTCATCAACGATCTTCAAGAACTCGTCAACCACCCAAGGGTCGTACCAGACTCCACGACGCTCTCGAAGCACTTGCTCGGCGTGTTCTCGGCTGTAGCGTGGTCTGTAAGGCCTATCTGACGTCAATGCGTCATAACAGTCGACTACTGAAAGGATCCTCGCGCCGACCGGTATCTCTTGGCCTTTGAGTCCAGCGGGATAGCCGGTGCCGTTCCAATTTTCGTGATGGTGTCGGACTATTGGTTCGACAGGGTAGGGAAAATCGATTGATCGAATAATGTCTGCGCCGACATCCGCGTGGACTTTCATGCGCTCGAACTCGGAGGGCGTCAATGGGCCCGGCTTGTTCAGGATGTGTTCAGGAACGGCAAGCTTGCCCGTGTCGTGCAGAAGGGCGGCAGCTCTAATCGCGTCAAGGTCCCTTGCTCTCTCACACCGAGTGCAGTGGCAAGAGCGATGGTGTAGCGCTGAACGCGACGGATATGTCCGTGAGTGACTTGGTCCTTTGCGTCGATCGCGAGCGCGAGTGCTTCAATGGTCGAGAGGAAGACTCTATTGAGTTCTGTGTTTCGCGATCGTTCTGCCTCGATTCGCTGATTGGACCACTGATACGTCAGGAACAGAACGATCAGTAGAGGCAATATCGCAAGGATGAATTCGAGCTTTACTTCGCGGGAGTTGTAGACGAGCAACGCGGCGATCGATCCGCCGGCGGCGTAGTTCAGCAGCACCTCGCGGAAGTGCGGCCACCAAATCGCTGTTGGCCGGAGTCCCTGCTGCAGCGCGATCACGAACGTCAGCAGCCATGTATTGATCAGAAAGTGGAGTGTCGTAAAAAAGCCGAGCTGTAACACGAACCACGCATCCAGTTCAGTTCGGAACAACGGCTCGATTCCGGCGATGTAGGCTGCGAGCCAAACCGACAGTACCGGGAGACCGAGATTGAAGACGAACTGCTGCCAGCGAAGGCCGCCAGACCAAAGCAAGAACAGCGAGATGAAGAGGGCGTCGAGAAGCTCGAGAACTGTTCCGCCAGCTCTTCCAAAAGAAGCGTTCCAGCGATTACGAACGTTTCGGAGATCGAAACAGTGATGTGGAGACTATTGACAGTGACCGGAAGTAGACCGCTGATGACGGTCAGAGCAACCAGTAAGAACCACTGGTACCGATAATCAGGACCTTGTTTCCAGAGTTCAGGGACGCTCAGCGCGACGACGATCGCGCCGCAAGTCGCAATTGTAAAGATGTAGGCGTAGACGACCGGAGAAAAACCGCGACTCTTGGGTCGAGACATCACTGGCGTCCCAGAGGACTGCTAGTGATTTATCGAGCCTTTGTGCCGCTGCTTCGCTAGCTCCAGATGATGATCGTCACAAATACCCCCGTCTACGAACTGCCAGGTGCAAGCACCAAACCGGGTTTTCGCCCGGCTGCACTGGCTAAGACCACAATGCGTGCCAGGCTGTCCTAGCTCCAGATTACAATCAGGTTCTTCTTCATGATTAGCTCCTTAACTTCTTGTTTTTCAGTCACTTAGACGACCGTCGCCCGCTAAGCTCGACGTCAGCAAACTTGCTCGACGGTCACTCAATTTGGCCTTCGGTAACAAACATGTTGCCTGCGACCTTGCCGCCCCAGACGACTCCGTTACCGGTGGGCTTGTTGCCGCCCCAGACGACGCCGTTGCCTGCGACCTTGCCGCCCCAGACGACTCCGTTACCGGCGGGCTTGTTGCCGCCCCAGACGACGCCATTGCCTGCGACCTTGCCGCCCCAGACGACTCCGTTGCCGCCGGGCTTGTTGCCGCCCCAGACGACGCCGTTGCCTGCGACCTTGCCGCCCCAGACGACTCCGTTACCGGCGGGCTTGTTGCCGCCCCAGACGACGCCGTTGCCTGCGACCTTGCCGCCCCAGACGACTCCGTTACCGCCGGGCTTGTTGCCGCCCCAGACGACGCCGTTGCCTGCGACCTTGCCGCCCCAGATCGATTCCGTTGCCGCCGGGCTTGTTGCCGCCCCAGATGATTCCGTTGCCGGCGGGCTTGCCGCCCCAGATGATTCCGTTGCCGCCGGGCTTGTTGCCGCCCCAGATGATGCCGTTGCCGCCGGCCTTGCCGCCCCAGACGACTCCGTTGCCGCCGGGCTTGTTGCCGCCCCAGATGACGCCGTTGCCGGCGGCCTTGCCGCCCCAGATGACTCCGTTGCCGCCGGGCTTGTTGCCGCCCCAGACGACGCCGTTGCCGGCGGGCTTGGCGCCCCAGACGACTCCGTTGCCGCCGGGCTTGTTGCCGCCCCAGATGACGCCGTTGCCGCCGGCCTTGCCGCCCCAGACGACTCCGTTGCCGCCGCTTTGCCGCCCCAGACGACGCCGTTGCCTGCGCCTTGCCGCCCCAGACGATTCCGTTGCCGCCGGGCTTGTTGCCGCCCCAGATGACGCCGTTGCCGCCGGCCTTGCCGCCCCAGACGACTCCGTTGCCGCCGGGCTTGTTGCCGCCCCAGACGACTCCGTTGCCGCCGGGCTTCTTGCCGCCCCAGATGACTTCCGTTACCGCGCAGGCTTCTGTTGCCGCCCCAGATGATTCCGTTGCCGCCGGGCCTTTGCCGCCCCAGACGACCCCGTTGCCGCTCGGGCTACGACCGCCCGTCCAGATCTTGCTGTTCGCCCACACGGAGATGCCGTCGGCTGCGACGGTCTTGGAACCGAGGAAAGCGAGCTCGCCGGCGTCCACCATCTCGCCGCCGATCAGCACCGACGACGGCGCCTCGGTGAGGTCGCCAGCTTCAGCCAGCGCGACGGCGAGCGGAACATTCAGACTGCCCGCGCCTTGTTCGATGAGACCGAAACCCTCGAGGTGCTGCGCCGTGAACTGGAGAACGAACTTGACCTGCGCCGGCGTCAGGTTCGGCGCGGCCTGAAGAAGCTGCGCGACGGCGCCCGACACGACCGCCGTCGCCATGCTCGCGCCGGACATCGTCAGGTACGTGCCGCCCGACGCGCCGATCACGTGGCGGTCCGCGAGGCGATTCCACAGATAGCTGTCAGGAACCGCGGCGCCGATGATTGCGTTGCCGGGCGCGACGAGATCCGGCTTCAGCTCCCACGTGGATTCGTCGTCCGGATCGCCCACCGGTCCGCGCGAGCTGTAGCTCGCGATCGCATCGTCCCATCGTGCGACCGTGCCGCGCGTATTCAACGCGCCAACGGTCAGCGCTCCCGGCGTGTGACCTGGAGATACGACGACGCCGACGATCGGCGTGCCGTCCTCGAGCTTCCCGTAGTTGCCAGCCGAGGCGACGACCACGAGCCCCGACGCCACCGCGCGCTCGACCGCGAGTGCCATCGGCGCTGTCCGGTACGATTCCTTCGTCGCAAGACCGAGCGACAGGTTCACGACCCGCAGGCGATAGCGATCCTTGTTCTTGATCGCCCACTCGAGGGCCAGCACCACGTCGGAGACGAGCCCGAAGCCGTCCGCGTCCAGCACGCGCAGACTGACGAGCTCAGCACCTGGCGCCATGCCGATGTAGTCCGCGCCGTCTTTGCCGCGGCTGCCCGCGCCGCTTCCGGCAATCAGGCTCGCCACGTGCGTGCCGTGACCGAACACGTCCGGATTGCCGAGGTTGTCGTTGACGAAGTCGACGCGAAGCTTGACGCGGCGATCGGTGTCGGGATGCAGGCCGATTCCGGAGTCGATCACGACGACCCCGACGCCCGATCCGACGAGACCGCCGAAGTTCGTGCCGTCAGCGCCCTTCCACAATTGATTGGCGCCGGTGGACTGCGTGCGTGACCGCCATCGTGCTCACGACGACGTCGTCGCCGGTCAAGGAGCCGACGTTCGAATCGCCGGCCACGGCCCGCACCTGGGCGGATTTCCAGAGACGACCGCACCCATGTCCATGCGCTTGAGCACGCGCACGCCATAGGTCGAAGCGATCCGATCGATCTCGGCTTGTGGCCCCTGAACGATGACGTTGACCGACGTCGTCGACGGATCGGCGAGACGATCGGTGAGACCGCGGGAAAGATGCGCGCCCTGAGCAAACGCCGGTGTCGGCGCAAAGATCAGCGCGGCCAGACCGATAACGAAGGCTGGCGCGATCCGTGCAGGCGACGAAGCAGTTCGTTAGTTAGAGTCAAGATCGAGTTCCCGTTTCGGCTAACAATCCCGTCCGACGACTTGCACTTCTGTCAGGCATGTCGTGTGCCACGCTGCCGACCCCAGACGCGTCTTACCCGTTCCGTAATAACCACTTGCCGAGCGATGCGCGCTGTCAGTTCCGTCGTGCGACTTACGAAACCGTCCGAACCCGAGCGAATTTGGTATTTCGTAGACACCCCTGCCACCCGCGAGGGCAGCGAGAGGGGGTAATTTGTACACGCTTCTTCCCAAAAATGAAAGCGGTTTTCACTATCGTAATTAGTCAACCTCAGAAGTGAAAAATGACTGCCCAAAACCGTACGTGTCAGTCACTTACGAGGACAGGTCAGTCCTGCTGAGGCCGTCGTCTAGGGTCGCTTAGAGTCCGTTGAATGACAAAAATGTCAGTTACTGAGAAGGCGCTACCCGCTCGCTCGCGTCGGCGGAACAGTCGACAATGAAAAAGGTGAGGTTCGTACGGCTGGCGCTGGGCCTGGCGGCAGTTTTTGCCGCGATGCTCTCGTATTCGTGGATTTCGCTGCCCGACGTGCGGGTCCTGCAGAAGCAGAATCCCCAATCCACCGCCTTCATGGAACTTCGGGCGCGCGAGGCGGCAGCTGAAGGCAAGCCGTGGCGTCCTGTGTGGCGATGGGCGAGCTACAACCGAATCTCACCCGCTCTCAAGCGCGCAGTGATCGTGTCGGAAGACGCGGCGTTTTGGGGCCACGACGGACTCGATCTCGGCGAGTTGCGCGTGTCGATCGAAGACAGTGTTCGTCGGGGCGTGGCGCCGCGCGGCGCGTCCACCATCACGCAGCAACTCGCGAAGAACCTGTACCTGTCCCCGTCGGTACAGCCCACACCGAAAACTGGTGGAGTTGATGATCGCGCGCCGGCTTGAAGCCGAGCTGTCGAAAGTTCGAATTTTCGAACTGTATCTGAACGTGATCGAATGGGGAGACGGCGTCTGGGGCGCCGAGGCCGCCTCGCGCCGCTACTTCGGGAAGTCCGCGTCCGATCTCACGGTCGAGGAAGCCGCGCTTCTGGCCGGCGCGATCATCAATCCTCGCGTGTACAGTCCAGCACACCCGAACGCGCGGCTTCTGCGCAGGAAACAGATCATTCTGGGTCGATTGGGAGTCGTGCCGAGTCCAGCGATCACGCCTGACGATTCCGCCGACGCGCTTGGGGCACAGTAATTCAATCGGACGAAGAGCGTGACGTCGGAGCAGACACGCCGACCCTTTTGATGGCGCGGAGACGGTCCTTCCAATACCGACTCGCCAGCCGTTCCACGCGCACCACGCCACCGGAGCCGGGCGCGTGTACGAACGTTTCGGCATCGACCGCGATCCCGACGTGAGACGGGCCGGGTTCCGTCGTGTCGAAGAAAATCAAGTCGCCAGGCTGAAGGTCAGGCCCCTTCACCGTCATTCCAATCGCGAACTGCTCGACCACGGTTCTGGGAACCACAATCCCTTCGGCGTGAAAGACGTACCGGACGAGCCCGCTGCAATCGAGGCCTGTCCGGGGATCTTCACCTCCGAGCCGATACGGCGTGCCGCGGAGCGCCAGCGCCTGGTCAACCAGGCCTGGAGGAACAACCACGGACCGCGCAGCTCCACCAGGTGTCGCACTGCCGGGAAATGGGGACGGGCGGACCGCGCCCTGGTCGTTGCGCAACTGGACGCGACGACCGACAGAAGGACCAGTGCGCCAACCAGCGCGGCGCTCGCGCATTCCGATCGCGATTCCCATACCGGGGCTATCGGAGGCGGCCGGCCGGTCGCGCCAGCCGATCGGTCCGATGCTCATAAATCACTGAAACCATTAGTGTTATCTCGGTCGTTTCTTGACAACCTTTCGGGAAACTCGCCACAATGGCTCGGGCCATGGAACAGACGCTGCTCCTCAACGCGACCTACGAGCCGTTGCGCGTCGTGCACTGGCAGAAGGCGATCACGCTCTGGGCCCAGGGCAAGGTCGAGATCGTCGCCCACTACGAGCGCGAGATCCGTTCCGTCAGCTTCAGTATCAAGCTTCCGTCGGTGATCCGGCTGCTTCGGCGCATCCGGATTCGCAAGACCGTCGAGTACGTGCCGTTTTCGCGGGCGAACATCTACGCGCGCGACAACCACGCCTGTCAATACTGTGGGCACGGGTTTCCCACGAGCGAATTGACGTTCGACCATGTGATTCCCGTCGCACAGGGCGGCCGGAAGGACTGGGAGAACATCGTCAGCTGCTGCATCACGTGCAATCGCACGGAAGGGCGGACGCACGCCGGAGCAGGCGGGCATGCACCTCATCCGCACCCCGAAGCGTCCGGACAAGGCGCCCGCGCTTCGAGTGACGTTCGGTTTGCGCAACGCGCCCGAGAGCTGGCGCGACTACGTCTACTGGAACGTCGAGCTCGACGACGACGCGTAGGATTCGTCCGCTCATGAAGGCGTCGGTCGGTCCATGACTGTTGCCGTCCACCCGCGCTGGGCCGCACCAGGGGGTCGCGTCCTCCTGTCGTCAGAGTGGGCCTTGCCCGCTGACGGTCCGCCGCGCGTGGCCGTGGGCGAGCACGACGCGCACGTGGTCGCGGCGTCCCGCAGCTCAACTCAGAATCGTCGTTCCCGCGGCGGCCGAAGGCGGCACGATGTCCGTCACGGTCGGTCACGGTGCCGGACGCGGCCTCGTCGATCGAAATCGCGCGCACGCTCACGACGGGACTTCATCAGGTCGACAACCCGGCGTTCGACGGCCTCGGCCGGCTCTATGCCACGCAGAGCGGCGGACCCGGCACGAAGGTGCCGGCGCCGCTGTATCGCGTGACTCGCGACGGCATCCGCGAACCGGTCGCCGTCGAGATCGCCAACCCGACGTCGCTCGCGCTCGGGCCGGATGGCGCGCTGTACGTGTCGAGCCGGTTCGAGGGCACGGTCTATCGCGTGATGACCGACGATCGCGTCGAAGTGCACGCAAGCGAGCTCGGCGTACCGACCGGGCTCGCGTTCGGCGGTGATGGGTCGCTGTATGTCGGCGATCGGTCCGGATCCGTCTTTCGTGTGTCGGCGACCAAACAGGTCGACACGTTCGCGTCGTTGCCGGCCAGCGTCGCGGCGTTTCACCTCGCCTTCGGACCGGACGATTGCCTGTATCTCACGGCACCCACGCTGGCGTCGCGCGACGCGATCTATCGCATCACGCCCGATCGACTCGTGGACGTCGTGTACGAGGGATTCGGACGGCCGCAAGGTCTGGCGTTTGATTCGAATGGCGACCTGTACGTCGCCGAAGCCGCGGCCGGCACGGCTGGTTTGTACCGGCTCAAGATCGGCAACGACGGCGCGCCGTCCACCGCGGAGCTCGTGGTGGCGGTTCCCGCGATCATCGGCGTCACGTTCGATCCGGACGGTGGCATCGTGATGGCGTCGAACGACACGATCTGGCGGCTGGACGTCGATCTCCGCCCGTACTGGCCGGCTCGCATCAGCTGACGATGGGCTGGCTCCGCATCAAGCCCATCGGGGCGATCGTCGCCGAGATCGGCAGCGGCCCCACGAGCCTCAAGCGCGTGCTCGGCGCCGGCGATCTGATCATGCTGGCGATCGGCGCGGTCATCGGCGCCGGCATTTTCTCGTCCATCGGCACCGCCGCCGCCGGCGAGACTCTTCCGAGCGGCGAGGTGGTCCGCTACGGCGCCGGTCCCGCGCTCGTTCTGTCGTTCCTGCTGCTCGGGCTCGTGTGCGGCCTCGCGGCGCTCTGTTACGCGGAGCTGGCCTCGATGATTCCGCAGGCGGGGAGCGCCTACGCCTACTCGTATGCGACGCTCGGCGAGTTCGTCGCGTGGATCATCGGCTGGGATCTGATTCTCGAGTACGCAGTCGGCAACATCGCGGTCGCGATTGCCTGGAGCGGCTACCTCACGTCGCTCCTGTCCGGCTTCGGCATCCACCTGCCCGACTGGCTCACCCACGGCTACCGGACGGCGCTTCTCAGCGCGAATCCCGCCGTCCACGGTTTGCTCGAGACCGCGCCGCGCATCGCCGGGATTCCCGTGTTGCTCAACGTGCCGGCCGCGCTCGTCGTGCTGGGCATTACGTGGCTGCTCTACCTGGGCGTGCGCGAAAGCGCGCAGGCCAACCGGGTCATGGTGTTCGTGAAGCTCGCCGTGCTGACGCTCTTCGTCGTGCTCGGGCGCGTGGCACATCGATCCGGCCAACTACCAGCCGTTCGCGCCGAACGGCTGGACCGGCATTCACCAGGGCGCGGCGATCGTGTTCTTCGCGTACATCGGATTCGACGCGATCTCGACCGCGGCGGAGGAGACGCGCGATCCGCAACGCAACATGCCGATCGGCATCCTGGGCGGCTTGCTCATCTGCACGCTGATCTACATCGTCGTCGGCATCGTGGCGACCGGACTCGTTCCGTACGAGCAGTTGCGTGCCGCCGATCCGCTGGCGCGTGCGCTCGAGGTTGCCGGGCTGCCGATTGCCAGCGTGATCGTCGCGTTTGGCGCCGTCGTGTCGCTGACCGCGGTGCTGCTGGTGTTCCAGTACGGGCAGCCGCGCATTCTGTACGCCATGGCGCGTGACGGCCTGCTGCCGGCGTGGGCCTCGCGCGTGCACCCGCGCTATCGGACGCCGCACGTCACGACGCTGCTGACCGGGCTCGTCGTGGCGGCCGGCAGTCTCGTCGCCGACGAGAACGAGATCTACGATCTGACGAACATCGGCACGCTCGCGGCGTTTGCGATCGTCTGCATCGGCGTGCTGGTGTTGCGCATGACCCAGCCGAATCTGCCCCGGCCATTTCGCGTGCCGTTCGTCTGGCCGGTGAGCCTCTTCGGCGCCGCGGCCTGCCTCTACACCATGAAGGGCCTGCCGACGACCGCGTGGGAGCGGTTCGGCATCTGGCTGATTGCAGGCCTCGTGATCTATTTCGCCTACGGATACCGCCGCAGCAAGCTCCGTCCCCGGGTCTAGCGGCGCGGCTTGTCCGCGAGCGAGCGTGAGCGGGGCGAGGCCCTGCGGCAGTACAATCGAAAGGTTGAGGCGCCCTCGGGCGCCCGCACCTACTGCAATGGCTCACGGCTGGATCGCCGTTCGCGGCGCGCGCGTTCACAATCTCCGGAACATCGACGTCGATGTGCCACGAGACCGCCTGGTCGTGATCACCGGGCTCTCGGGCTCGGGCAAGTCCTCGCTGGCGTTCGACACGATCTACGCGGAAGGGCAGCGTCGGTACGTCGAATCGCTGTCGGCCTACGCCCGGCAGTTCCTCGAGCAGATGGAGAAGCCGGACGTCGACCTGATCGACGGCCTGTCGCCGGCGATCTCGATCGAGCAAAAGACGACGGCGTCGAATCCGCGATCGACGGTCGGGACGGTCACCGAGATCTACGACTACCTGCGCCTGCTCTTCGCCAACATCGGCGTGCCGCACTGTCCCAACTGCGATCGCGAGATCTCGTCGCAGTCGCTCGAGCGGATCATGGACATGGTGATGCTCTATCCGCCGGATGAGCGCATCAACGTGCTGGCGCCGGTCGTGCGCGGCCGCAAGGGCGAGTTCAAGCGGGAGCTGGCGGCGTTGCGCGCGCGCGGGTTCACTCGCGCGCGCATCGACGGCCGGTTCCTGACGCTCGACGAAGACATCCAGCTCGATCGGCGGCGCAATCACACGATCGACGTCCTCATCGACCGGCTGATCGTGAAGGGCGGCATCGAGCGGCGGCTGGCCGACGCCATCGAGATGGCGCTGAAGCTCGCCGACGATATCGTGGTCATCAACACGCTCGATGGCGGCGATCGCCTGTTCTCGCGACGCCTGGCGTGTCCGTCGTGCGGCATCAGCATCCCGGAGATGACGCCGCGTGCCTTCTCGTTCAACTCGCCGCACGGCGCCTGCCCCGACTGCCAGGGTCTGGGCGAGGTCTTCGACGTCGATCCGGCGCGCGTCGTGCCCGACGAGTCGCGGTCGCTGGCCGACGGCGCGGTGGTGCCCTGGCGAGCGGCGACACGCGGATGCATCACCGAGATGCTCGAAGGCCTGCAGCGAACGTTCGCGATCGATCCCGACGGTGCCGTTCGGCAAGCTGCCGAAGAAACTGCGCGACATCGTGCTGCACGGCGCCCCGGGACGCCGGCATGTCACGGCAAGTCGCAAGAGCCGCACACCGAAGGATCCATTCGGTGCGGATTTCGAGGGCGTCATTCCGAACTTGCGCCGTCGTTTCGACGAAGGGACCTGGACCGATCAGGAGGCGCTGGAGCGCTATCGCGCCTTGCAGCCGTGTCCCGCGTGTTCCGGCGACCGGCTGAAGGCCGAGAGCCGCGCGGTACGTGTGAAGGGCCGTCGGATCTCTGAGTATGTGCGGTTGCCGATCGTTCGAGTCCTGCCGCTGTTCGAGACGCGTTGAACTGACGGAGCGCGAGCATCTCATCGCGAGTCGAGTGCTGCGCGAGATTCGTGACCGGCTCCGCTTCCTCGTGGACGTCGGCGTCGGCTACCTGACGCTGGGGCGCGGCGCGGCCACGCTTTCGGGCGGGGAAGGGCAGCGGATCCGCCTGGCCACGCAGATTGGTTCGCAGCTCACGGGCGTGCTGTACGTGCTGGACGAGCCGTCGATCGGATTGCACCAGCGCGACAACCGCCGTCTGCTCGCGACGTTGTGCCGCCTTCGCAATCTCGGCAACACCGTGCTCGTCGTCGAACATGACGAGGAGACCGTGCGAACGGCCGACTACCTGGTCGATCTTGGACCGGGCGCCGGCGAGCACGGCGGTGTCGTGATGTTTCAGGGACCCCCGCAGCAACTCATTGCGGCGCCGGGCGAGTCGCTCACTGGCCAGTACCTTTGCGGCGCGCGGCAGATCGCGACTCCTGAATTGCGCCGGTCGCCCGCTCGTGGCGAGCTCGTCGTGCGCGGCGGCCGGGCGAACAACCTCAAGAACATCGACGTCGCGTTTCCGCTCGGCACGCTCATCGCGGTGACGGGCGTCAGCGGGTCCGGGAAATCCACGCTGGTCAACGAGATCCTGTATCGCTCGCTTGCGCGTGAGTTGTATCGCGCCGCCGACGAGCCGGGCGCCCACACGGCGATCGACGGCACCGCGCTCGTGGACAAAGTGATCCAGATCGATCAGGCGCCGATCGGGCGCACGCCGCGGTCCAACCCGGCGACCTACACCGGACTCTTCACGTTCATTCGCGAACTCTTCGCGATGCTTCCCGAGGCGCGGGCGCGCGGCTACAAGGCCGGCCGGTTTTCATTCAACGTCAAGGGCGGCCGCTGCGAGACGTGTCAGGGCGACGGCGTGATCGCGATCGAGATGCACTTCCTCCCCAACGTGTACGTCACCTGCGAGGAATGCAAAGGGCCGCCGCTACAATCGCGAGACGCTGGAGATCAAATACCGCGGCAAATCCATCGCCGAAATGCTCGAGCTGACCGTCGATCAGGCACTGCCGCTCATCGAAAACTTTCCGCCGATCGCCTGGAAATTGCGGACGCTGCAGGACGTCGGTCTGGGGTACATCAAGCTGGGTCAATCGGCGACGACCCTGTCGGGTGGCGAAGCGCAACGGGTGAAGTTGAGCCGCGAACTGGCGCGGCGAGGCACAGGCCGGACCCTCTACATCCTCGATGAGCCGACGACCGGACTGCACTTCGAGGACGTGCGGAAACTGCTGGATGTCCTGGGGAAACTTGTGGACCAAGGCAATACCATCGTGGTGATCGAACACAACATCGATGTGATCAAATCCGCCGACTGGGTCATCGATCTCGGTCCAGAAGGCGGGGAAGCCGGTGGACGGATTGTTGCAGCCGGTCCTCCCGAAGTGATCGCGAAGGCGGCAGAGTCGGCAACGGCGCCATTTCTGGCCTCGGCACTGGGATTGACAGGGTCCAGCCAGGCGGCAGCATCCTGACACCCTGTGGTTGATCTGACACGGCTCTCGCGGGAAATTGTGGCCGACGTGACACAGTTTCCCGGAATCGACAGGAGACATTGGACTTGACCAGTACGGTGACAGTCCGTGTAAATTATCAGCGGGATGAGAGTTACGAGACTCCACCGTTCGCGCGACGTCCGTTGGCAACCCGCTTGCTTAGAGACCTGCCGGTAAACTGGATGGCCGTCACCGCACAGCGCACCCTTCGCCGAACCGTTCCCTGCGCCGGCATCGGCCTTCACTCGGGCCAGAAAGTCACGCTCGCACTCAAGCCCGCGCCTGCCGATCACGGCATTCGTTTCCGCCGTGTCGACCTCGGCGGCGTCGAGATTCCCGCTCGCGTGTCGCACCTTGGCGGCGGGCAGCAACTGCAGACGGGGTTGATGTCGGACAAGGCGTCGGTGGAGACCGTTGAGCATCTGCTCGCGGCGCTTCGCAGCCTCGGCATCGACAACGTGCTCGTCGAGTTGAATCACTTCGAAGTGCCGATCATGGACGGCAGTTCGGCGCCGTGGGTGTACCTGATTCAGGACGCCGGCATCCGTGAACTGGCCGCGCCGCGACGGACGATCGAGGTGCTGAAACCGATTCACGTTCAGCACGGCGACAAGCGCATCGCGCTCTATCCGGCAGACGGCTTCAGGATCACCTACACCATCAGCTTCGACCACCCCCTCCTTCGCCACCAGCAGAAGACCATCGAGCTCAGCGAGGCCGTGTTCATCGACGAGATCGCGCCGGCCCGCACGTTCGGGTTTCTGAAGGAAGTGGAAATGCTGCGGCAGCGTGGCCTGGCGCTCGGCGGCTCGCTCGAGAACGCGATCGTGCTCGGCGAGACGGGCGTGCTCAACCCGCTTCGCTTCGAAGACGAGTTCGTCCGCCACAAGATTCTGGATGTGATTGGCGACCTGGCCCTCGTGGGCCATCCGATCCAGGGGCATCTCGTCGTGCACCGCGGCGGTCACGCGCTGCACACGGCGTTCGCGTCAGAGCTCGTGCGTCAGCGCGATGCGTGGCGGTTCGCCGACGACGCGTCGCCTGTTGCCGACGCGCGCGGCCGGGCTGCCGCGACCGTTCCCCACGTCTCGCACTAGTCCGGCGCGCCGCCCCGTTTCTAACGATCCTCGTCCGCCGGCCGGTTTGCTCTGGCCACGATCTTCATCATCCGGTCGTTCTCGTACCGGTTGAAGCTCATGAACAGGCTTTCCGTCAGGTAGGTCCGCAGCTCTTCGTCGTTGAGCTGGGCGATGACGTGGTGAATCTCGCGCTGCACGTCCTCGAATCCATAGTCGAGGACCTGCCGCCGCGCCAGGTCGCGCGAGATGATCTCGAGCACGGCGAGGACGTCGCCGTCGAGCTCGATCCGGGTGCCGGAGATCGTCGTAATCACCCGCATGACTAGGCTCCGAAACTCTTGAGGGCCGAGGCCTGGTCGGCGTGGACCTCGAGGAAGTTGTGCGCCCCGGTCATCGTCAACATCGTCTCGACCCGCTTCTGCACGCCGGCCAGCTTGAGCGTGCCGCCTGCGGCGGTCGCCTGGCGGTACAGATCCATGAGACAGCCAATCGCAGCGCTGTCGACGTACCCGATGTTCGAGATGTCCAGGACGAGGCGTTTCTCGCCGCCGCCGATGAGGTTGGTCGCCGTGCTCGCGAAGTCCGACAGCATCGGATAGGTCAACCGTGGCTCGTTCAGTCGCAACACGACGACCGAGCCAATGTGGGACGTGGTGATGTTCATTCGGATCCTCCGCGGGCGGACGGCTCGGACGCCGATCCACCCGCTTCGAGACGAGTCAGCTGTTTGGCGAGCTCCAGTCGGCCGCGGTTGATTCGCGACTTCACGGTGCCTTCGGGCAGGCGCAGGCGATCGGCGATCTCCTGATACGAGAACTCCTGCAGGTCGCGCAGAACCACGGCCTCACGGAGCGCGGGCGGCAGCGCGGCCAGCGCCGTGCGGATCTGATCGCGCAACGCGCTCAGCTCGAGCTGGCCGTACGGTCCGCGCCCGGGCGAGACCGGTGTGAGGCCGGACGGGTCGACGTCGCGGGCCATGGTCTCGCGTTCCTTGCGGACGCTCCGGTAGTGATCGATGCAGAGATTGCGGCTGATGCTGATCAGCCACGTTTGAAAGTTGGCCCGTCGATCGAACGTCCGCAGGGCCTTGAAGATCTTGAGAAAGATGTCCTGCGTCAGATCCTCGGCCTCGTCATGGCGGCCGACAAACCTGTAAGCGATGTTGAAGACCTTGCGCCAGTGCTGCTGGACGATCTGGCTCCACGCGACCTGATCGCCCGCGAGGCACCGCTCGATCAGCTCGTCGGTACTCGGGGCCGACGCGACGGGCGGGTCCTGCGACATGGAATGGGGATCCGTTTGAGGGACGCATCGGATCATAACAAAGCCCTCACCGCGCACTCCAAGCGAGCGAGAAGCGAACCCGCGCGAACGGAGCGGGGAGCGTGGGGCCCTGCGCAGACGCGAGAGCGCGTCGGGGGCCGCGGGGCGTAGCCCCCGGAGCTGTACAATGAGCGGTCCTGTGACCGGGTTTTTCCGCAGCCATGGCGTGCTGACCGCCGACGGTGTCGACCTCGCCGGCATTGCGCGGCAGGTGGGCACGCCGACGCACGTCTATAGCGGCCCGCATATCGACGCGCGCTTTCGCGAGCTCGATGCCGCCTTTTCGGCCGTGCCCCATCGCCTGCATTACGCCATCAAGGCCAACGCGACGCTCGACGTCGTGCGACGCCTCCGGCGGCTCGGCGCCGGCGCGGACGCGAACTCCGGCGGCGAGATCGAGGTCGCCCTCCGCGCCGGCTTCGAACCGGCCGACATCGTCTTCACCGGCGTCGGGAAGACCACGGCCGAGCTCGAACGCGCGGTCGGCCTTGGCGTTCGCGCCATCAACGCCGAGTCGCTGGGCGAGCTGACGCGCATCGCCGCGATTGCCGCCGCGCAGGGCCCGCAAGGCAAAGAGGCGCGCGTCGCCATCCGGATCAATCCGGACGTCGACGCCGGAAGCCACCCGCACATCTCCACCGGCTCGCACGGCACGAAGTTCGGCGTCTCGATCGCCCACGCGCGCGCGATGATCCAGCGCGTCGTCAGCCTCTCACACCTGCGGCTCGTCGGACTACACGTGCACGTAGGATCGCAGGTCGTACGGACCGAGCCGCTGACGCGCGCCGCCGAAGCCGTCGCCGGCCTCGCGCGCGATCTCGCGGCACAAGGTGTCGCCATCGAGCACCTCGATCTCGGCGGAGGTCTCGGGATCCAGTACCAACCCGGACAGACAGTGATATCGCCAACCGAATACGCCGAGGCCGTGCTCCCGGCGGTGCGACGGTCCGGTCTCATGCTGCTGCTCGAACCGGGCCGCTGGATTGTCGGGCCGAGCGGCGCGCTGCTGACGACGGTGGTCGACCTGAAGGAGCGCCCGGGCGGAGGATGGTTCGTGATCGTGGACGCCGGGATGACGGAGTTGATTCGTCCCGCGCTATACGGCGCGTGGCACGACATCGAGACGGTCGGTCCGCCGCGCGAAGGCCGCATTCAGGCCGATGTCGTCGGCCCGGTGTGCGAGACGAGTGACACGCTGGCCGCCAACCGCGAAGTCCCCGAGGTCGAGGTCGGAGACGTGCTGGCCATCCGAGATACGGGCGCGTACGGCGCGATCATGGCGTCGAACTACAATCGCCGGCCGATGGCCGCGGAGGTCATGGTGGATGCCGGCGGATGCCGAACGATCCGCCGGCGGCAGACCATCGACGACATGCTGCAGTGGGACGTCTGATGCTCATCGCCTTCGAAGGCCTCGATCAGAGCGGGAAGGAAACTCAGGCGCGTCACCTGCGCGCGCGCCTCGAGCAGGAGGGCCGCAAGGTGCGGTCGGCCTCGTTCCCCGACTACGAGACCCCCATCGGCATCGAGCTGAGAAAAGCCCTCGCGGGTGAGCGTGAGTTCACGGCCGAGGTCATGCAGCTTCTGTATGTGGCCAACCGTTTCGAATACAAGCCGCGGCTGGAATCGTGGCTTGCCGCCGGCGACATCGTCGTGTGCGATCGCTATCGCGCGTCGAGCGTCGCCTACGGCGAATCGCAGGGTCTCGACGCCGCGTGGCTCGAAGACATTCAGCGGTTCCTGCCCGCGGCGAATGTGACCGTGCTTCTCGACATTGCGCCCGAAACCGCCGTCGCCCGGAAGGCCACCGGCCGCGATCGCTACGAGCGCGACCTCGGACTGCTCGCGCGCGTGCGCGAGAGCTACCGGCGCCAGGCCGCGCTCTACGGCTGGGCAGTCATCAACGCGGAGCAGTCACGGGATGATGTCGGACTGGCCGTGGAGCAGGCCGTGTTGCCACGGTTCGCGCGGCTGTCAGCGCCCGAACGGTCCTGACACCGGCCGCCAGCAGCACTGCGCTGCAGGCATCCAGCGTCGCGCCAGTCGTCATCACGTCGTCCACGAGCACGACGGTTCGATCGCGGAGCTGCCGTGCCCGCCACGGATTCAACAGTCCGAACATCGGCCTCGAACCGGAAGGCGCCGACCACATTGGATCCTCGCTGACCGGCGGGTAGCGAGGCCTGGCGTGGCCCGTGCCGCGTGCGTCGAAGCACCCGCCAGACCGGAAGGCCCAGGTGAACGGCGAGATCGTCTGCCTGATTGAATCCGCGTCGAAGCGCGCGCCACGGGTGAAGCGGCACCGGGACGACGGCGTCGGCCCCGGCGAGCACCTCCGCGGCAGCGGCCGTCATGAGTCGCGCGAGCGGCGCCGCGAGCGGTCGACGGCGGCCGTACTTGAAGACGTGGATGACGTTGCGCAGCGGGCCGTCGTAGCGTCCGGCGCTTCGAGCCATCGTGAATCGCGGCGGGTTCGCGCACCGTGCACAGATCGAGGACACCGGGTTTCTCGCATGAGACCCGTGTCGTCGCCTGCTGGCAGCGCATCGCCGCAGACGACGCACCACGGCGGCGTGATGCGGACGACGGCGCGCCAGCACGCGTCGCAGACTGCGCCAGCGAGCGGCCGTTCGAGCACGGTGTCGCAGCCCGCGCATGGCGGCGCCAGAAACGTGCGCACCAGACCGTTCGCGGCCGCCGACCACAGCAACCATGCGAACGGAGGACGTGCAAGCCCGCTGCCACTCGGACGATCGATGGCGTTTGAAATGATGCCGGTCGGGTGCGTGAAAAACGCGCAACGTGCGCGCGAACGATCTATGCGGAAACTTCCACGCGCTCCGCGTCGCCCCACAGCCGCTCGAGGCCGTAGAACTCGCGCGTGCGCCGGCGTGAAGATGTGCACGATGAAATCGAAGTAGTCGATCAGGACCCATTCGGATCGTCCGAGTCCCTCGACAAGCGCCGGCTTCGTTCCCTGGCGGGCCAGCGATCCTTGAACCGCTTCGGCGATCGCCTGGACCTGCCGCGCGTTCCCGCCCGTGCAAATCACGAAGAAGTCCGTGAAGGCAGACGCCTTCCGCAGGTCCAGGACGACGATGTCCATGGCCTTCTTTTCGAGAGCGGCGGTGATCGCGAGCGTGAGCTCGGTGGAGAGGGGAGACGCGGCTTCGAACGCTTACGAGGCCGGCGGCGTGGCGGTGTCTTCATGCGGCTCCTTGCCTGACTCATGACCCTCCCGAGTGTGCTGGTACAGGCCGTGTCGCGCGATGTAGTCGGCGACCACGACTGGCAGCAACCCCTCGAGCGACGCGCCCCTGACAATGGCCGACCGGACGTCCGTGGACGACACCGGCGACGTGGGAGCGTCTACTAACAAGATACTCGCTTGCCTGCCCGCCGTAGCTTCGCGGAGGTGGGCCGCCCGCGGCGGATCTCGACCATCCGTCCGGCCAGCGCCGGCAGCGTGCCGCCTCAACTCGGACACGGGCATTCCCGGCCGCGAGACCACGGCGAAATCGCACCGGTCGAGCACACGCGGGTAGTCCTTCCAGGCTTCGATCTCGCGAAAGGCGTCCGCGCCAATCACGAAGCAGAAGGTTCCTGAGGTTCCAGCCGCGCGACTCGAGCCGATCGAGCGTGGCGGCGGTGTAGGAGGGACCGCTGGTTTCCATTTCAAGGTCGGAGACCAGGACTCCAGTTTCCACCTGAGTGGCGAGCGCCGCCATGGCGAAGCGGTGCGCGGCAGAGGCATGCGGCGGTCGCCGATGCGGCGGCGTGCGAGCGGGCACGAGCCAGACGACATCGAGATCGAGCGCCTGGCGGGCGGCGCGCACCACGTCGAGATGGCCGACGATGCACCGGGTCGAACGTCCCGCCGAACAGGCCGACCGTCATGTGTGCAGAGGCGTCTCGTGAGCGGCCCGGCTGATTTCGCGCCACATGGCTTCGAGCAGCGGAGCCATGCCCTCGCCCGTCACCGCAGACACCGGAAACAGCGGGATGCCGCGCTCGGACAAGTGCTCGCGCAGACGTTCCAGGCGCGACGGATCGTCCATCGCGTCAATCTTGTTCGCCGCGGCGATTTGTGGCTTGGCCGCGAGCGGCACCGTGCCCTCGTCATCGCTCACGAAGCTGGTCGAGCTCGCGTCGTGATGACCTCGAAGTCGTCGATCGGGTCGCGGCCGGTCGCCGACGAGATGTCGATCACGTGCACGAGCACCTTGGTGCGCTCGAGGTGCGCGAGAAACTTGGTGCCGAGGCCGTGGCCTTCGTGCGCGCCCTCGATCAGCCCGGGCACGTCAGCCACGACGAACGATCGGTCGTCGCTCGAGTGTCACGACGCCAAGATTTGGCGTGAGCGTCGTGAACGGGTAGTCGGCGATCTTCGGACGCGCGGCCGAGATGCGCGCGATCATCGTGCTCTTCCCGGCATTCGGAAATCCAACCAGGCCCGACGTCGGCCAGGAGCTTGAGCCGCAGCCGCAGCCGGCGCGCCTCGCCAGGCGCGCCGTTCTCGGTCCGCCTCGGCGCGCGATTCGTGGACGTCGCAAACGCCGCGTTTCCGCGGCCGCCACGGCCACCTCGTGCCACGAGCACCTGCTCGCCGATCGTGGTGAGGTCGGCCAGGGGCACGATCGAGTCGCTCGCCCAGCTCGTACGCGACCGTGCCTGGCGGCACTTCGAGGATGAGATCGGCGCCGTCGCTGCCCGTGCAGTTCGATCCCTCTCCGTGCCGGCCACGCTCCGCCTTGAACTCCGGATGGAATCGGTAGGTGACGAGGGTGTTCTGATGTGCACTGGCGACGAGGAAGATCGAGCCGCCCCGCCCGCCGTCACCGCCGCTGGGCCCGCCGCGCGGCACGCGCATCTCGCGGCGGAAGGCCATGCAGCCGTTGCCCCCGTCGCCGGCTTGGATGTGGATGTCGACTTCGTCGACGAACATTGAAAGAACGGCTCAGGGCTCGGCGGCTTAAGGCTTAGGGCCCGACGCCTGTGATGTCGTCGAGCGTGGCCGCGAGCCCTAAGCCTTGAGCCAAGCTCAAGCCTTGTCTGCCGGCTCGATGCTGATCACGCGCCCGTGCGCGCCGTGATCGGAGAACTTCACGCGGCCGGTCACCTTCGCGAAGAGGGTGTCGTCCTTGCCGCGGCCGACGTTGAGGCCCGGACGGAAACGGCGACCGCGCTGGCGGACCAGAATCGATCCGCCCGGCACGAGGTTGCCGTCGAATCGCTTGACGCCGAGGCGCTGCGAGTTGCTGTCGCGGCCGTTTCGAGAACTGCCCTGACCTTTTTTATGAGCCATGACCGACCTGTATCGCCTTCACGCGAACGCGTGTCTGCAGCGACCGATGTCCGATGGTCTTCGGAACTGCTTGCGTCGCTTCATCTTGAAGACGCGAATCTTCTTGCCCTTGCTCTGCGCCTCCACCACGCCCGTCACGGACGCGCCGGCCACGTATGGCGTGCCGGTCATGATGTCGCCGGCATCGGTCTCGAGGAGCAGCACCTTGTCGAAAGTCACTTCGGCGCCCGGCTCGACATCCAGACGATCGACGATCAGGAGAAGACCGGGTTCGACCTTTTCCTGCCGGCCGCCAGCGTCAACGATTGCGAACATGGTGAGTCGGCTCCCAAAACACTCAGAAACACACGGCACGCCCTTCGGGCCGTATCGGAACCTCCAAGGCTAACACCGGTCGGCGGCGCTCGGCAAGAACCCGCCCGGTCGGCGCCCTGAGCGAACGTCGACAGGCGGCGCGACTACTTCAGGAGGGTGCGGCTGCCGCGGATCTTCTGCGTGCTCAACGTGTTGAGGACGCTCGGCAGCAGCTTGTCCATCAATTCGAAATATGACGACAAGGCCGGCGTGTTCTGGCCAGTCGGGTACAGCGCTTCCTCGTGGTAGGTCTCCGAGTAGATCTCGGTGCCGGTCTTGCCGTCGATGAAGACGAACCGGGGCGTCAGCGAATAGCCCTTCAAGTCCGAGTATTGCGGCACGGACCGGTACTGCTCGATGCCCTGCGGATCGACGTACATCTGCGGCCGCGTGACCATGCCGCTCTTCGACACCTCGGTGAAGAGGACCGAGCCTGTGACGATGAGCGGGCTGTCGAACTCCTGCGCCAGCTTCTTCCAGTATTCGGCGTCGCTGAAGATCTGCTCGTAGGACTTGAGGTCGGCCTCGGACTTGATGCGCGGATCGCCCTTGGGGTCCGCGGGCGGCGTGTTCCGGAGCTTGTCCACTTCGTCGGCGAGCGCGATGACATCGGCTTCGATCACGCGCATGTCCTGACGGTTGCGCAACTGGCTTCGAAGCAGTCTCGCCGTTTCGGTGTTCGGATCGATCGTCCGCGTGCCGCCGGCCAGGAAGCCCGCGACGAGAACACGCTGAAATCGCGTGACGTCGATCTTCGCCTGAATCGGAACCTCGACCGGCACCTCGTAGTAGTGCGCGCAGGCTCCCGACGTGAGCGCGAAGGACAGACTAGCGATCGCGACGGCGGTTCTGCCGATCATAGATTTCTCGGAAAAGATCGTAGTTGTTCCGAATGAAGGTGTTGGCCGGATCGATCTCGAGCGCCTTCTCGTACGCCTTGCGCGCGTCATCGAACCGCCCGAGTTGCTCGTAGCCGATTCCGAGGTTGTTCCACGCTTCCGCGTAGGTGGGATCCAGCTCGACCGCCTGTTGCCAGCGAAACGCGGCTTCGCGCCACAGTCCACGCTGAGCCACGGCGATGCCGAAATCCACGTGTTCCTTCGCATCGGAACGCTTGTCCGCGAGAACAGGCGCGGCAAAGACGCCCATCGCGACGACCAGCAATGTCACGACACAGTCGCAATCGCATGCGGTTCCGCTCCAAATATACCGCCGTACCAGTGGGTGGGGCACGGCTTTTTCGCCCACTGGATGTGGCGGAAACTGCAAGACGGCTGCCGGGCTGACACTGCGAAATCTGCACGCCGGTGCGCGCAGCTGGCGTCTGTGGCGACTTACGCGCCGTGGCACACGGACTGCACGGGACGTAAGCCGCCGTGCTCGGATCAGGACACCAATCGTCGGCGACGCTCGAAACACTCGTCGCGTTGTCGCTGCTTGCGGCTGGGCACGGACACCGCGGTGGCTCGGCTCTTCAACGACCTGAGCCGCGGCGCCGACCGACGTTGGTCAGGACGTGCCGGCGATCGCTCGGCGCATCACTCGAGGCGTTCGGCGCCGACACCGAGGCACGATTCGCGGACGCGCGCCATCGCGCGCGCGGCGCGCTGGCGCACGCCACGGTCGCTCGGCGTCGATGTCATCACGGTTCTCGATGCGACGTATCCAAGCCGTCTCCGAAACATTCCGGATCCGCCAATCGCGCTCTGGACGCTCGGTTGCCCCGACGCCACCAGTGGCCCGGCAGTGGCCGTCGTCGGGTCGCGGCGCGCGACCCCGACCGGTCTCGGCCGTGTCGCGGCGTCTAAGTGCCGAGCTTGCCACGGCCGGCGTCACGGTCGTCAGTGGACTGGCCCGTGGCATCGACGGCGCCGCCCATCGTGGGGCCCTCGATGCCGCTGGCCGGACCGTGGCTGTTCTCGGGAATGGGCCCGACGTGGCCTATCCCGCGAGAGCATCGCGAGCTCATGGCGGCCATCCAAGCGGCCGGCAGCGTCATCAGCGAGTTTCCGCCAGGCGCCAGGCCCGAACCGCGGCACTTTCCCCTCAGGAATCGCATCATCAGCGGGTTGAGCCTGGCGGTCGTCGTCGTCGAGGCGTCCGAGAAGAGCGGGTCGCTCATCACGGCCCGGGCGGCCCTCGAACAGGGCCGCGACGTGCTGGCGGTGCCCGGCAGTGTGGCCTCAGGAACCTATCGGGGCTGCCACGCCCTCATAAAGGATGGCGCCAGACTGGTCGAGACTGTGGACGACATCCTGGAGGAGATCGGGCGGCCTCGTCACGGGCTCCGACCAGGTCGTCGAGCGATAAGCAACGTCCTGTCAACGATTTAGACAGGTTTCTGCGAGTGGGAGAGCCGGTCAGCGTGGACGAGCTGGCCGTCAGAAGCGGTCGTCCGGCCGCCGAATGCCTGGCCGATCTGACCCTGCTCGAAGTCTCCGGGCTTCGTCGCCCGGACGACGGGCGGAGGTTTTGTGAAGCTTGACGGACCTGCTACCTATATAGAGGCACAGGCCCCGAGCAAGCGGGAAGGATCAGGAATCGTAAATGGCGAAGGCTCTCGTCATCGTCGAATCGCCAGCGAAGGCGAAGACGATTAACAAATACCTCGGGCGCGACTTCAAGGTCGTCGCGTCGATGGGACACGTCCGCGACCTGCCGAAGAGCAAGCTCGGCGTGAACATCGAGAACGGGTTCCAGCCCGAGTACGTCGTCCTGCCCGACCGCCAGAAGGTCATCAAGGAACTGAAAGAGCTCTCAAAGGACGTCGATGACGTCTACGTGGCGACCGACCCTGACCGCGAAGGCGAGGCCATCGGCTGGCATCTGGCCGAGGAGCTCGGCGCCGGTCGGAAGGGCAAGGTCCACCGGCTGATGTTCAACGAGATCACGAAGAAGGCGATTCTCGAAGCCATCAAGCACCCGGGCGAGATCGACATGCGCATGGTCGACGCCCAGCAGGCCCGTCGTGTGCTGGATCGGCTGGTGGGCTACAAGATCAGCCCGATTCTCTGGGACAAGGTGCGACGCGGCCTGAGCGCAGGTCGCGTGCAGTCGGTCGCCCTCAAACTCATCTGCGACCGCGAGCGCGAGATCGAGGCGTTTGTCGCCGAGGAGTACTGGCACGTCACCGCCCGGCTCGCGGGAGTCAATCCTCCGGAGTTCGACGCGCGCCTGCTTCGCAAGGGCGACGCGCCGATCAAGGTCGGCAACGAGCGAGAGGCGAGTGCCATCCTCGCCGACCTCGAGCGCGCGACGTTCACGGTGTCTTCGATCGCGACGAAGGAGCGGCGGCGTCAGTCGGTGCCGCCGTTCATCACGAGCAAGCTGCAGCAGGCGTCGCGCTTCCCGGTCAAGAAGACCATGATGGTGGCGCAGCAGCTGTACGAAGGCATTCAGCTGCCGAACGAAGAAGCGCCGGTCGGCCTGATTACCTACATGCGAACTGACTCGGTCCGCGTGGCCGATCAGGCGCTCGACGAGGTGCGCGGGCACATCGGTCAGCAGTACGGCGCCGACTACGTTCCGGAGCAGGCCAATCGGTTCAAGGTCAAGACGACCGCCCAGGACGCGCACGAAGCCATTCGACCGACGTCCATGGCCTACCACCCGGACGCTGTTCGCGCGCATCTGACGCCGGACCAGTACTACCTCTACCGGCTCATCTGGAACCGGTTCGTGGCCTCGCAGATGGCGCCGGCGGTCTTCGACGACACCACGGTGGACATCACCGCGGCCGACTACCTGTTCCGCGCCAAGGGCTCCGTTCCGAAGTTTGCCGGCTGGCTGGCCGTCTATCAGGGCACCGGCGAAGCGGACGAGAGCGAGAAGACCGAGCAGAAAGCGCCGGCGCCTGGCAGTTCCGCCAGCGACTCGGACGAGGATGCCGCGACGGGCGTGCTGCCGCTGCTGACCGAAGGCGAACGTCTCGACGTGAAAGGCATTACGCCCGAGCAGAAGTTCACCCAGCCGCCTCCACGCTTCAACGAAGGCTCGCTCGTGAAGGCGCTCGAAGAGAACGGCATTGGCCGGCCGAGCACCTACGCGTCGATCATCAGCGTGCTGCAGGCGCGCGACTACGTGATCAAGAACGACGGACGCTTCCGCCCGACGATTCTTGGCCGGCGTCTCGTCGATAAGCTGCTGCATCCCGCGTTCGACGACATCCTGGACGTCGAGTACACGGCGCGGATGGAAGACAGGCTCGACGAGATCGAGAAGGGCAAGGCGGACTACGAAGAGACGCTTGTCCACCTTCTACAAGAGCTTCAAGAAGGACCTGAAGCGCGCCGAAAAGGAAATGCCGAACTTCAAGGAGGGTCAGCCCACCGGGCAGGCCTGCGACAAGTGCGGCGAGGGCGAGATGGTCGAGAAGGCCGGCAAGTTCGGCATCTTCCTCGCCTGCAGTCGCTATCCCGATTGCGACAACACCAAAGAGCTCGAGCCGGCGGAAGCCGCGACCGAGGAGCTCGACGAGACCTGCGAGAACTGCGGACGGCCGATGGTTGCCAAGCGCGGCCGCTTCGGGATGTTCCTCGCCTGCACCGGCTATCCCGAGTGCAAGACGACGCGGAAGATCATCGCGACCAAGCAAGGCATGGCAGCCGCGAAGCCGGACCAGATCCTCGACGAGAAGTGCCCGAACTGCGGCAAGAACCTCGTCATCAAGCAGGGCCGGTTCGGCGAGTTCACGGCGTGCACCGGATATCCCGAGTGCAAGTACGTCAAGCAGAAGTCCACGGGCGTCGCCTGCCCGAAGGACGGCGGCGACGTCGTGGAGCGCAAGTCACGCCGCGGCAAGGTCTTCTACGGGTGCGCGAACTATCCGAAGTGCGACTTCACGCTGTGGAACAAGCCGATTCTCGAGCCGTGCCCGAAGTGTGGGTGGAAGTTCCTCACCGAGAAGATCACCAAGCGTCACGGCCGGCAGCTCATCTGCGCCAACGAGGACTGCGACTACGTGCGGACGGCCGAGCTTGAAGAGGCGACGGTCGGCGCGTAGACTGCCGCATCAATGGCCAGGTGGCGATTCGTCGCGGCGTTCGTCCTGATGACGAGCGGCCTCGCAGTCGCTCGTCAGAGCGAGGCGCCCCCAGCGCCCGGACCGGCGACGCCGCTGTTTGATGGGAAGACGCTGGCCGGCTGGGACGGCAACTCGTCGATTTGGCGAGTCGAGGACGGCGCGATCACCGGCGGGTCGCTGACCGAAACGGTCAAGGTCAACGAGTTCCTCGCCACGACGCGAGAATTCTCGGACTTCATCGTGCGATTCCAGATCAAGCTGACGGGCCAGGAAGGCTTCATCAACTCCGGATTCCAGATTCGGTCGCAGCGGGTGCCGAACTCCTCGGAGATGATCGGGATACCAGTGCGATTTCGGCGATCCGAACTGGTGGGGCGCGATCTACGACGAGTCACGCCGCAATCGCGTGCTGTCGCCGTCGGACATGACGGCGCTCGGTCCCGTGCTGCGTCGTAACGACTGGAACGACTACATCATCCGCGCCGCGGGCCCGCGCATCACGACGTGGATCAACGGGCAGATGGGGACGGACTATCGCGAAACCGACGCCTCGATTCCTCTGTCGGGAAAACTCGGCATCCAGGTGCACGGCGGCGGCAAAGCGCTCGTGCAGGTCCGCAACATCAGGATTCAGGAACTGGTCCGGCCGTAGGACGCGGATGCCGGCCGCCGCTAGCGACCAACACTGAACAGCCGGTCGTCGCTCCGGAAGAACAGCCGGCCGTTCGAGATGGCCGGCGACGCAATGAATCGTTCTCCCATCTCGTTGCGGGCCAGGATGGTGGGCTCGCGGGCGCCGGACTTGATCACGATGATCGCACCGGTCTCGCTGGTGAAATACACCTTGCCGTCGCCGACCACCGGGGACGCCGAGAAGACGGTGCCCACGCGCTGCTGCCAGACACGCTCGCCCGTGATCGCGTCAACGGCGGTAATGCCGCCGATGTCAGTCGTCATGTAGACCAGCCCCGCATCGTAGACGAGCGACGAGATGTACGGCGCGCCGGTCGCCGCCTGCCAGACCACGTGCGAGTTGTTGACGTCGCCTCTGCCACCGGTTCGCACCGCCATGTACGGACCGCTGCGGTAGCCGCGCGACATGTAGAGCACGCCGTCGTGGTACGTCGGTGACGGGATCGGAAACTGGTGCGGGTTGCCGACATGCCAGAGCAAGTCGCCCGTGCGCGGGTTGTACACGTCGACGCGCTGACTCGAGTTGACGACGAGCTCCGGGCCGGCGCTGCCGGGGACGACGAAGGCGTGCTGTACGACTGCCGCTTCGGACCACGATCCACACGCCACCGTTCGGTGCCGGTCTTCTTGTCCACGGCCAGCAGGTTCGATGCGTTGTTGTTGTCGCAGAGCAGAATCAGCGTGTCCTCGAAGAGCGTCGGCGAGCTGCTGTGGCCCCACTCGATGTCGAACGTGCCGAGGTCCTTGCCGAGATGACGCTGCCAGAGGAGCGCGCCCTTCATGTTGAGCGCGACGAGTTGCCCATTCGAGAACCATGCGTAGACCATCGAGCCGTCGCTGACAGGACTCGAGAGCGCCATGTTGGCCTTGTCATGCGACGTGGGAATCGGTCCGATGGCTTCGGTGCGGTACTGCCAGAGACGTTTTCCACTCTGGCGGTCGTACGCCTCCACGAGGAACATGGGCTGGTCAGGTGCGTCAGTTGCGCCGCGCGCCGTGCCCATGCTGCGTTCGCCGAGTCCCTCAGGTCCCGCTCCCTGCGCGAGCCGGGGGCCTTGCCTGCTGGGCGACTTGCCGGCCTGGGACGTGACGATCACCATGTTGCCGATGACGATCGGGGACGAGACGCCGACGCCGCCGAGGTCCGCCCGCCAGGCGACGTTCTCCGTTGCGCTCCACGTCAGGGGCAGGTTGCGCTCGTCCGAGGTGCCCGTGCCCTGCGGGCCGCGCCACTGCGGCCAGTTGGCCGACAGGGCGACCGGAACGCCAAAGACAAACACCATCGCCACAGCCAAACCACGCTTCATGCGAGACCCCCTGGAAAACCGGAGTATACCGGGTGCTACGGCAACGTCGGGTACGGCAGTGCAGGAGCGCGGGCGATGTTCCCGCCCATGATCGCCTGAATCTCGACGTCGTTGAAGCCGTAGCGAGGAGCGCGTCGGTGACCTGAACCAGCCCGGTCGTGTCGAAGGGTTGGCAACGGCGCCGTCGAAATCCGAGCCAAGGCCCACGTGGCTGATGCCCGCCACTTTGACCGCGTGCCGAATGGCGCGGGCGATTGCGGCGGCGTCCGTGCCGCAGGTCGCGGTCTCCCAGTAACCGATGCCGACGACTCCGCCGTTCCGGGCGACCGCTTTCAACTGATCGTCGCTGAGGTTCCGCCCGTTCGCGCAGGTTCCGACCACGCCCGTGTGTGACACGACCACGGGGCGCGTGACCATCGCGAGGGCGTCATCGAACGCTCGTCGGGACGCGTGCGCGAGATCCACGACCATCCGTTTCGCTTCCATGCGGCGCACGAGTTCCTTGCCCTTCGCGGTCAGTCCGCCCTTCGTGCCGCCTTGCGCCGACCCGCCCATGTCGTTGTCGGCGAGATGCGTCGGCGCCATCATCCGGACACCGGCCGCAAACAACCGATCCAGATTGTCGAGATTGCCGTCGAGCGCGTGCGCCACCTTCGATGCCGAGAAGGCCCGCCGTTATGTTGAGGCCAGGTCGCCCGTCGCTCGATGTAGCGGGTCAGGTCGCGAGCCGTCGTGATGACGGTGAGCTTGCCGTCCGAGCGTGCGGCGGCGTCGTCGAGCCTCGCGGCCTGGTGCAAGGCACGTGCGGTCAAGCTGGTCCACGCCGAGAGCGGCCAGCGCTCGGCGATGGCCAGCAGCGTGATGCTGTCGGTGGTCGAGTCGTTGTTCTCGAGCTGGATGTCTCTTCGGGACCTTCGTCACGATCGTGAAGGCCTGCAAGGCGACGTTGCCCTCAATCAATCGCGGAACGTCCACGTGGCCGTTCGCTGTGCGCGTCAAGCAGGTCCCGATCCCACAAGAGCGTGTCGGCATGGAGATCGGCAACGAACAACTGCTCGTGCAGCTCACGGGCTTTGGCCGACGCCTGGTAGGGCGGCGCATGGAACGCGATATTGGTACGCGCCTCGAACTGGGCGGCCAGGAAAAAGAAGAAATAGACACCGCCTGCCGCGAGCAGGACCAGCAGACGCGAGGCCAACAAGTTTCTTCACGACTCGCGGAAGGTAGCACGGGTGAAGGCGTCTACAATCGCCCCATGGCAGAGAAAGGCGAACCCCCTCACGCGGCGCGATTTCCTGCAGGCCTCCGCCGGAGCGGGCGCCTTTGCCGTGACGGCCGACTCTCACCCGGACGCCATTCAACGCGCCTGCCGCGTCGCCACCCGCGATGCCGGGCGACGCGCTCACGGGCTGGTTCGACCGCCCGATGCGATGGGCGCAACTCACGCTCGTCGAGAACGATCCGGGACGCTTCGATCCCGGCTTCTGGCTCGACTACTTCGCGCGCATCCGTGCCGATGCCGCCTGCCTCAGCGCCGGCGGCATCGTCGCGTATTACCCGACCGAGATTCCGCTGCACCATCGCAGCGCGTGGCTTGGAACCACCGATCCGTTCGGCGACGCTCGTGGCCGGATGCCGGCGCCTGAACATGCACGTCATCGCGCGCACCGATCCGCACGCGGTCCGCGAGGAGGTTCGCGCGGCGCATCCCGACTGGATCTCGGTTGACGCCGACGGGCAGCCGCGACGTCATTGGGCGAATCCGGAACTGTGGGTGACGTGCGCGCTAGGCCCGTACAACTTCGATTTCATGGATGCCGTCCATCGCGAGATCGTCACGAAGTACCGCGTGGACGGCATCTTCACGAATCGGTGGGCGCCGCAAGGCGGCGTCTGCTACTGCGCGCACTGCCAGGCGAATTTCAAGGCCGCCTCTCGGTGGCGAGATTCCGCGCACGACCGACGCACGCGACCCGCGGCGCCGGGCGTTTCTCGAGTGGCGGGTCGCCCGGCTCACCGAGCTCTGGAAGCGGTGGGATGCGTCGATTCGCGCCGATCAACCCGGAGGCGCACTTCATCCCGAACGGTCCGCCCGACCTGAAGACCGGTGGCGAGCTGGCCTCGATCCAGTTCGCCGATTTTCAAGCGCGCCGGGGTGTCACGCCGGCCTGGGTGAACGGGCGCACGGCCAAGGAATTCCGTTCGGTCATGGGAAGACGGCCGGTGGGCGGCATCTTCAGTGTGGGCCTCGAGGAGCCGTATCGCTGGAAGGATTCGGTGCAGAGCGAGCCGGAGATTCGCCAATGGGTCGCGGAGGGCACGGCCAACGGCATGCGGCCGTGGTTCACGAAGTTCTCCGGTGTTCTCTACGATCGCCGCTGGTTGCCCGTCGTCGAGCGCATCTACCGTTGGCACGCGACCCATGAGCGCTATCTCCGCAACGAGTGGCCGCTCGCGCGCGTGGCGCTGCTGCAGTCCGACCAGACGGAGACCTATCATCCCGGCGTTGGCACAGGGAGACCGCGCCGCCGATCACGTGCTTGGCATGTACCACGCGCTCGTTGAAGCGCGCGTGCCGTTCGAGATGGTGCACGAGGCCTACCTGACGCCCGACCGCCTCGACGGGTTCAAGCTGCTGATTCTCGCGGACGCGGCGGCGCTTTCAGACGCGCAGTGCGCCGCGATCCGCGCGTACGTGGAACGCGGCGGCTCGGTGCTGGCCACGTTCGCTTCGTCGCTCTACGACGAGGCGGGCCAACGCCGGGACGAATTTCGGACTCGCGGATGTGTTCGGCGTGTCGTTCGGCGGACGCGTTGACGGACCGATGCAGAACTCCTACCTCAGTCTTGACGCGGATCCAGCGACCGGCCGGCGGCATCCCGTGCTGGCAGGACTGGACGAGACCCCGCGGATCATCAACGGCGTGTTTCGGTTGCACGTGACTCCGAGCGTGACGTTTCCGTCGCCGCTGACGCTCATCCCGTCGTATCCGGACTTGCCGATGGAGGATGTGTATCCGCGCGTGGCACGCACTGACACGCGCGAGCTCTACCTCCGGGAGATGGGTGCGAGTCGCGTTGCCTATGTGCCGTGGGACATCGGCCGCACGTTCTGGGAAGTGATGTCCCCCGACCACGGCCAGCTGATTCGTAATCTCGTCGCGTGGACGACCAACGAGCCGGCGCCCGTTGAGGTCGCCGGCCCCGGCCTCATCGACGTCACCGCATGGCGGCAGCGGGACGCGATGACCGTGCATCTCGTCAATCTGACGAATCCCATGATGATGAAGGGGCCGCTCCGTGAGACGGTCCCGATTGGGCCGCTCACCGTCCGGATTCGCCTCGCGCCAGGCGTGCGTCCCGGGAAGATTCAGCTGCTGAGCGCGGGCACTGCCCCTCGAACGTCGGCGGCTGGCGGAGTGCTGACGGTAACGGTGCCGTCGGTGGATGTACACGAAGTGATTGCGATTGATCTGTGAGGGACCGGGTCAGTCCCACTTGCGAGTGGGAACAGACCCCTTCCACTCGCGTAGCCGGAGACTCCATGCCCCGAATCGGTACGTTGAAGAGCCGCCTCCAGAAGGGCGAGATGGTCGTCGGACCCTTTGTGATCATTCCGTCGCCGCCCCTTGTGGAGACGCTCGGCCACGCCGGAATGGACTTCTGCATCATCGACACCGAGCACGGACCGATCTCGCTCGAGTCGGCGACCGATCTCGTCATCGCGGCGCAAGGGTCGGGCACTGCCGCCATCATCCGAGTCGGGAACAACGAGGAGCGGCTGATTCTGCGGGCGCTGGACATCGGCGCGGACGGCGTTCAAGTCCCGCAAATCAACGACGCTGACGATGCGAGGCGGGTCATCCACGCCGCCAAGTACGCGCCGATGGGCGCGCGCGGGATGTCGCTCTTTACTCGCGCCGGCGACTACTACGCGAACCGTGGCGCGGGGCACACCGATCGACAGAACGCCGAGACGATGGTGGTCGTGCATATCGAAGGCCGTCGTGGGCTCGACGCGCTCGATTCGATCATGACGGTCGAGGGCATCGACGTGCTGTTCCTCGGTCCGTACGACATCTCGCAGTCTCTCGGCGTGCCGGGTGAGGTCCGCAGCCCGAAGGTGGAGAAGGCCCTGCAGGAAGCGGCCGGGAAGGCCCGTGCGAAAGGTCGCGCCGTCGGCTCGTACGCCCGGGATATCGAGATGGGGAAGTGGCTGAAGGATCTCGGCGTCCAGTACCTGGCCGTCAACGTCGACGCGACAATCTATCTGCAGGCGTGCGAGGGGCTCGCGAAGGCATTGAAGTAGTCGTCGAACTCTCGGACCGCTCGGACCTTCGAACCGCTATGATCGTCTGAATGGTTCGAATCATTGGCGGGGGATTGGCCGGCTCGGAAGCGGCCTGGCAGGCGGCATCCATGGGCGTGTCCGTCACGGTCCACGAAATGCGCCCCACACGGCCGACGGCCGTGCACAAGACCGATCATCTCGCGGAGCTCGTCTGCAGCAATTCGTTTCGGGGCGACAAGCTCGACAACGCCGTCGGTCTGCTCAAGGAAGAGATGCGCCGCCTCGGATCGCTTGTCCTGCGCGTCGCTGACAGCGTCCGGGTGCCTGCCGGCGCGGCGCTCGCCGTCGACCGCGAGCAGTTTTCGGCGGGCGTAACCGATGCGATCCGCCAGCATCCACTGTATTACCGTCGAGCGTGGCGAGATTCAGCGCATCCCGCCTCCGGCAAACGGCGACGCCATCATCGTCGCGACCGGACCGTTGACGTCCGAGGGGCTCTCGGCCGACATTGCCGCGTTCGTCGGGCGGGACCACCTGGCGTTCTTCGACGCGATCAGTCCCATCGTCCTTGCCGAGACGATCGATCGCGCAAAGGTCTTTCGAGCCTCACGCTGGAACCGAAGTTTGCGCGGTGCGGACCAGGTGCCCGCCGCCGACGGTCCGGCCTGCGGAGACGACGGCGAAGGCGACTACCTGAACTGTCCTTTCGACCGCGACGAATACCGGCGGTTTCACGATGCGATCGTGTCGTCCGAGAAGGCGGCCGTCCACGACTTCGACAACACGCAGTTCTTCGAGGGGTGTCTGCCCATCGAGGTGATGGCGCACCGCGGTCCCGACACGCTGCGGTTTGGGCCGATGAAGCCGGCCGGGCTCACCGATCCGCGCACCGGCCGATGGCCCTATGCCGTCGTCCAGCTCCGGCAGGACAATCTGGCCGCCGATCACTACAGTCTCGTCGGGTTTCAGACGCAGCTGAAGTGGGGCGAACAGTCGCGCGTGTTCCGGATGATCCCCGGCCTTGAAGCGGCCGAGTTCGTGCGCTTCGGGATGATCCATCGCAACACGTACATCAACGCGCCGACCGTGCTGGACGACACGTGGTGCACCCGGAAGCGGCCCGATCTTCTTTTCGCCGGACAGGTGTCGGGCGTCGAAGGGTACGTCGAGTCCGCGGCGTCCGGTCTGATCGCGGGCCGGAACGCCGCCCGGATTTCGCTCGGCCTGCCGGCAATCGCCGCGCCGCGCACGACCGCCATCGGCGCGCTGGGCTACTACGTCTCGCACGCCGATCCGCGCCACTACGCGCCGTCGAACATCACCTTCGGCATCATGCCGCCGCTCGATACGCCACCACAAGGCGCGCCACGAACGGCAGCTGGCGACCAGCCAGCGGGCACTCGAGGACCTCGCCCAGTGGCTGGCAGAGCCCGTGGCGGCCGCGCCCGCATGCTGAAGACGCACGTCCGACAGTTCCTGGAGTTTCTTCGCTACAACCGCAACGTGTCGCCGCATACGTTGCGCGCGTACGACACGGACGTCACGCAGTTTCTCAGCGCGGTCGCGACGGCGACCAAGACGACGGCCGCGCAGGTGCCGGTTGACGCATTCACCACGGAAGCGGTGCGGGACTTTCTTGGAACCCTCCACGACCGCGGGATCAGCCGCGCCTCGAGTGCGCGGCGGTTGGCGGCCCTTCGGACGTTCGCCCGCTACCTCGTGCGCGAAGAAGTGCTCGGCGAGGATCCGACCGCGCTCGTGGGTACGCCGCGCAAGGAGCAGCGCCTCCCTGCGCACCTGCCGGTTGACGACATGAACCGGCTGCTCGACGCGCCCGATCGCTCGACCGTTGCAGGGCGGCGCGATCTGGCCATCCTCGAGCTGTTCTACGCGTCCGGGCTGCGGTTGAGCGAACTCGTCGGTCTCGACCTGGGGGACGTCAACCTGTCGAGCCGGATCGCGCGCGTGGCGGGCAAGGGTGGCAAGGAACGGCTCGTGCCGTTCAATCGCGCCGCCGCCGAAGCGATTCGCCGCATGTTGCCCGATGCCCGATCGTTACCCGGGCCCGGTGTGACCGCCCGCCGACCGCCGACGACTCGTCACGACGAGCGCCATCATCACGCTCGCGGTCCGCGCCGTCAGCCGCTCTTCGTCAATCTCCGCGGCGGCCGGCTCACGAGTCGAAGCGTGGATCGGATCGTCCGACGCTACGCCCGCGAGGCCGCGATCGGTCAGGGCATCAGCCCGCACGCGCTGCGGCACACGTTCGCGACGCACCTGCTACAGGCTGGCGCGGACCTGCGCGCCATTCAGGAGCTTCTGGGACACGCGCGGCTCGGCACGACGCAGCGGTACACGCACCTCGACGTCGGACGGCTCATGGCCGTGTACAGACGCACGCACCCGCGTGCGAATCGTCAGGGTGATGAGGAGGAGTAGGATCAAACCGTACCAGGACTTAGAAGTACTGGGTCGCCGTGCCGTTCTCCTTGGCAACGCCTGAGGAATAGGCGCTGCTTGGATTTTTCACGGCGCCCAGTACTTCCAAGTCCTGGCTGTGGCAGTTAGTTCGAGGAAACCGTCTCGGTCACAACGCGACGGCTTCGCGGGATCTCGATACTGAGAATCTTGATCTTGTAGTTCATGACGCGCGGGCTGATACCGAGCAGCTCCGCCGCATCCTTCTGCACCCAGTTCGACATCCGTAGCGCTTCCACGACCGCCTGCCGCTCGATCTCCTCGAGCGGAATGCCGGTCGGCGGAATCTTGACGACCGGCGCGCGGTCCGAGCCGGCCGACGGCGCCGAGTGCTCGCCGATCTGCAGGTCTTCGACCCCCACCATCGGCTTCTCGGCGAGCAGCACCGCGCGTTCGACGACGTTCTCGAGCTCGCGGATGTTGCCGGGCCAGTTGTGGCGCATCAGCACCTTCTGCGCGTCGGTGTCGATGCCGTCCACCTTCTTCTTCAGCTCGTTCACCGATCGGCGCACGAAGAACTCGGCGAGCGCCGGGATGTCGTCCTTGCGATCCCGCAGGGGCGGCATGTCCACGGAGACGACGTTGAGCCGGTAGAACAGGTCCTCGCGGAACCGGCCGTCCTGGACCATCTGGCTGAGGTTCCGATTGGTCGCCGCGATGATGCGCACGTCCACGCGCAGTGTTCGGGTACCGCCGAGGCGCTCGAACTCGTGCTCCTGAAGCACGCGCAGGATCTTCGCCTGCGTGCTTGCGCTCATGTCGCCGACTTCGTCGAGGAACAGCGTGCCGCCGTCCGCCTGTTCGAAGCGGCCGATGCGCTGCTTGTCCGCGCTCGTGTACGCGCCCTTCTCGTGACCGAAGAGCTCGGACTCGAGCAGGTTCTCCTGAAGCGCCGCGCAGTTGACCTTGACGAACGCACGCGCCGATCGGTTCGAGTTGTGGTGGATCGCGCCGGCGATCAGTTCCTTGCCCGTGCCCGTTTCGCCGCGGATCAGCACCGTCGAGTTGCTGCGCGCAACCTTCTTCACGATGCCGAGCACTTGCTGCAGCGCGCCGCTCGCGCCGACGATGCGGTCGAAATCGTAGAGATCCTGCTGCTCATGGCGCAGGTACTCCACCTGGTACTTGAGATGGCGGAGCTCGATCGCCTTTTCAATCTTGAGCTCCATTTCCTCGATTTCGAAGGGCTTCTGCACGAAATCGAAGGCGCCAATCTTCATCGCCTCGACGGCCGTGTGAATCGAGCCGAACGCCGTCATGAGAATCACCGCCGCGCTCGGCTGAATCGAGCGCGTGGTGCGGAGGACGTCCATGCCGTCGGCGCCGCCCATCCGAAGGTCGGTCAGCACGACGTCGAACTGGCTGTCCTGCAGCCGCTCGATGGCGGCCGTCCCGTTGCCGGCCTCCTCCACGTCATGGCCGGCGTTGGCCAGGGCGCGGACCAGGCCCTTGCGGAGCGAATCGTGATCGTCGACAACCAGAATGCGTCCCATTTGCACTATCTCCCCACACTTCCTACAGACGGTACGACCGGCAGCGTGACCCGGAAGGTCGCGCCGCGCCCGGGCGCCGAGACCGCGTCGATCCGGCCGTCGTGCGCGTCGACCACCTTGCGCACGATCGCCAGGCCGAGGCCGGTGCCCTGCGGTTTCGTCGTGAAAAACGGACTGAAGATCCGCTCGAGATCGTCGGCGGCGATACCAGGGCCGTTGTCGCGAATTTCGACCACGACCTGCGGCGCTTCCGCCTCGCCGGTCCCATCGGGCTGATCGTCGCCCGGCAGCAGGTACATGCGGATGTCCACGTGGCCTTCGCCGCCGAGCGCTTCGAAGGCGTTCGCGAGAAGGTTCGAGAACAACTGCCGCAGCTGATGCGAGTCCGCCAGCAACTCAGGCACGTCCGCCGCGAAGTCCGTGCGGATCGAGACCGCGCCGCGACGACGCTTGCCTTCGGCCTGCGTGATGGAATCCTTGAGTACCTCGGCCAGGCTCGTGCGATCCACCTGCAGCTGAATCGGCCGCACGAACTCGAGCACTTCCACCACGATGGCGTTGGCCATCTTGGCTTCCTTGATGATGTCGTTCAGGGTCTCGAGCGACTCGGGCTGCTCGGAGAGCTGGCGCTTGAGCACGCCGGCCATGACCTCGATGCTCGCGAGCGGGTTCTTGACCTCGTGCGCGATCGCCGCCGCCATCTCGCCGAGCGCGGCCAGGCGGTCGCGAAGTCGATCGCGTTCCTCAATCTGCTCGACGCGCGTCAGGTCCTTGAAGAACAGCGTCGCGCCGACGAGCGCTCCGCGGTCGTCGTTGATGCGTGAGAGCGTGTAGCCAATCGCGCGGCCCGTCTTTCGCAGCCGCATTTCGGCGCGGTTGGGGAGGTCGTCGCTCTCGAACGCTTCCTGCAGGACGCGTGAGACCTCGGGGCAATCCTGGAGGACTTCGGTAAAGGGCCGTCCGATGTCCGTTGCGCGGGCCGTGAGCCCGAGCACCCGGTAGGCCAGGTCGTTCATCGCGGCGAGCCGCCCCTGACGGGTAATCGCCAGGACGCCGGTCCGGAGGTTGAGGACCAGGTGCCGGAAGAAACGGTCGCCTAGCACCTCAGCCGCCTGGGCCGGGGCTGCCTCCCGCCGGCCGGGAAGGCTGGCCCGCGCCACTCGTCGGTTGACCGGTGCCGGGTTTGCTGTGTTCGCTGAACGAGCCATTGCCATGTCGCGCGAGCGCTCCGGCGACGAGGTAAGGCAAGGCCTGTACCCACCCACAAACCATGCAGGTTTCCGCGAAAAATGTGTCGCGGCGCCTCGTTCGGTGCGGGGGAGTCCTACGCGATCATTGCAGAACTGAGATGTTCTTACAAGAATGTAATCAATGGGACTTGTCAGCGGATTCGACGGACTGGAGCGACTCCCATTGGCCCATCAGGTCACCGACCTCCCACATCAGGTCCCGGTGCCGGGCAATAACCGACTCGGCTTCAGTCCGGTCGTCGTAGAACCCGGGGGCCGCCATCCTTGTTTCAAGCTCCTTGATGGCCTGTTCGCGCTCCCCGATCCGGGCCTCGAGGTCGGCAATCCGACGCTCCCGCTGGTCGGCATCCCGACGCCGGCGCCGGTCGGCCGCCTCTGACTTCTTGCGCTCGTCGTGGCTCACGGGGCTGACGGCGGCTCGCTGAGGCTTGCCGTCGCCTCGGGGCTTGGCGCCGGGGAGGCCTTGGGCGCGACCGTCGGCCTGGTGGCCGGCGCGGCGTTCTGTGTCTGCCGCACCTGCCGGCTCCACAGGAACTGTTCGTAGGTCCCCGGATACATCTCGATCGTGCCGTGGCCGACCTCGATGATCTTCGTCGCCAGCTTGTCCACGAAGTAGCGGTCGTGCGACACGAAGATCAACGTGCCCCCGAAGTCCGCGAGCGCGTCCAGCAGCACGTCCTTCGAGTCGAGATCGAGATGGTTGGTTGGCTCGTCGAGCAGGAGCGTATTGGACGGTCGCAGCAGCATGCGGGCGACGGCGAGTCGCGTCCGCTCGCCGCCGGAGAGCACGCCAGCCTTCTTGTAGATGTCGTCGCCCGAAAACAGGAAGCCGCCGAGGATGTTGCGGATGATGGGCACCATCCCGACCGGCGAATCCGTCTCCATCGTCTCGTAGACCGTCAACGCGGGATTCAGACGATTCGCTTCGTCCTGCGCGAAGTACTGCATGACGACCTGATGGCCTTCCCGCCGCGTGCCGCGGTCCGGCGCCTCGGTTCCGGCGAGCATCCGCATCAGCGTGGACTTGCCCGCGCCGTTCGGCGCGACGAGCGCGATGCGGTCGCCGCGTTCGATGTGCAGGCCGATGCGGTCGAAGACCACGTTGTCGCCGTAGGCCTTGCGGAGATCCGTCAGTTCCAGGACGAGGCGGCCGCTCTTCGGACACGACGGAAACGTGAAGTGGACGCGCTTGCGCTCGGGCGGCACCTCGATCGGCACGATCTTGTCGAGCATCTTGATCCGGCTCTGCACCTGCGCCGCTTTGGTCGCCTGGTAGCGGAACCGATCGATGAACGCCCGCATCCGCGCGATCTCGTCGTCCTGCTCCTGCTTGGCCTTGCGCAGCCGTTCCATCTTGGCTTCGCGCTCGACGAGATAGCGCGAGTACGAGCCGACGTAGTCGGTGATCGTGCGCAGCGCGAGGTCCGCGATGCGCGTGACGACCGCGTCGAGAAAAAACCGATCGTGCGAGACGAGAATCACCGTGTGGGGATACCCGATCAGGAACGCTTCGAGCCAGTTTCGCGCGTCGAGATCGAGGTGGTTCGTCGGCTCGTCGAGCAGCAGGAGCGTCGGGCGGCCCAGCAGCAGCTTGGCCAGCGCGACGCGCATCTGCCAGCCGCCCGAGAACGTTTCGACCGGCTTGTCGAAGTCGGCGCGCGAGAATCCAAGGCCTTCGAGCACCTGCGTCACGCGCAGATCGATGCTGTGCCCGTCGCCCTGACGGAACAGCTCGGTGACGTCGTGGTAGCGAACGAGCAGCGCCTCGTGCTCGCCGTCGGGCAGCGCCGGATCGGCCAGCGCGTGCTCGATGCGGTCGATCTCGGCGCGTGCATCGAGCAGTGACTGGAAGGCCGACGAGGCCTCATCGACGAGCGACCGGCCGGAGTGTTCGATACCGTCCTGCGGCAGGTAGCCAACCGTCAGTTCTGCCGGGCGTGTCACGGCACCGCGGTCGGCCTCGTCCAGTCCTGCCAGCATGCGGAGGAGGGTGGTCTTGCCGGCGCCGTTCGGGCCACAGAGACCGACGCGCTCGCCGTCGGAGACGGTCCACGTGACGTCATCGAGCAGGATGCGCTCGCCGAAGGACTTCGTGAGGCTGGTCAGCTGAATCATGGAACAAGGCGCACGAGCCCGTGCCCCTTAATTCTGGCCGAAACTCAAGGGCCCGTAAAGGACCTCGGAGTTCCGAAGTCTTCTGCGAGGGGCTTACGGCTCCGGCGAAGGCGCGGGCTCGCCGAGGGCGCGCGCGGCGACGGCCAGCACGCGGGGCAGGCGGAACGGCTTGGTGAGATAGCCGGAGACGCCGAGGTTGATGGCCTCGATGGCGCTCGCCTCGGTCGAGTAGCCGGTAATGATGACGATCGGCAGCTCGGCCGAACGGCGGCGCACTTCGCGAATCACCGACAGGCCGTCCATGCCCGGCATCTTGAGGTCGGTGATGAGCAGGTCGTATTCCGTGGTGTTGAGCCGGTCCAGAGCCGACGGTCCGTCCGGCGCGGTGTCCACGTCGTAGTCGGCCATCGAGAGGGTCTTGGCGACGAGGTCCCGGACCGTCTGTTCGTCGTCAACGATCAGGATTCGCGGGCGATCCATGACGCCAGCCCGGGAATTGGACCGGTTGCTGTTCAACCAGGCGTCGATGTCGTGTTTTCGGAAGCGCCACTGCCGCCCCACGCGAACGGCCGGAATCTTTCCGGCTTTGATGAGCCGGTAGATCGTCCGGAGGTTGACCTGGAGGTAGTCCAGCACTTCCTCCGTAGTCAGGAAGTGGTCGTCGTTCATTGGTCGTGCAGTCTAGCACTTTAGTCAAGTGAAGCCGCCGAAGTCCTATACTCAATGGCAGATACCGGCGGCCTTCCCCTCGGTACCCGACTGGTACATCGCCGGGAGCCGTCTAAGCTGGCAGGAGGCGGACACCCAGCCGCTGGCTGGCCCTGACCCCTGGCGCGCCCCACATGATTCGGACGGACGAGGAGCTCGTCGCCCGCGCAACCGCGGGTGATGTGGATAGCTTCAACCAGCTCGTCTCGCGCTGGGAACGGCCGATTTACGCCCTGGCGTATCGAACGCTCGGGCGAGAGGAAGACGCCCGGGACGTCGTGCAGGAGGCCTTCCTGCGCGCCTACCGGGGATTGCGGGGGTTCAAGGGCGAGGCCAAATTCTCGTCGTGGCTCTATCGCATCACCCTCAACCTGTGCCGCGACTGGATTCGCCGCGAGCGCCGCGCGCCCGTCGTCCAGCTGCCCGAGGGCACCGACGCCGTGGACCTGGCCGATGCGCAGGCGGCGCCGACCGAGTCGGTCGAGGATCTGGTGGCCCGGCGCGAGATGTCGCGGGCGGTGTCGAGGGCGATGGCCGAGCTGCCCGAAGAGCAGCGGACGGCCATCATGCTGAAGGAGTACCACGGCCTGACGTTTCAGGAGATTGCGGACCAGCTCAATTGTCCGCTGAGCACGGTGAAGACGCGGCTGTACCAGGGTCTCTCGGTGCTGCGCCGTCGTCTCGATCGCCAGCAGATCGAGGAAGCGTCGCTTCGTCGCGCGACGTGGGAAGGAACCGGTTAAGGGGACCGATTGTCATGTGTGAGAACAGAGAACGGTTGATTGGCTACGTCTACGACGAGTGCGACCCGGCGGAGCGCGCCGAGATCGAAGCGCACCTCGAGTCGTGCCACACGTGTCGCCGGGAAATTCGTGGCCTGAAGGGCGTGCGCCAGGATCTGCTGGCGTGGGACGTGCCCGCGAGCGATCCGATCTGGCGTCCGATCGCGCCGGCGCGCCAGGAGCGGTCGTGGCGAGCGGTGCCCGCGTGGGCGCTGGCGGCCGCGGCCTGCGCCACCTTCATGGTCGGCGCCGCTGGCGGTGCCGCGACCTATGCGTTGATGCCGCGGACGGCTCCGGCCGTCGCTCAGGCGCAGACGACAAGCACGCCGACGGCGACGGCAGCCGTCACGCCGACAGAACTGGCGGCGCTCGAGAGCAAGGTGCTGGCGCAAATGCGCGCCGAGCTCGACACGCGCGTGCGTCAGGTGTCTGGTGACGTCGCGCCGCGCAATATTTCGGAGACCAATCCGGCGACCACCGATCTCGCGCGCCGCGTCAACATGCTGACCGCGCGGCAGAACGAGTTGTACGGACCGGTGCTCGATTTCGCGAGGGAAACGCAGGGCATCAGGGCCAAACAGACAGGTCTCGAGCGAACCAACGGCATGCTCGTTTCCTATGTGCAAAGCGGGGCTGCCAGCTATCCCCGGAGGACAGTAACGTGAGGACGCGAACGATCGTGAAATGTGCGCTCGTCCTGGGCGCAGCGATGGCCGTCGGTTCGTCCGTGCGAGCGCAGTCCCCGCGCAGAATCCGCGCGCCGACGATCCGGCCAGGCCACAGGTCCAGACCTTCGAGATGGTGCTCGGTCGCGCGCTGGAAACCGCCGGCCGGAACTTCGCGACGCGCGCCGCCGAGATCGCGCCGCAATTGACGGCATTGCCGACGGGCGAAAATCCGCAGGTGACCGGCGTTGCGGTGCGCGACCTGAATCTCTTTGTCTTCAACGTTCAGGTTCCGGGGTCTGAATTTGACCCTGTCTGTCATGAACCTGATGGTGAATCGTCCGCAGTTTGCCGTTCGGCCCGACGGCGCCGCAGCCGCAGCCTGTGAATGAGCCGCGTCGAGTCCACGGGCGTCGTTGCGGCTGATCCCGATGGGGCCCGGCCGCCGCTCCACGACCCACGCTGCTCGATTTCCGCGTCGTGTATCAGACCCAGGTGCGGGAAGCGCTCGTTGACGCCATCGTGGACAACGCGGGCACCCTGCCGATGGGCCCGAGCGATGCGCTTGCTCGTCATTGCCGGGGGCATCGATCTCGACTCGCAATCACCAACCCGCTCTACCGCAGAACATCGCATCGGCTGGTCTTGAGAGCCAAAGGCGCGGATCTCACGGCGTTTCGCGAGGGTCGAATCACTCGTGACGAGGTGAAGCAGCGAATCCTCGCGTCGGACTTCTGATCTACAATCGCGCCAGAATGCTCCGCAATTGCAGGCAGACGCTCGTGATCGGCCTGGCGCTCGCTGGCGAGCGCGTCGTGCGGCCAGCGCGTCGACCTCTCGACGCTGGCCGTCACTGACACGTTCACCGGCTGGTACGACAACGGGATCAAAGACGGCAAGAACCATCTCGTCCCAAGTCTGAGTTTCCGTCTTCAAAACAACGGTCAGGCACCGGTGACGTACGTCCAGCTCACGGTCTCGTTCTGGTTGAAGGGCGATGACGGGGAGTACGACGGTCGCGAAGTGACGGGCATCGGCAACACGCCCATCCCGCCAGGTGGGACGTCCGAGCCGATTCTCGTGCGTGCGGCGTACGGCTATACCCTCGACCAGCCTCGCGCCGAGCTGTTCTCCCACAGCCAGTTCCGCGACGTCACCGCACGGGTGATCGCCAAACGCGACGGGCGACTGATCCGGATCGGCGAGGTCGCGATTGACAGACGGCTGATCCCGCACGCTGCACAGTCTGCAGTCGGCCGGTAAGCGGCCGTCCGTTCTAGTTGTTCTTCTTCAGGTTCGCCCGCTCGGTCATCGTGCGACCGGCACGGACCGAGACTTCTGACGAATAGCTCTGGTATCCGTCAGCTCGCAGTTCGATCTGGTGCCGGCCGGCCTCGATCTCGAGGTGGTCGCTCAAACCATCGAACTCGTCCACGGTGCCCACGAGTGCGCCATCAACATAGACGCGCGCGTGGCGAGGGTTGGCTCTCAAGCGAATCGCCCCGGTCGGTTGCCGGTTCTCGTGCGCGATTCTCGCCGCTATCGTGACTGTAAGTATCCACCGCCGACCGTAGCCATACGCCGGGTACGGATCGTAGAAATATGGAAAACCAAACGCGAAGCTCAGACTGAATGGGTAGCCGTACCCGTAACCGTACCAAGGGCTGTAGCCATAGCCATACGCCGGGTAATAACCGTACCCGTAACTGGGGTAATAGCCGTATCCGTAGCCAGGGTAATAGCCGTGGCCATACCCCGGGTAGTGAGACGGGTAGCCCGGACCGTAGCCTGTCCGCGGTTGCGCCTGGCCGCGGCTCGCTTGGAACCGCGAGCGCGCGCGCTGCCGGACGATCCCTCAGTCGAACCGCCGCGAGTTGCCGACGTCTGCGAGCCTGATGAGGGGAGCCGCCGCTTCCTGACGCCGAGCCGGAACGCGGACGCGCCGTCGCGCGAGAGCCACCGCCACCCTGTGGCGCGGATCGCGCGCCGCCGGACCGTCCCCGCCGCCCGATCGCGATCCGGAACCACCAGACGACGGGCGTCGAGGAGGAGGCGAGGCGGACCCGCCGCGGGACCTGGCCTGGGCCCATGAGGCATTCGGCACAGCCAGAGACAAGGCCACGAGGGAGACACCAGCGAGTGAGGTCCAGTGCGTCATTGCGGTCCTCCGGAAGACTAGCCCGGCATGGTGCAACTTTACTGCCAGACCTCGCGTCAACAAACCTTGAAAGGTACGCCGCCGGAGGACCGGCAAGTGTCCTCTCGGCTTGCCGTCTCGAGCTGACAGCACTACGATGCGGACAGGTCCCGCCCGCTCCTTGTCCATGCCCCAATTTCACGCCACAACCGTGCTTGGCGTTCGCCACGATGGCAAAGTTGTCCTGGCGAGCGACGGCCAGGTCACGCTCGGCCAGACCGTCGTCAAGCACCAGGCCCGAAAGGTTCGTCGCCTCTACCACGACCGGGTGCTGGCTGGGTTTGCCGGCGCCGCGGCCGATGGCTTTGCGCTGTTCAACCGGTTCGAAGGCAAGCTCGAGGAGCATCGCGGCAATCTCGAGCGGGCCGCCGTCGAATTGGCGAGGGACTGGCGGACAGACCGTGCGCTCCGGCGGCTCGAGGCCATGATGCTCGTCGCCGACACGCGTGCGATGTACCTCCTCTCCGGGACCGGCGACCTCATCGAGCCGGACGATGGCGTGATCGGCATTGGATCGGGCGGTCCGTTCGCCGTGGCTGCGGCCCGTGCGCTCGTTCAACACAGTTCGCTCGGCGCGCGAGCCATCGTCGAGCACGCCATGGCGATTGCCGCCAGCATCTGCATCTACACCAACGACCGTCTCGTGATCGAAGAGCTATAACGAAGAGCCATGTCGATGACGTCCATTCCCGTTCGCGAGCTGCCGGCCGCGCTGGCGGCGTCCCTGACGCCGCGCGAGATCGTCGCCGAGCTCGACAAGTACGTGGTCGGACAGGCCAAGGCGAAGCGCGCCGTCGCGATTGCCCTGCGCAACCGTTACCGCCGCCAGCGGCTGCCGAAAGACATGGCGGACGAGGTGGCGCCGAAGAACATCCTCATGATCGGCCCGACCGGCGTCGGCAAGACCGAGATTGCGAGGCGCCTCGCGCGGCTGGCCCAATCGCCGTTTGTGAAGGTCGAGGCCTCCAAGTTCACAGAGGTCGGGTACGTCGGGCGCGACGTCGAGTCGATGGTGCGCGACCTCGTCGAGATTGCCGTGAAGATGGTTCGCGAAGAGCGCGAGGAAGAAGTGAAGGAGCGCGCGCAGCAGGCGGCCGAGGAGCGGGTGCTCGACTTGCTGTTGCCCCCCTCGCCGCCGTCGTCGTTCGGCGAGTCGTCGGAGGATGCGCGGATGGCGCGCGAGCACGCGTCCGCGACCCGCGAGCGTTTGCGCGAACAGCTGCGCGCCGGACGTCTCGATTCCAAGACCGTCGAGATCGAAGTGCGGGATCGCGCGATGCCCTCGTTTGAACTGGTGCAGGGGTCATCGGTGGAGGAGATCGGCGTCAACCTCAAGGACATGCTGCCCGGCATCTTTCCCGGGCGGACACGCCGGCGGCGGCTGCCGGTCTCCGAGGCGGTCGAGCACCTCACGGCCGAGGAAGCTCAGAAGCTCATCGACATGGACGGCGTCGCGCGTTCCGCCATCGATCGTGTCGAGCAGGCGGGCATCATCTTCGTCGACGAGATCGACAAGATCGCCGGGCGCGAAGGATCGCAGGGCCCGGACGTGAGCCGCGAAGGCGTGCAGCGCGACATTCTGCCGATCGTCGAAGGCACGACCGTGAACTCGAAGTACGGCATGGTGCGCACCGACCACATCCTGTTCATTGCGGCAGGCGCATTCCACGTGTCGAAGCCGTCGGATTTGATTCCTGAGCTGCAGGGACGTTTTCCGATCCGGGTCGAGCTCGAGGCTCTGGGCCGTGATGAGTTCGTCCGGATCCTGACGGAACCCAAAGGCGCGCTGATCAAGCAGTACACCGCGCTCCTCGCCACCGAGGGCGTCTCGATCACGTTCACGCCGGACGCCATCCAGCGCATCGCCGAGCTCGCGACGCTCGTCAACGAACGCACGGAGAACATCGGCGCGCGTCGCCTGCACACGGTGATGGAGCGGCTGCTCGACGAAGTATCCTTTCACGCGCCCGAGATGGACGGCTGCTCAGTGGACGTCGACAGCGCGTACGTTGATCGCATGCTCGAGGACATTGCGAGGAGCGACGATTTGTCGCGCTACATCCTGTGACGACGCGCGCCCTGCGCAGGCTGGGCGCGGTGTCGCTCGTCGCGGTGTTGCTGGCCGCGTGCGGCAAGAAGGGCAATCCCCTGCCGCCGCTCAACATTCAGCCCGCCCGGGTCGCCGATTTCGCCGCGTCATTGAGCGGTGGTCGTGTCACCTTGCAGTTCACCGTTCCCGCCGGCAACCCTGACGATCCGACCGTGGTGGCTCCCGAGCGCGTGGAGATCTACCGGGTCGTCACGGCGCCGGACGCGACCGTGCCGGCGGCATCACAGATCGTGGGGACGCCGGGTGCGTTGCGCGGTCAGATCGCGGTGCGACGCCCGGACGACAATCCGCCGTCACCGACTGCGCCACCCTTACCCCTGCCCGGAGAAGCCGCGTCGTTCGTCGAACCGGTGGATAGCCAGGCGACCGGTTCCTGGACGTACGTCGCGGTCGGCGTGATGGGCCGCAACCGTCGTGGGCCGGCGTCGAATGCCATCACGGTGCCCCTTGCGGCGCTCCCCGTCGCGCCAACGGCGCTGACGGCTGAGAACAACGAGACGACGCTGACATTGTCCTGGCCGGCGACGGGCAAGGCGTACCGGGTGTTCTCGGCGACCCAGCCGCTCGATCTCTCGGCGGTCCGGCTGCTCACCGCGACGCCCATCAACGAACCGCGATTCACGCAGCCGGTCGAGTTCGGCCGGGAACGCTGCTTCGTCGTTCGAACCGTGCAGGAAACCGGCGGCGCCACGGTCGAGGGGCCGCCGTCGGAGGTCTACTGCGCGACGGCCGTCGATCGCTACCCACCGCCGGCTCCGACGAATCTTCGGGCCATCCAGGAAGGGAGCGCCATCACGTTGACCTGGACCCCGTCCGAGGCGCCGGATCTCGGCGGCTACATCGTCCTTCGAGGCGATGCCGGCGGCGTGAACATGCAGCCACTCATCCGTGAGCCCGTGCGCGAGCCGGCCTACAAGGACGAGAGCGCTCGATCTGGCGAAACGTACACCTATTCCGTCTATGCCATCGACACGGCGCCGGTTCCCAACGTCAGCCAGCAGTCCGACCGGCAGGTGGTCACTGTTCGCTAGTCAAGGCAGAAGGCAGAAGAAGGCAAAGGCAAGGTCAGAAAGAGGGTCGGAAATACATCGATTTCTGACTTCTAACTTCTCACTTCAAACTTCCGCGAAGCGGCACCGGCGGTATGATTTGGGAAAAGACGAAAGGCCGTTTATGAAACTCTTCATCGATTCCGGAAACATCAAAGAGATCGAGTCGCTCGTACCCCTTGGCATCATCGACGGCGTGACGACGAATCCCTCGCTGATGGCGAAGGAGGGCGGCGATCCTCGGAAAATCACCAAGCGCATTTGCGAGCTCGTGCAGGGGCCAGTCAGTGCCGAAGTGGTCGCGACCGACTACGCCGGGATGATTGCCGAAGGACGGGACCTTGCGACGATCGATGAGCACATCGTGGTCAAAGTGCCGTTCACGCGCGACGGCGTCCGCGCGACGAAGACACTCGCCGACGAAGGCCTCCGCGTCAACGTCACGCTGATCTTCTCAGCGACCCAGGCGCTGCTCGCGGCGAAGGTCGGGGCTTCATACGTGAGCCCGTTCGTCGGCCGGCTCGACGACATCGCGTCGCACGGCATGGGATTGATTCGAGGAGCTCGTGGACATCTTCCCGAACTACGGGTTCAAGACCGAGATTCTCGTGGCGAGCGTGCGGTCGCCCATGCACATCGTCGAAGCGGCCCGCATGGGCGCCGACATTTGCACGTGCCCCGCCTCAGTCATCGAGGCCTGCTTCAAGCACCCGCTCACCGACATCGGGCTCGAGAAGTTCCTCAAGGACTGGGAGAAGGCCCAGACGGCCAAGGTGTGACCGAGCGCCCCGATGGCGGTTCGAACGATCTCTCGTCCGTCGATCGACTGCGCGCACTCGAACGGCTTGCCGAGCAGGGCGGCGGCGAGGCGCGCACGCGGCGGCAGCACGACGCCGGGAAACTGACGGCCCGCGAGCGGGTCGATCTCCTGTTCGATCCCGGCAGCTTCGAAGAAGTCGACAAGCTGGTCACGCACCGATGCCGCGACTTCGGCATCGGTGACGAGCTGATCCCCGGTGACGGCGTGGTTGCGGGCCACGGCCGAGTGGATGGCCGTCCCGTCTACGCATTCGCCCAGGACTTCACCGTGTTCGGCGGCTCGTTGTCGGAGACGAACGCCGCGAAGATCGTCAAAGTCATGGATCTGGCCGTGCGGATGGGTGCGCCCATCGTCGGCCTGAACGATTCGGGCGGCGCCAGGATTCAGGAGGGCGTGCTCTCGCTCGGTGGCTACGCCGACATCTTTCTGCGAAACACGCTGGCATCCGGTGTCGTGCCGCAGATCTCCGCGATCATGGGTCCCTGCGCGGGCGGGGCGGTCTACTCGCCGGCGATCACTGACTTCACCGTCATGGTGGATGGCACGAGCTACATGTTCGTGACCGGGCCTGACGTCATTCGCACCGTCACGCACGAGGACGTCACCAAGGAAGCGCTCGGCGGCGCCATGACACACAACGCGGTCAGCGGCGTCGCGCACTTTGCGGTGCCTGACGATCGCGCATGCCTTCAGCTGATCCGCGAGCTCTTGAGCTATTTGCCGTCGAACAACCTCGACGACCCGCCGCGCCGCGCGACGGCCGATCCGGTGGACCGCGAAGACGCGGCGCTTGACCGGCTCGTGCCGGCACAGCCGAACCAGCCGTACGACATGCGCGATCTCGTCGGCGCCGTCGTGGACGACGGCGTGTTTCTGGAAGTGCAACGGCATTTCGCGCAGAACATCGTCGTCGGATTCGCGCGGCTCGCCGGGCGCACGGTCGGCCTCGTCGCGAACCAGCCGGCCGTTCTCGCCGGCTGTCTCGACATCGACGCCTCGGTGAAGGCGGCGCGCTTCGTACGGTTCTGCGACGCCTTCAACGTGCCGCTCATCACCTTCGAAGACGTGCCGGGATTTCTGCCCGGTGTTCGGCAGGAGTACGGCGGCATCATCCGCGCCGGCGCGAAGCTGCTGTACGCGTTTGCCGAGGCGACCGTCCCGAAGATCACCGTCATCACCCGCAAGGCCTACGGTGGTGCGTATTGCGTGATGGCGAGCAAGCACATCCGGACCGACTTCAATTACGCGTATCCAACGGCGGAAATCGCGGTGATGGGCCCTGAAGGCGCAGTGAACGTCCTGTATCGGCGTGAGATCGCCGAGGCGGCGGATCCGGACGCCCGTCGTGCCGAGCTCGTCGAGGAATACCGACAGAAGCTCGCCAACCCGTTCATCGCCGCCTCGCGGGGCTTCATCGACGAGATCATTGCGCCGCGCGCGACGCGGTCGAAGCTCATCGCCGCCCTCGCGAGCGCGGATCACAAGCGCGACCGGAACCCGTCCCGCAAGCACGGCAACATCCCGTTGTAAGCCGACGCCGGCCTCATGAAACTCCTCGTCGCGAACCGCGGAGAAATTGCCGTCCGCATCATCCGCGCGTGCCGCGAGATGGGCCTAGGGGCCGTCGCCGTGTACTCGGATTGCGATCGCGACGCGCTGCACGTGCGAATCGCCGACGAGGCCTGCTACATCGGCGCGAGTCCTGCCGCCGAGAGTTACTCTGAACATCGATCGACTGGTCGCCACGGCGGTCGCGCTCGGGCGCGACGCTCGTCCATCCGGGCTACGGCTTTCTCGCCGAGAACGCCGGGTTCGCCAGCGCGTGTGAGCGCGCGGGCCTGACGTTCGTGGGTCCCTCGCCTGACGTGATTCGGCTGATGGGCGACAAGCATTCCGCGCGCCAGGCCGCTGTTCGCGCCGGCGTCCCGGTCGTTCCAGGCACGGCCCAGCCCTTTGACGTCAGCGCGTCCGACGAGGTGGTACTCGCGGCGGCCGAGCAGATCGGCTATCCGTTGCTCGTGAAGGCCGTGGCGGGCGGCGGTGGGAAAGGCATGCGCGCCGTTTCGAAGCCGGCCGATCTGCCGTCTGCACTTCGAATGGCGCGCTCGGAGGCGGCTGCCGCGTTCGGTGATGGCGGAATCTACCTCGAGCGCCGTCTCGATGCACCGCGCCACATCGAGGTTCAGCTGCTTGCCGACGCTCACGGCACCGTCGTGCCGTTCGTCGAGCGCGAGTGTTCAATCCAGCGGCGACACCAGAAGGTCGTCGAAGAGTCGCCGTCACCTGTCGTGGATGAGCGCCTGCGGCGAGAACTCACAGAAGCGGCCGCGGCCATCGCCCGGACCGTCGGCTACACCAACGCGGGGACGATCGAGTTCCTGCTCGACTCGAGCGGCCGTTTCTATTTCCTCGAGATGAATACGCGGCTCCAGGTCGAGCACCCGATCACGGAGGCTGTCACGGGCGTCGATCTCGTCGTGTGGCAGATTCGCGTGGCTCTGGGGGAACGGTTGACGGTGCCGGCCGAGCAGGCCCTGACGCCGCGAGGTCACGCCATCGAGTGCCGAATCTATGCGGAGGATCCCGACCGTGGCTTCATGCCGGCGCCCGGTCTCGTGCGGGCGTTAACGGTTCCGGGCGGGCCATCCGTGCGGGACGACCGCGGCGTCGCCGCTGGGTTCGAGATCCCCGTCTTCTACGACTCCTTGATCGCGAAGTTGGTCGTCTGGGGCGAGACCCGCGAGTCGGCCATTGCGCGACTGAAGCGCGCGCTCGATGAGTACCGGGTCGTTGGCGTCAGCACCACGCTGCCGTTCTTCCGTTGGCTGGTCGAACAGCCGGCGTTCGCTCGAGGCCGCCTTCAGCACGACGTACCTCGACGGCGTGCTGGCCGCGCGCCAAGGACGGCCATTCCGCGAACCCTCCTCACAGGACGAACAGGACGCGGTCGTGGCCGCGGCGGTTGCGGCGTGGTCTGCCAGTCATCGCGCGACCACCGCACCGCCGGCCGAGGATCGCGGAACATGGCGGCGCGCAGCGAGGCTGGACAGCCTGCGATGACCTTTGAAATCGAGGTCGCTGGCCGTGCGCGACGGGTGACCGTCGAGCCGGCCGGCGCCACCGACCAGGCCGGCGGTCGATTTCGAGTCGTGCTCGACGATGTCACGTGCGTTGTGGACGCCAGGCGCACGGATCTCGGCTGGTCGATCGTGTACGACGGCGACCGGCGCAGTCTGGATGTGGCCGTCACCGAGGAGACGCGCGGTGACATGCTCGTGCAGTTCCCGCACCTCGATGTCAGAGTGAGCGTCGACGGCCGGAGGTTCCGCGGCGATCCGCTCGATGGCAGCCGGTCCGCGAAGGAATCCCACGTCGCGGCGCCAATGCCCGGACGCGTCGTCCGCGTCCTCGTCAAACCCGGCGACGACGTCGCCGCGCGCCAGGGACTCGTCATCATCGAAGCGATGAAGATGGAGAACGAGCTCGTCGCGCCCAGGGCCGGTCGTGTCAGCGAAGTGCTCGTCTCCGAAGGCCAGACCGTTGAAGCCGGCCGCCTGCTCGTTCGTCTGGAGTGACGCGAAAAAGACGTCGGGACGTCTTTTTACGTTTTTCGTAAAAAGACGTCCCGACGTCCTTTTCTCGGAGTAAGCTCCAATCGAATGCCGCGCGTCGCCACCCTGTCCCGAAATCCCGCCGTTCCGCTCGCGACCAACCCCCATCTCCTCCGATGGGTGGACAAGATGCGCGAGCTGATGCGGCCGGCTGCAATTCACTGGGTGGACGGGTCCGACGAAGAGTACGACCTGCTCTGCGCGCAGATGGTCCGCGACGGCGTCTTCACGAAACTAAACGAAGATCGCTGGCCCGGGTGCTACGCGGTCCGGTCGGACCCGAGCGATGTCGCGCGCGTCGAACAGCGCACGTTCGTGTGCTCGCTGTCGAAAGATGCCGCGGGACCGACCAACAACTGGGTCAACCCGTACGAGATGCGCCGCAAGTTGAAGGACCTCTTCAGCGGCGCGATGGCGGGCCGGACGATGTACGTGCTTGCGTACAGCATGGGCGTCGTCGGATCGCCGATGTCGCAGATTGGCGTCCAGCTCACCGACTCGCCGTACGTCGTCGTGAGCATGCGGATCATGGCCCGCATCGGCCGGCCGGTGCTCGCCGAGATCGACCGCGACGTGAAGCGCGTGGTGGCGTGTCTGCACAGCGTCGGTGCGCCGCTCGCGCCCGGCCAGGCCGACGTTCCGTGGCCGTCCAATCCGGAAAAGTACATCGTCCACTTTCCCGAAACGCGCGAGATCTGGTCGTACGGATCCGGATATGGGGGCAATGCCCTGCTCGGGAAGAAGTGCTTCGGCCTCCGCATCGCGTCCAACATGGCGCGCGACGAACGGTGGATGGCCGAGCACATGCTGATCCTGGGACTCGAGGATCCTCACGGCGAGAAGACGTACCTGGCCGCGGCATTTCCAAGCGCGTGCGGCAAGACGAACCTGGCGATGCTGATCCCGCCGGACGCCCTGAAGGACTGGAAAGTCACGATGGTCGGCGACGACATCGCCTGGATTCGGCCGGACGAGCAGGGCCGTCTCTACGCCATCAATCCTGAGGCGGGCGTGTTCGGCGTGGCGCCCGGAACCTCCGCGGCGACCAATCCGAACGCCATGGCGATGATCGCGAAGAACACGATCTTCACGAACGTGGCGGTGACGGCCGACGGTGGTGTGTGGTGGGAGGGCATGACCGAGGAGCCTCCTGCCGAGGCGATCGACTGGCGCGGACAGCGATGGACCCCCGAGATCGCCCAGGCGACCGGTGCCCTCGCGGCGCATCCCAACGCGCGGTTCACGGCACCGGCGCGCCAGTGTCCGATCATCGACCCCCAGTGGGAGCATCCGAACGGCGTGCCGATCAGCGCATTCGTCTTCGGCGGCCGGCGCGCCGGAACGATTCCGCTCGTGTACCAGACGTTCAACTGGACGGCGGGCGTGTACGCGGGCGCGACCATGGGGTCGGAGACGACAGCCGCCGCGGCCGGCGCCGTCGGCCGCGTTCGCCGCGACCCGATGGCGATGCTCCCGTTCTGCGGATATCACATGGGCGACTACTTCCGGCACTGGATACGGATGCAACGATCCCTGTCCGAGACGCCGAAAGTGTTCCACGTGAACTGGTTCCGCAAGGACGCCGATGGCAAATTCCTGTGGCCGGGCTTCCGGGAGAACATGCGCATCCTGAAGTGGATCGTCGGGCGCGTGCGTGGCCGCACGCTCGCGCGCGAGACGTCCATTGGCTGGATGCCGCGCTTCGAGGACATCGACTGGACGGGCCTGCCGTTTTCGCGCGAGCAGTTCGAGGCGCTCCAGGCCGTCGATCCGACGGCGTGGCGCCGCGAAGTGATCGAGCACGAAGAGCTCTTCATCGACCTGCACGACCATCTGCCGCCCGAGATGATCTACGAGCGTGAGTTGCTGATCTGCCGGCTCTGACGTAGCCCGGGGGCTTCGCCCCCGCGGACCCCCCTTCGCGCTCACTGGCGGGGCCCCCTAGCCCCGCGCCGTTCGCGCGGCTCACTCGCTTCCGCTCGTTCGCTGGGCTGACCGTTTCTCGCATAAGCTCCCAACTCCGAGATGCTGCAACGAGTCCTCGCGTCGCCACAGGCCGGCCTCGTGCTCGTGATCCTCGCGCTCGGCACCGTGCTGACGCTCACCGCGGGATCGCATGTGGACCCGCGGTCTGGACTGGTCGTCAACAATTTCCTGAACTGGTACACGCTCGTCCAGACCGCGACGGACGCGAGCTTCTTCGCCATCATGGCCGTCGGCGCGACGGTCGTGATCGTCTCGGGCGGCATCGACCTGTCGGTCGGATCGGTCTACGCGCTCGCCGGAGTGGCGACGGCGATGGTGCTGCGCAGCCTTGCGCCCGAGTCGTCGTTCGCGGTCATCGGCATCGGCCTGGCGGTCTCGATCGGCCTCGGTATCGCAGCCGGCGCGATCAACGGCCTGCTCGTCGTGGGGCTCGGCGTGCATCCGTTCATCATCACGCTCGGCACGATGTGGATCGTGCGCGGCATCGCGTTCGTGTCGAGCGGCGCCGAGAGCATCCTGCTGCCACCGGCGCTGACGGGAGTCGCGAAGGCGTCGCTCGGCCTGGGCGATGCGCTCTATCCGGTGCCGATGCTCGTGATGCTGGCAGCCGGCCTTGTCGGCAGCGTGTTCCTGATGCGCACCATCGGCGGTCGTCATGTGTTCGCCGTCGGAGGCAACGCCGAGGCGAGCCGGTTCTCCGGCGTCCCCATCGGGCGTGTGAAGATCGTCGTCTATCTCATTTCCGGGCTCACGGCAGGTCTCGCGGCCTTCATGGGCGCCAGTTTCTACGGATCGGCGTCCTGCGCGGACGCGACCGGCTATGAGCTCTATGTCATCGCTTCGGCGGTCGTCGGCGGCGCCAGCCTGTCGGGCGGGAAGGGCAGCGCCATCAGCGCACTCCTCGGCGCGGTGCTGATCGTGCTCATTCGCCAGTCCATCCGCACGCTGCACTTCGACCAGAATTACGAATGGATCGTGATCGGCTGCGCGATTATCATCGCGGTCGTTCTCGACCAGGCGAGCACGCGGTTCGCCGAACGCCGGCTGGCTGCCGGCGCGAGGCGATCCGCGAATTGATCAGGAGACCACGATGCAGACCATGAAATCCACGCTGACGTTCGCCGCGATCGCCACGTTGCCGCCATGGCCGCGGCGTGCGGATCGCCGGCGCCCGAGACCGGCGGCGCAACGGCCAAGCCCCGTGGCCTGAAAATCGCCGTGATCGCCAAGAGCTCGACGAACCCCGTGTTCCTGTCCGCGCGCACCGGCGCCGAGGCCGCCGCAAAGGAGTTGTCCACCGGCGCACGGTGTTCCGGTGGAGATCGCCTGGATGACACCGCCCACCGAGGACGGACAGGTCCAGGCGCAGCGAATCGCGCAAGCGGTCAACGAAGGCGCGTCGGCGGTCCTGATTTCCTGCTCCGACGCGGGCAAGGTGACGGGCGCCATCAACGACGCCGTCGCTCGCGGCGTCGAGGTCATGACGTTCGACAGCGACGCCCCTGAATCCCGCCGCTTCGCGTTCTACGGCGTCGACGACGTGAAGACCGGCGTCGCGGTGATGGACGAACTGGCGAAGCAGATGAACGAACGTGGCTCGGTGGCCATCCTTGCGGGCAATCAGAACGCACCCAACCTGCGGAAGCGCGTCGACGGCGTGAAGCAAGCCGCCGCGAAGTATCCCAACATGAAGATCGTCGACACCTTCTACCATGTCGAGACGCCGCAGGACGCCGCGGCGGAGGTCATCCGCGTCCAGAACGCGTACCCGCAGATTCAGGGGTGGGCCATGATCGGCGGCTGGCCGCTCTTCACGCAGACGCTCCTCAGCGACCTCGACCCCAAGAAGGTGAAGATCGTCGCCGTGGACGCGTTACCGGCCGAGCTCGCCTACGTGGAACGTGGTCTGGCGCCCGTGCTTCTCGCTCAGCCGACCTATCTCTGGGGTTACGTGTCGGTCCAGCGGATCTTCGACAAGATTCAGCTGAAGAAGGACGTGCCCGCCATCATCCCGATGGATCTCGTCCGAGTGACGCGCGACAACCTCGGCGAATGGGCACGGCAGCTCCAAGCCTGGGGATTCACGGATGTACCGGATACATACCTGAAGATGCCAAGTTCGAAGTGAGAAGTCAGAAGTCAGAATGACCACCAGTCATTCCCGAACCCGAATGTTTCTGACTTCTCACTTCTGCCTTCTGACGTGTCGATGACTTCGGCTATCGAATTTCACAACATCACCAAGCGGTTCCCGGGCGCCGTCGCGCTCGAGGACGTCACCGTGGAGATCGCGGCCGGCACGTGCCACGCGCTCTGCGGCGAGAACGGCGCCGGCAAGAGCACGCTCGGCAAGGTGCTCGCCGGCATCGTCCAGCCCGACGAGGGGACGCTGCTTCTCGACGGCGCGCCCGTTCGATTCACGAAGCCAACCCAGGCCCTTCGGGCCGGCGTCGCGATGGTGCACCAGGAGCTCGCGTTCTGCGAGAACCTGTCCATCGCCGAGAACCTGACGCTCGGTCGCGTGCCGGGGCGCGCGGGCTTCGTGTCGCGGTCGCGCATGCGCGATCAGGCGCGCACGATGCTCGCGGCGATCGACGCGGACCTCGACGTCGATCGTCTCGTTGGTGACCTGACGACCGGACAGCAGCAGATGGTGCAGATCGCCGCGGCTCTTGGCCGCGGCGCGCACATCGTCGTCTTCGATGAGCCGACGAGCAGCCTGTCGCAGCTCGAAGCCGAGCGGCTGTTCGCGGTGTTCGGCCGCCTTCGTGAGCGAGGCGTCACCTGCATCTACGTCAGCCACCGCATGGAGGAGATCTTCAGGCTGTCTGATGCGGTGACCGTGCTGCGGGACGGCCGGCACGTCGCGACCCGGCCAACGTCCAGCCTCGACGAGGCCACGCTCATTCAACTGATGATCGGTCGCCGCATCGATCAGTATTTTCCGAAGCACGCCGAGTCACCGCTCGGTGGAGAAGTCCTGGCGGTCGAAGGGCTCTCCGGCCTGCGGGATTCCAGGACGTGTCGTTTCGCGTCCATGCCGGCGAAATCCTGGGCTTCGCGGGTCTCGTCGGATCGGGTCGGTCCGAGGTGGCGCGCGCGATTTTCGGCATCGACCCGCGATCGGCTGGCCACGTCCGTCTGAGAGGCGAGCTGATCGATCCCGCCAGCCCACGCGATGCGATTCGACGCGGCATCGGTCTCGTGCCGGAGGATCGCAAGCGCCAAGGATTGGTGCTCTCGATGACCGGCCGGGCGAACGGCGCGCTGGCCGTGCTCGGACAGCTGACGCGGCGCGGTTTGCTGACGACCGCCGCTGAGGGACGCGCGATTGCGCCCTACGTGGACCGGCTGGGCATCCGCCCGGACCAGTTGGGCGCTCCAGTCGCCGCGCTCTCCGGCGGCAATCAACAGAAAGTCGTCCTGATGAAGTGGCTGGCGGCCCGCTGTCCGGTCCTGATCGTGGACGAGCCGACCCGCGGCGTGGACGTCGGCGCCAAGGCAGAGATTCACGCGCTCATCGACGAGCTCGCCATGGCTGGAACCGCCATCATTCTGATCTCGAGTGAGATGCCTGAAGTGCTGAACCTGTCGAGCCGGATTCTCGTGTTCCGCGAAGGACGCATCGCAGGCGAGGTCGCCCGGTCCGAGGCGTCTCCCGACGTGGTCATGCGGCTCATGGCCGGGGTTGCCGCCTGAAAGTGCCGCATTACCGTGCGGTAAGCTGGATCCCGTGAGCGAAGACGTCTCACCGGCCGCGGTAGAAGATCCCGGCCGGTTCCCTCCGGGGACGGGTCTGGCGCGGGGCCACCCGGCTTGTCCGTTGGGTGCTTGCGGCGGTTGCCGCCGTCGTCGCGGCGTCGCTCATCCTCGTGTTCTCCGTGGATCTCGGTCGGTTCCCGCAACTCAAGGCGGGCGCCGAGCGAGCAGCCTCGAACTACCTCGGCCGGCCGATGCACATCGGACGCCTGTCGGCGCTCGTCACGCCCGGGCTATTTGCGCTCGACCAGGTCGTGATCGAAGGCCGGAAACCGGGCGACCAGCCGTTCTTCACCGCGGGCCGCATCTACGTGTACGTCCCGTGGTGGACGATTTTTCAGAACCAGCTGCACGTCGAGCTTGGCCTCACCGATTGGCGCATGGTCGTCGAGACCTGGCGTGATGGCCACAACGTTCCCAGGTTGACGCCCCGATCGTCCGGTGGCGGCCGCGCAGTGCCGTTTACCACCACCGTTCGGTCGGTCTACGCGAATCGCGGAGCGTTCGTCTACAACGATCACAACACGCCGTGGAGCGTGAACGCGCCGAACCTTCAGTTCTCTCTCGCGCGCGCCGAGAACCTTCAGCGCCTATGTCGGCCGCGCCGAGTTCTCGGGCGGCACCATTCAGATCCAGCAGTTCAAACCGATGGCGGCGGCCATGTCGACCCGGTTCACGCTCGACGGGCCGCGCGTGCTGCTGCGGCACATCGATCTCACGACGGATGGCGCGGTGTCGCACGTCAACGGCTTGGTTGATTTTTCGCGAACTGGCCCGAGCAGACCTACAACGTCAACTCGACGGTCGACTTCCAGCGCATGCGCGAGATCTTCTTCGCCAACGAGGCCTGGCGGCTCGGCGGGGAAGGACAGTTCACGGGCGTTTTCCGTCTCTTCAAGAACGGCCGCGAGCTCGCCGGCGAGTTCAACAGCACACGCGCGGTCGTCAACGACCTGGCGTTCGACGAGCTGCACGGGTCGCTGATCTGGACGCCCGATCGTTTCGCCGTCACACACGCGGACGCCGAGATGCTTGGCGGCCGCACGCGCTTCGGCTACTCCATCGCGCCGCTCGGCACGCCCGGTGGGTCCACGCAGACGTTCAATGCCGACTACACCGACCTGGACCTCGCCGGACATCGGGCAGTTCGTGAACCTCGAGAGCCTGGCGATGACGGGCCGCGCCACCGGCACGATCGCGCTCGACTGGCCGTCCGGCAGGTTTCGGAGCGGCCGAAACGGGAAGGGGCACACGCTCGTGACGCCGCCCGCGGGCACGGACGTCGCGCCGATCGACCTCCCGGCCGTACCGAAACCGCCGGCCGACGAACCGCGCCCGTTTGTTTCCAACCGGCCGCTCGGCCCGATCGCGCTGGCCGCCGACGTGGACTACGAGATCGATCCCGAAGGATGGGTCTTCAGCGACAGTTGGGCCGCCACGCCTCACACCTACGTCGCGTTCGGCGGCCGGCTCGCCTCGTCGGGCGCGTCCGAGTTTCCGTTCCACGTCACGAGTCATGACTGGCAGGAGAGCGACCGGCTCCTTGCGCGAATCATGACGGCCGTGGCCGGGCAGACGCGCGCGATCGAAGTCGGCGGCCGCGGCACGTTTCGATGGCGTGATGACCGGGACGTTCTCCGCCCCACGCATCGCGGGACGATTCACCGGCGAGAACACCCGCGTCTGGGACGTGACCTGGGGCCGCGGTGTCGCCGACGCGGTGATTGCCGGCGGCTACGTCGATATCTCGAACGGGCGCTTCGGCGATCGCCCCGACGCGTTCATCACGGCCGACGGACGGTTCGCGCTCGGATTCCGGCGTGACGGCGCTCAGGAAATCGATGCGCGCGTCACGCTGAACCACTGGCCGATGGCAGGACCTGCGGCACGCCTTCGGCCTGGATGATTGGCGTGTGGACGGGACCATCGGCGAAACGACGCTGGCCCTGAAGGGCCAGTACCGGGCGATGTTTGGCACCGGGAACGTGCGCCTCGACCAGGGCATCGCGTGGGGCGAGACGTTCGAGACGGCGACCGGCGACATCGAGCTGGAAGGCTCGGGCCTGCGCATTCATCGTTTCGAGTTGATGAAAGCCGGCAGCGCCGTGCGCGGCGACGTGCGCGTGGGGTGGGACGGCACCTACAACTTCGACGTGGACAACCTCAGCGGGGAGGTCCTGCCGATCGAGTCGCTCGAGGCGTTCCGGCTTCCGCAGGCGCCGGCCTCGGGCGGTCTGCGTTTCGAGGCGGAGGGCCGCGGCGCGTTTGCGAGTCCGTCCTACGAATTCCACGGGTGGGCGCAGGACTTCTTCGTGGCCGACCAGGGCATCGGCTATGTCGATGGCCGGACTCAGCGTGAACGGGAACCGGTTGGTCATCCCGCGAATGTTCGCCGACTCTCCGCTCCTCCACGTCGAGGGCCGAGGCGAGATCACCCTGAACGATCGCTACGACAGCGAGCTGCACTTCAACTTCGTGGACAGCTCGCTCAATCCCTACCTGCGGTTCGTCGCTCAGGCGCCGGCGGCGTTCAACCGGTTCATCCTCGGCGGCTCACTCGACGTGGCCGGTCCGTTGAAGATGCCGCACGAGCTCGCCGTCGCCGCGGTGATCGACGACGCGACGCTGACGATGTTCGACTACGACCTGAAGAACGACGGCCCGGTGAACGTGAGCTTCAGGAACGACGCATTCCGCATCGGGCAGTTGAAGCTGACGGGCGCGGACACCAACCTCGAGCTCTCCGGAGGCGCGGATGCAGGCCGCCGGATGTGGAACTTGTCCGCCAAGGGCGGCGCGAGCTTGTCGATCCTCAAGCTTGCATTTCCCACGATCACGACGTCGGGATCAGCGACCTTGAATGCCAGCCTGGTCGGCTCCTTCGATGCCCCGAGCCTGACCGGAGAAGCGGTCGTGACCGACGGCCGTCTGCGCCCGCCGACGTCGGTGCACGGACTCGAAGGAGTCAACGGGCGCTTCGTGTTCGACGAAGCGGGCGTGAATCTGAGCGGCGTGACCGGTCGCGTCGCCGGCGGAGACGTCGTCTTCGGCGGCTCGATCCTGCGTGAGGGCTATCGGCTCACCGAGTACAACCTCACCGCCGTGGGCCGCTCGCTGCGCCTTCGCTATCCGTCGGGGTTCAATTCGACGGTCGACATGGATCTGCGGCTCGTCGGCCCGCTGACGA
>CAVSRY010000023.1:0-82113 GCA_963730485.1 uncultured Acidobacteriota bacterium | reverse complement strand
GCCGTGCGGCACGATGATGTCGAGCTTGCCGTCGCCGCTGACGTCGCCTGCGCCGACACCGTGGATGCTCTGTCCGGGAGGTCCAGGCGTCGAGACGGCGTAGATCTTCCAGGGCGCCGTTGGGTTCGCCTTGTCCGGCGCAATCCACTGCACCACGTTGCCGCCGGCAAAGATCGTATACGCCGTGCCGTCGCCATCGATGTCCTTAAACGCGATGGCCTCGGAAATCACCGACAGGGAGATCATCCATATCGTCCATCGCCGGCTTTCGCCCTTTGGGTTCACGTAGAGCACCGGCGGACGCGATTCGACCACGAGCACGTCGTCCCATCCGTCACCCGTGTAGTCCGCCGCGAAGTTCACCATGGCCGGACCGTATTCCTTCGCCCGGTTGTACGGCTGCGCCAGATAGATCTCGTTGGACTTCTCGAAGGTCGGCCCGTAGTCAATACGGTTGGCCATCGTGACGTCCATGACGCCGTCGTGATTGAAGTCGCCGGCAGCCATCGACCAGCCGTAGTAGTAGTCCTGGATGTGCTGGGCGCGGAACCGCGGCGCGACTTTTTCCGTTGGCGTGATTCGCGTGTTGAGGTCTTTGATGGCCAGGTTTCTGAAGCGGACTTCGCCGGTGCCGCCCACGTAGAGCGCGACTGGACCGAAGTTGCCGCCCTTGCCGTCGGTCGCGACCATCAGGCCGTTCGTGCCGTCGACGTAGCCGGCCGGACGGTAGGAGTTCACGCCGAAGCGGAAGATGTCGGCATCGATCAGCGCTTCGAATCCATTCCAGTCGTTCGGCTTGAAGGCGTTCGACGGCGGTGCCGGGAACATCGAGATGAATGGCTCCTGGGCCGCGGCGCGGCACCACCGCCGCCGCCACCACCGCGCGCGCCGCCCGCATTCGGAGGCGGCGGGGGAGGGGCGATGCGGTACTGGCCGGCGGCCGTGCGCGTGAGCGGATCGGGGCCGGTGATGCGACCTTGCGCGTCCACGACGATGGCTTGAGCGGCCCGTTCACCGCCGGCCAGCACGGCATAGAGACCTTTCGTGCCGTCGGCCGCCTTGTCGGATCGGAGCATCACGCCGACCTTGCATGCGCCGGCGCACCGGAAGTGCCCGCCGACCTGCACGTCCTGATAGCCGGTCGGGAGCAGCAGCCATCCGCCGTCAGGCGACGTCGGCGTGCCGATGATGACGCCGTTCTCCGCCTTCCACGTCGCCTGCCCGATCTGCTGGGTGCCCGTGAGCGCCGATCCTTTGAACGTCCAGTCCGGTGCGAACGTGCCGATCTGACCGGCGAGTGCCATCGGCATCATCACGATGGTGGCGAGAACGATCCAGAGCCATTTCCTCATACAACCCCCGAATGAAAAGAAGACCGTGCGTATTCTCGCATCAGTCGCATCCCGAGACGCCGGGAACGCGCTACTATCCCGCCAGCACGCCTGTCTTTCCGCGGCCTCTGGAGGCCCATGACCCGACGACGGATGCTCCCAGCCACCGTGTGCTCGTCGCGGCCGCTCTGTTCGCGGCGACCGTCATCGTTTCGACGCAGACCACCGCCGGCCCGCTTGGCGTCGCTGACGCCACGGCGCGCAAGTTTCTGGTGGACGCCGTCCTTGGCGACGCGTTTCGGACCTACAAGAGCAATTTCATCGTCAGCGACTTCGTCCTGACCGTGGCGCGGGCCTACGGCAAGATTCCCGCGGCCGCTCGCGGGCCCGCCACGACCGCGGCGTTCGCGTGGGCCAAGAGTTATCTGAGCTCGCCGGCGTTCGCCGCCGCGTATGCCAAGCAGCGTGAAGGGCAGAGACCCGCAGGCGCCCCGACGGGGCCCTCAGTCGACGATGCGCTGAAGAAAATGATGGACGACCAGTTGGCGACGCAGGCCGAGGTCCGGAAGATGGCCGCCAGTCTTCCCGAAAAGGATCGGGCAGCAATGCTCGCGAACCTGAAGGAACAGGAAGCGCGACTCAAGTCGCCCGAGACCCAGAAGATGTGGCGGACGATGCTCGAGATCGAGCGCAGCGAAAAATCGTCCGGCGCCGACACGGCGTTCGCGGAGTGGGAGGCCAAGTACCCGGCGAACCCGAACGCGTTCGTGCGCGAACATCTTCAGATCTTCCTGAAGGAGACCGCGAACGTGGACTACTCGCTCGCGGCCTTCATGGTCAGGGGCCCCGGTGGCGAGGTGCTTGGTTTCCTCAGCCCCGGCTACACGGGCATCCCGTGGCAGCACATTCACGCGATCGTGGCCGGCAAGGACGCGGTGGATGCGGGCCGTGCGGCCGCGGCCGCCTGGCTCAAAGAGATCGAGGGCAAGTGAAAGGCGATCGACGGCACATGACTCGACGAACGCTGCTCGCGCTTCTTTCGTCCGCACCGGTCGCCGCTCGCGCGGCCATGCAGACGCCAGCCGCACTGCCTCGCCGACTGGTGTGCGACGGCAGCAGAGCGTTTCTGCGGGAGACCGACGGCACCGTGCTGGCGCTGGAGGCACGGCGGACTTGGTTACAGGGGCGTCGCGTTCGGTCTGGGCCACCGCGACGATGTCCCGCAGTACATCGCGTTTCCCGTGCCTGGGCTCCGCAACGTCGCTGATGTCGCGATGGGAGGGTACGGCGGCTACGCCCTCATGGCCGACGGTCGCGTGTTGGCGTGGGGCGTGAACTCGCACGGCGGCGTCGGCAACACGCCGCTCGCGGCGTTCCAGTCGATGGCCGATTTTCCCCCAGAGGTGTCCGCTCCGACGCCGGTCCTCGCGATCACCGACGCCGTCAGCATTTCGGCCCACGGAGATCACACGCTGGCGCTCACCAGGGGCGGCACCGTCTTCGCGTGGGGCGACAACGCGCAATACCAGCTCGGGATCGGTGAGTGGCCGGTCATCACGTACAAGACCCGTTCGGCCCAGCCGACGAAGTTCATGCCATATCCGGTGCCCATTCCCGGACTGTCCGGCGTCGCCGCTGTTGCCGCGGGCGATCAACACTCGCTCGCGCTGATGAAAGACGGCACCGTGCGCGCGTGGGGATTCAACCGGTGGGGACAGCTGGGCGACGGCACCGTGACGACCCGGAATACACCGGTTCTCGTTGCCGGGATCAAGAACGCCGTGGCGATCGCCGCCGCCTCCCGGGTTTCGGCGGCTGTGCTGGCCGATGGCACCGTCATGACCTGGGGCTTTGGCACCAGCGCCCTCGGTCGCACCATGAAGCCAGAGGCGCCGCATCCCACACCCGGCCCGGTTCCCGGAGTCACCGGGATTCGCGCGCTCGCGCTCGGCGAGACTCATGCGCTCGCGTTGACCGACGCAGGCACCGTCGTCTCCTGGGGCGACGATACGCACGGGAGAGTCGGACATCGAAAGCCCGGGCCTGCGCCGATCGATGGTCTGACTGGAGTTCAGTCGATCGCGATCGGCGGCGCCAGCAGCTTCGCCATCGATGCCAAAGGGCGAATCATGACCTGGGGGATGACGCCGCTCTGGGCGCGCGTCGACGGCGACGATCAGGGACTCAGCCGTTTCCCGATTCCGCTGGTCATCAAGGGATTGAAGAATCTGTAGGGGAGACGATGAGTCTGAGCAACCGGCGCCAGTTCCTTCGCACGTCGTTCCGCGTTCCCCGTTCCCCGTTCCCGTCCGTTCCATGTTCACCGCTGCTCTTCCGCTCGTTCGTAGAATTGGGAACGGGGAAACGGGGAACGCCCGCTCGATCAATTAGTCGATACGGAGAACTTTCGGTAACGCGAGTAGGTCGCGACGCCTGTCACCCGGCGCGCGTTGGCCTGGGCTCCGGAAGACAGCTGCTCGCGCATTTCAGCGGGTACTGAGATGCCGAACCGGTCGTCGTGATGAAACTGCGTCATGAACGTCGCCGTCATGCCCTGCGAGACCGTGTGCTCGGTCCGGGTGACTTCGCCTGTCCCGACGTCGATCCAGAACCGTCCCGAGCTCGGGTTCTCGATCGTTCGGTTGTGCCAGAAAAGCGTCGGATGGGCTTGCTCGGTGTACCGAACCGTCCACACCGTGCCCCGCTCGCGGCGATCGAGTGCGAAGCGGAACCGCGGCTGCAGTGACAGTTTGAAGAAACCCGAGCGGCAGACCTGGTTCGTTCAGGACGCGTCCCAGGTTGCTGATGTTGAACCGTGCACTGACCTCCGCGATTCGCTCGGCCTGCGCTCGTGCCGTCTCGGCCGGCTCCAGGAAAAGCGCGGCCAAACGTTCGGCGCGGTCGCGCACCGGCCGGCCGTCCACCTCGAACACGTCGCGGTACATGCGCCATTCGATCGGCGGGCCGACCTTCACGAGCACGATGTCCGCACGAAGCGTACGACGTTCTCCGCCGATGGTCTCCGGGACCGGCGGCTTGAAGGGCTCCGGCGGGCGAGTGGTGACCCGTGGTTGAATCGGGATTCCCGCTCGGCACCGTGGTCAACCCTGCCAGATCCTGCACGTAACGTTCTTCAGCCGTGAGACCGGACATGACGTCCATGTAGCGGGAGACGTACTCGGCCGCGCGTTCGAGCACGGCTTCGAGGGAAGGGTTGCGAGCGGACGAGTTCTGTCGTGACGCGACCAGCGGGGTCGTCAGCAGAAGGGCGACAAGCAACCAGGGATTGTCCGAGGTCCACCCATGTGGAGGCCTCCGTCGTGAACCCCACCCGCCAGGGGGACCGAACGGGCGCGAAGCGCAAAGCTAGCACATCCCGCGGGACGATCGAACAGCCATGCGAAACCGGGTTCCTACATCTTCTGTCAGGAACCCGGCCCCGCGTTTGCCGTCGTCAGCGCGCGGTGGCTGCGGCTGGCTTGCTCAGAGAACACGTGCGTGCCGTAGGCGCCGGCCACGGCAGAGATCCGGCCGCCCGTCCTTGTTCAGGTCGGTGACCTCGAACGCCGAGCCGACGCCTGACCGGTTGTGCACGAGTTCGGGCACGAACTCGGCGCCGCCTGGCGCCTTGGGATTGCGCACGGTGCGATAGATGTAGACGACCGCGGCGCCGTACGGATCGGGACCGTTGTAGTTCTCGAGGTGCGACCAGTACCGCTTGCCCACGATGAAGTCGGGAATCTTGTCGCCGTTCATGTCGGCAAATCGGGATGCGTGCGGTTCAGAAAACACGACGTCGCCGGCGTTCTTCGTCGAGAAGTCCTCCGCGATCTCGTGCTTCTCCCACGTGACGCTGCCGTCGGCGGCTTTCTTCTGCTGGAACCAGGCGAGCCCGAAGTCGTGCGCGGCGAGACTCGTCACGACGTCCGTGAGCTTGTCGCCGTTGACGTCGTACGCGCCGATTTCGCCGCCGCCGTTGCCGAACTCGGCCGGGTGCAGCGTCCACGGCTGATCCATGCTGCCCTTCGGCGGCTGCTCGTACCAGCCGGTCGGCACGACGATGTCCTGACGTCCATCGCTGTTGACGTCGCCAACGCCGATGCCGTGGCCGACCACGCGTTCACCCGGCTTGGAGACGTTGTGCGACGTCCAGACCGCCATCGGGTTCACCGGATCGGGACGCGCCCACGAATAGGCCCCTCCGCCGCCGAAGATGATTTCCGGCTTGCCGTCGTCGTCGAGATCACGCATCAGCACGAGCTCCGTCGAGATCACCGGCAGCACGCGCGCATGATCCCAGCGGCGTGATTGCCCCTTCGGATTGACGTAGAGATCCATGGGCCGGCCGCCGACCATGTCCGACGCCAGGATGTCCGGCCAACCGTCGCCCGTGAAGTCCGCGGTGAAGTTCACCATGTCGGGGGCGTACTCGGTGCCCGGGTTGTAGACGCGGCTCGTGCGATAGATCCTGCGGTCCGCGAACGTCGGGCCCGAGGTAGTAGAACGGCCCGGAGACCACGTCCATCGCGCCGTCATGATTGATGTCGGACGCGGCAGCCGACCAGCCGTAATAGAAGTCGCTGATGCGTAGCGGCCGTGAACCGGTTCGACAACTGTTCCTTGGGTTGCGTCAGCGCGATGAGGTCCTTCCACGCGACGTCCTTGTAGCGCACCTCGCCCGTGCCCCCGATGTACAGCGCGACGCTGCCGTAGTCGCCGGCCTCGGCAATCGATCCGCCGCCGCCCATCGAGGCGCGTACGGTCTCGTCCGACACCAGGATCTCGAGTGGGTTCCACTGGCCGGGCTTCAGCGCGGTGATCGCGGGCGCGCCGCCGCGTCCGCCTCCACCACCACCGCCGCCGCCACCGCGACGTCCGCCGGCAGGTGCGGCGCCGGCGCCCGCGGGGGCACCAGCGGCCGGAGCACCAGCGGCTGGAGCACCGGCAGCCGCAGCACCGGCGGCGGGAGCACCGGCGGGCAGCTGCGCCGGCACGACCGCCCGCGCCACCGCCGCGCGCCGCCGCGACGACCGGAGTCGCGGCTCGTCTCGACGCCCTGCGCGTCAATGGTGACCTTGTAGGTCGCGAAGTCGCCGTCGGTCAGCGACACATACACGCCCTTCATGCCGCCGTCGGGCGTCTTCTCAGCGCGAAGCAGCACACCTGTCTTGCAGCTGCCCTCGCAGCGAAGGTTCGTGTAGAAGAGCAGGTCCTGGAATTCCTTGTCCATGACCAGCCAGCCGCCATTGCCGCCGGCGGTCGCGCGGCCGATGATCTCGCCGTTCTCGGCGCGCCACTGCGCCTGGCCGACCGTGCGCCAGCCGGTCAGCGCCGATCCCTTGAACGAGGCGTCCGGCTTGAATTCCGGCGGATCTGCCGCTCGAAGGCCGAGCGTCAGCAGGGCCACCGCCACACCTGTCAGCCCCGCGGCATTCACGACGTGCTTGAACGATCGCATATTGAACCTCCTGTGCCGCCGCGCCCACTCGTGGTCGAGGCCGCGACGAGCATATACCTGCCAGCCTTCTTCACTGAACGTGCCCTAGCCATCGAGAGGCGCACGGCCCGACGAGCTCGCGATGGAGCACGGTCTCGTCCAGCGCGCCTTCCCACTTGGCGACCGCGATCGTCGCGACCGCGTTGCCGATGAGATTGGTGGGCGTCAGACCCTCGGACATCAGCCGGTGAATCCCGAGGATCAAAGCGACACTCGTCACTGGAATGTGACCCACCGTCGATAGCGTCGCGGCCAGCACGACGAACGCCGCGCCAGCGACGCCGGCTGCGCCCTTCGACGTCAGGAGCAGCACGGCGAGGAGCCCGAATTGCTGTCCGAGATCGAGCGGCGTGTTGGTCGCCTGTGCCAGGAACACCGTCGCCGTCGCAAGATACAAGCACGTACCGTCGAGGTTGAACGAGTACCCCGTCGGAATCACGAGACCGACGACGTCCTTGCGGCAACCGAGGCGCTCGAGTTTCGTAATCATGCGCGGCAGCACGGTTTCCGACGACGTCGTCGCAAACACAATCAGCAACTCTTCACGGATGTACCGAATGAGGCCCCAGAGCCTGAACCCGCAGACGCGCGCAATCGAACCCAGCACGGCGACGACGAACACCAGGCACGTGACGTAGAAGCACACGAGCAGATTGCCGAGCGACCAGAGCGCACCCGTGCCGTACCGTCCAACGGTGAAGGCCATCGCGCCGAACGCGCCAATCGGCGCCGCCCACATCACGATAGTTACGACGCGGAAGAGTATTCGTGACAGGGACTCGAGGAGCGTCACGACCGGCCGGCCGTGGTCGCCGAGCCCCACGAGCGCCGCGCCGAAGAGCACCGAGAGGAACAGCACCTGCAGCACGTGGCCGTCAGTAAAGGCGCCAAACACCGTGTTCGGAATGATCTGCAGGAGAAACGCGACGAGGCCTTCCTGCGGCGCCCGTGCGACATAGGACTCCACCGCGCTGGTATCAAGACCATCGGGATTGACGTTCATGCCGGCGCCCGGCTTCCAGAGATTGACCACCAGCAGGCCCAGAACGAGCGCGATGGTGGTCACCGCCTCGAAATAGATCAACGCCTTGATCGCGACCCGCCCGACTCGGGCCATGTCGTTCATGTTGGCGATGCCCAGCACGACCGTCGTGAACACGATCGGCGCGATGAGCATCCGGATCGCCTTGATGAACGCGTCGCCCAGCGGCTGCATCCGTTCGCCGGCCGCCGGCGCGAAGTGTCCGAGCAGTACGCCCGCCGCCATGGCCAGCACGACCTGGATCCAGAGTTGTCCGTACCAGCGTCGTCTCAATGGCTGAATCGATACAGTGTGGCGGGATTTGCGACGAGGAGGCGTTGCTGCAGATCCGCGGTCGGCGCGAACAGCGGGACGAGGTCCACGAGATCGCCGTCGTTCGGCATGTAGGGGACGTTCGGGTGAGGCCAGTCGGTCCCCCAGAGCACCCGATCGGGCACGGCCTCGATCAGCGTCTTCGCAAACGGCACCGCGTCGTGGAACGGAGGGCCAACCTTCGAGATGCGCTCCGGTCCCGTGATCTTCACCCAACATTTCTCATCGCGGACCGCCAGGGAGACGAGCGACCTGAATGCGGACTGCCGAAGACCAGCCGAGGCGTCGACGAGGCCCATGTGATCGATGACGTACCGGCAGGGGCAGCTTCTCGAGGCGCGGCGCGAGCTCGGCCAGATCCCTGGCGTCGAGATACAGATCCACGTGCCAGCCAAGGGGAGCAATCCGCGCCACGAGCCGATCGAACGCGGCCATGTCAGGTCGTCCGCCAAGCCGGGCAAGAAACGTGAACCGGCAGCCGTCGACTCCGCCGGCCGCGAGCGTTTCCAGTTCGCGATCCGTCATGCGCTCGTCGATGTTGCCGATGCCGCGATAGGCGCCGCCGCTCGCCGCGATGGCGTCGATCATCGCGCGGTTGTCGCGCCCGTACGGCGTCGCGTTCACGATCACGGCGCGCGAAACACCGAGCCGCGTGTGCAGTGCCCGGCACGCATCGAATGGAGCTTCGGGGGGCGTGTACGGCCGGGAGGCGGAGTACGGGTAGCGATCGACGGGCCCGAACACATGGCAATGCGTGTCGCACGCCAGTGGAGGCGCCTTGAACGCCGGAACGCGTGGGGCCGGATCGGGAGCGGGAATATCCGGAACGATGCCCGAGGTGGCCGGTTGTTGCGCGATCGCGCCTCCAAATCCTGCCGCCATCAGTGACAACGCGTCCCTCCTGTTCATCAGTCAACCCATTGCACGCCGTGCGTATTCAGCACGTCGCGCAAGCCGTAGATGTCGAGACCGAGCTCGCCGGCTTTGAGCCGCTCGCGCGTCCGTGCTTCCTTGGCCAGCCGCTCATTGGCCGCCGTGACGACCGATACCGCGTCGGCGCGCGGGACGATGACGACGCCGTCGGCATCGCCGACGATGACATCGCCAGGATGCACGAGCGCACCGGCGCAGCCGATCGGCACGTTGACCGACCCTGGAATCGCCTTCGTCGTGCCCTGCGCCCAGACCGCCCGCGACCACACCGGAAACCCCATCGTCGTCAGTTCAGCCGTGTCTCGGACTCCGGCGTCGATCACGAGCCCGGCGACGCCGTGGGCCTTGCAGGACTCGGCGAGCAGTTCACCGAACATGCCGTCGGTTGAGGGCGCGGACGTGGCGACGACCAGCACATCGCCAGGTCGGACGACGGCAAGGGCGGCGTGAATCATGAGGTTGTCGCCCGCCGCGCAGGACACGGTCACGGCGCTGCCCACGACACGCGCGGCCGGGAAGATCGGACGGATGGCCGGCTCCAGCAGTCCGATCCGTCCCATGGCCTCATGCACCGTCGCGACGCCGCATTCACCGAGCCGCGCGATGTGCTCCGCATCCGCACGGGGAATGCTCCTGACGATCGTCGGTCTCACGTCAGATCTCCCGTGACCTGTGGGAACACGCGCTGGAACGCTTCGGCGTATTTGATCGTCTTCCGTCCCGAGTTGCGAACGGCCTGCGTTCCGCGGCGCCGGCCGAGATCCGCGTAGTAGTCGACGAGATGGCCCTGCGCCTCCATGGACTCCATGGCTTTTCGCTTCTGGTCCCAGACCGACGTGATGTCCAGCAGGACGTCGGGCATGAACCCGCAACGTTCGGGCTGGTGAGGCTCGAACATGAAGACCGGCGGCGCGCCGAGCGGGGAGCCCGCGGCGGGGTATCCCTCGGCTTGCGCGTACGACGCGTGCCTGCAGGGAAATCTGATGTGCCGCCGGGTGGTCGGGGTTGTACGGGTCGCTGGCCGAATGGGTCAGGACAATGTCCGGCTGGCACGACCGATACTCCGCGACCAGGCGGTCGAGCAGTTCGTCAGAGAGGCGAAGCGGGTAGTCGCCGGCGTCGAAGAACTCCACCTCGGCGCCGAGGAGCGTCGCGGCCTGCTTCGACTCCGTTCGCCTGATCTTCTTGACGCGATCGAGCATCATCCCCGGTTGCTTCCAGGCGCCCTGACTCTCACCGCGCTCGCCGAATGAGAGACAGAGGATGCGCACGCGCCAGCCTCGCGACGTGTAGAGCGCGATGGCGCCGCCAGCGCGCCAGACAAAGTCGGCCGCATGGGCACTGAAAACGAGCACGGACTTCGACGCTTGGTTCATGGGCGAAGAATCATACAGGTGGATTGAACACTTGTGCAATCCGGCTGTATGCTCTCCGCGTGACACACCCGCTGCCTGACACATGGAGCCCCTCCCGTCCGCCGGCGGCCGATACGCGGGCGCGCCTGCTCTCCGCCGCTGAACGTCTGTTTGCGGAGCGCGGGTACACGAAAGTCTCCGTTCGCGCGATTGCCGCGGCGGCCGGCGTGAACTGGTCGCTCGTGGGCTACTACTTCCGGGGCAAGGAAGGCCTGTTGTCGGAGGTCTACCGCCGGCACTGCAGCACGCTGAATGCCGAGCGCCTGAAGCTCCTGGCCGAGGCCCGGCGCGGCGAGACGAGGCTCGAGGCGGTGATCGAGGCGTTCGTTCGGCCGGCGCTCGCCGAGATTCAGAGTCTCGGCGGCCAGAACACGTTCAGCCGCCTGCGCGCGATGCTGGCGGCCGAAGACTCGGCGCTCCTGAATCAGCTGGTGGCCGACAACTTCGATCTGTCGAGCCGAACGTTTGTCGCGGCGCTCCGCGAGTGCCTTCCCGATCTGCCGCCCGACGAGATCCTGTGGCGTTTCCACTTCATGCTCGGCACGATCTACTACTCAGCCGCCAGCCCGCAGCGCATCAAGACCTTTTCGCGCGGCCGGTGTGATCCCGGCGACATCGAAGCGACGCTACACCACCTGGTGCCGTTTCTGGCCGCCGGATTTCGTGCCAGCGCGCCGGCTTCACCGCGGTCGCGAACGCCCGGGGGCGCCCGGAACCGCCGTCGTTCGACGCGCTCAGGACGCCCCGAGCACGCCGGTGGGCGCACATGAGCCAGACGGCGGTCCGCTGCATGTTGATCCGCGGCGGCACGTCGAAAGGTGCCTACTTTCTGGCGGAGGATCTGCCCGACGATCCTGCGCGGCGCGACGCGATGCTGCTCACGCTCATGGGCTCGCCGGACCCGGCGCAGATTGACGGGCTCGGTGGGGGACATCCACTGCGCAGCAAGGTCGCCATCGTCCAGAAGTCATCGCGGCCTGGCATCGACGTCGACTTTCTCTTCGCGCAGGTCAGCGTCGACCAGCCCATCGTGGATACCTCGCCGAACTGCGGCAACATCCTGGCTGGTGTCGGCCCGTTCGCGATTGAGCGTGGGCTCGTGGCGGCGCTGGACGGCACGACCAACGTTCGGGTACGGACGCTCAACACCGGCACGGTCGCCGATCTGATCGTCCAGACACCTGGCCGGCAGGTCGCCTACGACGGCGAGGCGAGGATCGACGGCGTCCCTGGGGCCAGCGCACCGATCCAGGTGTATTTCGAGAACGCCGCAGGGTCGTCGTGCGGCGCGCTTCTGCCAACTGGACATGTTCGTGACGAGATCGATGAGGTCGAGGTCACGTGCATCGACAACGGCATGCCGGTGATTCTCATCCCAGCGGCCGCTGTCGGCATCTCCGGCTACGAAAGCGTGGCGGAGCTGAACGCCGACGTTCGGCTGAAGGCGCGCCTCGAGCGCATTCGCCATGCCGCCGGACCGATGATGAATCTTGGCGACGTGACGGACGCCGTCGTGCCCAAGATCAGTCTCATCGCCGCGCCGAAGCACGGTGGGTCTGTCGCGACCCGTACGTTCATTCCACGTACCTGTCATACGTCAATCGGTGTGTTTGGCGCCGTGTCGGTGGCGACGGCCTGCGTGCTGCCGGGCTCGGTGGCCGACGGCATCGCTGTCGTGACGCTGGCCGACACCGTCGCACTTTCCGTGGAGCATCCGACCGGCGAGTTCACCGTCAGCCTCGAGTTGGACCGGCGCGGCGAGCGCCCAATCGTGACTCGCGCGGGTCTTGTCAGGACGGCTCGCGTCCTGTTCGACGGTGTCGCTTTTGCCCGACCTCACTTCGAGATGGTGCCGGCGATGGCCGGCACAGGAGACCTGCCATGAAACGCGCTGCCGTTGTCGTTCTCTGCGTGCTCGCCGCGAGCACGGCCTTTGCGCAGGCCCCTTCGTACTCCGCAAACTGGTCGGAGCTCACCGGCCCCGACTTCGCCAAGGCCATGCAGATCGCGCGAAACGTCTGCGTGCTGCCCATCGGCATCATCGAGAAGCACGGGCCGTCCGGTCCGCTCGCGACCGATCTCATCAACGCGCGGTTCGCGTCGCTCGAGGCGGCGAAACAGGAATACGCGCTCGTCTTTCCGGAGTACTACGCCGGCCAGATCTTCGAGGCCAGGCACCAGCCGGGCACCGTGGCCTACAGCACGCGTCTGCAGTTCGAGCTGCTGCAGGAGACCACGGCGGAAATGGCCCGCAACGGCTGCACGAAGATCGTCATCGTCTCCGGTCACGGCGGGAACACGAACTTCCTGCAGTACTTCGCGCAGACGACGCTCGACACACCCAAGAACTGGATCGTGTACGTGATCACTCCTGACGGTCAGGGTCGGACTGCTCCAGAGATTCCGGGTCCCTCCAAGCCTGGTGTCGATGGCCACGCCGGAGAGCTCGAGCTCTCGAACGTGATGGCGTCTCGACCGGAGCTCGTGCATCCGGAGCGCGCGGGCCAGCAGTCCGGCGCCGATCTGAAGCGACAGGACCTGCCGGTGGGCGTGTTCACCCCGATCTTCTGGTACGCGAGCTACCCGAATCACTACCAGGGCGATGCCGCGGGCGCGAATGCGGCACGCGGCGCCGCGTCGATGAAAGCGCGGACGGACGCGCTCGTGCGCGCACTCCGCGCGATCAAAGCGGACGACACGAGTTTGCGCCTCCAGACCGAATTCTTCGAAGCGGCCAAACGTCCGCTCGACACCAAACAGTAACCGCTCGAGTCGCACGGGGTTTGACGATGATCCTGTTCAACCGCATCGTCGGTGATCGTTCCCTTGGGACTCGTGCTGGCGCTCACCGTCTCCGCGCTGGCGCAGCGCGGAGCCAATCCGCCAGCGTCTGCGGCGCCGAGCCCTACGCAAGCGACGGCGGCGATCGTCTCGGCGGCTCAGGCCGTGATCGTCACGCTGGACGACGCGGGACGAGCGAAGGTGCAGTTTCCCTTCGAGGGGCCGCAAAAAACGCGATGGTCGAACCTTCCGACCGGCATCTTCGAACGACAGGGACTTCGGATGGGCGATCTCACCCCGGCGCAGCGTAGCGCGGTGACCGATCTTCTGAAGGTCGCATTGAGTGCGACGGCTACCGCAAGGTCACCGAGATCATCCGCGGTGACGAAGTGCTGCGGACGGCCGGCGGCGTGCCGCGCCGCGGCGGCGCCGCACCAGCTGATGCGGGGGAGCGCCGCCCCCTGGCGCACCTGCCGCTGGGGCTGCCGGTGGCGGACCAGGGCGCTGGGCCACAGGCGGCGGACAGCGGGCGGGCGCGGGGGCGCGGCGGTCGTGGCGGCGGTCTGATCTTGGTGAAGCCGAGTACTACCTCGCCTTCGTCGGGACGCCGTCGACGGCGACGCCGTGGATGCTCCAGTTCGGCGGACATCATCTGGCGATCAATCTGACGCTGGCGGGGAGTCAGGCGAGCATGACGCCGAGCTTGCCGGCCGCGCAGCCCGCCACCTATACCTTCGAAGGGCGCGAGATCCGGCCGCTCGGGAAGGAGAACGACAAGGCGTTCGCGCTGATCAATGCGCTCGACGACGCCCCAGCGCAGCCAGGCGATCCTGCCGTCTCGTGTCGCCGATCTCGTCCTCGGTCCCGGCCAGGACGGCCGGGTGATCCAGCCCGAGGGCGTTCGCGCCTCAGCGTTGTCGCCGGCGCAGCAGGACATGCTGCTCGAGATCGTCCGCGAGTGGGCCGGCATCATGAACGACGCGTTTGCGGTACCGCGAATGGCCGAGATTCGCGCCAATCTGCCGAGACACGTACTTCGCCTGGAGCGGACCGACGACGAACGGCAGCGCGGCGTACTTCCGCGTGCAGGGGCCGACGCTGGTCATCGAGTACGCGCCGCAAGGGAGCGTGGATCACATCCACACGATCTACCGCGATCCCACGAACGACTACGGTGCGAAACTCGTCGCGAAGTGACCGACGTCTTCGAACAGGTACAGCTTCTGCCTCTGGAAGCCGACGCCCGGCTGCGTCGAGAGTTCATGCTCATCGATCAGCCGGTCGCCGGCAACATCCGGTTTGGGAAGCTGCTGGAGGTGCTCGACAAGCTCGCGGAAGACGTGGCGCTCACCTACGTCCGCCGTCATCTGCCCGACGCGGGCGTCGTGACGGCTGCCGTCGACCAGATCCAGGTGCGAGGGCCTGCCGACATCAATCGAGACCTGCGACTGCGTGCTCGGATCAACTTCGTGGGACGAAGCAGCCTGGAGGTTGGAATCCGGTGCGAGCACCCACCCGGCGCGGACGGGACGCCGTCCATCCATATCGCGTCGTGTTATTTCACGATGGTCGCGCGATCGGCCGACGAGACTCGAAGTCTCAAGGTGCCGCTCTTTGAGCCTCCGGACGAAACGGCGCGGCTGCGCTGGGCGGGAGCCCGGGCGCGGCGGGATGCGTACCGAACGGCGCTGAGTGCCGCGGCCGAACCACCGAGTCGCGACGAATATCTGCACCTCCAGCGCCTGCACACCGCGCAGGAAGAACCGGCCTTCCGCGGTCTGCTCGCCCGCGATCTCATGACGACAGGCTGGGAACGCATGTATCCGGAACAGGAGAACGTGCCGAAGAAGATCTTCGGCGGCTACGTGGTACGGAAAGCGTACGAGCAAAGCGCGATCTGCGCGGAGCTGGTGGCGCCCAACCGGCCCGTCATCGTGAGCGTCAATCGGATCAACTTCAATCAACCTGTGCGCATGGGTGACCGGCTGCGGTTTCAGAGCCGTGTCACCTACGCCGAGGGCCACAGCGTCTCCGTCGAAACGGACATCGAGCGCGCTTGGCCTCGATCGTCAGCAGACGGCCTTGTCCAACACCTGTGTCTTCACGTTCGTGAACGTCGATGAAACCCTGACGCCGCGACCGGTGCCCGTCGTCTATCCCACGACCTATCGGGAAGATGACCGATTTCTGGCGGCGTACCGCCGGCGACGCTCGTACCTGGAATGGCGGAGCCGAAGTCGGCGATAGTCAATCTATGAAGCGTCCTCGTACGCCGTCTCGGTTCGTGCTCGTCGGCCCTCCCGGCGCCGGAAAGGGCACTCAGGCCGCCTGGATGAGCGCGCGCCTGGGAGTCCCGACGATTTCCAGCAGCGAGACGCTTCGCAGGGCCACCTCGACAAATTCGCCGCTCGCGCAAACCGTGAAGTCCCTGATGTCGACCGGCGAGCTCGTGACTGATGACGTGATGAACCAGCTGATTCGTGAGCGCCTGGCCGAGCCGGACGCCGCCGCCGGGTTCATACTGGACGGTTTCCCGAGAACCGTCGCGCAGGCTGAAGCGCTCGATCAATTTGCCGGCGAGCCAGCGATCGTGGTCGTCGCGCTCCACGTCCCCGAGGCGGAAATCGAGCGGCGGCTGATCTCCCGGCGCGTATGCACCCGGTGTCGGACGCCCCAGTCTGTCAGCAGCCAGAACTCAGGACAGCGAAACTGCGCGTACTGCGGGGCGCCCCTCGAGCAGCGCGATGACGACGACGAAGCGACCATCAAGCGTCGCTTGTTCCTGTATCAGAACCGAACTGGGCCGCTGCTCGATTACTACCGACGCCGGTCGAGACTGATCGATATTGACGGTTCCGCGGCCGCGCACAAGGTCTCGGCCGAAGTGGCGCGGCAAATCGCGCTGCATGGCGCCAGTGGGGGTTCCGAAGGCACACGCAACGGGAAATCGACGACCGCGTCCTGACGGCGCGCGAGCTACCTCGGAGACCCAACGTCGCGACCGTCGATCTCGGAATAGGAGTAAGTCATGCGCAGCGTGGCTTCCCCGAGGAATCGAAGCTGGGCCTTGGATTCGAGCGAGACCGGGACGATCACCCCATCAATCCGCTCGTACCTGCGGACGACGTCGACGTTCTTGATCCAGAACGAGGGGTTCTTCGCGAGCCGGCCCTGAAGCCGAACGAGATCGCCCTCGGCCGCTCGCAGGAACATCGTCCCCGAGATCAGGACCCGCTCTTGCCGCCGTGGCGAGATCAGCACGTTGGCCAGGCCGTCTGCGTCGACGCCGTTGGCGAGGAACGTGTAGTTGGATGGTTCCAGGGCTGAGCGAGCCGCCTCGCCGTGCGCGATGATCTCCTGCTCGCCTTCGAGCACAGCGCGCAAGACCTTGTTTCGAATGTAGCCGGACCCACCCTCGGCCGTGATCTCGTATGCGAGCCCGGTCGCGGGGGAATACGTCGTGACGGCATCGAGCCAGCCGCGCCGGTTGCCGTTCGCCGCTTCGAGTCTCCGCGTGGCTCGATAGGAGGGCTGCCCATCACTGCGCGCCAGGAACTGTTCGATAGAACGATCCGCCGCGTCCTGCCCCTTCGCTCCCACGGCGGTCATTGCCACTGCCAGCGCAATTAGTAGGTGACATCGAGGCGTCCGGCGCATGTCCATCGCGATGCATCTCGCGTGCCGTCACGTGGCATCGCAGACGGCTGGAAGCCGCCCAAACGCTCAACCTCGCCGTGTAGAACGCGGTAGGGCGCCGTCACAAAGGACGAGTGCTCAGTTAGAGCACGCAGCTTCCTACACCAGCTATCGGATTCAGCGTCGCAATTCGCGGTTGAAGCCGTCACATCGGATTCGATTCGCGTTGTGAGAATTTCCACTTGGCGGCACGAGAGTTGCTCTACAACCGCCCGAACACCCGCTCTAACCACAACCCGCTTTACCGTTCTTCTGTCAGTTCAAGGAAACTCACATGGCTGAACACACATTCCACGACGCATTTATTGACGAACTTCGGGACGCGTACGATGCCGAGAAGCAGTTGACCAAGGCCCTCGGCAAACTGGCGAAAGCGGCGACCGCGCCACCGCTCCGCCAGGCCTTCGAGTCCCACCTGGTCGAGACCGAAGGACAAATCGAGCGCCTCGAGAAGGTCTTCGAGAGCCTCGACGAGAAGGTGAAAGGCAAGCACTGCGACGGCATTGCCGGGATCATCGAGGAGGGCAAGTCGGTGATGGAGGAAGACTTCGACGACATGGCGATGGACGCCTGTCTCATCGCGGCCGGCCAGCGGGCCGAACACTACGAGATGGCCGCGTACGGGACGCTCGTCGCGTGGGCCCGCGCCCTGGGGCACGACGACGCCGCCAAGCTGCTTCAGAAGAATCTCGACGAAGAGAAGGCCGCGGACCAGAAGCTGTCGCAGCTTGCCGAAGGTGGGCTGAACCAGGAAGCGGCCGACGCCGCGCATGCCGAAGAAGAAGACGATGAGGAACCGATGGCCGTCGCTGCTGGCTCGAAAAACCAGTCCAAGCGGAAAGCGTCCTCAAACCGCTAGACGTCCTTGAAGGGTATTTGCACCGACCGCGGCACGAGACACCTCTCGGTCTCTGCCGCGGCCGTGGCGATTTCGGTCGGCTGCTCGTCGAACCAGCCTACAGGCGCAGTGTCTCGATGAGCGCGGAGAGTGCGGCTGGCTGCTGCCGGCGACTCGGGTAGTAGAGAAAATACCCGGCGAACGGCGGACACCAGTCGTCCAGCACGCGCACGAGGGCGCCGCTCGCGAGGTGCACCGCCGCGTGTTCCTCCGCCGTAAACGCCAGACCCACGCCATCGATTGCCGCACCAATCATCATCTCCGCGTCGTCGACGATCAGTGGCCCCGTCACGGCGACGACGAGGGACTGGCGGCCCTTGTCGAACTCCCAGCGATACACGCCCTCGGCTCCATGTCGAAAGTTGATGCATCGATGGCCCGGCAGGTCGCGTGGCGACTTCGGCCTCGGATGCGACTCGAAGTAGCGCGGCGAACCCACGATGGCGGCCCGGTGGTCGGGCGAGACTCGAACCGCGACCATGTCCTGTTCGATGAACTCGCCAAGCTGGATGCCCGCGTCGAAGCCCGACGCGACGAGGTCGAGGCGGCTGTTGTCGGTCGTGACGTCGAGCACGATGTCCGGGTAGTTGCGCGCAAATTGTCCCAGCTTCGGCGCGAGCACGGTCCTCGCCGCCGTCCGCGGCAGCAGTAGCCGGACGCGTCCGGCCGGCTTGTCACGCAGGCCGGACACCTCGTCCAGCGCGCCTCGAACGTCGGCGAGCGCGGGCCGGAGACGCGCGATGAACTGCTCGCCCGCCTCGGTCGGCGCGACGCTCCGCGTCGTTCGCGCCAGCAGACGAACGCCAATTCGCTCTTCCAGCCCGCGAATCGCGTGGCTCAACGCCGAAGGGGAGACGCCCAGCCGTTTCGCGGCCCGCGTGAAGCTACGGTCCTCGGCCACCGCCAGGAACGCCGACAGGACGCTGAGCTCGTCTCGGACCATTCATGAATGGTACTCACAAACCCTTGTCGATTTTGCCGTCTACTCAGCCGGAAGGCAGGACGCTAGTCTTTCTCTCTACAGCCCGAAGCCGAGCGCGTACAGCGCGAGCGCTGAGGGCGCAGCGTTAGTCTGGCGGGAGCGTGGGGGTGGGGCCCCACGCCGGAAATGAGAGACCAATGCAGACGCGCAGACTCGGAAACGAGCAATCTGGAAGTTTCGGCCCTCGGCCTCGGCTGCATGGGCATGAGCTTCTCCTACGGACCGGCCAAGGACCGGCAGGAGATGATCGCGCTCATTCGGGCGGCGGTCGAACGCGGCGTCACGTTCTTCGACACGGCCGAGGTGTATGGCCCGCGCACGAACGAAGATCTGGTGGGCGAGGCTCTCGAGCCTTTCCGCGGCAAGGTGGTCATCGCCACGAAGTTCGGGTTCGAGCTGGATCCGAATGGCGGTCCGAAGTTTGTCGGCCTCAACAGCCAGCCGGACCATATCCGAGAGGCCGTGGACGGTTCGCTCAAGCGGCTCCGCGTGGAGACGATCGATCTCCTGTATCAGCACCGTGTGGATCCGAAGGTGCCCATCGAGGATGTCGCGGGCACGGTCAAGGACCTCATTCAGGCCGGCAAGGTGAAGCACTTCGGGCTGTCGGAGGCCGGCGCGCCCGACGATTCGACGCGCGCATGCCGTGCAGCCGGTGACGGCGGTCCAGAGCGAGGTACTCACTGTGGACGCGACAGCACGAGCGCGACATCCTGCCGGCGCTCGAGGAGTTGGGCATCGGCTTCGTGCCCTTCAGCCCGCTGGGCAAGGGCTTCCTCACCGGCGCGATCAACGAGCACACGAAGCTCGACAGCACGGACTTCCGGAGCACGCTCCCGCGCTTCACGCCGGAGGCACGAAAGGCCAATCAGGCCCTGGTTGATCTCCTGGCCGCCATCGGGCAGCGAAAGAAGGCGACTCCGGCGCAGATTGCCCTGGCCTGGGTCCTCTCCAGAAAGCCGTGGTTCGTGCCGATCCCCGGCACGACCAAGCTCCACCGGCTCGAAGAGAACCTCGGTGCGGCCACGCTGCAGCTGTCTGCCGACGATCTGCGCGAGCTCGAAGACGCGGCGTCGACCATCGAGATTCACGGGTCCCGGTACCCCGAAGCCATCGAGAAGATGACCGGTCTCTAGTCCGCGACCTTTCCTGAGAGACCGAGATCCATGCCGCAAAGTGTAAGCCGGCGCCTCCGCTTCGCTACGGCCCGCTGGCGCCACCATGGCCCCCTCAATGCCATGGCGTTTCAGCGATGCCGCGACGACGCCGGTGGCCTTCATCTCTTCGACAAACTCCGCCAGATACCGTGCACCGGCGAGCCGGGCTTTGGGCAGCGCCATGGCCTGGCGAATCACCATGAAGCGGCCGTCGAGCACGCGCAGTCCCGGGATGCGCCGCGCATCGGCCTGCAGTTGCTGCTTCACGCCCGCCGCGACGTCGAGTTTCCCTCCGAGCATCACCTCGGTCACGGCCTGAGAGTTCGGCGCGTAGACGAGCGTCGCGTTCCTCAACTCGCGACCGAGATACAGGTCGTACGCGCTTCCGCGCGCGGCGACCACCCGAACACCTTCACGGTCCACGTCAGAGTTCTGTCGGATGGAGGACTGCTGCGGAACGAGGTAGGCGCCCTCGATTTCCACATACGGTGACGTGAAATCGATATCGGCCGCACGCGCCGGATCGATGGCGAGATAGGCGATGTCCCAGGCCCCCGAACGGATGCCTTCGACGACGGTACCGGCCGCGGTGTAGATGACGAGCTCGAGCGGCACATCCAGGCGCGCCGCGAGTTCCCGCGCGAGATCGACCGACACCCCACGAGCTTCGCCGGTGGCCGCGTCACGATGGGCGAGCACGGGATTACCCAGGTTGATGGCGGCGCGCAGTGTTCCCGATGGCGCGAGGTCGGCGCGTGCCGCGACGAGCGTCTGGGCCGGGGACGTCGCGCTCGTTGCGGACAGCGAGGCAGACTGCTAGAAACGCGATCGCGAGAGACGGAAGACGAAGGCGCATCACGAGTTATTTCACCATGAAGGCATGAAGGAAGCGCTTCATGTCTTCACGGTTCATGACAGAATGCGTCCGCTTTCCTCTAAATCAAGGAGCGCCATGCGCCTGTCATCGCTCTACACGTCTCTAGTTGTCGCTGGGCTCTTGGCGCTCTCGATCGGGACCTACGGCGCGCAGGCGCCACCGGCCTCAGGAGGTCGCGCTGGCGGAGCAGGTGATCAGGCCGCGGGCCGTGGCCGCGGTCGAGGCGCGGAGATTCCACCGTGGGCGATCCTGCGGGCGCCCGCCGGCGTCAAGGAAGGCGACACGTGGATTCCTGAAATGCCGGCGATGGACGCGCTGCGGCCGCCGCCCGGCTGGCAGCCGGACGGCAACGAAGTGCCCTGGATGCCGGCCACGCTGCTCCGGCTGCCGCGGACGAACATCACGCGCGCGAAGTACCCCGCGATCGACTTCCACAACCACACCGGCTCGCTGCGCACGCGCGAACAGTACGACGCCGTCGTCAAAGCCCTCGATAGCGTTGGCGTTGGCGCTGTCGTGAACCTGAACGGCGGCACTGGCGACGAGCTCGATGCCGTGCTGAAGGCCGGCGAGCCCTACCGGGATCGCGTCGCGAACTTCGTGACGTTCAATGGCGTGGGCATCAATGAGCCTGGATGGTCCGAGCGCTTCGCGGCGCTGATGGAGCGCGGCTTCAAGGCTGGCGCGATGGGCATGAAGGTGTCCAAACAGCTCGGCCAGGAGCTCCGGAATCCCGGATGGCAGCTACATCCAGGCCGACGATCCGCGTCTGGATCCGGTCTGGGCAATGGCCGCGAAGTACCAGAAGCCCGTGCTGATTCACTTGAGCGACTCGATCGGCCGCTTCTATCCCGATCAGTCCGAAGAACGAGCGGTATGAGGCTGGACTGTGGCACCAGCGGGGGGACACGTCGGGCAATCTCTACGCGAGCGGGCCGCCCAACGAGGTGATCGAGCGGGCGCGCGAGAACATGCATCGCAAGCATCCGAAGACGACCTTCGTGAACGCCCACCTGGCGATGCTGTACTACGACCCGGCGAAGGTGGCGAAATTCCTGGACACGTTTCCAAACGCGCAGGTGGACATTTCGGCCACGGTGCAGGATCTCGGGCGCGCGCCGCGCCTCTGGCGCGACTTCCTGATCAAGTACCAGGATCGCGTGGTGTTCGGAACGGACGGCAACGCGAACAGCAACCCCGACACGTTCTGGATCCCGCACTTCCGGTATCTCGAGACTTTCGACGAGTACTTCGAGCACCCCGCGCAGATTCGCCTGCCGGGCGGCTCGCCGGCTCATGGGCGCTGGAACATCTCCGGCGTGTCGCTGCCGGATGAGGTGCTGCGCAAGATCTACTTCGAGAACGCGCTGAAATACCTGCCCACGCTGCGAGCGTCCATCGACCGGCAGCGCGCGGCGCGTAAGCGCAATAGATACAGAACTCACCACGAAGTCACGAAGTCCTGGTTTTCGGGATCCGCCTTCGTGTCTTCGTGGTCGGTTGGTTCAGGCCTTCACGATCGAAGTCGGCGTCTCTGGCTAGTTGCGAAGGTCAGAAACTGGTCCGGCGTGAGCGCGCGCGTCGTGAAGCGCGCCAGCCGAATCGCGCCCTTGAAGTAGTTGCGGCGATTGATGCGCGCGCCGAGCGACGCGGCGCCCTCGCCCTGCGGAGTGAACCGAATCTCCGCCTGTCCCTGCAGCACGCCGTTCACGAAGCTCTTGAACGTTTTGCCGTCGTAGGTCTGGGCCACGTGATACCACTGCCCGACCGGGTGCAGCTTGTCCTTGAACATCAGCGCCTGGTTGTAGCCGGGCCCGTTGACGAACGCGTCGAGATACCACTGGTCCCCGACAATGCGCAGCTCGAACAGAAATCGCGAATTGGCGTCTTGGCCGGTCGTCGGATGATCCGCAGAGGCCAGGAGCCCGGTCTTCGGGTCTCGCTCGGCCAGGTGGAACCAGCGCTGCTCGAACGCGCCGCCATCGGGTCGGAAGATCGCTTCGAAGGTGAACGTGGCGGCGCCGGCGAGCGGGTGCTTCTCGATCCAGACGGCGTCATCCACGCCATCGAACTCGAGGGCTCTGCCCACTGGCGTGTCGATGACCCTCGGCGCGCCTTCGACCGTCGTCTTGAACCCGCCGATGGTGTCGAGCCGGTCGAATGTCCAGAGGATCGGCTCAGGCGCCTGGGCCAGCGCTATCGACACACCCACAAAGGCGAGCACTGCTGTAAAATTCCGCGTCCGCATCATCTTCATTCGAGGTATCCACATGAAACGGCTGTTATTTGCCTGTCTGGTTTCGGCAGTGGCCACACCCTTGCTCGCGCAGGGCGCCTGGACGCCACTCTTCAACGGCAAGGATTTTACCGGCTGGACGATCGGCGGCGGTCAAGCCAACGGCTTTGGGAGTGCGGCCCGGGCGGCCGGCGCCGGCCCGCGTGGGGGTGGTGCCGCTGCGGCAGCGCCAGCGCCCGCCGCGCCCGCGGCACCGCTCTCGACCAATCCCACCGATCGCGGCTGGAGCATCGCCAACAACATCATCACGAACGCGCCGATTCCTGGCGGTGGGCGCGGCGGCACGTTGTCGACCGAGGCCAAGTTCCACGACTTCGAGCTCGAGCTCGACTACAAGCTCGACGAAGCACCCGACGCGGACTGCACGGCGAAGCTGGGTGAGAAAGTCAATGCGCGGTCAGGTCAGATGGCGCAGGAACAGAACCTGAGCAAGGACGCGTCGTGTCTCGCCAACAGCGGCATCTACTTTCGCAGCGGCTACCAGCTGAACCTCGGACGCCGCGAAGCCGGTGAGTACGTCGGCGTCGTCATGCATCGCGTGATCCCGGGCGAGTCCATCCGCGGCAACGTCGATTGGCTCTCGACCGGTGATTGCGGCGGCAAGAACCGCACGTACCTCCAGGACTGCAGCCAGTTCCCCGAGATCCGCCACAAGAACGACTGGAACCACCTGCGCGTCATGTTCAAGGGCGACCGTCTCCAGATCTGGCTGAACGACAAACAGATCACGGACGTCACGGACAAGCTGATGGCGGGCGAAGAGAGCTGGGCGGCGCCGGCGCCGATCTCGCTCCAGCCGTTCGGCGAGGCCGGTGGCTTTGTCGGGAAGGTGCAGTACCGGAATCTCCGGATCCGCACGCTGTAAGAGCATTGAGGATCTGCGATCTGTGATGGCGGATTGCATTGGGCCATTGATGATTGCGGGATCGGGGATTGGACGAAGCGTTCAATCCTCAATCCGCATTCCACGATGACCGATGCAATCGTCAATCGCAGATCACAGATCCGCAATGAATCGCGTCAGCGCAGTCGAAGCGTGTAGCGAAACGGGACGCGCCCGGTGATGTACACGCGTTGACCTGGCGGGACCAGGCTGCCGCCGAGGTACGAGTACTTCTCACCGGCGTCCATGCGGACGGGCTGAAGAATGCCGCGGCCGTTTCCCGGACCGAAGGTGATGACATCCTGGCCGACCGTGTAGGTGCCATCCCCTCGACGAGCTGGAAGTTGCCGTCGCCGGTCGCCGGCACCACGCCGGTGAACGTTCCGCCGGGCCGGAAGCAGAGCTCGATCGTGAGCGAGGTGCTTTGACCGCTCACGTCGAACTCGAGGTCGAAGCCGCCCCGGCCGACTTCTGTGATCGTGATCGCCGTGTTCAGCTCGCAGTACCTGCTTGGGCCGGTGCGCGAAATCCATGCTGGAGTAGAACCGGCCCTCGGACGCGAGTGCGTAGTCGCCGTTCCGGCGGCGGTACCGCGCGGGAAGTGGCAGGTGATACGGCACCCGTACGGTCTCGCTCAGCCGCCACCCTCCACCGACAGGCGTCACGCCATCACTCCGGAAGTGGCCCATGCTGAAGAAGCTTGGTGACATCCGCACGGATGAGAGGATCGCGGCGCCCTTGCGAAGCTTGAAGAACGTCGGGTTGGTGGACAGCCCGGAGGCGATCTCGCGAATGTCGTGCGAGTCGGTTCCGCCGAAGATGCTCGCCGTGACGTCGTCGCGGCGGAGACGCACGAGCCGCGAACCCGACGAAGAACTTCTCGTAGGTCGTCGGCAGATTCGCAGGGCTTGGCAGTGCCGCCGCGAGTTCGGGATAGGCGAGGGCCTCGGCCAGGAAGTCGCCCACGGAGTAGCCGGCGCCGGCGAACGACGCGGGGTCGGCCGCGACCCGGTCGAGAATCTGTTCGGCGACGGCCGCGAACCGCGGGTCGTTCGCGACCAGCGCCAGCTCGCGGTAGTGCATCAGGTACTTCCAGACGTCCTGCGTGCCCGTCTGATCCTGGCGGCGCGACTGCACCGTTTCGACTTCGCCGTTGGGTTCCAGCCGGTAGAGCGTCATGTCCAGGTTGCGCCGGACGTGCTCGAGGAGCGCCGGCCGCCTGATCAGCCGCGCGACGATGACGAGCGATCGGTTGGTGACCTCGGACGCGTAGTTCGGGCTGCGCTCGCTGTACTCGCCTTCGGCGTCCTGATCGATGCCTTCGCCCAGCCAGTCGTCGATCCGGGCGACGACCGCACGGCTCGGCCAGAGATGGTGGATGTGCGCCAGTGCCTTGCAGATCTCCCATCGGTGATTCGGCGTGTGCACGCCGCCGGAGACGAGCGCGGCGGTCGCCTTCTGTCATGATGGCCGCGTACTTCTCGCGTGTCGCCGCGATGGTCTGCTGGTCGCCATGGCCGAGCACGTCGTAGCCAAGGCCGAGGTCGCTGATGACAAACGACGTGTCCGGGGGACTGTCCAGGTTGCCGACGTCGAACAGGCCGCTGGCGTTCTGCTGCTGGGCGAGCGCGTCCAGCAGGGCATTCGTGGGATCCAGAAGGCTTGCGTTGCGATAGTTTCGACCGCGAGCGTTGACGAACGCCGCGGTGAGTCGCAGGGCGTTCTGGGCAAGAGTCCGTGGGCCGGAACGCGACGTCGATCTGACCCTGGTATGACGCCAGAATCGCCGGGACCTGGAGATCGTTGACCGCGGTCAGTGTGTTCAAGAAGCGGTCGTCCACGGCCGGCGCGGGTTGTGCCGGATCGTCCGGGCGCGCGGCGCGGAGCTGACCGTCCTGCCGGTGGCGGCGACCGAGGCGGCGCTCACGGCCGAGATGAACTGACGTCGATCCATGCCATGTCCCTCGTTTGCCGCCGAGCTTACCTTCCGGACCCATTTCGATCTAGCGTATTGGGCACAGGAGATACGAAATGAGTTCTACTCGACGGGAGTTTCTGGCTCAAAGCGGTCTGGCGATGGCAGGCACGGCGGTGATGTCCCATGCGACGTTGCACGCCGCCCCGGTTCCCGGCAACATCCCGCTGGGTTTTCAGGCCTTCGAGATCGTTCCGGACCTGAACAAAGACTGGGAAGGCACGCTCAAGCAGATGGTCGGCGATGGGCTACAAGCTCATCGACATGGTCGCGATGAACCCCTACAACACGCGCAGCGGCAAGCAGTTGCGCGCGGAGTTCAAAGCCGTGGGCCTCGACTGCAACGTCTGCCACTTCGGCTACGCGTCCTGGAACACGACCTTCGGTCCGACCGTGGACTACGCGAACGCACTGGGCGTCCGGCACGTCATCTGTGGTCCGAAGCCGAAGATGACCACCGCGGAGGACTGGAAGTCGATGGCGGCGGACCTCAACAAGTTCGGCGCCATGTCGAAGAAGGAAGGCTTGACGATCGCGTACCACAACCACGAGATCGAGTTCGTCAAGACGCCGGACGGCCAGGTGCCGTACGACATCCTCATGGCGAATACCGATCCGGCCGTCGTGCGCTTCCAGATCGATGTCGGCAACCTGACCTTTGGTGGCGGCGACGCGGTGGAGTTCATCCGGAAGTACAACAACCGGTATTTCTCGTTCCACGCCAAGGACTTCGTGCAGGGCAAGGCCGCGGTGCCCGTCGGCGTTGGCGTGCTCGACTGGAAGACCATCTTCCAGCTCGCGCAGCAGGCGAAGGTCGAGAGTTGTATCGCGGAGGTCGGGGCGTACGGCGCGGCGACACTCAACGGCGCGCCGCTCGAGAAGGCGGACCTGACGATCCTCGAGTCCTACAAGCGCAGCGCCGAGTGGTTGATCGCGTACAAGGGGTAGACAAAAGGAAACCGGGTTTCTTAGTCTAAGAAACCCGGTTTCCTGATCCTCAGTCGCCCTTACTGATTCACGAGGTCGATCGAAAACGACATGTTGTAGTCCCCTTGTGGCACGAGGCCCGCGTTGCCTTTCCCTTGAAGGAAGAGGCGGGCGCGGTTGCTCACACCGTCGCTGGGCCGAATCTGCCATGTCGTCACGGGCACGGCCCCTCGACGAGGCGCGTGATCTTCACGTCGTCCGGTGCCGATCCGTCCTGCGTAGGAGTTCATGCGCAGGAGGTACCTCTTGCCACCGGCCTCGAACCAGACAGCCATGGGACACGGCGTCGGCGTGTTGAATCGGCATCGTCCAACAGGTTGACGTTGTAGTTGCCAGTGTTGCACGGGGTGTACATCCACACCTTGTAGGGCCCGATCCCGGATTGACGGGAGTCCCACTCATCCGGGCCCGTGCCAGCGATCCCGTTGCCAGTGAAGTTCAGATGGACCATCCGCGTATTCTGCGAGTTGCGCAAGTCCAAGTACCACTGGGCATCTTCTTCGTTCCAGGCGATGACGGACTGCAGAATCGACGAATTCGTGTATCCGCTCCCGTCGCCGGCGATGTCCTTGCCGGCCTGGATTGTGCTGGTCACCGCAACGTCTCCTCCGACAGGAGGTCCGCCTCCCCTTGCGTTCGTGGCTCCGAGGGAGCTAGGCGAGGCCGGGTTCGTCGGCGTCGCCCCCTGCTCGGAGCAGGCGACGGCGGCGCAAAGTGAGAGTGCAACAGCAAAGGTCCGCGTTTTCGTCATCTGAGAAGTCCAGCCTTCCTCGTGTGGAACCGGTTAACGGGGAGTGTTCACCTACTCTCTTTAACGACGAGGCGCGCCCGACCGGACACGACGCGTGTTCTGGGGTCGCGGGATCGCAGGCCGAGCGTACGCCGAGCTCGGATCGCTCACTTGGGGGCGATCAGCAAGTCGACCAACGGGAGGCGCGCAGGCTACTTGATCGTGAACCCGGCGCTCACACCTGACGTGCCGAACGTGATCGACATGACACGAATGCGGGCCATATTCGTTCCGGTTGGCGGTCCCGTGACGTTCCACTCGTACGATCCCTGGCCCACCGGAACCTGAACAATGAACTGCCACGACGCGCCGTTGTCGCGACTGACTTCGAGGCGAACCGGACTCCCGCCGGGAAGGTTACTGGTCCACCCAATCTTCTTGTCCTTGCCGATATTCCAGGTGACGGCCGGCGGCGAGGGCGCAGGCACCGTTACGAGGATCTGAGATGGAACAATCTGGAACCGGCTGCTCGTGGCCGTGGCGTTGCCGTTGAGCCAGCTCACGCGGATTCGGGCTACGGTCGTCGGCGAATTGGGCACGACCCAGTTAAAGAATCCTGAACCGTTTCCGTTGTTTGACACGCTTCCGGCAATCACGCTCCAGGTCCCGCCGTCGTTCACGCTCAACTCGAGCTTCATCAGCGTGCCTTGGCCGAGATTGTGCGACCAGCTGATTTGCGGGGTCGATGCGACCGCCCACTGGGCGTTGAGCCCTGGCGCGTTGATCTGCACGGACGGCGCCTGCTGTTGCGACCCGATGGTGAAGTCTGCGTCGGATTCGTCCTTCTTCTGATTGCCGGATATGTCCGTGGCGAGAACCTGGATTCGTGCTTTGCTCGTCGCCGGGCCGGGAGAGTTCCAGGTGCAGCTCCTGGCGGCTCCACTTACTCCCGTGCATCCGGCCATGGGTGTGAACGGCGCGCTGTCAATCGAGTAGGTACAGATTGAAGAAGGCGGGCCCGCCGCCGACGCCGCCGCTGGCCGACCAGGTCACTAAATACGGGGACCCGACGAAGACCTTCTCGCCGCCGTTCGGCGTTGTCACCATCACCTGGAGGGGCGGCGCGACCACCAACGCCACGCTGGCCGTGGCTCCGTTATAGGTGGCTGTGTCGGACGGCGTGAACGTCGCCGCCAATGTCGTCATGCCCGTGGCCAGGACAGTTCCAGCCGCCGGCGAGTATGAGAACGTGCCGGGAACCGATGCGGATGCGCTCTGCTGCGCGGCACCCAGCAGGGTGCCGTCGATGACGTCCGCCGGCACGGACCACGTCAACACCGGTGTCGCCTTGCCGACAGTGACCGAGAAACTGCCTGTCCCCTGGTTGCCAGCCGAGTCAATGGCTGTACAGGACACGGTTGTCGCGCCAATCGGAAAGGTCGATCCAGACGCGGGATTGCAGTTCACCGGTACGGATCCGTCGATGGCATCGTCGGCCGACGCCGCGAACGTCACCGTGGCGCCGGCGGCTGACGTTGCTTCGACGGTCACGTTAGCCGGCACGGTCACGACGGGCGACGTGGCATCGTCGTGGAACGACGTGCGCTGGTTGTCGTGCTGGCGCACGGGCCAGGGCGCGAGCGGATCGTAGTCGCGCGCGAAGCCCGACGGCAGTGGCACGGCCGTGATGCCCGCGTCGCCCGTCACGTAGATGACACGGTCTCGCAGGAGAATCTCCCACGGTGCCGGAACGTGGTCGATGACGAGCGCGACGGCACCGGTCGTTGGCTCGAGGGCGAGCACGGCCCCTTCGCTCGCACCGCCGGTCGCCACATACACGCGGCCGTCGTCACCAACGAGCAGGTCCTGCGGAAGTCCTTTGGTGACCGAGGTCCAGGCGAGTTGGCCGCTGGCGTTGTATGCACGGACCACACCCAGACCATCGAGCCCGCTCTGTGGACCACCGCTGGCGGGACCGCCAACGTAGATGAGGCCCGTACGGCCCACCACCGGCGGTGTGGACGCTCGTGCTTCAGCCGTCCACATCGATTGCCCGTCAGCCGAGATCCAATGAAGATCGCTGGTTCGCCACACCTCGCTCCCGTTCCAGGTCCGGACTCGCATGGCTGCCGCTGCGTGTCGCGACGAAGGCGCCGCTCGCCGTAATGGCGCCTTCGGAGAAGTTCCACGTGTCGAAGCCCGAGCTGAGCTGCTGGCTCCACTCGAAGATCGGTTGCGACCCCGCGATGTTCCACTTCGTCACGTGACGGGTCGTGCCAGCCACATACGCCACGTCTCGTGTGGCCGTCACGAGCCCGCTCGCCTGCCCGCCTTGCACGGGCGCGTCGGGTACCCCGGTGTCCAGGGGGACCGTATAGAGCCCGAAGCCCACCGATGCCAGCATTCGGCGCCGGCTCCGATCGACGGTCAGGTACGGCAGGCCCAGGTTGTTACAGCACCCGGTTTCCCACCGCCAGTGAAACTGCCCGTCCTGGCGGTACGTCGTCGGCCCGCCCCAGGCGCCGATCAGATACGCCTGCCCGACATCGACCCAGATGACTGGATTGGGCGCCACTCCGGTCGAACCGTTCGGGAATCCCCCCGGAAACTGGCTGACCGCTCCAGACGCCGGACTCAGCAGCGGAACCGTCACGTTGCTCCACGTCTGTGCTGCGATCGTCCCGTCCGGAAAGATCGCCAAGTGCCGCGACGGCCATTGCGACTGATGCCACCGCCGCGTCGTGCGCGCGTCGAGAGGTGCGACCGCGATCGGCAGCACTGTGATCGTGAATGCCGTGCTGGCGGCAGTGCCAGAAAAGTCCATCGTGCTGCAGGTCACCGTGGTGGTGCCGACCGGGAACGCGCTGCCGCTCATGGGCGAACAGACGACTGGGACGTCGCCATCGATCAGATCGGTCGCCGTTGGCGTGACATAGGACGCCAGCGCTCCACCCGTCCCACTCGCCGGCACCGTCTGATCCGCAGGGGTCCCCGCGATGACCGGCGGAGTCTGATCGACGTAGACGACGTCAATGACGACCGTGGCGATAACTGGAGCGTAGTAATCATTGACAGGCGTGAACGTCGTCGACAACGTGTGGGGACCAGCGGGCAAGATCGTTCCGACATCCGGCGTATAGAGGAACGTCCCGGGGACATCGGCGGCGGCATTGAGGTGGTTCGCACCAAGCGGCTGCCCGGCGGGGACGGGATTGTCGGGCACCCACGTGACGACGGCGATGCCGGGCGTGACGTGCAGGTCGGCAACCGCTTCCGTCGGACCAAGCGACGCGTCACCCGCAAAACTGCCGCTGATCGCCGCGCGGTGAAAGCCAGGGGCCAGCGTATCGATACTCACGTCGCCGAGAGTGACTTCCCCGTTGACGTTGGTGGGTGCGCTCCCGACTGGCACGCCAGCGACGCGTGAAGTCCACGACCTTGCCCGCGACAGGATCGCCACCCAAGAACATCCTGGCACTGACGATGGCCTTGCCGAGGAACGGCGCCGTGGCGTCGCTTACTTCGAGGGCATTCCAGCCGGACCACATCTCCGTGACCGCGAGATGATCGCCGGCAGAACCTCCGACAGCCAGGACTCGTGTGTCCGGAAGGACCACGGCCTGCAGATAGCTTCGCGCGCCATTGAGCGGCGCGATTTCGGTCCAGCTGTCTGTTGTGGAGTCGTAGAGCTCCGTGCTCGACAGCGGTCCGTCCGCGTTCTGTCCGCCGACGATGAGCGCGCGGCCGTCGGGCAACGAGACCAATGAGGCCTGGTATCGCGGCGTTGCGAGTGACGCCGCGAGCCGCCAGGCGTTCGTGGATGGATCGTAGATTTGAGCGGTTGCCTCAAACCCCTGGCTGCTGTTCCCGCCAGCGACCAGCACGCGCCCATCACTCAGACGAACAGCTCCCTGACCTGTCGTGGCCACAAGGGTCGGTGGTGCCGATGAAAAGCGACGGGTTACTGGATCGTAGATTTCTGTGGCTGTGCAGCACCCAGGTGTCGCCAAATCGCTGCCGCCAGTCACGAGCACGCGCCCATCCGCGAGACTGATGGCCGAATGTGCGGCGCGTGCCTGCGTCAGCGGACCTGTCTGCGTCCATTGGTTGGTTGCGGGATCGTAGATCTCGGCCAACCGAGACACTTGCGGCGGGTTGATGCTGCTCGTGCCACCGACGACCAGCAGTCTCCCATCGGGTAGTCGCGTCGCCGTGTGGTTGATCCGGCGGATGCTCATCCCTCCCTGGAGATACAAACTTGCCGGTCGCCGGGTCATAGATTTCAACAAGTGAGACTGGAGTCTGCGGGCCATTACGCCCACCAGCGATGAGCACCCGGCCGTCGGCCAGCGTCGTGGCTGTGTGCCCGGCCCGCGGGATCTCCATGCCGTCCGTAGCCTCCCACTTGTTCGTCCCCGGGTCGTAGATCTCCGCCGTACTGAGTTCCGCAAACCCATGCGCTGCGTCGCCGTTGCCACCGACGGCCAGGATCAGGCCGTTGTTCAGGACAGACAGCGTGTGCGACGACCTCGGCTCGATCATCGGCGCTTTCAGCGTCCACACCTGCGTTGAGCCTGGTGAAGCGCGCGCAAACGCGACGCCATTCCGCAGCCATTCGCCTCCGACGAGCAGGAAAGCCGGGATTGAAGCAGCCATCAGAACGAAAGACACGAGGCGAGCAAACGACTTCGTGTGGATCACGGGCCTCCAGCGGTGATTAACGGGCGGAGTTGCCTATCTTCTTCAACGATGAGGGGACGCTCGACCGGACAACGACGCCGGTTCAGGAAGCCAGGGATTCCGGTAACATCCTGCTTACAGGTAATGAACGACGCAGAATCAACGGTTCAGTAGCTGCGCAGGCGCGCCGCAGATGAACTGGTCCAACCGTCGGGCGATTCGGTTCATACGCCTCCACCTCACCTGTCGGTGAGCCATGCCAACGCCGGTGCTAGTTAATAGCTGTGGTCGCGTGCGACTGACTATCGACGCCAGGCCGGGCGTCGGAACGCTCTGTTCTTGCCACATCGCAACCTGTCAATTGAAATGTCATCGACAGTAGTTCCGGCTCCGCACGCCGCGAGGCAGATGACCGAGACACAAGACGTTCCAGAAGGCTTGTCAGAACGCCAGACGCAATCACAAAGCACCCGGTTATGAAGCAAGATCCGCTTAGATGACGACCCGCGCGCACGAGGGGAGCCATACCTTCGATCTCCATCGGATTGACAGATCTGCGGTTGGACCGCGCTGAACACGACGAGCATCTACCTCGGTTAGCGCGCGGATTCTACGATCGACGGGCGATGTCGACAGACAACTAAGGCCTGCCGTGGCTCGACCACCAGAATGCGTCGAACTTACTGGGTGGTCGCGTGGCCTCCACCTCTTTTTTCTGAATGTGCCCTCCGACCACTCGGCACGATTCAGTCTTCGGTCAGGGGAGGTAGTCGCCCCAGGGCGGCAGGTATGCCTCGAGCGTTCGTCCTCGCAGTATGAACGCTGACACCTCAGATCGCAGAGGTCCCCAGCCACGTAGCAAGGGGGCCCGCCGTGCGCGGCATCTCCCAAATGGTGTCCAAACCGCTCAAAATTGGCGGTGTTCACCTACTTTCTTTAACGACGAGGCGCGCCCGACCGGACACGACGCGTGTTCAGGGGGTCGCGGGATCGCGGTAACATCCTGCTCCACGGTCACATGGACGACGCAGAATCGACGTTTCAGTTGCTGGCGCAGGCCCGCGCCGGCGACCGGACGGCTGTCGATACGCTGTTCGCCCGTTACCTCCCGCCCCTGCGGCGCTGGGCCAGCGGACGCCTGCCACGCTGGGCCCGCGACATGGCCGACACGCAGGACCTTGTCCAGGACACCCTGCTTCAAACGTTTAAGAGGATAGGGAGCTTCGAGCCGCAGAACGAAGGGGCGCTGCACGCCTACCTTCGCCAGGCGGTGATGAACCGGATCCGGGACGAGATCCGGAAGCGTCGGCGACGGCCCGAAGCCGCGGCGCTCGACTCGCAGCAGATCGACCCGGAACCGTCGCCGCTCGAACAGGCGATCGGGCAGCAGACGGTTGAACGCTACGAGGCCGCGCTCTCGCGCCTCCGCGAGGAGGACCGCGATCTCGTCATTGGCCGGATCGAGCTGGGACTGACCTTCGAGGAGCTCGCCGAGGCTGTCGGTAAGCCGTCGCCGGATGCGGCCCGCAAGGCGGCCCAGCGCGCACTGGTGAAGTTGATTGAGGAAATGAACCGTGGCGGCTGAAGAGCCATTGCTGTTCGACCTGGTCGAAGCGGTCCTCGAAGGGCGGCCGGTCGACTGGACTGCGGCGGAATCGACCATCAGCGACTCGCAGCGCGCGCTCCTCGCGCATCTGCGGGATGTGGCGGGTATCGCCTCGTTTCATGCCGGCTCGTCGGCTCGCCGAGCGACGTCCGTCACGTCGACCTTCGGCGACTGCGGCGACCGTGGACGCGCTTCCCGAAGGCGCGACGTGGGGCTCGTTGCAGGTGCTCGAGCGCGTGGGCCGCGGCGCGTTCGGCGACGTGTACCGCGCCCGGGACTCGCGGCTCGATCGCGAAGTCGCGCTGAAGCTGATTCGTCGCGTCGAGTCGCGACTCGATCCGGTCGCGTCTCATGTAATCGACGAAGGGCGGCTGCTCGCGCGCGTCCGACATCCGAACGTGGTGACGGTCTACGGCGCGGATCGCATCGACGGGCGGGTCGGTCTGTGGATGGAGTTCGTCCGCGGACGCACGCTCGAAGCCGTCCTGCGGGACCAGGGACCGTTCGGCGCAGAGGAAGCGACGCTGATCGGACTCGACCTGTGCCGGGCGTTGTCGGCGGTGCACGGCGCCGGATCTGATTCATCGCGACGTGAAGGCTCAGAACGTCATGCGCGAAGCCGGCGGGCGGATCGTGCTGATGGACTTCGGCACCGGCCGTGACGATCGGTCCGACGGACCAGCGGAACTCGCCGGCACGCCCTTGTACCTCGCACCGGAAGTGTTCGGCGGCGCGCCGGCGACCGTGCAGAGCGACGTCTACAGCCTCGGCGTGCTGCTGTTTCACCTCGTCACCGGGGCGTATCCGGTCAACGGCCGCACGATCGCAGAACTCCGCGAGGCGCATCGCCAGCGCCGCCGCAGTGTGGTTGCGCGATGCGCGACCGGATCTCCCCGACACGTTCGTCCAGCAGGTCGATGCGCGCTCTCGACCGATCCGGCGGAGCGCTACTCGAGTGCGGGTGAGTTCGAAGGTGCGCTCACGCGCGCGAAATCCACGGCGAATTCGTCCGGCGGGCCCGAAGCGACGACGGCGCAGGTTGCTGCCACGCGTCGGCGTCCGAGCAAGGCCGTCTGGGCGACGGTGGCGGTCGGCGCACTCACGATCGCGACGATCGGCGCCTGGGCGCTCGATCCTGGTGGATGGCGGAGTTGGCTGCGGCTGGCGCCGCCGGGCGCTCGCAGCAGTGCCGAACCGGCATTCAGGAAGCTGCTGCTTCCGGACCCTTCGTTCGAATCGTTGAACGGGCTCATGGGCCGCCCGTCGCGTGACGGACGGTATATGCCGTACGTGGACGAACAAGGCGACGTGCAGATCTTCGAAATCAGTTCGAGCCAGTCGCGTCGCCTCACGGACACGGGTACGTCCAAAGAAGCCGGTCGCTCTTCCTTGATCTCGCCCAACGGCGATCGCGTCGCCTATGGATGGTCGTGGCCCGACGGCGCCACCGAGTTGCGCCTGATCAATGCCGACGGCACCGGGTTGCAGACACTCGTTCCGCGCTCGAAAGTCTACGAGACGGTTCCAGTCGACTGGTCACGCGACGGAGCGACGATCCTCTGCGGCTGCTGCAGAAGGACGGGAGCGTGGACCTGGTCCTCGTCCCGACCGGCGGCGGCGCGCCGCAATTCCTGCAAAGGTTTCGAAGCGGCGCGCCCGTTCAGTCGAGCCTCTCGCCGGACGGCCGCTTCGTCGTCTACGACTTGTGTGCCGGACGGCAACCACAGCGTGATCTGTTCATCGTCGGCACTGATGGGTCGTCGCCTCAGGTGCTTCTCGACGGGCCCGTCAACGACTGCTTTCCCCTCTGGACGCCGGACGGCTCGCGCGTGTTCTTCGCCCGTGGTGTGCCGGAGCTGGGGGAACCCACCGGCGGATGGATCGTCCCGGTCGTGAACGGCGTGGCATCGGGCGATCCCAGTCTCGTGGTGGAGGAACTGGGTCCGAATTTCATGGCCCTGACCGATAGCGGTGCGCTGTACCGTCAAGTCTGGAACGCTGGTCTGTCCGAGATCTACATCGTGTCGTTCGACCCAACCGGCGCTGTTCCACCCGGAGCGCCCGTGAGGATCTCACCTGCGGTCGTGGGAAATCACGTCGGCCCATCCTGGTCGCCCGACGATCGGTCGATCGCTTACTTTGCGGTCAGCGACGCCGCAGCGCGGCCAGGCGGCCGTCCGGAGAGGACGCTCATGATTCAGGACTGGCCGTCCGGCACAGCGCGCTCGCTGCATCCGTCCCTGGCCGTTCTGAACGGCTTCAGCCCGCGATGGGCACCCAACAGCCAGAGCGTGATTGTCTCCGGCTTGGACACGATCCGCGAGGGTCCCCCGACCTACTACCGGGTCGATGTCCAGACCAGTGAAACGACGCCGGTGTTGACAGGCAGGGGTGGCTTTTCGCAGCTTTCAGCCGATGGCCGCGCGCTGATCTTTGTCGATTCACGTCGCGGCATCGTGGCTCACGACATCGAGACGGGCAACGAGACGATTGTCGTAGCGAGGGCGCTCGGTCCGCGATTTATAAGTTCGGTGTTTCTCCCGATGGCCTGTGGGTCGCGTTCCTTAGTCAGCCTGGAGACCCAGACCAAGGCCTTGCGCTCGAGCTTCAGCCGCGCGGAGGTCCGGCCCGTCCCCTCCTGACGGCGACGTCCCCGGCGACGCTGGAGTTCCAGGCGTGGATGCCGGACAGCCGGTCTCTCCTCGTCTCGAGATCCACCGTCGGGGCGAACAAGCCGGATCAGCTCTGGCGCATCGCGGTAACCGGCGGCGAACCAGAGGATCTGCACTTCGCGGTCAGCCGTGCGGTCAATCAGGTGTCGCTCAGCCGGGACGGCAGCCGGCTCGCCTACACCGAGAGGAACTTCTTCCTCGAGCTGTGGGTCAATGAGAACGTGTTCTCGCCCGAGGGCGCTCGCAAGTAGTCAGGGAGGTAACGCGACGATGAAAGCGCTCACGCTGTGTCGGATCGGTGCCGTAGTCGTCGCCACTGTGCTGGCGGGCCGCACGGTCGCGTTCGGTCAGGAGCAGCGAGGCTCGATCGAAGGATCGCGTCAGGGATACGTCGGGCGGCGTCCTGCCGGGCGCGACGGTCCAAGCCACGGAGTCCGGCCCTCGTCGGCACGGCCTCGGTGACGACCGATGCGCAAGGGCGCTACCGGTTTCCCGCGCTGCCGCCAGGCCGTTATCGAGATCAGCGGCGTCCTCCAGGGCTTTGCCACGGCGTCAGCAGCAGTCACGCTCGAACTCGGCCAGGTGCTCAGAGTGGACGTCACGCTGCCTGTCGCGGGAGTTCGGCAAGACGTCGAGGTCACGTCCGACGGGCCTCTTCTCGACGTGAAGCAGAATGCGGCCGGCGGGATCATCCCACGCGAGGTCATCGATCGCATTCCCAAGGGACGCGACTACACGGGCGTGGTGACGTCCCTGCCGGGCGTAGACTTCGAGCAGCGCAATCGCGGCATTCAGATCGACGGCGGCAGCGGGGCCGACAACCGCTTTTTCGTCGACGGGAACGATCGCACGAATCTGTACTCCGGCCCGTCTTTTCTTGTGACGAACGGACCTTCAAAGCCGTCGCGGTCGACTTCGTCGAGCAGGTCCAGGTCAAGCAAAGCGGCTACGCCCCCGAGTACCCGTTCGTCACTCGGCGGCATCGTCAGCGTGATCACGAAGTCCGGCAGCAATGTGTGGCACGGCAGTATTGGTGGGTACTACACTCGGATGCCCTGCAAGGAGCCGTTCGTCCCACGCTGCAACTGAAACCGACCAACCAGAAGGAAGCCGAGTACGTGGCGGCTCCCGTTGACGATTTCAAGGACACCGACTGGGTCTTCGAGCTTGGCGGGCCGATCGTTCGCGATCGACTGTGGCTCTATGGGAACTACAACCTGCAAGGGACAAGTACCCGCCGGACCGTGACCTTCAGAAGCAACGGTCAACAGGCGAGCTTCGACACCAGCCCGACCGATCGGGTCGGCAGCTACAACCTGACCGCCAGACTCACGAGTCAGCTTCGCGGGAGGTTTGCCGCATCGCACGAACGGGCCAGCCTCCGCGCTCCCCTGCCGAACATCCAGAGCGACGGAACGAGCACGAGCAATCCCGACCTGTTCCCGTGGGCCACGCACAATGACGCATTCCAGGATTCGTACTCCGCCGCGTTCGATTGGGTGCCCTCGCCGCGTACGTACGTCAGTATCTCGGCCGGCCACCTGAAGTACGGCAGGCACGAGGTCGGGACCTTCAGCGACCGGTTGTCGCATGCGTTCGCCGGGTCGAACTTCCAGTTTTCAGACCTTTCGCCTGATCTCCAACAGGTGAACGGGTTCGTCGATGCGCCCTTCAGCTCTCGGCTCGTCCGCGACGATTTTTCGCGGAGTCAGCCTGAACGCCGACGTCACCCGGTACGCCACGTGGCACGGCGGGCACACACTCAAAGCCGGCCTGCAGTTCGAGCGCATGAGCAACGACGTGCTCCTGGGCGCACAGAAACCGGCGGTGATCCTGTTCTGGGATGCGTCGTACTTCACGACCGACGGCCGAACCATGCGTGGCAAATACGGACATTACCTGGTCACTCGCCCTTACACCGAGGGCGACGTGCGTGCGAGCAACACGGGCCTGTTCATCCAGGACGCCTGGACGGTCACCCCGCGGTTGACGCTCAACCTCGGCGTGCGCGCCGAGAACGAGCATGTGCCCTCGTACCGACCGGAGAATCCAGGGATTCGATTTCGGGTTCGGCGACAAGATCGCGCCGCGGGTGGGCTTTGCCTTCGACGTCCGCGGCGACAGCCGGTGGAAGCTGTACGGGAGCTGGGGGATCTTCCACGATCTGATGAAGCTGGCCGTTGGCCGCGTGATGTTTGGCGCCGATCACGGGGTGGAGTACTACTACACCCTCGACACGGGGAACTGGCCGTCCATCACGTGCAGCCATCCTCCGGTGTCAGGACCTGACTGTCCGGGCACCTTTATCGAGTCCGTCGACCGTCGCAACGTCGCGAACGACGCCAGTCACAACCTTGTGGATCCGAACCTTCAGCCGAGCCGGAGCCAGGAATTCACGTTCGGTCTCGACCACGAATTGACCCGGACCACGTCGGTCGGCGTGCGCTACGTGCACAAGTGGGTCGATCGCGCGGTTGAGGCGGTGTGCGATCCATCGTACACGTGCGGCGTCAACAACCCCGGCTACGGCACGGCAGAGTACCCGTTTGGCGCCGCCTTTCCACGCCAGCCTGTCGCCAAGCGGCTCTATGACAGCCTGGAAGTACGCGTCCGCAAGCGACTCGCCAGCCGCTGGTCGATGGACACGAGCTATCTCTGGAGCCGCTTGTGGGGCAACTGGTCCGGCATCGCCAGTTCGGATGAAGCGGTCAACTGCCTTCAACCGAACTCGTGTACCGCGTTCGACCTGTTGTACTACTCGTACGACGTCGCCGGGAGATCCGACCTATGGCCCGCTCGGGACCGATCGGCCGCACCGGTTCAAGGCGCAGGCGACCTACGACTTGTCGTGGGGCACCCAGCTTGGCGTGAACTACCTCGTCCAAAGCGGTGTGCCGTTCTCCACGATCATGACGATGCCGGGCCCGGCCAACTTCTTCGCCTACGGCCGCGGCGACCTGGGACGCACGCCGTCACTCTCTCAAACCGATCTGCTCGTCCAGCATCAGATCAAGGTGCCTGTGCGCCAGGCTCAGTTGAGCGTCGGTCTCAACATCAACAATCTGTTCGACCAGGCGACCGCGCGGAACTTCCACAACCAGCCCTACCGCGACGCGCTGAGCCTCACGGCTGAACAGTTTTTTGCCGGCTTCGATCCGGTCGCTGTGGCTGCCGCCAATTCGCGCATCCGACCGGATCCCCGGTTTCGTCTCGCGACCGGATATCAGCCGGCGCGGGCAATCACGCTGCAGACGAAGCTGACCTTCTGAGGGCTCGGCGCAGCGTCCCCGATTCTCTCGGCCCCGTATGTTGTCGGGTATCGCCGACGACGACTCCAGCGGTCGTCTGGACTGGGATGGTAATCGAGCTGCCCAGCCGCGATTTGAACCGCACCCTTCGATTCCTCGTCCCGCCCGACTGCTCGCCGCGCAAATAGCCTTCCGCGGAGTATCGTGAGACGGTGCGAATCGGCATTCTCGGTTCGGGTCTCATGGGCGGCAAGCTCGGCACGCTCTTCGCGCGTGTCGGCCATGACGTCGTCTTCAGCTACGCGCGCAGCGAACAGAAGCTGAAAAAACTTGCCCGCGACGCGGAAGGCAACGCGCGCGCCGGGACGCCCGCGGAGGCGGCGCGCGAGGCGGACGCCGTGCTGCTCGCCGTGCACTGGTCGCGAATCGACGATGTACTGAAACAGGCAGGCGACCTGTCCGGCAAGGTCATCGTCAACTGTTCACTCCCCATGAACGGTGACGACACCGGCCTGGTCATCGGGCACACCTCCTCGGGCGCCGAGGCGCTTGCGCACAAGGTTCGGAAGGCGCACGTGGTGTCAGCCTTCGGCACGGTGCCGAGCGAAGTGTTCTTCGGCGTCTTCGAGCGGCGACGACAGCGAACGCATCGACCGAGCCTTGCGTACTGCGGAGATCATCAGGGCGCGAAGGACGTGGCGGTGATGCTGATCCGCGACGTGGGTTTCGATCCCGTGGACGCCGGGCCACTACGACTCGCACGCTATTTGGAGCCCTTCGCGCTGTTGATGGGACAACTCGCCTACGAGACAGACGAGGGCCCGGAGGTCGCGTACCGCTTCGAGCGCTTCGGAAAGTAGCCCCGAAATTCACCCGGCCAATTTCGGATGAGGGAACTCGAACAGCTTCTCGTGCTCTTTGTGGCCGCCGTAGGCCTGGCCGGTCTCGCGAGGCGCATCGGCGCGCCGTTTCCCGTTCTGCTCGCGCTCGGCGGCGCGCTGCTCGCGTTCATCCCAGGCACGCCGACGTTCACGCTGCCGCCCGAGCTGGCGCTGGCGCTCTTCATCGCGCCCATCCTGCTCGATGCGGCCTACGACGCCTCGCCGCGTGATCTGCGCGACAACTGGGCGCCCGTCACCGGGCTGGTCGTGGTTGCCGTCGGGCTCACGACCATTGCCGTCGCCCTCGTCGCACGGGCGTTCGTTCCCGCGATGCCCTGGGCGGCGGCCATCGCGCTCGGTGCGATTGTCGCCCCACCCGATGCCGCGGCCGCGACCGCGGTGCTCCGTCAGCTTCGCCCTCCGCATCGCATCCTGACGATCCTCGAAGGCGAGAGCCTGCTGAACGACGCCAGTGCGCTCCTGATCTACCGTCTTGCGGTTGGCGCCGCCGTCGCGAACGGCTTCTCGATCGGCGCCGTGGCGCCGACGTTTCTGTTCGCCGTGGTGGGAAGCATTGTGGTCGGTCCCGCGCTCGGGTGGATCACGCTGCGGACCATGGCACGCATCGAGCACGTGCCGACGTCCATCATCCTTCAGTTCGTCACGACGCTTGGCGTGTGGATATTCGCCGAGCACATCGGCCTCTCCGGCGTCCTGACGATGGTGTGCTACGCGATCACGGTGGCGCGGTCGGCGCCGGAGCGGATCCCCGCGCGGTCGCGCATCCCGTCGTACGCCGTGTGGGACACCGTGGTGTTTGCGCTGAACATCCTGGCGTTCATTTTCATCGGCCTGCAGATCCGGCCCATCCTCGCGAGCCTCGAAGTGTCGGACCGCGGGCGATACTTCAGCGTCGCGATTGCCGTGCTGCTGACGGTGATCGTCGTGCGTCTCCTCTGGCACATGTCGTTCAATGCCGTGCTGCGATGGCGGCATCGGCGGTTCGGATTCAACCCGCCGCGCCCGATGCTGCGGCCCACCGTCGGCAGCGGTCTCGTGATCTCGTGGGCGGGAATGCGGGGCATTGTCTCGCTCGCCGCGGCGATGGCGCTGCCCGCGGCATTTCCCTATCGCGACCTCATCGTGCTCACCGCGTTTTCGGTCGTGCTCGGGACACTCGCCATCCAGGGATTGACCCTCAAACCGCTCCTCCGCGCGCTGAACTTGCACGACGACGACCCGGTGGGACGCGAAGTGAGCGCGGCGAGAGAGCGTGCGCTGGGTGCGGGACTCGCGACCTTCGCGAACGACCGTTCGGCGCTGGCAGACGCCGTTCGTCAGGAGTTCAAGGCACACCTGGCGGAGGCCAGCGGCACACTTGGGTCAGCCGGGGCCGCACGCTCCGCGCACGCCGACATCCGTCGCGGCGCGCTCCAAGCCGCGCGCCAGACCGTGATCGCGATGCGAGACAGCGACGAGATCGGCGACGACGCCTTCCACCTGCTCGAGGAGGAACTGGACTGGCTCGAAATGGCGGATGCCAGAGAGGCGGAATGAAGTATGGTTTCCGCGTGCAGGGCCGTGGCAGTCAGGAGGGGCCGTGAGGAACTACTCGTCCAGCTCGCGTGTGCTCGCCGTACTTGGTCTGGCAATCCTCGTCCCCACCGTCCGCGCCCAGAACATCGACGAGATGGCCAAGTGGACGTCGGCCGAAGTCGTGCACTACGACGTCGTCGCCGAATACACGGGTACGACCCCGGTTCTAGTCCCGATCAAGGGGGCGCCGGTGACGTCGTATCCGACTCAAGTCAAGGATCGGTACGAGATCGGCTTCGACTGGAGTCCCACCGAGATGACGATGGTAGGAAAGCCGGTCTTCAAGAACTTTCCGTCCACGTTGCCGGTCGGCACTCCAGCTCGGTCGTCGCTCAACGCGCAGACCTGCCCCCAGCCCAGGATGACCGGCAGCTACGACCACGTGGAAGTCATCGGCGCAAAGACCGGAATGCTGGGTAGCAATTCCCTGGAATTGAGTGTGAAGCGCACCTATCCGGCGGGCGCGATTCCGTACGCGACGGAGGTGCCTGGGTGCACGAACTGGGCCGACGCCCCCGCGAAGATCGACACGGTCACGGAGGGGTTGTTCGTGCCGCCGGGGATGTACCTCGCGATGCCGGCGGCGGCCGCGCCCGGCATGACCATCGGGAAAGACGGCAAGACGATAAACTTCCAGGACAAACTCGGCTGGGCCTACGTCTACACGCTCAGGATCGTGAAGTAGCGTGTCGACCCCGGCGACATAGAGGAGCGTGACATGAAGCGTCGAGATTTTCTGATGATGGGTGCTGTGGCCGCGACGAGCATGACGGCGGTTCGCCGGGGACGAGCGCAAGCGGCGTCGGGCGACAAGCTCTCGCGCATCGCGATCATGATGTTTGGCCTCAACAACATCGTGAAAACCAACATGCCGGCGGCTCCGGAGCGGACCCTCGAGCTCATGGACTTCGGGCAGTTCTGCGCGGACCGCTTCAAGGTCCACAACATCGAGCTGCAGAGCAACTACTTCCCGTCGACGGAGATGTCGTGGCTGAAGGACTTCAAGTCCCGGCTCGACAAGACGAACACGAAGGTCGTCCAGATCAATCTCGAGTTTGGCGCCGGATACAACATGGGCGCGGATTCGCCCTCGGGACGGCTGCAGATGATCGACCTCCATCGGTCGTGGTTCGACAAGGCCGCGTTCCTTGGGTGCCCTCGTGTGCTGCTCAATCAGGGCCAGCCCACGCAGGAGAACAAGGCGCAGATCACCGCGAACTACCAGGCCGTCGTCGCGCTCGCGAAGGCCAAGGGCATCACGGCGGCAAGCGAGAATCGAAATGCCGGTGGCGGACGGGGACGCGCGGCTGGACCGGCTGCGCCCGGTCAGCCCGCACAGCCACCGCCTCCGACACCCGAAGCTCCAGCCGCGCCGTCCTACATCATCCTCACGGAAATTCTGAAAGCATCCGGCACCGCGAGCTGTGTCGACTTCCTCAATTTCCCCAATCAGGAAGAACAGTTGGCGGGGATTCGCGACATGCTGCCGATCAACAGCGGCCTCGTGCACGCCGGCATGCGGCACGACTTGCCCCCGGCCATGAAGATCTGCCGCGACCAGGGATACAAGGGGCTCTACTCGATCAAGGCCAGCGGTCTGCCGGGCGATCCGGCCGAGAACACCCAGAAGATCATTGATGGCGTGTTGGCCAACATGTAGGGCTGACGTTCCGGCATTCGCACGAGAGAGAAGGGCGCCAGATTGGCGCCCTTTTCTTTTGGTTCCATGCGCGGGAATCAGTGCCTCATGACATCTGGTACCCTTACGTGTCGCAGCCGCGACGACGATCGACGGAGTCCCCTATGAAAATTTCCTCCCGCCTGACCTTCATCTCTATTGCCGCAGTGCTGACCCTCGCCGTCACCTCGGGTGTCCTGACGGCAGCCCGGAGTCAGAAGTGGTGGTGGGATCACGGCGGGGGACCCTCGGGCTCGCACTTCGTCGACCTCGACCAGGTCAACAAATCCAACGTGAAGCAGTTGGAGGTCGCCTGGTTCTATCCGCACGGCAACATCGGGTTCAACCCGATCGTCGTCGACGACATGATGTTCGTCTCGGGCCGCAGCAACTCGCTGATCGCGCTCGATCCGACCACGGGCAAGGAAATCTGGATTCACGAGAACCTGCAGTTGTCGGCGCGGGGCATCAACTACTGGCAGAGCGAAGACGGCAGGGAGAAGCGCCTGCTGCTGACGACCGGACCGTACCTCCAGGCGATCGACGCGAAGACCGGCAAGTCGATCATGACCTTCGGATCGAATGGCTTCGTCGACCTGCGCGATGGGATGCTGCGGGGCGAGAACGGCATTCGCGTGCCGAACCCCGGCAAGGTCTGGAAGAACCTGCTCATTCTCGGCAATGCGCCGGGCGAAGGGTGGATGTCGCCGCCGGGCGATATTCGCGCGTTCGACGTGATCACCGGCAAGCTGGCCTGGCAGTTCCACACGATTCCGCGGCCTGGTGAGTTCGGCTACGAGACGTGGCCCAAAGATGCCTGGAAGTACGTGGGAGGCGCCAACACCTGGGGCGAGCTGACCGTCGACGACGAGCGCGGCATCGTGTATTTGCCGACCGGCTCGGGCACCTACGACTTCTACGGCGGCGATCGCCATGGCGCGAACCTGTTCGCCAACTGTCTGCTCGCGCTCGACGCGAAGACGGGCAAGCGTCTCTGGCACTTCCAGAACATCCATCACGACTTGTGGGACTGGGACAACGTCTCGGCGCCTCAGCTCGCGACGATCCGCAAAGACGGGCGGAACATCGACATCGTCGCGATGGCTGGCAAGACCGGCTTCCTTTATGTCTTCAACCGCGTCACCGGCGCGCCCATCTGGCCGATTGAAGAGCGGCCGGTGCCGCAGACCGACATCCCCGGTGAGCAGTCCTGGCCGACGCAGCCGTTTCCGACCGTCGTGCCGCCCTTCGGGCGTCAGACGTTCACGATCGACGACATCAATCCGTGGCTCCTGACGAAGGAGCAGTTGGCGGACTGGAAGCAGCGCTTCCCGAAGATGCGCAACGAGGGACTGTTCACGCCGCCGGCGCTGCGAGAGACCGTGTCCATGCCAGGCAATCAGGGCGGATCGAACTGGGGCACGACCGCGGCCAATCCATCCAAGGGCATCGTCTACGTGCTCAACATCGACGCCGTCGGCGATCCTGAAGCTCGACGACGTCCACACCAAGGTCGGCGGCGTGCAGATGGGACCATCGGAAGTGGATGGACGCGCGGCGTACGTGCAGTTCTGCGCGGAGTGCCATGGCGAGGACCCGCGCAAACCGATCGATGATGCGTCCAACGTGATCGAAGCGACCCAGCGATTGAGCGAGGACGTCATCGCGGCGACGGTGATGAACGGGTACAACAGCATGCGGCCGGTGCCGAGCATCAACAACATCGAGCTGACCGCGATTCTCGGCTATCTCGCGACACAGTCCGGCGGAGGCCGCGGCGGTGGCTTCGGCCGCGGCGGCGGGCCCGCGGGGGCATTTCCGGCCGGACCGGTCGTGGCGTCCGGCGGCGCGCCGACGCCGCCGCAGCCGGGTCGCGGCGCCGCTCCGCCAGCGGGCGCACGCTATCCGGGCAACGGCGCCAACGGTGGGAACGCGGCGTATCCGCCCGATGTGGACGTGCCACCGACGCGGTACGTCAGCGAGTGGGGCGTGATGGCGAACGCCACGAAGCCGCCGTACGCGACGCTGACCGCGTACGACCTGAACAAGGGCACGATCAAGTGGCAGCTGCCGGTCGGCGACGATCCGACGACCATCGCCAACGGCGGGCCGACCAACACCGGGTCGCCGATGTTGCGCAACGGCATCATGCCGACCAAGGCCGGCCTCGTGTTCATGGCTGGGAATGACGGGAAGATGCGCGCGTACGACGAGGAGACCGGCGCGGTCGTGTGGACCGGCACGCTGCCGGGCCCGTCGCGCGGCGTGCCAGTCATCTACGAGGCGAAGGGCACGCAGTACATCGTCGTCGCCGCGCAGCCGTCGGGTGGCGGCCGGGGCGCAACGGCGGCCGCGGCGGCCGACACGCCGCGCGGCTACATCGCGTTCGCGCTGCCGAAGAAGTAGAAAAAGGGGTCGGGACGCTTTTTACGTCGAACGTAAAAAGCGTCCCGACCCCTTTTTTGATCAGCCCGCCAGGCTCTTCGCGATGATGTCTCGCGCGGTGATCGCTCCGCGCACGATGTCGGCGGGAGGGTTCGTGATCTCGATCGAGTACTTGCCCCGATACCCGCTCGACTCCACGAGACGCACGAGCTCGCCGACGTCGTAGCCCGGACGATAGTCGGCGTCGAAGCGATCGACCTTCGCGGAGACGAGGCCCGTGTAGGGCAGCAGCTTGCGGGTGCCCTCGATCCGCTGCGTCTGATTCTCGACGCGGAGATTCCCCCAATCGACGATGGCGCGGACGCGCGGATCGAGCGCGCGCATGATCGACACGAGCGTGTCCGGATCGGAGCTGTGCCCGCCGTGATTCTCGGGCATCGGCATCACGCCAATGGTCGCTCCGAAGTCGGCGAGCTCCTTGTAAGAGGCCGCGGTAATCGCCAGATCCAGAGGTTCTCCCGCCTTGCCGCCCACGTCGGCGCGAACCGACGGCGCGCCGAGCGCTGCCGCGATCCGCATGCCGTCCTTAATCTCGGCGATGGACTTCTCGCGCACCGCCGGATCCGAAGCGGACATTTGACCGCCGAGCTGCAGGTTCATGAACTTCACGCCGGCCTTGTCCGCCGCCGCGCGGACGCGCTCGGCGTACGCGACGGTTCGCTCGTCGAGGTGGTTGATGATGATCTCGAGCTGGGTCAGCCCGAGCTCCTCGCGCACGAACTTCGGCGCGTCGAGCGCCGTCATGACCGCCCGCTCGGCTGGAGGCATCTTCGGATTCCTGCCCGCGGCGATGAGGTGCCGGAAACTCCACGTGGCAATTCCGACCCGTTCGAGGGTGCGGGCCTGCATGGACGCCGCCAGAGCCGTTGAAGGCAGGGCGCTCGCGAACAGCGGAGTCGCAAGGGCGATGGAGCTGTGCTTGAGAAAGTCGCGACGATGCATCGACATGGGGCCTCCTGCGATTGCACCGGCGACTATAACAGCCCGGCGGCCTATCGCGACGCAGAAGGAAGGCGCCGGAACCAGTGCAGCGTGTCGCCGCCTTGCTGCTGGTCGAAAACGACATCCACGATCGACGGGGAAGACAGGCCGGATGACGGCAGCGGCAGGTCCAGCCCGTTGGACAGGAACAGGCCGCCGGGCCGCAGCATCGCGGCGATGTTGGCGAGCGCCAGCGCCTGCTCGAACGGCTGGTAGTAGACGAGGATATTCGTGGCGACGATCAGATCGAATCCCGGCTCACTTTCGGCGATCGGGACGCGCTCCAGGATGATGTTCAGGTCGAGCGAGCGGACGGACCGGACCAGATCGGGCCGGACGCGAACGGCCCGCACGCGGACGTCTTCCATGCTCGGCGGCAGGGGAAGTGGCGCGACCTCCGTGCCGATCCGGTCACCGAAACGCTGCCAATAGCGGATGACATCAGGATGCCAGGCATGCGTGGCGTCATCGGGATCGAGCGGGACGTGCACGACGTATGGATCGCCACGCGCCGTGCGGGCGCGTGCGTCAGTGAGGTGATCGACGACGCGCGGGCTGATGTCGAAGGTCGTCACGTCGACGCCGTCGGGATGAGCCAGACCGACACGGACGAGCGAATCGACCAGGGCAAACGGCTGCAGGGTCTGCGGCGGATAGAAATCGTGGCCTTCGGCCTTGTCCACGAAGTCGAGGCCTGGGCCGACGATCGCCACGCGCCGGATGCTGCCCGCGGCTTGCGTGCGTGAGGCACGTGCGTCCTCCAACGCACGTTCGACCGAGTACGTGGCGAGCATGGACGAGTCCGACGAGAGGCCGCGAGCTTGGTAGTACGTCAGGTAGGCACCGAACGCCGCCTTGGTGTCGCCCATCTCCCTCGCCGAGACCGTGTCGCGCCGGAACTGGCCCAACTCGCGCAACATGCGCTCGCGCAGCGCGTCGAGATGGCGCGCCGCCTGGATGCGGCCCGCGGGCGCCATCACGTCGATTCCAGAACGTTCCAGCACTCGTCGCGCCACGACGAGGCGGTCGTTCCCGCCCGGTGCGCGCATTCCCGCCACGAGGTCCTCGAGCCGGCCCTGCAGCAACGCGGCGCGGGCGTCGGGGGCCATCGACGTCAGCATGGGAGTGGTCGCCCGTGGACGCGCCGTGAACGAGGTGCCGAAGAGCCAGAGGTGGACGACCGAATCCTCATCGCCGCGGTGGAGTCTGGCGCGAATCTCGGCGTCGCGAAAGGCGACCCACGCGGGCCAGACTGTGCCGAGATCAGCATTGGTCTTGTCAGCCAGCGCAGACGGCAGGAGTCCGTCAGCGCGAAACCGATCGACGAGCGGCCTGGCGTCCTCGAATGCGACAGTCGTCTTGTGCGACGATGCGCGTGCGGTCGTGAGGCGCAGCGCCCCGTACGCAGCCGCGACCGTCGACAGGATCGCGACGATCCAGACGACGCCGTGGGGAGCGCGACGAGAACGCACGCACCAACGCGCGCAACAGTGATGCCAGCAGATTCGCGCCGCGCGAGAGTGAAACGACCGCGGCGACTTACTTCAGATGTAATTCGGGACGAACGGTGTAAATGGGCAACGCTACTCGGCCCGCATGGCTGACAACGGACTCACGCGCACCGCTCGCCAGGTCGGGACGATCGAACCCGCCACGGTCATGACGAAGCCAAGCCCCGCTGCGGTCAGCAGCGTCGCCGGATCGGCCGGCGAAACGCCGAAGAGAAGCGCGCTCCACGCTCGCGCCGCACCATAGGCGACCGCGAGCCCGACGACGATGCCGACCACGGCCATGACGAACCCCTCGCGCAACACGAGCCGTGCGATTCCGATCGGCCTGGCCCCGAGTGCCATCCGAACGCCGATCTCCCGCGAACGTTGCGAGACGGAATACCCCACGAGTCCGTAGATCCCGACGCCGGAGAGCAGCAGCGCGATGACCGCCAGCGCGCCGAGTACGTTGAGCTGGTCTCGCCGCGAGGCGGTTTCACCTGCCACGACGTCGGACATCATCCGGACGTTGGTAATGGGCAGGTCTGAATCGGCGGCGCGGATGATACGACGCACCGCGGCGACGAGCGCCTCTTGGCGGCCGTCAAATCGGACGACGAGGTCCTTGGGATGGTAGAGGCCCCCGAATCCGTCGGGAACCTGCGCGATCGGCAGATAGACCTGCGGTTCGTTGGATCGCTCCAGTCCACGGACTTTGATGTCGCGCGCGATGCCGACCACGGCGCGATCCTGATTCCGGACTCGGAACGTCAGTCCGATCGGATCGCGATTGGGCCAGTGGCGCGTCACAAACGACTCGCTGACCACCGCGACCAGGGCACGGTCCGCGGTATCGCCGTCCTCGACGGTGCGTCCCGCACGAACCGGAATCCGCAGGGCCTCGAAGAACTGAGAGGACACCCACCGCACGCTGACGTTATCGCTTCCATCGCGGCGTATTTCCCGGCCGGGGATCTCGACGCCCGCGATTCCGCCCGTCAGGACCATCGGCAGCCCGCTGGTATACGCGGCCGCGCCGACACCCGGAAGCGCCTGAACTTCCGTGAGCACGGATCGATAGAACTCAGTACGGCGCGCGGCGCTCTCGTACTTGGGCAGCGGCAGCTCGCTCCTCAGCGTGAGGACTCCCTCGGCCGAGAATCCGGGATCGACCGCCTGCACGCGCCACACCGCGCGAATCAAGAGTCCGGAGCAGACGAGCAACCCGACGGATACCGCGACCTCGACAGTCACGAGGACCTGACGGAGCCGCGCCTTGTGGCCGCCTCCCGATCGCGTGCCTTCACGCAATGCACCGAACCGGGTCCGACCCGCGCGCACGGCCGGGAAGAAGGCCGAACCCCAACCCGGTCACGGCGGCCGAGGCGGCGGCGAACCCGAGCACGCGAAGGTCGAGGTTCGGCTCGCTGGCAATCGGCAGCGTCGTGGGGATCATGCTGGCGAGGAGCGGGACCGTCAGCACGGCGACCAGAATCCCTCCCACGCCGCCGATGACCGTGAGCACGACGCTCTCAGTCAGGAACTGTCGCGCCAGCCGTTCACGCCCGGCGCCGAGCGCCGCACGCACCGCCAGTTCGCGTTCGCGTGACGCAGCCCGCGCCAGCAGGAGATGCGCGAGGCTGGCGCACGTGAGGAGCAGCATGCTGAGACTGGCGCCGGCGAGAACGGTCAGCATCTGGCGGGCGCGCGGAGCCATCTCGTCACGCTGGCGGAAGAAGCTGAAACCGGTCTCGGCGTTGGTCTCCGGGTGGTCTTTCGCCAGACGCGTGAAGATGAGGGCCAATTCCGCTCGCGCCTGATCGAATGTCACCTCGTCTCGCAGGCGGCCGATGCCCTGGAGATAGGTGTTATCGCGCTCGGCGTAGTCCTCTTCGCGCAGAACGAGCGGCGTCCATACCTGTACATTCCGGGTCGGAAAGTGGAACGTCTGCGGCATCACGCCGATCACGACTCTGGGCGTGCCATCGAGATTCACGGTGCGGCCGACGAGGGCCGGATCTCCGCCGAATCGCGATTGCCAGAGTCCATAGCCGATCACGATCGCGTTGGCGTCCCGGTCCTGTGTTCCCGTGGAGTCGAACACGCGCCCGAGGAGCGGCGGCGTGCCGAGAAGAGGCAACACCTCCGGTGTCACCGCCGCAGCCGGAGTGCGAAGCGGATCGCCTGAACCGAGGAGCACCACCGTGCTGCCGAGAAACGCACCGAGTGCCTCAAAGCCCGTCGCGCTATTCCGGACATCGCGGTAGTTGGCGGGTGACAGCTCATTGTTGCAACCCCACCCACCGCCCGTGCGCGGTCCTTCGCAGAGGCGCACGAGCGACTCGGAATCGGGGAAGGGCAGCGGCCTGATCAGCACGAAATCCGCCACGGAAAACGCGGCCGTGTTCGTGCCCACGCCCAGCGCGGTGACGAGTATCGCGGTGAGCGCGAAGCCGCGGCTGTGATTCAGCGAGCGAGCCGCGTAGCGAAGATCCTGACGCAGGATTTCCCAGTGCACCGCCGCGGCATTGAGCACGACTTCGGCGACGGCGCCGACGACCGCGCCCAGTCTGCCGAGGATCCCGCTGGCATCGGCAAGTTGCTGCTCGAAGACCGCGGCCATCTCGTCGCCGTAGTCACGGCGAAACGAGGCCGGGTAGAGACGGAGCAACGCGCGATACAGGCGGTTCACGACGTCTCCGGGACGAGGCCGCTGCCGCGGGCGAGGCGGACCAGGCGAGCCAGCCGGTTCGTTTCCGCCTGGGTCACGCTCCGGCCGAAGGCCGTGAGCCGGTAGTAGCGCCGCCGCGGGTCGCCCGAGGATGCACTGCGCCTCGCCGACTCGACGATCAGGCCCTGCTCGAGCAGCCGCGCGATCGTGCGGTACAACGCGCCGGCGCTCAATCGCACGGCGCCATCGGTCCGTTCCTGAACATCCTGGATGATCCCGTAGCCGTGGCGGTCGCCGCTCGTCAACGACAGCAGAATGTAGAAGGTGAAGGCATGCAGCGGAAGGAGCGTGTCGATGTCGTCGGAATGGCCTGCGGACCGGGTCATGCCGGTACTATAGCCACACTGACTATAGTGTCAAGGGCGATAGGGCAGGCGAATGCTCAGCGTGATTTATCGCGCGAGCACGACGACGGGGTTGATCCGGCTCGCGCGCCAGGCGGGAATGAGACACGCGGTCAATCCGACGACCGACAGGAGTGCCGCGACGGACAGGAACACGAGCGGGTTCAACGGCGCGACGTCGACGAGCTGGCTTTGCACCGCACGACCGACCCAGTAGGACCCGATCAGGCCGAGCACCAGCCCGGCAGCGATGACGCGAGCGCCGTCGCGGAGCACGAGGCCGAACACGCTTCCCGACGACCCGCCGAGGGCCATGCGCACGCCCAGCTCGCGGCGGCGCTCGTTGACGCTGTAGGCGAGCACGCCGTACGTCCCGATGGCCGCGAGCAACAGTGCGACGACGCCAAAGGCCAACGCCACGAACATCGGAAGCCGGCGGCCGATGAGCTGCCGATCGATCCACTCCTGCATCGTGCGCTCGCGAAACACCGGCACCTGCGGATTGATCGCCGGCGATCTCGCGCCGGATGCTGCTGATGATCGTCGGCACGTCACGGCGCGTCTTGACGACCAGCGTCGGCCCGCGGCCGGCCTGCTGCTCCCATGGGAAATACACGGTGCCGACCGGGGTCACGTCGGGCCGCGGGTCGAGCATCCGAATTTCCCGGATCACCCCGACGATCGTCAGGAACGTCGTCTTCTCCGTGATCTTCGTGATGTCGGCCGGATCGCTCGGAAAATACAGGCGGCGGCCGATCGGATCCTGATCCGGCCAGAATTTGCGGGCCAGCCGATCGTCGATCACCACGGTCGGCGGCGCGTTCTGCGTGTCGCGCGCGTCGATCAAACGGCCGCGGACGAGCTGCGCGTGCAGGGCCTCGAAGTAGCCAGGGTTGACGTTGACGCTCGACGGCGCCAGCAGGCTCTCGCCTGGCTTCATCGCGTACCCCTCGGCCAGGATCACGTTGTTGTTGATCGCGCCGGAGAAGGGCACGGCCGACGTCGTGCCGGCCGCTTCGACGTCAGGCAGCGCGCGAATCGCCTGGAGCGCGCGTTGCTCGAACGTGACGAGCGATGCAGGGTTCGGGAACTGCGAGGCCGGGAGCGCGACGGCCGCCGTCATGACGTGCTCGGGATCGAAGCCGAGATCGAGCCGCAGCACCGCCCGGAAGCTCGCGAACAGCAGGCCGGCGCCGACGAGCAGGGCGAGCGCGACGGCCACTTGCACGACGGCCAGCCCGCGCCGAAGGAGGTTCGCTCGCCGGCTCGATGTGCCGCCGCGACTTTCCTGGCGGAGCTCGAGGTGGAGGTTCATCCCCTTCAGACGCAATGCGGGCGCCAGACCGAGACAGACGCCGACCGCGAGCGTGATCAACACGATGTAGGCGACCGCGACCCAGTCCAGTCCGATTTCGTAACCGCGCGGCAGTGTCGTGAGGTTGAGCGTCGACATCGACCGGAGGATCCACCAGCCGATCAGCACGCCGAACGCGCCACCCGTGATCGAGAGCACCGTCGTCTCGGTGACCAGCTGACGGGCCAGGCGACCCAGGTCGCCGCCAATCGCGTGGCGCGTCGCGAGCTCCTGCCGGCGGCCGCTGGATCGGACGATGATCAGATTGGCGATGTTGGCGACGCCGATGAGCAGCACGAAGGACACGCCGCCCCACAGCAGGTACAGCGAGGTCTTGACGTCGCGCACGACGTCGTCCTGCAGCATCACGGAGATCGTCTGGAAGCGAGCGTCTTTGAGAATCTGACGGAACTGCGGGAACCGTTCGTCGTTCCGCGCGTTCAGCGCGGCAACCTGCTGGCGCACCTGATCGAGCGTCGCGCCGTCCTTGAGGCGGCCGACCATCTGCCAGTTGTTGTTGTGGCGCGCGTTGTCGGACTTGGCCTGCGGCTGGGAACGCCGCCGGCAGGAAGACGTCGAGATCATCTTGCAGGAACGTGAAGCCCTGCGGCAGCACCCCCACGACCTCGTGGGGCTGCCCATTCAAACGCATCGTGCTGCCGACGATGGTGTCCCGGCCGCCGAAGGCGCGCTGCCAGAACCCGTAACTCAGCAGAACCTTCTGCTCCTGGCCGGGCTCGCCTTCCGCGTCCGTGAAGAGACGGCCGCGCACGGGCTGAACCTGCACCAGGCGAAAGAACGACGGCGTGCCGCGCAGGGAATTCAGCTGCGACGCGCTGCTGTCGTCGCCATATGTCTGCGTCCCGGTCTGGAACAGCGCCTGAACGTCCATGGCCGGCACGGAAGCGAGACGATCGAAGAGATCGGGCACGGCCGTGCCGACACGCGGCGCGCCCGCATTCGGATAGCTGTTGAACAGGTAGACGATCCGCTCGGATCCCGGGAAGGGGAGCGGCTTGAGCAGCACCGACCGGATCAGGCCGAACATCGCGGTATTGGCGCCGATGCAGATCGCCAGCGTCAGGACCGCGGTGATCGTGAAGCTGCGATCCTTGGCGAGCAGCCGGAAGGCGTACCGGACGTCCTGGATGAGGGCCTGCATGGTGCAAGGATACGTGGACGCGAGGGGCGAAGTTCTGGGGTGCTAGGCGGAGTCTCGGACTGACAACCTGTCTCCGTGGGGGGTGCGCGTACTTGAGATAGAGCGTCGGCACGACGAACATGTTCAAGAGCGTTGACGTCGCGAGACCGCACAGGATGACGACGGCCATCGGCGTCTGGATCTCGCTGCCGGGTTTGCCGCCGCCGAGCGCGAGGGGCACCAACGCGAGCCCCGCCGCCATCGCGGTCATCAGAATCGGCGCGAGCCGCTCGCGTGCCCCACGCTCAATGGCCTCACGGAAGTCCGTCACGCCCTCGGACGTCATCAGGTGATGAACGTGTGACACGAGCATGATCCCGTTGCGCGTGGCAATGCCGAAGAGCGTGATGAAACCAATCATCGAGGCCACGCTGAGTACGCCTCCGGCCAGAAACACGCCCGCAACTCCGCCGATCAAAGCGAGCGGCAGATTGATCATGACGATGAGCGCGTCGCGCGCGCTGCCAAACGCGAGCACCAACAGCATGAAGAGCCCGAGAAGCGCGGCCAGACCCAGAACGAGAAGGCGCCGTGACGCGGTCTGTTGGCTCTCGAACTGCCCTCCGTACTCCACGCGATATCCCGCGGGCATCGGTACCGCGTCCGCGACCGTCGCCTGGATGTCCCCGACGACGCTACCGAGATCGCGGCCCGCGACGTTCGCGGAAATCACCAGGCGTCGCTGGACGTTCTCGCGAAGAATCATGTTGGGGCCTTCCTCCCGTCGCACGGCTGCGAGTTGTCTGATGGGAACGGTCGCGCCCTCCGGGACGTCAATCGGAAGGTCGCCGATCCGGTCGAAGTCCCCGCTGGCGGCTGGATCGAGCTTCACGACGAGATCGAACGCTGTGCCCCGATCGAAAATCCGCCCGACGGTTGTCCCGGCCAGGCTCGCTTCGATCGCGTCTCCGACGTCAGCCACCCTCAGCCCGTGGCGCGCAATCGCCTCCCGGTTCAGCACGAATCTGATGAAAGGAATGTCGGTCTGCTGCTCGAGCGACAGATCGACCACGCCTGGCACGCCCGTCATCGCATCTCGGACGTGTTCGCCGAGACGTCGGAGCGTCGCCAGGTCGTCCCCGAACACCTTCACGGCGATATTCGCGCGCGTGCCCGACAGCATGTGATCGATCCGATGCGAGATCGGTTGACCGATCGTCACGTTGGTGCCGGGCAGCGAGGCGAACCCCCGCCGCAGGTCAGCCAGCAGCTCGGCCCGTGGCCGAGCGCTCTCTCGCAAGCCGACATCGATCTCTGCGGCTTCCACACCCTGAACGTGTTCATCCAGCTCCGCGCGCCCGGTGCGGCGCGCGGTCGCGACGACCTCCGGCTGCGAGAGCAGAATCTGTTCGACACGCTTACCGATCTCGTCCGACTTGACGAGTGACGTGCCTGGCAGCGTGTTCGCCTGGACGGTCAGGCTGCTTTCGTGGAACTCGGGAAGAAATGCCGTGCCCATTCGCGTGATCGCGACGCCGGCCGTGGCGAGCAGCACGAGCGCCACCGCGGCAACGGCGTGTGGGTGGTCCAATACCGGCGGAAGCGCCCGGCCGAACCAGGCTTTCAACGTTCGCGCGAGCCAGCTGTCGTGTCCGCGTGTGATCGACGCCGCCTGCGGCAGGAAGGCAAAGGACAACGCCGGCGTCACCACGATCGCCACGGCCAGCGAGGCCCCGAGGGCCACGATGTACGCGAGCGCCAGCGGCGTGAGGAGGCGGCCTTCCACGCCGGTCAACCCGAAGACGGGCAGGAACACGAGCACGATGATGACGGTCGCGAAGACGATGGACGTGCGGATTTCGAGCGTGGCGTCGCGAACGACCTCGAGCGTGGGACGCTGATCCGCCTCGGGCTTCGTCGGCATTCTCCCGAAGCCGGCGGACGACGTTCTCCACGTCGATGATGGCGTCATCGACGAGCGCGCCAATCGAGATGGCCATGCCGCCAAGGGTCATGGTGTTGATGGAGGCGCCGAAGGCGCGGAGCAGCAGGATCGCCGCCGCCAGCGAGAGCGGAATGGCGGTGAGCGTAATGGCCGCGGCCCGGGCGTTCGCCAGAAACAGCACCACCACGACAACGACGAGCAGACCGCCGTCGCGCAGTGCAGCGACGACGTTGTCGATGGCGACGTCGATGAAGTCCGCTTGGCGAAAGATGCGCCGGTCAATCGTCATCCCGGACGGCAGCTCGCTTTCGAGCGCGTCGAGCTCGCGGTCGAGCCGGGCGGTCAGCTCGAGCGTGTTGGCGCCCGGCTGTTTCTGAACGCCGACGATGACCGCTGGGACACCGTTCCGCGAGCCTTCGCCGCGCTTCAACGCCCCGCCTTCACGAACGGTCGCGACATCGCGGATGAGCACGGGACGCCCGCCGTGAACGATCGCGACGCTTTCGCCAATCTGCTCGGCGCTGCGCGCGCGGCCAATCGTCTGGAGCACGTACTCCTGCGGCCCCTCCGTGTAGATGCCGGCCGAGGTGTTCTCGCTGGCGCGGCGGACAGCCTCGAGCAGTGCCGACATCGAGACGTCGTTGGCCCGAAGGCGCACCGGATCGGCAATCACCTGGAACTGGCGCTCCGCCCCGCCGATTGGCGTGACTTGCGACACGCCTGGTACGGCCAGCAGACGCCGCCGCACGACCGTGTCGGCCACGGTGCGAAGCGAGAGTGGATCGTCCTGCGTCCGACGAGATCGCAAAGAACAGGATCTCGCCCATGATCGAGGAGATCGGCGCCAGGACCGGACGCTCGACTTGCGGAGGAAGGGTCCCACTCACGAGCGCCAGTCTCTCCGCGACCACCTGACGCGCGATCAGAATGTCCGTGCCCCAGTCGAACTCGACCCAGACCACCGCGATGCCGGTGGCGGTCGCCGAACGGACCCGGCGAACGTCGGCGGCGCCGTTGATGGCGCCTTCGATCGGGAACGTGACCAGCGACTCCATCTCTTCGGGCGCCATCCCGTGGCCTTCCGTGAGGATGGTGACGGTCGGCGCGGTCAGATCGGGAAACACGTCGACGGGCATGTCTCGCGCCGTCAACACCCCGGCGGCGAACAGCGCCACGGAACAGGCCAGCACCATCCAGTGGTGCTCGATGGACCAGTGAATCAGTCGTTTCATCGTCCGCCTCAGTGAACGTGGCCTTCGGCGGGCAGGCCCTTCGACGCGGACGCGAGCTGAACCTCGTACGCGCCTTTCGTCACGACACGCTCGCCGTCCTTCAATCCGGTCCGGACGCCAATCCATTCACCGTCCGAGGTGGCGACCTCGATGTATCGACGCGCGAAGCTCTCGCCCGCTGACCTGCACGAACGTGTAGGGCCGGCCAGCTTCGAAGAGGACCGCAGCCTTCGGAACCGTGAGCGCCCGCACTCGTGCCTGCCGGTACAGGATGGCGGTCCCGGATTCTCCGACGATCAGAAGTCCGCCCGGATTGTCGATCTCGAACTGGATCGGCAGTGCTCGCGTGATCTCATCGAGCACACCGGCGTCGTGCTGGTGCTGGGGCGTCAGGACCACAGCGTCGGGACGTCCGGGCGCCTCGAAGGACAGGCTTGAAATCTCACGAACGGTCGGCGCATCGGCCGACGGCACGAGCGCGCGAAGCTCAACACGATCCGTGCGGACGACTCTGAATAGCGGGGCGCCCTCTTCATAGGCCGCGCCGAGCGTGGCCATGACGGCCACCACACGGCCTGCAATAGGCGCGCGCAAGACGAACGCATTGCCCGCCGCCGCGCCACCTCCGGAACCAAGCACCTGGTCCCGTTGCGCGAGCCGAGCGTCCAGTGCGCGCAGCCGCGCCTCGGCGACGGCCACCGCACGCTTGGCGTCTTCGACGCGCCGGGCCGGCACAGCGCGATCGGCGAGCAGGCGCTCCGTGCGAGTGTGCTCAGCGCGGGCTGCATCGAGCGCCGCCGCCGCCTCGTCCACGTCCGCCGCCATCGTCGCGCGATCGGTAGGGTCCGTCATGCGTGGCTCGAGACGCCCAAGAATCTGTCCGGCCGTCACGGCCGCGCCGATCCGAATCAGCGACTCCGCCGTAAAGCGACCGGCGGCCGGTGCGGAAACGACCGCGTCGCCGCCCGACAACGCCTCAATCGTCGCCGGCGCTCGAAGACTCGAGCGCAGCTCGCGTTCGCGAACGGGTTCAGCCGCGAACGCGTTGGTCCACTGCTGCTCCTTCAGGTACGAAAAGGCGGACGGATCGTCGGGCGCGGCCTTTTCAGCCTCGGCATTCGCTGAGGCCTGATCGGCAAACACGGTGGCGGCGCCGAGCGTATGACGATCGGAGAGGCCAGGCGCGTCGAACACGACAGCCCACCGGTACTGGCCAGCGGCCGGAATCGTGCCCTCGACGCGAAAGACACCGGGCCTGGACGGCTCGTTGCCGGCAAGTGTCACAGGAGTGCCGCCGCGTTCCGGGACGAACTCCACCCGCGGACGACCGGCCGTGAACGCGCGAAAGTCCGCCAGGTTGGTGAGGTGCACCGCGAATCGAGCGGTTTCTCCGGCGACCAGGGGCGGATACTCCATGAAGAGCTCGGTCTTCTCCGTCCAACTCGTGACGTCGAGGGTGGCGGCCCTCTTCGACCGGCGCTTCCGCGGTTCGGCCGCAGCCAGCCGCAATCGCCGCCAGTGCGCCGAACAGTACCGAGAGTCATGCGGCTCATCAGGGCATCTCCCATCCGCTTACGAACTCGAGCTCGATCTCGGCCTGCCGAACCGACGCGTCGAGGTTCGCCTGACGGACGCGCGCGGCGGCGCCGATCCGGTACGCGTCGAGCAACTCGAGAATCGTCCGCTCGCCCGCGTCGTAACTGACCTGGGCGATATGTTCGAGTACCACGGCGCCATCGACAGCGCGCGCGCGATAACTGTCGGCCGCCGCTCGACGGGTGACCACGGTCGCCCGCAACGCCGCAATCTCCGCTCGAATCGCCACATGAAACGCTTCGGCCCGCGCGCGGGCCTGGTTCGCGCGAGCCTCGGCCACTGCATGGTCCGACTGGTTGTAATCGAAGATTGGCAATGCGGCCTGAATGACAAAGACGCCGCCCACGTCTCCGTTCCCACTGTTGGAGCTTTTCGCGCCGACCACCAGTTCTGGCTCCGGGACGCGTCGCCGAACCGCGGCGCGCATACCCAGTTCGGCAGCGTCCGCTTCGCGACCGAGAGCGAGCAAATCGCCGCGGGTCGATTCCGCGCGCTGAAGCAGCACCACGTCTTCGGGTACCAATCCGCGCGACGGCGCCGACTCGCTGACCACGAGGCGGGTGGCGTCGAACGGTTCCGCGAAAAACCCGGCCATCGCGGCTTGTGCTCGTGCGCGATCGTTTTCGGCCGTCGCAAGGTCCGTTTCGACGTCGACGAGCTCGCGTTCGGCGCGAAGCCGATCGAACCCGGCGGCGTCGCCGGCGGCTTCGCGGCGTATCAAAGCCTCCGCCAGGACCCTGAGGCGGTCCCGTGTCGCGGTGAACTCACGCACCCGGACCTGGGCAGACGCCAGTTCCGCGAATGCGATGCGCAGATCGGCGCGCGCGCGGCGAATGCTCTCGTCCGCGCGATGTCGAGTCGCGTCCGCCAGCGCGGAAGCTGATTGAGTTTCCAGGCCGCGTCGGCCCGACAGCGGAAGCACCTGTGACACGGTCGTCATGGTTTCCGTGACACCAGCCGCCGATTCCCGGCCGAACGACAGGCGCGGATTCGGCCACCGGCCAGCCACGAGGACGTCAGCGAGCGCGACGTCGAGGGCCGAGCGAATGGCGCGAACCCGTGGACTCTCGGCTGACAGACGAGCGAGAACCTCCGCTTCCGTGAGCGGCGGCAACTGGGCGCCGGCGCTGGCTGGATAAAGAACAGCCGCCAGCGATGCGCAAAGCAACACACTGCGCATAACACCTCGAATTGGACAGAGAGCGAGACAGACGACGGGTGAGCCCGTCAGATCACGTCAGGCAGACAGGTGGGGCGGACCGCGAAGAGTCGAAGGAGAGCGCGGCGGTCCATGCGCGGGAACCGCCCAGTATTCGAGGACCCAACTGCCCGGCGCTGATACCGGGACGAAGACGAAGATGTCGACGGCGGTTGCGGCGGGAACGGCAAGCCGAAACTCCGACGCGTTCAGCGTGCCATCGTCCATCCATTGGACGTGTGCGTCGTCCACCGCGAGACGCGTGTGGTGGTGGTCGGCGTCGTGAACGTCGTGCGCGTAGAGATGGCGGTGAATCGCCGAGCGCGAGTGGTCGTCGTCCGCAACGTGCCGGTGCTCCTGCCCGATTGGTACGGGAATCAGGCGCCACGGCAGCAGGACGAGAGCGACAAGAATCCGCAGACCTTGACGCGACACCCGCCGATTATGGGGGTGTCACGAGCATCGGTCAAATGAGGCCCGGGTCCCGCCCGCGCTGGCTGTATGGGGCGCGACGTATCATGAGCCCATGCGGAGACCTTTCTCGCTCCAGTCGTCGCGGGTCTGGTCCACAGCCCAAGAGCCGTCGAGCAGAGGTCACACACGTTGAGCGAGAACGAGGAAGATTTTGCGGCGATGTTCGAGGCGTCGGTCAAAGCGACGCGCCTCACGCCCGGCCAGGCCGTCGAGGGCACCATCGTCGCCATCGGTGATGAGGTCGCGTTCGTCAACGTCGGCGCCAAGGGCGAGGCCACGATCGCGCTGGATGAGCTGAGAGACGAGGATGGCGCGCTTCAGGTCGGTGTTGGCGACAAGGTCCAGGCGACGCTGACGTCGATCTCGAGCGAGACAGGTGGGCTGACGCTGTCGCGCAAGCTGCAGCGTGGCGCCGCCACGGCCCGCCAGCTCGAGGATGCGTTTCGATCGGGGCTTCCGGTCGAGGGCAAGGTCGACCGCGCGGTGAAGGCCGGCTACGAGGTGAGCATCGCGCGGCAGCGCGCCTTCTGCCCGATGTCGCAGATCGACATCATTCGCCACGCCGATCCGGAGGTCCATGTCGGCCGCGTCTACACCTTCAAGGTCATCGAATATCAGGACGGCGGCCGGAAGTTCGTCGTGTCGCGCCGCGCGCTGCTCGAGGACGAGCAGAAGACGCGCGCGGCTGAGGTCCGGCAGACAGATCACGCCGGGCGCCGTGATGACCGGCCGCGTGGTCTCGGTGCGGGATTTCGGCGCGTTCGTGGACCTTGGCGGCGGCGTGCAGGGACTCTTGCACGTGTCTGAAATGGGATGGTCACGCGTCGCGGATCCGTCGCAGGTGGCCGCGCCGGGCCAGGAGATCACGGTCAAGGTGCTCCGCGTGGACGAGAACAGCCAGCAGATCGCGCTCGGGCTGAAGCAGCTCACGGCCGATCCGTGGTCCACGGTCCAGGCGAACTACGAGATCGGCCAGGTGCGCGAGGGGCGCGTCACGCGCGTCGCGGACTTCGGCGCATTCGTCGAGCTGGAGCCGGGGATCGAAGCCCTCGCGCACGCGTCCACGTTCCCCCCGACCGGTAAGTCTGGCGGCTGGTCCCGGTCGATCGCGGTGGGGATGACCGGTGCGTTCGAAGTTCTTAGTGTGGATCCGGAGAAGAAGCGGATCGGTGTCGCCATGGTGGAGGAGGGATCGTCGCGTGCGAGCGCGGCCATGTCGTCGCGATCCGCGGTCGTCGCCGGTGCGCGTTTCACCGGCAAGGTCGAGCGTCATGAGAAGTTCGGCGTGTTCGTGTTTCTGGCGCCGGGCATGACGGGCCTACTGCCGCTCGCCGAGACCGGCGTCGGTCCCGAGCAGGACATTCGCAAAGCCTTTCCAGTCGGCAGCGATCTCGACGTCGTCGTGCTCGAGGCCGACCCGGCGGGCCGCAGGATTCGGTTGAGCGTCAAGGCCATTGCGGCCGCCGAGGAAGCGGCGGAGGTGCGCCAGTACACGGAGCGCGAGCGCGACGCCCAGTCGCAGCAAAGTCTCGGGTCGCTCGCCGACAAGCTGCGAGGCGCACTCGGCCGGAGTATTGGCGATTGATACGATGCGATCGGCCTCGTACGGTGTCCTGACGCTCGTCGACTCGCTCTGAGGCACGGTCTTGTCCTCAGAGAATCATCAAATCGTCTCCAGATTTCGTCGTACTGAACCGAAGTCGCTGAATCTGACGTACATCAACCGTTGGTGCCCAGTTCGACGTTTTTTCAGGAGGTCTTTGTGCGTTTTGGATCCGTTGCTCGCGTCTTCAGTTTGTCCGCAATGCTTCTCGCCCTGCCCGCGCTCGTTTCGGCCCAGGTTGCTCCAGCCACGACGTTCGGCGTCAAAGCCGGCTTCAACATTGCCAACATCAAAGTTGATTTCGACGGCGGCAGTGTCACTGGCGACGGCCGCGCCGGGGGCGTGTTCGGCGTGTTCGGCGCTCACGACTTCAATCCGCAGTTCGGCATGCAGGTCGAGGGTCTCTTCACCCAGAAGGGCACGGAGTTCGAACTTGCGGACGATCTCCGGCTTCGACGACGACGCAAGCTTCAAGCTGAGCTACATCGAGTTCCCGGTGCTGGCGCGGGTCAACTTCCCGGCCTCGACGGCCACCGTCCGGCTGCTTGCCGGCCCGACGTTTGCGTTCAGTGTCGACGAGTCGATCAAGGTCGGCGGCGTCGAACTGGACGCCGACGACGTGCCACTCAAGTCCTTCGAGATGGGCTTTGCGTTAGGCGGCGCGGTTCAGATTCGCAAATTCGTCATCGATGGCCGCTACACCTGGGGCCTCACCGACATTAACGACGATGATGACGATGACGCTACCGTCAAGAACGGTGCGTTCAGCCTGACGTTCGGCTGGATTTCTAGAGATTTCGCAAACGACCACGTCGCTCACCTCGTCGGTGAACACTGTTCGTTCCTTTGCGGTGTGTCGTGCACGTCCCTGCCGTCACCGACGGGCGGCAGGGCTCGCCTCTACAGCCAGTCCGCAACGACCACGATCCAGAGCGATGCCGGGACCCGGATGATCTGCGCCAGGGTGCCGGCCACGCGACTGCCTGTCAGCCACACAATCGAACGCCGGAACTGAGACTCAGCGACGGTGCCCTCAGCGACCTCATCGGTCATCAGCGACAGATACGGATCGATGAAGGCGAACATCAGATCGTCAGGTTCAGGTCCACAGCGGGATTCTAGCGCCGGCGGCCCGGCGCCTGGGTGGGTGCGCATCAAGCCAACGGATTGAAGGACTTTTCCGATCGGTTGTACTCTCACATGTTCCGAATGATCGAGTTCCTCTTCGCCACGGTGGTGCTGCTCTTCGCGCAGGCCCCGCCATCGTCGTACGACACGGCGAAAACGGCCGCGGTCAAGACCTGCGACGCGATCGATGCCAATGAGTACCAGACCGGTCTGGCGCTCAATCCCGACGGCTATCGGTCGTACTACGGGCGCTCCCAGTGCTTCCAGAATACTGCCGAGCAGTTTCGCGATCGGACGTTGTGCGATCGCGTCAGGCAGCGACGCGCGCTGCTGTCGTCGAGTTGGGGATATTCACCGGGGAACTGCCGGACGCTCGTCGGAGAAGCCGTCGACGCGGATCGCAAGGAGATCGAGGAGATCAAGCGCCAGTATCTAGCTGGATCAATGGTGCTCGGCGACTTCCGGATCGAGCGCAACGGCAACGGACGCGACTACGACGTGATCCCGTCGTTCGAGGGCGCCGACGGGCACGGCTACATGATTGCCATCGAGATCCTGCCACCGGGCGGCAAGCCGGTCGCCGTGCACACCGAACGGCTACTACGTGGATCCGCGAAGCGCGCTCCGGCTGTTCATCCGGCAGCAGGAAATCAGGGCAGCCTTTCCCGCGTTCGAGCCGGGTCGTTCGTATCAGGTGCGCGCGACGGCCACGTTCACCCTGCCGGCCGGTGGCGGCTCGCGATTCATGAGCGACGCATTTCTGGAAACCGTCTTTCCTCTGCGCGAGCGAACGCGCACGGTGACGCGGGAGATTCGATTCTGAGTATGCCAGCCCCAAGCCCCAAGCCCCAGCCCAAGCCCCAAGTCGACCCGAGAGCAGTCAGGAGACCGTCATCCCGGCCTTCCGCAGGCCTTCGATCATTCGTTCAACGAAGTCCGGCTGCAGCCACGTTCCGAGGATCGTTCTGGCGTTCGCGGCGAAACCTGGAACCTGCTCAGTCGATCGCGCGGACCGCGGCGGACGCCGCCGCCTGTTCGCCCAGTTGGCCATGCGCCGCCGCAAGACCGACCTGGATCCAGAACAAGTACGGCGCGTTCGTCTTGATGGCCTCGTCAACGGCCGCGCGGTAGTTGCCGAGTCGCGTACTCCTTGAAGCTCAGCATTCCGCGATACCAGACGGGATGATGGGGGTTCAGCTCCATGGACCGCTCGATGAGCGCGCACCCTCGCGCCCAGTCGCCGGCGAAGGCGATGTTCGCACCCATGGCGGCGTTGCTTCCCCCGTCCAACGGGTTCAGTTCGATGGCGCGATCGGCTTCGTGCAAGGACGCGGCAATTTCCCTGCGGAACAGCAGGACCGTCGACATCGCCTGGTGGGCCAGGTGATTGCCCGGCGCCAGATCGACGGCGCGTCGGGCGGCAGCGCAGCGCACGTTCCAGAGGGTTGGGACGAGGATTGAAGCCGTGCCCGTGTTCGTGCGCGTAGACAGTCGACAGGACGCTCCAACAGTCGGCGTTGCGAGGCGCGATTTCGACGGCGCGCTCCAGGCCGTGCGCGCGCGGCAAGATGATCCGCCGCCGTGAGCCGCTGATGGTACCCAAAGAAGTGCAGGAGCGCTTCGTAGGGGGACCAGCGCGCGGGATCCGTGCCACGAACGGCGTCGCCGATGCTCCGGGGCAGAACGCCGTAGGGATCGGCGCACGTGGACACAATGCGAGGGACGAGATCGTCCTGGAGGTCGAAGATCTTGTCAGGGTCGAACGCGCGTTCGTACGTTTCGCCCCACAACTGGGCGCCCGTCGTCGTGTCCGTCAGCTGGACCGTCACGCGCAGGCGCGATCCAGCCTGCCGGACGCTGCCGTCGAGCACGTAGCGAGCCGCTTTCTCGCTGGAGCCAGTCCCGATGACACGCAGATAGCTGAAGCGCGACAGGCCGGTATTGATTTCTGCGGTCAAGCCTTCCGCGAAGCTGGCCAGACTGGCCTCCGTGCCGCGGAACGTGAATGGCGCGACGGCCACCCAGAAACTCTCGTCTGCTTGCCCTCGGGATGGACCCGGTACGGGAGTGGATCCGCGCTTGAGCTCCTGCAGGCCCGTCGCGAGTGATCGAGCCGACTGGAGGCGCTCCGCGACGCCCTTGGCGAGGCAGCGTTCGATCAAGGTCGACCAGTCCCGAAGGGGCATCCGGCTTGGAGACCTTCGGCGGCGGATCGCGCAGGATCGAGGCCGCCAATTCCATCTGCGACCTACCGTGAAATGGCCGGCGGCCCGTCAGCATCTCGTACAGGACGACACCGAGCGAGAAGACATCGCTGCGGTGATCCACCGCCGCGCCGGAGATCTGCTCGGGCGACATGTAGAGCGGCGTGCCGACGACCACGCCCTCTTGCGTGGTTCCGAACGACGTTCCGGTCGAGTCTTCCGGACTGACCGAACGAATGTCTTTGGCCAGACCGAAATCCAGCACTTTGACGCGTCCGTCACCGGTCAACATCACGTTGGCTGGCTTCAGGTCGCGATGCACCAGACCCTTGTCGTGGGCTGCGGCGACGGCCTCGGCGAGCGCGGTGGCCAGCTCAATGACGCGATCGGCGGGAAAGCCCTCCGCCGGAATGAGCTCGTCCAACGGGCGCCCGTCGACCAGTTCCATCGTGAGGAAGTGCACGCCGTCGCTCTCCTCCGCGGAGAAGAGCGTCACGATGTTCGGATGATTCAACGCGGCGGCGGCCCTCGCCTCGCGGTGAAACCGCGCCAGCCGCTCGTGATCCGCGGCCACAGCGGACGGCAGAATCTTGAGCGCGATCTCCCGGCCGAGCCTCGTGTCGGTGGCCCGATACACTTCACCCATGCCGCCTTCGCCAAGTTTGGCGACGACCCTATAGGCCCCGATCTGCTTGCCAATCACGGCGAACGCTCCAGCATGAAGGCCGAGTCTAACGCGACTCTACGTGCTGACCGGTCGCCGCCGGCAGAGCGTTCTCTGCAGTCGGGGATGGGACCGAGAGAAAATGACGCCATGCGCCAGAGCGTTCGCTTCCAGCAGGTGGTCGTGTGTGCCGTCTTCGTCGCGGTGTGCACGAGCAGTGCGCTCGCGCAGCGCGTGTCGGTCACGGTTGGCGACGGCGGGACCGGGCCCTTCAAGGCCGTGCTCACGAGCGACGAGCGCCTCACCACGCACACGCTCTACCGGCCCCGGGATCTGTCGCCGTTCGGTCCGAATCGCCGCCTGCCGATCGTGGCCTGGGCCAACGGCGGCTGTCGAAATTCGTCGGGTGAATTTCGCAACTTCCTCTCCGAGATCGCCTCGCACGGATTTCTGATCGTCGCCATCGGTCTCGCCGCCGACTCGGCGGTGATGGGTAGCGAGGCGCCGACCGGGATGTCCCACGCATCGCAGTTGATCGACGGTGTGGACTGGGCGATCGCGGAGAACGCGCGGCAGGGCAGCGCCTTCTACGAGAAGCTCGACAGCGCCAAGATCGCGATCATGGGGCAGTCGTGCGGAGGCGTGCAGGCGCTGGACGTCTCGAAGGATCCGCGCGTGACGACCACGGTCATCTGGAACAGCGCCGTCCTCAGCGACCTTCTCGAGTCGGGACGCGGCCCGGCAGGGCTCCCGCCGGCAGTCATGAACAGCATGGCGCCGATGATCAGCCGCGTGACGAGGGAACGCCTCAGTGAGCTCCACGCGCCCATCGCGTATTTCATTGGCGGGCCGTCGGATATCGCGCATGCGCGGGCGGCCGCGGACTTCGAGCGCATCAATCACGTTCCGGTGCTCCTGGCGAATCGCAACGTCGGACACTACCCGGCGACCTATCTCGAGCCGAATGGCGGCGCCTTCGCCGCCGCCGCGGTTGCGTGGCTCAGCTGGCAGCTCAAGGGCGACGCGAGCGGCATCGCGAATGTTCGTCGGCGATGACTGCGGATTGTGCAGGGACTCAGCCTGGACGATTCAGCGGAAGAACGTGCGGTAGGCCGGCAGGTTGGCGGCCAGGTGCGGCCGTTCAGAGCTTGAGATCGGGCTGCGAGAGCTGCAGGCGCACGCCGTCAGGATCGGTCAGGTACACCTCGCGGTCGCCGGCGATGTTGGGCTTGCTCTCCGGGTATCGCTGTTTCACCGCGGCGAGCACGCGGTCGGCCTCGTAGTCGTCGATGCCGACGGAGAAGTGGTCGATGCGGCCGGGATTGCCGAGCGGATAGAGACCGATGAAGCTGCTGCCGACGCGCAGGTCGCTGAACTTCGGCGAGGGCGCGCCGATGTCCGTCGCGCCGAGCAGGCCCTGGTAGAACGCCCGCGATCGGGCGACGTCCGCCACGCTGACCGTGACGTGATTCACCACGCGGCTGCGAAAGAGCGCCGGCGCCTGGGCCTGCATCGTCGCCGCCGACCCGGCCGCGAGCGCGGCGACCGCCGTGACGAACTGCCTCGGTCCATCGTCCCGTTCTCGTAGCTGGCCAGCATCCGCTCGACTCGATCGATCATGTCGCGTCTCCTGTGCGGGGGAGTGTATGGGAAAAAGGGGTCGGGACACTTTTTACAATTTCGTAAAAAGTGTACCCGACCCCTTTTTTAACGCGGCGCCCTCCCGCCGGCCGTCAGACGCACGTTTTCGAGACCGCGCTGCACGAGCACTCTGAACATCCGCAGGTCCGTCACGGTCGCAGGGCGTGAAGTCAGCGGTGCCGGCGATTCCTCCCGTGCGTGCCTCAGCATCGTCCGCAGAAAGTCAGCATCGGGCGCTCCGACGTCCGGCGCCGCCACGCTGCGCACGAGCGGCATAAGGCTGGGGTGCCGGCTGTTGAGCAGAACGCGCCCTCTGGAAAGATTGCCTGGAGCAATGTTTGCGGTCGTCCTGAAAGCAGCGCTCCTGACGCTGTTGGCAGAACAGACCGAGCGCGAGCACGCTGCTGTTCGGGCCGCTGTCCGCAACTCTGATCCCGTCGTCCAGATGCGTCGAGAGAATCGTCACGCGGCCGTCGAGGCCGTCGATGGTGAACGCGGACGGCTCGCTGCCCACGGATGACGAGACGCGCAGTCCGTCGGCGGTGAACTCGGCGCGTCCGCTGATGCGCGCGAACCCGGGACCAGCGCCGCTCTCGTACCAGAGATCGCGGACGAGCACGCGCGCGCCCTGTGACACGTCGTAGCTGACTCGATTCCCGCTCGAGGCGCCGGAGAAGATGCTCACCCGTGCCGGCGCCGCCTCACCGGCGGCACGTCGCGGCCCGCCGGTGATGCGGATCGCAGGCGCGTTCGGCGAATACGCGTGTCCGAAGTCCTCCATCTGGACGTGGGTCATGTCGAGTCCGTCAACAATCAAATCGGCCTGAGTCGCGTGACGCAGCTGGACCTGCTGCATGAACACACGTCCATTCGGCTGATCGACGTTGTCGACGACGAGGCCATTGGCGCGATCGGCGCCGTCGATCTGGATCTCACGAAGCGTCGCGTGGCTCGGCCCCTGCAGCCGCACGACCGGACCAGCACCGCCGCCGGTCCAGCGAAGCACGCTGCCATAGCCGTCGCCGACGAGTTGGATGTCGCTCGCGGGAATCGTCAGCGTCTCGGACACGTCGTAGGTGCCGGCCGGCATGTGCACGACCGGCCGCGTGCCGCGTCGCGTTGCGGCCGCGTCGATCGCGGCCTGCACCGCGCGGCCGTGTGCGTTCGCCGGCACCTCGAACACGGGCCGGCTGAGGCTCCGCGGAGTGTCGGGCATCACCGGCGCGATCGCGCGCACCGTCTGAGCGCGCGACGACGCGATCGTCCACGGTCGTGACGCGCCCGTTGCTCTGAATCGGGTTCGCGACCGTGAAGGTGTTGCCGACGGACGTCACGTCGGCACCGAACAGCGCATTCCACGTGGCGGCGGCGCCCGACGCGCCAGGCAGGCTCACGATCGTGTTGTCGAGCAGCACGCCGGGCCCTGGTTGCCGAGACGGATCGCCGCAGTGTCCACCGCATCGACGATCGTGTTGCCCTGGAGGTGAATCGTGGCCGGGTTCGCGGTCGCCCCGCGCGAGCGAAAAACGCGCGCGAGCCCTCGGAGTAGTTGCCGCGCGCCGAAAAGCCGCCCGTGTTGCCGATCGACAGGTCGGCCGTCAGTCGATCGCTCGAACACGCTGTTGTAGACGTGGAAATTGCCCGCGCCCGGCGTGTTCGTCACGCCAGTCGCGCAGTCCACGAAGGTCGAGTGCCACACCCAGAGGTCGAGCGCGTTGAAGTTGCCGAGCGCGATGCCAGCCGCCGTGTTCCGGACGAAACGCGAGCGGACGACGCTCGTTTCGGCGAATCCCCGGTCGCGGAAGCCGCCGCGGATGCCGTACCCGACGTCCACGAACCGATCGTCCGCGTATTCGTTGCCGGTGTCGAAGTGCGGCGCGGAGCCGTCCCACGACTGTTCGACCGCGACCGCCGCGCGGCTGCGCCCGTCGAACGTCAGCCGGACGATGCGCGAGTAGGCGAGACCGTTGACGACGAGCATCGTCCCGCCGGGCGGTCCATCCCACCGCAAGGTCGTCGTCGCCGGATCGTCGCCGACGATGCTGAGGAAGAGGTTGAAGCCGACCGAGAGCGTGCGGGTGATGCGGTATGTGCCGGCGGGCAGGAAGAGCACGGGCGGACGGCCGTCGCGGCCGAGATCGTCGAGCGCGCGCTGGATGGCGGCCGTGTCGTCGGTCACCCCGTCGCCCTTCGCGCCGTAGCCGGTCGTGACGCGGCTCCAGCTCGGGAACGGCCCGACGAACTCATCACCCGCCGCCGGGATCGACTGCGGCGGCGCGGGCTGGGCCGCCGGCGCCAGAGCCAGGAGTAGCGCAACGAGGACCGATGCACCCGCGAGCCTCATGACCGGTGGTTCACGCGCCGTTCGGGGGGACGCACGCCAGATGCTAGTCTGCGCCAAAATGCCGGCGGCGACTTTCGGAGTTGCACGCGGCCGTCGTCCGGCGCGCGCCCGCAGATCTTTCGCCTGCGTTACGCTATCCACCGGCGAGGTGACGCGTGGCGATTGCTGTCTGCGGAATGATGGACGAGCGGGACGTCGGGCTGAAGCTGATCAAAGACCACATCGAGAAGCGCGGCCACGAGGCCATCGTCATCGACTTCAGCATCGGCACCGGCGCCATCAGCCCCGTCGTTCGCGGCCGACATCACCTGCGACGACCTCTCGCTCGCCGGCGGCATGACGCGGGAGCAGGTCAGGGCTGGTTTCACCAAGCAACGGGACGCCGTGACGGCCGCGATGGCGAGGGGGCTCGCGATCAAGCTCAGCGAGCTGCACCGCGCCGGATCGCTCCAGGGCGTGATTGCCGTCGCCGGCATGACGGGGACGTTGATCGCGCTTCCCGCGCTCAAAGAACTGCCGTTCGGGCTCCCGAAGGTGCTCGTCTCGAGCGCGACCGCGCTGCCGCGGTATGCGGACTACTACGCGAAGTATTTCAGCCTCAACGACATCACCGTGATGCACAGCGTCATCGACACCGTCGGCATGAACGCGATGCTGCGGACGCTCCTGCTCAACGGCGCCGGCGCCATCTGCGGGATGGTCGAGGGCTATGAAGCGCCAGTCAAGAGGCTCGAAGCCGGCCGTGGCCATCACCGAGTACGGATTCGCCGAGCAGTGCGCGCACCTCGTGCGCGAGGCGCTCGAGCACGAATTCGATCTCGTCTCGTTCCACGCGCAGGGCCTCGGCGACATGGCGGTCGAGCACCAGGTGGGGCAGGGAAGGTTCGAGGGGCTGATCGATCTCGTCCCGTCCGCGATTGGCGAGTACATCCTCGGCGGCAACCGGCCCTCCGGCCCGGACCGGTTGGAGAACGCCGTGAAGGCGGGCATTCCCTACGTGCTGGCGCCGTGCGGGTTCGACATCCTCAGCTCGGGACCGATCGCGCGGAAAGACAACGGCGATCCGCTCTGGACGTCACGCAAGCTGGCGGAGCGGAAGATGTTCCTGCAGGACTCGCAGCGCGTGCAGGTGCAGAACCAGTGCCGCCGAGATGCGCGAGGTCGCCAAGGTCGTCGCGGAGAGGCTGAACAAACACCCGAACCGAAAGCTCGTGAAGTTTCTCGTGCCCACGAACGGGTTCTCCGTTCCTGGGGCGCCGGGCGGGCCACTTTATGAGCCGGAAACGGACAAGGAGTTCGTGGACGAGCTCAAGAAGCAGTTTCACCACGAAATCGAGGTCATCGAACTGGACACGCACTTGAATTCACCGGAGTTCGCCACGGCCATCGTCCAGGCGTTCCGGGACGTGTTTGCCCTCTGGGTGGCAACGGGAGATTTGCCGTAGACTTGGGGCATTCTACGAGGGAGTCCGAGTTCGGCAGCTGCCTGGGAGGGCATATGGCGTTCACACGACGTGATTTCGGAAAAATGGCACTGGCCGGCCTTCCTGCGGCGGCGTTCCTCGACAATCCACTCCTCGCCTCGGTGTTCGCGCAGGGGAAGCCCAACTCGAAGTTTGGCGGCGTTCAGCTCGGAGTCATCACCTATAGCTACCGCTCGATGCCCGACCAGAGCGCCGAGGCGACCCTGAAGTACGTGGTCGACTCCGGCATCAGCGCGATTGAGTTGATGGACGGCCCGGTCGAGAACTTCCTCGGCCGTCCGGCTCCCGCGGCCCGGGCCGGGGGCGCCGGTCGTGCGGGTGGGGCACGCGGCGGCGCGGACGCGCCGGCCGGACCGACGCCGTACGAGCAGTTGATGGCTGGCACTATGCCGACATGTACGCCCGGTCAGGGACGGGCGGGCGGTGGCGGTGGCGGGCGCGGTGGCCGTGGGGAAGCCACGCCGGAGCAGATCGCCGAACAGCAGCGGGCGGCCGACGAACTGCGGAAGTGGCGCATGTCCGCGTCGCTCGACAAGGTCAAGCAGGTCCGGAAGATGTACAACGACGCCGGCGTATCGATTTACGCGTACAAGCCCGACGGCATGCAGAAGAACATGAAGACGACGGACGGCGAGTTCGACTACGTGTTCAGCATCGCGTCGACGCTCGGCGCCTCCGCGCTCCACCTGGAGCTGCCGGCCGGGCCCGATGCCGCGGCCATGATGAAGCGGCTGTCGCAGTTCGGCGAGAAGCACAAGGTGTACGTCGGCTATCACACGCACGGACAAGGCAGCATGACGGCGTTCGACGAGGCGCTGGCGATGTCGAAGTGGAATATGTCGAACGTCGACCTCGGTCACTACGTGGCGGCCGGGAACGTCGGAGGCTCGCCGCTGCAGTTCCTCGAGAAGTTCCACGATCGCATCGTCAGTTTCCACTTGAAGGACCGGACGCTCCCGGAGCACTGCTCGTTGACCGTGCCGTTCGGCAAGGGCGACGGCCAGATCAAGGACATCCTTCTTCTGATGAAGAAGAACAAGTGGACGTTCCCGGCGACGGTCGAGCTCGAGTCGCCGATTCCCGCGGACTCCGACGCCGTGAAGGAAGTCAGGAAGTGCGTGGACTTCGCCAAGGCGGTGCTCGCCTAGGCGTTCACGACATCAACACATCGAACGATCAAAGGGCCGGCTTCACTGCCGGCCCTTTGTGTTTGTCGCCAGGCGCAGGCGCGGCTGATCCGAATAGGCCCGGACGGTCCCCGTATAATGCCGGCACTTGTCCCTGGCCCCCGGCACGCGCCTTGGTCCCTATGAAGTCAGCGCCCTGCTCGGCAGTGGGGGCATGGGCGAGGTGTATCAGGCCGCGGACCGTCGTCTCAATCGGCAGGTCGCGCTCAAGGTTCTGCCGCGCGATCTCGTCGCCGATGGCGAGCGGCGAGGCCGGTTCCTGCAGGAAGCGCAGCTCGCCTCCTCTCTCCAGCACCCGCACATCGTCACCATCTTCGACATCGGCGCGGCCGACGATGGCTCCGAGTATTTCGCCATGGAACTGGTCCAGGGCCGGACGCTCGATGCGCTGATTCCGCAGAAGGGGCTGCGGCTTCAGGATGCGCTGCGCTACGCGATTCAGATCACCGACGCGCTCGCGGCCGCGCACGCGCGCCGGCATCGTCCACCGCGATCTCAAGCCCGGCAACATCATGGTGACCGACCAGGGCCAGATCAAGATTCTCGACTTCGGTCTGGCGACGCTGACGGAAACGGCGACGCCTCTCACGTCGGCCGGCCGACGAAACCCGCGCGAGGCAACGGTGGTCGAGACCGGCGCCGGACATGATCCTCGGCACGGTCGCCTACATGTCGCCCGAGCAGGCGGAAGGGCAGAAGGTGGACGCGCGCTCCGACATCTTCTCGTTCGGCGCGATTCTCTACGAGATGCTGTCGGGCCAGCGCGCGTTCAAGCGCCGACTCGACGCCGGGCACGCTCGCGGCCGTCATCAATCTCGAGCCGCCGCCGCTCGCGACGCTCGCGCCTGAGGATCTGCCGCAGCCGGTCGAGCGGCTCGTGAGCCGCTGCCTGCGCAAGGACCTGTCGCGCGCGCGCGCAGCACGCGTCTGATATCAAGTTGATGCTCGAGGAGTTTCAGGAGGATTCGACCAGCGGGTCGGTGCAGGTGGCGGCGACGGCTCGCGGTCGTGCCGCGCCGCGCCCGAGTGAACCTCCTCGCGATCGGCGGCGCGTCTGTCGCCGTGCTCGCAGCGGCTGCGGCGTTCGTGATGTGGCGGTCGTCGTCATCGCCGCCGACGCCGACCGCCTTCGTTCCGACGCCGCTCACGTCCTTACCTGGATCCGAATCGAACCCTTCGTTCTCACCCGATGGCAGCCAGTTGGCATTTCACTGGTCAGCGGGAAAACGCGCCGGCGACCGATGTCGTACGTGCAGATCATCGATGGCACCGGCGCGCCTCTGCGCCTGACCGACGACGGCAGCGCGCATGTGCTGCCGTCATGGTCGCCGGACGGCAAGTCCATTGCGCTCTGGCATGGCCGGCCTGGGCGGTGGCAACACCTCTTCGAGATCTCAGGCTCGTCCTGGTTTCACCGCTCGGCGGCGTCGAGCGGCAAGTGCTGGAGTGGAGCGGTGTGCCGCGGCGAATCAGCTGGTCGCCTGACGGCCAGTGGCTCGCGGTCAGCCCGGCGAGCTTCCGTGTACAAAGTGACAAGGGCATTACTCTTGTGTCTCCCATCACCGGCGAACGGGTCGAGTGGGCCGCGATCGACGCGAGTTATGTCGGGTCCAATGAACCGGCGTTTTCTCCAGACGGACGCCGCATTGCGTTCACCCGTCAGCGCGACGACTTCTCCGCGGACGTGTACGTCGCGCCGGTCGGCTGCAGGCGGGCGTCCTGGCGGACCAGCCACGGTTGTTCCGAATGCCGGACGTGCGGCCAGGCTTCCGGTGTGGACGGCCGACGGCCAGCACCTGCTCCTGATTGACGGCGCGACGACCAGCAATGGCAACGTCGTGCGTGTCCGCGTCGGCGGCACGGAGCCCGCTGAACGACTCACCGGCCTCGAACATCCCGCATCCCTGGCGCTCTCGCGCGACGGCAAACGGCTGGTCATCGGGCGGGGCGGCAATGACGGGGATATCTGGCGGATCGACCTCAAGGATCCTTCAGCGAGCGGACCGATCGCGCGGTCGACGTTGCATGAGGAAGGCGCCGACTATTCGCCGGATGGCACACGCCTCGCGTTTTCGTCGAATCGACTGGGCGCGCGCGAGATCTGGGTGTCCGACGCCACAGGCGAGAATGCGATCGCGGTCACGCGGTTCGGAGGGCCCGTGACAGGCTCCCCCAAATGGTCGCCCGACGGCCGCCAGATCGTATTCGACGCCAGGCCCGAGGGGAATTCCGAAATCTTTGTCGCTCCAGCCGCCGGAGGCGCCGTTCGGCAGTTGACGAAGGATCCGGCGGATGACGGACGGCCTGTCTGGTCGCACGACGGCCGATTGATTTACTTCACGTCGACGCGCAGTGGGAGCAGTGAGATTTGGCGGATGGCGGCCGATGGCAGTGGACCGTCCAAGGTGACCGGAGGCCTCGCCGTCTGGCTCGCCGCATCCCGCGACAGTGACTGGCTGTACACCATTGGGGGCGGTTCGGTGGGGTCGGCTCAAATCCGCCGTGTGCGTCCGGACGGCAGCGGCGAAACTGTCATCGCGACCGAGGGGCCACGGGCGCTCGCTACGACCAGGAGCGGCCTCTGGTTCCTCACGGCGAAGCCTGGGCAGGCGTTCGTGAACCTGCGCGTTCTGCGATTTGCCGACAACAGCCTCCACGACGTGTCGCGCGTCGATTTTCTTCCCCTCGTGGTTGGCATGTCCGTGTCGCCCGACGAGCGTTACGTGGTCGTGACGCGTCCCGACCTTCGTGGAACCGATCTGCTGCTCGTCGACGGCTTTCGTTGAAAACGTCGCCGCCAGCCGCCAGCCGCCAGCCGCCAGCCGTCAGCGACAGACGACGTCGCCGTCGTCGATGGCCCGGCCAATCAGCGCACCCGCGCCGGCGCCGAGGATCGTGCCGAGCGTCTTGGACCCGCCAGGCGCGATGATGTTCCCGAGCACGCCGCCGGCCATGCCGCCGATAATCAGTCCGGTCGTCCCATCGTCACGCCGGCAGTAGTAGCGGTTGTCCGAGCCGCGATAGATGCGGTCGTTTCGGGTCAGCCGCCGCGGACCATACCGGCGATCGTCGCGCTGGTAGTACCGCGCCGCATCCCAGTAGCCGCCCTCCTGGTAATAGGTGTCGTAATAGTTGTCGCGGCGATCCCACCGGTCCCTCTGCGCCTCGCGTCGCTGAGCCTTCCGGTCCCGCTGGTCTTCGCGGCGATCCCACCGGTCCTCGTAACGGTCCCGATGCCCGTACGCGTTGCCGTTGCCCTGCGCCAGCGCGGTCGCGGGCTGCAGACCGACGAACGATGTCAGGAGGGCTGCGATCGTTGCTGCTCGAATGCCTTTGACGTTGTGCACGGAGACCTTCCTTCCGACAGTCACGATTGACCTGCAGGACAAGAGGCAAGCACCGTGCCGTCGGTGAGTGAAAAAAACGGCGATTTCGCCGCCGTTTCGTGCCGAATCCGGCAGCGCGGCTGAACTTTCAGGTGGACACCTGTACTCCGGCGATGAAGAGCGTCAGTTGCCGCGCAAGGCGACTATCGGGTCAATGCGTATTGCACGAAGGGCCGGCACCGCACACGCCAGCAAGGCCACTCCTCCCAGCGCCAACGCGGTCACGGCGAAGGTGAGCGGATCCACGGCGGAGACGTCGAAAAGCAGGCTGGCGATGGCGCGGCTCACTGCCCACGCGCCGAGCAGGCCGAGCGCGATACCAGTCGCGGCCCACGTCATGCCTCCCCGCAGCACCAGCCCAACGACCGAGGTTCGAGCGGCGCCCATCGCCATCCGCACGCCAATCTCCTGCGTCCGTTGGCTGACGGAGTACGAGATGACTCCGTAAATGCCCACGGCGGTGAGAAACAACGCCGCCAGGGCAAACGCCGCCGCCACGGTCGTCGTCAAACGCGGCTGCGATGTGCTGTCGGCGATCCCGTCCTCCAAGCGGTACAGGTCAGGGACCGGCTGCGAGGGATCGATCTCGCGGATGGCCGCGCGAATCGCCGGCAGGATCGCGGGGAGCTGGGCGTCGGTGCGAACGACGAGTCCGAAGGCGTTCTGGGGAAATTGCGCCGACGAGAGGTACACCACTGCGCCCGGATCGCGATCGAGTCCACCGCCGCGTGCCGTGCCCTCGGTTCCCCGCATGTCCTCGACAACGCCCACGACTTCATGTCTGCGGCCGTCGAATTCGAGAACCCGCCCGATGGCGTCCGCGTCAGCCCAGAGCCGGCGCGCGAGTCCCTCGCTGACGATCGCGACCAGCGGCGAGCCCGGTTGATCCTGCGCACCGAATTCGCGCCCTCTCAGCAACCTCGCGCCGAGCGCTCGAAACACACCGGGGCTCACGACCTGTTCACCCGCGGGCGTCGTCGCATCCGATGACGGGCCGGCAGCCGCGGGGTCGCGCAGCGTCATCCCGCGGCGAACCCCGACGGCGAATGGTGCGCTCGTCATGAGACCGACGGACTGAACGGACGGCAGCGTTTCAAGCGATCCGAGCAATGTCCGATGAAACGCGAGTATCGCGGCCCCGTCCGGATACTTCACGCGCGGAAGACTCACGCGTGCCGTGATCACGCCGCTGGGCTGAAATCCGAGCGGCACATGCTGCAGCCGCACCAGGCTTTGCAGCAGCAGCGCCGCCAGGACCACGAGCATCGTGGCCAAACCCGTTTGCGCGACCACGAGGCCGTGCCGCCACACCTCACGCGATGAACCGAGCACGCCTCGGCCGCCCTCGGTCAGCGCCGACAGCAGATTCGCGCGTGCTCCGCGCGAGGCGGGCGCCATGCCGAAGAACAGGCCACACGCAACCGTGATGAACAGCCCGAAGCCGAGGACAGTCCGGTCGAGGCCGATTTCATCGGCGCGTGGAATCGTCGCCGGGATCAGCGTGCGCAACGCCTGCATCGAGAGGATGGCCACCGTCAGTCCACATGCGCCGCTGACCATCGCCAGCGACACGCTCTCGGTGAGCAGTTGTCGCGCCAGACGGGCGGGCCGGGCACCGAGCGCCAGTCGAAGCGCGAGTTCCCGCCGTCGGCTTGTGGCGCGCGCGAGCAGCAGATTGGCGACGTTCGCGCAGGCGATGAGGAGTACAAGACCAACCGCGCCAAGCAGGACCAGGAGCGACACGCGGACGCGCGGATCGAACATCGAGTCGTGCAGCCGCTCGATCCTGACGTCCCAGTTTCGATTCGTGGCCGGGAACTCCTCTTCCATCCCGGCGGCGAGGCGATGCATCTCGTCCCGGCCCTGATCCAGTGACGTCTGCGAGCGCAACCGCCCGACGACCCGGAGCGTGTGGTTGGCGCGGCTCTGCGCCGTATCCATCGCCAGCGGGACGAAGATTTGGGCGGCGCCGGCCGATCCGATCTGAATGCGTCCGACCTCTCGAAACGCGGTCGGCACGACGCCGACGATTCGGTGGAGTGTGCCGTTCAGGACGATCGAACGGCCGACGACCGACGGGTCTCTGCCAAACCCGCGCACCCAGAGTGACTCCGCGAGCAAGGCCACGGGTGGCGCGCCAGGCTGCTCATCTTCCTCAGTCAGTGGTCGCCCGACGATCGGCGCGAGACCGAGCACCTTGAACAGTGATGCGGTCACGGCGCTTCCGGCGATGCGCTCCGGATCACCATGCTCGGTGACGATGAAGTCCCTGCCATTGAAGGCCGCCAACGCATCGAAGCTCCTGGCCCGATCGACCCACGACAGATAATTGAGCAGCGACACGCGGAAAAACGGCCCGCCGCCGGCGCGGGTGTTGTCCTCGAAGACCTCGACGAGACGGTCTGCGTCCGGATAGGGCAGCGGCCGCAAGAGGACGCCGTGCACGACGCTGAAGACGGCGGTGTTCGCCCCCACGCCCAGCGCCAGCGTCAGAATGGCCGCCAGCGCAAGGACTGGCGTGCGGCGCCACGTGCGCCAGCGCATATCGCACGTCCTGCACGAGTGTGGCGGCCTGTTCCCTGGGCGCCGTGCGCACCAGATCCGCGACGAGCGCCACCCAGACGCTGGGCGCCCCTTCACCACGCACGCGGTCGCGATACAGGCCCGTCATTTCGTCGGCGTAGTCGTCGGAGAAGTCGCGCGGGTAGAACCGCAGCAACTGTCGATAGACGCGCTCGCCGATCGTGCGTTTGACCACAACGGTCCTCTATCTGAGCTACGCGCGGCCCGGCGCCAGCCCGACTGCCTTCGCCTGGCGCAGCAAGGTAGCGAGCCGCGTCGCCTCCACCTGCGCGACGGACCGTCCGAACGGCGTCATCCGGTAGTATCGCCGCCGCTCATCGTCCTCGCCCGGGCGCTGGCGGTCCGTGAGTTCGACGATGAGACCCTCTTCGAGCATGCGTCTGATCGACCCATACAGCGTGCCCGGGCTCAGCTTGAGCGCGCCGTTCGTTCGCGCGGCGACGTCCTGCATGATGGCGTAACCGTGGCGGTCCTGATCGGCGACGGCGACGAGGATCTGGAACATCGCGGGAGCCAACGGCAGCAGGTCGTGGGGATCGCGTGTCATCAGTGGCATCGGAGTCCATATATAACCAATTTCGTTATATCCGTCAACGTTACAGATCGCGCGTGGGCGCGGGGGGCTGGACCGCCAACGCGGTGGGAACGGTCCGCCTAGATGGTCAACGTTACTGTCGGTCAAGCTCGACGTAACGCGGAAAGGCCAGGCCGCTGCGAGCCGTTGGCTCCGCTTGCGCGAACCGGCGAGCGTGGTGCCAGAGTCGGAAGGTTGAGACGTGCTGTTCCATCAGTCCTCTTGAGCTCTGGTACACTTCTCGGGATGCGCACGCTATCGATAGGCATCGTGGCCGTGATGACCGTCTTGTCCACCTCGGCTGCCGAGCGGCCAGTGCCGCCGGATACCGCACCTGTTCAGGCGCCCGTGGCCTCGTCGGCTCGTCCTCAGAGGATCGACCTCGTCGCCGCGAGGCGCGCGCTCTCCGCAGCGATCGCGCGGGCCACGGCCGCCAACGTGCGCGTGTCGGTCGCGGTCGTCGACGTCAACGGTGATCTCGTCGCCTTCGAACGAATGGACGGCGCCGTGTCACCGTCGATTCTCATCTCTCAAGGCAAGGCGCATGCCGCGCTCATGTTCGGCATGTCGACCGCCGAGCTGCAGGATGCGATCGCGGCCGGACGACCGGTGACGGCCACGATCACGCCGCCGCCGCCCGCGCAAATGGTCGTGTTCCCGAGCCGGGGCGGGGTGCCCATTCGCCGGGACGGCCAGGTGATTGCGGCGGTCGGCGTCGCGGGCGTCGGGCCGGAGATCGAGGACGTGATCGCGACCGCCGGCGCCAACGCGGCAGGGCGCTGAGTAGTCGGCCCCGCACCTCACTTAAGTTCCCCGGTTCCCCGTTCCCCGTTCCCCGTTCGCCGGGGAACCCTGGCGTCTGTGTGACCCGCCGCGCCTGCTCGAAGTGCCGTCGCTCGTGCGCGACGATGATCCGGCATGCGTCGAGGATGCTGTAGGCGACCACGGACGCGAACGGGGACACCATCGTCGTTTCAGCAAGGGCGCGGTCGCTCGAATGACCGCAGTCGTTCGCGCATCGAGGCCTGTGCCTCGACGAAGCGCACGATGATGTCGCCGCCGAGGTCGCTCGTTGACGGGCGGGCCGACGCCGGCGCGGCTAGCTTGCGCGTGGCGGTCGGCGAGAGCGACCGAATCATGACGCGGCCGAAGACGCGCGGCAGGCCCGGCACCCGCTGCACGAGCGCCTTGGGCGTCGCCGGATCGAGCGTGCGAACGATACCGTCCAGCATCTGGCCATTGATCCTGATCAGATGATCGAAGCACTGCGCGATGCTCCAGCGAGACGGTGCCGGTTTCCAGTTGAGCTGCACGGCCGTGAGGCCGCCGAACGTCGCCTCCGCGTCGCGCGAGACGGCGTCGATCTCCACGTAAATCTCGATGAGTGAGAGCGTCGAGAAATTGGTCGGCATGCGGAACCCTCAGCGCCGGCGCGGCGGAGAGGCCGCCTTCGGAATACGCGCGTCGAGGTCAGAGGCGCGCTGGCTGACGCGGAACTCGGTCACGCGTACGTCCGCCAGCCCGTTCGCGACGAACGGGTCCTCCTTCATGATCGCTTCGATCTCGTGACGATCCTTCGCGAGCGCGAGGATGATGCCCCCGTCACGTGGGATTTTCCGGCCCGATACCACGAAGTGCCCCGACGCGTAGTACCGCTCCAGGAACCGCATGTGCTCGGGCATGTGCGCATCGATCCCGCGCAACTCCACCTTGTATATGAGCTCGACGACGAACAATCAGACCCCTCAAACGCGATGGTAACAGCCGCCCGCGTTGGCGAGCGGGCCTGAAAGTGGCCGTGCTCGCCGGCCGTGCACCTGCCCGCTGCGCTACGCCGCGTCGGTCCGGCCGATGGTGGCGATGCGATCGGGCGGCGCTCGCTATCGACGGCCCGGCGAAGTCTCCAATCCACGTTGAAGGGTGTCGGCTCAGCGGACAGTTCCCGGCGCGCCGACGTTTCCGTCCGGCATCTTGTCGAGTTCGACCGGGAGCCACTGGCCGCCGAAGTTGGCAACCAGTCACTCCGCGATGGACTCGGCCGTCCCCTTGGCTTCGCAGGAAGCGCACCTCTTGCCCCATCTGCGGAGTTTGGGCGCTGACGGTCCAGCGGGCCGTGACGAGGAGAGAGAGCGCCCAGAGAGCCGCGAGAATGAGCTTCGTTCGAATTGTCATGCGAACCTCCGGTGCCGCCCGAGCCTTTTGCTCATTCGGCTGCTTGACCTGATTCTTCA
>CAVSRY010000022.1:0-61021 GCA_963730485.1 uncultured Acidobacteriota bacterium | reverse complement strand
GCGGGCTGACCATGATGTCGTGCGCCCCCACAGTGCCCAGCCCGTCTCCAGCCCCGGCCCCGCTGTTCGTCAACCGGGGCAGGCACTCGATGCCGGCGCCACGCAAGACCGAGCAGAGCAGCTCGGCCTCGGGCTCGCTACGGGCGACCTCGACTACGACCCAGTCGTCCATCTCGGCTACCCGAACGTGAACGCGTACGCCTCGGCGCCGGGCTCGAGGAACGTGATCTCCAGCGTCCGCTCGCGGACCGCGTCGTGCTCGCGCACGAGCTGGTACAGGCGGCCGTCCCGGAGCACGCCGTTCCCGTCCTCGTCGACGTCCACGCCGTGCGACGGGCCCGGAGCCTCGCCGTCGAGGAGCACGCGGAAGGGAATCGGCTCTCGCGCTCCGGGAGACAGCACGAGATGCGCGTCGCGCGCGTGGAACCGGTAGGCGATGCTCCCGCCGGCCTGCGTCGAGCACGACGTTCTCACGCCCGATCGTCCACTCGCCGGCGAGCGCCCAGTGGTTGAAGCGCAGGTGCTCGGGGAGCTCGTAGGCGCGGCGCTCGTCGGCGACGCCGTCCGGTGACGCGACGCTCGCCGCGCCCGTAGCCGAGATAGGTCTCGGGCGTACGCAGGTGGTCCCAGTCGGCCTCCGCCTCCACGCCGAGCCCTTCGACGGAGACGAGCTCGCGCTCGACGCCGAGCAGCCGCTGGATGACGCGCTCCGATTCCTCGTAGCGTCCTTCGCCGAAGTGGTGGTCGCGGATGATGCCGTCCGCGTCGACGAAGTAGAGCGCCGGCCAGTAGTGGTTGTCGAAGGCGCTCCAGATCGCGTAGTCGTTGTCGACCGCGACCGGGTAGTCGATCCCTCGCTCCTTCGTCGCCTGCCGCACGAGGTCGATCTCGTGCTCGAACGAGAACTCCGGCGTGTGGACTCCGATCACGACCAGCCCGTCGTCGCGGTAGGCCTGCGACCACGCCCGGACGTACGGCTCCTGGCGCAGCCAGTTGATGCACGTCAGCGTCCAGAAGTTCACGAGGACGACGCTGGCCGCGCAGCTCGGCGGGGCCGAGCGGCTCGGAGTTGAGCCACTCGGTCGCCCCGTCGAGCGAGGGCATGTGGACCGTGCGCAGACGTTCGAACACGGTCATCTAGCGAAGCGACCGGAACGCCGCGCGAACCTCCGCGGAGAACAGTTCGGGCTCCTCCCAGGCGGCGAAGTGGCCGCCCCTGTCGACCTCGTTGAAGTAGGCGAGGCCGGGGTAGACCGCCTCGACCCAGCTGCGCGGAGTAGCCCAGATCTCGCCGGGGAACGTCGTGAAGCCGACCGGCACGGTGACCGCCGGAGGAGGCTGGCCGCTCGCAAGCGCTGCGGCCAGCGCTCGTCCGTCCTCCCAGTACGACCGGGCCGCCGACGCGGCGGTGCCGGTCAGCCAGTACAGCGTGATGTTGTCGACGATGTTGTCCCGGGTGAGATTGCCCAGGCTCCCCGTCGACGAACGCGCGGGAGATCTTGTAGTAGCTGTCCGTGTCGCAATTTGAACCCACCGGGCGACACATCATCGGACGGTTGAAATACGTCCGGGGCGCTCGCTGAGCGCCCAAGCGCCGCGAACTCTCGTCGAAGATCAGGTAGTACACGCCCGTCCCGATGACAATCGAGGAGGTGGCCCGCCAGCCGAAATGGCTAAGCATGAAGGCCGTGTCCCATCCCCAGGGACGCGCGACCATCAGAACGGGCGGCGCCGCGAAATGGGTGAGCGTGCCGCCGATTGACACGTTCACGAACAGAAGGCCAAGCGTCGCGTACTTGAGACGTGGGCTGGGATTGAGATCGAAGAACTGCCGCGAGAGCAGGAGCGCACAGATCGTCATCGCGGCCGGCTCGGTGATGAACGAACCGAGCAGCGGGCCCACGACCAGAATCGACAGCCACCACGCGGCCGGCGTGCTGCGACCGATCCGGGCCAGCCGCCCGAGCCAGCTCTCCGCGAACGCAATGATCGGCCGCGTGGACGCGAGGGTCATGATCACGACCACGAACATCGGCTCCGTGTACGTCACCTCGTCGTTGAGGTAGTGCGCTCGCGACATCCCATCCCTTGCCGACGACGAGGGCGACGAGGAGGACCGCCGCCCACAGGCCGAACACCACTTCGACTTCGCCGAGAAAGTGGAGGAACTCGGCACGCACGCTCGGCCTTCGCTGGCGGCCTTCCTGCCGGCACATCTCATCGTGCCGCTGCTGAGCGCGATGGGCGAGACGGGTGAACCATGACGCCGCGAACGTGTGGAGAATCGCCACCACGAAGATGACGGTCGCGATGGCATTGAACGGCTCGACGGCGATCCGGGCCGCGAGCGTGTCGACCAGTCCGCCGGACACTGCCGGATAGTCCGTCAGCGGCAGTGGGAACGGCGTCGCCGAAGCGATCTCCTGCATCGCGTGAGGCTACTACGGGACTCGCGATCGCCTGTCCCTTCCTCCTCCCTCCGCCTTGCCCTTTTCCCCTTCCCTCTGCCCTTTGCCCTCTGCCCTTTGCCCTTGTAGTATCCGGACACCGAAGGAGCTCAACGGCCATGAAATTCGCCCTGCTATCCGTGTCGTATGCCGGCCTGTTCTACGCCGGCGCCCCCTTGTCCCTCGAGCAGCAGATCTACAAGGCCAAGGAACTGGGGTTCGACGGGCTGGCCATCGAGACCAAGCGGCCCATCGCGTTCCCCCTCGACTTGACCAAGGCGGATCGCGCGCGCATCAAGGCCGTCGCCGCCGACCAGGGCGTGGCGCTCTGCGCCGTGGAGAGCATGTCGAACTTCACGAGCCGCTACATGGAGGAGCGCGAGAACAACCTGGCGATGATGCGCACCGTGCTCGATCTTGCCGCCGACCTCGGCGTCGACATGGTCAAGGTGTTTGCGGCCTGGCCGGGGCTGGTGAATGACGAAGAGGCCGTGGCGATGTACGCGGCGTACGAACGCGGCAGCCACTTCAAGCGGCCGTATCCGCCGGAGCTCCGCAAGTGGCAGCGCGCCGTGGACGGCATTCGCGAGGTCGCCGGCTGGGCGGCCGACATGGGCATCACGCTCGTCCTCCAGAATCACGCGCCCGTCACCACGCCCGGCTACGAAGACGCGCTCGCGATGGTGCAGGAAATCGATCGGAAGCAACGTCAAGCTCTGCCTCGACGCGCCGCTCTTCTACGAGCGCCAGGATTCAGCCTTCGTCGCGGAAGCCGTGCGTCAGTGCCGCGACTACATGGCGTACACGCACTACGGCGCGTGGAATTTCCGGGAAGCGGCGGACGGCGAGGTCATCCAGGGGCCGGCGCCGTCGTTCGGCGGCCAGATCAACTACGCGGCGTTTGTGGGTGCGCTGGCCGAGATCGGCTACGACGGGTATCTCGCGTCCGAATACTGCGTCGCCGTCGTGAAGCACCATCAGATCGCCGGCGTCGAGGAAGTGGACCACGGCACCAGGCTGGCGCTTCGCTACATGAAAGCAGATCGTGGAAGCCGCCACGCGCCGCACGGGAAATCGTCTGGCGGCTGCCGTCTAACCGCCAGGTCCCTCCACCGGCGCGCGCGTTGTCCCACGGCGGGCTCCCCATTCACCGTTTCATCATGACCCGTTCCTGATGCGCCTGAGCGACGATCGATGGGCTTGCGCCAGAGCCCGTTCGCGGTCGACGTGGCCGTTCCCGGTTCCCTGTTCGGCCCTGTTCTGTGCCGCGGTCCTCGTGGCGATCGCGCGGCCCGCGGCCGCGCATCCTGTTCCATTCAGCTACATCGACGTCCGCGTGGACGGCCGGGTCATCGAGGTCTCGGTCGTGGCCCACGCCTGGGATCTCATCCACGATCTGAATCTCGGGCCCGAGACGACGGACGAGCGGTTTCTCGAGTCGTCGACGCTGCAGGCGCAGGCCGCGGCGATCGCGGCCATCTTCGGTGTCACGACTGCGGGTTGAAGCCGACGGCCAGACGCTCACGGCCGGGCCGTGGTCCGCGCCGGAAGCCTTGATGGATCGACTGTCGGTCCGTATGCGCGCCCGCTACGAGTCGGCCGCGCCGCCTGGCGTCGTGCGCGTCACGACCGTGATGTTTCCGTACGACCCCGTCCACCAGACGTTCCTGAACGTGTACGAGGGCGGGCAGTTGAGCGCGCAGGCGATCCTCAGCGTCGAGCGGCCGTCGTTCGAACATTTCGCCGGCACCCGGCAGGGCGTGTGGGCCGTCATCCGCAAGTTCCTTCCGTCGGGCATCCACCACATCCTGATCGGTCCCGATCACCTGCTCTTTCTCGTCGGGCTGCTGCTCCTCGGAGGAACGCTCAGGCGGCTCGTGCTCGTCGTCTCGGCGTTCACGGTGGCGCACAGCGTGACATTGACGCTCGCGGCCTTGAACATCGTCACCCCGCCGGCCAGCGTCATCGAGCCGGCGATTGCGCTCAGCATCGTGTACGTCGGCATCGACAACCTGATGGTGCGCGGCGGTCGCGACATGCGGGCCTGGATCGCGTTCGCGTTCGGGTTCATCCACGGTTTCGGATTCGCGAACGTCCTGCGCGAGATGGATCTGCCGGCCCGGGCGCTTGGATGGTCTCTGTTTTCGTTCAACCTCGGGGTCGAGGTCGGTCAGCTCATCGTCGTCGTGGCCGTCGCGTCGCTCCTGGCGGCCCTGCGAAAGCGCAGCGAAACGGCGGGCAAACGCATCGTGCTGGTGGGGTCGCTGGTCGTGATTGCCGCGGGTGCATTCTGGTTCGTCGAGCGTGTATTCTTCCCCGGGGGTCTCGTATGAAGAGAGCGATCGTGCTTGGCGCGCTCATCGCCGTTGGTGGGCTGTCGATGTCCGTGGCCGCGTTTCAGCAGCCGGCCGCCGGTGCAACGTCACAGCCGCCAGATGGTGATCGACGTCGAGAAGCTGCGAGACAACCTGTTCGTGTTGAGCGGCGCCAGCAGCGGCGGCAACACGGCCGTGTTCATCCAGACGAACGGCGTGACGGTCGTGGACACGAAGAACCCGGGCTGGGGCGCGCCGATCCTCGCGAAGATCAAGGAGCTGACGCCGAAGCCGATCGTGCGGATCATCAACACGCACACGCACGGCGATCACGTCAGCGGCAACGTCGAGTTCCCGGCAGAACGTCGAGATCGTCGCGCACGACAACACGCGCGCCAACATGACGGCCATGCGCGCCGGCGGCCGGCGTCACGCTGACGGGCCCGCCGCGGCAACATCTTCCAGGAGAACGCCAATCGCGGGATGCCGACCCGCGTCTTCACCGACACGCTTACGATCGGGAGCGGCCCCGACCAGATCGACCTGCGCTACTTTGGCCGCGGTCACACGAACGGCGACACGTGGGTGTTCTTTCCGGCGCTGCGAGCCGTGCACGCGGGCGACATTTTTCCCGGGCAAGCAGCTGCCGATCATGGACTCGAACAACGGCGGCACCGCGGTCGGATATGCCGACACGCTGATGAAGGCGCACGCGGCCATGGCAATGTCGATTCGATCATCACCGGACACAGCGCCGTGATGACGCCAAAGGATTTGAAAGAGTTCGCCGACTTCAACCGCGAGTTCGTGAACGGCGTGCGCGAGGGCAAGAAGGCAGGCCGAAGCGTGGACGAGATCGCGGCGACGTGGACACTGCCGGCGAAGTTCACCGGCTATAGCGCGCTCACGCCTCAGCAGATGCCACGCGTTCGCTCGAACGTCGAGCTCGCATATCGGGAGCTGCAGTAATGAATCGACTGAAGACGTTGGGTGTGCTGATCGGGATTGGTGTGCTCTCCGTGTCGGCTGAAGGCGGTTCAGCAGGGCGGCGCGCTGCCAAGCCGACGATGACCGTCGAAGTCCAGAAGCTCAAGGACAACCTGTTCGTTCTGTCCGGCAAGGACTCCGCGGGTGGCAACAGTGGCGGCAACACCGCCGTGTTCGTGCAGACGAACGGCGTCACCGTCGTCGATACCAAGAACCCCGGCTGGGGCCAGCCGATCCTCGCGAAGATCAAGGAGCTGACCAACAAACCGGTCACGACGATCATCAACACGCACACGCACGGAGACCATGTCAGCGGCAACGTCGCGTTCCCGTCGCCCGTCCAGATCGTGACGCAGGCGAATACGCGCTCGAACATGGAGAAGATGAAGATCTTCGGCGAGAGCAAGGGCGCCGGCCTGCCGACGCGCATGTTCGCCGACTATGTCGCCCTCGGCGACGGTCGCTGATCGCGTCGAGCTCCGCTACTTTGGCCGTGGCCACACCAACGGCGACGCGTGGGTGTTCTTCCCGGCATTGCGCGTGATGCACGCCGGCGACATCTTCCCTGGCAAGTCAGCTGCCGCTTCTCGACGGCAACAACGGCGGGAGCGGCTTCGATATGCCTCGAACGCTGTCGCTGGCCCACGCGATCGCTCGGCGACGTGGACACCATCATCACCGGGCCACAGCACGATCGATGACACCGGCCGATCTGAACGAGTGGGCCGAATTCAACGACGACTTCCTTGCTGCCGTCCGCGAGGGCAAGGCGGCTGGCCGGACCGCGGCGCGACATTGCCAGCTCGTGGACGGTTCCCGCCAAGTATCAGGGCTATACCGATCGACCCCAAGCGCGTGCAGACGAACGTCGAGGTCATATTCAAGGAGTTGCGGTGATGTCTCTCATCTCCTCGTCTCGTCGCCGGTTTCTGTCGTCGTGCGGCTGCGGTGTCGGCCTACGTCTGGATCCCGCGCTCGGTACACGGGTACGGGAACGGCGGAGATGCGTGAGATGGCGGATGCCCAGGGCCACGTCCGGCCCGGCATCTCGAAGTGGGACCTCGACACGCCGGCGCTCGTCGTCGATCTCGACAAGTTCGAGAAGAACGTCCGGACGATGCAGGCGGCGTTGAAGCAGTACGGGCTGCCGAGCCGGCCGCACGCGAAGACGCACAAGTCCGCGGCCATCGCGAAGTACCAGCTGGCCAACGGATCGATCGGCGTGTGCTGCGCCAAGTTGACCGAAGCCGAGGTGCTGTCCGCCAAGGGCATCGATCGGATCATGATGACGACGGCCAATCCGTCGGTGTCGAAGATCCGTCGCGCGATGGCGCTGAAGAAGGCGCATCCGGCGTTCATCCAGGCCGTTGACACCGAGCAGAACGCGCGCGATTTGTCATGCCGCCGCGAAGGAAGCCGGCGTCGTCGCGGACGTCGTCATCGACGTGGCGGTGGGCGCGAGGAGCGGGATTCCTCCGGGAGATGGCGCCGTCGCGCTCGGACAGCTGATCTCGAAGCTGCCGAATCTCAAGCTGCGCGGCATGCTGTCGTACGACGGCGCCGTCCAGCACGCCAACGGCTTTGCCGAGCGCAAGGCGCGCGCGTTGAAGACGATTCAGCCGAACGTCGAGACCTTCGAGGCGATGAAGAAGGCCGGGCTGAACATGGAGATCTTCAGCGGCGGCGGCACCGGCACCTACAACATCATGCATCTCGTGCCGGGGTTCTCCGACATCCAGGTCGGCAGCTATCTCTTCAACGACATGCAGTACCTGGCGATCGGCAACGAACGCGGACCGGTGTTCGACGAGTTCGCGCCGTCGCTGACGGTCCTCACGACCGTGATGAACAACCGGTTCCCGAACCGGCTCACGACCGACGGCGGCGCGAAGGCGCTGACGCTCAACACTCCGCGCGCCGGCGTGATTGGCGAGCCCGGCATGGACTACGCCGCGACGTCGGACGAGTTCGGATCCATCTCGTTCACGACGCCGCCGGCGAAGAACTACAAGATCGGCGACAAGCTCGAGGTCATCGTCCCGCACTGCGACCCGGTCGTGAACGAGTACGACCAGATGTACGGCATCCGCGGCGACAAGGTCGAAGTGATCTGGACGATCGACGCGAGAGGGAAGTCGCAGTAGAAAGCGACAAGTCAGAAGTGAGAAGCCAGAAGTGAGAAGTCACTGTCGATTCGTTCGACACTTCTGGCTTCCGTGGGCTACTTCGTCACTCCACCTCTGGTCCGTTCACAGAAACGTCCGACGGCAAAGGCGACGAGGGCAGTGGCCACGAATGCCACTGTGAGAAGTGCGGGACCGACGGCGAATAGCACGCCGGTCCCTTCAGCTATCCAATTCGACGCCGCAAGAAGTGAGTCAGCGCTCATAGGAATCGTTCCGTCCGTGATCAGCGAGCGGCCGTCGGCCTGGCAAGATCTCGACTGTCGCAGACGTCTGTGAGACGTCTTGCAGCCCCAGATGGAGCGGCGAGTATCGGATGAGCGAGTGTCCCGGCAGTCCGATCAATCGGCAACCTCGATGACGCGCGTTGGCGCGCCCGCTCGTTTTCCGCTCGACGATTCCACGAATAGCTGACCATCTGGTGTCCAATCCATCAGTTTCGAAACCATCTGCTCGGGTTGCGGAGCAGCGCCTCGAACATCTCCGCGATCGGACCGCACGAGCGACGTCATGTAATGCTCGGTCGATCAGTTTCCATGCAGGAGCTGATCTGTCCATCGGGTGAAACGTCCAGCGAGTTGGCCTTCAGCATTGCCCGGTTCGTTCGCTGTTCTGACCGGACACGATGTCGCGTACGACTATCGACGAGTTCTCTCCACCATCCCACGCGCGACGATACGAGCAAGCAGCCGTGCAGCAGACCACGACTGCCCTCAGCCGTATAGCCTCCGCCTTCGCTCAATGATCAATCGTGATGCTGCTCCCGTGCCCTGGATCGACACGAAAGAGTCCCTGACGCCTGTTGAGTCGATGCCTCGGCGTGATCGACCCATCAGGTGACCAATCGCAGATAGTGAGACCACGAGATGCGTAGCTGAGCGCTCTGTAGTTCTACCGTTATCGAGCGAATGGATCGACAAATGGTGCGATTCTGTCACGAATCGCGAACGCGCGTAGCGAGACTTTCCATCTCGCGACCACGACGGTTGTCGGTTCGCTCGAAGGAAGTTCTACCACGAGCGGCTGAGGCGGTGACGCAGGATCTGCCTGCCTCGAGATCGACGACGGCCGTGTAGATATTTGGCGCGCTAGCGAGCGTCCCGAACACAAGCATCCGACCGCGTGAAGCCGAGACTCGCTGTCAACGGTCCGAGATCGGGTTGGATCAATGCCGCCGCCCCGCGCGGCCGGCCGCCCGTCATTGGTAGAGCCCACAGACCCTGCGAAACCGCCCTGTCGCTCGCGAACAGCAGTGCGCCGCCGATCCGGTGACCAGCCGGCGACGACATCGCGACTTTCGTGGGCGACCGCCGTGACTTTGGTGCTTCCATCCACGCTGAGGACGAACACGTCTCGGTTCGTCACCGAATCGTCTACTGGCAGGTCGTAGGCTAGATACCGGCTATCCGGAGAGAACGACATGTTCGTGGAGCCACGCCAGTCTACCGACGTCAAAACCGTTAGCAGGCCCGGTCGTGCTGGATACAAGTCCAAGCTGTGCGGTGCGATCGTGCCTTCCCAAGTGCACGGCGATCCACTTTCCGTCAGGTGACCAGTCGAACGGGTAAGGGTCGTCAATATCGGGATTCTCGAGTAGGACACGCGAGCCTGGCACTCCCGCGTCGCCGAGCTTCACAACGCGAAGCTCGTGTTGGCCGGTCTTCTCCAGATACCAGGCAAACGCGACTTGACCACCATCCTGGGAGATGGCACTCCGATAAGCGAAGTCGCTCCAATCGCCGGGCCCTTTCGTCAGTCGCCGATTCGTGCCTGTCAGAGATCACGCAAGGCTAAGTCACCGGTCTCACGATCGACGAACGTGGAGTATCGGCCGTCGTTCGAAATCGCGCCAGACGTATCGACTTCGGGTCCTGTCCACACCTGCCGCTTGACAATTCCGCCGCTAGCACCAGGCGAGCCCAGGCGTGTCCGCGCTAGTGCGACCGCCGCGGTCTGATCGCCAGTACTCGCGGATGATTTGTTCATAAAGGCCGGTCGCCTGACCGTCGCCCAGCTTCTGATGACACTCCGCGGCTCGCAGCGAGCGCTTGCGCCGCGAGCGCCCGATTGGATCCGGCCTGCGCGTCACGACCTGCTTGTAGAGCGCGATCGCCTCACCCAGGGTCTTGCTGTTCTCCTCGAGGAGGCGCGCGCGCTCGAACAGGGCCTGTGGGCCCTGCTTCGGCACGCCACGGTCCATGACGCCCCGGCGACGAGCGCCAGCATCCCGACAACAATCCACCACCGTGTCGATTCCGAGCGTCATGTCCGGCTCTCCCTCTGGCCGCCGTTCGCGCGACCAGAAAGGATTCTGAAGAGAAGTCCCGTCAGAAGCATGAAGGTCACGTCAAGGTTTCGCGGAGGTTCCCTCGAACCGGTATCCCACGCCACGGACGCCGATGATGTGCACCGGTTGGTCGGGGTCGTCTTCGAGCTTTCGCCGCAGCGCGGACATGTGCGTGTCGACGGTGCGGTGCGTCACATGCACGTCCTTGCCCCACACCTCGTCGAGGAACTCGTCGCGCGTGATCGCCTCGCCGGCCCGGCGGACGCAGCAGCGCCAGTATCTCGAACTCCTTGGGCGTGAGCTCGACCGCGCGCGCCGGCCCTGAACGACGCGTGCGTGCCGCCAGATCCACCTCGATGGCGCCGAACGTCTCGCGACGCGTTCGGCGCACGTCCGTTCGCGCGCCGCAGCCCGACCTTGATCGCGGCCCACGAGCTCGCGCAGCGAGAACGGCTTCGTCACGTAGTCGTCGGCGCCCGGCCTCGAAGCCGGTGACGCGGTCGGCCTCCTGACCGCGGACCGTGAGCATGATGATCCAGAGGTCCGGCCGCTCGGGTCGCAGAGTCCGGCACACCTCGAATCCGTTCTTGCCTGGCAGCATGAGATCGAGGAGCAGGACGTCGGGCCGAGCCTGTCGCGCGCCATCGCCACCGCCTCCGGACCGCTTCCGGCTGTGTTCACCTCGAAGCCCTCGAACGCCAGCTCGTCACGCACCGCCATCACAATGGCCGGCTCGTCGTCGGCAATCAGGATGCGAGGCATCAGCTTTGCTGACTCACGTGCCGGCCGGCGATCGCGGAGCATGCGCGGGCGACGCGAGGTCTGGCACTCGCGGCAGCACCGGCCGGCGCGAAGGCCGTGGACAGCCGCAGCGTGAAGCGGCTGCCGCGCCGGCCGTCGCTCGACACGCTCGACCGAGCCGCCATGCGCTTCGGCCGGCGGCCTTGACGAGCGACAGGCCGAGGCCGGTGCCGTGCACGTTCGCGTGGTCGCCGCGCAGGCTGCGATAGAACGGTTCGAAGATCCGCTCGGCGTCCGCTGGCTCGACGCCAATCCCTTCGTCGGCGACCGTCGAGCTCGACGCGTCCGTCTCCTGCCAGTCGCAGTGGCAACCGAGACGCGTCGTGTCGGCCGGCGAGTATTTGATGGCGTTGTCGACGCAGGTTGCTGATGGCATCGGACGATCGACTCGCGGTCGAGCTGCCAGCGTCGGGGAAGCCGTCGTCGATGCGCGAGGTCGAGCTGAATGCTCTTTGGCTTCCGCTTGCGGCCGCATGCGTTCGACGGCATCGTGCGCCAGTGCCTGCGATGTCGATGTCGGCTCGAACGCGTACTGCTTCTGCCCGCTCTGCAGTTTCTGCGATTCCAGCAGACGGTTCACCAGGCCCTCGAGCCGATCGGTCTCCGCGCCCATCGCCGCGTAATATCGCTCGCTCGGCGAATCGCCCGCTGCGACGCGGCCGCTCGCGATCCGCTCCATCAGAAGGCGAATGCTCGTGATCGGGCTCTTGAACTCGTGCGTCACGGCAGCGACGAACGTCGACTGCAGTCGAGCCAGCGCCAGGTCGCGCCGCACGATCCACGCCGTCATCACCAGACCGGACGCGAGCATCACAATCGGCAGAAGCACCAGCGCCGTAGTTCATGAGGCGTCCGCTGACCGGCACCGACGGGCCCGTGAACGCGAGCTGCCAGCCGTTCACCGACTCGAGAGCGACGGATTGCCAGACCGGAGCGTCGGCCGAGATCGCCCCAGATCGAGCGTGCCCTGATCATCCCGAAGGGCCGTGTCGAAGTCGTGCGTTGGCACTCAAGCGGCCCCAGTGATCGTCTCAAACAGCGTGGCGATCCGGCGCACCGAAAAGCGCTGCGCCAGACCGCGTCGACAGACCCTTCGGCGCTGGTTGCCGCCCACACGAGCAGGACGCTACCAGAGTCGGTCTTGACCAGCGCCGCTCGCGAGGTGGTGGCGCTCCCTCGCTCTGCCGCGGCCTTGCGCAGGAGGACATCGAGATGGCCGCGTCCGCTCGAGGCGCGAATCCGCCTCCGGCGACGTTTCCCGCGGGTCTCGCCGGAGTCTGCGAAGCGACGCTCCGGAGTTCGGTATCGTACGCGCGCCTCTGGTCGGCGTGGAGCCACCATCGGCCGCCGCGAAGCTCCTCGAGCGTTGCGGCAACGAGCGGCAGAAAGCGTGCGCGCTCGCGTCCGTTCACGGATGCCTGCGTAGCTCGCAGCAGCCACAGCGAGTGGGATGCCAGCCGGCGTGCGCGCGTTGGACGTGGCAAGGCGGCTGTCCGCCACCGCCGACAACCGCGACCGATCACCTGAGTCGACCGCGACCATCGCAAGCTTCAGGTTCGCCCACGCCGCGAGATCGCGGTCCGCCCGAATGCGCTCGTACAGCGCGCGCGCCTCCACGTGTCGCCCCTGGGCCTCGGCCCTCTGCGCCTGACCGATCAGAGCCGTGATGGACGATGGCGTGTGGAGTGCCGGAAGTGACGATGGTGTGACCCCGAACGGACCGAAATACACGCGGTCGGCCGGGAACGCGATCACGCCGGTGTCCTCGACGATGAAAGCGACCGCATCGTCGAGGTGACCGGCAGCCTTCACGTCGGTAATCGTCCGATCGAATGCACTGGCTAACGAGGCGTCGACGAGCCTTGCGACGCCGGCCTGCTCCTCGCGGAGCCGTTGATCGCGCTCGATCTCAGCCGCGCGGATGGATCGGAATCCCAGCCAGGTGAGCGCAACGGCAGGCGCGGCGATGAACAGGGCGAACACCCACCACCACGTCCGTCGCGTCAGGGACGAGGCGAGGGTCCCGCGCATGTGACTGCTCAGATTGTCAGCGAAGCGGCCGCCTGAGCGTCAGGATTTGGTGAAGATCACGCGTAGACTCGAGTTTTAGTCCAAGCCCCAAGCCCCGAAGCCCCAAGCCCAACAGCCCCAAGCCCCAAGCCTTGAGCCCTAAGCCCCTTCGAGCTGCGCGAGCAGCTTCTTGATCCGCTCAGGCTCTTCACCCAGCCAGTCCGGATTCGTCGCCGTCGCATCGAACATCGACGACGTCTTGAAGGGCTCGAACAGGCCTCGCGACGCCGCGTCCCTGGTTCGTGCAAGCAGCGCCTTGATCTCGCTTGCGCTCATCGGCGTGAAACTGCCGGCGACGTCGCACGCCTGGTCGAGGATCGCCATGGATTCGATGCCGGTGATCGAGCACCGACGTCGGAAGCGTCAGCGAATACCGAAGACATTCGACGGCCGAGACGACCCCGGACTGCAGGATGATCCCGCTGGCCATCGACTTCATGCCGACCACACCGATGTTCTCGCGAACGAGCTCGGGCAGGACGAGCCGCTCGAAGCTCCGGTAGTGCGCGTCCATCACGTTCAACGGCATCTGCACGGCGTCGAAGTGAAAGCCGTGATCGCGCGCGACCTGAAGCGTGTAGAGGTGAATCGCCGGATCCTTGTGTCCGGTGAACCCGATGTATCGGATCTTGCCCGCACGCCGCGCGTCCTCGAGCGCCCGATTGGCGCCTTCGTCGTCGAACATCCGATCGGGATCTTCGAATCGGATGACCTCGTGATGCTGGACGAGATCGATGCAGTCGGTCTGGAGGCGGCGGAGGCAGGTGTCGAGCTGGCGCGTCGCCTCTTCGCAGCGATCGGCCGTCGATCTTCGTCATGAGGAACGCGCGCTGGCGGTAGCCATCCTTGAGCGCGCGCCCCATGCGCTCTTCACTGAGTCCTTCGTTGTAGTCCCAGGAATTGTCGAGGAAGGTGATCCCGCGATCGATCGCCGTTCGAATCAGCCGGACACCGAGCGCCTCGTCGACGCTCTTGTGCCCGATGTGCCAGCCGCCGAGGCCGATGGCCGACACCTGCTCACCAGTCCGGCCCAGAGGCCGGCGCGGGATCTCCGACGCCATCCGTAAGACTCCTAGCGTTTCGTGTCGCGCAGCCCGTCTTCGCCGCTTTACGGTTTCGGCGCGGCAGGCGCGACGTAGTTCTTCCGCGCGCGAGGCTTGAGGTCTTTCACGTTGACCTTCACTTCAATCTTGTGGCGCTTGCCGTCACGCACGGTCGGTGTAAAGCCGAGGAGGTACTGGCTGTGAAGCTCTTCAGCCACACGGGCGAAGGCTTTACCCAGCTGACCCGTGACCACGTCTCGTGGGCGAACTTCGATGTACCCGCCACCCGTCTCTAGCGCGGCGGTGCCCAGACCAGGATCGGGCCAGTCGGCCGTCAACATGTCGCTGAGACCTCCACCTCGAGCGGCAACGAAGGCGGAATTGCTACGGGTATGCATTCCGATGCCGTAGATCATGACGTCCTGAGCTGTCGCACGTTCGGTGACCTGAGGCAGCGTCATGATTGGGTCGCGCGAGAACGGGACCACGCCCGAGTCCTTGCCGTCGCTCAGAATGAGGATGACCGGGCGTTCTTCGACGTTGTCCAGTTCGGCGATTGCCTGATCCACCGCTCGCCAAAGCGGCGTTGGCGCGTTGGGCAGAATCTCGGACGGCAGAGCTGCCATGAGCTCATTCACGTTGTTGGTGAACTTGGGACTGAAATCGATCGTTCGGCCGAACGTCCCAATCCGAACTGCATCGTCCGGCCGAAGCCGCTTGAAGAGCTCTGCCGAAGCTTCCCGCAAGTCCGGCAGACTGTCCGCCATGCTGCTGCTCACATCGATCATGACAATCAAGCGAATGGGCCGTGGCGAGTTGTCGAACACGGTGATGGCCTGCGGGCGGCCGTTGTCGAGAACCTGAAAATTCTCCTGCTTGAGATCGGTAACGAGACGATCCTTGTCGGTCACGGTGGCGTAGACCGTGACCGTCTGGCTTTCGGCCCGGAAGACCTGCTGCCGGGCGGACAGGTGAATCGTCAGCGCAGACGGCCAGAAGAGAGGAACAAACGAAGAGGCGGGTCATGGGATGGGTCCCCACGCCGGCAGAGCTTTGGAGCATCACTGACAGGAATAGCACATATCAACTTCAAACTTCGAAGTTTGAGGTCTGAAGGGTTCCGGGCCCAGCCCTAAGCCCGAGCCTTGAGCCTGAAGCCCTGCCTTGAGCCGGCCGGCAGCACCAAGCGGCATGATCGCGTTCGCTTTGAAGAAGTATGAAGAAACCGGGTGTCTGTCCTTCGCAGTTTCACGACACCCGGTCTTCCGATCTGGTCCACTGACTGACGCTGATCACCGACGGCGTGGACTGATCCAGCACTGGCATCAACGCCCGCTGGCCGTCGATCGACGTCGTGTACGAGTGCCGAATCACGAGCGTCATCGACGGCGGAAGAATCTGCCGCGGTTCGGCGACGCGCGACGGATCGGCGTCGGGTACCTCAGCCGCCATCAACGCGCCCTCCGGCGACAGATAGAACAGCTCACGTCCGTCGTGCCGCCAGCGGGGCTGCGTGCCGCCGTCGCGTGACACCTGCCGCGAGTCCAACGCCGGCGTCAGCGGAAACCGCGTTCCAGCGATCGGTTCGGTCCGCGGCGGCACCCCTGGCGCGAGCTGCACGTAGATCTCGTCGCGGCCGGACTCGTTGGACTGATACGCCGCCCATCGTCCATCGGGTGAGAACGCGGCGCCATCGTCTGTTCCCTTCGTTTCGATGAGCGGGAACGACTGGCCGCCGCCATCGATGAAGTGAACCCACACGTCGAGGCCCGTCGAACCCGCCGCCGTTCGCGTGTAGAGCACACGCGTGCCGTCGCGTGACCAGTCGGTCGCGATGCTCGCGCGGTCGTCCTTCACGAGCAGCGTGTCCGCTCCCGATCCGTCCGACCGCGCGGCGGTACATCTGATAGATCCCGGATCGCGTCGAGCTGAAGATCACCTCGTCGCTCCCGGGCGACCACACCGGCGTCGCGTCCACGCCCGGATCGGTCGTGAGCCTCGTCATCGCGCCGCCGGGCAGGTCCACGATCCAGATGTCGCGGTTGGCCGGCGAACCGGCCGTCAGCGAGACGGCGAGCCGCTTGCCGTCCGGGCTCATCGTGACGTTCGTGTACTGGCCGGGCGCGCCAACGGTACCGGGTGACGCGCCTTTGCGATCGAGCCACGTGAGCAGCGCGGGTCTCGCCGTCCCGCGCGTGTACAGCAACGTGCCCTGTGGAGACACCGCGAACGACGCGAAGAACGATCCCGCGTCCGCGCTGATCGGCTCGGTGACCTGGACGGGTTCGCCAGTCGCCGCGAACGTCTTCGGATCGAGCGCGCGCGCCATCAAGGCGTTGCCGCGCTTGAAGAACACGTGTCCGGCTCCATACGCGCCGTTCGACTCCGACGGCCCGACGACGACGGATGCCGGCGCGTCGAGTGCGGCAATCTTGAGTTGCGGCGGCGACTTGCCGCCGCCGGCCCAGAAGAGCAGGTGCTGGCCGTCCGGCAAGAACTGCGGCCAGCGGTGCGAGTTCTCCACGCTGGCGTCGATGACGCTGGCGGGCTCAGGGATGCCGCCGGTTGCCGGCACCTTCCGAAGCGGATCGCTCAGCCCTGACGCAAACACGATCACGCCGCGGTCGTTCCACGTGCCGCCGCGGCCCGTGGGTGCGTCACAGACGGTCGTGACGGTGCCGCCTCCGGCCGCGACGGTCTTCAACTTGCCGGATGCGAAGAACCCGATCGATCGGCCGTCGTGCGACCAGAAGGGATAGCTCGCCTGCTCAGTGCCCGCCAGCTGGCGCGGCGTGCCCGCGGCGACGGCCGCGTACCCAAAGCGACGGCGGCTGTCCCTGCGCGTGGGCGACGAAAACGACCGACTGGCCGTCGGGCGACACGGCGAATTGCGGTGTCAGGCCAAAGAAGAACGTGCCGCGTGCCGCCTCGATCGCCGGGCCCTGGCCGGTCATCTGCGCGACAAGCGACAGAGAGAAACAAAGCGCGACGACGCGTGACATCGGGGAAGTCGGATTATAGGCTCACGTCATGATCTCGCGACTTCTCGCCATCCTCGTCGCCGCCGGGCTGTTGGTGGCCGTGCCGGCCGCGCGCCAGCAGACATTCGATCTCGTCATATCGGGCGGCCGCGTCATGGATCCCGAATCCGGCGTGGACGCGGTCCGGAACGTTGGCATCAGCGCGGGACGGATCGCCGCGATCTCCGCGGATCCACTGTCCGGCCGCGCGACGATCAACGCCGCCGGCCGGGTCGTCGCGCCCGGGTTCATCGATCTCCACGCGCACGGCCAGGATCGCGACGGCTATCGGTTTCAGGCACTCGACGGCGTGACGTCCTCGTTCGAGCTCGAGGTTGGCGCGTCGGACATCGACGGTTGGTACGCGAAGCGCGCGCCAGGTCAGCTCATCAACCACGGCGTCAGCGTGGGACATATCCAGGTGCGCATGGCCGTCATGAAGGACCCCGGCACGTTTCTGCCGACCGGATCGGGTGCGCACGGAAAGGCCAGTCCGGCGGACGTCAAAGCGATTGCCGCAGGCATCGAGGCCGGCCTCCGGCGCGGCGCCGTCAGCGTCGGCGCCGGGTTTCCCTACACGCCGGCGGCAGCGCGCGACGAGCTTCTCGAAGTGTTTCGCGTGGCCGGCCGCCACGGTGCCTCGGTGCATGTCCATATCCGCCGCGGCGCCGCCGGTCTCGAAGAAGCGTTGGCGCTTGCCGACGAAGGCAAGTCCGCTCTGCACGTCGTCCATCTGAACAGCGCCGGGCTCGCTCAGACCCCGCGGATGATCGAGATGATCGTCGCGGCGCGAGCCAGCGGCCGTGACGTCACGACCGAGGCGTATCCGTACACAGCCGGCATGACCGAGATCAAGTCCGCCAACCTCGATGAGTACGAGAAGCCCGACGCCAACCTGTCAGTCCTCGAGTGGCCCCGCACCGGAGAGCGGCTGACGCGCGAGTCGTTCAACCGCTACCGGCGCGAAGGCGGACCCGTGATCGTCCACACGAACACCGAGGAAATGGTCGCCGTCGCGATCAACAGCCCGCTGACCATGATTGCGAGCGACTCGTACTGGGAGAACGGAACCGGTCATCCACGCACCACCGGCACGTTCTCGCGCGTGCTCGGCCGCTACGCGCGCGCCCCCGGCTCACTCACGCTGATGGACGCGCTCCGCAAGATGACGCTGATGCCCGCGCAACGCCTGGAGGCGCGCGTGCCGGCAATGCGGAACAAAGGCCGTCTCAAGGTCGGCGCCGACGCCGATGTTGTCGTGTTCGATGCGGCCCGCGTCCTCGACCAGTCCACGTACCGCGAGCCGTCGCGGCCCCCAATCGGCATCGACGACGTGGTGGTGAACGGCGTCCCGGTCGTGTCAGGCGGAAAGATCGTCGAGGGTGTCACGCCCGGCCGGGCAGTGCGGGCGCCGGTACAGTAAAAAGGGGTCGGGACGCTTTTTACGCTTTACGTAAAAAGCGTCCCGACCCCTTTTCTACGCCAGCTCCCCGATCTGGTCGTTCGCCATCATCTGGCGCATCACCATGCCGTAGTAGGCGCCGCGCGCCGCCATCAGCGCGTCGTGCGTGCCGCGCTCGACGATTTCGCCGTCTTCCATCAGCAGAATCAGGTCCGCGCGGCGAATCGTCGACAGCCGGTGGGCGATGACGAACGTCGTTCGTCCCGCCAGGAGTGACGTCATCGACGCCTGAATCAGCTGCTCGCTCTCCGTGTCGAGGTTGCTCGTCGCCTCGTCCAGGATCAGGATCTGGGGCGACGCCAGGATCGCGCGCGCAATGGCGAGACGCTGCTGCTGTCCACCAGACAGCTTCACGCCGCGCTCCCCGATGAACGTGCCGTACCGCTCCGGCAGACGATCGATGAACTCGTGCGCGTTGGCCCGGCGCGCCGCGTCCTCGACCTGCGCGTCCGTCGCGTCATGCCGCCCGTAGGCGATGTTGTCGCGCACGGATCCGTCGAACAGGAACACGTCCTGCTGCACGATCGCGAGCAACTTCCGGTAGCTCCTCAGCCGGAAGTCCCGGATGTCCGTGCCGTTCATCAGAATGCGGCCGCGCGTCGGATCGTGGAAACGCGCCACGAGGTCGGTGACGGTCGTCTTGCCGGCGCCGCTCCGACCGACCAGCGCGACGACCGATCCACCCGGCACGACGACGTTGAAGTCGCGCACGACCGGCTTGCCTTCGCGGTACTCGAAATCCACGTGCTCGATCGTGATGCGGTCCACCACGGCCGGTGCATCGCTGGCGTTGAGACGGTCCGGCTTGTCGGGTGGGAGATCGAGAATCTCGAACACGCGCTCCATGGCCGCCAGCGACCGCTGGAGCTCGGAGAATGTATTCACGATCTGCCACACCGGATTGAGCAGCAGGAACGTGTACCACTGGAACGCGAGCAAGTCCCCAATCGAGGCGCGGCCCTGGAGATTGAGTGTGCCCCCGTACCAGAACAACACGACGTTCACGCCCGAGACGAGCAGACCCCACGCGCCCCAAATCACCAGCTCGCGGCGATGGGCAAAGAGCTCCTTGCGCAGCACGCTATGTCGCCCGCGCATGTAGTCCACGAGCTCGCGCATCTCGCGCCCGAACGCGCGCACCACGCGGATGCCGGAAAACGTCTCGCCGACGCGTCCGTCGATTTGCTCCATGTCGCGTCGAATGGCGCGGTAGATCGGGCGAATGCGCCGGGCCGCGATGAAGCTGACGATCATGATGCCGGGAATGACGCCGAGGGCCGTCAGCGCCAGGCGCCAGTTCAGCGTCAGCAGGATGACCATCGCGATCAGCAGTCGCACGATCGAAATGGCCGGCGACATGATCGCCATCTGCAGCAGGCCCGTCGTCGTGTCCACGTCGCCCGTGATGCGCGACAGGATGCCGCCGGTCTTCATGTCCCAGAGCTTGGGCAGTGGCAGGTGGAGCAGCCGGTCGAACAGCGACCGGCGCAGCGACAGCATGACGCGGACGTTCAGCAGCCGCTGTCGGTAGTCGCGGAACATCGTGACGAGGTGCGACAGCAGCACGAGGCTCATGAACCCCGCGCCGGCGATCTGAAGGCTCGTCAGCCGCGCGGCCGCGTCGACTGCCGGTGTTGAGCAGGATGCGATCGACGATGAACCGGATGAAGAGCGGCTCGACCATCTGCAGGCCGGCGGCTCCGAGCCCGAGCGTGAAGACCAGCCCGATGGCGGCGCGGTGCGGCCACAGCCATCGGCCGTAGACTCGGAGGAACTCGCGCCGGCGCCCGGGAAAAAGACCTTTCGGTGCCGTCTCGCCGCCAGGCGCGTTCGACGCCTGTGCCGGCCGGCCGGTCGAGCGCGGTCTTCTTGGCCTGTGCGGCCTCGGCCACCGCATCCAGTCGTTGCTGCTTGTAGTCGCGGACGAAGCGCCGGTACCGCTGGCGAGACGATCCCGAATATTCGTCAGACATCCGGGGTCAGTTTACTGCCCTCGCTCCTTGCGCAGTTCTTCGAGCCGTCGTTTGAGGTACGCGTCGTACTCCTGCTTCAGTGCGGGATCGGTGGGGGAGCCGTAAATCTCGCGCGATTTGTACTTGCCCTCGTCGAACTTCTTGCGCGTCCACTCGTCGTGGATGTGGATGACGTCCGCGTTGTCCATCACGGGCTGCACGAGCGCCGGTGGAATGAAATACACGCCCTCGGCGTCGCCGAACACCAGGTCGCCCGGCATCACCGTCGCCATGCCGATCCGCACGGGAATGTTGATGCCGCTGATCATCGTGTTGCCAATCGCGGACGGGTGCGCGCTCCGGAAGTACGCCGGCATGCTCATCGTTCGAATGCCCTCGAGGTCGCGGATTGCGCCATCGACGACGAGCCCCGCGCCCTTCGTGGCGCGCATGATGTAGTAGAAGAGGTTGTCGCCCACGATCGTGCCGTTCTCTTTCATCCCATAGAGATCGGCGACCAGCACGTCACCCGGCTGCAGTTGATCGAACGCGGCCTGGTTGTTGAGACGGCCGAGCCCGTTCTGTTTGGCAGTCGCGTTGGCAATGAGGTCCAGGTCGGGACGGATCGGCATGAACTCGACCGTGAAGGCCCTCCCGACGAGTTTCGTGCCCGGGTGGAGCACCTGGAATCCGTCCGCGTACTGATTGCGGAAACCCTTCCCCGGCAGGACGGCCAGCACTTCTTCGGAGGAGAGCGCCTTCGCGCGCTCGATCATGGCGTCGGGCACTTTCGGCCGCCCGTCCGGAAAACGATCGAACGGATTCTGCGACGTCCACTCGATCATCTGCTCCTTCGTGAGCGTGAAGAGCTGGGCGCCGGCCGAGGCGGTGGCGAACACCACAGCGGCAGCGACGGCGAGAACGGATAGTGACTTCCGCGTCATCTCGGATCTCCCTTCAGCACTCCAGAGCCGGTCGTTGCCCGGCGCCGCATCCCATTCCGGCGTCGGCAGGAAATAGCCCGAGTTCGGCCGCAGGTGCTGTTTCACGACGTCCTCGTTCAGGTCGATGCCGAGTCCTGGTCCGTCAGGGACGACGGCGAAGCCCTTGTCGAAGAGCGAGCCGCCGCGCGTGAACGTCACCATGCTGTTCCACCACGGCACGTCGAGCGAGTGGTGCTCGAGCGCGATGAAGTTGTCGGTCGCCGCGGCGCAGTGGATGCTCGCGAGCAGGCTGATCGGCGTGCCCGCGGAGTGCATCGCCATCGCCACGCCGTGCTCCATCGCGTAGTCGCCGATCTTCTTCGTCTCGATCAGCCCGCCTGAGCTCGCGAGATCGGGATGGATCATGTCCACGGCGCCCATGTCGATGAGCTTCACGAACTCTTCCTTCAGGTAGATGTCCTCGCCCGTCAGGATCGGAGTGGTGGTCGAGTCCTTGATCTGTTTGGTGAGGTCGCCGAACTGCCAGGGCACCATGTCTTCCATCCACGCCAGGTTCCACTTCTCCATCACGCGCGCGAGCTTGATGCAGCTGTTGACGCTGATGTGCCCGTAGTGATCGCTCGAGAGCGGGATCTCCATGCCGATGACGTCGCGTACCTGGCCGACCCAGTCCGACATCCATGCCAGGCCTTTGTCGGTGATCTCGATGCCCGTGAATGGATGCATGACGCGATCGCCTTGGCCGATGTTCGTGCCGGGCGGCATGGAGAGCGTGCCCGGCACCTTCTGCATGCAGGCCGATGCCGAAATCCTGCTTGAGATACGTGATGCCGCGGTCCATCCGTTCCTTCAGGCGCTGTCCCTGGATCTTCGGATCCGGCGACACCGTCGTGTCCGCGTAGAGCCGTACGCGGTCGCGGAACTTGCCGCCGAGCATCTGCCAGCACGGCACGCCCCATGCTTTGCCCGCGAGATCCATGCAGGCCATCTCGATGGAACACACGCCGCCGGCCTGCCGCGCGTGGCTGCCGAACTGCTTGATCTTCCGGAAGATCTTGTCGACGTTGCACGGGTTCTCGCCGAGGATGCGGCTCTTGAGGAAGAGCGCATAGCGCTCGTGCGAGCCGTCGCGCACTTCGCCCCAGCCGACCAGACCCTGGTTCGTGTCGATGCGGATGAGCGGCACCGTGAACGGCGCGCCGACGACCGTCGCCACGCGCATGTCGGTGATGCGCAACGCGGAAGGCTCCGAGGCGCGATTGACGTTGGCCTGGACGAAATCAGCCGCCGCGTCAGCCGCCGCCTCGCCCGTGAGCGCCATGCTTCCCGCCGCGGAAAGACCGAGTGTTCTGAAAAAAGTTCGCCGGTCCAGCGACGGCGTGGATGCGTCGATCAGTTTCCTGACTGCGGGTTTCATCGATTCGCTCCGTTAAGTCGTGAGCGCGGCCTGCAGCATCGCGCGCGTGTAGCCGACGTTGTACGCGAACCCGGCATAGCCGCCGCCGCCCGGATACTGCGAGCGGATGCCCGCCCACTGGTCGTAGTCGAGCGCGCGTGGATGCTCCGGATACATCTGCAGCTTGTACTTCTGACGAACCAGTTCCTTCATCACCGCGAACATGTCGTTCTCGCCCTCGTCGATGAACACCTCGGTGTAGCGTTCGTTCGGCTTCTGGACGATGACGTTGCGGAAGTGGACGTGGTTGATGCGATCGCGCGAGCCGAAGTACTTGCAGACCTCGACGGGATCGCCGCCCATCTCGCGCGTGACGCCGCAGTCGAACGTGATGCCGTTCGAGGGACTGTTCACGAGGCTGATGAGCTTCTTCCATCCCTCGATCGACCCCATGATTTGTTCGGAGCCCCGGCTGAGCGGCGCCGGCGGGTCATTCGGGTGCAGCGCCAACCGCACGCCGGCCTTCTCAGCCTCGGGGACCACCGCCTTGAGGAAGTACGCGATGTTCGTCCACATCGTCTCCGCGGTGTGCGCGCCTTCCTGGGGCAGCGGCGGCAGGTCGCGCATGCGTTCGTAGTCGAAACCGGTCATGCCGGCCTCGGCCCGTCCGAGCTCGAGGAAATAGCCCTCCATCGCGCGGTGCGCGTACCAGTTGTACTCAACGACCGGCAGACCGACACGGCCGGCGGCGCGAATCGACTGGATGACTTTCTCGATGTCCGCGTCGCGTCCCGGGCGGTTGTAGATCGCGTTCGGGAATCCCGCGATCATCAGATTGCCGAGCGTGATGCCGTTGGCTTTGAGGTTGGTCCGGAGGGCCTGCAGCCGGCCCTCTTCCCACGGGATCGGCCCGCCACCGCCGAGCACGTGCTCCACGCCGAGTTGCCGGATGCGGCGCGCGGCGGCCACGGTGTCCGCCGAGGGCGTGGTCGTGAGAGCGGCGCCGGCCTCGAGGGCAATCTTCGGCGTGTCCGGGCCCTCGTCGCGCGTGCGGCGTCTCGCCGCCTGAGCCGCGAGGCGCCTGGTCGAGCCCAGCGCAGCCGGTGCCACCAATGCCGCGCCAGCCGTCTTCAGAACCGTTCGTCGAGACGGGTTCCGCATGGACGCCCTCCTGAGATCTGTCGGGAACGCCGCCCAGATCATACGCCCCACTTGCGCGGATCGGCGCGGAGTGCAGCTTGTCAGGAACGTGCCAAGCATAGGTAGGCTCGACCGCGTGGTCAGAGTGCTTCTCAGGCGAACCGTCGAACGACGCTCATCACCTGGCTGTGGTATCCACCGCCGAAGAGATTGAGGTGGTTCATCAGGTGGTAGAGCTGGTAGAGCGGGTTGCGATCGCGCCAGCCGGGTTCGAGCGCGAAGGCCTCGTCGTAGGCGGCGAACACACGCGCCGAGAATCCGCCGAACAGCGTCATCATGCCGAGCTCGGCCTCGCGGTGCGCGTAGCTGGCCGCGGGATCGATGAGTGCCGGCCGCCCGTCGTTGTCGGCGTGCAGGTTCCCGGACCAGAGATCGCCGTGGATGAGCGACGGCCCGCTCGACGGCTCACCGATCCAGTCGTCAAGGCGCGCGATCAGCGAATCGATCTGTTGTGCCTCTGGTGGCGACAGCAGGCTCGCATCGACCGCCAGGCGAAGCTGGTGGCCCAGACGCGACTCGCCGTAGAAGTCAGTCCACTTCGGCGTCCACGGGTTGGGCTGCGGTGTGGCGCCGCAGTAGTTGTCTGTGTGAAACCCGAACCGGTCGGCAGTCGCACGGTGCAGCTCGGCGAGGCCGCGGCCGAGCGTCTCGTCGAAGTCCGCGCGGCGCCGGCCGGCGGCAAGGTACTCGAGCACGAGGAATGAAGGCGCACCCGGCTCGTCCGCCCCAACGGCAATGACTCGCGGGATAGCGAGCGTGGTGCCGCTCGCGCGCAGCGCGTTGAGTCCGTCGGCCTCCGCCTGAAACATCCGGGCTGGCGCCCGGCGGTGAGCCTTGACCACGAACGCGCCCTCCGTGGTCTCGATGTGCGTCGTGTCGTTGATCGATCCGCCGCCCAGCGGCGCGCGCCGGAGGATGCTGCACCGGCGCGCCGATGGCGCGCTCGATCGCTCGCTCGATCGCACGTTCGGGGGCTCGCGTCGGCGTCCTTCATTCGGGCGGCCCGGACCGCGGCCGCAGCTCCTCGAGGAGCGCGCGCGCCGTACGGGTCACGATGTCGAGGACTTCGTCGAAGCCCGCGGTGTCGCCGTAGTACGGGTCGGGCACGTCTTCACCGTGGCCGTGCGGGTCGAGATCGCGGAACAGGCGAATCTTGTTGCGATACTCGACCGGCGCCTGGCGCCGCAGCGCCCGCAGGTTCGTCATGTCCATCGCGAGGATGTGGTCGAACGTCTTGAAGTCGTCGTCGGACACTTGACGGGCGCGGCTGGTCACTTTGATGCCGCGTCGCTGTCCCGGCGTCCCGCATCCGCCGATCGGCCGGCTCGCCGATATGCCACGCGCCGGTGCCGGCAGAGTCGATCACGAACTCACTGGCGAGTCCCGCTTCGGTGGCCGCGTGCTCGAACGCGGCCTCGGCGGCGGGTGAGCGGCAGATGTTACCCAGACAGACGAAGAGCACGCGCGTCGGCATATGTCCTCATTCTAGAAAAACCAGCGCGACACTTTTCCGCGCGTCCTTGGCTATACTCGCTGTCCCGGTTGATAGGATTACAAACATGAAATCACGACTGTTTCGCGTTGCCGTGTTCGTGACAGGCTTCGTCGTGCGTCATGTCGGGCCGCGCGCTCGCGCAGACGTTCGAACCCAGCGTCGGACAGGCTGGCAAGGACGTCGTGTGGGTGCCGACGTCGCCGGCGCTCGTTGAGAAGATGCTCGACCTGGCCAAAGTCACGCCGAACGATCTGGTCATGGACCTCGGATCGGGCGACGGCCGGAACATCATCGCGGCGGCCAAGCGCGGAGCGCGCGCGCATCGGCGTCGAGTACAACCACGACATGGTCGAGCTGTCGCGCCGGCTGGCGAAGGAAGCCGGCGTCGTCCGACCGCGCCACGTTCATCGAGGGCGACATGTACGCGGCCGACATCTCGAAGGCCACGGTGCTCGCGCTGTTCCTGCTGCCGTCGAACCTCAACAAACTGCAGGACAAGTTCCTTGCGCTCCCGCCCGGCTCGCGCATCGTCAACAACACGTTCTTCGTCGAGGGCTGGGAGCCTGACGTGCAGGAGACGATCACCGACGACTGCACGTCATGGTGCACCGCGGGTCTCTACATCGTCCCGGCTCAGGTCGGCGGCGTCTGGCAGTTCGATGGCGGCGAGGTGGCGCTGACGCAGCAGTATCAGAAGCTGAGCGTGGCGATGACTCAGAGCGGCAAGGCCGCGCCGGTCGCGGAGGGCCGCATGAACGGCCGCGGCATCAGCTTCACGGTCAACGGCATGAACTACGCCGGCGAGGTGAACGGCACCCGCATCGCCGGGACCGTGGCCCCTGCCGCCGGCGGCCCCAGCCGTCCCTGGACCGCGACCAAAGTGAGGTAGGGAAAAGTCGTGTAGGGATGTAGGTGGTGCAGGATGTAGAACGCTCTTCTACGTGGCCTACAGCTCCTACATCCCTACATGCAATCTACGTCAGTATGTTCACCAGATTCCGATAGCTGGTCGTGATCGCCGCCAGCGGGCCGCCGGGCCAGGTCGGGCCGCTGTCCTGCTCGACGAAGAAATACTCGAGCCCTGACACTTTCCATTCCGCGAAAATCGGCTTGAAGTCGATCTCGCCCGCACCGACGGGCACAGGACCGCCGGTGACGGCCGGAGGTGGAGGTGTCGCCGCTGGCGCTGCGGGCGCCGGAGCCGGCGCCTTGCGGCGTCACGCTGTGTCGCCTGCACGACGGGAGGCGCTGCCGGCGGAGGATTCTTGAACACTTCCATCTGCCGATCCTGCGCGGCCTTCAGCGCCAGGATGTCCTTCACGTGCCACATCTTCACGCGGCCGGGATAGCGCTTCATCCAGTCCACGGGATTCTGGTTGGCGACCCATGACCACCCGAGATCGATCTCGAAGGTGACGAGCTTGGGATCGGTCTCGCCGATGAAGATGTCCATGCCCTTCTTGCCACCGCCGACGTCCATGAACTCGTCGCGGTGACTGTGGAACGCGAGTCCGATTTTCTTCGCTTGAAGCTTCGTGCCGATCTGATTGAACTCGGCCGCCATCTTCTTCCAGCCGTCAGCGGTCACAGGCATGTCGCCGCCGAGTGACGGGACGGTGATGTAGCGATGTCCGATCGTCTGTGCGATGGTGACCTGCGCGTCGAGCTCTTTGCGGAGCACGTTCAGCGAGATGTGCGCGCTCGGCGCTGTCATGCCCAGCCTGTCGAGCGCCGAGCGAATCTCGGCATGCGTGCGCTTTCCGTAACCGGCGAACTCGACGACCTTGTAGCCGACCTTCGCGACCGACTCGAGCGTCTGGACGATGTCCTGATCGACGAGCGACCGGACCGTGTACAGCTGCAGTCCAATGCCCGCGACATTCGGTTGTCGCGGACCCGGTCCCTGCGCGCTCAAAGTCGGTGCGAACGCGGACCCAAGCGCACCCACCGCCGCCGCCCCGGCCGCATGTCCCAGAAAATCCCGACGATTCAGATGAGTGCTCATGTGTGTCTCCCGAAAAGATGGGGTCAGGTCTTGAATTGACGTACGACGACTAAAGAGTCACATGACTTGAACGACAGCGTACTCAATTCAAGACCTGACCCCATCTTCTTACGGTGCTTCGTACAGCCGCAGCAACCGCATCGACCATGGCGGCGCGTTCGTCACGGTCTCGGTCTGCGTGATGCGCACGAACTTCGCGCTCACGGGCGCGAACGTCACGATTGTCGTGCCGTCGACGCCCGTGCCCTCGGCCACCGGCGCGCTCCAGTTCGTGCCGTCGGTCGAGACCTGAACCTGGTAGCGGCGCGGCGACGTCCACTGCACGGGCGCGCCGCGGCCACCCCCGAGCGCCGACGCGGTGAACTGCAGCTCCATGACGCGCGCCGCCCGCGGCAGCTCGACCTGGAACCACATGCCGGCTTCCTGCGGCACGCCGCTCGTCCATCCCAGATAGTTCAGCGCGCCCATCGGGTCGGGCGGCATGCTGAATCCACCCGCGGCGTTCGGTGACGGCGTCGGCGGCGCGTGGTGACTGGCCGTGACTTTCCAGGTTGCATCCGGAATCAGCGGCCGGGGAAGCGTCGCCTGGAGTGTGTCGTATGTCCACGGCGCTCTTCGGTCGGTCGTTGCCGCGCGCACGCGGGCGACGTCGGCACGTCGTCACGAATCCTGCGGCAGTTGCCGAAACCGTTGCGAATGAACGACGCGACGTCGGCAACCCACTCGTCACGGTTCGCGCCGTTCGCCGGCATGACCTGCGGATAGCTCCGGCCGTCGATTGGGCCCGACAGCCCATGAAGGATGGCTTTGATCACGTAGTCACGGTGCGCGTTCACGCGGTCGGACCCGACCAGCGACGGCGCGAGCGTCGAGCCCGCTCCACCGCCGGGTGTCGGTGTCCCGCGGCCGTCGTCGCCATGACACGAGAAGCAGATCTCGTTGTAGGTCGTGTTGCCGCGTTCGAGCGCGGCGACTTGTTCCGCGTTCGGAGTGGGGCCGCCGCGGCCGCCACCCCGGCCGACCGCCGGAGGATTCACGATACGGTCAGCGACGAACGAGACGCCACGCCCTCTGCCGGCGGTCATCGCCGCCTTCGCAGACAGCGGCCGCCTCCGGCACCTTCAGAAGATTCATCGTCAAGAGCGCATGAATCGCGACGTCCGTGTCCGTGTCACGTGAGAGCGCCTGGTACTCGGTCGCAAACGATCGATCGCCGGCCTTGTAGAGCGTCTCGCTCACGCGAAGACCATGGATGCGCATCGAGGGATTCGCGTCGCGCATCATCTCGCGGACCAGCGCGGGCGTGAGCGCATTCAAACCTTCAATGGTCCAGAGCGCGTGCGCGCGGGCGAGCTGGTCCTTCGACGTGCGGACGATCGTCTGCAGAGCGGGAACCACCGACCGATCCTGCTTGAGCACGATCAGCTGCTGCGCGGTGTCGCGCCACCAGCCGTTCGCGTGCGAGAGATGGCGGACGAGCTGCGCCGGTGTCTCCGACAGCATGCGCGGCATCGTGCGGTCGCGCTCGATGCCGTCGTAGCTCAGCCGCCAGACGCGGCCGCGGTTCATGGCCTTGTCGAGCTGGTACTGCTTGATCTTCTCGCGCAGGTACGTCCCTTCCTTCGCCCACTCCGCGCCTTCGATGATGCCGCGATACATGTCGGCAATGTAGAGCGTGCCGTCGGGCGCCGTGGCCATCTCGACGGGCCGGAACAGCGGATCGAGCGATCGGACGAACTCGGACCGCGGATAGAAGTTCCGAAGTTGCGTGAGCCCTTCGATCTTCACCGGATGCAGACGACGAACGATGCGTCCGACGGCGTCGCCGTGGACGTAGTCGCCGACGAGATCCGCCGGCATGCGGTGGCCGCGGAAGATCTCGTTGCCGGCCGCCGCCGTGCCATTGATCAAGGAGCCGTCCGGAATGCGCGTGCCGGGGATACCCGCCTGGATGTCGCCGATCAGGATCGGCGCGCCCCACACGATGTTCAGATTCGGTTCGAGCTGCTCCGGCCACCCGAACGCGCCGTAGTGCACGGGGAACTGGAAATACCCCGGCAGGCCGCTCGCGCCGTGCTGGAAGTGCAGCTTGCCCTGGTTGTCCTGCGTCACGCCCCACTGCGCGCCGTTCGGGCCGGTCGTTTCCTTCAGGAGGCCGGTCGGCGTCCATCGAAGCCGGAACGCGTTGACCGTGCTGTACATCCAGTTGTCCATCGCCCAGTACAGGCTCGACGGCTGCGACTCCATCGTGCTCGCGCGCCCGAAGTTCGTCGTGAAGAGCTCCTTCCGATCGGCCACGCCATCCGCGTTGGTGTCGGTGTACTTCCACACCTCGTCGGCGTTCGTTTCCATCGTGAGGATCGTGTCGGCGCCGAGCGGCGTCGCGAAACGTGGGAACACGAGCTTGTCCACGAACACGCTGTGGTGCTCGTAGACGCCGTCGCCATCGCGATCTTCGTGACGCGAGATTCGGCCGATAGGCGGGATGAGGTCAATGCCTTCCGGTGTCTGGAAATATCCTCGCAGCTCGACGACGTACATCCGGCCGTTGCCGTCGAAGGTGATCTGCGCCGGATTTTCGACGACCGGATCCGACAGGATGGGCGTCATCCGATAGCCTGCCGGCAACCAGAACTGCTTCGCCTGGTCCTCCGGCGTCTGCGGGACGACCGGAGGTCTCGGCGAGAGATCCGCAATCGCGTTGGCCGGATCCTTCGCGTCGGGCGCTGCGCCCGGGCCCGGTCCGCCACCCGCCGACTGCAGAGCACCGGTCCGCGTCACCTGGGCGTGCGGCGTGTCAGCGAGACGGCAAAAGAACGCCGTCGCGGCCGTCACTGCACAGGCGACGGCGAGGAGCCATTTGTTGTTGGTCATTGGCTATTGGTTATTGCATTGGCTATCGAGCGATTGGCTGTTGGGCGGGATTATATCGATGGAATTGGTCTGGAAGTCTGGCCCCAAGCCGTCAAGCCTCTCAAGCCGCAGAGCCGTAAGATCAACGCGTGCCTGCGTCCTTACAGCACGCGCTGGAACGCTACTGGGGCTACACGTCGTTCCGGCCCCACCAGCGTGAAGCGATGGACGCGATTCTCGACAATCGCGACTCGCTCGTGGTCCTGCCGACCGGTGGCGGTAAGTCGCTGTGCTTTCAGGCGCCGGCGCTGATGCGTCCGGGCGTGGCGCTGGTGGTTTCGCCGCTGATCGCGCTGATGAAGGACCAGGTCGACACGCTCGTCGGCAACGGCGTGCCCGCGGCCTGCTACCACAGCGGGATGACGCCGGCGGCGAAGCGCGACGTCCTCGCGGGGCTGCAGGGCGGCATCTTCCGGCTCCTCTACGTCGCGCCTGAGCGGCTGGTCGGTGAGGGCAGCGATGGATTCCTCGCGCGCCTGGGCGACCGGCCGCCCAGCTTCATCGCCGTCGACGAGGCGCATTGCATCAGTCAGTGGGGCCACGACTTCCGGCCGGAGTATCGCCAGCTCGTCCGGCTGCGCGATCGATGGCCCGACGTGACCCTGCACGCGTTTACCGCGACCGCGACCGGCCGTGTCCGGAGCGACATCGTCAAGCAGCTCGCGCTGCGGTCGCCGGTCGAGGTCGTCGGATCGTTCGACCGGCCGAATCTCGTCTATCGCGTGCTCGCGCGATCGAATCTGAAGCGGCAGCTGCAGGACATCCTGGCTCGCCACTCGGGCGAGGCCGGCATCATCTACTGTCAGTCGCGTCGCGAAGTGGACGCGCTGGCGGCGTGGCTCGTCGAGACCGGCATGCGCGCGGTGCCGTATCACGCCGGGCTGGATGACGAGACGCGGCATCGGCATCAGGACGCGTTCCTCAACGAAGACGCGGACGTCGTCGTGGCGACGGTGGCGTTCGGCATGGGTATCGACCGGTCCGACGTCCGGTTCGTCATTCATGCCGGCGCGCCGCAGTCGCTCGAGCACTATCAACAGGAAGCGGGACGCGCCGGGCGCGACGGTCTCGAGGCCGAGTGCGTGCTCATCTACTCCGCGGGGGATTTTCCGAAGTGGCGGGCGATGATGTCGGAGAACGGCGAGTTCTCCGAGGCGAAGCAGGCGCTGCTCCGCGACATGGAGCGCTACGCCGCGAGCGTCGGATGCCGCCACAACCGGCTCGTCGGGTATTTCGGCGAGACGTTCACGAAGACCGACTGCGGCGCCTGCGACTACTGTCTCGGCGAGCTCGAGCCCGTGGCCGAGCCGGTGACGCTCGCGCGAAAGATCCTGTCGGCGGTCGCTCGCGTCGAACAGCGCTTCGGTGCGGCGCACGTGACGCAACGTCCTTCGCGGCCGCGAGACCGACCTCGTGACGTCACGCGGTCATACCAAGCTGAGCGTGTTTGGCCTTCTTCGCGACGCCTCGGCCGACGAGGTCCGTGGCTATGTCGATCAGCTCGTCGCGCGGGGACTGCTTCGGCCGACCGACGACGAGTATCCGGTGCTGAAGCTGACGGCGCCAGGCGTCGAACTGCTCAAGCGTCCAGACGCGGTCCCCGACCTGCTGCTGGCGCGACAGGTCAAGCCCAAGAAGGAAAAGGCGGAGCGCGCGCACGCGTCGCGAGGTCGAGTCGTGGGACGGCGTCGATCGCGCGCTGTTCGATCGCCTGCGCGCGCTGCGCCTGACCGTCGCCCGCGCCCGCGGCGTGCCGCCGTACGTCCTGTTTCACGACACGACGCTCCGCGAGCTCGCGCGCCTGAAACCCGCGACGCTCGAGGCGCTGCACCACGTCTACGGGATGGGCGCGAAAAAGACCGAGGATCTCGGCCAGGCGGTGCTGGACACGATCAGGGCGCATGCGGATCAAAAAGTGGTCGGGTGACTTTTACGTGTTTACGTAAAAAGTCACCCGGCCACTTTTTCTACCGCCGCGCCGGATACTTCGACAGTTTCCGCTGCAGCGACCGCCGGTGAATCCCGAGCACCCGCGCGGCTTCGGAGATGTTCCCACCGCAGTCCATGAGCACGCGGTTGATGTGCTCCCACTCCACGCGGTCGAGCGACATGGCCTGGAGCGGCGGTGTCGCGGTCCGACGCGCCGGACCTCGATCGAACGCCGCAAGAATCTCGTCCGCGTCGGCCGGCTTGGTCAGATAGTGCACCGCGCCGCGCCTCACGGCCTCGACGGCGGTCGCGACGCTCCCGTATCCGGTCAGGACGACGATGCGCGTCGCGGGATCGAGCCGGGTCAGTTCGGGAATGAGATCCAGGCCGTTGTCCGCGCCGACCCGCAGGTCGAGGAGAACGAGCTCGGGCAATTCCTCGCGAGCGACGCTGGCGGCCTCGGCCGTGGTCGCGACGCCGCGCACGTCCAGACCACGGCTCTCGAACGCCGTCGTCAGCCGTCCGCGCAGGGCTTCGTCGTCTTCGACGATGAGAAGGAGAGGCCGCTCGCTCATGAGGATTTCGCCGCTTCGATGACGTCGGCCGGCAGCATGATCGGTAGCCGTGGTGCCGCGTCCTGGCTCCGAGGTCAATCCGAGCGTTCCGCCAAGCTGCTCGATGGTCGAACGCGCGACGAAGAGGCCGAGGCCCGTGCCTGCACCCGGCGGCTTCGTCGTGAAAAACGGTTCGCCGGCTCGAGCCAGATGATCGGGTGCCATGCCCGTTCCGCGATCGACCACATCGATTCGAACACGGCCATCCCCGTCGGCGCGGCCTTCGACGATGACCGGGTCCGCGTCGCCCGACGCCTGTGCCGCGTTCCGCACGAGATTCACGACGGCGCGCGCGACGGCCTGCACCGGCCACACCACACGGACATCGTGACGCGCGCGTGTTTCGAGTCTGCGCGCCACCTGAGGCTGGAGCTCCGCCTGGATGGCCGAGAACACGTCGGCCATGGATGCGGACCGGGGCGCCTCACCAGGAGCGCCGCCGCTCTGGGCCGACAGGTCGGTGAGGATGCGGCGCGCGCGATCGATCTCGGCGCGAATGAGGCGCGCGTCTTTCAAAAGCTCGGCATTCGCGTCGTTTGAAAGCTCGGCATTCGCCTCGCCATGTCCACTGGCATTCGCCTCGCCATGTCGCGCTCGCGACCCTCGAGCGAGCGCTCGAGCTCGCGCGCGGCTACGGCCATTGTCGCCAGCGGCGTGCTCAGCTCATGCGCCGCACCGGCGGCGAGCGTGGCCAGGCCGGCAAAGCGCGTCGAGCGCGCGTGCTGGTCGCGGAGGATCTCGAGCGCACGGTCGCGGCGTTCGATCGTGACGACGAGCTGCGTCACGAGCACCGCGATGACGAGCGCCGTGGCCGCAAAGGCGAGCCACATCCCGTTCATGTGCGCGCCGATCTCCGGGTGCATCACCTGCGCTGCTCGAAGCTCGCTCGCCGGAGCCAGGTAGAGCAATCCCGAAGCCGCCGACCGAGAGACCTGTCACGACCCATGTCCACACGCGGCCGAGAACGAGCGCGGCGAGCACGATCTGCACGAGAAAAAACACGCTGGCAGGATTGAGCGCGCCGCCCGATCGCCAGAGCACCCACAGCAAAGCACAACGTCCGCGCAGACCAGCAGACCAGCTGCCGCGTCCGGCGCGCCGCGAGTTGGCGGGGTGAGGGCTCCGCCGTGCGCCGCTGGCGGGGTAAGGGACCCGCCGAAAACGGTGTCGGATTCGCCACGTGAGCCACAGATTCGAGACCGCGACCGCGGCGAGCAGCAGCATCGCGGTCGGCGCGGACAACGACACGCCCAGCCCGGTCCGTCCAGCGAAGAGCGCGCCGGTGGCGGCGACGAGCACGGTCCACCGCACGGTGACGAGCCACGTCAGGCCGACCGCGTCCGACGGACGTGCAGAACCGGAAGCACGGAGAAAGCATAGCCGCGACCACGAACTTGTCTCGCCGAGCCGGCACGACGACGGGGCACTCACCTGGCGTAAGCGGACATGCGGCAAATTGCCACAGGGCCGGGTCCTCGCCGGACGTGGGAAGCTCGCTGAATGTCGGCGGCGCGCGGCCCTTTTCTGGCTCTTCGTGTTCGTCGTCGCGCCAGGTCTCGTCGCCGCCCAGGAAGCCGTGAACTACGCCAGCGTCAGCGGTCGCGTCACCGACGCCACCGGCGCCGCGCTCTGGCCACGGCGGACGTCGCCGCTCGTCATCTCGACACCAACGTGCGGACGACGGCGACGACCGGACCTGACGGCCGCTTCCGGTTTCCGTACCTCCGTGTTGGCGCGTACGAGATCGCCGTGCGCAAGTCCGGGTTCGCCGACTCAACGCGCAATCTGACGCTCACCGCCGGCTCCGCGTTCGAGCTGCCCATCACGCTCTCGCTCGCCGACGGTCGTAGGCCGACGTGGCCGTGACCACCGAGGCGCCGTTGCTCGAGACCGCGCGCAGCCAGATCGCGGCGACGGTCACGCGAGCCGAGATCGCCAATCTGCCGCTCAACGGCCGCAACACCCTCGACCTCGCGTTGTTCGCGCCCGGCGTCTCGCCGACCAACGTCGGTGGATCCGGCCAGTTGTTTCCCGAGACGTCCGCCGTTCCTGGCGTGGGACTTTCGATCAACAGTCAGCGCAACTTCTCGAACAGCTACCTCGTGGACGGCCTCTCGGCGAACGACGATGCCGCCGGGCTCGAGCGGGCTGTCGCTCGGCGTGGATGCGGTCGACGAGATGCAGGTCGTCACGACAGGCGGGCAGGCGGAGCTTGGGCGGGCGCTCGGCGGCTACATCAGCATCGTGACGAAGAGCGGCACGAACCGGCTGAGCGGCGACGCCTACCACTACCAGCGCGACGACAGCCTCAACGCGCGAGAACGCGCTCTCGGGCACGAAGCTGCCGATGCACCAGGCGCAGTTCGGGTTCAGCGCCGGCGGTCCGGTCGCGCGCGACCGGACGTTCTACTTCATGAACGTCGAGCGCCGCCATCTCGACCAGACCGGCCTGTCCACGATCTCGCCGGCCAACGTCGCGACGATCAACTGCACGTCTGGCCGACGTTGGCTACGGTGGACCGTTGGTCGCGACCGGTGAGTATCCACAGCCGGTTCGTGCCACGCATCTCACGGCAAGGTCGATCATCACCTCAGCGGAAACGATCACGTGTCGGTGCGCTACAGCCTCTACGATGTGCGCGCGGAGAATTCCCGAGGCGCCGGCGCGTTGAACGCGCCGAGCGCGTCGGCGGGTCTGGACAACTCGGACCACGCGATCGCGATCGGTCACGTTCGGACGCTGACCCCGACGACGGTGCTCGAGACGCGCGGCCAGTTCGCCTACGGCGACTTGCAGGCGCCGCCGACCGACCCGTTTGGCCCCGCCGTGAGCATTCAGGGCGTGGCCGGGTTCGGGCGGCTGACCGGCAATCCGACCGGCCGCGTGAACCGGATGTATCAGGCGGTCGCGAATCTTTCGCGTCAGGCTGGCGCTCACGCGCTTCGCACCGGCATCGACCTGCTACACAACGACCTGACCATCACGTTCCCGCGCGCGAACAAAGGGAGCTACGCGTTCAGCTCGCTGGCGAACTTCCTCGCCGGCGTGTATTCGAATCAGGGCTTCACTCAGACGTTCGGCGATGCGTCGGTCGATCAGTCGAATCCGAACGTCGGGCTCTACGTGCAGGACGAATGGAAGATTCGTCCGGACGTGACGCTGAACCTCGGCCTTCGCTACGACCTGCAGTGGATGGACACCATCACGACCGACACCAACAACGTGTCGCCGCGAGCTGGCCTGGCGTGGTCACCCTTCGGGTCCGACCGCACGATCGTGCGCGCCTCGGGCGGACTGTTTTTCGACCGCGTGCCGCTGCGGGCGGTCGCCAATGCGCTGCTGTCGGCCGGATAACACCACGGATCTCGGACGGCTTGCGACAAGTGAACGTCAGCCTGTCTCCGACGCAGGCCGGTGCGCCGGTGTTTCCGCAGATTCTCTCGGCGATTGTTCCCACCGTGACGCTCGTGAATTTCACGACGATGCAGCCGGACATTCAGAACGCGCAGTCACGCCAGTTCGGTGTGGAAGTGGAGCAGCGGATTGGCGCGCGGGCGACGCTCAGCCATCGGATTCGACCACCTGACCGGGCGTCAGTTGATCGCGCAGATCAACAGGAACGCGCCGACCTGCGCGGTCGTCGGTACGAACAATGGCTGCCGCCCCGATCCGGCCTTCGCGAACAACAGCCAGTACTCGTCGGTCGGCCGTTCGTCGTACAACGGCCTGCGGGTGTCGTGGGTGCAGCGCCCGGCGGCGTGGGGCAGCTATCGCGTGTCGTACACGCTCTCCAAGTCGATGAACAACGTCGGCGAGGCGTTCTTCAACGGCCCGATCAATCCGCTCGACATCGAGTCCGATTGGGGACCGTCGGACGATGACCAGCGGCACCGGCTGGTGTCGCGGCCACGTTCAACACGCCGCCATCTGCGGCGCGACCGATGGTCGCGCTCGTGCGCGATTTCCACCTGACGCCGACCGTCCAGTACTACTCGGCGTTGCCGTTCAACATCACGTCGGGTGTGACGACGGTGCAGGGCACCGCCGGGCGGCCGATCGTGGACGGCGATTCATTCGGCCGCAATGCGGGACGGCGCATCCGCGTTCTCGTCGGTTGGGCTTCGCGTGTCCCGCACGTTCACGGTGCGTGCCGGGCTTCGCATCGAGGCTCTCGTCGAGGCGTTCAATCTGTTCAACCGCGCGAACGAAACCGCGCGCAACACGACCTTTGGCACGGGCGCCTATCCCACCGAGCCGCTGCCCGCGTTCGGCGAGATCACGGCCGTCGGCGAGCCACGCTCGGTGCAACTTGGCGTGAGAGCGAGATTCTGAGGAGGCTCATGGCTGGCAAGGTTAGGCTTAGGGCTCAGTCGGTGGCGTTCGTGCTGTCTTGTGTCGGCTGTCGTGGCTGTCACGCGCCCGCGACGTTGCTGTGCCCCCGTCCGCTGACCGTCGCTGACGAGGTCGTTCGTCTCGGCATCGCCGGCGCCACGAACGCCGGCGCCGGCGTGGCCGCGTCCGGCGACCGTGTCGTCGTGACCTGGGCGGCGACGGTTGGCGACGAGACGAACGTCTACGCGGCCACGAGCCCGGACGAGGGCCGCACATTTGCCGGGCCCGTCCGCGTGAACGACATCGGCGGTGACGCGCGGATGTCCGGTGAGCAGGCGCCGCGGTCGCGCTCGGACGCGATCTCGCGATCGGGTGGGTGTCGCGTCTCGGCGGTCAGTCCAGCATTCGTGTCGCGCGATCTGCCGACGGACGGCCGGTCGTTCGCGACCGGCTCGTTCACTGCATCCGCCGGGCTGGCCGGCCTTCGCGGCTGGCCGTCGTTCGACGATGGGCGACGGCGACGCCGTGCACGCCGCGTGGCTCGACACGCGCCAGGCCGCCGCCGAGAATGCCGCGCACGCAGCGCACGGCGCGACTGCGCATCAGGCCGCGCAGGGGCATCACGGGTCGACGCGCCAGGACCTTTTTCACGCCTTGGCGTCTCCCGACGGCACGTGGACCGAGACGACCGTCGCGACCGACGTCTGCTTCTGCTGCAAGACCGCGGTGACCACGGCGCCGGACGGCGTCGTCTACGTCGCGTGGCGGCACGTGTATCCGACGAACCTTCGCGACATCGCGGTCGCGCATTCGAGCGACGGCGGCCGGACGTTCTCGGCACCGGTCCGCGTCAGTGAAGATCACTGGCAGATCGATGCGTGTCCGGAGGACGGCCCGTCAATCGCGGTGACCGACGACGGCGTCCTGCACGTGGCCTGGCCGACGATGCTGCAGGAGGGCGACCAGAAGAAAGCCGTGTTCTACGCGTCATCGAGTGACGGCGGCCGCACGTTCAGTCCGCGAGTTCGGATCGATCAGGCGGGCGAAAAGGTGCACGCGGGTCATCCACAGATTGCGAAGGCCGGCGGGCGCGTGTTCGTCGCGTGGGACGAAACGACCGGCACGGGGTTTCGGATCCAGCTGCGGGAAGTCGGATCTGCTGCAGGGGTGGGATCGATCGCGACGCTCAGCGACGACGGGTCGGCGACGTATCCCGCGATCGCCGGGACGCGCTCTTCGGTCGTCGCGGCGTGGACGCGGCGATCCGCCGGACAGTCCGAGATCGTCGTCCGGCGGATCGGACGATGAGTGGCGCACCCGCGAACGTCAGCGATCGCGGTGCGAGCCCGACGGTCACAGGTCGGACGCCGACGCGAGCGCGTATGCGACTTCAATCGATCGCGAGCCTGACGCCGGCACGCGGTATCCCGTCGGCGCCTCGACCACGACACGCAGCGCACTCACTCCAGCGACCGTCAGCGCAAATCGGCCATCGTTCCCCGTCGCGCCGCGACCCAGGACTTCACCCGAGGCCGCCGTCAAAGACGGCCACTCCGGCCCCCCTGATAGCCGCGCCGGAGTCGTCGGTCCGGACGATCACGATGATCTGGGCTTCGCTGACGGGTGTCGGGCTCGTGCCGATGACGAGCAGGCAGCCGGAGAGCGGAAGCACGAGCGCGATCGCCAGCGCGCGAGCGATCGCGCCGGGAGTCATCGGAACTGCTTCTGGATCTTGTTGGCCGCTTCTTTCACGATCTCGCCGATGGCGGTCTGAAGGTTTTTCGGATTGGTGACTTCGCTGACCCCGCCCCATACCAGCGCGCCCGTCGACACTTTGTAGATCATCGCCTCGACCACGATGATCGTGTCTTCGCGCGACCCGAACTGGTAGACCGTCGCCCAGCCGTACGGGTAATAGCCAGAGAGCGTGGCGTAGGACGGTGATGTCCAGAGCTCGGCGGTGTGTTGCTTGACCTTCTCCTTGGACACGGGCCGGAGGACGACCACGCCAGCGACTGAGACTTTTTCGAACCAGTCTCTCGCGCGGTCCGCGCTCTTGAGTTCTTCCTTCGGAATGACGAGATAGGCGGGCACGCCCGTCATGCCCCTCGCCGTGAGTTCACGCGCCAGGGCCTCCTCACGAGGGACGCGCCGCTCCCAGTTGTCGAGCATGACCAGAGCCGCGACCTTCTGGCCCTTGAAACTGACGGTCTGCGCGTCGGGCGCGGCCCAGACCGACGTGAACTTGACGTCGGCCCGGACGGGAACGACGGGCGCGATGGCGAACGCCGCGAGACCGACGGTGACGATCGAGAGCGCGGGGAGTAAGCGGAGCTGTCGGACCATCGCGAGATTCTGTCACGTCAGGACGCGTTTGGGAGTACCGGAAACACGACCGCGACGCCGGCTTGACGCGACCGGCCGCGTCACCTATAAGTCAGCTCCTGTGGTCATTTTCCGCATCGCGGCCTTCCTCGTTCTTCGTTGGGCTTGCCGCGACGTCGTCAGCCCAAGGGCGTCGATCCCGCGCGTCTCGACCTTGGCGCCAAGGTCTACGGCTCGCTCTGCACGACCTGTCACGGCCCGTCGGGTGATCTCGTGGCGGGAGTGAACCTGAGTACCGGCCAGTTCAAGCGCGCCGCCAACGATCTCGACGTGATGAACGTCATCCTGCAAGGGTGTGCCCGGCACCGCGATGCCCGCCAACAACCTCGGCAACGCCGATCTGCTGGCCGTCGTCGCCTATATCAAGGTGATGAAGGACTACGGCGCGCGCAAAGTCGCGGTTGGCGACGCGGCGAAGGGCAAGGCTGTGTTCGAGAACGCCGGCGGGTGTTTGAGTTGTCATCGCGTCAACCATGTCGGGTCGTACCTCGGTCCGGATCTTGAGCGACATCGGCGCGCGCGCGTTCCGCGGCGATGCTCGAGGACACGCTCATGGATCCGGTCTCCAATGCGCGCCCGGCAATCGGTCGATCCGGGCGGTGACCAAGACCGGAGCGGTCGTGACCGGCCGCCGGCTGAACGAAGACACGTGGAGCGTGCAGATCGTCGACAGCAACCAGAAACTGGTCTCGCTGTGGAAACCTGACTTGAAGGAGTACACGGTGATCAAGTCCACGATGCCGTCCTACAACGGCAAGTTGACGGTCGACCAGCGCGCGGATCTGATTGCCTATCTGTTATCCCTCCGGCCAGCGCCGGCATCGGGACCCGCACCGGGAGCGGGCCGAGGCGCCGGACGCGGCGGACCGGGACGAGGTGCGGCTCAATGACGCGACGAACACTGACCACGCTGCTCGTGATCGTCTGCCTCGCGAGCGGGGTGGTCGGCGCGCAGATCACCTGGGACCGGCTCGCGAACGCGAACGCGGAACCTCACAACTGGTTGATGTACTCGGGCGCCAACAACGGCTGGCGGCACAGCCCGCTCACCCAGATTACGCCGTCGAATGCGAAGGACCTGGAGATGAAGTGGGTGTTCCAGGTCGACTCGACCGAGAAGCTGGAATCGTCGCCACTCGTCGTGGACGGCGTGATGTACATCACGCAGCCGCCGAACGACATCATCGCGCTCGACGCGACGACCGGCCGCATTTTCTGGATCTACCAGTATCGAGTCGCGCCTGATGCGCGCGTCTGTTGCGGCCGCATCAATCGCGGACTGGCCATTCTCGGCGACACGTTGTTCATGGGGACGATCGACGCGCACCTGGTCGCGGTGAACGCGAAAAACGGGCGGCTCATCTGGGACACGCCGATCGCGACCGCCGCACAGGGCTACGCCGTGGCCATGGCGCCGCAGGTCGTCAAAGACAAAGTCATCGTCGGCACGGCGGGCGGCGAGAACGGGATCATCGGGTTCGTCGCGGCGTTCGAGGCCGCGACCGGCAAGGAAGTGTGGCGGTTCAACACGATTCCCGGCCCCGGCCAGCCCGGCAACGAAACGTGGGGCGGCGATTCGTGGAAGAACGGCGCGGGCTCGCTGTGGATCACCGGCACGTACGATCCCGACTTGAACCTGACGTACTGGGGCGTCGGGAATCCGGGGCCCGACTGGAATCCCGATCAACGCCCTGGCGACAACCTCTATACGTGCTCGGCGCTCGCGCTCGATGCCGATACGGGCCAGCTCAAGTGGCACTTCCAGTTCACGCCGAACGACGGCATGGACTGGGACTCGGCGCAGGTGCCCGTGCTCGTGGACATGACGTGGGACGGCACGCCGCGGAAGCTGATGCTGTGGGCGAACCGCAACGGGTTCTTCTACGTGCTCGATCGCACCAACGGCAAGTTCGTCCGCGGCGCGCCGTTCGTGAAGCAGAACTGGGCGGCAGGACTCGACGCGAACGGCCGGCCGATTCGCCTCCTCAACACCAAGGCTTCGGGTGAAGGCGTGCTGACGTATCCGAACGCGCAGGGCGGCACCAACTGGTTCTCGCCGTCATGGAGTCCCCGAACGGGCCTGTTCTACGTGGGCGCCTGGAAGGACGCGTCCGCGATGGCTTCGTCGGTGCCCGTCCAGTTCGTCGAAGGCCGCGGCTACACCGGCGGCTCGCCGTCCACGAAGATGCCCAACATCCGTCGTCCGCCGATCAACACCTGGACGGAGGAAGCCGGGCCACGGCGAGATTCTGGCGCTCGATCCGCGGACAGGCCTGGAAAAGTGGGCGTTCAAGATGCACGACGTCACGGACGCCGGGATCATGACCACCGCGTCGGATCTTCTGTTTTCCGGCAGCCGGGAAGGCGTCTTCATGGCGCTCGACGCGCGGAACGGGGAAGTGCTCTGGAAGGCGCTGACCAGCGGCCAGATCTCGTCGGCGCCGATCAGTTACTCAGTGGACGGGAAGCAGTACGTGGCAATTTCTGCGTACCACTCCGTGTTCGCGTTTGGATTGAGGTAAGAAAAGTGGTCGGGTGAATTCTTTGTATGTCGATTCGACATACAAAGAATTCACCCGACCACTTTTTCCTCAGAACCCTCGGCCGCCGCCGGGCGGGCCGCCGCCACCGGCCACCGCGGCCGTCGTGTTGAACAAAGAGTTTTGCTGCGCCGATGCCGTCGAAGTCTGCGGGAGGATGACGTTGGTGACGAGCTGCTGGCCGACCTTGATGTCGCCATCGATCAGCTCGGTGAGTTGACCATTTGTGATGCCCAGTCGTACGGGCACTGACGTGAGTGTTTTGGCGGACTCGTCCCAGACCCAGACGGTGCCAGGGGTATTCGGTCGCGGCACCGGCGCAAACAAATCGTCAATCTGATTCGCCCGCTCCAAATTGAGCGGTTGTCGTCGGCGCGCTCTTCTCAGGGCGCGCGTCTTTCACGGTCGTCGCATTCGTTCCACCGGCCGTCACGAGCCGCCGGCTCTCCGGCGGCGTGAGACCCAGCGCGGTGAACATCGCGGTGCTCGGCCGGAACCGCGTCGCCGCGCTCGGAATCCTCGTCACGCCATTGGCCGTGGACACGAAGATCAGCACGTTGGCCGTCATGCTCGGCCGCAGCTTGAGGTCCGGATTGGGCACGCTGATCCATACGGGATACGTCACCACGTTGTTCTGCGTCTGCGCGTTCAGCGTCACCGTCTCGACCGTGCCGCGAAAGACCTGGTCGCCGTAGGAGTCCACGGTGAACTGGACGGGCATGCCGGGGCGGATCCGGCCGATCTCGGCTTCGTCCACGACGGCCTCGAGCCGCAGGCTGCGCAAGTCGGTCGCCAGCGTGAAGAACTGCGCCACGTTCATGCTCGACTGCACGGTCTGCCCGACATCCACCTGGCGATTGACCACGACGCCGTCGATCGGGGACCGGATGGTCGTGTAGCTCAGGTTCAGCTTCGCCTGGTCCAGGTTGGCCTGTGCGGTCTTGAGCGCCTTTCTCGCCGCGTCGACCTGTGTCGTGCGCACGCCGACCTGAAGCTTCGCCTCTTCGCGCGCCTGCTCGGTCACGAGGCCTTTGGCGAACAGCGCCTCCGCGCGTTCGAGCGCGACCTTCTCGTTCTCGAGCTGCATCTCCTGGTTCTTGATCTCGCCGATCTGTCGATCGACGGCCGCCGCCTGCAGGTCCACTTGCACCTGAAAGAGCGACGGATCGAGGCGCGCGATGACCTGGCCCTTTCGGACGACCGAGTTGAAGTCCGCGTCGAGATCCGAGACGACGCCCGACACCTGCGATCCGACGTTCACCGTGCGGAGTGGCTGCAGTGTGCCGGTGACCTGCACCGACTCCACGATGTCGCCGGTCGAGGTCGTCACCTGTACGATCTGCGCGTTGGCGACCTGCCGGGCGGAGAGGCTGTGGTAGTAGAAGCCTCCGCCGGCCGTCAGAACCAACAGGACGATGAACGCCGCTTTCTTCTTCATGATGGTGTGCCTACAGATCATGAGACGACGCAGGAGGCGCGTTCGATCGCTTCTGAACCGTGAAGAAACTGTGACGTCTGTGGTGTCACAGATCTGCCACGGTTCTGCCTTCGGGCTGCCATTGACCGGCTATCATTCGCTCCTTGAATGGCGGACGCTCCTCGAATGACGGACAAAGCGCGGCTCCCTGAAGTCGACGTTCGCACGCGCGCGAAGTGGCGCACGTGGCTCGCGAAGCATCACGCTTCGGCGGCCGGCGTGTGGCTCGTGATGCACAAGAAGCACACTGGCGTGACGTGCGTGTCGTACGACGACGCGGTACGCGAGGCGCTGTGCTTTGGATGGATCGACAGTCTGGAACGGCGGCTGGACGACGAGCGGTATGCGTTGAAGTTCTCGCCCAGAAGACCAGGCAGCAACTGGGCGGAAAGCAACCGCACGCGCTGGGCGGAGCTGAAGGCCGCGGGCCTGCTCGCGCCGGCGGGAAAGAAGCTGGGGCCAACGTAGCCCCAGCCTCAGGTCACTGCTTGTGTCGGCGCGCTAGGGAATTGTCCGGCGGCCACTGATGAGGCCCACCAGAAACAACACCACCGCGACCACCAACAGCACGTGAATGAACGACCCGATGGTGTAGGTGCCCACCATGCCGAGCAGCCACGCGATCAGCAGAATAACGGCGATCGTGTAGAGCATTTTTCCCTCCGCGGCACTACTGTGCAAAGACCTTGCCGCTGGCGGTGGGCTTTAGGGGGGCGCACAGCCTTACTTCAGGCTGTTCATCTCCTGAATCAACTTGGGAATCGACGCGTCCAGGTCGGGGCTGGCCATCCGGTCAATCGCAAAGGCGAGGAGGCTCTTGCCGAAGCCCTTCACCTTCATGTGCAGCACGATGCGCGTCTCGAGGTCGCTCACCCTTTGAAACGTGTGATCGTAGTCGAGCGTGAACCACAGCAGGCGGGTTGACCACTGCCAGTGGTCCTTCGGCTCGAACGCGGTCATCTGGAAGGTCGTCGTCTGCCCGTTCTGCAGATTGACGATGCCGGTCGTCGTCGGACCGAGGTCGCCGGCGGGCCTGAGCTCGACGGACTTGATGTAGGACGCCCAGCTCGGCCACTCCGTGGCGCGGTTGAAGTGCTGCCACGCGGTGTCGCGCGGCACGCTGACGACGAACTCCTTGCGAAAGGCCGTCGTGGGCTCGTTGGCGAGCACGATGCCCAGCACGACCGCCGCCAGGATGGCGAGAATGATGCCTCGTTTGACAATGAAACCCATGGCGCTCGACCCGGCCGTTCTGCCGCGCCATCATACGCCAGGCGCCCACGTGAGGTCTGTCCGCGCTCACGAAGTGGGACTCGACCCCACGTGGGCCCAGCTCACGGCTTGGGAATTCGCAGCGTCGCGCTGATCATCGCGCTGCCGCTGGCGACGTACACCAGCGCCAGAGGATGCAGAAGCGCGGGACCGACCCGGTGCGCGCCGAGCCACAGCGCGTCGCCGGTGTGGCCCAGATAGAACGCCGCGCCGAGCAGCATCACGATGACGATGCTGGTCGGGATGGGCGTGCCTTCGAAGTACTTGACCTTGCCGGTGTCCTCGTCGGCGAGAGCCGCCGCCGTGACGTTGAATCGCGCGAGCCTGCTCACGCCACAGACCACGAAGTACGTCAGGCAGAGCACGTCCCATCGCGCCGCGCAGTCCGAGCGTGTAGCCGAGCACCGCCGGCGCCACGCCAAACGAGATCACGTCGGCCAATGAATCGAGATCGCCGCCGAGCACGGACTGGCGCGAGCGGTTCGCGCGCGCGACCATCCCGTCGAAGACGTCACAGACGAGCGCCAGCGGAAGCAGAAGGAAGGCGATCCACATCAGCCGATCGCTGCCGGTCGCGACGTGCTCGAGACAAAGAAAGATCGAGATCGTGCCGCACGCCGCGTTGCCGATCGTCAGGCCGTCAGCCGCCGTGTACGACCGCAACATCGAGAGATGGCGCTTCGAGGTCATCAGGCTACTGGTTCAGCTGCCGAACAGGCGTTGAACAATCGTTGGATTGACGGCCTCGAGCCGAACGAAGCGCCCGGCCGGACTGGGTTCGTCGGGTCGATATCCGACGTCATGCACGCCCTGGCACAGCCATGCCGGCGCGCAGGTCGAGCGTGTCGAGGATAGCCTCGGCCGACTTGCCCTTCACCGCGAGCCAGGTTCGAGAGTGAAGTGATTGCACGATTGGCGAGACTCGCAGCCGACAGCGTACCCTGAAGCATGCGCGACCGGACCTGGTATCTCGTTCGTCACGGCGAAACCGAATGGAACGCCAGCTCGCGCATGCAGGGCCAGCTGGACTCGCGTCTCACGCCGCTCGGCCGCGAGCATGCGCTGAACTCGGCACGCCTGCTGGCGCGGCTGGGCGTGGACACCGCGTTCGCTTCGCCGCTTGGCCGGGTCCGCGAGACCGTGGCGATCATTCAGGCGGAGATGCCGATCGCGGTGACGTTCGACGATCGTCTCAAGGAATGGTCCGCCGGCGACTGGTCCGGGGCGCTCCACGCGGACATCCCACGCCGGTGGCCGGCCGAGTGGGCGGCCTGGGACGCCGATCGCTACGGGTACCGTTCGCCAGGCGGCGAGAACTTCGAAGATCATGACGGCACGCAGCCGCGCGTTTCTCGCCGATGTCGCCTCGGCGTCCGGAGACGCGTGTCGCGATCATCGCGCACGGATTCCTGAACCGCGCGCTGGCGGGCGTGCTCCTGTCTCTTACGCCGGCCGAGACGCTCGATATCCGTCAGTCCAACGACACGGTCATCCGTATCGTCGAGAATGTCCGGCGCGCCGATCGTCGATCACTTCAAGGGCGGGGAAGGCCCGCTGCCCGGCCTTCCGACCGCGACCTCTTCAAGTGGCCGTCCAGGAACTCGATCACCATCGGCCACCTGGGCGTAACGAACGTCTATCGCACGGCGCCATTGCGGCGACGGACGCTGCGAGCGACCAACGCCAGACCGGTGCCGAACAGCAGCAGTGTTGCCGGTTCTGGATTGACAATCGTCTCGAGCGCGAACTGCGACGTCCGTCGCGGGAGCCGGCGCGATCAACCCGCACGGGTGCGATGTTGGGGGGCAGAATCAAGGATTCATCGACCAGATCAGTCGGTGAAACTGGCGGATTCGGAACGAGTCCGTCCAGAGTGAGAGTGGGGACGATGTCGAACGGTTGACCGGCGGATAGGACCCTTCGATCGGGTTGACCGGCGGGTTGACTGGGGGCTGCACAGCCGCGGGACTCGTGCTCCCGTCGGACGGCGGCGTAAGGCCCGGATCTGCGCCGGATGTCGGCGGCTGCGCTACGACAGGAGTCGGGCTGGATGAAGCGCTCGGATTTGATGGGGCCGTGGTGCCTGGCGCAGGAAGCAGCGGGCCCGACGTCGAACCAGAGGGCGAACCAGACGGCGCGGTGGTTTTCGTCGTCGGCGTGAAGTCCAGCGAGGATCCGCCCGTCGAGGCCCCATAGTCGCGGTCGAGATCCGATGCGACCACATCCATCAGTCCATCGAGCCGCGTCAATTGAAGTGCTCGGCGGTGCCTCCGCTGGGGCTGGCAGCTCGGTCAAAGCGCCCTGCTCTCCACCTGAGCCAGGAGTGCCGCCACTCAATGGGCGAATCCCTCCTGCACTGCGGAAACCAAAGTTGGCCGGCCCGAAGCTGTTCGAGGCCACGTCCTTGTCCTCTTTTCCCTGGTCTTCAGTGACCGTGGCGGGAAGGCTGGGTGCCAAGGTCGCGTCAAACGACGTCCCCTCAACCGGCTTGGTTCTCACGAGCGCGGGCGAGTCCAACGGGGAGACCGATGAGGAGGCAGCCGCCGGTTTTGCGCTGGCAGTGGATTGCTGCGCCGCCCCTTTTCTCGGAGACGACGGCTTCACCAGTTCAATGGCAGTGCCGACCACGCCATCAAACGCACGGACGGCCAAGCTGGACAGTTTGTGAGAAGACGCCTCGTCTGTGAGCGCGCCGAACATCAAGGCCGCGGTCGTCACGGCCAGGACAGAGAAGGACCTTGAACGCACGTACTACCTCTGCATCTTGGGGAAGCTGCGTGCGTGGCTAGAGCACGTGCCGTGCCATTTGTGTGCTTGCCTTACTTGGCTGCCAACAAAAGGAGTCTTCGAAGAAATTCCCTTCTTGGAAGACTAATGGTTTGGTGAGGCGCGCCATTGTGGTTGCCCGTAACCTGTTCATTGGCATGGGGTTACCAAACGAAGTCAGCTTTCAATTTTGTCAGGGCGCGCGGCGAATCGCTCTCGTGCGTCATCGCGTCATATCGGGTCGCCGTGTGACTCATCGCGACACGAGGAATTAGTCGCGGTCCGTCGGGGACTTCGCTGTGCCGTGAAGCTCAGGACCAGAAACCCGTGACCTCGGCGATGCGGCTGTCGGCATCCAGGACGAACAAGTTCGTGCCGCGGCCGCGCTCCTGGCCATCGCTGCCGATGGCCACCCAATCAGCAAGGACATGCCATTGGCAGTGGCGGACGTCGCCGCGCCGTTCCAGCCGCATGCCCGGCATGAAGCGGTGAACCGCGGCGAGGTGCGCCTTCAGGTCGGCGTCACCCACGATGCAACTGAATTTGTCGTGGAAACGGATTTCCGGCGTGCCGATCTCGCCCAGCGTGCGCTCCCTGGGCGCGGCGTCCGCCGTGCTCCACGCGGAAAACCATTGATCGACGGTGGCCGCCGCCGAAGCGTTGACCTTGTTCGCGAAGCACATTCGCGAACACGGACAGCTGGAATCGCCAGCCCTGCACATGCTGATCCCGCGCTTCCTCGTCTCGGAATTCGTGAGTGAGTTGCAGCAGCGTGCCCGCGGGATGGCTCTCGAGCCTGATCGTCACGAGCGATCCGCCGGGAGGGACGAGGCCTCCACTCACGTAGCCGTACGTGAAGACGATGCGTTCCGGCGGCTGCACGTCGACCACTTCGCCCGTGACCTCGACGCCGTTGGGGTGGCGGATCACCATCCGCCCGCCCGGGCGAGCGTCAATGCTGGAGCCGGCGCCCCACCATTCCGCCCAGTCCTGGCGTGTTGGTCATGAACTCGAACACCGTGGCGGGCCTGGCGCGAATCACGATGCGTGCGATCGAGACGATGGGGAAGCGTGGTCATCGGCGACCTTTCTTTGGTGAAGACGGCGATTGACGTGGGCGCCGGCGCGGCCGCGGGCCACGACGGGTTTCCCTGAGCTCGGCTTTCAGCTTCAGATGCCACAGCGCATCGGTCCACATCGCCTCGAGCAGAGGCGCGACGGGCCCGACGGCCTCGCGACGGATGCGGTATACGCGGAACTGCGCCTCGGGACGCGACTCGACGAGGCCCGCGTCCAACAGCACCTTGAGCTGGAGCGACACCGCGCCAAACGTCACGTCCGGCATGGTCTCGTGAATGGCGCCGGCCGTGAGCTCCCGATCCCAGAGGAGACGCAGAATCTCGCGGCGGCGCGGCGACCCGATGGCCGAGAGCAGGGCAGCCCCCATGAGCGGCGGCCGTAATTTAGATCAAACTAAAATAAAGCGCAACCCGGGCGATTGGGTTGGTTGCGCGCACCTCGTAAGATGCTGCGATGCGTCGACGACTGGCCTGTCTCCTCTGCACCCTGCTGTCCGTGAGTCTCTCGTGCGCCGCGCCGCCGAGCTATGACCTCGTGATCGCCAACGGTCACGTCATGGATCCGGAAAGCGGGTTCGATCGGGTCGCGCACGTCGGCATCGCCGGCGACCGGATCGAGGTCATCAGCGATCAACCGCTGCGAGGCGCCAGAACCATCGACGCCACCGGTCTCATCGTGGCTCCCGGCCTGATTGAGATCCACAGCCACGGTGATGACGCCTTGAACTACGGCTACCGCGCGATGGACGGCGTGACGACGATGCTCGATACCGAAAAGGGGGCGGTGGACATCGATCGGTGGTACTCCGAGCGTGAAGGCAAGACGATCGTCAACTTCGGCATCTCGGCGGGGCACGGCCCAGCGCGAGTCCAGGTGATGAAGGACGAGTACCACGGGTTCCATTTCTCCGGGCCCGCGCGGTCGAAGAAGGCCACGCCGGACGAGATCGAGCAGATGGTGGCGCTCGTCCGGAAAGGGCTCGCGCGTGGCGCAGTGGGCGTCGGCATCACGCCGTTTTACACGCCGGCCGCGACGGAACAAGAGCTCAAGCGGATGTTCGAGGTGGCCGCAGAAGTGTCCGGCGCGGCCTGCTACGTGCACCTGCGCTACGCGGGGCTGGGCACTAAGAACAACCCAGGGGCGATTGTCGCGCTTCAGGAAGTGTTGAACCTCTCAGAACAGACGAAGGCGCCGCTCCACGTCTGTCACGTCAGCACCAGCGGTCTCGCAGCCACGCCAAAGCTTCTCGCGATGATTGGCGAGGCGAAAGCCAAGGGCCAGGACGTCACCACCGAGTTGTATCCGTACACGGCGGCGATGAGCGGCATCAAGTCCACGTGGTTCGACCCGGGATGGCAGCAGACGCTCGGCATCAGCTACGACAAATTGCAGTGGCCGGCCACGGGAGAGTTCCTGACGGAGGAGACGTTTCGCAAGTATCAGCGCGAGAATCCGAGCGACGAGGTCATCATCCACGCGATTCCGCAGGACGCTTTTGAAGCGGCGCTGAAGTACCCCGACACCATGATCGTGAGCGACGGTCTCGTCTTCCCGAATCTCGTCGCGCATCCACGCAGTTCGGGCACGAGCGCGCGAGTGTTGGGGCGTCTGGTGCGAGATCAGAAGTTGATCACGCTGATGGACGCGCTACGGAAGATGACGTTGATGCCGGCCCAGCGGCTCGAGGCGATCGTGCCGGGGATGAAGAACAAGGGCCGCGTCCGCGCCGGCGCCGACGCGGACCTGACGATCTTCGATCCGGCCACGGTCATCGACACTGCGGCCTTTGGTGATCCCGCGAAATACTCGGAAGGCTTTCGGTACGTGCTGGTTGCCGGTGTGCCGATCGTGTCTGAAGGGAAGTTGCAGACCGGCGTCGCGCCAGGGCGTCCAGTGCGTGCGCCCATCAGATGAACGGATCGACGATGCCGTAGGACACCAGTTCGTTGGTGGAACCTCCGTCTGTTTGACATACATAGAGCTGCAATGTATAAAGGCTCTACGTATGGACATGAACAAGGACCTGGTGGCTGCGTCCGCCACGCCGCTCGTGCTCGCCATCCTTGCCGAAGGCGACAGTTACGGCTACGCCATCATCAAGCGAGTGGCCGAGTTGTCGGGCGGGCACCTACAGTGGACCGACGGCATGCTCTATCCCGTGCTGCACCGGCTCGAGCGCCAGGGGCATGTCGCGGCGAAATGGTCCGCGTCCGAGAACGGCCGCAGGCGTAAGTACTACCGGATCACGAGAGAAGGCCGCGCGCAGCTCGCCGCCCAGCGGCAGCAGTGGAAGGCCGTCGACGGCACCCTGCGGGGCATCTGGATGCAGGCGTGCACAGTATGACGACCCGCGCCGATCACTCGCTCGAAGAGCAGATCGCGCACTGGCGAGAGTACCTGCGCCGCCGGCGGGTCATCCATGGTCCAGACGTCGAGGAACTCGAAGAACACCTGCGCGACCAGGTGGCGGCGCTGACCGAGGCGGGTCTGGCCGCGGATGAAGCGTTCCTGGTCGCGGTCAAGCGCATGGGCAGCCTCGACGCGCTGTCGCGCGAGTTCGCCCGCGAGCACTCACAGCGGCTGTGGAAGCAGCTGGTCATCACGCCTGACGCCAGCGATGGGTCGGGAACGGCGACCCTCACCGAGACGATCGTGGTCCTGAGCCTTGCGGTCGCCGCGGCGTTGTGCCGTCAAGCTGCCGGCGCTGTTCGGCTTTCCGCTCGGCCCCGATGAAGAAGTGCCGCCTTTCTACTTCCGCAACGCCAGCCTGTTCGTCTTCCCGCTGCTCACGATCTACCTCATGTGGAAGCGCGGGTGGAATGCGATGCGCGGCCTCTGCTCTCGCGCTGCCATTCGCGGCCGCGGCCGTGTTCGCCAACGTCTTCCCCTTCGACAGTCCAGAACGGGTCGACAACTTTCCCGAACGGCAGCGACACTCAACGGCTGACCGCTCTGCACCTGCCAATCGCCCTGTGGCTGGCCGTCGGCTGTCGCGTACGTCCGAGGCCGCTGGTTCGCCGACGGTGGGCGGATGGACTTCGTGCGGTTCTCGGGCGAGCTGGCCATCTACTACGTGCTGATCGCGCTCGGCGGGGGGGTCGTCACCGGCTTTACGGTCATGATGTTCTCCGCCATCGATATGGATCCTGGATGGTTCGTCGGCGGCTGGCTGCTCCCGTGTGGTGCGGCGGGCGCCGTCATCATCGGATCCTGGCTGGTGGAGGCGAAGCAGAGCGTCATCGAGAACATGGCGCCGGTGCTGACCAGACTGTTCACACCGCTGTTCACGATTCTGCTCCTCGCGTTTCTGGCCACGATGGCGTGGACCGGCAACCCCATCAACGTGAAGCGGGAGGTACTGATCGGCTTCGACCTGCTGCTGGCGGTCGTTGTCGGACTGGTGCTCTACGCCGCCTCCGCGCGCGATCCGCAGGCACCGCCCGACTTCTTCGACGGCCTGCAATTGCTGCTCGTGGTCAGCGCGCTCGTGGTCGATGGCGTGGCGCTCGCGGCGATCGCGGCCCGCATCTCCGAGTTTGGCTTCACGCCCAACCGAGTGGCGGCGCTAGGCGAGAATCTGATTCTGCTCGTCAACCTGGCGGGGTCGGCGTGGCTCTATGCGCGCTTCCTGCGTCACCGGGGCTCGTTTGACCGCCTGGAGCGGTGGCAGATCGCCTATCTACCCGTGTACTCCGTATGGGCGGCACTGGTGGTCGTCGTGTTCCCGCCGCTGTTCGGCTACCGTTGATTACCGTGCCGGGAGCGCGAACGCGATGTAGCCGTACGGTCCAGTCGGCGCCGGCGCCGCGCCGCCGCCCGCCGCGCCCGCCTGCTGGCCGGCGCCTGGCGCCGGCGACATGAACACGACGTACTCACGGCCTTTCGATTCATAGAGGACCGGGATGCCGCGTTCGGCGCCCGCCACGGCGCCCTTCCACAAGACCTTGCCGGTATCCACGTCATAGGCGCGCGCGAAGCCGTCCTTGCTGATCTGGAACAGGAGGCCGGACTTCGTGACCACCATGCCGTAGCGCGCGCCGACGCCGCCCGTGTCACGCACGCCTCCGGGCACACAGCCGCCAGCGGCGCGACACGGTTGCCCCGGCCGCGCCGTCGTCATCTCGACCGTTGCCGGATCGTCGCCGTTCGGCACCTGCCATTTGATCTCGCCGGTGTTCAGGTCATAGGCGGTGATCGTCGTGTACGGCGGTTTGGTCGACGTGCCCATCACGTTGTATCCGGACTGGTAGCGCGTCGGCAGCTTCGCGGCCTCCACATCGTCCGGCCAGGGCCTGTTGCCAGCCGTGCCGCCGAGACCGGGATAGAACGGGCCGCCGTATCGCGCCGGCAACGACGGCTGGCGCGCACCGCCGCTCGCGACGACCGGCCCCGGCGGGAGCGCGGCGCCGCCGCGAATGGCGGCCGCGACCGATGAGCCGCGTCCGGCCGGATTCGTCTGCTCGAGCCACGTGTAGATCGCGGCAATCTCCTCGCTGGTGGCGTCGATGATCGCGCGCATGTTGCTGCGCCCCTCGCTGACGATGGTCCGGAATGCTTCGCCATCGATGCGATCGGTCACACCGATCAGGGACGGCACGCCAGCAATCGCGCCCCGCTGATCGGCGCCGTGGCAGGCCGCGCAGTACTGCTGGAAGGCACGCTGGCCGGTCGTCAGCGCGGAAGACGACACCTGATTGCCGCCGCGACCTCCACGACCCCGGTGGGCGGATTCTGCACGTCGGTGAGGACGAGCAGCGCCACCTGGTTCACTCCCGTGACGAAGACCAGCCCGCGCTCGGGGTCGGCGGCCGTCGTGCCCCAGTTGGATCCGCCCTGATTGCCGGGCATCGACACGCTGTCCTTGCCAACCGCCGTGCGGTTGAACAGGCCGCCCTGCGGCCCCGTGCCGTTGATCGCGACCGCCATGCGCGCTTTGAGCGCGTCGTACTCCTCTTTCGTCAAGAGGTGCGGGTTGATGTCGTCCGCGGTGAAGGACTGCCGCGCGAAGGGCGCCGGCTTCGTGGGGAACGGCTGCGTCGGCGATGACACTCATTGGGCACATCGCTCTTCGCGACCGGCCGCTCCTCGATTGGCCAGAGCGGCGCGCCGGTCACGCGATTGAACACGTACAGGAAGCCGGTCTTGCCCGCGTGCGCGACGACGTCGACGTTCTGGCCGTTGTGACGCACGGTCACGAGCTGCGGCGCCGAGACGTTGTCCAGGTCCCAGAGATCGTGATGGATGGTCTGGAAATGCCACAGCCGCTTGCCGCTCCGGACGTCGAGCGCGAGCAGACAGTTGGCGAAGAGGTTCTGGCCGTGGCGGTCGCCGCCCCAGAAGTCGGCCGTCGCCGATCCCGTCGGGATGTAGACGATGCCTCGCTCTTCGTCGAGCGCCATCTCGCCCCAGTTGTTCGCGCCGCCCATGTATTTCCAGCCGTCGGGCGGATTGGTTTCGTACCCGAACTCGCCGGGCCGCGGGATCGTGTGGAACTGCCAGAGGAGCTTGCCGGTCACCACGTCGTAGGCGCGGATGTCGCCAGGCGGCGTCATGATCGCTTCGCCCGCCTGCCCGCCGAGGACGAGCGTGTTCCGCCAGATGCGGCCCGGACTTGCGGGCTGCACGCTGAGGCCCGTGCCCTCCGCCCGCAACAATCCCTGCCGCAGGTCGACGATGCCATTGACGCCGAAGGTCGGAATCGTCTTGCCCGTGGCGGCGTCGATTTGCCTGGAGGAAGCTGTTCACCGAGAAGATGAGCCGGCGGTCCTTGCCGTCTTCGCTCTCCCAGTAGTTCATCCCCTTGCCGTTGATGCCGCTCAGCCCGTCGTGGATCCAGATCTCGTTGCCGGTGGTCGCGTCCAACGCGACGATCGACGTGTTGTTCCGGCCGAACCCGTAGAGCACGTCACGCGCGTAGACCGGACTGAAGATCGACGCGCCGTACGGATAGTGCCAAGCCACCTGGAGCTGGCCGACGTTGGCCTTGGTGATCTGCTCGAGCGGCCGGAAGTTCGAGCTGTCCGGCCGAGGCAGGCTCCGGTACACCGGACTCTGGGCGGCGGCGAGGGCGCCCAGACAGACGAATGTGGCGAGCACGACCGTCACGGCGGAAAACAGGCGACGCGAGCGTTTCATCCTGGCCTCTCTGAGAAAACGGCGATGATACCGCGCGTGCAACCGCGCCGCCCCCTGCCGCAACGCGGTCTTGCGGGGTCCTGGGCGTGCCACGTTGAAAACGGCTCGAACTGATTCATAATTGGGCACTACCCAGGCGTTTGGCTCGTCTCGACAATCCGACTCGGAGGCAGTGAGCGATGAAGTATTCACTGAACGTCAACGGCAAGACTGAAACAGTCGACGTGCCGGACCGGATGCCGCTCTTGTGGGTACTGCGCGACGCGCTGGGCCTGAAAGGCACCAAGTTCGGCTGCGGCATCGCCCAGTGCGGCGCCTGCACGGTCCTGATTGATGGGCAGCCCGCCCGCTCCTGTATCACGCCGGTTTCGACCGTCGGGACGAAGAGGGTCGCCACGATCGAGAGCCTGCCGAGCGACGGGTCGCATCCGCTGCAGAAGGCCTGGACGGAACTCGACGTTCCTCAATGCGGCTACTGCCAGGCCGGCCAGTTGATGTCCGCGTCGGCGCTCCTGACCACGACGCCGCGCCCGACCGATGCGCAGATCGATGCCGCGATGTCCGGCAACGTCTGCCGCTGCGGCACCTACGTGCGAATCAAGGCCGCTATCAAACAGGCCGCGAACGGCGGGAGGGCGTAGGCCATGCATGACACGCTGAAAACCCCGAAAACAAAGAAGGTCAATCGCCGCACGTTCCTCCATGTCAGCGCCGTCGCGGGCGGCGGGCTGGTCATCGGACTCTACGCGCCGCGCGTCGCCGGCCAGGGTGGACGTGGCGGCGGACCGGCGGGCCCCGGCCCGTCGCTCAGCGCGAACGATTACATCGTCGTCAATCCCAACAACACCTTCACCATCGTCGCGAAGAACCCTGAAACGGGGCAGGGCATCAAGACGGCGCTGCCGCAGATCATCGCCGACGAGTTCGACGTCGACTGGGCGCAGGTCTCGATCAAGCAGGCGGACTTGGATCCGAAGTACGCCCCGCAGACGGAAGGCGGCAGCCGCGCGATTCCCAACAACTACCAGAACATGCGGCTGGTGGGCGCCGGCGGGCGACTCTTGATGCTGAACGCCGCCGCGGCGCAGTGGAACGTGCCAGTGAGCGAGCTTACGACTGGCAGTGGCACGGTGAAGCACGCGAGCTCCAATCGAACGGCGACGTACGCGTCGCTGGCCGCGCGCGCGCTCACGCAGCCGACGCCGGATCGCGCAGCGGTGGAAGCTGTGCTCAAGAATCCGCGCGACTTCAAGATCATCGGCAAGCGCATCCGCGGCGTCGACACCCTCGACATCGTCACCGGGCGCGCGCGCTACAGCATCGATCTGGCGCCCGAAGGCACGCTGTTCGCCGCGTTCGAGAAGTGCCCGGTCTTCCGTGGAGTGGCGGTCAGCGCCAACCTCGACGAGATCAAGCGCCTGCCGGGCGTGAAGCACGCGTTCATCATCGAGGCCGCGGGCCAGGGCAACAACTCGCTGAACTCCGGCGTCGCTATCGTGGCCGACAGCTGGTGGCTGGCCAACGACGCGCGGCGCTCACTGAAAGTCGTGTGGAACGAGGGTCCGACCGCGACCGAAAGCACGGCCAACTACCTGGAGCAGTGCAAGGACATGGCGGCGAGGGTCGCGGCCACGCCGCCGACGACCGCCGCACAGGGCGGCGCGGCCATCGGCGACGTCGAGGCCGCGTTCAAGACCGCGGCGAAGATCGTCGAAGCCGAGTACTACTTCCCGCTCTTGTCGCACGCGCCGCTCGAGCCGCAGAACTCCATGGCGCTCTATAAGGACGGACGCCTCGAGATCTGGTCGCCGAGCCAGATCCCGAGCCTTCAGCATCCAGCGCTCGGTTCGGGTCTGCCAACGCAGAACATCACGATGCACCTCGTCCAGGCCGGCGGCGGATTTGGACGCCGGCTGGTGAGCGAGTACGACATCGAGGTCGCCCGCATCGCCAAGCTCGTCACCGACGAGCGGACCGCGGCGGGACTGCCGTCCGTCCCGGTCAAGCTGTTGTGGACGCGCGAAGACGACATGGCCCACGACCAGTACCGGCCGGCGGGCGCGCACTACTTCAAGGCCGGACTCGATGCGAGCGGCAAGCTCATCGCCTATCGGAACTTCGTCGGCAGCACGAATTCCGTGGTGCCGGCCAACGAGTTCCCGAGAGGATTCGTCGACAACGTGCTGGTGACGGCCGAGATTGTGAAGCCGTTCACTGTCCCGACCGGCGCGCTGCGGGCGCCGCCGACGAACGGCGTGTCGTTCGTCATCCAGGGCTTCCTCGACGAAGTGGCGGTCGCGGCTGGGCAGGATCCGATTCAGTACCGGTTGGATCTGCTGAACAGCCCGAAGGGCCAGGGCGCTGTGGGAGGTTTCAATCCGGCGCGCGCGCGCGGCGTGCTCGAAGCCGTGCGCGACATGTCGGGGTGGAACGATCGTCGTCGCAGCCTGCCGAAAGGCACGGGCCTCGGCGCGGCGTTCCAGTTCGCTCACTCCGGCTACGTCGCCTACGTCGTCGAACTGACGGTCGACGCGAAGAAGGCCGTGTCGGTGAAGCGCGCGTGGTGCGCGGTGGACATCGGCCGGCAGATCGTGAATCCCAGCCAGTCAGAAAACCTGGTGCATGGCGGCTTCATCGAAGGCATGAGCCATTCGATGAACTGGGAGGTCACGATTGAGAAGGGCCGCGTGATGCAGAGCAACTTCCACCAGTACCAGCCCACGCGCATGCCGCAGGCACCTGCCGAGATCCAGGTCCGGTTCCTCGAGACGGACTTCGATCCGACCGGACTCGGCGAGCCCTCACTGCCGCCGGCGGTGCCGGCGATCGTCAACGCCATCTTCTCGGCAACCGGAGATCGCATTCGATCGCTGCCTCTGGCGAAACACGGCTACCGCTGGGCGTAGGGGCACGGCCCGCCGGACCACACTGACGCCCCCGACTCACGTCGGGGGCGTTTTTTCATGTCTGAAAAGCCGCGCTGGTCATTCACGCTGTCCCGCAGGGCCGCCGCGCTCATCGCGGTCATGGCCGCGGTCCTCGTCAGTTGCGGCCACGCTCAAGCCGGGCGCCTGCTCGTCGTCCACGACTTCTCGTCATCGGCCGAAGGATGGCAGGTGGCGGGAGACACGGGTCCCGCGGCGCCGGTCTTTCACTCATCGGGCGGGCGCGACGGCGGCTACATTTCGAATACCGACGAAGCTGGCGGCGAGACATGGTATTTCCAGGCCCCGGCCGCCGTCCTGTCGCAGCTCGCCGCCGCGGAGGGTGGCCGCCTCGCGTACAGCCTCAAGCAAGACTCGGCAGACGCCGGCTTTCGAGACGATGACGTTGTCATCGTTGGTCCGGCGGGGCGGCTGTCGTACCGGTTCGACTATGCGCCGGGCACGGAGTGGACCGACTTTTCCGTGCCGCTTTCCGCGTCGGCGAACTGGGTCTGGAACTGGAACGCGCGAGCGACGCCGGAACAGATCCGCACCGTGCTCAGCCGTCCGTTACGACTGGAGATTCGCGGCGAATACCGCACCGGCGACGATACCGGCGGGATGGATCACGTCGTGCTCACGGCGGGCAACTGACTCCTACTCGCACCGTGTCGCGCGGTCTACGTTGGATCTGCCGTGCGTCGGCCTCCGCGGACCGAGCTCGAGACCGCCGCCTTCATCCGCGTCGGATCGCGAGCAGCCCTTACCGCGCCGGTCCGCCAGCGGGCGGACGGCGGCACGGGCGATCCGTCGCTTCTTCCGGCGCGGTCTCGCGCTGGGCCCATCGCAGTCGGTCCGAAGCCGGCTCGACGCTCGCTCCTGTTCAACCGCAAACCGTTGAAGCCTTACGACTCTGAACCCAGTTCCGCAGTTGGGCCTCGAGCCGAGCAAGATCCAACCGCGAACCGGTTCGAGTCTAGCCTCATCCCGGCGGGTGGTTGTGTTGGCGGCACGGCCGCCTCGGCGGGCCGCGATGGGCGGCAGGACGAAGCGGCGGCGGAGGGAGCGAAGCGGGTCGAGCGTCGCCCCGTACTGCGCAGCCAGAGCGTAGGAGCGACGCGAATCGAGGTGCACGACCCGCGAGCGGACGGAGGCGCCGCTTCGAGCGGCCTCGCCGCGAAGGCCGGGACGTCAATACAAGTGCCAGCCGGGATCAGCACTACACTTCGCGGAGGCCGCGCACGTCAGATCAACCGCAAAACGGGATTAATACCCTCGACTGGCGCCGCCGCCGCCCGAGCGGCCGCCGCCGAAGCTCGAACCCCCGCCCGACGATCCACCAGACGACGAGCTCTGCTGGATGCGCGGAAGCGTCTTCGTGAACTCGTGATGGAAGCTGCAGAACGCGCATTGCTCCACGACTTGCGCGCTGCCGCTGCTGCTGGTGGTGGCGGGCGCGATGACCGTCTCGGTCGACGACTTCGTCCGGTTGCCGCACTGCGGACATTTCGCGTATCCGGTCATCCATTTCGGATAGCGCAGGGTGAAGTGATGCGAACACTCGCCGCACGTCCAGACGTCATAGTCCACGCTGCCGACGCGCTCCTCTGCCTGCTGTCCCTCAGCAAGCAGCGCATCGTCCTCGATTTCTTCCAGTCGCGTCATCAGCGTCTGGCACCTCGGGCACCGGCGTCGTCGATATCGCCGCCAGCGCCGGAATCCGGTGATCGAACCAATCGCTGCAGCGATGGCGCCGCCGATGCCGGCCAACACGGTGCCAATTCCCCAGGGGCTGGGGTCGTACGACTCACTCTGCGGTGACACCAGTGCGATCGGCTCGGCGCGCACGACGCCGACCAGCGCATCGACGCCGTCGATCAGCCCCTGATCGAAGTCGCCGGCCTTGAATTTCGGAATCACGTAGGTGTCGAGGATGGCGCCGACCTTGCCGTCGGGCAGCGTCCCTTCGAGACCGTATCCCACTTCGACTCGCACGCGTCGATCGCCGGTCGACCAGAGCAGGAGCAGGCCGTTGTCCTTGTTCTTCTTGCCGATGCCCCACAGCTGGAACAGTTTGACTGCGGCTTCTTCCACCGAGAGGCCGTCCAGCGACTTGATGACCACCACCGCCATTTCCGCCCCGTTGGTGCGTTCGAGATCGCCGATGGTCGAGTTGAGCCGCGCGACCGTCTCGGCACGCAACGCGCCCGGCATGTCCGTGACCCAGGTGCCATCGCGCGTTCGCGGGTTGGGAATGCTGCCCAGCGGTTCCGCGCCGATCGTGGCGATCAGCAGCGGCACCGTGAGGGCGACCAGCCAACAGGATCGACGAAGTTCGGAGCCGATCGACGGCGAAGTCACGGCGGAATCGTAACCCCGGACGGGAAGAGCCATTTCGGAGCTGCATCTGACTGCGAGAGGCGGTGTGAGACTGGCTTGCCCAGCCGTAGCTCGTGGTCGATCTTGGCAGCACGAGCGAAGGCTGGCGGAGAGAGTGGTCCGCCTCCGCGAACCGCTCGCTGCGCTCGGCGCTCCAGTCGAGGACCGACCGTGGCCATCCGCCTCCGGTTGAATGTGAATCGTCATGACTCCGGCTGGCGAAGCCATCTCGCCGGAGCAATGAGCGAAGCGAACGGTAAGCGGAGGCGGATGGCGGAGAGAGTGGGAGTCTTCGATCGCGATTTCGCGAAACCCAATGAATGCAATGGTTTCGCGATCATCTCTCGCAACCGCAACGATTTAGCGTCTTCCAATCTTCGCCGGCGTTTCGTCCGTTTGCCGGCTTTTGCCGATTTTTCTATTTCAATGACACTCGAAATGGCACTCGACGCGAGAACCTTCCGAGCCGGCTCTGTCGGAAGCCCACGACGGACTTCGTTACTGATGATCCCTTCACCACGACATCACGCCCTCAGGGCAGCGCGACTGCCGCGAGAGCCGCGAGCTCGCCATTTGCCCTAGTCGACTTCCACAGCCTACGAAGGCGCCGACGATCCGCCGACACTCAGGCGCCTATGCATTTTGCTCTTGCATCAGATATGGATAC
>CAVSRY010000021.1:0-140505 GCA_963730485.1 uncultured Acidobacteriota bacterium | reverse complement strand
CACCGGTCAGCCACTGCTGAGAGGTCGGGTCGAGCAGCGTCGCCGTGGCACCGTCGGTGGGCAACGTGGCGGCGACCTCGAATCGGAAGCTCGGATCGGGCGTGGCGACGTAACGGTCGAGGGCTGTCTCGAGCGCACGCGCATTCGAGGATGGCGCCTGAGGGCGTCCGCTGGTTGCTACGGCGGCGACGATGACGAGAAGACGCGGCGACAGGCAGAGACCGGCGCAGCACGGCGCCATCCTAGCGCCAATGCAGGTCGCGCGTGGATGTCCGATACCTTCGCTGGTGACGACGAACGACATCGGTCAGACCAGCCGGTGGCTCCGGCTGATTCCTTCACGCACGCCCGGCAAAGTCGTCTTGCCCGGACGCTGCTCGAACATCGGCTCCCGGAGGTGAGAGGCGGGTGACCGACCGGCTCGGGCTGAGCTATCGCGTGCCCGACCTCCACGAACCCGTCGCGTTCTCTCTGCTCGTCGACGGCGTCTATCAGCGGGACGTGCTCGAGGTCGTGCTCGATCTTCTGCCTGAGGGCGGTACGTTCGTGGATGTCGGCGCGAACGTCGGCGCGTTCGCCTTGCCCGCGGCCTGTCGTCTCGGACAACACGGCCGCGTTTTCGCGCTGGAACCGTCGGCGGTGCTGTTTCAGTGCCTGCGTGCGAACGCGGCGATGAACGGGCTGGCGAACGTCACGACCCCTCAACGCCGCGGTTGACGACCTCAATCGCGCGCGGCTCGATCAACTGCTGCTCGATGGAAACGTCCGGCACGTCGACGTCATGAGGATCGACGCCGTCGGCCTCGAGGACAAGGCAGACAAGGTCGTCGAGAGTGCGATGACACTCATTGCCCGGCCGGAACCGCCGGTCTTTGTATTCGAATCCACGGGCCGGGGCGACGTGCAGCAGATTCTGATAGCACTGGGCTACACCCTGTGGAAGCTGAGCGCATACCGTCGACGCCGCGCGCCCCTCACGCACCGGTGACGACGGGCGCCACGACAATCGTCGCGAAGCGGATCTGAAACTTTCGCCGGCCTGACGGGTTAGTCGCGCGAGGCAAGGAGGTCACCGTGGGGCTGCTGGACAGCATTCGTCGGGACGTCGTGGCTGGTGTCCGGCTGCTCCTTCGCACGCCGGGCTTCTCCGCGACGGCCATCGCGACGCTCGCCATCGCGATCGGCGCAAACACGGCCGTCTTCGCTGTCGTCAATGCCCTGCTTTTCAAACCCACACCGGTCGCAATGCCCCACGAGCTCGGCCGCGTCGACACCGGGCCGAGCCTCACGTCCTGGTTGAACTACGAGGACATCCGGTCGAGAAACGACGCCTTCGTGGACGTGCTGGCCAGCCGCCAGACGACCACGACGCTCACGACGTCGGGCGTGCCGGAACAGCTCAGCGGCCAGATCACCTCCGCCAAACTTCTTCAGCGTCCTCGGCGTGCCGGCGGCGATCGGACGAACGTACACGGCCAGCGGACACGACGGTCCGACCTCGTGGTCTTGTCGGACCACGTGTGGCGAGTTCGATTCGGGTCGGCGCCGTCGATTCTCGGTCAACGCCTGACGATCGGCGGCCGGCCGCTCGAGGTGATCGGCGTCATGCCTCGAACATTCCGCGGCCTGGCGCCTCCCGGTCTTCACCCGGACTTCTGGTCTCCCGTGGACACGGTCACGCCGAGCCGGAGCCTCACCGATCGCGCACTGTTCGAGTTCGACGTGGTCGGCCGACTCAAGCCGTCGGTCACCCACGAGCAAGCGACCGCGGCACTTCGCGTCCTGACGGCGCGGATGAGAATCGAGCACCCGGACCTTCCCGAAGACTTCCCGCAGGCGCTCGTCGTTCCGGTTGAAGGCGTGGAGGCGTTCCGCGGCATGTCGGGCATCCTCCTGCCGGTGTTCGCGTTCCTCGGACTTCTGGCGGTCGTGTCCGGCTTCGTGTTGCTGATTGGGTGCGCGAATATCGCCGGCCTGCTCGTCAGCCGCGCCACCGCGCGCCAGCGCGAAGTCGCCGTCAGGCTGGCGCTCGGCGCGGGCCGGCGACGACTCATTCGCCAACTGCTGACTGAAAGCCTCGTCCTCGCGATCGTCGGCGGTGCGGCCGGACTGCTGCTGACGATGTGGCTCGTCGGCGCCGCGAATTCGGCGGTCGCTTTCCTTCCTGTGCCCGATCGAATTCGATCTGCGGATTGACGGACGCGTCCTCGCCTACGCGATCGGGCTCTCGACATTGGCCTGCGTCTTCTTCGGTCTCGCGCCGGCGTGGAGCGCGACGCGTCTCGATCTCGTCTCGTCGCTGAAGGACGAGGGCGGCTCCACGGCACGCCAGCGCATGCGGCGCGCGCTGGTGGTGGGACAAGTCGCCATGTGCACAGCCCTCCTCGTCTGGAGCGGCCTCTTCGTCAACAGTCTGCGACACATCAGCGCGGTCGATCCCGGCTTCGATCCCCTCTGGCGTCGTGATTGCCTCGGCGGAACTCGAACGGGGCACGACGCACCGACGCGGAGGGCGAGCAGATCTTCGTCGAGTGGGCCCGGCGTGTTGGGGCCTCGCCGACCGTGGAGGCCTCAGGACTGGCGCACGTCGTCCCGCTCGCCCTGACCGGCCGCGAGGACTTCCCGTGTCTCGCTGCCGAACGACGACACCCGCCATTGGGTCGTCGGCAATCGGCTCACTCCCGGGTGGTTCGAGACGGTTCGCGTTCCATTTCTGGCCGGCCGCGACTTCACGTGGGACGACCGTGAAGGCGCTCCGCAGGTGGCCATCGTGAACGACACGTTGTCGCGCCAGCTCTGGAATGGCCAGGCGCTCGGACAGCGGCTGCGCTACGGGCAACGCACGCTGGAAATCGTCGGCGTCGTTCGCGACAGCAAATACGCGACGATCGGGGAAACGGTCTCGCCGACGGTCTATCTGCCATTCAGACAAACTTATGCATTCGGCATGACACTGCACGCGCGCACGACCGACGTCGAAGCCACGGCCAAGTTGATGGTCGACGAGATGCGCCGGCTCGCGCCGAACGCGCCCGTTTCGGTCAAGCGAATGAGCGACGCGGTGGCCGTCTCCGTCGTGCCGGCCCAGGTCGGCGCGGCGGCGACGGGCATCTTCGGATTGGTGGCGATGCTGCTCTCAGCCATGGGTGTGTATGGCCTGGTGTCGTTCGCGGTCGGACAGCGCAAGCGGGAATTCGCGATCCGGCAAGCGGTCGGCGCCACCGCCGAAGACATCGTCCGGCTGATTCTCGGGACCAACACGAGATTGATCTCGATCGGTCTCACCCTTGGCCTTGGATTCGGCGGCGTCGGCGCCATGGCGCTCGGCGGTTTCCTCACCGGCGTCGGCCCCTTCGATCCGACGACGCTCGTGGCCGTGGTCGTGGTCGTCGTGACCGCCGCTTTCCTTGCGGGACTCGGACCCGCCTGGCGAGCGGCGCGGGTTCGTCCGCTCGTGGCGTTGCGGGATCAGTAGGTAGCAAGCGCCCGGGTTGCACGTCGCCTCGCTCCGCGGACGTGCCGCGAGCGGCAGCTCCGGCGACCGAGTCCGGAACTCGACGGCAACCCCGACTGTGCAGACGCGCCTACTCTACTCGTCGAGCCCGAACGTCATCAGGACATTGCCGGAAATGTACGAGATGTACTGATGTCCGTCGGCCATGTAGGTGATGGGCGCCGAGCGCATCTGCGCGGAGCTGAGGTTCACCTTCCACAGGAGCTCGCCGGTCCGGGCGTCGAGCGCCATCAGAAAGCCGTCACGGCCGCCGGTGAAGACGAGGTCCGACGCGGTCGTCATGACGCCGCTTTCGGTCAGGTCGTACATCGGGAAGGTCCACTTCCGATCGCCCGTGGCCGGATCGATCGCGATGAGCTCACCGTGCGACATGGCGTCCGTCCACGTGTTGATCGGCGGACGGCCGATGTTCGGCGACACGGCGGAATCGGGCGTCGGCCGCGTCGCGCGGAAGTTTCCGCCCATGAACCCTGCCGCCGGGCTTGTACGTTGCCGGCTGCGACGAGAAGACACCGGAGACGTTCTCCCAGGCGCCGACGTAGAAGAGGCCCGTTCGCGGACTGTAGGCCGGCGACCACCAGTTCGTGCCGCCCTGCTGCCCTGGATACGTCGGCTCACCGGCCGGCTGCGGCGTCTGAATCGGCCGGCCCTTCTCGTCGAGGCCGCTCGCCCAGTTCACTTTGATGAACGGTTTGCCGACGAGAAACTTGCCGGTCACGCGATCGAGCACGTAGAAGAAGCCGTTGCGATTGGCCGCCATGAGCAGCTTCGCCGGCGCGCCGCGCCATGTCGCATCGGCGAGGACCGGCACCTGAATCGCGTCCCAGTCGTACGCGTCATTGGGCGTGAACTGGAAATGCCATTTCAGCTTGCCCGTGTCGGCGTCGAGCGCGACGACGGAGTTCGTGTAGAGGTTGTCGCCCGGCCGCTGCGCCGGATTGAAGTCCGGACCGGGATTGCCGACGCCCCAATACGTGAGATTGAGCGACGGGTCGTAGGTGCCGGTCACCCAGATCGAGCCGCCGCCGGTCTTCCACGAGTCGCCGCCCCAGGTCTCCGAGCCCGGCTCGCCCGGCGCGGGAATGGTGTAGAAGCGCCACAGCTCCTTGCCGCTCGCGACGTCGTACGCGGCAATGAAGCCGCGAATGCCGTACTCGCCGCCGCCGACGCCGACGATCACCTTGTCTTTCACGACGAGCGGCGCCAGGCTCAGCGAGTAGCCGTCTGTCTTCTCCGCGACGGTCGTGTTCCACATCACGCGGCCGTTGCGCGCGTCGATGGCCACGAGGTGCGCGTCGAGCGTGCCCATGAACAAGGTGTGGCCGTGAATCGCCAGGCCGCGATTGTTCGCGCCGCAGCAGATCTTGTAGTCGGCCGGCACCACGTGCTTGTACATCCAGAAGATGCGGCCCGTGCGCGCGTCGACGGCCATCACGTCGTTCGGCCGCTGCGTCAGGTACATGATGCCGTCCACGACGAGCGGCGAGCTCTCCCAGGAACCGAAGACCTGGTTCTGGAGCATCCACTTGAACTCCAGGTTCTTCACGTTCGACGCGTCGATCTGGCGGAGCGGGCTGTAGCGCTGGCCCGAGTAGCTGCCCGAGTAGGTCAGCCAGTTCGCGGGCTCGTCAGCGGCGCGCGCGATGCGATCGCTCGAGACCTGCGCGGACAGTCCGTAACCGGCCGCGGCAAGGGCCACGAGCACGACCACGAGCAGACGAAACATGGCGGTCACGGGCGGGCTCCCTTCAGCGACATGCAGGTAGCCCACGAGGTTCGCGAGCTCAGACGAGGACAGCGAGTCCCGATACGACGGCATCGTGGATGTCGTGCTCACGGTCCACTCCCGGAGCTCCGGCTTCACGAGCGACACCAGCTTGCCCTCGTTCGTGATGAGCTGCACGGTGAACAGGTCTTCGTTCAACCGGCGCCCGGTGATCACGGTTCCGTCCCGTTTCACGGCGCGCACCGGGCGGTTGATCGGCTGCATGTTCCCGGTGGGATCGACGAGCGACCGCTGCAATGCGGCCGGCGAACGGAGCCGGCCGATTTCGGTCAGCTCGGGTCCGACGAACATCCCGGTGTCGAACACGCGATGGCACTCGAGACACTTGCCTTTGGTCTCGAACACGAGCCGGCCGAGCGCGGCGTCACCGGCCGCCGGCGCGCGCGCTCGGGGCGCTCTCGAGTCCGGATCGGATGAACGCGACGAGCCCGTTGAGCTCCGCGGGCTCGAACTTGAACGCCGGCATGCCCGACTGCGGAAACCCCTTCGTGATCACCGCGCGCAACGCATCGTCAGTCGCCGCGCGCGGTAGCGGGCCGCGGCGAAGATCCACGTTGCCGATGGCATTGCCGGTCGGACCGTGGCAGGCCGCGCACACCGTGCTGTACACCTTCTGGCCGATGCGCCACGTCTGCCGCCGGGTACTGCCCGGAATGATCCTGCGTGGGCGCGGCGGGCGCCGCCGGCGCCTGAGCACGGACGATGGCCGTCACCGCGAGAAAGGCGAACACAAGGAGCGTGCCGGTCACCCGGCGCCCGATTGTCATGTTGCGCGAGGTTTTACCACGGAAAACACGTCGGGTGACGTTTTCGGTCCCAGCCGTCCGAAAAAGTCACCCGACGTGTTTTTCCGGCCTCGACGGGTACAATGCCCCGCTGTCATGACGGTCGCAGCGCTGGCCGTCTGCGTCCTTCCTGAAGTAGGCGGTCCATGAGATCCATCACGACAGCGCTCGTCGTCTTGCTGAGTGGCGGAACGGCCGCCGCTCAGTCCGCGCCCGCAGCCGCACAGGGCCGTCCGGCGTTTGAGCTGGCGCAGGCCACGGTCACGGCGCTCACGCTGGCTGCCTCCATCGAGCAATCCATCGATCGGATCGATCGCAACCGGCTGGGCGACCAGTCCGGCCGGTTCGAGGCCACGAGCGAAGCTCGCCGCGCGCTCGGCCGGAGTCAGGAGGCGAACTCGCTGCTCGGCAGGCCCATCGGCGCGCCAGACAGCGCAATCCGCAAGGCCGCGGCCGCGATGCGAGCGCCTTTCAATCAGTTGAGCAGCGGCCTGAATGACGCGATCAGGATGTGGGAAAAGCTGGACCGGGCCGCGACGAGAACGAGGCCGTTGACCTCGTTCGGTCGTCGACGGCACTTTTGGCGAACGAAGGCCCGTGGGATCGGCTCGGGCAGGCGACGATTGGCGTGACGCACGCGCTGCTCGATCTCGAGCGTGCGGCCGTCCGTGGCGATCTGAAATCCGCCCGTCACCTTCAGCTCACGAAGGTGGAGCGTGAAACGGTGATCGCGAGCCTGAAGAAATCGTTCCCGCGCCTGAGCACGAACGCCCGGGGCGGCGGACGCCCGGCGGAGGCGTCCGCAGCTGCCCTCTTTCGAATTTCTCAACCAGCCCTTCGCAAACGCCGAAGACCCCTAGACGCCGCTCTACCTCAGCGCCTCCAGTCCGCGGCCGGCTGTATCCAGTCATCTCGAGATACCCGCGGCCCTGAACCGGTCGCCCGTTCGCGCGGCCCTTCACGTCAATCGCACCTTCCCAGTAGTTGATGCCCGTGGACTGCCCGGTGCGAAGCTCCTGATTGTCGAGCACGGCCCGCACCGACAGGTCGATGGACTCGCGCGGAAGGCGCACGCTGCCATTCGACCGGATAGCGGCCGCCGCTCGCGGAGGACGTCCACACGCGTCCAGGTTCGAGCGAGAAGCCGCTGTCGAACGCGATGTGCCTGGACGGCGCCGTCGGGCTCGACCAGCGTCCCGCTCGATCGCGGATCGACGGAGCCGTCCCGCCGGCGCAACTGAAACGCCATCAGGTCGCGGCCGTCGTCGAGCTGCACCGAGAACCAGTCCCAGCCCACCTGTTCCTTCTCGAGGAACGTCGTCCCGAACTCGTGGTCCATCCAGCTCTGACCGCTGACCTCGATCGCGCGCCCATCGATCGTCACCGTGCCGCGCGTCGGCATTCGTGTCAGCGAGTAGTAGAAGGAGGCGTTTCCAGCCGCCGAGCCTTTGCGGCTGTAGCCGTGGTCCCCATGGAATACGGCGCGCCGGCCTTCGTCGAGACGAAGATCGATGCCAAAGTCCTTCGTTGACGCGACGAGGCGATGCACCGCATCCGGATCACGGCTGGCCTGCCATCCTTCGTTCCAGACGCGATACCCGTCGGTCGCCGCACCGGCCCATCCGGGACCCGAGCGATTGATTCGATCGACGAACCTGTAGCGTTTGCCGTCCGCGTCGGTCAGCGCGAGATGCGTCATGAACAGATCGCGGACCGCCCATCGGGACGGATTCGTCGGCGCGGAATCCATGCCGACGCGGAAGAACGTCAGCTGATACCCGAACCTCCGAGCATCTGTCGAATCCAGATTGCCTGTGTAGTACCACCACTCGACTTTGTAGTCCGGATGACTTGCGTGGTCGGCGGGCAGCACGATCGCGCGGCCGGGCGCCGCGTCCTTCCACGGCGGCGCCTGAGCCACAAGCGTCGCAGCGGCCACCGCGATCGACAGCGATACGAAGGCCCTGACGACGCCGGTCACCGGTCGAATCTCGTCAACTGGTTGGCTCGCCGCGCCGGATACAGTCCCGCCAGTGCCGTCGCGGCGACGATGAGCACCGACGATTGCGCGAGGAACGTCCAGGGCACGTGGAACTGGATGGTCCATCCAAAGCTCTGCACGTTGATGACGTAGATGAGGACCATCGACAAGGCCAGGCCGACGACGAGGCCAATAGCCTGACTGACGGCGCCGATGATCACGGCTTCGCCGACGACCATCCGGCGAATCTGGCGGCGTCCGGTTCCGATCAGCCGCAGAATCGTGAACTCGCCCTCGCGTTCGAGCACGAGCGTGACGAGCGTGCCCGAGATCCCGAGAATCGCGACGACAATCGCGACGAGCTCCAGGGCGTACGTGATCGCGAACGTGCTGTCGAAGATGCGAAGCACCTCAGCACGAAGCGATCGGTTCGTGTTGATGAAGACCGAGTGGCTGTCACCGATCGCGGCGAGCAGGCGTTCCCGCGCCTCGTCCGGCATCGTGCGATCTTTCAGGTAGACCGTCAGTCCGCTCGGCGCGAGGTCGCCGAAGTGCCGCTCGAACGTGGCCCGGTCCATCATCAGCACGCCTCGATCGTTCGAGTAGTCGAAGTACACGGCGGCAAGACGAAATGGCGCGGGGCCCGCAGGAGTCGGCACGAGCACCTCGTCGCCCGACGTTGCACGCCCTGCTTCAAGCGTGAAGGCTTCTGAGGCGACCACGGCGTCCTGGCCGATCGCGCCACGCATCGCCGCCTTCGCGTCGGCCGGCGTCCCCGGAGTCTTGAACAGCAGCGAGCCGTGCGTGAGGATCACGTCGAAGTCGCCGGCCCCGACGCGGATGCGCGTCTCGCCGTACGGCACGTCGGTCACCCGGAACCGATCGACCGCGAGGACGTCCGGGCTCGTCATGACCGTCCGCACGACCTCGGGCGACAGCGTGGCCTCGGCCGTCGGCCGGCCTGCGGCGGCTGGACTGATGAACAGGTCGGCCTGCAGCGTCTGCCCGGTCCAGTAGATGACGGTTTCGCGGAAGCTGCCCACCATGACCGCGATGGCGACCATCATCGACAGGCTCACGGCAAGCGCGGCCACCGAGATGGACAGACGAAATACCGCCGAGGAGATATTCGTGACCGCCAGCCAGTGCTCGACGTGAAGGAGTCGACGGACGGGCGCGTCCAGTGCGCGAGCGACGCGCGAACAAGACCGCGGGCACAAGGAACGACGCCCCGAAGATGATCGCGAACGCCGACGCGTAGCCGAACACCGGAAGTCCGTTGAGCGCCGGCCTCGTCGCCAGCCATCCGCCGAGGGCCAGCAAGGCAATCGCAATCGACGACGTAGCGGCCTGGCAGCCGCGTGCGCGTATCGATCTGGTCGGCGCCGCGAATCGCGGCAGCCGGCGGCACGCGGGTGGCTTCCTGTGCCGGCACGGCCGCCGCAATCAGCGAAAGAGGCACGCCGACGGCAAACGCGAGCACGATCACGGACCAGTCCAGAGCCGGCGGCGCCGCCGCGGCCCTGATGTACAGCGTCGAGACGGTCGTCGCCGTCAACGCCACGGCGCCGTTCGCGAGGAAGCGGCCCAGGACGACGCCCGCCGAGCAGCCAGCGACCGCGAACGTCGCCGCTTCCGCCAGAAACAGCGTCCGCACGCGGCTGCGCGTTACACCGAGAGCGCGCAGCACGCCAATCTCGCCCCGCCGCGACAGCACCGCCACGGAAACCGTGTTGTAGACAAGGAACAGTCCGACCACGAGCGCGATGTAGGAGAGGGCCGTGAGATTCAGGTGGAACGCCGACAGCATCTGCTCGACCTGACGGCCGCGTTGTGCCGGACGCTGAACCGCCAGGCCGGCCGGCAGGCGCGCCCGAATCTCCTGCTCCGCGCTCTCGATGCGGGCCGGATCCTCCAGCCGGATCTCGACGCGGTCGATCCTGCCGAGCCGGTCCAGAAGGAACTGGGCGGCCGCGATGTCCATGAGCACGAAATGTCCGTCGAGGACCCGCGCAGGCCCTTCGTCCTTCAAGAGACCGCGGACGGTCAGAGTCGTGGTTCGATCGCCCGCCATCGCATCGAACGTCGAACCGACCTGGAGGCCGCGAGGAGCCGCGAACTTCTCGGCGAGGATCGCCGATGACGGGTCGAGCAACCGCGACAGCAGCCGATCGCTCGGGAGATCCGGACTCTCGGTCAACGGATAGTCACGAAACGACCGGTCGCGAAGGATGTCGATGCCCAGTACGCGCAGCGTTTCCTGCGGACGCGCCTTCTCACGCAGTGCGATTTCGCCTTCGATGACGGGCGTCACGTCACCGTAATCGCGAAGCCAGCCCAGGCCCGTGAGTCGCGTCTCGTCCACACCAACGCCCGTTCCGACAATCTCGAGCGACGCACGTCCGGACACCGTGTTCAGCGCCGTTTCAAATCCGCGCAGCGAGCTTGCGTTGGTGAGCTGGATGGCGACGACAACAGCGACTCCAAGCGCGACGCCAAGAGTCGTCGTCATCGATCGCAGTGGCTCCTGCGCCAGCCGCCGGAGAATGAACCACCTGAAGAGGTGCATGCCCGCTATTCGATCCTGCCGTCCCGCATGCGGACGACGCGGCTGGCGGCTGATGCGATATCGCGATCGTGCGTCGCGAGGAGCAGCGTGACACCCAGGTCGCGGTTCAACCCGGTCAGCAGATCGAGCACCAGACGTCCGTTCTCGGAGTCGAGATTCCCGGTCGGCTCGTCGGCGATGAGCAGGGCTGGACGATGGATCAAGGCGCGGGCGACCGCCGCGCGCTGCATTTCGCCCCCGGACAGTTGGCGCGGGTAGTGATGCTCGCGGCTCCCGAGCCCGACCCGGTCCAGAAGCGATCCGAGCGGCCGGCTCGGCGACCGACGGAGCGCCCGCCGGCGAGCAACACCGGCAAGCGCGACGTTCTCGAGGACCGTCAGCGTCGGCAGCAGATTGAAGAACTGGAAGACGAATCCAACGCGATCCCGTCTGATCCTGGTCAGCCCATCGTCGCCAAGGTCCTCGCAGCGCGACGCCTTCCAACCGCACGGTACCGGCCGTGGGCTGGTCCATCGCACCGCAGAGGTGCAGCAACGTCGATTTGCCGCAGCCGGAAGGCCCGACGAGCGCCACGAAGTCGGCGGCATCGAGCGAGAGGCTGACTCCCGCCACGGCCTGGACTCGAGCGTCGCCGACGACGTACGTGCGATGGAGGTTGTCGGCGACGAGCAGCGGCACTCGAAAATTGTAGTCGGGTCAGATTCTCAGCAGTCTGATTAGATTCCCGCCGAGTATCGCGGTCTTGTCCGCATCGCTGAGGTACGACGCGTCCAGCACGAGGTCGATCGTCACCGGCCAGTTGAACGGCACGTCCGTGCCGTAGACCAGTTGGCTGACGCCCATCTCGGCGACGAGATGGCGCAGCCCTTCGTCTGAGAAGACCATCGTGTCCGCGAGAATCTGACTGCGCAGGTACTCGCGCGGGCGCCTGGTGTTCGCGCATTTGGCGGCTGGACGGACGTCGCAGGCGACGTCCGTGCGCGCGAAGTACGACGGCAGATAGCCACCGGCATGCGACGCGCAGACCTTCAGGCCCGTGAACTGGTCCAGGGTGCCGTCGAAGATCAGCCGCGAGAGGAAATACGTGGTCTCCAGCGGGTTGCCGATGATGTTGCCGAGGTCGCCACGGCCGCCGAACGCGCCGCTGCGGATGATGTTCTCCGCGCCCGCGGGGTGCATGAAGACCAAAGCGCCGAGCTCCGCGGCTTTCGACCAGAACGGATGGAATCGAGCGTCGGACAGGTCCTGGCCGTTGACGTGGCCGCCGATGGCTGCGCCGCGGAGGCCGAGCCGCTTGATGCCGTCCTCGATTTGGGCCGCCGCCAGATCGGGAAACTGGAGCGACGAGGACGCAAAGGCCACGAACCGATCCGGGTGCGCCCGACACCACGCCGACAGCCCCTCGTTCTGCGCCCGGACGATGCGGTCGGCGAGGTCTCGATCGGTGACGGCGTACCACCAGAAGCCGTTGATGCTGAGCGCCTGGTAGTCCACCCCCTGCGCGTCCATGGTGCCGAGACGCGCCGGACCGAGCACCTGCGACTCGGGCACCGCCGCGCTCGTCTCGAAGGGCGTGCCCTTCACGACCGCGGCGACCGTCGAGACGCCGCAGTGTGCGTGGACGTCGACGACCGGCACGCGACGGCCCGCAAGCGTCACGCGCCGGCGGGCGGCTTCGAGCGCTTGTCGGAAAGCGAACGCGCTACCGACGAACTCGCGACGATTGAGCATGATGCACATTCTTGTCGATTCGCCGGCGATTCCGACATGAAAGTCACCCGGTCTACCGATGGTAAACTCCCGCGCATGACCCGACATCCCCGCCTTTTTGCCATCGCGACCATCGCCGTGATTCCGATTCTCACGTTGGCGCAGCAGCCTCAGCCGCAGCCGGCCGCAACGCCGCCGGCCGACTCGCCACGGGTTGCCGCGATGAAGACCACGGCGTCGGAAAACGTGGATTCGATGGCGAAGCAGATCCAGGAGATGGTGGATTCGGTCTTCAGTTTCAGCGAGCTGGCGTTCCAGGAACACGAAACCTCGCGCTACCTCACGGGGATCCTCGAGAAGAACGGCTTCGCGGTGAAACGCGGCGTGGCCGGCATCCCGACGGCGTGGGTGGCGACCTGGGGCAGCGGCAAGCCGGTGATCGCGCTCGGCTCGGACATCGACGGCATTCCCGATGGCGTCGCAAAAGCCGGGCGTGGCGTACCACGACCCGCTCATCGCCGGCGCACCGGGCCACGGCGAAGGCCACAACAGCGGCAACGCCGTGAACATCGCCGCCGCGCTGGCGGTGAAGCAGATCATGGAACGGGAGAAGATGCCGGGCACGCTGATGCTGTGGCCGGGCGTGGCCGAAGAACTGCTCGCGACCAAAGCCTGGTACGTCCGCGAGGGCATGTTCAAGGACGTTGACGTGTGCCTCTTCGCCCACGTCAGCGACAACCTCGCCGTGTCCTGGGGCCAGGGCGGCGGCACGGGCCTCGTCTCCGTCGAATACACGTTCACCGGCGAAAGCGCGCACAGCGCCGGGGCGCCGTGGCGTGGGCGCAGCGCGCTCGACGCCGTCGAGCTGATGAACATCGGCTGGAACTACCACCGCGAGCACATGCGCCTCCAGCAGCGCTCCCACTACGTCGTCACCGACGGCGGTCACCAGCCGAACGTGGTCCCGCCGACCGCCACCGTCTGGTACTACTTCCGCGAGACGAGCTACCCGCAGATCAAGTCGATGTGGGAGACGGGCGACAAGATGGCCGAAGGCGCGGCGCTCATGACGAACACGAAGTGGACGTCGAGGATTCTCGGCGCGGCCTGGCCGCAGCACATGAGCAAACCGATCGCCGAGATGGCGTACGCGAATATCCAGAAGGTGGGACTGCCCCGCTGGACGGAGGCCGACCAGCGCTTCGCCAAAGCGGTTCAAAAGGAGATCAAGTCGAATGAACAGGACGGTCTGGCGACCGAGATCGACAAGATGGGCACGCCCGTCGCCGAAGCCGACCAGCGCGGCGGCGGCTCCGACGACATCGGCGACATCTCCTGGACCGTCCCGACCATCACGTTGCGCTACCCCGCCAACATCCCGGGACTGCCCGGCCACAACTGGGTCAACGCGATCGCGATGGCGACACCGGTGGCGCACAAGGGCTCGGTGGCCGGCGCCAAGGTGCAGGCCCTGAACCTGCTCGACCTCTTGACGAAGCCCGAGATCATTGCGGCCGCGAAGACGTACTTCAACGACGTGCAGCTGAAAGAGACGAAGTACATCCCGCTCATCGCGAAAGACACGCCGCCGGCAATCTGGCTGAACAAGGAGACGGACGACAAGTTCCGTCCGGAGTTGAAGAAGCTGTACTACGACCCATCACGCTACGGGACGTATCTCGAGCAGTTGGGAATTACGTATCCGACGGTAAAGCCGTAGATCAAGTTTGAAGTGAGAAGCCAGAAGTTAGAAGTTACTGGGCGCTTGTCGTGACACGCTCGTCTATAGCTTCTAACTTCTGGCTTCTAACTTCTCACTTGATCCAGTTTCTTCGAAAGCCTTGAGTTTCGCCACGTGCATCGTCACAGCTAGTGCGATGCCCACGAGCAACAGGCGAATCCCTAAGCTCTCAACAGACCAGATTGCCGTGGCGCCGATGCCGGCCCACAGCGCGACCAGTGTCACGATCTTGTCGCGACGGCTCATGCCACGGCCTTCGTAGTGGTTGCGGATGTAGCGGCCGAGCCATCGGTGGTTGATCAGCCACTGGTAGAACCGATCGGAGCTGCGCGCGTAGCACGCGGCCGCGAGCAGCAGGAACACCGTCGTCGGAAGCAGCGGCAGGAAAATACCAAGGACGCCGAGGCCGACTGACAGCGTCCCCAACGTCACGAGCAGGGCCTTCATGAGACGGGAGGTCATGCGGAAGAACCGACACCCAATCTTCTCACAGCATCACCTGCATGTAGATCACGTCCAGCCAGCGGTTGAATTTGAACCCGACCTGGCGCAAATGCGCCACGCGCTCGAACCCGAACTTCTCGTGAATGGCGACGCTGGCATCCTGCTCGCCGTCGATGCCCGCAACGATAGTGTGATGCCCGGCGGCGCGCCCCCGCGCAATCAGATCGGCCAGCAAGGCGGCCGCCGACGCCTCGGCGATGCCACGGCGTGATCGACGTAGACCGAGTTCTCGATCGAGAAACGGTAGGCCGATCGCGAATGGAAGCGTGACAACGAGCCCCAGCCGATGACCTGGCCGTCCAGCTCGGCGACGGTCACGGGATGGGCGGGCCCGTGATCCTGAAACCAGCGCGCACGCTCCTCGGCCGTGTGCGGCTCCTCCTGATACGTGCACGTCGAATGCAACACGTAGTGGTTGTAGATCTCGTTGATGCGGTCGAGGTCGTCGGCCGTGGCAAGCCGGATGCGTATATGTCCATCGTGCTCATCGGGGTCTCATCCTCATCTACGATTGATCCGTGCAGCTCATCGCGCTGGTGGACGCGGCGGACGCGGTTGCCGCCACGAGCCGCCGGCTTGAAAAGATCACCCGGCTGGCGGCCGTTCTGCAAGCAGCGGGTCCGGCGGAGGTCGAGTCCGTCGTCGCGTTTCTCTCTGGGGGGCCACGTCAGGGCTCGATCAACATCGGGCACGCCATCATCTCGGCCGCTTCGGACACGTCGCCGGCGGACACGGCCACACTGACGATCCCTGAAGTGGACGCAGCGTTCGACCTGCTGGCGCGCGTCCAGGGCCGAGGGGCCGCACGCGAGCGCGCCTCGCGTCTTCGCGAGCTGTTCGCGCGCGCGACGCGCCCGGAGCAGGACTTTCTGCGCCGGCTCTTGTATGGCGAGCTGCGCCACGGCGCGCTCGAGGGGTCCTCGTCGAGGCGGTCGCGAAGGCCGCGGGGGTTAGCGCGGACGTCGTGCGCCGCGCCGCGATGATGGCCGGCAGTCTGACCGCCGTGGCCCGGCCGGCCCTCGAGGGCGGCGAGCGCGCGCTGGGTGTCTTCTCGGTCCAGGTGATGCGACCCATCCAGCCGATGCTCGCGCAGTCGGCGAACTCCGTCGATGAAGCGCTTGGCGAGCTCGGCCCGCCCGCCAACGTCGCGCTGGAGTACAAGCTCGACGGCGCGCGCGTCCAGATCCACAAGGCCGGGAGCGACGTCCGCATTTACTCGCGCACGCTTCACGACGTCACAGACTCGGCGCCGGAAGTCGTGTCGACCATCGAGCAGTTGCCCGCGCGGGAGCTGATTCTCGACGGCGAAGTGCTGGCCCTCCAGCCCGATGGCCGGCCACATCCCTTTCAGGTGACGATGCGCCGCTTCGGCCGGCGACGGGACGTTGCGGCCCTGCAAGCACGAGCTTCCGCTGACGCCGTTTCTCTTCGACTGCCTGCAGATCGACGGCACGGCGCTTCTTGACGAGCCGCAGGCGCGGCGCGTCCGCGCGCTTCAGGATCTCGCGGGTGGGTTGGCCGTGCCTCGACTCGAGAGCCCGGACGAGGCGGGCGCGCGGGCCTTCCTGGCGGACGCCATCGCGCGTGGTCATGAGGGTGTCATGGCCAAGGCGCTCGACGCGCCGTACGCGGCCGGACGGCGTGGCGCGGCGTGGCTCAAGATCAAGCCCGTCCGCACGCTCGACCTTGTCGTGCTCGCGGCCGAATGGGGCCACGGACGACGAAAGGGCTGGCTCAGCAATCTCCACCTCGGCGCGCGCGATCCGGCCGCGGGCTCGTTCGTCATGCTCGGCAAGACCTTCAAAGGCCTGACGGACGAAATGCTCGCGTGGCAGACCGAGCAGTTTCTCGCGATCGAAACGGGCCGCGACGACTACACCGTGTACGTTCGGCCGGAGATCGTCGTCGAAATCGCATTCAACGAAATTCAGACGAGCCCGATCTACGCAGGCGGTCTTACGTTACGCTTTGCGCGAGTCAAGCGGTACCGCCGCGACAAGACCGCGGCGGACGCGGACACGATCGACACCGTGCGCCGGCTCGCCGGCGTCAGCTGAGCGAGCGCCAGCGAGCCGACAGTGGGGCGGCGGGTCCCCAAGGCGCGTCCGCGGCGAACAGAGGAGGTCTTCATGCGTCGTATTGCCATGCTCGGAACGGGCCTGATCGGCCGCTTCTACACGGAGACCCTGCACGGGCTTCGGAGCCGCGACAAGGTCCAGGTCGTCTACTCGCGGTCGGCGGAACGCGCGGCGACGTTTGCGAAGGACTGGGACATCCCGCATTCGACCGACGACATGGCCGCGGCCATCACCCATCCGGACGTCGACGTGGTCGTGATCGGTCTGCCCAATCACCTGCACGAGGGCGCGGCGGTCGCGGCGGCACGGGCCGGCAAGGCCGTGCTGTGCACGAAACCGCTGGCGCGCGACAGCGCCGAGGCCTTCCGCATCCTGAAAGCGGTCGAGCAGGCCGGTGTCTTTCACGGGTATCTCGAGGACCTCGTGTACACGCCGAAGACGCTCAAGGCGATCCGATCGGTTCACGAAGGCGCGCTCGGCAAGGTGCTCTGGGCCCGATCGCGCGAAACCCATCCGGGGCCGCACAGCGACTGGTTCTGGGACAAGTCGCAGTCAGGCGGCGGCGCGATCATCGACCTCGGCTGTCACTGCATCGAGATCGGCCGCAGCTTCATCGGGAAGCGCGTGCGGCCCGTCGAGGTGATGTGCTGGGCCGACACCCAGGTCCACCCGATCGAGGCCGAGGACAGCGCGGTGGGCCTCGTGCGCTATGCAAACGGCGCCATCGGCCAGTTCGAGGTGAGCTGGACGTTCCGCGGCGGCATGGACCTTCGAGACGAGGTGACGGGCACCGAGGGCACGATCTGGCTGAACCACTGGCTGCGGACCGGCTTCGACATGTTTACCGCCGCGGGCGCCGGTGGCTATGTGGCCGAGAAGTCGGAGAGCGCGACCGGCTGGATGTTTCCGGTCGGCGACGAGGCGGGCGCGCTCGGCTATGTCGAGATGTTCACCGACATGTTCAACGCGATCGAGCGCGGCGCGAAGCCCCGTCGAGGACTTTTACGACGGCTATGTGGTCAACGCGATTATGGACGCCGCGCTCCTGTCGGCTCGAACGAAGCGCTGGGAGCCGGTTGCGCTGGAGGAATGGCGCGGCGACGCCGATGCCGACACCGCACAGAAACTCCGCGAGTTCGACGCCGACCACTTCCTGATCAAGAAGGAAAAGATGCCCGACGGCCGCGTGAAGGTGATCCTGAAGCAGAAAGCCGGTGGCCGGGTGATCGAGCGGTTCGAGTAAGAAAAACTGCGTCGGGTAGAGTTTTACGTAAATGCGTAAAACTCACCCGACCAGTTTTTTCTATACACTGCACCGGCCGATGAGTGTGTCTACGTACAGCGCCCTGGCGCCCGAGGCCCAGTCGGGGCTGGAGCCCTGGAAATCCGCGGATCTGCCCAACGCGCCCACGCCGCGCGGCCTTGGCTGGATCGGGGTCGTCGGCCCCGGCGTCATCGTGCTTGGCGCGTCAATCGGCGGCGGCGAATATCTTCTGGGACCCACCGTCTTCGTCCGCCATGGCTTGACGCTGCTCTGGGTCACGACCATCGCCGTGTTCTTTCAGACTGTCTTCAACACCGAGTTGATGCGGTACACGCTGGCGACCGGGGAACCCGTGTTCACCGGCTTCATGCGGACGCGGCCCCATGCGACGTTCTGGGCGATCGTCTACGCGATTCTGTTCTTTCTTCAGGTCGGGTGGCCGGCCTCCGCCGCCGTGGCCTCCGGCGCCATCTTCTTTCTCGGCGCCGGCCGCCTCCCGGGACCAGCGGATGTCTCGACTGTCTACCTCATCGGCGTCGCCACCTTCCTCTTGTGCGTCGCGGTTCTGCTCGTCGGCCGCCGGATCGAGCGGACGCTCGAGATCGCGAACTGGGTGCTCGTCACGTGCACGCTCGGCGGTCTCTTCGTGCTGGCTCTGATGTTCGTTCCAGGGGAGACGTGGTTCGCGGGTATGGCGGGCCTTGTCGGCTACAGCCCGTCGGCGGGCCGCTTCGACTTCCTGCCAGCCAACGCCGATTTTTTTCTGATCGCCGCATTCGTGGCCTACTCGGGATGCGGCGGCATGATGAACATCACGCTGTCGAACTGGGCCCGGGACAAGGGCTACGGGATGGGCCAACGCGTAGGCTACATCCCCGCGGCTGTCGGCGGCCAGCGGGTCAATCTCGCCCACACCGGGTTCATCGTCACGCCCACGCCGGAAAACCTCAAACGCTGGCGGGGCTGGTGGCGTATCGTGCGCGCCGACCAATGGGGCGTGTTTTGCGTGGGCGCGGCCGTCGGCATGATGTTGCCGGCGCTGCTCTACGTGACCTATCTGCCGGCGGGCGCGAACATCCAGGGCCTCGGCATCAGCGCCGCACTCGCCTCGAGCCTCGGCGCGCGCGAAGGTGCCGCGCTCGGCGTGACGTTGGGCGTTCTCGGCGCCTGGCTGCTCTTCAAAACCCAGCTGGACCTGACCGAGGCGCTCGTCCGGGCGATCACCGACATCCTCTGGACCGGGAGCCGGCGCGTGCGCGCGTGGCGCGGCGGCGACGTGCGCGCGGTGTACTACACGGTGCTCGCTATCGCCGCCGGATGGGGCATCTTCGCGCTCCGGCTCGCGCAGCCGATCATCCTGCTGCAGATTGCGGCGAACGTCGCCGGCTTCGTGTTCGTCATCGCGAGCTGGCACCTGCTGTACATCAACACACGCTACCTGCCGCCTGAGATCCGTCCATCGCGTGCGCGACAGCTGGTCCTCGTGGCGATGTCGTTTTTCTACGCGTTCTTCGTGGCGCAGTCGATCAGGACCTTTGCGATCTTTTAGGCCTTGGGGCTCGCCGGCTTCAGCTGGCAATTCGAGGGCGCAACGTCGAAGACGCTCAGCGGAGAAGAGGCGCGGGTCCGCCGGGTCAGTCGGCGGGCCTGCTTTTGAGCTTAGGCTTGGGCTCAGGTCTAGGCTTGAGCCTACCCCGTTCTTATTACCAACGACTTTCCAAACGCCTTCTCGAACCGCTGCTCGATGTCGCGGCTTCGCCACGACGACAACTGCGGGACGGAGACGCGGATGTCCTTGCCGACCGAGCAGGACACTTTGATGCGTTTGCCGCGCGGGCAGCGGCGCTCGATCTCGTCGGCCAGCACGAGCAGCACGGCGGCGCGGTCGAGCGCGGTGTGATTCAGCCGCCGAAGCAGCGGGCCGAGCCGTCGCGGATCCGCATGCCGGTCGCCGGCCAGCCGCACCACCGCCGAGGCGAGCGCAATCTCCTGATGTGTGAACCCGTCCAGCTCGGTCGTGAGCAGGACGTCCGCGACGTGCCCGTGACGATTGAAGAAGTCGAAGCTGCGACCGATGTCGAGGAGGCGTGCGCCATGGTCGAGCGCTTCGGCAATCGCCTCGTCTGTCTTCGGGTCGATCCCGTCGAGCAGCGCCGCGGCCGTGGCGCGGCGCCGGACCGCGGCATCCGGATCCCAGCCGTCGAACCGGCGCACGAGCGAGGACAGCGTGGCCTCCTTCACCTCGGCGGTTGGCGCGATCGCCATGCGCAGCAGGCTGAGCGCGATGCCCTCCCGAACGCCCTGGCCCGACACCATGACCTCGTCGGCGCGCACGAACTCCATGAAGGTCTCGATCGCGATTCCACCGCCGACGATCGAGTCGGCGCGCTGCGCGCTCATGCCCGCCACCTCGTCGCGGTTGCGTTCACGCGTCGATGCCAGGCGACGCACCACGTCGTGCATCCGGTCGAGCGTCAGCACGTACCCGTGAAGCGTGCTGATGGGATATACGTGCGAGCTGCGGTCGATCTTGGCGAGGTTTCGCACCGTGCCGCCAGTCCCGACGACCGTTTCATACCGGCCGAGCCTCTTCACGCCCGCCTTCTTCAGATGCTTCCAGACATGATCGCGAAGGCGGCGGATCTCGCGGGCCTTCGGCGGATCGGACTCGAGAAACGTCTCGCTCAGACGCAGGGAGCCGAGCGGCAGGCTCGTCGCCCGGCCGAGACGACGGGATCGAAATGTGGAGATCTGCATCGACCCGCCGCCGAGGTCGAACAGCAGACCGCTGGACACGGGCACCCCGCGGACGGCGCCCGCAAACCCGTACGCGGCCTCGCGCCGGCCGTCGATGATCTGAACGCCGACGCCGACCTCGCGTCGAATGCGCTCGATCAGGCGCTGACCGTTCTTCGCATCGCGCATCGCCGCGGTCGCCACGGCGACGACTCGCCGCGCGCCGGCGCCGAGCGCGATGGCATAGAAGTCGCGCACGGCCTCGATCGTCCGCGCCATCGCCTCTTCGCCGAGCTTCTGACGCTCGTCGACGTCATGCACGAGGCGAAGGGGCGCGCGCGAACCGGCCAGCAGCCGAAGATGCCGCGCCGGATCGAGCTCGAGGATGACGACTCGGCCGGAGTTGGACCCGATGTCGATGACGGCGACCGGTGCGGACCGGCGAAAGCTGAGGCGCGCCACTAGAACCTCGACGCCCGGATCCAGGTGTCCGCGCGCGCCCAGCTTGCGGCGAGATCCGCGTCCACGTCGGTTGTCGGAAGGCCTCGGCCCACCAGCGCCTGCTTGAGCCCCAGCAGCGACCAGCCGTTTCGAGGGTGATCGTCGAGCTCCGCGCGGTAGACGCGCTCGGCCTCCTCGAACCGCTTCGCTTCGATGAGCGCGGCGCCCAGCCAATGCCGGGCCGCGAACGGCATCGGTTCCGGCTCGTCGTACATCAGCCCATCGTCCAGCGCGACCGCCTTCTCGAACGCGGCGATCGCCCCGGGCAGATCACCTGCGCCGCGTTTGATCTCGCCGTCGAGAATCGCCGCCGCGATGCCCAGCAGGTCCCGGCCCGTGTGCATGCGAAATCCCTGCGTGGTCGCCGACAACCGGACCACGGCCGCCAGGCGTTCGCGCGCGTCGTCGGCGCGGCCAAGACGAAGCGCCGCGTAGCCCTGCGCGAACTCCCAGAAGCCCGCGCTGACGTCGCTCTCAGGACGAGCGGTGACGGCCGGAATCTCGTCGAAGCGGCCGAACCGCACGAGCGTGAGCACGTGGTAGAAGCTGTCCTTGGTCAGCTTCGCGTAGTCCTTGCCGGCCTGAATCGCGACGGCGCCCTGGCCGTCCATCGACGCGGCGTACAGAAGCATGTGGAGGTTGTGTTCCGGGTAGATCGCGAAGCCCTCACCCACCGCGGCCTTGAGGTCGGAGTGCCAGGCCTCGATGTTGGCGCGCACCGAATCGCCCCACCGTCCGACCTCATTCCAGGTGTGGGACGGCATGTGATTGATGTGGCTCGCGCCTGGAATCGACCGCCCAAGAAACTCCGCACAGGCTTCGGCACGCCCGGGCACGACCGTGGACTCCGTGGCGTGCACGTAGAGGTGGCACGCGCCCGGATGGTGGACGTCGCGGCTGAGCACGCTCTCGAGCACGTGATGAAGCCGCTGGACGCTCGGCGTGGTGTAGTCGCGAGTGCCACGCCGCGGTTCGAGGAGGAAGAGCGCGTCGGCGTAGAAGACCTGGATGTCGAGGTCGTCGGGATAGCGCGCCGCAACCTTCTCCATCGCGTCCCGATAGGCACGATCCTGTTCGACGCGCTTGGCCGCGTCAAAATGCTCGACGTAGCGAACGGACAACGCTTCGATGAGGTCGCGCTCGACCGGCGTCGCGCGCTGACGAAGCGACATCGCCTTCTGAACGGCCGCGTACGCGTGGGGCGACTCGGACGGCGACATCGGTGCGTTCAGGTACGACCCCCATGCCCACGCCTCGCCCCAGTAGCAGATCGCGCAGTCCGGATCGCGCTTCCAGGACTCGCGGAAGGACAGCACGGCCTCCCGCTTGGCGAAGGAGAACATCATCTGGAGGCCCTGGTCGAAGTAGGCCTGCGTGCCAGGAACCTGGGACGAAATCGGACGGGTGAATGTGCCGAGGCCGGTCTTGTAGAGCGGGACCGGCTCGCTCGCGATCCAGGACGCGGGTCCACCCTGTGCCGCGAGGCCTGGCGCGACGAGACACCAAAGGACAACAAGCGCTCCCGCCACCCTACGCCCTGTGGTCACGCGGCACCTCCGGCGAAGATTGTAGATGTAAGCTTCGAACTCGGCTCACAACTTCGACGTCAAAAGCCCTATGCACGGACGGATATTGCCAGTCATCGACCGCGCGCGCTGCTGGCGGTCACGGTCCAGACGACGCCGGCTCAGCGGAGCCCATCGCGCCGCCGCAGGCTCCCTCGGCGCGGGTTCCGACGACGCAGGACGCCCTCTTCTCGCCGACCGCAGTGTGGACGGCGCATCTCCGGTTCACGCCCGAGCAGTGGGCCGCGATTCGGCCGATCAACGGCGCGGGCCGCGGATCCTCGTCCTCGGCCGACTGGCTGCAGGGCGCCGAGGGCCATCGCAACGGCTGGGGTGTCGTGAACGGCGTCGAGTTCGAGTACGTCCACGCCGATCTCGAGTTTGCCGGCAGGACGTTCAGGGACGTCGCCGTCCGGTACAAAGGCAACGGCACGTATCTGAGCGGACGGCAGGCCGGCAAGATCTCGTTCAAGGTCGATCTCAACAAGTACGTCAAAGGCCAGAAGCTCCTCGACCTGTCCACGTTGAACTTCCACAACATGATTGCCGACCCGGGTCTCATGAACGAGACGCTGGCCTACCGGCTCTACCGCGACGCCGGCGTGCACGCGTCGCGGACGGCCTACGTGAAGGTGTCGGTGACCGTCGGAAACCAGCCGGCGCGCGATCACGGCCTGTTCGCGCTCGTCGAGAACGTGGACACGAACTTTATTCAGGCGCGCCTCAAACTGCGCGACGGGGCGATCCTCAAGCCGTCCACGCGCAATCCGTTCGTGGACCGCGGCGCGGCCTGGGCCAAGTACAACCAGACGTACGACCCGAAGACGGACCTGACGGAGGCCGAAAAGCAACGGGTCATCGAGTTCTGCCAGTTCGTCTCGCGCGCGACGACCGTGACTTCGCCGCGCGCATCGGCAGCTACGTGGACATCGAGGCCTTCGCCCGCTACATGGCGGTGGTCGTGTGGCTGAGCAACCCCGACAGCATTCTCGAGCGCGGACAGAACTACTACGTCTACCTGCACCCGCAGACGCGCAAGCTGTACTTCATGCCGTGGGACCAGGACCATTCGTTCGGCAACTTCCTTCGGACGTCGCTCGCCCCATATGAGACGTCGAACATCCACGTCCCCTGGGTGCGAGGCGTGAAGTTCCTCGAGCGGATGAACACCGTGCCGGCATACCGGACGGCGTATCTGGCGCGGATGCGGGAGTTCAGCACGACGCTGTTCGCGCCCGCGCGGTTTGCGGCGCAGGTGGCAGAGCTCGCACCGGTCGTGCGAGCCGGTCTTCAGAATGAGCCCGCGCGCATGTCGGCCTTCGAACGCGGGGTCGCGGGCCAGGCGGGGATCCTGCGGTTCGCGCCGGCGAGAACTCGGTCGGTGATCGAGCAGCTGGGCAAAGCTCAGTAGGGCTTGAAGGGCTTAGCGGCCTCAAGGCTGAGCGGCCGCGTTTCTTACCGTCTGCACTCCGCCGCCAGTTTGTTCAACAACGCCGTCGGCACCTCGCCATCGAAGAGCGCGACGCGGTAGCGGAGCGTCAGCGACTGGCCTTTCGCGACGTTCACGGGCGCTTGCGCCATGATCGCCGGCTGAAGGAAATGCACCGAGCGCGGCTCGTGCCAGGACGACGCCGGGTTGGAGGGATGGTCCATCACCGCCCAGCCGATCGTCTTCCCGCCCGCCGGTGTCACGGAGTACGCGTACCAATCGGCCTGCGGCCAGTTGAGATCCGGGTTGCCCGCGTTCGAGTTCGGGAGTTCCACGACGCCCTGCGCGTTTGAAAACACGGATGGACCGTCGTTGCGGCCACGGGCGCAGAAGCCGCCGAACGCCTGCCGATCGATCGTCATGTCCACGTCGGGCGTGACCTGACTGGTGACGTCGAGCAGATTCGCGTCGCTCGCGCCGCGCCAGCGCGCCGTCGTTCGCTCCACCAGCACGCGCTTGCCTTCGATCGACCAGTCGTTCTGAATCTCGATGACCGCCGAGGACGCATCGGCCGAGACGAGGCGCAGATCACGGTTCGTGATCACACGGCCGGCCGTGGGCGCGTACCGTCCCCAGCCCCAGAAGTCGGCGCGAACCGGCTCCGGCGTCCGGAACTCCATGGCATGCCAGGCGAGAAACACCCCACGGTGTGTCGTGTGGTCCTTCGGCGCCAGGTCCGACACACGCTCGCCTGACGGCGTGTTGACCGGATGGAAGCAACAGGCGCTTTCGGCCGAGAGCAGCGACCCAGCGGGCTTGCTCGTCAGGTACTCGAATGCCACGCGACCGTCGCCCGACTTGAGGACCCGCCCCGACGCCGTCGGTTCGAAGGTATACGGACGCGCCTGGAGGCCACGCCCGAGCGCCAGCCCGGTCGTGCCCGCGAGAAACTCACGGCGATCAAGGTCGAATGACATCGACGACTCCTTCAGGGAATGGACGCAGTATAAGCCCCGTCGCCAGGCCGCGACGTCAGGACCGTCGCAGTCCGGCCGGTCCGCCCGCCGTAGTCCCGCCCCATCGTCTCTGCGACCGCCACCGCGGCGTCTGTCCGTACGAGGCAGACCACCGACCCACCGAACCCGCCTCCGGTCATACGGCAACCATACACGCCGCCGGTTCGACCGATCGCCTGACTGATCTCGACGAGCACATCCAACTCAAGACAGCTCACGGCGAAATCGTCGCGCAAAGACCTGTGACTGTCGTACATCAGCGCGCCGAGACGGTCCCAGTCGCGATGACGAGCCGCGTCGACGGCCGCATGAACGCGGGCGTTCTCCGACACGACGTGACGAGCGCGAGCGAAGAGCTCGGGGCCGAGCGCGCCTGCATGCTGCTGCACTTCGTCGATGTGTCGCGTCGCGAAGCGCCGGCACGCCAAGGCGGCGGGCCGCCTCGATGCAGGCCGCGCGCCGATTCGCGTAGGCGCCGTCGGCCAGATCGTGGCGAACGTTCGTGTTGACGATCATCACGGTCGATGGCGGGATCCGTCAGGTCCACGTACGTCGCGTCGAGAGATCGACAGTCGATCTTCACCGCGCGCCCCGGCTTGGCGACGACCGCGATGAGCTGGTCCATGATGCCGGTCGGCACGCCGGCAAATTCGTGTTCGGCGCGCTGGCAGAGTCGCGCTTTGTCCCTCACGTCCCACATCAGACCGGACGCCGCTTCAACCAGCGTGGCGACCGCCACTTCGAGCGCCGCGCTGCTCGACAACCCGGCGCCAACCGGCACGTCCGACTCGATGACGAGGTCGAGGCCCGGCACGGTGACGACCGATCGCCTGGATACCGGCGATGACACCGGCCGCGTAGTTCGACCAGTGCCGCGGGCGTGGAACGATTGGACCGGAAAGGTCGAGCGCGATCGACTCGTCGAAGGCCGCGCTGTACACCGTGATCGTGCGATCGAGCCGCGGCCGGGCGGCGACAGCTGTGCGGGCCTCAATCGCCATCGGCAGCACGAACCCATCGGAGTAGTCGGTGTGCTCGCCGATGAGATTGACGCGGCCAGGCGCCGACGCGAACCATGTCGGCGCCTGGCCAAAACGATCCGAGAAGCAGACGAGCCGCTCGCTCGGCAGACAATTTCACATCGGTATTAGAACCCGAGGCTGATCCCGACCGCTCGCTGTACGGCCGGGCGCTCGCCAGCCGCCAAGGTAGTAGGTCTCGTCGAACAGGTTGTCCAGCCGCAGGTACGCACGGACCGGCACCGGCCCGCCACGCGTCACTCGGTACGACGAGGTCACACCGACCGTCGTGAATCCGGGGAACCTGAACGCGCGCGACTGGCCGTTGGCGAAGAGCGACGTGTAGCTCGCCGACGCGTGAAACACCTCGACGGCGGTATTGATCGTGTTCCGCCAGTCGTGGGTCACGACAAACGCCGCGGTGTCTCCAAACACGCCGGGTGACTTGAAGAAGCCTTCGACCGCCAGGTCCTCCTCGGTTTCCGAGTCGGTGTGGGCGTACGACGCGCGAATCGACAGACTGGGCGCGGGCCGCGCGTCGAGGGAGAGCTCGATGCCCTTCGAGGAACCGCCCGACCCGTTCAGGTAGCCAAAGAACCGTCCGAACGGGTCCGTGGCCGGATCGATGCCGCCGCTGAAATCGAACTCGGTCAGCGACTGGGCATCGATGCCAAACACCGTCGCGGACGCGATCGCCCGGTCACCCCAGAAATACTGATCGACACCGGCGTCCACGGTCCGATAGCGATCCGGCGAGAGCCGAGGGTCGCCGAAGGGCGAGAAAATGATGACGCGCGTGGCCGGATCGGCGAAGAATCCACCGCCAAACCGCTCGTACAGCGCCGGCGCGCGATACGCGTTGCCGGCATGCGCCCGAACCTTCGTGCCTGACGCGGTGATGAAATATGCGGCCGACACGTCACCTGTCAACGCATGCTCCGGCGCGTCGAGGTCGAGCCCTTCGTACGGGTTCGCCGTGCCGACGGCGGAGAACTCCGGCGTGCCCAGACGGAAGCCCTGCACGCGGCCGGACACCGAGATCTGGAGGCGCCGATCGTCGAACGCGGCCTGCAGGGCACCGAAGACCGTGTGGCTCGTCTGCGACACGTCCGATTCAGTGATCAATCGGTCGGGCGGCGGCGCGTTGTCGTCGATGTGCTCGAAGTACGCCTCGCGTTCGAACTCGTACCCGCCGGTCACGCTGACCCACGACCGCAGCTGGGCGGTGCCTCGAAGCTGGAGCGTGTCGATATCGCCGGCGAACTCGCTCAGACTTTCGGTCACGCTCTGGAATCCCGGCCCAAGCGGACCATTGCGATGGGTCCGGGCCGTGTGCATCCGCTGGTAGCTCGCCTGCCACAGCACCGACGGCGTCTGTTGCCGCTCCAGGCGAAGCGCGATCGATTGGAACGACGACCGGCGATCGGCGTCCGGGTCGTTCTGCCCGGGGAAGAACGTCGCCGAGCCGACGTCGACGGACTGGCCGTCGTTGAATCGCTCCATCTGGTCGGGCGCGACCGCAATGGCATCGACGATCGTCTGATCCGGGATGTTCTCCGCAGGAATCCCGAACGTCGTCGGACTGGCGTTGCTCCGCACGCGGTCGGACGATCCGATGTACCGGGCCCAGATGTTCGTGGCCGGGTCGATTTGAAATCGCATCGCGCCGTGAGCGCCCGTGCTTCTCGCCGCGTCGTCGCCGTCCACGCCGTCCGTCGTTTCCCATCCAAGGCCGCCCGCCGAGAACGCCAGCCGCTGGTTCATGGCGCTGCCGGTCACCGACCCGCGCGCCCGTGTCTGACCGAGCGAGCCGTACTCGATTTGCGCGTCACCGCCGAGTGGACCACCGCCGGCCTGCGTCACGAGATTGACGACGCCGCCGACGGCATTCGTGCCGTAGAGAGACGACCCCGAGCCACGCAGAACCTCGACGCGGTCGGTCGCCATCACGTTCAGATTGGAGAAGAACGCGGTCGCGTCCGCCTGCGTGGACGCGGCGTCGCGCAACCGAAATCCATCGACGAGCACAGCCGACGCTTCCGGGCGAAGTCCGCGGATGCGAATGCTGCCGAGTTGGCCCGGACCGCCGTTGTCGCGCACCTGAACGCCCGGGCGCGGTCCGCACGACGTCCGCCACGGACACCTGCTGGCGCGCACGCATGTCCGCTTGCTCGAATGTCGACATCGCTTTCGACGTTTCGCGCAGCGCCTGCGGAATTCCGGCCGCGGTGACGACGACGGCCTCGTCGACGCCTTCCAGATCGAGCGTGAACGTGAGGGTGAGGCGAGCGTCCGAAACGGTCAGCGGCTGCACGAGCCGCCGGAAGCCGCCGCGCTCGACTTGAACGATCACGCGACCCGGCAGCAGGCCGGCGATTTGGAATCGTCCATCGGCCGCGGTCACCGCGACCAACGCGACGCTTCCGCCGGTCGCACGCGTGATTCGGACGATGGCGCCGCCGACGCCGCCGCCCTGCGCGTCCACGACACGGCCTTCGAGGTCCACCGTTTGCGCGGCCGCATCAACCGGCCGCCACATCAGCGCCACCAACACCACGATCAACAGTCTGCTCACCCGCATGACACACCCTTCCTGGACGCTCCACTCCTCGAGACCCGGAAGCGGAGTCGTCGAACGGGCGGTACGCGCCTAGTTCTGCGCGTCGCCCGCCTGAAAATGGCGGACAGACAGCGGCAACAGGCGTGCTGTTGGAATCGTGGGAGTGACGGGACCCGGATGCCAGCGCATGCTTTCTGTTCTCCGCAGAAAGTCAGCCGATGCGCCTTGGGTAGGTCTCCTGGCTTGGAAGGGGAAAAAGTGGTCGGGTGAATTTCCCGATTTTTTCCGGCCGCTTCACCTTCCCCGGTCTCTGGGGACCGAGTGGTCTATCGAAGCGACACGCCCTCACTCACAGTGGCGGAACCGCGCCGGACTTGCACCGGACTTCCCTGTTATGCCCGACATGGGCACCAAAGGCAAAGAGACAGTAACACGGGATCGTTCCACGTTCCCAGTTCCCCGTTCCCCGTTCCGTTCCTCGTTCCACGTTCCACGTTCGTTCCCGCGTTCGAGCTCCAGCTTCACACGGGAACGTGGAACGGGGAACGAGGAACGACGCATGTTCTATCTCGGTACTGGGACTCACGGCCCACATGGCGCGATGGCGTCCGCGCAGGAAATCGATCACGCCCGTGAAGGCCGCGGCATTTACCGTACAGAAGTACACCCAGAGGCGCAGCGGGGCCGGCAGCGGCACCGAACGTTTGAGCGCGGCCTTGCCAGCGAGGAATGCGATCGCACCGAGGCCGGCGAGCGCAAGTGTCGCCTGGTAGAACGGCTGAGCGAGCAGGAAGAGGTTCGTGACGAGCGCGCCAAGCAGGAAGAACGGCACGAGCCAGCGCATGAGCTTGTGACTGGCCAGGCGGAACGCCAGCATCGGGCGGAACGGCTTGAGGAAATAGCCGACGTGCCGATGCGCGCCCAGCTGGCGCGTCACCATCCGCGCCTTACGGCCAAACTCTTCCGACAAGTCGTTGGCGGCGCGCTCGAACGCGCGGGCGTTCGGCTCCACGACCACGCGATAGCCGGCCTTGAGCGCCAGGAGGGGCGTCACGGAGTCGTCCGAAATGCCGGCCGGAAGAGGCTGCCAGATGGAACGGCGCAATGCGTAGATGGCGCCGGTCGCCACGAGCGTGCCGCCGAACCGGCTTTCCATCTCCTTGATCGCGTTCTCGAAACGCCAATAGAGACCTTCACCTGCACGCACGCCCGGCTCGCGACGGTTCAAGTACACGAGCTGCGCCAATCACGCATCCGATTGTCGGATCGGCGAAGGGCGCCACGAGGTGCTGGAGCGCGTCCGGGGCGAACTCCGAGTTCGCGTCGGTGAACACCAGGACGTCCGCCGTGGACAGCGACGACCATGGTGTTCAACAGCGCTGTCTTGCCGGCGCGCTGCGACATGTTGACGACGCGGAAACGGGGGTCGGGAACCGATGCCGCGATGGCTGCGGTCCGTCCGTCGAGCCATCCGATCCGAGCAGGAAATCGATCCGGTCCGCGGGAAACCGCAGCGAGCGCAGGTTCTGAATCCGGCTTTCGAGGACACGGCCGCCTCGTTGTAGGCCGGCGACGACCAACGTCACCCGGAGCGGCTGATCTGCCGACTGAGACAGGAGCAACTCTTGCGCGCGGGAACGACGAGCGACGCCGCGACGAGCAACAGCGGGTAGCCTGCGTACGCGTAGGCGACGCAGGCGATGAAGAACCAGAACAGGACATCCACGGGACCGTCGCCAGTATAGCGGCGGCCACGGGAACGACCGCCTTCAGGCTGAAAGCGGCGGCCGAGCGGCGGAGGCGAGCCGGGCTTGGACCGCGAGCGACTCCTCGGGTGCAAAGGAAACACACGACAGAAGGCGGGTCACCGACGCCCCCTCCCGAGCGGCAGCGCCCGCGCTCCTGTCGGCTCGCGTCCAGAGTGCCGTTCGGGATGGAACCGCGGCACCTGGGCTCGAGATGCGGACGGTCACGCAGGAAAAACGGCCGTCCTGAATTTCTTCCGGGAAAAGCGGCGGGGTAGCACACTTCTCCCGACTGCCCTCTCTAAAGCACGCTCTGTGCCAGACGCGATCGACCGCATCGACGGCGGCTGCGGGAATGGCCCGCCGAGAGGTGTGAAAACGCCACACGCGCCCACGGGCATTTCTACATTCAGTGTCCGGCGCTCTTCCGGATCTGCGCCACGAGCTTCGTGAGCACCGTGCCCGGCCCGACCTCTTCGAAGTCAGTGACGCCCTGGCCGAGAAGAAAGCGCACCGAGTCCAGCCAACGCACGGAGTGTCCGATCTGATCGGCGAGCGTGTCGTGAAGGAGATCCGGCGCGTATGGAAGTCCAGTGAGATTCGCCACGACAGGAATCGAGGGCGACCCGAATTCGAAGTTCGCAAGGAAGGCCTTGAACCGCCGCATGGGCTCGTGCATGTAACGCGAGTGAAACGCCGCGCTCACTTTGAGGACAATGCACGCACGGGCGCCCGCCGCCTTGAGTGCCGGCTCAGTCGCGACGAGGTCCTCACGCACGCCCGCGAGCACCGTCTGTTCCGGTGAGTTGAAATTGGCGACGTCCACCCGGCGCCCGGCATCGCTCTCGCTGAGCACCGCTTCGATCTGCGCCGGCGGAAGGCCGATGACGGCCATCATGCCGCCACCGCTGATCTGCCCCATCAGCGCGCCGCGCTCGCGAACCATGCGCAGACCATTCGCGAAGTCGAACACTCCGGCCGCGACGAGCGCGTTGTATTCGCCGAGGCTGTGGCCGGCGACAAACGCCGGCGGCGTCAGGCCCTGGTCGGTCCGCGCGCGATACGACATCGCGTTGACCACGAAGAGCGCCGGTTGGGTGAACGCCGTCTGACCGAGTTCGCCGCGCGGATCGTCGAGACACAGTTCGCGAATGGAATAGCCGAGCACGTCGTCGGCGACGTTCGTCCAGTCCGGGTAGCGATCGAAAAGCTCGGCGCCCATGCCCTTCGACTGGGAGCCCTGGCCAGGAAACAGACACGCAATCGACATATCGAGAACAAGATTAAGATGGTTTTCCCCGGCGTGGAGACATCAATGCGCGTTGCCGTCTATGCCCTCTCGATCGCCGCGATCGTTCTTGCGGGATCCGTCAGGCCCGCGGTCGCGCAACTGCGGGCGACGCCTGTCGTGAGCGGCCTCACGGCTGCCGCTTGGCTTCGTTCAGGATCCGACCGACTCGACGGTCCAGTTGGTGCTCGAGCAAGCGGGCCGTGTTCGTGTGATCAAAGGCGGCGTCCTGCAGTCCACGGATTTCGTCGATCTGAGAAGCGCGATCGCCTCCGGCGGCGAGCGCGGCCTGCTGGGACTGGCCTTCGCCCCCGACTATGCGACGAGCGGCCGGTTCTTCGTCTGCTTCACCGATCGCAACGGCCATATCGTGGTCGCGCGCCTGAAACGATCCGGCGCCGATCCGCTGCGCGCCGACCCGGCCAGCCGATTCGATCTGGTCTGGCCGGACGGCCGGCGGTTCGTCCAGCATCCGTTCAGCAATCACAACGGCGGCAACCTGGCCTTTGGGCCGGACGGGTTTCTGTATGTCGGCATGGGGGACGGCGGATCGGGAAACGACCCGCAGAACCACGCGCAGAATCCTCATTCGCTGCTCGGCAAGATGCTCCGACTCGACGTGTCGGTGCCGGACGACGATTCCGAGGGGCTACAGCGTGCCAACCAGCAATCCGTATTACGGCCGCTCGGACGCGTTGTGGGAGATCTGGTCCTTCGGCTTGCGCAACCCCTGGCGTTGGAGTTTCGACAACCCGGCGCGCGGCGGGACGGGAGCGATGCTCATCGCGGACGTCGGCCAGAATCGCTGGGAAGAGATCAACTACGAGCCCGCGGGCGCCGGCGGCCGCAACTACGGCTGGCGAATCCGCGAGGGCGCGCACAACAACGTGACGAGTCTGCCGGCATTCTCGGCAGCCCCTGCGCGATCCGATGTGGGAATACTCGCATTCCGACGGACGAAGCGTGACCGGCGGTTTCGTGTATCGCGGGCGGGCCCTCGGATCCGCAGTACGTCGGACGCTATTTCTTTGCCGACTTCGTCACGAGCCGCGTCTGGTCGCTGCGGTTGACGATCGATCCGGTCACCAAGGAGGCGGCGGCCGATGACCCCGTCGGAGCACACGTCTCGAGCTCGGTACCGCCGCGCAGTCGCCGTCGAGCTTCGGCGTCGATGCGAATGGTGAGCTGTACCTCGTCAACTACAGCGGTGCCGTCTACCGCATCGACCCGCCGCCCGGGCAGGTGCCCGCACCGGATCCCGACCGTGCCGCCTCCCGGATCCCCATCGGATCCCAACCAGGGCTCGGGGCCGAGGCAGGGCGTCGGCGACCCCACCGGGCACGCACGACCCAGGATCCGATGAGCGTCGTCTCGGTCTGGCACGCGACGACCGCTGACGTTCTCGAAGACGACGTCGCGGCGCGCCCGAGCGCTCGGCGTGGCTCTCGCCCGCCGATCACCTGCGCCACGAGCGATACCGATTCCAGGCTGACCGCGACATGTTCCTTCTCGGCCGCGTCATGGCCCGCGTCGCTCGTCGGACGGGCGCTTGGCGTGGGTCCGCGCGACTGGGAATGGCGCGAAGGACCGCGCGGCCGGCCCGAGATTGCCGATCCGGCGGCGGCCGGGCGCGTCTCCTTCAACATCGCGCACAGCGCGGGCCTCGTCGTGTGCGCGATTTCGAGCGACGGCACCGTCGGCGTGGACGTGGAGCATCGGCTGCGTCCTCCGGTCGATGCGCGCATGGTCCGCCGGTACTGCGCGCCGTACGAAGTGGAAGACATCGAACGCCACGGGCCGTCCGCCTGGCAGGATCAGTTCCTCAAGTACTGGACGCTCAAAGAGGCGTACCTGAAGGCACGCGGGCTGGGCATCGCCGTTCACCTGTCCGATCTCAGTTTTACGCTCGGCGCCGACGCGATTCGACTGGAGCGGCTCAACTCGCTCTCGGCCGACGATGACGCTGACTGGGCGTTCGTCCTCGACGCGTCCAGTCCGACGCATTTCGTCGCCGCCGCCGTCACCGCCCAGGCCGGTGTGCGTCCCACGTTTTCGATCGCGCCGCTTCCTCACGACCTGCTGCCGTGAGACTGCTGGCGACCAGCGACATCCACATCAGTCACCGCGAAAACCGCGACGCGCTGCTCGAACTGCCCGCCTTCCCGGACGACTGGCTGATCGTCGCCGGCGATGTCGGTGAGCGGCCGGAGCATCTGGCGTTCGCGCTCGATGCGCTCGTGCCCCGCTTCGCGCGCGTGATCTGGACGGCCGGCAATCACGATCTCTGGAGCCCGTTCGACGAGCCCGGGCGCACGCGCGGGCAGGCGCGCTACGACGAGCTCGTTGCCATCTGCCGGAGCCATGGCGTGCTGACGCCGGAGGACGAGTACGCGGAGTGGCCCGACGGCACCGGCACGTTCATCGTCCCGATGTTCCTGCTCTTCGACTACAGCTTCCGACCGCCCGACGTGATCGAAAGCGAGGCCGTGCGCTGGGCTCGCGCGGCCGGCGTCGGTTCCGGAGACGAGCAGATGCTGAGCCCGGCGCCGTGGCCGTCGATCGCGGCCTGGTGCCACGCACGCTGTGACGCGACCGTGGCGCGACTCGAAGCTCTCCCGCCGACGGCACGGACGATTCTCGTGAACCACTGGCCGCTTCGATACGACCTGGCGCGCCCGCCGCGCGTGCCGCGGTTCTCGCTGTGGTCGGGCACCACGCGGACTGAAGATTGGGGTCTCCGGTTTCGCGCGAGGGCCGTCATTACCGGCCACCTGCACATGCGGACGACGCTCTGGCGGCACGGCGTGCGGTACGACGAGGTCTCGCTCGGCTACCCGCGCGACTGGCGCCGTGAGCGCGGCATGGCGTGGTACTTCCGGGAGGTTCTGCCGGAGCACTCGCCCACGAGCGAACGGTTCGTGCCGCCGCGCGATCCGTTCCTCGCAAGAGCGTTTCCGCCATGAAGCTCACGCATGGACAGATCTCCGTGCCTTCATGATTAGGGTCTGACACGCACGCTCGCAGTATCATTTCGCGTCCATGAAAAAACTTCGCGTCCTCGTGCTGATGCACGACTACATGGTGCCGCCCGATGACGTCACGGGTCACGACCTCGCGACGGCGGAATGGCGGACCGAGTACGACGTGCTGAAGACGCTGCGCGACGACCTCGAGCACGACGTCCACGTGCTCGGCGTCAAGGACGACCTCGCCGGCATTCGTCAGGCCAACGACGAGTTCAAGCCGCACATCGCGTTCAACCTGCTCGAGGCGTTTCACGAAGTCGGGACGTTCGACCAGAACGTCGTCAGCTACCTGGAGCTGTTGCGGCTTCCGTATTCGGGATGCAATCCGCGCGGCATGCTCCTCGCGCGCGACAAGGCGCTGTCCAAGCAGCTGCTCCAGTACCACCGGTTGCCAGTGCCCGGATTTCCTGATGGTGCCGCGCGGGCGCAAGCCGCGGCTCCCCAAGCGGCTGGTCGTTCCCGCTCATCGTCAAGTCGCTGACGCAGGAAGCGTCGATCGGGATCTCGCAGGCGTCGGTCGTCGAAGACGAAACCAAGCTGCGCGAGCGCGTGCAGTTCATCCACGACTCGGTCACAACCGACGCGATCGTCGAGCAGTACATCGAAGGACGGGAGCTGTATTGCGGCGTCCTCGGGAACCAGCGCGTGCAGATGATGCCGGTCTGGGAGATGACCTTCGCGAAGATGCCCGACGACCAGCACCGGATCGCGACCGAGCGCGTGAAGTGGAGCGCGAAATATCAGACGAAGATGGGCATCGACACGGCGGAAGCCAAGGACCTGCCGCCGGGCCTGGCCGAGCGCATCCAGCACATCTCGAAGCGGACGTACAAGGTCCTGCAGCTCAGCGGCTACGGCCGCATCGACCTCCGGCTCGACGCCGCCGGCGGCGTCCACGTGCTCGAGGCCAATCCCGAATCCCCAGATCGCGCGTGAGGAGGATTTTGCCCAGTCGGCGGCCAAAGCTGGCCTTCCCTACCCAGCGCTCGTGCAGCGAATCCTGAGCATCGGCATGCGATGGGAGCCCGAACGGGGCGGCTGAAGTGGAACGCCGTTTGCGTGTCCTTGCCGGGTCTCTCTCGTCTACTAATTTCAATAATGAGGATGACGCATGCGACGAGCCCTCGGCTTCACGATTCCATTTCTGATCATTGCCGCCGCCTGCGGCGGCGGTTCGCCTGTCGACCCGTCCGGACCCGGCGCGAGCATCTCGCGGCCAGATCGTTCTCCACGGGACAGGGTCGGAAGCACGCGAGGCGTACAGTGCGCGCGGCCAACCCGTCGGCGCAGGGCCTTACCGTCTCGGTCGCCGGCACCGACATCAGCGCGCCGGTCAGCGGCAACCAGTTCTCGCTGTCCGGCGTACCGAGTGGACCGCTCTCGCTCCGGTTCACCGGCAACGGCATGGATTCCGAGCTTGGCCTCGCTCCCGTCGAGGGCACCGAGGACATCGACATCACGGTCAGCACGGACGGCTCGACCGTCGCGCTGGAGTCAGAACGACGCAGTTTCGGCAAGGAAGTTCAGCTCGAGGGCCTCGTCGAATCGTTGCCGCCCGACCACGGCCGCCGGAGCACTCGTCGTCGCGGGGCAGTTGGTCACCACCACGCCAGACACCAGATTCTTCTTCCACGGTGACACGGCGACATTTCGCCGACCTGGCGCTCGGCTACCGCGTCCACGTGAAGGGCCAGTCCGTCACGGGCTCGCTCGCGGCCGTCACGATCATGATCCAGAGCACGAACCTGCCAGGCGACGAAGAAGACGACGACGAAGAGCAGGACGAGTCGGCGTCCATCGAGGGGATTCTGGCGACGATTGGCGGGTCGGACGAGCTCGATCTCCTCGTCGGAAACACGACGGTTCACACCGACGCGCTCCACGCGGGTCCAGCGGCGTGGTGACACGCAGGATCTGGACGACCTGGTCGTCGGCATGCGACTGCATGTCGTCGGCACCCGTCAGCCGGATTCCTCGATTCTCGCTCGGAAGATTCAGATCAAGGGCGATGCGCGCAGGCAGCGAGTTCGAGATCGAGGGGTCGATGGGCGGCGTGAAAGGCACGTGCCCGTCACTGACGTTCTCGGTCAATGGATACGCTGTGACGACAGACGGCACGACGGTCTTTTCACCCGCCTGCACCACCTTCAAGTCCGGCACGAAGGCGACCGTCGAAGGCATCATGCAGTCGAACCGGTCAATCAAGGCGACGTCGGTGACGAAGAGCTAGCGCAGATTTTTTCCCAGGCCGGGAGCGGCAGCGTCAACACCCAGTACTTCTTGCGCAACGCGATGACGCGGGCGAGGTAGCTCCGACCGGTCTACGTCGCCGCCTCGCAGCTGATCGCGCAAGCGCCGAAGCTCGTATTTGTAGAGCTCGTCCACCGCGTCGCGCGCGAGCGCGGGAGGCGTGCTGGTCCGTCGGGGCGAGACCCAGCGGCGCGAGGCCCGCGAGCAGTTCGGGCGGATAGGTCCAGGACATTTCTTATTGGTTATTGGCTATTGGTTATTGCATTGGCTATTGGCTATTGGTTATTGGCAATTGGCTACTGGCTGCCGATGAGCCGCGGCTGAGCCGCCCGCTCAATGACCAATCAGCAATAACCAATGCAATAACAAATAACCAATAACAAATAGCAAATGGCTAGCGCGTCAGCTTCCTGTACTTGATCCGGTGCGGCTGGTCGGCGGCCGCGCCGAGGCGGCGCTTCTTGTCCGCCTCGTAGTCCTGGAAGTTGCCGGCGAACCATTCCACGTGGCTGTCGCCCTCGAACGCCAGGATGTGCGTGGCGATGCGGTCGAGGAACCAGCGGTCGTGCGAGATCACGACGGCGCAGCCGGCGAAATCGAGCAGCGCTTCCTCGAGCGCGCGCAGCGTGTCGACGTCGAGATCGTTCGTCGGCTCGTCGAGCAGCAGGAGATTGCATCCCCGCTGCAGCAGCTTCGCCAGGTGGAGCCGATTGCGTTCGCCGCCCGACAGGCTGCCGACGTCACGCTGCTGGTCGCGGCCCTTGAAGTTGAACCACGAGCACATACGCGCGCGAGTTGATCTTCCGTTTGCCGAGCACGAGCTCATCGTCGCCGCCTGAAATCTCTTCCCAGACGGTCTTGCCCGCGCTCAGCGCTTCGCGGGACTGATCGACGTAGCCGATCTGGACGGTCTCGCCGAGCCGGAGCGTGCCCTCGTCCGGCTGTCTCCTGGCCGACCAGCATTCGGAAGAGCGTGGTCTTTCCGGCGCCGTTGGGCCCGATGACGCCGACGATGCCGCCGGGAGGCAGCGTGAAGTTGAGATCGTCCATCAGCAACTGCTCGCCGTAGCCCTTGCGCAGGCCCTCGCGCCTCGACGACCACGTCGCCCAGCCGCGGGCCCGGCGGAATGTAGATCTCGACGCGATCCACCTTCTCCTGCGTGTCCTCGGCGAGCAGCTGCTCGTACGCATTCAGGCGGGCCTTGCCCTTCGCCTGCCGCGCACGCGGCGACATCCGGATCCACTCGAGCTCGCGCGAGAGCGTCCGCTGGCGTTTCGTCTCCTGCTTTTCCTCGACCGCCAGCCGCTTCTGCTTCTGGTCCAGCCAGGACGAGTAGTTGCCTTCCCACGGAAACGCCCGCGAGCGGTCGAGCTCGAGAATCCAGCCGGCGACGTTGTCGAGGAAGTACCGGTCGTGCGTGATCGCGACGACCGAGCCGGCGTAGCTCGTGCAGAAAGTGCTCGAGCCAGGCCACCGATTCGGCGTCGAGGTGGTTGGTCGGCTCGTCGAGCAGCAGCAGGTCCGGCGACTGCAGCAGCAGCCGGCACAGCGCGACGCGGCGACGCTCGCCGCCCGAGAGATTCGTCGACAGACGGCCTCGGCCGGCGGCAGCCGCAGCGCATCCATCGCGTGCTCGAGCTTGGAGTCGAGATCCCAGGCGCCGGCGGCCTCGATGGCGTCCTGCACGCGTGGCCTGCTCCTCGAGGACCTTGTCCATCTCCTCGGGCGACATCTCCTCGCCAAACTGCGCGTTGATCTCGTCGAAGCGGGTCAGGAGCGCGCGCGTGGCGGCCACGCCCTCCTCGACGTTGCCGAGCACCGTCTTCGTCGGATCGAGCGACGGGCTCCTGCGGCAGATACCCGACGGTGTACCCGGCCGACAGCGTCGCCTCGCCCTGAATAGTCGAGGTCGAGGCCGGCCATGATCTTCAGCAGCGTGGACTTGCCGGCGCCGTTCGCGCCGAGCACGCCGATCTTGGCGCCGTAGAGAAACGAGAGCCAGATGTCTTTGAAAACGACGGCGTCGGGCGGATAGATCTTCCCGAGCCCCTTCATGGTGTAGATGAATGACGACATGGCTGACAGACAGTCCTACAGCGGTGTATTCCGTCGCGACAGGAACCGCCGGCGCCGGCGGCTCCGGCGTGAAGTCTTCACCCGGGATTGATGAACCGGTCGCGCTCGAAGTTGGTACTGCTTGTCGTAGAGCTGCCGGTAGCGGCCGCCGAGCGCGAGCAGCTCGTCGTGCGTGCCCCGCTCGACGATCTCGCCGCCCTCGAGCACCAGAATCTGGTCGGCGCTGCGAATCGTGGACAGCCGGTGCGCGATGACGAACGTCGTGCGGCCCTGGCGCAGCGACCGCAGGCCGTCCTGGATCATGGCCTCGCTCTCGCTGTCGAGGCTGGACGTCGCCTCGTCGAGGAGCAGAATCCGCGGATCGGCCAGAATCGCGCGCGCGATGGCCACCCGCTGGCGCTGGCCGCCGGACAGCCGGACGCCGCGCTCGCCGACGACCGTCTCGTAGCCCTTTTCGAACCGCTCGATGAACTCGTCGGCGTGCGCGATCCGGCTGACCCGCTCGATCGTCCGCCTGCGTCGCGTGCGGCGTGCCGTAGCGAATGTTTTCGGCGACCGTGCCGTCGAACAGGAAGTTGTCCTGGAGCACGACGCCGAGATGCCGCCGGTAGTCGATCAGCCGCAGCGCTCGCGAGGTCGCGGCCGTCGACGCGAATCGTGCCCTGCGTCGGCCGGTTGAACGCCATCACCAGGCTGATCAGCGTGCTCTTGCCCGAACCGGACGAGCCGACGAGCGCGGTCGTCGTGCCCGCCGGCGCGCGAAACGACACGTCGCTGCAGCACCGGGCACGCCCGGGTTGTACTCGAACCACACGTGATCGAACTCGATGTCGCCGGCGACGTCGTCCACGACGGCCCGCGACGCGTCCTCGGCATCCTCGCGCGGGCGTGTCTGAGAATCTCGTGAATCCGATCGAGGCCGGCGAACGCCTCGGTGATCTGCGTGCCGATCGACGCGATCTGGACGATCGGCGCGGCCATGAGGCCGGTGAAGAAGATGTAGGCGAACAGATCGCCGAGCGTCATCGTGCCGTCCACGATCGCGCGGCCGCCGACGAGGATCATCACGATGCCGATGGCGCCGATGACGACGCTCGAAAACGCGGTCGTCGCCGACACGCCCGTCATCGACTTCGCGATGTTGCGGAACAGATTGTGCGCGCCCTTGGTGAAGACGAGGTCTTCGCGCCGCTCGGCGGTGTAGGTCTTCACGACGCGCACGCCGCCGAGCGCCTGGTTGAGCCGGCCGGTGAGCTCGGCACTGATCTTGCCGCGCTCGCGGAAGAGCGGGCGCAGCGTCCGGAACGCGTAGCCCATCGCGCCGCCGAACAGCGCCAGCACGACGATCGTGACGAGCGTGAGGTGCCAGTTGAGGTACAGAAGCGCCACGAGCGCGAGCACGGCCGTGACGACGCTGCCGGTCAGCTGCACGAGGCCGGTGCCGACGAGATTGCGAATGCCCTCCGCGTCGTTCATGACGCGCGAGATCAGCACGCCCGTCTGCGTCGTGTCGAAGTAGCGCACGGGCAGCCGCATGACGTGCTCTTCCACGCGCCGCCGCATGTCGGTGATCGCCTTCTGCGCGGCGACGCCGAGGATCTGCGACAAGCCGAAGGACGTGACCGCCTGGACGACCGTCGCGGCACCGCACGGCCCACGCGATGCTCGTGAGCAGATCGACGCGGCTCTTGCCGATGACCTCGTCGATCAGGTACTTGGAGGCGCCCGGCAGGCACGAGTCCGGCCAGCCGGTTGACGAGCATCAGGACCAGGCCGAAGGACAGCCGGCCACGCCGCGCCCAGATGAGCGCGCGGGCCTCCTGCCAGGCCATGGACCAGCGGATCTTGTGCTGCTTGCCGTCGCCGTGAGACCCGGGCTGTCCGGACGCGAGGAGCCGTTTGCCGCCTTCAGCGCGGCGTGTATTGAGACCACCGAAGCGTGCTGCCAATCCTGATCAGCATAGCAAGATGCAGGCTTAAGGCTCAGGGCTCGGCTTGGGGCTCGGGGCTTTGAATGCGCCGTGAGCCTTAAGCCCTGAGACCTAAGCCGTCCTAGATCTTCATCGGCTGGTTGCTGCTCGAGCGCCATCCAGCCACGCGCGATCCGGTAGATGAACCAGATCGTCACGACCGCGATCGGCAGCCACACGATGAGGATGCCGATGCCCAGCGTGAAGATGACGAACAGCACGCACAGCGAGACCCACAGCAGGCCGAACCAGAAGGTCCGGATCTGCCAGCGGAAATGCGACTCCAGCCAGGTGCCGCGCACATCGCTGCGCTTCACGTAGTTCAGGATCACCGCGATGATCGACGGCCAGCCGGTCAGAAAGGCGCCGACAACCGACGCCGCGCCGAGAATGCCGGTCGCCAGGCTGAACGCGTGGAGCATGTAGATGACATGCGTCCACGTGCGCAGCGATTGCTCGTTGACGCCAGCGGCCACGGGTTGTTGAGGGGCGATTGCGTCCATACGCGCAATCTTACGCCCCTCCCGGCCGGATGTTGTGATTGAGCTGGAAGACGTTGGACGGGTCGTAGCGCGCCTTGACGGCCGCGAGGCGTGCCCACGTCGACCCGGGTAGGCGGCGCGGACCTGCGGCTCGCGGTCGTCATTCACGAACGCGACGTACATGCCCTTCTGCCCTTGATCGAGAGCCGCGGCGAACTCCGCGGTCCACGCGTCGCGCCGCGGGCGATCGTCCGACCCGTCGTAGAACGCCGCGACGTTCACGAGCACCCGTTGCTGACGATGGGCGAACGCCGTGGCGTCCGAAGGCACCCGGGCCATCGCGCCGCCGAGGGCTCGAAGCTGGGCGACCCGCATGGTCGCGTCCGAACGGCTGAGAAATTCCATGATCGTCTCGGCGGACGCACGATCGATACGATCGACGAACATCGTCCGTCCCACGGCCGTCGGATGGTACGAGCTGTCCTCGGGCGGAAAGATCTCCGGATAGGCCATCGGCCGAATCATGTCCACGATCGGCGTCGCGGCCGCCTTGAGCGGCGCGACCACGCGAGCGCCGTCGTCCGGATCACCGGCGTAGCACAGGAGAATCATCGCCACGAGGGCGCCGTGGTGCTCCGCGGGAACGAACGGCAGAGGCGGCGCCGGCATCACGTTGACAATCGCCGTCAGGGCCTCGGGCGCCGCGTCGGCGGCCTCCATGAGACGCACGATGACGTCGGCAGTCGCCGGAACCATCAGCAGCCCGCCGAGAATCTGCCTCACCGGATGAAGGCGGTATCGAAAACGCGTCACGACCCCGAAATTCCCGCCGCCGCCGCGGATGGCCCAGAACAAATCGGGATGCGACTCTTCGTCCACCTGAAGGATGTCGCCACCTGCGGTGACGATCTCGGCGCCGAGCACGCTGTCGATCGTCATGCCGTACTTGCGCGTCAGGTACCCGATGCCGCCGGCCAACGTGATGCCACCGATCCCGACCGATCCCGTGTCTCCGAAACCTGTCGCCAGGCCAAACGCGCCGACGGCGGTCGAATATTCCGCGGCCGTCATGCCCGCTCTCGGCCCACGCAGTCGCCGGCGCCGGCGTCGATCACCGCGGCCTTCATGTCGCGGAGGTCGATGACGATTCCCCCATCGACGCTGCTGTGGCCCGCGCCGCTGTGCCCACCGCTCCGTATCGCCAGCGCACATTCGCCGTCGCGCGCGAACAGGATCGCGCGCGCGACGTCCGCGGCATCAGCCGGCCGGACGATCGCCGCCGGCCGCCGATCGAAGCCGCCCATGAAGAGCGTCCTGGCCTGGTCGTAGTCCGCGTCCTCGGGGGTAATCAGGCGGCCCCGCAGGCTCGCTGCGGAGCGTGGAAAGCTGGCTGGGTGTGGTCGATGTGACGTTCATGCGTCGATTGCCTCCCTGGCTTCGGCGGCCTGTTCGGCCGCCGTAGGTACATCGAACGGCGGTCGCGGAAATCGACAATCGGGAGGCTACGGAGAGGGACGCCGATGGACGACCTGACTCGTACGAGCGGATGCGTGGTAACCAGGCAACCCGCCTGCGACCGGCGTGCCAACGAGAGCGACTCCTATGAGGACGCGTTCGTCGCTGCAGCTGCCGCCACAGTCCCGAAACGCCACGTTCAGACCATCAGGTATCCCAAAAATGCTCCGCCCCCGCGCCGATGACCGCATGCGCTTCGAGCCGCCATCGGCCCGCTCGACGAACTGGGATCTCCGGCCATCAGGCTGGACTCACCTCCCGTGAGAGGCCGGCCGTCAATGCCTTGACACGCTCGGCCGGGCCAACGTGCGGAGCGATGTCTGCCGAAAGCCGACCGACCGGATGATGGGCTGGTCGCCCGAGGAGCGGGTGTGCCATGATCCAGAGGGCGTCAGGAGCCGTCGATAGGGCTCGGACGCCGTGCGTTTTCGCCATGACCTCGCCGGCCGCCGACCCTTCTGTCGCTGACACGCCTCAGCCGCCCGCGCGCGTGGACCTCGCGGAGCTGTCGGACGACGCGCTGCTCGAGCTCCGGTTCTCGGAGCTCGGTCTTCGCATCGAAGGCAGCTGGCTCGAGGAGCGCATGGCCGACCTCTATCGCGAGCTTGCCGACAGGGGCCTGCAGTTCCGCCCTCACGCGTGGATCTCGTCCGAGTGGTTCTCTCCCGACGGCGTGCCTGGCATCGCCATCCCCTTCTATCTGGCGCACCCGCGGCTGATGCGGCTCGAGAAGGCGCAGATGCTGGAAGTCGAAGGCGGCACGCCCGAATGGTGCATGCAGATCCTTCGCCACGAAGCCGGCCACGCGTTCGACAACGCGTACGAGCTTCGGAAGCGGCGTCGCAGAATTCGCGTGTTCGGACGCCCGTCGATCCAGTATCCGGATTTCTACCTGCCGAAGCCGTACTCGAAGAGCTTCGTGCTGCACCTCGATTCCTGGTACGCGCAGAGCCACCCCGACGAGGACTTCGCGGAGACGTTCGCCGTCTGGCTCACGCCTGGCAGTGACTGGCGGGCACGCTATGCCGGCTGGCCGGCGCTGCGGAAGCTCGAGTACATGGAAGGCCTGATGAAGGAGATCTCCGGGCAGCGGCCGGTCGTCGCCACGCGACGCCGTGTCGAACCGATCGAGCGGCTGCGGACGACGCTGGGGGCGCACTACGCGAAGAAGCGTGCGCACTACGGGCTGGAGCACCCGAACTTCTACGACCGCGACCTCCGCCGGTTGTTCTCGAACGCACCGGAACATCGGCGCAACAGAAAGGCCTCGCGGTTCATTCACGGGATTCGCCGCGACGTCCGACGGCTCGTCGCCGAATGGACCGGCTCCTACCAATACACGATCGATCGCGTGATTCGAGGACATGATCGAGCGGTGCGACGAGCTCAGTCTGCGCCTCATGTACCCGGAGGATCGCACCAAGCTCGACTTCACGATGCTCGTCACGGTGCAGACCATGAACTACCTGCACTCGGGCCGGCACAGGGTGGCGTTGTAGCTACGGTTCGCCGTTCCCCGTTCCACGTTCCGTTCCCGTTCAGCGTTCAGCGGTCCCGTCACCAAACGACGAACCAGGAACGGGGAACGCTGCGTTGCCCCTAGCGTCGCGTGTAGACGACGTAGTCGATGTTCGGTGGCGCGGCGGCCGGCGGGCTCACTGCTCCGATGGGCGACGGCAACGATTCTCAGCGCGAGCACGCGACGGCCGGGCAACTGCTGACGGACGCGTTCTGCCGCCTTGTCGCTGACGCCGGAAGTAGTTGCTCGTGCATGAAGGCTGACGAGCAGTGGCCGCTTGCCGCCCGCAGCCCCGATGGTGACGGCCTGCACAATCGCGGAGCTCATCTGATCCTCACCGCCGGTCTCGGCCGGTCCCGTCGCGACGATCGGCCAGGCACGGGCCGCGGCGAACTTCAGGAGTGGCAAATAGGCGGTCGCGACTGCAGCCGGCAGACCGGATTCAGCGATGAACTCCTGGTCCGACAGATGTCCCATCTGGAAGTGCTCGAGCGGCTCCTGGGCCGACCGCTTGACCACGTCGAACGCCACGATGACGTCGGGCCGCCGGCCGACGAGCGCCTCCAGAAGCGACATCTCGACGCGGCGCGTCTCGGGAGCGCCGGTCTCATCGTTCAGGAAGGCGACGTCGGCGCGCGCGACGTCGTCGGCCACCGCGTCGAGGCCGACGAAGGTCCGGCTTGCCGTGGCAAGAATCCGCTCCGTTCGCACGACCGCCTGGCCGCTGAGCGCGACCGCCGACAGCACGGCCAGGCCGACGGCGGTGACAAGTCGCACCGTTACTTCTCGAACTTCGAGTGAAGCTGCACAGCCGGCGTGTACTTCCGCCTGACACGGATGTTTATCGCTTCCACGAACACCGAGAAACCCATCGCGAAGTAGATGTAGCCCTTGGAGATGTGCTGACCGAGCCCGTCGGCCATGAGTGACATGCCGATCAGCAAGAGGAACGACAGCGCGAGGATCTTGATGGTCGGGTGCGTCTCGACCACCGCGGCTGATCGGTTCGGCGGCCACGAGCATGACCAGCACGGCCAGCACGACGGCCGCGATCATCACGCGCTGGTCGTCGGCCATGCCGATGGCGGTGATGACCGAGTCGAGCGAGAACACGATGTCGAGGATCATCACCTGGCCGATGACGCTGGCGAAGGAGGCCGCGGCCCGGGGCGGCCCGCCCTCGTGGCCCCCTTCCAGCTTGTCGTGAATTTCGTAGGTCGCCTTGGCGAGCAGGAAGAGACCGCCGCCGAGCAGGATCAGGTCACGGCCGGAGACGTCCTGACCGAGGATCGGGACCGTGAACAACGGCTCGGTCAGCCTCGAAATCCAGAAAATCGACCAGAGCAGCCCGATGCGCATCACCATCGCCGCGATGAGACCGACCCGGCGGGCGCGCTTCTGCTGCTCCTTCGGGAGCTTGCCCGACAGGATCGAGATGAAGATGACGTTGTCCACCCCGAGAACGATCTCGAGGAAGGTCAGGGTAACGAGCGGAATCAGCAGTTCCTGCATGGTCGACGGCTAGTAGCTTACCCGACCGCTTTCGACTCGTAGCCACGACATTCCACGACCGGCAGCCGGGGGTAACGCGGATACCACGGGTCGGTCTGGGAGCGTTCGCATAGGACGAACCGGCTGCCTCGGACGCTCAAGACTTCCCGGGCATGGCGGCACGACCCACAGAGACCCGCCGGCACCGGTTGCCGTTGGTCCGGACGATCGTTCATGATGTCGGCATGTTCACGTCCGAGGCAGTGACCCGCACGGTTCGCGTGTCGGTCTCGTCCGAGTACGCCCCGGCCCGCTCGCGGCCGCAGGCCAATGAGTGGTTCTTCCTGTACACCATCACGATCAAGAACGAGGGCGACGAGCCCGTGCAGCTGATGTCGCGGCACTGGATTATCACGAATGGCGCCGGCGAAGTAGAGGAAGTCCGCGGGCCCGGCGTCATCGGCCAGCAGCCGCTCATCGCCCCTGGCGAGTCCTTCACGTACACCTCGGGCTGCCCGCTGACCACGCAGTTCGGGACGATGGAAGGCACCTACCAGATGACGACCGCGTCGGGCGAGGCGTTCGACGTCAAGATCGCGACGTTCACGCTGAGTGAGCCGTACTCGGTCCAGCACTGACGACTTGGGGCTCGAGTCTTGGGGCTTGGGCCCCGCGAAGCCTTGATTGTGCCTCAAGCCCGAGACCCAAGAATCAAGGCCCGAACTCGGCCCTGACACGGAGCGCCTCTTTCAACCTGCGCAGGTACTCCTTCGCGCGGAATTTCAACGGCGCCGAACTGCTCGAGGTGGGGCGTCGTCCACTGCGTGTCGAGCAGGACGAACCCGCCGGGCGCGCAACCGCTCGACGAGCGCCACGAGCGCGACCTTCGACGCGTCCGTGACGCGGTGGAACATGGACTCGCCAAAAAACGCGCCGCCGAGGTGCACGCCGTAAAGACCGCCGACGAGCGCCTCGTCGCGCCAGACCTCGACCGAATGCGCGCCGCCCTGTCGATGGAGCGCGACGTAGCTCTCGAGAATCTCGTCGCTGATCCACGTGCCCTCGCCGGGTCGCTCGGCGCAGGCGCGCATGACCTCCTCGAAGCGCGTGTCCACGCGCACGGTCCACTCGTCACTGCGCACGACGCGCTGCCAGCCGGCGCGGCACGTGAAAGGTGTCGAGCGGAATGATGCCGCGCGGGTCGGGCGAGAACCAGCCGATCTCGCCGTCCTCGAGGGCCATGGGAAAAATACCCTCGCGATAAGCCGAGACGAGCAGCGACGTAGGAATCATGCGACTGGCCGCCGTCGCGGGCCGGTCAGTATTCGGGCGGCGGTTCGATGAAGGGCTGGGGTTTCGGGCCGACGTCGGACTTGCCGCTGCCCGCCAGACGGCTGATCGCCCGAACGGTCATGTCGTGCTCGCACAGAATCTGGCACGAGAGACGGACACCCGTCGCCTCTTCACCTGCCAGCGCGGTCGTCTCGGCCTTGGTGAACAACGCCGGCTCACCGGCGACGAACTCGACGCGACACGTCGTGCAGCGCGCGCGCCCGCCGCAGCGATGCAACTGATCGATGCCCGCATCCTCCTCGAGCGCGAGCACCAGACGCTTGTTGAGGGGGACTTCGAACGAACCGACATCCACAACAGTCAACATCGGCATGCAGTGATTCTAGTCAAAAAGAAGATCACCATGAAGGACATGAAGACCACGGAGGGCTCTTGCAAGGATCCCTCATGGTCTCCATGTTCTTCATGGTGATCCGTGGTCACGATCACTCGGCGATCCTGTACTTTTCCGCGATTCCCGGAATCAGATAGTCCCGCACGGCGCCGATCGAAGTCGTACGCCGGATTGAAGCCCCAGTCGTGGCGCGCGGCGCTGTCGTCCGTGTCCTCCGGCCACGAGTCCACGATGCCCTGGCGCTTCGGATCCACCTGGAACGTCACGGCCGCGTTGGGAAACGCGCGAAGCACTTCCTGGCGGACGTCGTCGGCCGTCGGCGCGAACGCGCGCACGTTGTAGGCCGTCAATGTCAGCCGATCGCGCGGCGCGTCCGCGAGCGCCATCAGCGCGTCCACGGCGTCCGGCATGGCCATGAACGGAATGCGGGTGTCGGGCCGGACGAAGCACGCGTACGGCACGCCCTTGCGCCGCGGCGTGGAACATCTCCGGCGCGTAGTCCGACGTCCCGCCAGACGGCACCGTCGCCGCCGAGATCAGGCCCGGAAATCGCAGCGATCGAAAGTCCACGCCGGCGCGTGGCCGATCCACCGACAGCTGCTTGTAGTGCCGCGCGTAGTACCGGCCGAGATGCTCGCAGTACAGCTTGTTGCACCCGTACATCGTCGTCGGCGCGGCCCAGTCGGACTCTCGGACCCGGCCGGCCTTGCGCTTCGTCTCGACGTCGGGCAAGCCGTAGGCGGCGATAGACGAGGGATAGAGAAATGTCACCGGACGGCCGTGCGACTCGGCTTCCCTCTGCGCGAACTCGAGGAGGCCGAGCGTGCCGCCCACGTTGATCTCATGCGCGCTCGGCGGCGAGAACTCCGCGCGCGTCGACAGAAGCGCCGCGAGATGAAAGATCTGATCGATCTCGGTACTCGGCCAGGACTCGTTCGAGGAGCGACCGGTCGAGAATCGATCCGGGCACCTCGCGCTGCACGTACCGGCGCACGCCGGGATCGAGTGGGACGACGTCGAGCGTCACGACGGCGCGCGCGCCAATGGCGGCCAGCCGCTGCAGCAGGCCGTGGCCGATCTCGCCCGAGGCGCCGGTGACGAGCACGACAGGCTTGCGCATCTAGCGAAGCACGATCCAGCAACAGGCCGTGCACCACCGAGGCCACGACGGACAGCATCGACAGAGCCGAGGCACACGACGGCGCGCGATCATGTGGTCGATGCGTTCGGGCTTGAGCGGATCGAGGAGCCGGCCGGCCAGGTACCCGCCGGCAAACCCACCGGCGTGAGCGGCGTTGTCGACGCCCGGCATGACCAGGCCGAACATGAACATGAACACGGCCATCGACCACGCCTGGCTGCCCACCATGCTCGACCCGCCTCGCCGGCCGTAGTACACGAGCGCGCCGAGCAGTCCGAAGATCGCCGCTGACGCGCCGAGCGTGGTGCTATCCGCCGCCGAAAAACGGAATCGGGAACAGGCCCATCACCGAGCTGGCGGTGAAACCCACGGCGGAGGCAATCGTGTAGATGATCACCATGCGCCCGGGGCCGTACAGCTCGCCCGACGGCGGGTGCCAGCTGTCGAATCCACATCACGTTGAACAGGATGTGCAGCAGCCCGCCGTGCAGCCAGCCGGCGCTCAGCACCGTCCACCAGCGGCCGAGCCCGAAGACGGGGCCGGCCCCGGACGCGCCGAGCAGGAACTGGACCTGTCCGGCGGGCGCGAGAAAGCCGAAGAGGCTGGGGCCGGCAATCTGATGGCCCCGCATGACCGACACCAGCAAGGCCCAGTGCGTACAGGACGATGCAGGTGCCGGTGACGAAGGGCACGAACCCCATGTCGTGCCCGAGGTTGCGGAGGGCGGGGGCGAAGCCCCAGAGGCCAGGATTCCGGCGGCCGCAGTGGTAACACTTCTCGTCATTGACCCCGACGAGGTAGCCGCAGGACGCGCACACCACGGACCCGCTCGTCTGCCGCCGGAACATCCGCCGCAGAATAGCATGCAGATTTGAGGCCGATGGCCGCTGACGCCCCCGCCCTAACCGCTTCCGGCCCATCTCGTCTAACTGCCCAGATGCATCCGGACGACGCGGCCGCGGTCGCGAAAGCGCGCCGCGGCGACGAGGACGCCTTTCGCCTGCTCGTCGAGCGGCACAGCCGCAGCATCTATCGACTGGCCTACCGGATGACCGGACGGCCAGAGGACGCGGAGGACGTGGTGCAGGAAGCTTTCGTGCGGGCCTACAAGCAGATGGATCGGTTCGAGGCCCGGTCGAACTTCGGGACGTGGCTCTACCGGATCGCGTTCAACTGCGCGGTGGACTACACCCGCACGCGTCAGCATCGCGACCGGCCGGAGAGCCTGGACGTCCTGGAGCGGCGCGCACCCGAGACGAAGAGCGCCGGCCGCAGACGACCTGGTGTTCGCGACCGAGATCGACGGTTCGATCCAGCGCGCGCTCCTGGAGTTGAGCGCGCAGGAGCGTGCGGCGTTCCTGATGCGGCACTACCAGGGCTGCACGATCGAGGAGATCTGTCAGGCGCTCGATCTCAAGACGAACGCGGCGAAGCACGCGGTGTTTCGCGCGGTCAGGAAGATGCGGGCGGCGCTCGAGCCGTTGTGGCGAGCCGCGCCCAGGCGTAACAGGAGAACATGAACGTGAATTGGCACCCAACGGAGGACGAACTCATCCTCCACTACTACGGCGAGGCGCCGAACGAGATTCGGTCGATGACCGAAGCGCACCTCGCGGACTGCCCGTCGTGCGCGGCGGCGTGGCAGGAGCTCACGCGCAGTCCTCGGCGCGGTCACGGCCGTCCCCGTGCCGGAGCCCGACGAGGGCTTCGAGCGCGTCATGTGGGCGCGCGTGAGCCGTGAGCTGCCGCCGCGTCGCACGGGCTGGCTGCACGGCCGGTTTGCCGTCGTCGGCGCGCTGGCCGCGGCGCTCGTCGCGGTCATCGCCGGCACCATGACGTGGATCACGCTGGCGACGACACGGCACCGGCGCCGGCCGTCCCGAACGCATGGCCGACGCAGGCCGCGGCGCCCGGACGCGAGGAGCGCGTGCTGCTGACGGCGGTCACCGAGCATCTGTCTCAGACGGAGATCCTGCTCGTCGAAGTCATGAACGGACAGCCGGCCGCGGCCGAACCGGACGCGTGGACGTTCCAGCGCACGACCGCCGACGAGCTCGTGGCGTCGGGCCGCCTGTACCGGCAGACCGCGCGCCAGACCGGCGACCTGCAAGTCGCCAACATGCTCGAAGACCTCGAGGGTGTTCTCGTGGAAGTGGCGGCCGCGCCGGACGCGGTGGACCGCCGCAATGTCGATTTCCTGCGGGCTCGTATTGAAGACGACGCCCTGTTGTTCAAAGTCCGAGCGGTCGCGAGTGACATTCGCGGCCGCCAGACGCGTTTGACCTATTCCGAGTGAGTGAGGCTACCTCCCATGAAGCGACGATGAGAGAGACATGAAGCGAGTGATCACGGTTCTGGTTGGATTCGTCCTGTTGCCCGCGATCGCCGGGGCTCAGGCGGTGCCCGTCGCGCCGCTCCCGCCGGTACCGCCGTCGCCGGTCGTTGCCCCCGTTCCGCCGGTAGCACCCACTCCCGTCGGCGCCGCCGGTGCCGCCGGATTGGGCGTTCCCGGTGTGGCCGGATTCCAAGGACCTGTTCAAGCTGAACGATAAATTGTTCGAGCTCCAAGACAAGCAGTTCGAGCTGCAGGACAAGCAGTTCAAGTTCTCGGCCGACGTCCAGGCCCGGATCGCCGACAAGGCGCGCGCCGCGGTCGACCGCGCGTTGGCAAGCGTCGACAGCGACGTCAGCCTGCTGAACTTCCGCAACGACTTCAGGTTCGAGCCGTTCGAGTTTCAGGGGCCAAATCGCGGTCGGTGCCGATGCCGGTGCCGGTGATCGTGGGCCGCGGACGGGACGGCGACGAGCGCGGCATGTACAACAACGGGCTCAACGCGCTGCAGAACCGTCAGTACGACCGGGCGATCCTGCAGTTCGATCGCGTGATTGCCTTGAAGGGTTCCAACGCGGATGCGGCCACCTATTGGAAAGCGTTCTCGCAGAACCGGCTCGTCCGCACCGATGACGCGCTGGCCACCATCGCCGCCCTGCGCCGCGACTACCCGCAGAGCCGGTATCTCGGCGAAGCGAAGGTGCTCGAGGCCGACGTCCGACGCCTGGCCGGCCAGCGCGTCGATCCGCAGACGCTCGATGCCAACGACGAGCTCAAGCTCATCGCGATCAACGGCATCGCGAACACCGATCCCGATCGGGCCATTCCGCTGCTCGAAGGCGTGCTGAACGGCGCGAACACGCTCGGCAACAAGCGGCGGGCGCTCTTCGTGCTGGCGCTCAGCAAGGACCCGCGTGCGCACCAGATTCTGCTGCGCTACGCCAAGGGCGGCGGCAGCCCCGAGCTGCAGGTCGAGGCGATTCGGAATCTCGTCTCACGACGCGATGGACAGACGACCGACGCCGAGCTGCGCGAGATCTACGAGGGCTCGCAGGAACCGACGATTCGACGCGCGGTCATCGAGGCGTACGGGAATGCCGGGAACAAGACGGCACTCGTCGCGATCATCAAGAGCCGGACCGAGGTCGCCGACAACAAGCGCAGCGCGCTGAACCGCCTGCAGAACCTGGCGGCGCCGGCTGAGCTCTTGACGATCTACCAGACCGAGCAGGATCCCGAGCTTCGAATCCAGATTGTGAACGTCCTCGCGTCCATGGGCGCGACCGAACAGCTCATGCAGATCGTCAAGACCGAGAAGGATCCGAAGGTTCGCCTGCGCGCCCTCCGCAATCTCGGCAGCCAGAGCGCCGAAGCGACCGGCACGCTCCTCGTCGAGCTCTACAGCAGCGAACAGGAACGCGAGGCAAAGCGCTCCGTCATCGGCGCCTTCCGCGCGCAGAACAACGCCACCGCGCTCGTCGCCATCGCGCGCAAGGAGACGAACCTCGATCTGAAGCGCGAGATCGTCTCGGCGATCTCCGACATGGCCGGCCGCGACAAGGTCGCGGCGGACTACTTGATGGAAATGATCAAGTAAGCGGACGGTTCGGAGGTGCGAAGGTTCGAGCGTTCGACGGTTGGTACGAAGGTTCTGAGGAAGGCACGGAGGTGCGTGGTGCGTAAGACCCTGATGATCCTTCTGGCCGTGGCGGCCGTCGACCTTGGCGCTCCTGCCGAGCACAGCCGAAGGGCTTGCCCTGAGCGCAGTCGAAGGGCAGCGTCCAAACATCCAGAACGGCCGTGTGGAAACGCGCGCGGCGACGGCCATCGCGCGCGAAATCGCGGCGGCCGGCACGAGTGCCTCTCCCGTCTGGGTCGCCTGGAGCGTCCCGATGGTGGCCGGCGACCGCAACCTGTGCTCGACGTGGAGCGACGGCAACACGTTCGTCCGCGGCGAGACGCTCGAGCGCACGGACGGATCGCGGCCGACTGCAGTTCGCCCCGCCGAGCGGTCCGGTTCGTCTGGAAGGCGGCACATCGCTCGTCGTCCTGGCCCGAGTCGTTGACGGCCGGCTCGAACGCCTCCGATCGATCGGCGATGACTGCCCGGTGGACGCCGGGGGCGCCACCATCCACTGGTTGACCGGCGTCACCCCGGCCGAGAGCGTGAAGTACCTCGACGGGCTGACGCGCGCCGACGCGCTGAACGTCGGCGCGACCCGGCGACTCGCTGAGGCTGCCGTCTCCGCGATGGCCTTGCATCAGGACGCCGTCCGCCCTGCCCGTGCTCGATCGGCTGAGCAGCACGGCGACCGCCGATGGCGCCTTGCGCCGCCAGGCCGCCTCGGGTCTCGCGGCCCATCGCGGCGCCGAGGGCTTCGACCGGGTCGTCGCGCTCATCAAGAACGAACGCGGCCGCGACCTGCGCCGGAGCTTCGTCGGCGCGCTCGCGCAGAGCCCGAACGAGAAGGCGACGAGCGTGCTGCTCGAGATCGCGCGGACGGACGCCGACGCGAGCGTCCGCGGCGAAGCCGCGATGCGCTACATCCGGCGCGCCGGCCAGCCCGCGCTCTCGACGGCGCTGGCCATGCTCGACAAGGAGCCGGACGACGAAGTGAAACGGCGGGTCATTTCCGGGATCGGCTCGCTGCCCGAACCCGTCGCCGCGCCGGCGCTCATCCAGCTCGCCAAGACACACCCGAGCGTCGTCGTGCGCAAGGACGCCGTCTCGGCCCTCGGCCGGTTCAGCGACCCTCAGGCACGGGCGCTGCTGGAGGAACTGCTTCGGTGAAACGTGACAAGTCAGAAGTGAGAAGCCAGAAGTCAGAAGTGACTGCGCGGCACAGTGACTGCTTCTGACTTCTAACTTCTGGCTTCTAACTTGTCATTGCTCTCAGTGCACTCCATGTCCCATCTGGAGCAGATGGGGATCGGCGCCGAGGCGGCGAATGGCCATCTCCCACGCCGCGGGCGCGGGGATCTCGAAAATCAGATCGAGCTCAACCGGCATGATGAGCCAGGCGGACTGCGCCAGCTCTTCGTCGAGCTGGCCGGGACCCCAGCACGCGTAGCCGGCGAGGACCTGCGTGCGGCGCGGCATCGGGCGCGCGCTGAGCACGCGTCGAAGCAACACGGGTGACGCAGAGAGGTAGAGGCCAGCGCCGATGCTGCGGGCCTCGACGCCATCCGGGAGTGCCGCGGTCAGAATCCAGCCGCGCTCGGGTTCGACCGGGCCGCCGAGCAGAAGCGGCAGGTCGTTCGGGTTCGTGAGCCGCGGCTCGAGCTTGACGGCCTCGGCCGCGGGGATTTCGGACGGACGGTTGACGATCAGGCCGAAGGCCCCGTCGGCGCGTGCTCGCAGAGCAGGATGACCGTCCGCGCGAAGTTGGGATCGATCAGCTGCGGCATCGACAAGAGCAGCGTCGGTGCGAGCGACATTCCTCCGATATTAGCAGGATGGGGTCAGGTCTTGACCCCCGCTTGCCCAGGCGATGGCCTCGGCCACATGGGGCTCGTGGGCGGACGGTTGGGCCGCGAGCGCGTCGAGGGCGCGCTCGCGTTCGACGGCTGGCAGATGCGACCGCGGCGTACGCGAGTGAGCGACGGATACGGTGCAGTCCGGCGCGCCGGAGCGCGCTGCCCTTCAGCATCCGGCTCCACTCCGCATCGGTCAAGCGCGCACAGGTCCACGAGGCGGCTCCCACCGAGCATCGGTCGCGCGGCCCAGGCCGGATCGGCGCTCACGGCCGCGCGCCGGTTCCACGGACACACGTCCTGGCAGATATCGCAGCCGAAAATCTGGTCGCGGATCGATGACCGCAGCTCGGGTTCCACGCTGCCCCGCTGCTCGATCGTGAGATACGACAGACAGCGCGTGGCGTCGAGCGTGTAGGCGGCCGGGAGCGCGCCCGTCGGGCATGCGTCGAGACAGCGCGTGCACGTTCCACACTGATCGACGCCCGGCCGATCGGTCTCGAGCAGCTCGCTGACGAGCACCTCGCCCAGGACCATCCACGATCCGAGCTGCGGGTTGATCAGGCACGTGTTCTTGCCGATCCAGCCGAGCCCGGCCTGCTCGGCGAACACGCGCTCCTGAATCGGTCCGTTGTCGACGCACGAGAACGCTTCGAATCCCGGACCGGCCTCCGCGGCCATCCACGCCACCAGGTCACGCAGGCGTCGCGCGCAGCACGTCGTGATAGTCGTCGCCGCGCGCGTAACGCGCCACCGAGACGCGACCCGCCCCGTTCTCCTCCGTGTCGTCGGACCGCGGCGAGTTGTAGACCGACGCAACCGACACCACGCTTTGCGCGGTGGCGAGGACGTGACGAGGATCCAGTCGCTCGTCGAGCGAACGGGCCAGGTAGGACATGTCCCCCGCTCGACCGTCGGCGATCCAGTCAGCGAGCCGAGCCAGGCGAGGATGCCGCTCGGCCGCCGAGACGCCGCAGAGGTCGAATCCCAGCTCAGCAGCCTTCGCTTTGATGGATTCGGAGGAGAGGCTCATTGAGGATTTGCGATCGGTGATTGAGGATTGCATCGGGCCATCGATCGATCACCGATTGAGGATTGAAACCCTAGACCGGCAGATCCTCAATCCAGCAATCCTCAATCTATCCATGCAATTCTCAATCGCAGATCGCAGATCCGCAATCGGCGGCTAGCTGCGATCTGCCCGACGAGCCGCCGCAGCACGTACGGCAGAATGCCCCCGTGCCGGTAGGCCGTGAGCTCTTCCGGCGTATCGACCCGCACGTCCACGGTGAACTCGACCGCCTTCCCGTCATCGCGCGTGGCCCGCACGGTGAGCCCGCCGCGCGGCGTGAGCGCGGCGCCCGACCCGACCATGTCGAACAGTTCACGGCCGGTCAGTCCGAGAGACGCCGCGGTTTCCCCGGCGCGGAACTGCAGGGGCAGGACGCCCATGTTGACGAGATTGCTCCGGTGGATGCGCTCGAAGCTCTCGGCGATGACCGCCTTCACGCCGAGCAGCATCGCGCCCTTCGCGGCCCAGTCGCGCGACGACCCCGATCCGTATTCCTTGCCGGCGATGACCAGGAGCGGAACGTGAGCGTGGCGGTAGGCGACCGACGCGTCGTAGATCGACATCACCTTGCCGTCGGGCAGATGCGACGTCCAGCCGCCTTCAGTGCCGGGCGCGAGCGCGTTGCGCAGACGCACGTTGGCGAAGGTGCCGCGCATCATCACTTCGTGGTTGCCGCGCCGCGCGCCGTACGAGTTGAAATCCTTCGGTGACACCCCTTGCGCGATGAGGTACTGCCCGGCGGGCGTGTCCGCCTTGATGGCACCCGCCGGCGAGATGTGATCGGTCGTGATGCTGTCGCCGAGCAGCGCGAGCACGCGCGCGCCGCGGATTTCGGTCGGTGATTCGGGCGCGAGCGTCACGTTCTCGAGAAACGGCGGGTTGCGGATGTAGGTCGACTTGTCATCCCACGCGAACTGGTTGCCTGTCGGCACGGGCAGCTCGCGCCAGCGCTCGGCGCCTTCGAACACGCTGGCGTACTGGCGACGGAACATCTCCGCCGACACGGCAGACAGCATCGTCGTCTGAATTTCCTGTTGCGTCGGCCAGATGTCCTTGAGGTAGACGGGGTGTCCCTTGCGCATCTGTCCCGAGCGCGTCGCGCGTCACGTCCACGTTCAGACTGCCAGCGAGCGCGTACGCGACCACGAGCGGCGGCGATGCGAGGTAGTTCGCGCGGACGTCCTGCTGGATGCGGCCCTCGAAGTTCCGGTTGCCGGAGAGCACCGAGCACACGACGAGCTGATGCTCGCGCACCTCGGCCGCGATGGCATCCGGCAGCGGCCCGCTGTTGCCGATGCAGGTCGTGCATCCGTAGCCCACGACGTTGAAGCCGAGCTGATCGAGATACGACTGCAGGCCGGCCTTGGCGAGATAGTCGGTGACGACCTTCGATCCCGGCGCGAGACTCGTCTTGACCCACGGCTTGCTGCGAAGCCCACGTTCGACCGCCTTGCGCGCCACGAGCCCCGCGGCGATCATCACGCTCGGATTGGAAGTGTTCGTGCAGCTCGTGATGGCCGCGATGACCACCGAACCATGCTCGAGCGTGGTTTCCACGGCCTCGGCCACGGCCGCGCCGCCTGAGCCTCCGGCGGCCGGCGCCGGCTTTTTCATGCCCTTCTGGAGATCGGGCAGCGCGGTCGAAAATGACGACTTCGCGCGCGTGAGCGGCACGCGATCCTGCGGCCGTCGTGGACCAGCCAGGCTCGGCTCCACCGTGGCCAGGTCGAGCGACAGCGTGTCCGTGTAGTTCGCGTCCGGCGTGTCGTTCGTGCGGAACAAGCCCTGCGCTTTGGCGTACGACTCGACGAGCGCCACCTGACCCGGGTCGCGGCCGGTGAACCGCAGATACTCGAGCGTCATGTCGTCGATCGGGAAGATCGCGACCGTGGCGCCGTACTCCGGACACATGTTGCCGAGCGTCACGCGGTCCGCGATCGTCAGGTGCGCCAAGCCCGGTCCGTAGAACTCGACGAAGGCGCCGACGACGCCCTTCTTGCGCAACGCTTCCGTGATCGTGAGCACGAGATCGGTCGCGGTCGTGCCTTCCGGCATTTTCCCCGAGAGCTTGTAGCCGACGACCGGCGGGATGAGCATCGAGCTCGGCTGGCCGAGCATCGCCGCCTCCGCCTCGATTCCGCCCACGCCCCATCCGACGACGCCAAGACCGTTCACCATCGTCGTGTGCGAGTCCGTTCCGAACACGGTGTCGGGATACGCGACAAGGCGCCCGGCGATCGTGTCGCGGCACACCACGCGCGCGAGGTACTCGATGTTGACCTGATGGACGATGCCCGTCTCGGGCGGAACGACACGGAAGTTGCGGAACGCCTTCTGTCCCCAGCGCAGGAACACGTAACGTTCACGGTTGCGCTGATATTCGAGCTCGGCGTTGAGCGCGAGCGAATCCGTGCGGCCGAAGTGATCCACTTGCACCGAGTGATCGATGACGAGCTCGACGGGCTGCAGCGGATTCACGCGCTCCGGGTCGCCGCCAAGTCGAACGATGCCATCACGCATAGCCGCGAGGTCAACGACGCACGGCACGCCGGTGAAGTCCTGGAGCAGCACGCGCGCCGGCATGAAGGACATTTCCTTCGCCGTCGTGCCGCCGGGCCGCCATCCAGCCAGCGCTCGAATGTCGTCGGCGTGCACAAAGGCCTGGTCTTCGCGCCGGAGCAGGTTCTCGAGCAGGATTTTCAGCGAGAACGGAAGCCGATTCAGGTCACCGTAGCCGGATCGCTCGAGCGCCGGCAGGCTGTAGATCTCGAACGTGTCTGATCCGACCGTGAGGGAGGAACGGGTGCCGAATGAATTGAGTGACATGGTTAGGAATCAGAAGCCGATCATCAGATCCGCTGACGCGGCGGGGGCCAGTCGAACGCCGCTCACGCCGAGGTCGACGCCGCCCGATCGCAGGACGGCGCGCCCGTCCAGCCGCAGGCCCAGCCGGCGACGCTGGCCGGAAGATGAAGCGCCCCACCAGTATTTCATGGCGACGCCGACGTTGCCGATCACGCCGGTCTCGGCCAGCGTGGCGCCGGCCGCAAGCTCACGCATCCAGCCCGCGCCGCCGCGCACATAGAACGCCCGTCGCATATCACCGGCCAGCCGCCAGAGGGCCGACCCCTCGACCGAGACGCGCGACAGATCCTCGGTCAATGTCGCGCCCGGCGCGCCATCGATGTCCGTGGAAACCTTCGCGCGTATCGTCGTGAAGGTCCATGTGCCGGTGGCTTCGAACGCCAGCCGCGACCCGACCGCCCGCCCGAAGTGGACCTCAGCGCCAGGTCCCAGCCCGAGACTGATGTCGCTGTTGAACACGAGCAGCGGACTTCCGCTCGGCCGCGAGAACGTCGCGTCACTCTCGCCGAACGGCATCGCGCCCATTGCGACTGCACCGATTGAGAGCTCGTACCCGCGTAGACCGGTTTGTGCCGCGGCTGGCGCGGCAAGTCCGAGACAGACGCACACCGCCAGCACCGGTGCCTTCACTTCGGCTGGACCTCGATGTCGATGTCGCTGCCCCGCCCGCCTGCCGGCACGACCGCCAACTGGGGCGAGAACACGGCGCGAAAGTCAGCGTCGACTGCCGCGTCGGTGTCGAAAAAACTGTCGATGGACGCGTCGTCGAGCGGCTCGACACGAATGACGTACACGCCAGGTTCGAGTCCCGACAAGACGAAGTCACCTTCGACGGACAGCGAGAACGTCGCATTCATCGTACCGGTGCTGATGTTGTACCCGACGACGTGAGCGCCGATACACGCCGCGACCACCCGAACGCACACGGCCGACCACCGAGCCCGGTCTCGCGGTTGACGCTAGGCGTCGGATAGATATCGGAGACACCGGCAACGTCGTCGGTCGCGAGCACGCGATCCGCGATGTTGCCAGCGGGGAACGCAATCGGAAACATGACCGCGCCCTTCCCGATCAGCCGCCGCCGATCCGTGTCGAGGAGTTCGGTCTCACCAAGCGCGGAGTGGCCCAGGCCGAGCATGTGCCCGACCTCGTGCAACACGATCGACTCGACGTCGTGGCGGCCCGTCTCACCGCCGGCGGCGACCGACCACGCGAAGCTCGAGTTGAGCACGATGTCGGACTCGACGATCTCGCCCGTCATCTCGTCGATGAGGAACGACGTCTCGCCGAGCACGGTGTCCTCGTCCAGCGGGACGAAACCGATCGCCGACACCCCGTCGTCGACGCCAGGCTCGACGTTGACAAATCCAACGAACTCGGAGACGACGGCCGACGATCCAGCATTCGTCCAGGTCGAGAATGCGCGCTCGATGGCGCCGCGTAACTCCGCCGCCGGGACACCAGGGACGTCGCGGTTGGTCACGAAGTACCGCACGCCGTTGGGCCATCGGATTCCGACGACAGTGCCGCCGACGTCGAACCCGATTTTCAGGTAGGCGTTGAGGTTCGGCGTGAGGAGGAGGACGCCGATGAGCGCGAGGAGCAACGCCGCGAGCCTCTTCACGGAGCACCCGTCCACGTGAGGGCAGGGTCTGCCATGACGACCGCGACCAGGGCTTCGAATTCGTCGACCGAGAGACTACGCCGGCGATCGTCTCCTCGCACCACAGTCCCGGCCGGCGCGGTGTAGCCCTGGACAATGACCGGAGCAACGAGCCGCCGGCCAGTGGCGGGCTCTGTGCGCACGTGCACCACACCCGCAGACATCCCCACCGGGCGCCACCCGTTGTCGGCGCCGCGCTTCAGGAAAAACACCGCCTGGTGGTTGATGCGCAGCGCCGGCGCGCCGATCGTGATCTGCCGGTAGCGGCCGACGACGCCGCCCGGCACCCGAACGGCAATGAACGGCTCGGAGTCACCTTTGATCACGCGCTCGACCGCGACCGTCGCAACCGATTCAATGCCTCGGCCTGGGACCGAAAACGCACGCACATCGGTGACGGATCCGCGAACGATCAATGTCGCGTCCGCGGCGAGCTGGCGAAGAGTGAGCGGATCGGTCACGGTCGCGAGGAGCGTCGCCCCGCAGACGGTGACCAGCGCAAGGACCCAAGACGAAAAAGACCTCGGAGCTCTCTTCCGTCCAGCTCGAGCGGAAAAGACCTCCGAGGTCCTTTTGGCGCGCACGGCGCACCGCATGGCTGTCAGTCTATCGCGCCTCCGCGGGCCGGCGGTTCCGTTCGGTCCGTCGGACGACGTCGAGCACAGACCGCGCAACGCGCATCGATGCGCCGGGCTCGCCAAGCGCACGTCGCACGTCCGCGAGATCCGCACGAACGCGATCGGCTCTCGCCGAATCCGTCAACAAGCTCACCGTCTCACGGGCGACGTTCTCCGGCGTGAAGTTCTGCTGAATGAGCTCAGGCACAATCTGCCGGCCCGCGATCAGGTTGGGCATGCCGTAAGCCGGGACACGGACGAACTGCCGTCCAATCGCGTAGGTGAGCGCCGACAAACCGTAGACGATGACCATGGGCCGACCGTGCAGCGCCGTTTGCACGGTCGCCGTGCCCGACGCGGTGACGACGACGTCGGCGGCCGACAGAACGTCATCGGCGGCGCCTTCGACCATCGCCATCGGAATGGCCGCACGCCGCAATTCCTCGACGCGCGAAAACAAATCGTCGTCGAGGTGCGGCGCGCGCGCGACGACGAACTGGACGCCCGGCACGCTGGCGGCGATCACCGGGACGGCGGCACACAACACGGGCAGAATGCGCCGGACTTCGTTCGGCCGGCTGCCTGGCAGCAGGGCCACGACTGGCCGGTCGGGTGACAGTCCGGCGCCGGACAGCCACTCGGCGCGAGGTGTCGTCGGCACGGCGCGCTCGATGAGCGGGTGGCCGACGAACTCCACGGGCACGCCGGCGCGCTCATACACATCCCGCTCGAACGGAAAGATCACGGCCATCCGGGTGACGAACCGTTTGAGCGTCTCGATGCGGCCGGGGCGCCACGCCCAGAGTTGCGGGCTGACGTAGTACACGATCGGAATGCCGAGCGCGTGAATCGCCGGCAGAAGCCGGAGGTTGAAGTCTGGGAAATCGATCGCGACGAAGACGTCGGGGCGCCTTGTCGCGGCCGCGTCGCGAAGGCGGCGCAGCATGTCCCACGCCCGTCTCAGCACCGCCGCCACTTCGACCAGGCCCGTAACCGACACGCCCTCGTAGGTGCCGACAAGATCGGCGCCGGCCGCGCCGAGACGCGGTCCGCCAAAGCCAAAGACCTCGATGCCAGGCTCGATTGAGCGGAGGGCCTCGACGAGTCCCTCGGCGTAGAGGTCGCCTGAGGCCTCACCGCACGAGACCATGATGCGGCGGCCGTCGCGCCGTTCAGCTTCCGGAGGCAGGTCAGTCACACGCCGCGCCGCCGTCAGTCGCGGCCGTCAGGCGCGCGACCCGCGGCGCCGGGCTGGCGGCGGAACGTCGGAGAGTCCAGGTCGAGCTCCGCGAGGGGGATGCGTTCGAAGGTTCCGAACCCTACGGCTTTGAGCTGGCTTGCGAACGCTGACGCGTCGCCAACGAGCACGACCGTGAGCTGATCCGGCTTGAGCCACTGCCGCGCGACGCGTTGAATGTCGGCCGGGGTCACGGCGGTCACGCGGTCCACGTACGTGTTGATCTCGGCCAGATCCTGTCCATAGAAGAGGCGGGTCAGGACCTGCTCCGCAATCGCGGAGGGCGTCTCGATGGAGAGCGGAAAATGTCCGGCGAAAAAGTCCTGGGCGCCCTGAAGCTCCGCCGGGTGCACGGGCTCGCGCTGCAGACGAGCGAACTCGTCCACCATCAACCTGAGGGACTCGCCCGTTCCGGACGTGCGCGTGTCGGTCTCCGCGACGACAACCCCACTGTTCTTGTACGCGTTGAATTCCGCCGATGCGCCGTAGGTGAGCCCACGCTCCGAACGCAGCACGCCGAAGAGTCTGTTGGCGCCCTCGCCCCCGAGGATGCGGATGGCCATGTCGAACGTGACGTAGTCGGGATGCACGCGTGGAAAGGCGAGGTGGCCGACGCGAATCTCGGTTTGCGCCGAGCCCGGCCGGTCAATGACGACGACTCGCCGTGCGGGCGCGGGCGGCTCGACGGACGCCACGGCCGGCGCATCGCGACGCGCCCACTTGCCGAACGCACGCTCCGCCGCGGCAAACGCCTCGGTTGGTGGCAGATCGCCGACGATCGCGAGCAGCGAGTTGTTCGGGGCGAACCACTGCCGGTGAAATGCCGCAAGATCCTCACGCGTGATTCGCTCGATTGACTCGACCGTGCCTTGTCCGGGACGGCCGTATGGATGTCGCCCGAACACCAGTCGATCGAAGACGACGCTGGCGATGTAGTCGGGATCGTCGTTCGCGACCTGCAGGGACGAGAGCGCCTGCCGCTTCTGCAGCGCGATCTCCGCCGGTGAGAACGCCGGGTTCTGCACCATGTCGGCAACCAGACCCAACGCTTCGTCCGTACGATCCTTGATGACGGCACCCTGGACCCAGCTGAGCTCGTTGCCGGCGGCCACGCCGAGGAACCCGCCCGCCGAATCGATCAAGGTCGCCACGTCTTCGGCCGACTTCGTCGTCGTTCCCTGATTGAGCAACGTGGCGACGAAACTCGCCACGCCCGGACGGTCGGCCGGTTCCTGCACGGCGCCCGCGCGCACGAGCAGGCGAAAGACGACCGACGGCTGCTCGTGGTGCTCCACGACGAGCACCTGCAGGCCGTTCGACAACGTGCGCAGCTCGTACGGTGGAAAGGCGACGTGCCGCGCCGTCAGCGGTGGCGGCGGCTGTTCACGCGGCCAGTCCTGGAATCCAGCGACGCCGGATCGAAGTCCGACCAGCAGCGCGACGGCCATGACCGCGCGAAGCCACAGCGCGTTCATCGCCGCGATCCCCCCGGATCAACCACCGTCCCGGGCATCACGGTGAGCAGCATCCGCGACTCGGGCGTGAAGTACGTTTGCGCGACGCGCTGGACATCCGCCAGCGTCACGTTCTGAAACAGGTCGAACTCGTGATCGGCCGTCGTGATGTCGTCGTGAATCACCGCGGCATGACCGAGGTGGAGGGCCTTCTGCCGGACCGTGTCGCGGCTCATGATGTAGTCGCGCGCGAACTGCCGCTTCGCCCGTTCGAGTTCCTGCGCGGTGACGCCATCGGTCTTGACCCGATCGATCTCGGCCTGCAGGGCGCGCTGCACGACGGCCGGGTCCTGCCCCTGTTGGACGATCGCGACAGCGTAGAAGAGATTCGGGTGCTCGATGAGCTTGGCTTCGCCAAAAGCGGCGAGCGCGATTTGCTTCTGATACACGAGCGTGCGATGCAGGCGCGAGCTGTCGCCGTCCGACAGGATCTTCGCCAGGATGTGCAGCGGATAGGCGTCGGGAGGCCGTCACGCGTGATGTGATGCGACACCACCACGACCGGGAGCGGCCACGGCTGCGTCAGCGTCGCGCGCGACTCCATCGTGTGCGGCGGCTCCTCCGGGATGTTTCGCGGCACGGGCTTCCCTTTCGGCACGCGTCCCAGGTACTTCTCCACCAACTGCTGCGCCTGTTTCGTCTCGAAGTCGCCGACGATCACGGCCGTCGCGTTGTTCGGCACGTAGTAGGTCGAGTGGAACTCGCGCACCTGGCCGATCGACGCCGCCTCGAGATCGCGGAGGCTGCCAATCGTCGGGTGCTTGTACGGGTGGGTCGTGAACGCGCGGTCGAAGATGATTTCCGAGAGCTGGCCGAATGGCTGGTTCTCGACCTTCATCCGCCGCTCTTCCTTGACCACCTCGATCTCGGTCTTCAGCTTCTCTTCGCTCACCTCGAGCGAGGCCATGCGGTCGGCCTCGAGCCAGAGCGCGAGCGGCAGATAGTGCGCAGGCACGGTCTCCCAGTACACCGTGGTGTCTTCGTCGGTCTCGGCATTCGACTCGCCACCGATGCTCGTGATCAACGACGGATGCGCATCTGGACGGACGTTGCGCGAGCCCTTGAACATCAGGTGCTCGAACAAGTGGGCGAATCCCGTGCGACCGACCGGCTCGTCCTTCGAGCCGACGTGGTACCACATCGCGAGGTGCACGATCGGCGTGGAGTGATCTTCGAGGAAGATGACCTGCAGCCCGTTCGGCAGCGTGGTCATCGTGTAGTCGAACTTGGCCGGGCGCGGAACCGGCGTGGCCGACTGCGCGCCGGCCAGCGTCACCACGCCAGCGAGCACCGCCAGCACGGGTGCCAGGAGCCTGCGCTTCATCCCCGCGATTATGTCATGGGGGTCCGAGGTCATATACTCCGCCGCTGTGACGCTCGCGGAGCTTGCGACTCGACTGGGCTGTCAACTCGAGGGCGACGGCACGATCGAGGTGAAACGCGTGGCCGCCGTCGACGACGCCGGACCCGGCGACGTCACCTTCCTCACCAACACCAAATACGCGAGCCGGCTGGCCGGCACGCGCGCGTCCGCCGTCATCCTGGCGGCATCGTCGACCATCACCGGATGAATCGATGCCCGTCGCTCCGTGCGCGGTCCTGCGCGCCCGGCGTCCGTACGTGGCCATGGCCGAGGCGGTCGCGATTCTCACCCCGCCCAACCGTCCGGCGCCCGGTATCAGCTCGCTGGCCTCCATCGATCCGTCCGCCGAGATCGCGGCAGGCGCCAGCATCGGCGCGTTTGTCGCGATTGGGCCGCGCGTCCGCGTTGGCGCGCGCACGGTCATCCATCCCCACGTGGTCGTCGGCGCCGGCTCGGTCATCGGCGAGGACTGCACGATCCACGCGCAAGTGTCGATTCGTGACGGCGTGCTCATCGGCAACCGCGTCACGATTCAGGACGCGGCGGTCATCGGCAGCGACGGTTTCGGGTTTGCCGAGCGCGAAGACGGATCGCACCTCAAGATCCCGCAGGTCGGCCGCGTGGTGATCGAAGACGACGTGGAGATCGGCGCGCAGTCGGCGGTGGATCGTCCGGCGGTCGGCGAAACACGGATCGGCCGCGGCACCAAGATCGACAACCTCGTGCAGGTCGCGCACGGCGTCAAGATCGGCCGCAACGTGCTGCTCGCCGCGCAGGTCGGCATCTCCGGCAGCACGGTGCTCGACGATGCCGTGGTGATGGCGGGACAGTCGGGCGCGGCGGGCCACCTCCGCCTCGGCAAGCGCGTGCAGGTCAGCGCGAAATCTGCCGTGACGAAGGATATCGACGACGGTCAGCACATCGCCGGCATCCCCGCCGGCGACGTGCGCGACTGGCGCGAGTCCACGGTCCTCGTCCGGAAGCTGCCGGAACTGCGCAAAGCCGTGTCCGATCTCGAGCAGCGGCTGGCGGCGTTGGAAAAGAAACTGTCGAACGTTCGTGGCTCACCATGAAGCCATGAAGTCGACGCGCTCGATTGCCCGCCTCGACGCGATCAAGACCAAAGCCACGTTGTTGACCTTCATGCCTTCCTGGTGACCGAGCCCTTACGCAATTTTTGCGACAAACCACGCGAGACGATCGAGACCGAGCGCGGCGGCAATCTCGTCAATCCGGCGCGATCGCGTGTCGTGATCGAGCATCAGCGCCGCGCGAAGCGCGGTGAGCTCGGCGGACGGTTCGGTCGTCCACGTCGGCGCCCGAGAGTCCCTGGCTTGCACCACGCATCGCGAAGAAGTGGCCGATCGCGCGGAAGGCGAAGTACCAGGACACGACGTTCGGGCCCGGCACGAAGAAGAACAGCGGGCCCGTCACGGCCGCGATCAGACCGTCGATGATCGACCAGCGGCGATGCTTCGCGTAGTCAGCGCCGACGAGTGCCTTGGCCGTGGCGACCGCGTTCGACGGTGAGATGTCGTCCGGATGAAAGAGCCGCACCTCGGTTTCGTGCCGCAGGTGCCACAGCAGCCGCTGCTCCGCGACGGCCTCGGCGACTCGACGCGTGATGAACTTGCGGATGCGTCCGCGCGCCGGCGCGTCGGGCTCGTCGCCGTGGATCGCGGCCTCGCCTTCCGCGACCATGCGATTGAAACCGTTCACGAGCCGCTCGCGGAACGAGCCCGTGCCGGCCTCGTGTTCCGAGGTACCCGACGTCACTTCGCAGTACAGCTCATGACGTCCTGCGGCGGCTGGCACGAGGTACACGTTCATCCGCGGACGCTCACAACTCCCATGCTAGCATCCTGTTTCTTATGGCCCTGACGCTCGGCCCGGATGATGCGCGGCGGATCGCCACGCTGGCTCGTATTGAGCTGACGACGGACGAAGTCGATTTGTTCGCCAGGCAGCTGGGCGACATCCTCAACTACGTCGACGAACTGCGCGCGCTCGACACGACGGGCGTCGAGCCGACCTCTCACCCGTTATCGGCAGGTCCGGTCTGGCGTGCCGACGAGCTCGTGCCGTCGCTCGATCGCGACACGCTGCTGCAGGGCGCGCCCGGCGCGTCCCCGCGCGCGGGGCTCTTCAAAGTTCCCAAGGTGCTCTGAACCGATGGTCGGACCGTTCGACACGGCGCGTGCGCTGCGCGACGCCATCGTGTCCCGCCAGATGTCGGCGGAAGACGCGTGCCGGTTCGCGCTCGATCGGATCGAGCGCGCGAACGGACGGCTGCACGCCTTCCACTCCGTGGACGGCGACCGCGCACTCGCTCGGGCCCGTGCGCTCGACGCGGCCGGCGCGATCGTCGGGCCGCTACACGGGATCCCGATCGCGCTGAAGGACAACATCGCCGTCACCGGCGCGATGACGACCGCCGGTTCGCGCATCCTCGAGAACTACGTGTCGCCATTCAATGCGACCGTGGTCGACAAGCTCGAGCGCGCCGGCGCGGTCATCGTCGGCAAGACCATCTGCGACGAGTTCGCGATGGGATCGTCCACCGAGAATTCCGCGTTCGGGCCGTCGCGCAATCCCTGGGACACCGGCCGCGCGCCGGGCGGATCGAGCGGCGGATCGGCCGTCGCCGTGGCGTCCGGCATGACGCCGCTCGCGCTCGGATCGGATACGGGCGGATCGATCCGGCAGCCCGCCGCGTTCTGCGGCATCGTCGGGATCAAGCCGACCTACGGACGCGTGTCGCGCTACGGGCTGCTGGCCTACGCCTCGTCGCTCGATCAGATCGGACCGTTTGCGCGATCGGTCGCCGACGCCGCGCTGTGCCTCGAAGTGATCAGCGGCCCCGACGCGCGGGACGCGACCGCCGGATCCGCGCCGGTGCCGGCCTTCAGCGAAGGCCTCACCGGCGACATGGCGGGCGTGCGCATCGGCGTGCCGCGGCATCTCCTGACGGATGGCGTCGATCCCGAGGTTCGGACGGCGTTCGAGGCCGGTGTGCAGACGCTGGAACGGCTCGGCGCGACGGTCATCGATATCGAGCTGCCCCACGCGCGATTCGCGATCCCGACCTATTACCTCGTCGCCACTGCCGAGGCCAGCTCGAATCTCGCGCGCTACGACGGCGTCCGCTACGGCTTTCGCGCGGCCGACGCCGGCACGCTCGAAGAGATGTACGACCGGACGCGCGACCGCGGGTTCGGCGCGGAGGTCAAACGCCGCATCATGCTTGGCACGTACGTGCTGAGCGCCGGCTACTACGACGCGTACTACCTCAAGGCGCTGCAGGTGCGCACGCTGATCCGCCAGGACTACCAGCAGGCATTCGAGCGCGTGGACGCCGTGGCCGTGCCGACGACGCCGACGCCGGCGTTTCGACTCGGCGAGCGCACGGAAGACCCGTTGCAGATGTATCTCGCGGACGTGTTCACCGTGAGCGCGCCGCTGTCCGGCCTGCCCGCGATCAGCGTGCCGTGCGGGTTCACGTCAGATGAGCTGCCGGTCGGCTTGCAGTTGACCGGCCGCGCATGGGACGAGATGACGCTCCTTCGCGTCGCCGACGCCTTCGAACGCGCGACCGAGTGGACGAGACAGCATCCGAGATCGAGATCGTACGAGCGCCGAGCCCGAGCTCGAGCCCGAGCTCGACGTCGGACTGAAGTCGACAGCTGCGTATCGCAGCGCCTCGATCTCAGCCAGAGAATCACGGCATCCGATCACCGCCGGAAGCACCCACAGCAACACTTCGGCCGGCCCCGAGAGCACAAGACCGAGCGTGCGCGAGGCGCCGAAGACGAGCAACGCCGTGTGCATCGTGACGCCGGCGGTCACGAGGCTGGTCAGGTGCTCCCGCTCCCAGTCGCTCGACGTGGCTGACGCGTCGGCTCGCGTAGCTGAGGTTGCGCAGCCCGATGGTGAAGCCAATGGGCGCGAGGGTCAGAAAGATCCATCGCTGCCAGGTGACGGACGCCGCCAGCAGCAGCACCGTGCCGGCCAGACACGACAGGTTCAACGTGGCGTGAAGCCGCGAGCGCACGCGGGCGGGCGACGGACCGGCAGCCACGACCGCGATCCCGTGCTGCGCCGGCGCCACGATGATGAGCAGCACGTACAACACGACCCACATCGTCTGACGATGTGCCTGGAGCGCGTCCGCCCAGGCGTCAGCGGTCTGGCCGGGCTGCATCGGATGTCCCCAGGCGGGCACCGCGATACCTGCAAGGGCCAGCACTCCGCCGGTGAACGCCGCGGCGTAGATCAGCCGCCGGAACCATTCCCCGGCCGACCGATGTCGAGGACCGCCTTTGAAACTGAACCCGGCGACCCAGAAGGCGGCGGTCGCCCCGAGCGCGCAGGCGAGATGCACGCTGAGAAGGGCTCGAAAGGACGACACGCGAGGAGGATGGTACGCGAAGCGGGCAGAAACAAGACAGGCCGGGCACTGTGCCCGGTGGAAGTGATGACCTCGGGTATCGTACGACTGAACGCGACGTCCTGGTACTAGCCGTTGACCTGGATCTGTCGCGGGCGCGTCTCTTCCCGGCGCGGAAGCGCCACGGTGAGCACACCGTCGCGATACGTGGCCTGGACCTTCGCCGCGTCAACGCTCGCCGGCAGCGTGAAGCTGCGACGGAACGCGCCGTAGCTGCGCTCGACGCGATGGTACCGGTCGGCCTCCTTGGTGACCTCGGCCTTCCGCTCACCTTCGATGGTCAGGATGTTGTTCTCGAACGTGATCTTGATGTCCTCGCGCTTCAGGTCCGGCAACTCGGCCTTCACGACGACTTCGCCCTCCGCCGTCTCGAGAATGTCGACGGGCGGAATCCAGGCGCCATGCGAGAACGCCTCGTTGCCAAACGCGGCCTCGAACATCCGATTCAACGAGTTCACTTCGAGCGCCGCCAGGCCGCTCACGGGGCTCCAACGAGTCAGTGTCATTGATCGTTCCTCCAGAAGTTTTGGCTCGGGTCAAACGTTCCGAGCGACGTCAGTGAATCATACAGAATCGACTAAGTGTATGTCAATAATATTATCTTAGTGTCTAACACTCATACTAAGAACAGGCCAAAACGCTGCGCCTGTTTCGGCCCCGCCTGTATGATCAACGTCGTGACGCGCCAGTTTCGCGAGGCCCCGGCCGAGCTTGCCGACGATGCTCGCCGCCTCCTGAACGAGATCGAGAAGGACATCCCGGCGCCGCGGCCGTCACGGCGGACTGCCGTCCCCCGCTGGATGTGGTGGAAACCGCGACCTCTGTTGAGGTGGTCGTCGATCTGCCGGGCGTGTCGGCGGCCGGCGTTCGCGTCGCGATTCGCCACAGCACGCTGCTCATCGTCGGCGCGAAACTGGCGGGCCCTCGTCGAGCCGAAGGCGAGCTACCACGTGGCCGAGCGCAGCTACGGGCGGTTCGCGCGCGTCGTGCGGCTGACCGGCGCGTTCGACGGCCGGAGGGCACGCGCGATCGTCGGCGGCGGTCAACTTCGCGTCGTGCTGCCGCTCCTCGAGGATCGTCGCGGCCAGCTCATGTCCATTCCCGTGGAGTCTCAGTGACCCGACTTCTCTTTGTCGGCGACATCGTCGGCAAGCCGGGGCGCGAACTGGTGCGCCGCGGCCTGGCCGCCATCGTCGCGCGCCATCAGATCGATCTCGTCATCGCCAACAGCGAGAACGCGGCAGCCGGCTTCGGACTGACGCCCGATCTGGCCGACGACCTCTTTGCGTACGGCGTGCACGTGCAGACGGGCGGCAATCACACCTGGGACAAGAAGGAGATCGTTCCGTACTTTGCCGAACAATCGCGCCTGCTTCGTCCCGCCAACTTCCCCGCCGGCACGGCGGGTCGCGGCCGCGTGGTGGTGCGCGCCACGAACGGCGTGCCCGTCGGCGTCGTGAATGCGATGGGACGGGTCTTCATGACGGCGATCGACGATCCGTTTCGCGTGGTCGTGGACGAGATCGAGGCCGTGCGCAAGGAAGCGCGCGTGATTCTCGTGGACTTTCACGCCGAGGCCACGTCCGAAAAGGTCGCGATGGGCTGGCACCTCGACGGCCGCGCCACGGCCGTCGTGGGCACGCACACGCACGTGCCGACGGCCGACGCGCGCGTGTTGCCGCAGGGCACCGCGTACATCACCGACGTGGGCATGACCGGCCCGCACGACTCGGTGATCGGCGTCGACCGCCACGCGATCCTCCAGCGGTTCCTGACGGGCCTGCCTCAGCGATTCGAAGTGGCCACGTGAAAATCCCCGGCTGAATGCCGTGGTCATCGCGGCTGATGAAACGACCGGCCGCGCCGTCTCCATCGAGCGTCTCGGGTTGTCTCAGCAGGACATCGAAGAGCTCGCCGAGCCAGCACGTCCCCGCCCGCTGAACATGGCGCCATCACCCGGCCTCCCGTTCGACGACGATCGGGCCGCGCCGCTCTCGGTCAGCGAGCTCACGGCGGACCTCAAGCAGGTTGTCGAACAGACCTTTGGCCGCGTGCTCGTCGAGGGCGAGATCTCGAACTGCAAGCAGTGGAGCTCCGGCCACATCTACTTCACGCTGAAGGATGACCGCGCGCAGATCCGCGCGGTGGTGTTCCGCATGACCGCGCGGATGCTTCGCTTCAAGCTCGAGGACGGCTTGCGCGTGGTCATCCGCGGCCGCGTGAGCCTCTACGAGGTCAAGGGCGAGTATCAGATCATCTGCGACGCGGTCGAGCCGCAGGGCCTCGGGGCCCTTCAAGCGGCCTTCGAGCAGCTCAAGCGGCGGCTCCAGGCCGAAGGCCTGTTCGACGCGGCGCGCAAGCGGCCGTTGCCTGCCCTGCCGCGCCGCATTGGCGTCGTCACGTCGATCGACGGCGCCGCGCTTCGCGACATTCTTCGCGTGCTCACCATCCGCCATCCGCGCGCGCGCGTCGTCGTGCGCGCGGCCCGCGTGCAGGGCGAAGGCGCGGCCGACGATCTGATCCGGGCGCTTCGCGCGATCGTCCGCGTGCCGGAAGTGGACGTCGTCCTCGTCGGCCGAGGCGGCGGGTCGGCGGAAGATTTGTGGGCGTTCAACGACGAACGCCTGGCGCGCGCGATCGTGCAGTGTCCGGTGCCGGTCATCTCGTGCGTCGGCCACGAAGTGGATTTCACGATCGCCGATTTCGTCGCCGACGTGCGCGCGGCCACGCCGTCGAATGCCGCCGAGCTCGTCGTGGAACGGGCCGACCACGTCTCGGCGCGAATCGAACGCGCCGAGCGGCGCCTGCAAGCGCTGCCTCGAGCTGCGCATGGATCGGCGCAGGCAGCAGGCGGAGCGCCTGCGAATGCGGCTCGAGCACTGGCCGACCGTGCTCGTGATGCGCGAGCGCGACTGCCGGCACCTCATCCTCGGCCTCCGCCACGCGCATGGCGGATCGGCTGGCACGTGTGGGCCAGCGATTCGACGGCATTCCGGCGCCGGCTCGAGCGGCGGGACGCGCGTCAGGTGATTGCCGGCCTCCGGACGCGCATCGTGCAGGCGGACGGCCGGCTGCGCGAGCGCGCGAGACATCGCCGCCTCGCGGCGGCGGCCCGTGCCGGCGAGCTCAGTGCGCGAGCTGGATGCGCTCAGTCCGCTCGCGGTGCTCGGCCGCGGCTACGCCGTATGCTGGAACGACGCGCGCACCGCTATCATTCGGTCGGCGGCATCGGTTCGTCCGGGCGATCGCGTTCGCGTGACGCTCGCGGAGGGCGAACTGCCGTGCCGCGTCGAACAGGGGTCGTAATGTCGGATTCCATCAAGGACTTCGAGTCCGCCATCGCGGAGCTCGAGGACATCGTCAAGCAGCTCGAAGACGGCGACCTGCCGCTCGACAAGTCGCTCGCGTTGTTCGAGCGCGGCGTCGCGTTGTCGCGCTACTGTCACGAACAGCTCGGCGCGGCGGAGCGCCGCATCGAGCAACTGACCGAGCGCGGCGAGCTGCGCGACGCCTCGCACCTTGTCGACCCCGCGGACTCCGATCGGTGACGACTGATCGGCCGTCGCTCGGGGCGTACCTCGGCGAGCTGAGAACCGAGATCGAAGCCGCCCTCGAGCGGGTTCTCGCCAGCCTGGGCGCGCCGGCCGTCATTGTCGACGCCCGTCCACTACGCGCTGTTCGGACCCGGCAAACGCCTTCGCCCCTGCCTGACGCTCGCCGCGGCCGAAGCCGTGGCGGACCGCGCGAACATCGCGCCGGACACGGCGCGGGCGCTGGCGCTGCCGGCGGCGTGCGCCGTCGAGATGATCCACACGTACTCGCTCGTGCACGACGACCTGCCGGCCATGGATGACGACACGTTGCGGCGAGGCCGCCCGACCACGCACGTCGTCTACGGCGACGGGCTCGCGATTCTGGCCGGCGATGGCTTGCTGACGGAAGCCTTCGGCGTGCTCGCGCGGTGGCCCTCGCCGGCGTGTGGGGATCGAGACGGTGGAGGCGCCGCCGGCCGATCGCTGCCTGCGCGCCGTCAGCGTGCTGGCCGACGCCGCCGGCGTCGCCGGCATGGTGGGTGGTCAGGCGATCGACCTCGACGCGTCGCGCCAGGGATGCTCGCGGCGCTCGAGGACATGCACCTGCGCAAGACCGGCGCGCTCATCCGCGCCGCGTCGACCATCGGCGCCATCATGGCCGGCGCGAACGACCGCGTCGATTGCCGCGATCGACGCGTACGCGCGCGACCTGGGCCTCGCGTTCCAGATCATCGACGACGTGCTCGACGTCGAAGGATCGAATGCCGGCCTCGGCAAGACGGCCGGCAAGGACGCGGCTGCAGGGCAAACCCACGTTTCCCGGCGTTCTACGGCGTCGAGGCCTCGCGCCGCCTCGCGGTCGAGTGCATCGAGCGCGCGAAGGCGGCGCTCGCCGCCGAGGAACTGGGCGGCCGGCTGGCGGAGATCGCCGACTGGAGCCTGGCGCGGCAGAAATAGCGCGCGGACGCCTGTGAGCGCCACACGTCTGGACGTCCTGATGGTGGCGCGCGGCCTCGTGGCGACGCGCGAACGCGCGCGCGCGCTCATTCTCGCCGGCGACGTGCATGCGTCGACGGGGTGCCGGTGACCAAAGCCGGCACGACGCATCGCGGACACCGCGACGATCGAACTGCAGACAACCGGATCATCCGTGGGTCGGACGCGGCGGCGTGAAGCTGGCGCACGCGCTCGAGGTCTTCGGCCTCGACGTCGACCGGCCGGATCGCGCTCGACATCGGCGCCTCGACCGGCGGATTCACGGACGTCCTGCTCGCGCGCGGCGCGCGCCGCGTGGTGGCGGTCGACGTCGGCACGAACCAGCTCGACTGGAAGCTGCGAACCGATCCCCGCGTCGTGTGCCTCGAACGCGTCAACGCGCGATACCTCGCGCCGGCCGATCTGCCGGACGACGCGCGGTCGTTCGATCTCGATCACGATCGACGTGTCGTTCATCTCGCTGTCGCTCGTGTTGCCTGTGGTCCCGGCGCTTCTCGCGCCAGGACGGACGCGTGATTGCGCTCGTCAAGCCGCAGTTCGAAGCGGGCCGCGACGAAGTCGGCGCCGGAGGCATCGTGCGTGACCCGTCGGTGCACGCGCGCGTGATCGAGACGGTCGCCGCCAGCGCGCTTCAGGTAGGATTGACGCGCCTCGCGGTGGAGCCTTCGCCGATTACGGGCGCCGAAGGCAATCGCGAGTTCCTGATGCTCCTCGCCCGGACGACGTGATGTCCACCATGCCCGTCAAACGCGTGGCCCTCATCGCGCGACTGAAGCTGCCGCAGGCGTTGAGCACGCTCGCCGACGCGGCCGAGTGGCTCGCGGCGCACGGCTCGACGCCGGTCATCGAAGCCGACAGCGCGCGGGCCGCGGGACTCGACACGCGATGGACGACCGCGCCGCGTGAATCGTTCGCCGATGGCGTGGATGCCGTGCTGGCCTTCGGCGGCGACGGCACGCTGCTCGAAGCGGCCGGCGTGGTCGCGCACGGCGCGAGCGACGCGCCGATGCATCGGCGTCAACCTGGGACGACTCGGCTTCCTGACGGAGGTCGATCGCTCGGAACTGACGGCGACGCTCGACGACCTGTCCACGGCCGGGGCCGCATCGAGACGCGCGTCATGCTCGAAGGACGCGTCGAGTCGCGCGGCGGTCAGCCCACCGAGCGGCTGGCGCTTGAACGACATCGTCGTGACGCGCAGCGCGTTGTCGCGCATGATCGAGATGGACATCACGGTGGACGGCCAGTTCGTCTCCGAGGTGAAGGCCGACGGGCTCATCGTCGCCACGGCCACCGGTTCGACGGCGTACAACCTGTCGGCCGGCGGCCCGATCGTGCACCCGTCGGTGGACGCGCTCGTGCTCACGCCCATCGCGCCGCACACGCTGACACATCGCCCGCTCGTGTTGCCGGCCTCAGCCGCCATCACCTTGCGGCCGAGAATCGACGCGCAGGCCGACGTCATCGTGACGTTCGACGGCCAGTACGGCGTCCGCCTCGACCGCCGGCGACCTGGTACACGTCCGCCGCGCGAAACGCCCGCTGCGCCTGCTCCGCACGTCGTCTCGGACCTACTTCGAGATGTTGCGAGAGAAGTTGAAGTGGGGGAATTCGTGATCAATGCGGATCTGCGATCTGTGATTGCGGATTGCATTTGGCCATTGAGGCATCGGCGATTGCGGATTGAGAGCCTCAATCATAGTCCGCAATCCTCAATTCCTCAATGCCTCAATGCGATCCTCAATCGCAGATCTCAGATCCGCAATGAGTTCCACCGTCCCTGAAAGTACCTGAACCTGCCACTGCTGCACGTTCCGGTTGTGTTCGGCGAGCGTCGTGGCGAACACGTGCGTGCCGTCGTTGCGGCTGACGAAGTAGAGGTACGGCACGTCGGCGGGACGGACGGCGGCCTCGAGCGACGGCAATCCGGGTGACGGCGATCGGACCGGGCGGCAATCCGGCGATAGCGGTACGTGTTGTACGGCGAGTCCATCTGCAGATCCTGACGCGTGAGGTTGCCGCGCCAGCGGCGCGCCTGCATCAGCGCGTAGATGACGGTCGGATCGCACTGGAGCGGCATGCCGAGCTTGAGGCGATTGTGGTACACGGCCGAGACGAGTGGCCGCTCAGACGGTGCGGCGGTCTCCTTCTCGATGAGCGACGCCAGCGTCACGACCTCGCGAAGACTGAGCTGCCGCGCGGAGGCTTCGGCGCGCAGGTCCAGGCCGAAGGCGGACTGGAAGCGCTCCACCATCGCGGCGACCGTGCCGCTCGCGCCGGCCTTGCGCGGCAGCGCGTACGTATCCGGAAACAGATAGCCCTCGAGCGTCTTCGCGTCCGGGTCGAGCTCGCCGAGCACCGAGCCATCGGCGGCGGCGCGCTCGAAGTCGGCCGCCGTGCCGAGGCCGGCGCGCTCGAAGATCACGGCCATTTCCTTGATCGTCAATCCCTCGGGGAACGTCAGCGGATGCGTGTACACGTCGCCGCGGGCCAGGCGGTCCACGATGTCGAAGGGTGACGCCGGATCGACGAACCGGTACTCGCCCGCCTGCAGCCGGCGATCGTTTCCGCTGATGCGCGCCGCGATGCGGAATGTGAACGGATCGGCGACGACGCCGGCCGCGGCGAGGTCGCCGGCGATCGCGGCCACGCCGGCGCCCGGCGGCAACTCGACGAACACCTCGGCCTCCGTGAATCCGCGGTACGGCGTCGTGAGCCGGCTCTGCAGCCACCAGAGCGCCGCCGGCGGCACGCGATCGCCAGGATCGTGGCGAGGAGCACGAAAGCGCCTCATGCCGTCTGCCCTCGCCGTCGAGATAGTCCTGCAGGATGATCGCCGCGGACGCGGCGTCGATCAGCAACTTGCGCTGCCGCCAGTCCGGCTCGCGCTCCGCGAGCAAGCTGCTCCGCCTCATGGCTCGTGAGACGTTCGTCCTGCAGGTGAACCTCGAGGCCGGTCAATGTGTGGAGAGCCGCTGCCATTTCGCGCGCGGGCGCGGTCATGTCAGTGTCCGATCCGTCGAGCCGCCTCGGTAAGCCGACGACGATCGCGCCGACGCCGGACCTGATCGAGCGGGTCGTCCAGCTCGCCGAGCACCGCGACCACGCGATCGGCCGACACCCTGGGGGAGTGGCCCGCCGGCAGCATGCGCCACGGCCGCGCGACGACCGCCGACGCGTCGGACACCGCAAGGCCGATGCGTTTCTTGCCGATGTCCACGCCCAGGTAGCGCACGGAGACAAGGGTACACGGTTCTGCGGTTCCCGGTTCCCGGTTCCTGGTTCCGGGTTCGGGTTCCGGGTTGACCAAATGTCCGAGGGTCAGTCCCACTCCGTAAACGGGGACAGACCCCTCGGTGCCGAAGAACCCGGAACCATGAACCCGGAACCAGAACCCGGAACCTGGAACCAGGAACCCTGAACCGGGGCATAATGGGTCCAATGTCCTCGAGGTCTCGCGTCCTGCTCTTCCTCGTGTCCACGCCGATTGCCGCGATGCTGATCGTCGGCGGCTTGCTTGGCGCCGCGCGGCCAGCAGCGCAGCAGGGTGTCTCGCACCTGCGCGTGTTCGAAGACGTCGTGCAGCTCATCACGCACGCGTACGTCGAGGACGTGAACGTGGACCGTGTGTTCGATGGCGCGATGCGCGGACTCTCCGACGGACTCGATCCGTCGAGCGCGTACCTCACGCCCGACGAAGTTCGCGCCGTGGACGCGAACCAGCCGCTGCCGGCGGGCGACGTCGGCCTCGTGCTGTCCCGCCAGTTCTATCTCCGCATTGTCAGCGTGCGTGACGGATCGGCCGCCAAGCGCGCCGGCCTCGCGGAAGGCGACTTCGTTCGCGCCATCGACGACAAGCCGACGCGCGATCTCTCGGCCTTCGCCGGCACGCGCCTGCTCCGCGGCGCGCCGGGGTCGAAGGTCAAGCTGCTCGTGTTTCGCAACAGCGCCGCGGAACCGCATACCGTCGAACTGACACGCGAAACGTCCACTGCCGATGCGGTGACCAGCCGCAAGCTGCCGTCCGGCGAGATCTACCTGCGCGTGAACAGCTTCGGGACAGGCACGCCAGCCGCGATTCGAACCCATCTGCCGCTCGGGGGGTTGGAAGCGGCCAACGCGGGACGCGCCGAGAGCCGAACGGCGGCTGACCCGGGAACGCCCGTGCTGATCGATCTGCGGAGCACCGCCGACGGCGCGCCCGAGGACGGCATCGCCGCGGCTCGGCTCTTCGTGAAGAGTGGAACGCTCGCGACCCGCGCGTCGCGTTCGACCCCGGCGCCGACGGTCACGTCGGCCGGGCCCGGCGACGGCGCCCTGACCATGCCCGTCGTCCTGCTCGTCTCGACGGGAACGGCCAATGCTGCCGAAGTCTTCGCCGCCGCGCTCGCGAACAACCGCCGCGCCCGCCTGGTCGGCGAACCAACCGCCGGGATCGCCGGCGTCCAGCGTCTCGTGAAGCTGCCGGAAGGCCATGGCCTCTGGCTCACCTACGCGCAATACCTGCAGGCAGACGGCACGCCCATCCACCAGAACGGCCTGCGGCCGGATGTCCCGGTCGAGGTTCCGAGCGTCGGCGTTCGACGAGACGCCTCCGGCCACCGATGCGGTGCTCGACCGGGCGCTCCAGGACCTGAAGTCCGGTGGCCGCCCGCGTGACGACGCGGCGCAGAGCACGACCAAGCCCGGAACGGCCTCGGTCCCGTCGGCCCCGAGGAACCTGTGCTGCCGCCAACCACGACCCGCTGACGTTTGACGCTCCGTTTTTCCGGACGTTATACTGACCGTTCGCCCTGGGAGCTTCGGGCGTCAACTATGAAGTGAGAAGCCAGAAGTTAGAAGTGGCTCGGCGCTGGCTGAGCCTGACAGGCGAACGGCAACTTTCTAACTCTTGGCTTCTCACTTCACATTTGATCGTGTTTTCCCAATAGGCGCGTAGCTCAGCTGGTTAGAGCGCCTGCTTGACATGCAGGAGGTCGGCGGTTCGAGTCCGCCCGTGCCTACCACCTCACGGAAGTTAGAAGTGAAAAGTAAGAAGTCAGAAGTTACCTATGTGTCCCTGCATGACAAGCGCCCAGTTGCTTCTAACTTCTGACTTCTAACTTCCAACTTGTCAGTCCTCTCTTGATCACCCTGACTCTCCCCGACGGCTCTCGTCGAGATGTGCCCCGCGGCACGTCGGTGCGGGACTTCGCCGTGTCGGCCCTGCCGGCGAGTGTTGTCAAGAAGGCGCTCGCCGCCGTCGTCGACGGACGCATGGTCGACCTGTCGTATCCGCTCGAGTCGGACGCCACGCTGCGGTTGGTCATGCCAACCGATGCCGACGCGCTGCCGCTCCTCCGTCACTCGACGGCGCACCTGCTGGCGGCTGCGGTCACGAATCTCTATCCCTCGGCGCAATGCGGCATCGGCCCGCCGACTGACGAAGGCTTCTTCTATGACTTCGTCGTGGAGCACCCGTTCGTACCGGAAGACCTCGAGCGCATCGAAGCGAAGATGCGTGAGCTGGCGGGGCAGGATCTCGTCTACGAGCGCCAGATCTGGCCGCAGACAGGAAGCGATCGACTTCTTCACGACGCGCGGCGAGCCGCTCAAGGTCCAGCTGATTCAGGAGAAGACCGAAGGCCAGTCCGAAGTCTCCTGCTACACGATCAAGGATCGCGAGACGTTCGTCGATTTTTGTGTCGGCCCGCACGTGCCGTCCACCGGAAAGCTGAAGGTCTTCAAGCTGCTTTCCACGTCGAACGCGTACTGGAAGGGCGACGCGCGCAATCAGCCGATGCAGCGGGTGTACGGCACGGCGTTCTTCAAGGAAGACGAACTCAAGCAGCGCCTGACGCAGATCGAGGAAGGCAAGAAGCGCGACCATCGGCGACTCGGCAAGGACCTCGGTCTGTTCATGTTTCACAAGTGGGCGCCTGGCGCGACCTTCTGGCTCGCGAAAGGGCACGATCCTCTGGAACATCCTGCGCCGACTACATGCGCGGGATCCTGATTCCGGCTGGCTACGTCGAAGTGAAGGCGCCCATCATCTTCAACAAGGCGCTCTGGGAAACGTCCGGACATTGGCAGCACTACCGCCAGAACATGTTCCTGGTGGAGAGCGAGGGCGAGGAAATGGGGCTGAAGGCGATGAACTGCCCCGGCCATTTCCTGATGTACGCCAGCGAAGTGCGGAGCTACCGCGATCTGCCGGTTCGGTTTCATGAGCAGACGCCGTTGCACCGTAACGAAGCGTCGGGCGTGCTGACCGGGCTCACGCGCGTCCGCCAGTTCAGCCAGGACGATGGACACTGCTTCGTCATGGAGTCGCAGATCGGCGACGAAGTTGAGCGCGTGCTACGGACTCGTCAAGCGCGTCTACAGCGACTTTGGACTCAAGCTCGACATGAAGCTGTCGACGCGGCCGGCTGAATTTCTCGGCAGGATCGAACAGTGGGATCACGCGGAGCGCGAGCTCCGCCGCGCGCTCGAGGCTGTCGGCGATCCCTACACGATCAACGAGGGCGACGGGGCGTTCTACGGGCCGAAGATCGACTTCGACGTCACCGATGCCATCGGGCGCAAGTGGCAGACCGCGACCGTCCAGCTCGACTATCAGATGCCCGAGCGCTTCGACCTCAAGTACATCGGGGCCGACAATGCCGAGCACCGGCCGGTCGTCATCCACCGGGCGATCTTTGGCAGTTTCGAGCGGTTCATCGCGATCCTGATCGAGCACTACGCCGGGGCGTTTCCGCTGTGGCTGGCGCCCGTCCAGATGGTGGTGCTGCCCATCGCGGACCGCCATCTGGCGTATGCCAATACTGTGCGTGAGCGTCTCGCGGCCGCCGGACTCCGGGTTGAGCTCGACGACCGGCAGGAAAAGATCGGTTATAAGATCCGGGAGGCCCAGCTGCAGAAGGTGCCGTACATGCTGGTGGTCGGCGACCGGGAAGCGGCCGAGGGCACCGTCTCCGTGCGCAGCCGGTCGGGCGGCGACCTCGGCGCGCGATCGATTGACGCGCTCGTCGTTGACGCCACCGATGAGGTGGCCCGCAAGCAAGCCGGGGAGCATGCGGCCCCCGGAGTCTGAGCGCGCGCGAGCGGCGCGGGGCGCAGGGGCCCCGCCAGCGAGCGCGCTTGGCGCGGTGCATGGGGCCCCCGCCAGCTCAAGTAAGAAGGTAGGTCGTTATAGCTTTCGATCGCGGCCCACGGCGGGATGACCGCACACGGATCAACGAGCGCATTCGCGTGCGCGAGATCCGGGTGATCGACGACAACGGCGAGCAGCTCGGCATCATGCCGCCGCCGCAGGCGCTGACACTGGCACGGAGCAAGGGACTGGATCTGGTCGAGATTTCGCCGACGGCCGTTCCGCCGGTCTGCCGGATCATGGACTTCGGCAAGTACCAGTACGAACAGCAGAAGCGGGCGCGCTCGGCCAAGAAGCACCAGAAAGTGATTCTGGTCAAGGAGATCAAGTTCCGGCCGAAGGTGGACGAGCACGACTACCAGTTCAAGAAGAAGCACATCGAGCGCTTCCTGTCGGAAGGCGACAAGGTGAAAGCGACGATCTTCTTTCGCGGCCGCGAGAACGCGCATCCGGAAATCGGACGCCGGATTCTCGAACGGCTCATGGGTGAGCTGGCGGACGTGGCCATCCCCGAGACCGACCCGCAGAAGGAAGGCAACCAGCTCCACACGATTCTGGCCCCGCGGCCGGGGTCGAAACGGGGCTGACCGAAGAGGAAGAGTTCGGGGCAAGGGTTCGAGGGGTTCGAAGAGGCCCTAGGCCTTAAGCCCTGAGCCCTGAGCCAACGGAGAGAGACACCATGCCGAAGATCAAGTCGCACCGCGGCGCCGCCAAGCGCTTCAAGAAAACCGCTACGGGCAAGTTCCTCCGCTCGAGCGCGTTCAAGCGGCACATCCTGACGAGCAAGCCGACGCGCCGCAAGCGTCACCTGCGCGGCACGTCAGTCGCCGCCAAGGTCGACAACGCGCGCTTGAAGAAGATGCTCCCGTACGACTGACGTTCGTTAAGTACGAAGTGAGAAGCCAGGAGTTAGAAGTTACTGACGAAGATCCTTCTGGCTGGGGCTGGCGCCCAGTCACTTCTCACTTCTGGCTTCTAACTTCTAACTTGTCTGAGAGGTTCCAATGCCCCGCGTTAAGAGAGGTACCGTTCGCCGCGCCAAGCGCAAGAAGCTGCTGAAGCGCGCGAAGGGCTACTACGCCACCAAGAGCAAGCTGTACCAGGCAGCCCAGGAGGCGGTCGACAAAGCGCTCAACTACGCCTTCAGCGGACGCCGCCGGAAGAAGCGTGACTTCCGCCGGCTGTGGGTCGTGCGGATCAACGCCGCGGCCCGCGCCAACGGCCTGTCGTACGGCGAGCTCATCAACGGGCTGAAACGCGCCGGCGTCGAGCTGGACCGCAAGAGCCTCGCCGACCTCGCCGTGAACCATCCGGCGGCGTTCACCCGCGTGGCAGAACAGGCGCAGCAGGCACAGCCCGCGCGGCCCGCGTGAGGACGGCTCCCGGAGCCCGCTTCACGCGCGCCCATGGCCACGCCCCCCGACATCGCCGCGCTTCGCGCTGAGTTCGACGCGGCGCTCGCGGCGACGACCACCGTCGCGGGCGTCAAAGCGCTGCACGACCGGTTCCTCGGCCGCAAGAGCGGCAGCGTCACCGCCATCCTGAAATCGCTCGCCGGCATGACGCCGGACGAGAAGCGGCAGATCGGCCGCGACGCGAACGAACTGCGTCAGGCGATCGAGGCGGCGCTCTCCGAACGCGAGGCGACGCTCGGCGCGTCCGCTCCCCCGCCGAACGCGGTGGACGTGACGCTGCCGGGCCGCGTGCCGCTCGTCGGTCGCCGCCACCCCCTGACCCAGGTCCGCGATCGCGTCGAATCGATCTTCTCGGCGATGGGGTACCGCATCGCCTCAGGTCCCGAGCTCGAGGACGACTGGCACAACTTCGAAGCCTTGAACATGCCCGGCGATCACCCCGCGCGGGACATGCAGGACACGCTGTACCTCGCCGAGCCCGTCAAGATGCAGGGGGCGCGATCCGGCAACCGCCCGGCCACGCTCCTCCGAACGCACACCTCGGGCGTGCAGATTCGTTACATGGAGTCGCACAAGCCGCCCGTTCGCCTCATCGCGCCGGGCCGCGTCTATCGGCGCGACAACTTCGACGCGACCCACACGCCGATGTTCACCCAGGTCGAAGGCCTGGTCGTGGACGAAGGCATCACGCTCGGCGATCTCAAGGGCACGCTCAACGCGTTCGCCGAGCGTCTGTTCAACCGCGCCGTGCGTACGCGCTTCCGGCCGAGCTTCTTCCCGTACACGGAGCCGTCCGCCGAGATGGACGTGGCCTGCGGAGGCTGCGACGGCGCCGGCTGCGCACTCTGCAAGCACAGTGGATGGATTGAGGTGCTCGGCTGCGGCATGGTGCATCCCGCCGTGTTCGAAGCGGTCGGCTACGACGCCGAGAAATACACGGGCTTCGCGTTCGGCGTCGGCATCGAGCGCCTCGCGCTGCGCTTCTACGGCATCGACGACATCCGCATGTTCTACGAGAACGATCTCCGGTTCCTCAGGCAGTTGCCGTTGTGAAGGTCCCCGTCAGCTGGCTCCGTGAGTTTGTCGACGTCCCGGACGACCCAGCCGTGGTCGCGCGCCGGCTGGCCGACTGTGGCTTCGCGGTCGAGGGCATCGACGGCGAGGTCATCGACTTCGAGGTCACCGCCAACCGTCCGGACTGCCTGAGCGTGTACGGGCTCAGCCGCGAGGCCGCCGTCGCCTTCGACACGCCGCTGAAGCCTGCGCCGGCGGGCGAGGTGATTCCCGCGGGCAACTCGCCGGTCAGCGTCTCCATCGACGACCCCGCGTGCGGCCGCTACGCACTGGCCGTGGCCGACATCGTCGTGAAGCCGTCGCCTGATTGGATGAGCCGCCGTTTGCTCGCCGCGGGCGTGCGGCCCATCAACAACATCGTCGACGTCACGAACTACGTCATGCTCGAGGTCGGCCACCCGATGCATGCGTTCGATGCGGCCCGGCTCGCGGGCGCCGAAATCCGCGTGCGCGCCGCCCGGCAGGGCGAACGAATCAAGACGCTCGATGGCGAGTCGCGTGTGCTCGACCCGAAAATGCTGGTCATCGCTGACCGCGACAACGCGGTCGCCATCGCGGGCGTCATGGGTGGTGCGACGTCCGAGGTCTCGGACGGCACGACGCGCATTGCGCTCGAGAGCGCCTGGTTCGTGCCCGGCTCGGTGCGTGCGACCAGCCGCCGGCTCGGTCTCAAGACCGAAGCGTCCGCTCGCTTCGAGCGCGGCGCGGACGTGAACGCGCCGGTGAACGCGCTGCTGCGTGCGATGAAGCTACTTCATGACATCGGTGGCGGCACCGCCGTCGGTGGCGTGGTGGACGTCTTCCCGGCGCCGCCGGCGGGCCGTCGCATTCCGCTGCAGAAGTTCGCGTATTCGCCACTTGCTCGGCCACTCGGTGCCCGCCGACGATGTGCGGCGGATTCTGACGGTCCTCGGGTTCCGGCTCGACCCGACCCAAGACGGCTTTCTGGTGGACGTGCCGTCCTACCGCGTGGACGTCGCGCGTGAGGCGGACCTCATCGAGGAAGTCGGACGGCACTGGGGCTTCGACCGGATCCCGGCGACGCTGCCGCCGCTTCGCGAAGCGCCGCCTACGCCCACGCCGGAAGCCGAAATCGAAACCCGCCTTCGCGACCTGGCGCTCGGCGCTGGCGTCCAGGAGGCCGTGACCTTCACGTTCATCGAGCGGCCGATGGCCGAGCCGTTCGTGCCACCGGGCGGGCACCTGGTCGCCATCGCCAACCCGTTGTCGGAGAAGTTCGCGGTCCTCCGACCGTCGCTTCTACCCGGCCTTGTCGAGTCGCTCGTCTACAACCGGCGTCGCGAGTCGGACGTCGTGCGGCTCTTCGAACTGGGCTCGGTCTTCGCCCCCGACGGCGAGACGACTCGGATCGGCTGGGTGTTGACCGGCCAGCGCGCTGAGCACTGGAGCGGTTCGGGCGAGTGCGGTCGATTTCTTCGACGCGAAGGGCATGGCCGAGCTCCTGGCTCAGGCGGCCGGCGTCTCCTCGGACGAGTTGACGACGACGATGGACGACGAGCTGCCGTGGTACGTGCGCGGCGCGTCGGCGCGGCTGACGGTCGGCACGGGCGACGCGGCGGTCCGGCTCGGATCGATGGGTCAGATTCGTCCGGAGATCGTGGCCGCGCGCGGTCTCGACGGCGCGATCGTCGTGGGCGGCGAAATCGACGTGCCGGTGCTCGTGCGTTGCCATCACGATCGGGCCGACGCGGCGCTCCGTCCGATCCCGCGCTTCCCATCAATCGTGCGAGACATCTCGATCTTCGTGCCAGAACGCTTGCCAGCCGCCGATGTTCGTGGCACGATTCGAAATCACGCGCCGCACACGCTCGTGGCGATTGGTGAGTTCGATCGGTATCAAGGCAAAGGTGTGCCGGACGGTCACGTGAGCCTGTCGATCCGGTTGACGTTCCGCGACACCGATCGCACGCTGACCGACGGCGACGTCCAGCCGGCGGTGGACGCCATCGTTCAGGCGCTCGGTCGTCTGCACGGCGCCGTGCTTCGCGGCAAGGTCTGAGAGTCTGGAGACGTCATGGTTCGAACAGGCGCTGTAGTGGATTTGCAACCGATCGATCGGCTCGAGGAAAAAATCCGCCAGCTGGTCGGCATGATTGACACGCTGCGCGCCGAGCGCGCGAAGGCCGTGGACGAGGCGACGCGGCTCGGCGCGCGAGCTCGACGGCGTGCGCGCCAAGCTCAGCGAAGCGGCCGGCGCCTCGGCCGAGGTCGCCAACATGCGCGAAGAGCGCGAGTTGGTGCGAAACCGCGTCGTCCAGATGATCGCGCAGATTGACAAGCTCAATCTGTAGAGCTCGGGTGCGACGGTACGCGGTACGACAGGTCCAAGGAACGAACTGTCGCTCGTCGTCTTGCTCTGAGGCTCAGAGGCCATCGTCCAGAGCAGCCCGTCGACGATCGCGAACGAGCGAAGCGAGTGAGCGCGCGCGAACGACGGGGCTGGGGCGCGAGTGAGTCGAAGGGGCGGCAAAGCCCCCGGATGATTCTTATGTCGAGCCGTGTCGTGCACGTCGAAATTCACGGCCAGCGCTACGCGATCCGCAGCGAGCTCGACCCGCAGTACATCGGGAACTCGCCGCGTATCTCGACGAGAAGATGCGCGCCGCGGCCGCGCGAGCTGGCCAGCACCGACCCTCTTCGCATCGCGGTCATTGCGGCGCTCAACATCTCCGACGAGGTGTTCAAAGCGCGCGCCGACGCATCGGGCGCCGACGGGCGGGTCCGCGCGCGCAGCCGCCGAGATCGAGCGGCTCGTGGACGCCGTGCTTGACGAAGCGCAAAGCGCGAAGTCGCGACTTTGGCCTGATGTACGTGCTACGTGCTTCCCTGCTTTGTGCGTGATGGCTCGGAGTGCTGCTTGAGCCGATGCTTCATCACAAAGTGAGCCGTGATGCCGCGTGGTGTGCATGCCTCCGTGGTGAGGAAGCCTGAAGCGCGGCTTGTCGAGCGGCTCCACCTGCTTCGCAGGTTCATGCAGCCTCCCCACACGGCAAAGCGGGGTTTTCTCCTTCTACATCGCAGGCCGGCGCGGCCTGAGCGCCCGGCCTCACCTACATGTCCACCTCCATCGCTGATCTCGGCGAGCTGGCGCTCATCGACCGGCTGCAGGCAACGGGTCGGTCCCGCGCCGTCGCACGTCGAGATCGGGATTGGCGACGACGCGGCGGCCATCGCGGGCGAGCCGGGCACGGTCTCCGTCGTGACGACCGACGCGCTCGTCGAGGGCGTGCACTTCCGGCGCGACTGGACGGCCGCGCGCGCCATCGGTCACAAGGCGCTCGCGGTGAACCTGAGCGATCTGGCCGCGATGGGCGCCGCGCCGCGCGCGTCGCTGCTTGAGCCTGGCGCTGCCGGAGGCGATTCCCGCTCGACGACTTCGACGCGCTCATCGACGGCTACGTCGCGCTGGCGGCCGCGTCGGGCGCCGCGCTCGTCGGCGGCAATCTCACCGGTTCGCCCGGCCCGGTCGTCGTGAACGTGACCGCCATCGGCGCGGTGCGCCGCCGGCGCGTGCTCCGGCGGGACACCGCGCGCCCCGGTCACGAGCTGTACGTGACGGGTGTCATCGGCGCCGCGGCCGCCGGGCTGGCGCTCCTCGGCGCGGGCGTCCATCGCGACGCGATGGACGCCGCCGCGCGCGACGCGGTCGCGCGCTACGAGCAGCCCGACGCGCGGTGGCGCCTGGGCTGGATGATCGGGCGGACGGGCACGGCGTCGGCCGCGATGGACCTGTCGGACGGGCTGGCGGCGACCGCCCGCGCCATGGCCGACGCGAGCGGCGTCGGCGTCGTGCTCGACGCCGACGCCATCCCGGTCGCGGAGGCGGCCCGGGCGTGGGCCGCCTCCGCGGGACGGGATCCCCTGTCATTCGCCCTCGCCGGCGGCGAGGACTACGAGCTGGCGTTCGCCGTTTCGCCTCGGATCCGGCGCCAGTTCCTGGCCACGACCCGCCGTGCGCGCGACCTCCAGGTCACGCGGATCGGGAGATTCGTCTCCGAGCGGGGCGCATGGCTCGCCAAGGACGACGCCCTGACTCCCCTCCCCGGTGGTTTTCAACATTGGGGACGGAGCCCTTTTCCACAAAACAGGCCTGAAAGTGGACAGAGCGCAGTAGGCCGAAGGCCCTAAAGCGCTCTGTCACCCTGAGGCCTGTAGTTGTGGAAAAGGGCTCCGTCCCCTACCTACAATGGAGCGATGCTGCTTTCCCGGTCCCTCCGCCGGAAGCTCCTCGCCTCGATCATCGGCGCGGTGGCGCTGACGCTCGTCTACCAGGCGACGGTCATCGACTCCAAGTCGGTACCTGCGGCGACTTATGGAGCGGCGGGGGGTGGCGGCCGGCTGCCTTTTGTCGCGACGGCGTATTGCAAGGGGCACGACGACCGCGTCTGGCGTCGCCGTCCGGTCCGGAATCGCCGCCGCGGACCCGCGGCTCCTGCCGGTGGGTTCGGTCGTCAAACTGGATGGCACGCCCGAGGGGCACGAGGGGATCTACACGGTCCTCGACACCGGCCCCAAGGTTCAGGGGCGCCACGTGGACCTCTACATGTGGAGCTGCCACGAGGCGCTGGCGTTCGGTCGTCGGAAGGTGTCGCTGACCGTCCTCCGGCGTGGGTGGCACCCGAACGGCGCGGCCGCCGCAAAGGGAGACTAGGCCGAGCCGAAGTTAGAAGTCAGAAGTTAGAAGTCAGAAGCGACAGCGCTGCTCCTCTGCTGACTTCTGACTTCGGCCTTCTAACTTGTCACTGAACTGCAATTCATAGAGCCGATAGTAGAGTCCCCGCTCGGCCACCAGTTCCTGGTGGGTCCCGCTCTCCCGCAGCTCGCCCTTGTGCAGCACGAGGATTCGGTCCACGTCCTGGATGGTGGAAAGTCGGTGGGCGATCGCCAGGACGGTGCGCCCGGCCATCATCACGTGCAGCGCGTCCTCGATGAGCGCCTCGGTGGCTGTGTCGATGCTCGACGTGGCCTCGTCGAGAAGCAGGACGACGGGGTCGAACGCGATCGCGCGCGCGAACGACAGCAGCTGCTTCTGGCCGACCGACAACGTCCCGCCGCGCTCCGCCACGACCGACTGATATCCGCCCTCGCGGCGCTCGATGAACCGGTCGGCATGCACCGTCTTCGCCGCGCGCCGCACGGCGTCCTCGTCGATGCTCGCGCGCCCCAGCCGGATGTTGTCGGCGATCGTCCCCGAGAAGAGATGCGTGTCCTGCAGCACGAGCCCGAACAGTCCGCGCAGCTCCGCGAGGTCCCAGTCGCGCACGTCGACGCCGTCGACCAGAATCCGTCCGCGGTTGACGTCGTAGAACCGCAGCAGCAGGTTGAACAGCGTGGTCTTGCCCGACCCGGTCGCGCCCACGACGCCGATGCGTTGACCAGGCTCGACGACGAACGAGACGTCCCGCAGCACGAACTGATCGCCGTTGTACGCAAACCACACGTGATCGAACTCGATCCGCCCGCGCGCCGCCACGGCCTGGAATCGCACGGGCGACGCCGGCGTGACGATGGCGGGCGTGGTGTCGAGCACCGTGAAGATGCGTTCGGAGGCGGCCATCGCCGCCTGCATGATGTTGAACTTCTCCGACAGGTCGGCGATCGGCTGAAAGAACCGCCGCGAGTACCTGCAGGAACGCGACGAGCACGCCGAGCGAGACGACGCCGTCGAGCGCCCATCCCCCACCGACGACGATGATCAGCGCCCCTGACAGCGCCGCGAGAAATTCGATCGCGGGATAGAACACGGCGTAGAAGAAGATCGAGTCGATGTTCGCGTTGCGGTGCTCGCGGTTGATCCGTTCGAAGCGTTCGTGCACGCGCAGCTCCTGGCCGAACAGCTGCACGGTGCCCATGCCGGTCAGGTGCTCCTGCAGGAACGCGTTGAGCCGCGCGACGAGGCCGCGCACCCGCCGGTACGACTCGCGGACGTTCCGGCGGAACCACTGCGCCGTCCAGGCGATCAGCGGCAGGACGACGAACGCCACGAGCGCCAGCCGCCAGTTCATGACGAGCATCGCGATCATGATGCCGACGAGCACGAGCACGTCGCCGAACACGGTGATGACACCCGACGTGAACAGGTCGTTGATCGCGTCCACGTCGGTCGTCACGCGCGTCATCAGCCGCCCGACCGGGTGGCGATCGTAGAACCGCAAATCGAGCGTCTGCAGATGAGCGTAGACCTGGATGCGGATCGCGCGCATCACGCGCTGGCCGATCGTCTGCACGATGAACGTCGTCGCGTAGTCGGCGATGAACCCGACAATGAGGAGCGCCAGGAAGAGCGCCGCGACCTGGGTCAACCCGGGCAGATTGCCGACCGCAATGTAGCGATCAATCGCGATCTGTGTGAGCCACGGCTGGGCCAGCTCGCTCAGCGACGAGACCAGGATCACCGCGAACGCCACGGCCACCGCGGCGACGTGCGGGCCGCAGGTACGTCAGCAGCCGGCGCATCAGCCGGGCGTCGTACGCCTTCCCGACGACGTCGTCGTGCGCGAGCGTGGTGTCGCTAGCCACGCGTGAACTCGTCAAACACGGGCGAGCTCCTCCTCGAGCATCTGGCGGCGATGCATCTCGGCATAGGGACCGTCGGCGCGGATGAGGCTGTCGTGCGAGCCCCGCTCGACGATGCGGCCGTCGGCGAGCACGAGAATCAGGTCGGCGTCGCGGACGGTCGACACGCGGTGCGCGACGATCACGCACGTCCGCGAGCGCCGGACCTCGCGGAGGTGGCGAAGGATGTGCTCTTCGGTCCCCGTGTCCACCGCCGAGAGCGCGTCGTCGAGGATGAGGATGCGCGGATCGGTCACGAGCGCGCGAGCAAGCGCGACGCGTTGCTTCTGCCCACCGGATAGCGTGATGCCGCGCTCGCCGACCATCGTCTCGTATCCGGACGAGAACGATTCGATGTCGCCCGAGACGCCGGCAAGTTCGGCCGCGCCCGACGCCCGCGCCGCAGCGCCGGGGTCGCTCCACTCCTCGCCCGTGCCGAACAGGATGTTGCCGCCGACGGTGTCGGAGAAGAGAAACGGTTCCTGCATCACCATGCCGATGGCCCCGCGCAGGTGCGCGACCGGCATGTCGCACACGTCGGCGCCATCGACGAACAGCGTGCCGCGCGGCGGTTCTGCGAGGCGCGGCAGGAGGTTGACGAGTGTGGACTTACCAGAGCCTGTCGGGCCGACGATGGCAAGCGTCTGACCGGGCTCGACCGCGAACGACAGGCCGTGAAGCGAGGCGTCGGGCGCGCCTGGGTACGTGAACGACAGATTGCGCGCCTCGATTCGTCCGGCGATCGCCATCGGGACGTGGAGCGGCGCAGTTGCGAGCGTTAGCGAGCCCGCGCGAACGGAGCGGGGCGTCGGGGTCCCCGCGAGAGCGCGCGTTGGGGGGTCCGCGGCGGCGGAGCCCCACGGAAAGGAGGAAGGCGCATCGAGGATCTCCGTCATCCGTTCCCACGAGGCAACGCCGCGTTGCACGATGTTCGTGACCCAGCCGAAGGCGATGAGCGGCCAGCTGAGCAGCACGAGGTAGCGGCCGAACGCGACGAACTCACCGAGCGTCAGGCGTCCCGACATCACGTCGCGCCCGCCGATCCAGAGCACGAGCAGGCCGCTCAGGCCGAAACAGAACGTGAGCGTCGGGAAGAACGCGGCCTGCAGACGGATCAGGCCGGCATTGCGGCGGAGGTATTCGTCGTTGGCCTCCGTGAACCGGCCCAGCTCGGCGTTTTCCTGCCGGTAGGCCTTGACGACGCGGACACCGGCGAGCGCCTCCTGAACGACGGCGCTCATCTCCGAGAGCTGGTCTTGCAGGCGCTCGAACCGGTCGTGAATCGCCCGGCCGAAGTACCGGGTGCCCAGCGTCACGGCCGGCAGCGGGAGCAGCGCCACGACCGTGAGCCGGAAGTCGATCCAGCACATGATTCCGACAGCGATGACGAAACCGAGCACGGTGCTGGCGAAATACATCACCGCGGGGCCGAGCATCATGCGCACGGCGCCCAGGTCATTCGTGGCACGCGACATGAAATCACCCGTCCGGTGGCTCTGCAGATACGCCTGCGGCAGGCGCTCCAAGTGGGCGAAAAAATCGTTCCGGAGGTCATATTCCATCTGACGAGATGCGCCGATAAGGTAACTGCGCATCAGGTAGCGGAACGCGCCGTCGGCGAGAGACAGTCCAAGAATGGCCCCGGCGTATCCCACCAGACGCACCCGGTCGACTCCCTCGGTCAGCCCGTCAACGACGTATTTCAGGACCCAGGGCGAGGCGAGCGAGAGGGCCGTGGCAGCCAGAATGCATGCAAGGCCAATAACGAACGACCGCCGGACACGAAGGACGTACGGCAACAGGCGCGCGAGCGCCCGAATCATGGAGGAAGTATAGCAATGCGAATTTCGCCCCAGCGCGCCTCTGGACGCCGCCGCCACCTCGTCGTGTGGCTGACGACCCTCGTGCTGTCGGTCCCGGCGATGGCCGCCGCGCAGTACGGGGCGCCGGAGCTCGGCACTGGCGTTCCCGCCGAGCAGTACCACGTGGAGTTCTCCGGCACGATTTGGAATCCAAGCCTTACAGGCATCATCTCGAGTCAGCGTCTCGGCATCATCGGCAGCAACGTCGATTTCGTCGATGACCTCGGGTTCGAGCAGACGAGTTTCAAGGACATGCGGATCGTCCTGCGACCGAGCAAGAAGTCGCGGTTCCGCATCCAGTACACGCCCATCCAGTACCAAGCCGAGACCACGCTCAAGCGCGACCTGATCTTCAATGGGCAGACGTTCCCGCTCGCACTGCCGCTGCAATCCGAGCTCGACTGGAAGGTGTGGCGGTTCGGCTACGAGTACGACGTCTTCTACCGCGAGCGCGGCTTCATTGGCGTGTTGCTCGAAGGCCGCTACACGCAGATGACCGCGGCGCTTTCCTCGCCGCTCAGGAGCGAATCCACGGAGGTCAGCGCGCCTCTACCCTCGATCGGCGTCGTCGGCCGCGTGTACCCCATTCCGGAAGTCGCTGTGAACTTCGAAGTCAGCATGTTCCGGGTACCGGGAGACGCGATTCCCGACGTGGAGGCGAATTACTACGACTGGGACATTTACGGCACCATCAACGTGCATCCCAAGGTCGGGATCCAGGTCGGCTGGCGCCGGATGACCAGCTTCCTCGTCGTCGACGACGACAACGCCGACGTGAAGTTCCAAGGGCTGTGGTTCGGCGGCGCGCTGCGGTACTGAAAAACTAGAAACTGCTCGGGTGAATTATTTTTGAGTCTTCGAAAATAATTCACCCGAGCAGTTTTTTGGGGTTTTTCTACTCGAAAATCCTCCCATCCCGGTGGGGGCGATTTCGAACCGTTTTCGCTTTCCCGTCGCGTCGGCCATCCGGCAGGTGACGGGTCCTCGACACCGCGGTCGAACCTGTCTCTATGGAAGCTCTCGGGAAGACGTTGCGAGATTTCTGAGCGCCCGATTGCAGATTTTGCAATTTGCGCCGCAGAAACGTGGATCCAGGGCGCGAAACCGCCCTAACCCCGCCCCTCCGGTGTCGTCTAAGTCATTTGGTTACATTGATTTGCAGTAGACGATCGGCCGATAACATTTTTGGCAGGCATGGCACTTCGCTTGCTTGTTAGGTTTGGCTATGACCGTTGCCTTCACAGGAGATGCAACCAGAATGTCCCGCTACCTTACGTCGCTGGCCCGACTCGTCCTCGCGAGCTCGGCTTGATCCTCCTCCCTGCCTTCGCGGCTGCTCAGACGCCGACCGGAACGATTTCCGGCCGGGTGATCGACAGCAACGGCGGCGTCGTGCGGGGAGCTTCCGTGTCGATCGCGTCACCGAGCCTTCAGGGCACGCAGACACAGACCACATCCGAGAACGGCGACTACATCTTCCGCGCACTGCCGCCGGGGCTATACACGGTCACGGTCCAGGTCGAGCGGATTTGCGACAGCGGAGCAGAGCGTGCGCGTGGCGCCGTCGGAGACGGCCACGACGAACGTCACGCTCCAGCCAGCAGCTGTGACCGAGTCGGTCTCGGTCGTCACGTCCGACGACACGAGCTTCGTGAACACGGTGCAGGCGGCGGCGAATCTGAACTACCGACTGATTCGATACGTTGCCCACGGCCAAGACGCTGGAGTCGTACATCAACCTTGCGCCGGGCGCCCACTCGACCGGCTCCGGACGGCAACATCACGATCGCCGGCGCGATGTCGTTCGAAAACCTGTTCATGGTCAACGGCGCCGTCATCTCCGACAACATCCGCTCGGAGCCCATGAGACTGTACGTCGAGGACGCGCTTCAGGAAGTCACGGTGGCGACCTCGGGCATTTCGGCTGAATACGGACGATTCTCGGGCGGCGTCGTGAACGCCGTCACGAAGTCCGGCGGCAACATGTTCAGCGGCTCGTTCCGCACCGAGTTCAACAACGACGACTGGCGGACGATCTCGCCGTTCGACGAGCCGAAGGCCGACAGGCTCAATCCGATCCACTCGTTCACGTTCGGTGGTCCGATCCGTGCGGGACCGCCTCTGGTTCTTCGGCGCAGGACGGTTCGAAGACCGCGAAACGGGCGAGCAGACCGCGGAGACGCGCATCCCCTACACCCGCTCGTTAAAGGAAGAGCGTATCGAAGGGAAACTGACCGTCGGCCTGCCCGCGACGCATCGCCTGCAGGGCGTGTACCTGACATGTCGGCCAGGAGGGCGCGAACAGCAACACCGCGGCGCTCCATGGCACCGATGTGATGGACCTGCGCAGCCTGATTTCGCGCCGCGACCCGATGTCGCTCGCGACGGTCAACTACACCGGGACGCATGGGTGCGAGCCTCGCCTTCGAAGCGCAGTACTCCGGCCGTCGATGGACGATCAAGGACGCCGGCGGGCTGAATCCGGACCGCATGCAGGGCACGCCGATCTTCGACCAGTCCACGGGCATTCTCGTACTGGGCGCCGGATTCTGCGGCATCTGCGACGACGTCCGGAACAACGACAACATCTTCCTGAAGGGCAGCTACTTCAAGTCGACGGGCGCTGGCTCCCACAACGTGATCTTTGGATACGACACGTTCAACGACAAGCAGAAGGGCGACAACCGGCAGTCGGCGACCGACTACTGGATGTACGGGACCAGCGCCAACATCGTCGGTGACGTCATCTACCCGGTCATCGACGAGGGCACGTTCGTCGTGCACTGGCCCCTCGAGGTCAGCAGCCAGGGCACGAACTTCCGGACGCACGCGTTCTTCGTCAACGACACCTGGGCGGCCAACCGCAACCTGACGTTCAACCTCGGCCTGCGCTGGGATGCGCAACCACGGAAAGAACTCATCGGACGCAGCTCGTCGCCGACGGTTCGCTGATCAGCCCGCGGCTCGGCGTGGTGTTCGACCCGATCGGTGACGGCAAGACCACGATCAACGCGAGCTACGGCCGCTACGTCGCGGCGCTCGCAACTCGGTCGCGAACAGCTCATCGAGCGCAGGCACGCCGTCGATCCTCGTCTACCAGTATGCTGGGCCCGACCTTCAACGTCGACCCGGACGCTCCGCAAGTGCCGGCCGACCAGGTGCTTGCGCGAGGCATTCGCGTCCTTCGACGCGAACTCGCGACCGAGTTCCGCTCGTCCAGGCCGACCTGCCGGGCGTCGCGATCCAGATCCCGGATCGCTGAAGTCGCCGAACGTGGACGAGTTTGCGGTCGGGCGTCAGCCGCCAGATCGGTTCGCGCGGCGCGGTGCGTGTCGACTTCGTCGACCGCAATTACGGCGACTTCTACTCCGAGCGTTCCGACACCTCGACCGGCACGGTGACGAACGACCTCGGGCAGGAGTTCGACGTCATCCTTGTCGAGAACACTGACTTCTATCAAACGCCGGTACACCGGCGTGACGATGCTCGGCACATACCGCGCGGGCTCACGGGCGGACGTCGGCGCCAGCTACACGCTGTCGAAGCTCCGCGGCAACATTGACGGCGAGAACATCGGCAGCGGCCCGCTCGCCGTCGTCATTCTTTCCGATATCCCGAGTACGGCGAAGAGCAGCTGGACATCGCCGGAAGGCGATCTGTCCGCCGACCAGCGGCATCGCGCGCGGTTCTGGGGAACCTTCGTGCTGCCCATGGGCGGCACGCGGATCTCGTGACGGTTGGCGTCCTGCAGCAGATCGAGTCCGGCACGCCGTACGGCGCGGCGGCGGACATCTTCCTGTTCGATCAGGACGGCAACGACTTCGTGCAGAATCCGGGCTACGTGAACCCGCCGGTCGACGCGGTGTACTACTTCACCGAGCCGGACGCGTTCAGAACCGCAGCCATGTACCGGACCGACCTGTCCTTGAACTACCAGCGCCAGTTCGGTTCGGCCACGCCGCGGCTTCGACGTGTTCGCGCAGTTCCACATCCTGAACCTGTTCAACCAGTTCCAGGCGTTCAACGTCGTCGGGCAACGACATCGACACGACGGTCTCGACGGCCGTCAACGACACCGGAGCTGGGACTCGTGCCGTTCAATCCGTTCACCGAGACGCCGGTTCGTGGCACGCACTGGGAGCTTGGCGAGGATTTCGGCAAGCCGACGAGCAAGGACGCCTACACGCTGCCGCGGACGTTCCGGTTCTCGGTGGGGCTGAGATTCTAGGACGACGAGGACATGTAGGTCATGTAGACATGTAGGCCATGTAGAAGGCGATCCGCTCTTCTACATGGCCTACACACCCTACATGATCTACATGCTTCGCGTGCCTGACCCGAAGCTTCCTCAGCCTCGTCTCCGCCTCCGCCAGCGTCTCTTCCTTCTTGCAGAAACAGAACCGCACGAACTGACGTCCGGCGGCGGGATCGCGGAAGAAGCTGCTGCCCGGCACGGCCGCGACACCGATCTCCGTCACCAGGTGCCGCACGAACTCCACGTCGTCGTCGAAGCCCATGCCGCTCGAACGTCGGTCATGATGTAGTACGCGCCGTGCGGCGTGTAGCACGGGAATCCGGCGTGGCTCGAGGATCGATAGCAGCCGATCGCGTCGCTGGCGATAGCGCTCCGTGAGATCCACGGTAGTAGTCGCCCGGCGCGTCGAGCGCCGCGGCGGCGGCGGCCTGGAGCGGCGCGGCCGCGCCGACGGTCAGGAAGTCGTGCACCTTGCGGATGCGCGGGCGCGATGTCAGGCGGCGCGACCGCCCAGCCGACGCGCCATCCCGTCACGCTGAACGTCTTCGACGTGCTGTTGATCGCCACCGTCCGATCCGCCATGCCCGTCGATCGTCCAGAGCGGCACGTGCGTGCGCCGGCTGATAGACGATGTGCTCGTAGATTTCGTCGGTGACGGCGATCGACGCCCCAGCGTGATGCACAGCGCGCGCGATCGATCTCGAGCTCCGCGCGGGTGAACACCTTCCCGGTCGGATTGTTCGGCGTGTTGATGATGATGGCGCGCGTGCGGTTCGTGAACGCGGCGGCCAGCTCCTCGGGATCGAACCACCAGTCCCCCGTCGCGCGATCGGCCGGCGGACGCAGCCGGACGAACCGCGGCGTGGCGCCCGACAGAATCGTGTCGGGGCCGTAGTTCTCGTAGAACGGCTCGAAGACGATGACCTCGTCGCCGGGATCGACGATCGCGAGGAGCGTCGCGATCATGGCTTCGGTCGAGCCGCAGCAGACGGTCACCTGCGTGTCCGGATCCACCGTCGATCCCGTGGCGCGCGAGCCGCGTCGGCGGCGATCGCGTCGCGCAGCGGCTTGGCGCCCCAGGTCACCGCGTACTGATTGATGTCGGCGCGAATGGCCTCGCGGGCGGCCTCCTTGATGGAGGCCGGCGCGGCGAAATCGGGAAACCCCTGCGAGAGATTGACGGCGCCGTGACGCTGGGCGAGCCGGGTCATCTCGCGGATGACCGACTCGGTGAACAGGGCGGTTTTCTGGGACGTGCGCGGCCGCATGCTCGTTTCAGCGGCTCGATTCTCTCACGGTCGCTCCGGACGTCCGGCCGTAGAGCAGGCGATAGTCCTCCGCCGTGCCGAGAATCCGCTTCACGTAGTTCTGCGTCTCGGGGAACGGGATGTCGTCGATGAACTCGTCCTGCTCGAAGTCGGGCCGCTCGGCCGCCAGCGCTCCACGCGGTTCTCGCCGGCGTTGTAGGCCGCGAGCGCCGGGGCGGCGATCGCCGCCGTACCGACGGAGCAGGTCCGAGAAAAACGCCGTGCCGATCCGCACGTTCACCTCGGGATCGGTCAGCCGGCGCGTCGAAAACCGCGGAATGCCGATCCGGCGCGCGTACCGGCGGCCGGTAGCCGGCACGACCTGCATCAGTCCCCACGCGTTGGCGACGGACTGGACGTCCGCCTGAAACGTGGACTCCTGCGCGACGAGCGCGGCGACGAGATACGGGTCGAGGCTTCGCGCGTCGCGTGCTGGCGAAGCAGCTCCCAGTACTCGAGCGGGAAGATCACCTTCAGGATCGCGGACGGGAGCGCTTCCCCGCCCTCGGCCATGAACTGCGGGATACGCCCGCCGCATGGCGGTGATGGCCGGCCGCAGTTCGCCCTGGCGATTCAGCGCGTAGGCGATGCTGGCCTCGATGAACGGCGACGATCCCGACTGGCGCGCGGTCCACCGCAATTCCGCCACGGCGTCCTCGAACAACTCCGCCGTGAGAAGCGCGCGGATCAGCGGGACGAAGCGATCGGGAGGACGCAGTCCAGGATCGATTCTGAGCGGCGAGACAGGCAATGCCGGCGACGCCGCCGGCGCAGGCTTCGACCGACGCTGCAGGGCATCCGCCCGTCGCGTCGCCTGCCGGCCGTAGTACGAGTTGCGGTAGAAGGAAATCGTTCGCCTGTAGCCCGCCATCGCCGCGTCGAGATGCCCGAGCCGCTCGTGCGCGCGGCCCGACCAGTACAGCCAGGACGGGCGGTAGTCAGCACGTGGAAACGCGACGGCTGCCGATTCAAAGATCGCCGCGGCCTTCGTCGTACTCACCAGCGCGGTACGCCCACCACCCCGCCCTCCAGGCCGCGCGATCGGCAAATGCGCCGGCAGGAAACCGCTGCAGGATCTCTTCGAACACCTCTTCGGCCTTGTCGTCCGCATCCGCAAGAATGTGGTACGTGGCGAGATCGTTCAGCGCGGTTTCAGCGAGCGGTTCAGCCGGGTTGGCGTCCACGAACGCGCGCACGAGCGCGAGGTACTCGGCGTCCCGGCGGAGCCCGCGCACGGCGCTGAGGTGGAAGTATTCGGCTTCGGCCCGGCGCGTCGGCGGACGGTCCGCGTCGAGATAGTCGCGGAGCGCCGCGCGCGCCTGCTCGAAACGCCTCAGGAAGAAATCGCACTCGGCCTGCCGCAGCTCGACGAGGACGCGGTCCTCGGGCGAGGCGCGGCCGGCGAGCCGATCGTAGGCCCGTCGCGCCTCCGCGTAGCGTCGTCCAGCGAACAACTGCTCGGCGCGCTCCAGCTCGACAGTCGCCGTGACGGTGACCGGCTGGGTCTTGAGCTTCGTGAGCTCGGCGTCGGCGTCCGCGGCCTCGGCGCTGAGCGGATGCCCGTAGTAGACCGTCGAAAACGCACGGCGGGCCATGGAGGTGTCACCGAGCGCCACCGACGCGCGGCCCAGTCGAAGGTGCGCGAGCGGAAGCGAGGCGGACGGCTGCGGGAGGTCGGTGATGGCACGAAGCGCTTGAGCGGCGTCGGACCAGCGGCCGGCCGCTTCCGCGGCGTCAGCCATCAGCCAGAGGGCGGCTTCGCCGAGGTAACTGTCCGGTGAGCTTGCCGCGACCTGCCGCGCCGACGCGATCGCGGCGTCGTAGCGGCTGAGCGCAAGCTCGGCGCGGCCCTGGTAGAGCCGCGCGTAGCCGCCGAGGATCGGGTGGCTCGTGGCACGCGAGAACGACGGCAGCGCGCGGTCGGCCCTCCCGGCTTCAAGCTCTGAGGCCGCCGTCCCGAGGGCCGGCGTGCCGGCGAGCGTGGGCGCGGGCGTCAGCCAGAGGTCGGTCTCGATCGGGCACCTGCGGCGCGGCCGCCAGGAGGCTGCACCCAACCGCGAGAATTCCGATTCGTAGGGCGAAGTGCGGTGCGCGGTGCAGGTGAAGCATTGATGCAGAAATCAGTTCAAGACGAGGCGGTCAGCACCTCAACGGTCCGCTGAGACGTGACGCTCTCGAGTCGCGCGGACCCATGGCGGACGAGCACTTCCACGGCGTCGCCCCACTTGAGTGTATCGGCCGCCCCGTCAACAAAGACGAGGGCCACGGCCGATTGGTCGACGACAAGCGGCAGAACCAGGCCGGACCGACCTGGCGCGATGGAAAGAAATGCGGGCGTGGAGGGATCGGGCGTACGGACCGCGTCCAGCGCGACCTTCTGACATTTGACGACCGCCTGGGACATCGCCACGGACGAGGTGATCGCCATCTGCGACGGGACGTCGGCCGGCGGAAACCCGTGGTGGCGATAGACGCGCAACTCGCCGCGATCGACGAGCAGCACGGCGACGCGGAGGTTCTCCGACGCCGCGCCGTCCGCGAGCGCGTCGAGGATCCCGCGCAACGTCGTCGCCTCATCGAGGCGCCGGACGGCGGTCAGGATTCGCCCGACGGTGTCGGCCACCCTTTGATTGTACAGAGGGCGAATCCATTTGTTATCGGTTATTGGCTATTTGCTATTGCATTGAGCTATTGGCTATTGGCTATTGTGGCATTGGCTCCGAGCCGGCCAGGCCGCCACGTCCAATCACGAATAACTCAATCACCATGCAGTAACAAATAACCAATAGCCAATAACAAATGTCAGCGTCAGCTTCTATACGCCTGGCGGCCGAAGCCTTGCGCTTCGAAGCCCTGCGCGGGCAGCACCTCGTGCTGCAGCGCGAACATGCAGGCCGCGGCCTCGTCAATCCGGCGCACGAACTCGATCGAGCCCTGGAGGATCGGCTTGACGCGCGCCGCGTCCTGGATGCGAGCCGGCTGAAACTCGTGCTCGACGACGAGGTGCGTGTTCGCCACGTCGAGCGTCAGGAGCTCGCGCGCCGCGAGCTGGTGATCGAGCCAGTCCACGCTGCGGTTCTGCAGGTACGCGAGCGGATCATGCCTGGCGGTGCCGGGCAGCTCGTGGTCGCAGAGCACCAGCTGCTTCTTCCACGCGTTGAGGTGATCGACCGGGTTGGGCGACGGCTGCCCATTGATCCAGTCCCCGCGCTCCATCGTCTGGCCGCCATATCCCCAGCCCGACACGCCCTTGGCGTTGATGACCTGCCCTTTCACGTGGAAGCCGCCGATGAGGAAGTTGTACCCCTCGTCCTTCAGGTACTGAAAGATCGACCGCGTGTCCATGCCCATCAGGATCGCGTGCGACGGGTCGTAGTGGATGCGGAACTGGTCGCCGACCCCGTGCTTCTCGCAGATGCGGTGCAGGATGATCCACGTGCCGGGCGCATACGCGATGTTGTTGTGAAAATTGTCGTTCGTCGTCCAGCCCGGCATCGGACATTGCTCGACGCGGAACGACAACCCGCGCGCCTTGGCTTCCTTCAGGAGCGGGACCATGTGGTCCTCGAAGTCCTTGAGGTTCTGGTCCATGCTGTGCTGCTGGTTGCGGCCGACGAACCCGCAGACCGCATCCAGGCCGAGCAACGCCGCGGCGTCGAACGCCCGCAGCATGAAATCGCGCTTCTTCTTCCGGATCGCGGGATCGTGGTGGAGCATGTTGTCGAAGTACCCGACGTCCGAGAACCCGACGCCGGTCGCGTCCACCGCCGCGAGCACGCGCTTCGCCCGCGCCTTGTCGAACGGCTGACGAAGATCGAGCGTGTTCGCGACAGGATCGAGCATCGCCTCAGGCGGCACGTCCGCTTCCGACGGGTGGAGCGCCGACGACAGCTGCACGTATTTCACGCCCAGATCCCGGGCAAACTCGAGCCATTCTTCGATGGCACGATCCGGATCGGGGTCGCGCACGTCGCGCGGGGTCAATTCCTGAAGGGCGGCCGTGAGGACGCCCACTTTCATGAACTTCGGCTCAAATGGTCTGATTGTCATAGGGTTGGCATGGATGGCATGAAACCGGGTTTCTTCGACGAAGAAACCCGGTTTCCTAGTAGTTCACCTTCGTCCACACGCTCCCGGCGCGGGCGCTTTCCAGAATGGCTTCGACAATCACGTTCGCGCGATATCCGTCCTCGAACGACGCGTACGCCGGCGGCCGGGCATCGGTCGACTTCTTGCCCGACGCGATGAAGCCGTAGATGTCGCGCATGATGTTGCTGAACGCGTCCGGCCACCCTTCCTGATGGCCACCTGGCATGTGGGCGTAGGACTGCACGGCTGGATCGATGAGTGACGGATCCTTCGCCAGAATCTCGTTGGCCTTGTCGCGATGGCCGATCCACATCCGGTTCTGCTCTTCCTGCACCCAGCGCATGGACGCGGTCGACCCGCACACCTCGACGAAGCAGTCGTTCTTGTGGCCGGCGCACACCTGACCCACGGTGAACGTGCCACGCGCGCCGTTGTCAAAACGCACCATCACCGACGCGAGATCCTCGACCTTGATGTCGACGAGATCGAACGACTCGTCGGCGCCGGCGGCCGCAAACGCCTCGCGATTCCCCTTCGGCCGCTTCCGCCGCGGGACGACCGTCGAGATCTCGCCGAGCACTTGCGGTGATGCGGAGCCCGGTCACGTGCTGCGCGAGGTCGCACCAGTGCGATCCGATGTCGCCGAGCGCAGACGAGGCGCCTCCCTTGTCCGGCTCGAGACGCCACGAGTAGTCCGTGTCCTTCAGCAGCCAGTCCTGCAGGTAGTGCCCGAAGATGAATCGAGGTGTCCCGATCTGCCCGGCGGCGATCGCGTGGCGCATCTGCTGCACGAGCGGATTGCCGCGATAACTGAACGTGACGGCGTTGACGACACCGGCCTTGTTCGCCTGGTCGCGCAGTTGCCTGCGCCTGGTCGGCCGTGAGCGCCAGCGGTTTGTCGGACACGATGTGCTTGCCTTTGGCGATGACTGCGGCGTTCACCGGAAAGTGCAGGTAGTTCGGCGTCGTGTTGTGCACGACGTGGACGTCCGGGTCGTCGAGCATCGCCTCGTAGCTGCCGTAGGCCTTCGGCACGCCGAGCGCCTCGGCCTTCGCTTTGGCGAGGGTGTCGTTCATCTCAGCGATGGCGACGACGTCGACAAAGCCCAGACGGCGGACCGCGTCGATGTGATGCGGTCCAATGAAACCTGTTCCGACGATGCCCATGCCAATTCGTTTCACGACACGCCTCCGGTTCAATGAATGAGGCGCCTACGATATCGGCTTCGGGCTTGCGGCTCAAGGCTTAGGGTTAGTCAGGTAGTGCTTCAGTTTGGATATGACCGGCTATACGGTCGGCACAGGACTCTTCGTGGCAACGGCGCGATCAGGCACTGATGACATCACGCGGTGTTAGGATCGCGGCTTCCCGGCAGGGCACAGGGGCGTTCGCCACCCACTCTCGCGGCCGAAAAACGAATCATCGATCGCAGAACCGCTCTCGCTGGCTTGTCCACAGTAGCGATCGGCGCCACGTTCGGACGTCTCGCGCGATCGGTTGCGGCGCAAGGCGTGGCTACGCGGACGCCAAGCACACTACGCAAGATCGCCACTGAGGAAGCGTGCATCATTCCGGAGGTTGTCAACGCATTGCGCGAGGTCGTCCGTGCGGGGGGAAGCAATCTCGACCTACCGTTGCTGTCAACGATCTACGATGCACCGTCGGGTACGCCGCCGCGTTTTCTGCCAGAGCTGCTCGATTTGGAGGCGCAGCGCCTCGCCGACATCGATCGCGATGGCGTCGACATGCAGCTCCTGTCGCTGACGGCGCCGGGTGTACAGATGTTTGACGCCAATACCGGCACATCGCTGGCTATCCTCGCGAACGATCGACTGGCCGAAGTGGCGCGACGTCACCCCACGCGCTTCGCCGCGCTAGCGAGCTTCGCCCCCCAGGACCCGCGACGTGCGGTTCTGGAAATGGAGCGGGCATAAAGACGCTGAGATTCAACGGCTTCATCGTCAACTCCCATACCAACAATGAGTATCTGGATCAGCCGCGCTACTGGCCGATCCTGGAGGCCGCCGAAGCGCTCGACGCGCCGCTGTATATTCACCCGCGAGCCCCGTCCGACGGCATGGCGGCGCCGTTTCGCGACTACCGGTTGGAAGGCGCCGCATGGGGCTACGGCGTGGAAACTGGTACGCAGGCAGTCCGCCTGATGCTGAGTGGAGTGCTCGACCGTTTTCCGAAGCTCAAGATCGTGCTTGGCCACATGGGTGAGGCCCTGCCGTTCTGGATGTGGCGGCTCGATTTCATGGGGGCACCCGGCGCCCGCGCGGCAGGTCGCACTAATCAGCTCAAACCGAGCGAATATTTTCAACGCAATTTCGCGATCACCATCAGCGGCGTCGAAGATCCCCTGGCGCTTCGATACTGCATCGACAAAATCGGGATCGATAGCATCATGTGGGCGATCGATTATCCCTACCAGCCCACGGCGCCTGCGGTCGCATTCATCGAGTCGGCACCGATTTCGGCGACAGACCGAGAAAAGATCGCGCACAAGAATGCGGAACGCATCTTCCGCATCGCGCCGCGCAACTGAGCCGAAGTTGCAACGGCCAAGAAGGTCGAGTGATCGATCGTGATGAGCTGTTCGCACCATATCTCATGCAGGATCTGACCTCGGGTTCCATCACGCGGCACCTGTTCAAAACCGCCAGCTTCATGCTGGTCACGATGATCTTCCAGACGCTCTACTTTCTGGTGGACCTCTACTGGGTCGGACGGCTCGGCAAGGAAGCAGTGGCCGGCGGTCGCCCTCTGTGGCAATTTGATGTTCATCGTCTTCGCGCTCACGCAGATGTTGAGCGTCGGCACGACGACCGTGGTGTCACATGCCGTCGGCCGGCGCGACCCGAAGCGGGCTCGGCACGCGTTCAATCAGTCGCTCGTGATTTCCGCGATCGTCGGCCTCGTGTTCCTCGCCGTCGCCATGGCCGTGCGCGTGCCGTACGCGCGGACGCTCGCGCGCCGATGCGGTCACGGCGGCGCTGGCCGCCGACTACCTTCTGTGGTTCATTCCGGCGATGGCGCTGCAGTTTGGCATCGCGTCGATGGGCGCGGCGCTTCGCGGCTCCGGCAACTTCAAGCCCGGCATGGTCGTCCAGACCGCGACCGTCATCATCAACATCGTCCTCGCGCCGATTCTCATGTTCGGCTGGGGCACGGGCACGCCCGCTCGGGGTGGCGGGAGCGGCCATCGCCAGTCTCGTGGCGATCGTGATCGGCACAGCGTGGCTGTCCGCGTACTTCCTTCGGAAAGGCGCGTACCTGTCATTCGTGGCGTCAGAGTGGGTTCCGGACATGAAGCTCTGGGCCGATCTCCTCAAGATCGGCCTCCCGGCCGGCGCGGAGTTCGGGCTGACGGCGGTTTATCTGTTCGTCGTGTATGCGCTCTGCCGTCCGTTCGGATCGGCCGCGCAAGCGGGGTTCGGCATCGGCATGCGCGTGCTGCAGGCGGGGTTCATGCCGGTTGTCGCGCTCGGGTTTGCGGTCGGCCCCGTCGCCGGCCAGAACTTCGGCGCGCGGCATCCCGATCGCGTTCGTGACACGTTCAAGACGGCCGCCGGCGTGGCGCGCGGCCTTCATGTTGGTCTTCGCGGTTGCTCTGCCACTTTGGAGCCGCTGCGATGATCGGCTTCTTCTCGTCGGATCCCGGAGTCATTGCCGTCGGCAGCGAATACCTGCGCGTCGTGTCGTGGAGTTTCGTCGCGTCAGGCGTTGTCTTCGTGGGCTCCAGCATGTTCCAGGCGATGGGTCATACGCTGCCCGCCCTCATCTCGTCGTTCGTGCGCATCGCCGTCGTGGTGATACCGGCGGTGTTCCTCTCCCGGCTTCCGGGATTTGAGTTGCACTGGATCTGGTACTTGTCGGTGTTCTCGGTGCTCCTGCAGGTCACGCTGCAGTTGCTGCTCCTGCGGCGCGAGTTCCGCGTGCGCCTCGGCATGCTCACCGCGCCGGCACCGGCGGTCTAGGCGCGCCGGCTTTCAGCGAACACATTGACCAGGTCGGGGCTGAACTGTCCGCGCTCGACGCCGCGTGCAAGTTCCGCCAGGGCGGCCTCTGCCGGAATTGCTCGATGATACGACGATCGGTCGTGATCGCGTCGTAGACATCGACGATGCCGATGATCTGCGCGAGCAGCGGGATCGCGTCGCCCTCCAGTCCGTCCGGATAACCGCTGCCGTCGAGCCGCTCGTGATGGTGCCGGACGATCGTACGCACGCGAGCCAGCGCGCGCAGATTGCCGCACAGCTGATCGCCGACGACGGGGTGCTGCTTCACGCGGTCGAACTCCTCCGCGCGTCAGGAGCGACCGGGCTTCAGGAGGATCGAATCGGGCAACGCGATCTTCCCGATATCGTGAAAATACCCGCCACGCTGCAGCGTCGCGACCGATCGTCTTCGTCGAGGCCGAGCCGCAAGCCGAGCGTCGGTGGCGTATCTCCGCCAGCCGCTGGCAATGGCCGTCGGTGTAGGAGTCGCGCGCCTCGATCATGAGCGCCAGGCTGCGCAGCACGTCTTCGGCCGAGTCCAGGTCGTCCGTGAATCGCTTGATCTGCATGAGCGATCGCACGCGCGCCTTGAGCTCGGGCTGATCGATCGGCTTCGTAACGAAGTCATTCGCCCCGGCCTCGATCGCTCGTAATACGGTCGGCGCACTCGGCCGTGGCGGTCATCAGCACGACGGGCGTCAGCCGCGTCGACGGCTTGGCCTTCATCGCGCGGCACAATCGAAGCCGTCGCACCTTGGCATTCGGACGTCGGACAGCACCAGATCCGGATCGTGCCGATGGACGACCGCAAAGGCTTCTTCGCCGTCACGCGCACGCAGCACCTGGTAGCCCTGTGCGGTGAGGATCTCGTCGAGCAGGTTGAGGTTCGACTCGAGTCGTCGACGACGAGCACGGATCCCGTCCGAAGCCCCCGGGGCCGCGATGGTCTGCAACCATCCGGCGAGATGTTACTCCAGCTCACTCACACACCTGAGGGTGTACTGTTACAGGTTGGTCATCCCGTTTCCCGCTTAGGCGGTCGATGCGTGACGGTTTCGCGCCGCACGAGGCAGAGCCGTTCTGTGCAGCCGATGTCGGTCGCCAGACGACTATCCTGGGTACGCCCCTTGCTTCGCATGACTATCTCGTATGGTGCGCCTTACCTCGTGCGCTCGTCGTAGCCACGTTGTCGCAGGTCGCTCATCGCGCCAGTCGATCTCGAAGGTGTCGCGCGACTCTCGGCGCGCGCCCGGTCGCTGAGGCTATCGTCTGAATCGACGTGCCTGGCGTCCAGCCGTCCGACACAAACGGCCGGACGCGGTGCTGAATCAGCGCGACATCCAGTTCTTCCCGCACGTGCTCGCGGTCCAGGTCGGCACCAGGGTGAAGTCTCCAAACGCCGACCGCGTCTTCCACAACGTCTTCTCCTTTCATGACGGCAAGCACTTCGACCTTGGTCTCTATCCAGTCGGCACGGTGAAGGGAGTGCCGTTCGACAAGCCGGGCCTGAGCCGCGTCTTCTGCAACATCCATCCGCAGATGGCGGCGTACGTGATCGTCGTGGACACCCCGTTCTTTGCCGTGTCCGACAGCCAGGCCATTCAGATTCCGCACGTGCCGCCGGGCGTCCATCGTTACCATGCGTGGCGGCCGGGCGGCGCCGTGCTCGATGGCGACGTCGATGCCGGCGCTGACGAGCCGTTGCCAGGTGAAGTGGCCGTGACCGCACGAATCGCCGGCCTCGTCCTGATCGTCGCTTTGATCCACACGTCCACGCCGCGCAGACGCTCACGCGCGAAGCGCATGTCACGGTCGGGCATTCGAGCGATAACGATCATCGGCCGGAGGCGTCCAGGCGCGCATCTTCGGCACGATCCGCGGCAGCTGGCCCATGCACCCTGGAGGGTCCGTGGGCCGCGTCAATCGACAGGGTTCCGACGCCTTTGGTGTGGCGTATCCGTCACAGACAAGCGACGTACGGCCAATGGAGGCCTACGTCAAAACTGTTCGCTCCGGACGGAGTCTGATCGAGCGTCCGGGCTGGCCGCTACCGCATGCCGTTCCGCGTCTGTCGGCCGCAGCACACGGCTACTCCGGTTTTACGCGAGCGCCGCTGATTCGATACGGCGGCAATTCGGCGCTGTCGAACACGGCACTGGAAGCCGACGCAAGCGTGCTCGTGGGCGTGCCGTCCTTGACGGTCGAGGCCGGCCTGGGCCGTCCGCCCGACCTCTGCGCCTTCCTCGGCCCTCGACGATCGACGGGCGTCATCCGCGCGCGGTGTTCTACCTATCTCTCTGATTGTCGCGTCAGCCACATCAACACCCGCGCCCACGCGGAGGGCCCATGGGTGAGAGGCCGGACGACGTTCACCGGCGTCGATGGCCGCTCGATCCAGCAGTCGATCAGGTGCGCGGCAAGTGGATTGCCGGCCTGCCGTGGGACGCGTGGCCAGCGCGGCGGCCACATCGATGTGACGGTGCATCGTGTCCGCATGGGCCCGGTTCACGGCAGTCGCACGCGCCGAGCAGCTCGACTACGACGCCGGGGAACGCTCCTCCTACTGCCCAGCGCTACGCCGCAGGCGTGCGTGTCCGGCTGCCTGCCCACTTTTCGCTTCAAATCAATCTCCTCGGACAACCACACGGTCTTCCCGGTGGCCGGACCGTCGCGCTCGATGCGGGCCTGACACAGACGATTCGGTTCTGACGTCGTGCCCACCCCCGTGTCGAGACCGGCGATATGCCTGGCACGCACCTCTGGGCGCGCGGGTGCTCATCGTCGTGACGGTGATTGCTGGTGGCTCGCTCGTCGCCGTTCAGGCCGCGACGCAGCAAGATCCTCGACGCACTACTCGCTGACCCGGTCTGCGGACGATCTCGTTGCCGCCCGCGCGGCGTTCGAACGGCTGACCGAGGCGCGCCGCCAGTCGGCCTCGAAAGCGACGCGCCTCATTGTCGAACTGCCGGTGTTTCGCACCGTCATTGCCGATGCGGACGTCGTTGCCGACGCCGCCACGATCAGTCACATGGCCCGCAAGTCCTGCGACAAGCTCGGCGCGCAGTTCTGCGTCGTCGCCAGTCCGGCCGGTCCGCTCGATAGGTCAGGCCGGGGCCTCGAACCCACGCCGACAATGCCGCGGTGCTGGCTGACGCGATCAGCGCCAGCGGCCGGTCCGCGAGTGCGATGCGACCGTTGGAGACCGGCTGTACCTGGTCGTGGTGGAAGCCGCGCTCTTTGGCACGTGAAGTCGTTGGCACCTTCGCGGCGGGCTACCGGTTCGACGACGCGCTCGCCGCTGAATTGGCGGGCATCACGAACACCGACGTCAGTTTTCTCTGCCCCGCGGTTTGCGGCACCAGTTTGTCTGCCGGTGCGCGGTCGAGCTATCGCGTCACTCGAACGCAAGCGCGCCGCTCGCGACCGACGAGCGCGACGCCCGCGCTTCAGACCGATCAGCCAGCCGATAGACCTCGGCGCCCGTATACGCTCGCTTCGCTCCCCCGACAGGAACTCTCTCTCGTCCTGCTGAAAAACTGGGCTCCAACCGCTCAGGCGCTCCGCGAGATCGACGTGGCGCTCGCCTGGGTGACGGCCATCACCCTTGGCGTCGCGCTCGTCGGCACGATGATCTTCAGCCACCGTCTCACGCGTCCCCTTCGTGACCTGGCCGCTGCGGCCGACAAGATCGCCGGTGGCGAATCCAGAATCCGGGTTCGTTCCACTCGCCCTGTCGAGATGCGCCTTCTTGCCGATCATTCAATCACATGACGGGCGCGCTCATCCACTGGCACCACAACGTCGAGGCGCGCACCGCAGAGTTGGCCGTCTCCTATCGCCGCTTCCGTGCGATCACCGACTCCGCCAGCGATGCGATCGTCTCGCTCAACGCCCGCGGCCAGGTCGTGTTCTGGAATCCGCGCGCGATCACAGTGTTCGGATACACCGAGCTCGAAGCCATCGGACACTTCATCGACATCCTCGTCCCCGACAACCTGCGTCAGAACTGTTCATCGAGGCCTTCCAAAGCCTCGCATCAGGCGACACCGAAGGGCTCGGGCGTGCGTTCGAAACCACAGCGCTGTGCCGCGACGGATCACGCGTGCCCGTTGAGCTCTCGCTCTCCACCTGGACGGTCCAGCGACGCCGAGGTCTTTTATACCGGCTCATTCGCGACATGACCGAACGGCGGCAGGCCGCCGAGGCGCTGAAGAAGCGCGAGGAACAGCTCCGGCAGGCCCAGAAGATGGAAGCGGTGGGCCGACTCGCCGGCGGCATCGCGCACGACTTCAACAACCTGCTGACCGCGATCCTCGGCTACGCCGACCTGCTGCTCGACCAGTCTGCCGAGCGACCATCGGAGCGGCCGAAGATTGTCGAGATTCAGAAAGCCGGCCGCAGCCGCAGCCTCGCTCACGCGGGAGCTGCTCGCCTTCAGCCGCAAACAGGTGCTGCAGACCCGTCGTGCTCGACCTCAATCAGGTCGTCGAGCACGACCGAGAGCCTGCTGAGACGTCTTGTCGGCGAGGACGTGCAGCTCGCGCTCGACCTCGATCCGCGTCGCGCGGCCGGTCAAGGCCGACCCGGGCCAGATCAGCCAGGTTCTGCTCAATCTCGCGGTCAATGCGCGCGACGCCATGCCCGACGGCGGGACGCTCACGTCACCACGGTCGTGCGACGGGCGCGCCCGAAGCGGCAAGGCGCCGAACGAAGTTCTGCTCACCGTTCGCGATACCGGTTGAGGCATGACCGAGGACGTCCAGGCGCACATCTTCGAGCCGTTCTACACGACGAAAGCGGTCGGTCACGGCACAGGCCTTGGCCTCGCCACCGTCTACGGCATCGTCCAGCCAGAGCGGCGGCCGCATCTGGGTCGACAGCGCCCCAGGCCGGGACGACATTCTCGATTGCGTTCCCATCCACCTCCGACGCCGTGACACCAGCAGAGCCGGTCAGCGAGTCCCCGGCCCGATGCGCGTCGGCGCGCATCGAAACCGTGCTGCTCGTCGAAGACAACGAAGTCGTTCGCAAAATGGCGCGCGAAACATTCGTGGGCGAGGGCTACCAAGTCCTCGAAGCCTCGAACGGCTCCGAAGCACTGGCGCCGCCGACGAGCCGGCTTGACGCCCTGGCGGTCGTGATCACCGACGTCGTCATGCCGGTGATGGGCGGGCGCGAGCTGGCACGGACACCTGCGTGCCCTCCGGCCGGAACTGGACATCATTTTCACGTCAGGCTACGCCAGCGATCCCCATACCGCCGAGCATGCGCGCGCGGTCGGTGCGATGTTCATCCAGAAGCCGTTCGTGCCCTCCGTGCTCCGCCGCACGGTCCGCGAGATGCTGGACGGTCAAGTGACGTAGCGCCCCAGGCCGGCGATCGCAACGCGGCGACCCTAGAACAAGCCTCGAATCAGATCCCGGATCACGAAAAACGCGAAGAAGGCGTAGAAGCCGACGCACGCGAGCAGGCCCGCTTCACGAATGAGCGACGGCCGGATCGCTCGCGGCAGGAATCGCCGGTTGACCAGGAAGATCTGCACGCCGGCGATCACCATGATGATGCCCGCCATGTTCGCGACGATCTTGAACAGCACGAACGGTGACGCCGAGCGCAGCGCGAAGATGCCCCAGACCGAGAACGACGACCAGCACACCGTAGTAGATCGAACGGATTCCCCATTTCGACTGGCGGGCCCGGTCGCTCGCCATCCACGTCGCGTCGGTCACGGCACGGACGAGGATGTCCGTGTTGCCGAGCTGCGTCTTGAACAGGATCCAGAAACCGTTGAAAAGCGTCAGGAACCAGAATCCGGTCCAGATCTTCGAGAGGTACTCGGCCTGATAGGCGCCGGCGGCCAGTCCCTGCAGGTCGGTGCCGTGAGGCACGATGGCCGTCGCGAGATTGACGTTCAGAAACATCCCGAGGAAGCAGAAGAGCCCCCATACCCAGAGCTGATCGGCGTGGACGTAGCGCATCCATTCGCGCCAGCGCCCGAGGTTCTCGGCCGTCGCGGGAAACACCGTCCCGACGTGCGACAGCGTGATGGCGTGCCCGCCCACCGCGCTGGGAATCGCGCCGACGAGCGATCCCATGCCGAATCCCTTGTCGCGCACCCAGTTGGTCACCGTGAGATTGCCCATGCCGCCGGAGCCGGCCGTCCCCGCCAGCGCACCGAGCAGCGCCCAGTCAATCGGATCGGTGAGGCCGTCGAGCCGGAAGAACCCCGTGAACGTCTGCCACCAATGCGCCAGCGGCACGAACGCGACGTTGACGATGATCAGAAACAAAAACACGAGGGCGAGCATCGTCCACGCGAAGTACTCGAGCATGCGCTCGATGGTGCCGCCGAACGACAGGATCAGGACGATGATCAGCGATGAGGCCGACGGCGACCCATGACTGGGTGGCTGCGTCGGGCGCGCCGGGCATCCGGCCGAGCCACGCGCCGAGCAGCGTGGCGGCCGCGCTACCGGCGAGCGCGGGCCAGCCGAGCTGGAAGAAACCGAGCACCGAGTAGACGGCGGCCCAGAACTTCGGCCCCGGCCGCAGGCGCATGAAGCCGCCGAAGATCGGCTCGCCGGTATAGACGGTGTAGCGGATCGCCTCGAGGTTGAACGTGACCTGCAGGATGATCCCGATCGTCGCGATGAGAAAGATCGCCGACGAGTACTTCACCGCCGCGGCGGGTCCGACGAGCCACTCCCCGCCTCCGATCGACGTCGCCGCCATGATCGCGCCGGGGCCGATGACCTTGAAAAGGTTGCGCGCCGAGAACGGCGGCGGCGCCGGCAAATCGGCAACCGCCCAGCGCGGTAAGGCGCCGTGATCGCCGGGGAGCTGTTCGGCGGCTCCTGCGGCCGCTACGTCGGTTGGCGGCATGAGGCCACAGAGTCTACTCGACGGGCGCCGTCATACCTGAACGCGGAACCGGGAACCGGACGGGAACGCAGGAACGGGGAACGGGGAACGGGGAACGGCGGAACGTGCACTTACCAATGCGTCAGCGAGCCGTCCGGCCGCTCGAACACGTTGCGACGCCCCGGGGTGGTTACTTCACCGACCTGTTTGAGCTTCGACATGTCTGCGGTGACGCCGAGTCCCGGCCGCTGGTTCGTGTACGCCTTGCCCTGCCGGAAGTCCAGGCACTCGGGTAAGTAATCAATCGGCTGGCCGCCGAAGTTGTATCGAGCATGACGGGACCAGGAAACGTGGACATGCAGTTGACGAGCGCGGCTGTCGAGACCGGCCCGGTGAAGTGCGGCACGATGCCCACGGCGTGGGTTTCGCACATCGCCGCGATCTTCATCATCTCGGTGATGCCGCCCACGTTCGGTAACGTCGCGCGGACGTAGTCGATGTCGTGGTTCTCGACGAGCTTGTTGAAGTCCCAGCGGTTGCCCCATTCCTCGCCGTGCGTGAGAGGCACCACGGTCATCTGGCGTAGCCGCGGCAGGTCCATCAGGGCGTGCTCGTCGCGGACGGGATCCTCGACGAAGTACGGCTCGAACTCCTCGATGCCGCGGCACGCGCGGACGGCGTCGTTGTAGTCGAAGCGCTGGTGGAAATCGATGCACCAGTCCCCGTTCGGTCCCACGCCCTGGCGCGCCTCGCGGCACTGCTGGATCACGCGGCGCACCATGTCGTGGGTGTTGTAGACCTGACCGATGGGCACGTCGGCGGCGCCCATCCGGAACGCGCGGAATCCGGAGTCCATGGCGGCCTTCGCGCGGTCCGCGAGCGTCACCGTCTTGCCCGGTCCGGACGGCACCACCGTGGTCGTGCCGTAGCACTCGCAGAAGTTGCGAACCGTCCCGCCCAGCAGCTCGTGCACGGGCATCTTCAAGGCCTTGCCCTTGATGTCCCACAGTGCGAGGTCCATCGCGCCCACCGCGTGCGTCTTCTCGCGGCCCGGCGGGTAGAACCAGGCGATGTACATCTCCTGCCAGATTGCCTCGATCTTGAACGGATTCTTGCCGATGAGCGTGCCGGCGCACTGCTCGAGCGTGTCCTTCGATCCGCCTTCACCGATGCCGGTGATCCCGATGTCGGTCTCGACGGTGCAGATCATGTTGCTCTGATTGAAGAGCGGGTTGAGGGTCGGCGGCTCGTAGATGCGGACCCGCGTGATCTTGGCCGGCGGAAGGTCGGCGTCGGCCACGCGAGGTCGAGCCAGCCCCACAGCCGACACGGCGGCGAGAGACTTGAGGAAAGCCCGTCGCTTCATGCCGGGGAGTATACGCCTGAGATGGATGTCACGGATGAACCATGAAGACATGGAGAACATGGAGTTGATTCACGTGGTGCACGCAAAAACCTCCATGTCCTTCATGCCTTCATGGTGCAGAATGCATCCGTATGCACGGCGGGCGGGACAGTGCCTTGGGGAGTCCATCATGCGCGTGATGAGTCCGGTCGCGGTTCTCTTGACGACGGTGTTGGCACTCGGGCTGAGGGCCGAGCAGTCGACGCCCGCGCCCACGCGGACCATCACGAACATCACCGGCCAGCTGTACCGCGCGCAGAACAACATGCACTACAACGTGTTCCTGGTGACGCCGGACGGCGTCATCATGACCGACCCGATCAACCGCGAGTTCGCGTTGTGGCTGAAACAGGAAATCGCCCAGCGCTTCAAGCAACCCGTGAGGTATGTGCTCTACAGCCACCACGACTGGGATCACGCCTCGGGCGGGATCGTGTTTGCCGACACGGCCCAGTTCGTCGGACACGTCACCATGCCTGACACGCTCGCGCTGCCCGCGGGCAACCTTCCGCTCCCGCCGGCGCTGCAAAAACTCGACGTCAACAGCAATGGCGTGATCGAACGGAACGAAGCGACGGGACCGACGGTGGCGAGCTTCGCGTTGACGGACGAGAACGGCGACGGCCTGCTAACCGGCGCCGAGGCGCTCCGCGGCCCCATGAACGACGTCTATCCGCCGACGTGGACGTTCACCGACCGGCGCGTCATCGCGCTCGGCGGAAAAACCGCGGTGATGATCCACATCGGCGTCGCCCACGCGCCGGACAGCACGGCGATTCTCTTTCCCGCCGAACGCACGGTCTTCGGCGCCGACACGATCCAGGTCAGGCGGCTGCCGCTCGCCGTCGGTCCGCACATGGGCGCGTGGCACGACACCATGCGCGCCCTCATGGCGATCGACTTCGACCTCGTCGCGCCCGGGCACGGCGTGATGGGCACGAAGAAGGACATCGCCGCGCTGCAGCAGTATTTCGTCGATCTCACCGGTGGCGTCGCCGCCGGCGTCGCCGCCAATCGCAGCCTCTCCGAGATTCAGAAGACGCTGATGCTCGAACCCTATCGGACGTTCGAGCGCTGGGACACGCACCGCGAGGCGCACATCGCGGAAGTGTATGCGACGATGAAGGGGACGCCGTAAATGGAGACCGAATGATGAACCTGACGCGGCGGGATTTCGGCACGCTCGCGCTGTCGGCTGGGCGCGAGCCTGCCGCGTCATGGCGCGCGGACAGTCCGCGGCCGCACCGAACCGGTCGCTGATCCACGGCGTGCAGTTCGGCCTGCAGCCGTTCTGCTACCACGACCTCGCCGATGACGCGCGAGAACCGGCCGACGCTGATCAAGCGCCTGGTGCAGAACGGCATGGGCATGGTCGAGTTGCATGCGACGTGGGTCGAGCCTCGATTCAACGCGGCCCCGGCGTGACTGCGGCCGAGGCGCGCGAGAAGCTGCGCGAATGGCGCGTCACGGCATCGCCCGACTACTACCGCGTCGATCAAGAAAGAGTTCGACGAGGCCGGCATCACGATTTTCACGTACTACGTGAACATGAACGACACGTTCACCGATGCGGAGATCGACGCGACGTTCGCCGGGGCGCGGATCCTGGGCGCGAAGGGGTGCATCGGATCGCAGGGGCTGCGCGTCAGCCAGCGGTCTGGCGGCATTCCCCGGCAAGCACGGCATGTTCCTGGGCCTGCACAACCACGACAACCTGTCGGACCCGGATGCGCTCAACACCGAAGCGAGTTTCGACAAGGGCCTCGCGTTCTCTCCCGATGTCAAAGCCACGCTGGACGTTCGGCATTTCACCGCCGCGAACGGCGACTGTCTCGGGTTCATCGAACGGCACCACGAGCGCATGTCGAGCGTGCACCTGGGTGACCGCCGAAAGAACAACGGCCGGAGCGCGCCGTTCGGCGAAGGCGACGCCCCGATTATTCAGATCCTGCGTCTGATCCGCGACAACCCCTGGCCGATTGTCGTGCTCCTCGAGTTCGAGCACGGCACCCTGCGCACGCAGGTCGACGAAGTGCAGTTGATGTTCGACTACTGCAAGCGGGCGCTCGCATGATGCGGCGACACCGGCCCGTACTGCTGTGGCTCTGCGGCGTGATCCTGGCCGCCGGCTCCGTGTTGGCGTCAATCCACGCCGCGGCCTGGGTACGACATCGACTATCTGGGACCGCCGTTGGCCGACCCGGTCATGCAGTACAGCAAGGAGACCTACGTCCTGTTCGGGTGCGCCTATTGCCACGGCCTGGACCTCACACCACGCGGAGAGGCCGCCGACCTGCGGAGCTCCGTGCTTGTCGGCGGCGATCGGAACGCGAATCTGATTGGCCCATTGCTGCGCGCCGGCATCCCGCAGACGGCCAAGCTGTCGCCCATGCCGCAGTTCTCCGACCTGAGCGACCAGCAGATTGGCGCCATCGCCCGCTGGATCCACTATGCGCGGCAGCGGGCCCGCTACAAGGAACTGTCCGAATCGAGCGACGCATCCGGCGACGTCGTCGCGGGACGCGCCTACTTCACCAAGGCGTGCGCGTCCTGCCACGCGACGGACCGTGATCTTGCGGCCATCGGCCGCAAACACGACCAGGCAGCATTGCGGGCGCAGATCCTCGAGCCGCGCGGCCTGACCGGGCAGCCGTCCTATCAGCTGGATCGTCTCCGCGACACGCGAGCCAGCGATGGCCGCGAGCAGCACCAGGCCTTGCTCGAAAACTACTCGGCTCAGAACGTCGCCAACCTGGTCGCATATCTTCAGGGCGTGAAGTAGACCGGGTTCGTTCCCGGTTCCACGTTCCCGGTTCCCGTTCTCCGTTCCCCGTTCCCGATGCACCAGCGTCGGGAACGGGGTAAAGTTCCAGCCGTGCGACGCATCGCCATCTGTCTCGTCCTTCTCGCGTTCATGACAGTGACGCCTGGTGCGTGGGGTGTTCGCGGGCACAATGTGGCCAACCTTGCCGCCGTCGATGCCCTTCCGGCCGACGGCCCGGTCTTCCTGAAAGAGTTTCGTGACTGGATCGGGCACACGGGCCCGGTACCCGACTCCTGGCGTGGAGCCGGCGAGCCCTCGTCGAAGATCTTCGAAGATCCGAACCACGGCTGGTTCAAAGAACAGTTTGCGTTCATGACCGAGATCCCGCGGAGCCGCTACGAGTTCGTCCTGAGGCTCTACGACGAACACCTTCGGCTGAAGGACCGCGATCCCGATCGCGCCGCGCTCACCAACGTCCGCTGGACCGGGACCCTGCCCTACGCGGCCATCGAGAACTATGACCGGATGAAAGCGGCGATGCGCGTGTACCGCAACAGCCCGGACGGATCACCCGAGCGCGGCTACCTGGCGCGCGACATCGCCTTCTACATGGGTTGGCTCGGCCACTACACGGCCGATGGCGCTCAGCCTCTGCACGACACGATTCACCACGACGGCTGGCAGGGGCCGAACCCGAAGGACTTCACACGCGATCCGGCGATTCACGGGCGGTTCGAGTCGGCGTTCGTCGATCTGGTCGGGCTCACTGAAGCGGACCTCGCGCCACAGATTTCCGCGCCGCGCCTGCTGGACGATCCGTTTGCCGCGATCCTGGCCCACCTCGACGATGCCGCGACGCATGTCGAGGCGGTGTACGAGATGGATGGACGTAAGGCGTTCGCGAACAAGGACGACCAGCAGGCCCGGGCGCTTGCCACGCGGCAGCTCGCCCGCGCGGCTTCCCTCCTGCGCGATCTGACGCACACGGCCTGGGTCGAAAGTGGACGCCAGCCGCCGGCGCGCGGCTCGGTGCCAAATCCCACCTTGCGGACGCACCCGATGTACAACCCGGCGACGGGGACGGCTCCGCCGGGGAACCCCGTGAGCCGATAGTGGTAACCGCTCGCCGGCTCCTCCTGCTCGTCCTCATCATCGGAACGATCGGGTGCGATCGCGTGACCAAGCGCTTCGCCACCGAGTTCATCAGCGACTCCCCCAGCCAGTCATTCCTGAACGACCTCGTTCGGCTCGACTATGCCGAGAACGCCGGTGCCTTTCTCGGTCTCGGCGCTCGCTGGCCGGCCTGGCTGCGCGCCGGCGTATTCACGCTTGGAAATGGCTTGCTGCTCGTCGCACTCGCTGTAGCCGCCCTACGCGCGCAATGGTCCGGAGCGTCGCAGATCGGGGTCGCGCTCTTCGTCGCCGGTGGCGCGTCGAACCTCGTCGACCGCCTGTGGCGTGGCACGGTCGTCGACTTCCTGAATCTTGGCATTGGTCCTGTCCGGACGGGGATCTTCAACGTGGCCGATGTGGCCATCATGGTGGGCGCCGCCTTCGTCTTGTTCGGCGCGACGCGACCAGCGCCTCCTTCGCCGCCTTCGATAGACGCTTGAGCTGGTGCTCGCGCCTGAGCGCGTCACCGACCGTTTCGAACACTTCTGAATAGACCAATCGAACGGGCCGTCGTCCCGATGTGTATCGGGCACCGCGTCCGTCGTTGTGGACGCGCACGCGCGCCTTCGGATCCTTGGCGTACCCGGTGTACAGGCTGCGATCGGCACAGCGGACGATGTAGACGAAGTGCACGATGGGAAGAGAGTAATCCGGTAGTGGGCGCCTTTGAATAATGTTCAATTATGTACAGGCACGAACCTGACGTCTGTCGTACCGTCGGCGCATGCCGGGCCGCGATTCGAAGTGCAGATGTGATTCATGACAATTGAGACCGGACTCCACGCGTCGATTAACGCCGAGACCGTCCCACCGGGGGAACGCGGAACCCTGGCAGTGAAGACCTTCGGGATCACGGACAAGGGTCGTGTGCGTTCGTCGAATGAGGATCAGTTCCTCATCGCCGAGCTCACCAAGGCGATGCGCATCTGGCAAACGAGCCTGCCAGAGTCCAAGACGCAGTTTGGCGAGGAACACGGGCACCTGTTTCTCGTGGCCGACGGCATGGGCGGGCACCAGGGCGGCGAGCACGCGAGCACCCTGGCCGTCGTCGCCATCCAGCAGTTCACGCTCAATACGCTGAAATGGTTCTTCGAGTCGAACAGGCAGGAGGCGCAACGGGTCCTCGCGGAGTTCCAGACGGCGATGCGGCAGGCTGACGTGCGCGTCCGCAGCAGAAGCGGCCGAGCACGAGGAACTGAGCGGCATGGGCACGACGGTGACCATGGCGTACCATCTCGACGCGCAACTCTGTGTCATGCATGTCGGCGACAGCCGGGCGTACGTCTTCCGCGGCGGGGAGTTGCACCAACTCACCCGCGACCACACCTTCACGGCGGACCTTGTGCGGAACGGAACCATTCAACAGGACGCGGTCGGGCGACACCCGTTTCGCCATGTCATCACGAACGTCGTGGGCGGCAACGACGTGGGCGTGAACGTGGAAGCCCATGCGCTGGAGGTTCAGCCGGGCGATCGGCTGCTGCTCTGTTCGGATGGATTGACGGAGATGCTCACCGACGAGGAGATTGCGGCGACGCTTCGCGCGGAACCGGATCCGGAACCCGCCGGCAGACAATTGTTGGCGCAAGCGAATGATGCGGGCGGGCGTGACAACATCACGCTGGTGATCGTGAGGTTCGACGGGCTGCCTTCTAGCTTCCCGGCTGAAGATACCCCGGCCGGGCGCGAACCTCGGCCTGCCTGTTGCGCACGCGCACAACGACGTCGTGCCATCCGCCGGAGCGGACACCCGTCGGCGTATAGCTGAGTAGATAACGTTCTCGCGATTCGCTCAGGATTTCGGCGAAGGTGTCGCTCAGTCGCTCGAGTGAGGCCACCTCGAGCCGGCGGCCGCCGGTGAGGCGCACCACATCGTCCAGAAATCGGTCCCGCTCGTCGAGCGTCGAGGTCACGGCATACACCACCGGTTCGGTCCGTCGCGCGGTATCGACGACAAGCTCCGGAGACAGAAAGCTCGCCGTGTCCATGCCGTCGCTGAACACGATGACCAGTGGGCGGCCCGCCCTGGACTCGCCCAGGAGGAGCGCCGCGTGAACGGCGTCGCGCATCGCGGTATCGCTGCCCGCGGCGGCGTTCACGAGCGCCGCGAGAAGGCGGGGTCTGTCTCGAGTGAACCCGGACCTGATCCTCACGAGCTCGGTGAATACGACCACGGCCGCGGTGTCTTCCGGTCCGAGCGCGTCGACGAGCCTCGCGCCCGCCGCGCGCAGCTGATCCAAACGCTTGCCCAGCACGCTGCCACTCATGTCGCATCCGCTCGGCCCGGCCGCCCCCGTATAATCGACGGCATCTGGCTCGGAATTGCTGAAGCGCCTGGTGCCCACGAAATAGCACGCCTCAATGGCTGGCCGCGAGTGTTACCACTGCAAGCAGTGGATCGAGGACGGCGCCCCGCACGATTGCTGGACCACGACGGAAGCGGCGCTCACGCGCGATCTCTCCGAAGATCTCCGGGACGCCTGGCAACGGCTCCGCGAAACGGCGGCCGACTTCGGCGAGCAGCGAATCTACGCGTCGCACCACTGCATCATGTTCTCGCGCAAGGCCTGCTACTTCTTCGTCAGGCCGAAGCGGCACGTGCTCGAACTCTGCATCTTTCTCGATCGCGGCCTCAAGGCACCGCAGGTGCGCCGGGCCGAGCCGTCGTCGCGCACGAAGGTCGCGAACCTCGTCCACATCAGCACACCGCGACGAGGTCGAACCACCGATCACCGACTGGATGCGTGAGGCGTACGAGTCGTCGGACCGCCTGAGCGGCAGGTCGGGAAAGACGACGACGGTCGCCAAACGGGCGAAGAAGCGGAAACCGAAGGCCTCGGCGAAGTGACTGGTCCGCGCGCACGCGTCAGTCGCGCGCGATCATGACCGGGCACTTCTCTTGCATTGCCGGATGCCGTACCTGGACTCAGGAGGTCCAATCCAATGAACCGCCACATTTTTCTGCCTGGCCTTGCGGCCTTCGCGCTCGTTCTGTCCGGTGTGACCGGGCTCGTCGCTGAGCGGGCCGGGCGGGTTGAAGGCTCCCGCCAGACCCTGCCGATCGTCTTCGCCCAAGGCTTCCAGGGACCCGAAAGCGCGCTGTACGACCCTGAGGCTGACATGTATCTCGTCTCGAACATCAATGGCGGCGCGACCGACAAGGACGACAACGGCTTCATCAGCCGGATCACGTCTGACACGAAGAACTACGAGATGCGCTGGATTGATGGCGCCGCGGCCGACATCACGCTGCACGGCCCGAAAGGGATGGCGTTCCGAGGCAACCTGCTGCTCGTCGCGGACATCGACACGGTCCGCTTGTTCGATAGAAAAACAGGGCGTCCGGCCGGCGCGTGGCCCGTGCCGAACGCGACCTTCCTGAACGACCTCGCGGTCGGGCCGGGTGGCATTCTGTACGCGACCGATACGGCGATCACGCTGGGCGGCGGACAACCGCAGCCGCAGGGCACGGCGAAGATCTACCGTTTCGAAAGCGATCAGAAAGTGCCGACGACGCTTGCAAGCGGCGAAGGGCTGAGCGGCCCCAACGGCATCGTGGTCACCTCGGAGGGTCCGGTCTTCGTGACCTTCCTGAGTAACAAGATCATGCGCGTCAAGGCGAAGGACGCCGCGCCGGAAACGATCGCGACCCTGCCCGCCGGCCAGCTGGACGGCATCGAGCGGTTGAGCGACGGATCGTACGTGGTCACGAGCTGGGCGGCGGGTGCAGTGTTTCGCGTGGGCGCGGACGGCCAGGCACGTCAGATCATCGGGGGGCTCATCTCCCCGGCGGACCTCGGCGTTGACACCAAGCGCGGACGGCTGCTGATTCCGGAGCTCACGAAGAACACGCTGCACATCGCGTCGCTCAACTGATCTACGGCGCGAGATATCCCGGCCGCGCGCGCACCTCGGCGCGCCGGCCGGGAACGCGAACGATGACGTCGTGCCATCCGCCAGCAGGCACGCCAGTTGGTGTGTAGCTGAGGAGATAGCGTTCGCGCGACTCGCTGAGGATCTCGGCGAATGCGTCGCTCAGCCGCTCGAGCGACGACAACCTCGAGGCGACGGCCGCCAGTGAGCCGGACGAGATTGTCGAGAAAATCATTCGGCCCGTCACGAACGGACGCGACGGCGTAGGCCACCGGCCCTGCCCGCCGCGCCGTGTCCAGCACAAGTCCAGCGGACAGAAAGCTCGCCGTGTCAGTGCCGTCGCTGAACACGATGACCAACGGTCGGCCTGTTCGCGATCCGCCCAGCACCAGTGCCGCGTGCGTGGCGTCGACGAGCGCCGTGTCAGTCCCCTCGGTGGGCTGTTGCAACGCCGACAACAAGAGTTGTCTTGTCGGCCGTGAAGCCGGACCTGATCGTCACGAGGTCCGTGAACGCGACGACGGCCGCGCTCTCGGCAGGACCGAGCATGTCGACCAAGCGCGCGCCGGCCTCCTGCAATTGGGCGAGACGAGCGCCCTGCACGCTTCCGCTCATGTCCAGCGCCAGCACGACGTTCACCGGCATTTGATCGAGCGCCGCGAAGTCGACCTGCTGCCGTACGCCGTTGTCGAGCACCTCGAAGTCGGCGGCCACGAGCCCCTCGACGGCCCGCCCGCTCTGCCGGACGGACACGTCGACGCGCACCGTATCGACACGCGACGCGAAAACCGGCTCCTGCGGCGCCCGGTTGGCGAGTAGCGAGTCGGCCGCAATCGTCATCGCGAAGAGGAGCCCGCCGACGACGCGACAACTCGTCGTCATCGCGCTGCCACCTGGCGCAGGTCGCCCATCAGGGCGTCCGCCGATGGTTCGTGCACCCGATCGATCCACCACCACGGCTCCGTCGCACGTCTGTGCATCCTGTAGAGCGTCCCTCTGGAAAAAGACGAGCTGCGCCAGGCTGTCGGCGGGCCTGCCCTGCGCCATCGCCAACTCGCTCAATCCGAGTCGCGGCGCCGGCGCGTTCGGATAGACCGTGGCGGCGTGCTCGAAGGCGGCCCTGGCGGCATCGAGCTCTCCGCGGGCCCGCGATGTGCGGGCGGTGACGAGCGACGCGTAGTAGTCGAGAAACGGAGGCAGTTGTCCGGTCGTGAGCCGTTTCAGCTCGGCCGCGGCTTCCGTGTGGCGGCCACCGTCGCCGAGCAGGTGGGCCAGGCGAATGCGCGCTTCCGAGAGCGTGGGATCGATTGTCAGGGCGCGCCGAAACAGCCGCTCGGCCTGCGTGCGGGAATCGCGTATCGACGGAAATGAGGGCGGCAGCTCAGGGATCTGGCCGCCGCCCGCGCCTGGCGGGAGGCATCTCATCGTGACCGGGACCTTTCGCCTCTTCCCGCCGTCGCTCGTCAAAGAAGCGCTGCATGCGGGGCCCGGCATACGCCTGGCGCATCGTCCCCTCGTACAGCAGCAGCACCGGCGTCGTCACCGAGCACCTTGCGACCGGCCGCGAGATGGAGCGTGAGCTCGGGATACTCGCCCCACTGCTGAAGCATGGCGCCCGATGCGCGATAGAAGCGCCGCCCGATGCGAACGCGATCCAGGCGTTCCGGGATCTCGTTGACCAGCCGGCGCGCGAAATCCCAGTGGACCGTGCTCGCCATCTGTCCGACCGCGCTGCCGTCGTCCAGGAGCGTCGCACTGGCCCACGCCGGCCGGGAGGTTGTATCCGCTGTTGTTGCGATTCAGGATCGCGATATCCGCATGCAGGACGAGTCCCTGCTCGATGAGCCGGGATCGATCGGTCCACGACAGGTTCCGCAACTCTGGAAACACGGCGATGAGTTCGGCGAACGACCAGGGCGCGACGCGCGTCGCGGGTTCGTCGAGCTCGCCGGGCACGTGCGCGGTGACGGCGTTGATCCAAGACTGGAAGGTGCGGGACGCCTCGCGCGGCTGGGATTGCCGCGCAATTGGAGCGGCGTCCATGCGAGACGCCAGAACGGCGGCCAACATTGCCACCGCCGCGTATCGCACGACTCGATCCGCGAGGCGCCGTGCGTGCGTCTGGTCAGAGGTCATGGGCCTATTGACGAGTAGGCCTTGGTGCGGGCTGCCCTGTCAATCGTTCGCGGCGCGATGGGTCTGATCCTGGCGCGGTTCAACCGAAATAGACGCTGGAAGGCGCTGACGGTCGCCGTGCAGCGACCGGGAACGAAGGACAGAGGCTCTACTGCGGCTGCTCGAGGAAGGCGGCGCGTTCCGGATCGAACGGGTCGCAGAGCTGGTACAGGCCGCGCCTCGTACTCTTTTTCAGCGCGCTGATAGCGGAACTCGTACGTGTGCGGCGTCTGAAACACGGACGGATCCGTCCAGGTGAACCGCACCGAGAGCACGGTTCCGCCTTTCAGCAGACGATAGCGCTCGACCAGCTGTGAGTTCGCCGTCCTGAATCCGCCGCCGGGAATGGCCGTGATGCCCTTCGTCGGCTCGAAGCCCGTCGTATCCACCACGAGCGTGTCCCCTTCCCAGTGCGCGATCGAATCGCCGCTGGTCGTCGGATCGAAGATTTCCTTGTCGATGTGCGTCTTGCGGTTGAGATAGAGATGGCGCACCGGCGTCACCGGCGACTCCGCCACGATCACGATCTCCCGGGCTCCCTGACGGATGTTGAGCGGCCGCCCCACATCCATCGTCGTCGGCATGCCCACCCAGTTGCACCACCGGATGGCCTTCGCCGTCTTGCGGGCCTCGGCCTCGATCATCGCCGGCGTGACACGTGGGAGACAGACGCGCGGGTGGGACGAGACGGCCGTCGATCGGCAGCTCCCAATAACCGCTGATGTCGGGCGGAGCACCCGCTTGAGCGGTGAGCGGCGCGGCACCCGCGAGGATGGCGGCGGCTGGCAGTAAGACAGCGGCGAGTGTCTTCACACTACTGCACCTGTTTCGGCGGAACGATTGACTGACGCTGCAGGGGATCGCTCGAATCACACCACGTCTCCAGTGCATAGCTGTCCTCGGGAAGCCGCTCGAAGAAGTACTGATAGGTGTGGGGGCGAACGTAGAGCACCGGATCGTCCCACGTGTAGGTGATCGTGAGACGTTTGCCGTCGGGCGTCAAGTTCGAACCGCTCGGTGAGGCGTGTTTCGGGCCGGCGCTTTCCACCTCCCTGGCACGTTGCCCATCGACAGGCCGACCGTCTCGACGATCAGGGCGTTGCCCTCATAACGACCCGTCGAGTGGCCGTACATGCTCGGCGTGAACCTCGCCAGGTCTGGATGCGGGCGGCCATCCATGTAGAAGCGCCGGCCGCCCGGGCCCTTCGCGAACCATCAGGACTTCGTCCTTTGACTGCAGGATGAATATGGCGGTCGAATTCGGATTAATCGCGCTGCCGCCCGTGCCTTCGGGCGTGCACGCGCCGCTGTTGACCATGTACGCCTCGCCGGCCTGATTGCGCCGGGCCGGTGCCGGCGCCCTGCGGAATCACATTCCGGCCGTCGCCGCGCACCACCATCGCCTGGCCGGCGGCGGTCAGCGCTGCCGGCGGGAGCTTCTGCAGCGGTGCCGTCGAAGCTCCCCGACCCGCTGTCGAGCCGAAGCCAGCCGCCAGACAAATCGGGGACGACGGCTGGCGCGGGCTGCTGCCCCGCGGCTGTTCCGCCGGAACCGATGAACGCGGCCAGCAGCAGCACCGCGGCAACCCCGACACGGCAAGCATTCATGACCTATCTCGATACAAGGGCGTGAAACGTTGGTTCATTTGGCCCGTGACCAGGAGCCTCGAATTATACCGAGTCGAATGGTGGCGCCGCGACTTCTATCGCACCGTCGGGGGGCGTTTACTTCGTCATCAAACCGGCACCGCGAATGCTCGTGAATGTCGAATACGCGCAGGGCATCGAGAGTAACCGCGGAGTGTTTCTCAAGTTCGGTTACGGTTGGTGACGCGTAACCAGCGGAACTGGAGTCCCCACCGGTAAGGGTCTGCTAAGCTCCAGCCCGTTTCGTACATGAGGTCTGGTCTCAGTCGACTATCACTTGGCGTGGCGCTCTGGTCACTTGGAACCATTCCGTTCCTGACCAGGTTGTTTACCGGGCGGACGTCTCGCGACCTCGAGCACTACATGCTGTCGGCGAACGCCCTGCTCGGCGGCCAGCGGATCTATGTTGACGTGCCCTTCGAGTATCCGCCGTACGCCCTCGCGTGGTTTGCCGGGCCGGCGATGCTCGCAGGGGACCTCGCCCAGTTCCGATTGTTCTTCGGTCTGCTCATTCTGTGCCTCGACGCGCTGGTCAAGGGCGCGCTCATCTGGACCGGCTTTCGCGACCGGCAGCGGCCGCCCGATGCGCTGCCGTTTCTCATGTACACGCTGACGACGGCCGCCGTCGGACACATCCTCCTGCAGCGTTATGACGTGATTCCCGCGGCGCTCTCGGTAGCCGCCGTGATTGCTCTCTCGGCGGGGTGGGCCGGCGTCGCCGGTCTGATGGCCGCCCTCGCCGTGGGGACGAAGGTATACCCGGCAGTGTTCGTGCCCGTGCTGGCCGTGGTTGCCTGGCGCCGAAGCCGACACGATGCCAAGCGGTTCGCGATCGGCGCGGTCGCGGGCCTGCTGCCGCTCATCGTCTTGTCGTGGTCAGTGCCATGGTGGAGGTTCGGGACCGTTCATGCCCAGCGTGGCCTGGAAGCCGAATCGCTGTGGGCATCGACCATCTGGCTGTCTCACTTCGTCGGCGTGCCCGCGACGTGGGAACTGGTGACCGCGTGGTTTGAAGTCACCGGTCCCGTCGCCGAAGGTCTCGTGACGCCAGCCCGGATCGTGTGGGTGACCGCGACGCTGGGGAGTGTCGCCCTCGCCACGTGGGCCGCGTGGCGCCAGAGGCTCAGTTCTGGAGAGGATGCCGACGCGGTCTCGCTCTCCGTCACGGCCACGCTGTTGCTGCTGCCGGTCACGACGTTCGTGGCGTTCAGCCTCGTGCTGAGCCCGCAATTCCATTTATGGCTCGCGCCGCTGGCGGCCCTGTCGCTGCTCGCGCGGCGCCGGCCGGACGCCGGGGTCGGCACCGGCGCCCTGTGGTGCATCTTCTTCAGTGCGTTCCTGGTGCCCGCCTTCTTCCCGAGTCCCACGTTCGACGCTGGTCTCGATCTCGGACGGACGCTCGTCCTGGTGTTCAGGAACGTGCTGCTGCTCTACGCGACCTGGAGCCTGCTGAAAACGGCTGTGAGGCTGGCCAGCGCTCAGAGGACCTGACGGCTGGAGAACTGCTTCTCAACACCGCCATCACCGTCCAACAGGGCGCCCTCACGTTCGACGAATCTTCTCCTCTTCCGACTCCACGCCGCTGCGTCACGGCAGAGCCGGGCACTCGTCCCGGCCCCGCCTGCGACCGCACGGTATGCGGACCGTTCAGATCACCAGAATCAACGCTCCTTCATCAGCGATGACAAATCGAGCGCTAAGAGATCGTCGGAGCCGGGAAGCGTGGTGTCGAATGCGATCCTCGACCCGTTCGCGCTCACCGAGAAAACGCCCGTCGTTGCCGAGATTCATTTCCAGCCCGGCGAACTCTGGACTGCCTCCGTCTGCGCTGACGCGCATCAGCCTGAACTTGAGGACGACACCCAGCACTCCCCGGACGCGCCTCTCGGGACGCGAAGAGGATCGCGCGACTGTCGTTGGTCCAAGCGAGCCGGTCGCCGGCCGTGATGCCCTTGAATGACCCGACCAGTTCTCCATACGCGCTACCGTCCACGTCTACACGGTTGAGCTGACAGTCGCCTCCATCTCGGACCGCCAGGCCCAGGCCAGGCTGGTCGGAGCCGAAGACAGGAGGTTGCAAACGAGAAATGCGAACATACGCCCGTCGCGTGAGAGGGCGAGGTCGATCCCAGCGGGGATACGCGGTAACGTGGCGACCTCGCCAGCCAGCGTGCGAATCACGTGTTCACTGCCCGTCGCGATGTCAACGGCGACTATTCGATCCGCGACGTCGGCGCTCGGGCATCTCGACCGAACTGATACAACGTTTTTCTCGTTGGGAGACAGAGCGGCAACGGCGCCGCGCGTCTCCGGTCCGAGCAATCTCCCGAGATGTCCCTCGCCGCGGATCGACTGCATGGTCGCCCTGACGCCAGATACTCGTCGTGCCTTTCTCCACCTTTCCCGGGTTGGCCACTGTCAGGAACGTTCCGTTCCGCAGCCACTTTGCCGGACGGCGAGCACCATGACGTAGGCAGGCGCTGCTCCTTGCCGGTGTCCATCGCGCGCAGGACGATGTCGAAGTTTGTGGTTGCGTCGCGTTGGAATTCCGTCGCGAACTGCAGGATCTTGGCATCAGGTGACCACGATGGACGAGAGCCGGTGAACGTGTCCGTTACCCGACCTGCGCTGGCAGACGTCCATTCACATCGAGATCGGCGACGATGACCTGGTCAACCTGTTCCGTTCCGTCCACTGAAAGCAATAGGCCACTGTCCAACAGGGCGACGGCGAGCCGACGATATTGCGGCGCACCATGGATGGGGCGCCCGTGGCCTTGCCTTCACGCATCTGGCAGCGCCCAGAGATCCCACGTCCCTGTCCGATTGCTCTCGAATAGGAGTGTGCTGCCGTCCGGCGTCCACATCGGGCTCTCGTCGATAGCCGTCGATGTCGTGGTGACCTCCGTCTCGCCACTTCCGTCGGCGGCCAGCACGTACAGCCGCTGGTTGGTCGACTCTGGTGCGGCCGGCGGAGGCTTGGACGGATTCTGCGCCAGTGCCGAATACGCGATGAATCGTCCGTCAGGCGAGAGGGCCATTTCTCGTCGCCCGACTCCTGTTAACCGCCAATCGAGCGACTTGAGGATCGTGACGCGTCCATCCACTGTCGAGACCCGGCGATCTGCCACGTCTTGTCGGGTTTCTGCAGGACAGCCAGCACCTGGCGGCCGTCGCGCGACCATGCCGCCGGTCGCGGCCATTCGAACTCCGGATTCTTGATGAGAGTCCGCGGGCCCGTGAGTCCGTCGCGCGCGATGACGCGCAACTCGGTCGGGATCTCGGTCCTCTCGGGGACTCGCCACCCGCCATCCACACGTACGCGATCTGCTGGCCATCTGGCGACAACAAGGGCCCGTACGCCAGCATGTCGGAATCTCTCGGCGGGCGCGCTTCCCGCGGGGGTCCAGTCGCCCGACTTGGCGTTCACGCGTGTGACTTTTCCCGTCGAGAGGTCGCGGACCTGAATATCGCCGCTCGAATAGTCGGTCGTGGCCAGCCACCGGCCGTCTTGACTGAATTGAACCGTCGAAAATCTCTTTCCCACAGTTCTTGCAGACCATTCTTGCTCCCGACCCCGCCGTCCCGGCGATCTCGCCCTGGGCCGATTCGACACGGCCCAAGCGCGCTCGGGCCGTGGAAACGACCCGGCCTGATCGGCGAACTGCGCGACGATCCGCTCGTACACTTTCCGCGCCTGCGCGTTACCGAGCTTCTGTACGCCTCAGCCGTCCGCAGCAGCGCTGTCGCGGCCGAGGCCCGGTCAGTCTTCTGGTACCGCGCGACAATCTCCTGATACTCCTTGATGGCGCCGTTCAGATCGCCATCGACGACCTCCTTCTTCCGCGCCGCCTCCAGCATCGTCTCCGCCGGGCCTGACTGTGCGGACGCCACGAATGACAACGGCGGCGATAAGTCCTACGAACAAGATCGTGAATCGAGTGCGCATGGGTGCTCTCCTGCACTCAGAAGGTAGAGTCTTCGGTGTCAGCAACGCCCGCGAACGACTGTCACGATTGTGCACGGTTTACGCATCGAACCGGTATCCCAGGCCGCGGATGTTCAGGAGGAACCGCGGCTCGCGCGGATCCGGCTCGATCTTCCGCCGCAGGCTGACGATGTGGTTGTCGACGACGCGGTCGTTGAGCGAGACGTCGCGGCCCCAGGCGGCGTCGAGCAGCTGCTCGCGCGTGAGCACGCGGCCGCGCGCTCGGACGAACGCCGACAGCAGCTTGAACTCGAGCGCGCTCAGATCGACCGGCCGTGCCGCCGCGCCGGACCTCGGCAGCGCGCGAAGTCCACTTCGACGTCGCCGAAGCGGAACACGTCGTCGGCGCCTCGGCGTCGCGCGGTCCGCCGCAGCACCGCCTTGATCCGCGCGCGCAGCTCGCGCGGGCTGAACGGCTTGGTGATGTAGTCGTCGGCGCCGAGCTCGAGGCCCATGCACCTTCTCGGCTTCGTGCGCTTTGCGCGGTGAGCAGGATGATCGGCGTGCGGACGCCGGCGCGCCGCAGCTCGCGGCACACGTCGAAGCCGTCCTTGCCCGGCAGCATCACGTCGAGCAGGACGAGATCGAATGCCGTTCGCGCTGCGCGCATGCGCAGCGCCTCGTCGCCCGTCGTCGCGACCGTGACGTCGTAGCCTTCGCTTCGCAGATCGGTCTCGAGCGCGAACGCGATGCGCCGGCTCGTCTTCGACGATGAGGATGCGGGCATCATGATTCAGCCCCCGGACGCGAGCTTCAGACGTGAGCTGGCACGTTGCGGCAGTCCTGGGTCGCGAGCCGCGAGCCGTGAGCCGGCAACTCGATCGTGAACACGCTCCCGGCGCCGGCTCGCTCGTCACCGGATGTCGCCGCCGTGCGCCCGGACGATCTCGCGGACCATCGCCAGTCCGATGCCGGTGCCGCGGATGTGCCGCGCCTTCGAGTCGGCGCCGCGCACGAAGCGATCGAAGATCTCGTCCGTGCTCCCGGACGGGATGCCCGAGCCCTCGTCGCTCGACGGCAACTGTGACTCCGACGGCGCCGTTCGCTCGCGACGTCGCACCCAGACCGTCGGCATCTCCGGCGAGTACTTGACGGCGTTGTCGAGCAGGTTCCAGAGCGCGCGCGACAGCGCCTCCCGGTCGGCCAGCGACGACGGCTGCCGCGAATCGGCCGCTGAGCGTCGATCGCGATAGCCGTCGGCTCGGCCGCTCGCGCTGAAATCCGCGACGATCTGCCGCACGAGATCCGTCGATGTTCACGCGTTCTCGAGCCGCAACGTGGCCGCGCCGGCCTCGAAGCCGTCCAAAATCGAGCAGACCTTCGACGAGCCGGCGCGAGACGGTCGGTGTCGCGACGAGGAGCGCGTACGACCTGCCGCCGCCCTCGTCGGAGGGAAAACGATCGGTCGCCAGCAGCTCGGCGATGTGCGCAGAGCGACGTCAGCGGGCTTCGGAACTCGTGCGACACGGCGGCGACGAAGTCCGACTGGAGCCGCGACACGCGGAGCTCGCGCGAGACGCCGCGCCAGATGAAGTACCACCCGGCCAAGACGAGCCCGCCACGCTGACGAGCACGGAACGAGCAGCGCGTCACCGGGGCGATCTGAGCCGGGGCGCTGAAGCCGACGCGAAGACGTGCAGGGTCCAGGGCAAGCCCGTGGCGACCGCGGCGCGGGTGGCGCTCGCTCTGGCAGGAGGTCGATCGCCGGCGACGAGGCGGCCTTCCGAGATCGGTGAGGGCCCAGGCAAACCCCTGCGGCACGGCGGCCGTAATGGCAGTGCGGAGCGCCTCGGGACCGAGGATGACGGCGGAGAGGTGGCCAGGCGGCTGCAACGGGCGCCACCACACAAGGGCCGTGGCAGTGCCGACAGTCACGAGGCGCCATCCACCGGGCGCTTCTCCCTGATGTGCCCACAGCCAACCGAGCGCATCCGCGTGCGTGAACGCATCCGCATCGACACGCGGGTCCGCACCCAGCCAACGCCGAACTTCCCCTGCGTAGTAGGTGTACTGCGACCTTGTGACCGGCAGCCGTCCCTGCGCGAGGTCGTCGCTCAACCTGCCGGCCTCCTCGCGAAGACGGACCGGCGTCCGGCTGTTGCTCAAACACCGACACGCGTCCGACACGGGCGACCAGCAGGGCCGGCAAGCCGTCGACACCGATGTCGCCGAGCGCAGCGAGCCGGTCGTAGGTCGCCAGGGCCGCCTGCCACCCACGTCGCTTTCGTTCGACGCGCGCAAGACGGACGAGGCCGCTGCCCGAAGGGAAACTTCTTCGCTCGTGGACAGCGTGCGATATGTCTGTGCGGCTGCCCCGAGGTTGTTGTCCAGAAACTCGAGTCGCTCGGCCCTCGCGAGGGCATCGCTCGCGGCAGGAGGGGAATGCACACCTATCGGGTAGTACGGCACGCTGCCCGACGGGGAGATGGCAAAGCGCCCGGCGTCGGCTGAAACGATCACCGCACCAGACGACAGGGCATCGGCGGACGCACCGACGACGGCTGACTCGACACGACGCTCCAGCGCAGCCACCTGACGTTCCATCGCGGCGGCGGCGACGTCGGCTGCGCGCTCACGGTCGTCGAGTAGGCGCTGCTGCTCTGCCGCGCGGTCCTGAACGAGCAACTGCCAGGTCAACCAAGTAAGCGTCGCCGTCGACGAAACAGCCACGACGAGGAACGCCAGCATGAGCTGGCGCGGCGGCCGGAACCAGTCGCGGACGGGCATAACGACGTTGGAACAGTATCGCCCGTGTGCACGGGAATGATGTCGGCCGGATCAGGATCGTGTCACGGCGCTCAGACGGGAGCAGAGGTGGAGCACGACGGGTCCTCGGACTTTCATTCCGCGCGCAGAGAGATGGTCGGCTCGATCTCAGTGCCTTGCGTCCAGGAATGAAAGCCGCTAGAGCCGCTGTGAGCACGAGGACGAGGGCGGAGAGCGCCATGGTCGCGAGGTCCGTCGGCGATACTGCAACGAGCAGCGACCGCATGTAGCCCGAAAACGCCATAGCCAGCGGGATGCCGGCAGCGGTTCCAAGAACGGCCGGCACAAGGGCCGTCGCCAGAACACCACGTAAGACATGGCGAAGCTGTGCACCCAACGTCAGCCGGATTCCAACCTCTCTCGTTCGTTCCGCAACGGAGTAAGCGACGGTTCCGTACATCCCGATTTCCGCACTGAGCAGCCAGGCAAACGCAGCAAAAGACATCAATAGGATCAGATTGAACCGCCGAGGCGCACTCGATTTGCTGAGTGCCTCCGGCACTGTTTGAATCCTTCGCAGTCGAGTCCCCGTTGGGAGTGCCGCGAGAAGTTCTTCCCGGACGCGGCTTGCCAGTTCGGAGGGGTCACCGACAGCGCCACGAACAACGTGGTGTTGCCCCACGTCCCCTGACCGATCGGTCGATAAATCGTGTCGCGAAGTGGCGTGTCGGCCCCGAAGTCGTTCACGTCATTGACGACTCCCACGACCGTCATTGGCTTATCGTCCGGCGTCCGTTCGTAGCGGACCGACCTGCCGACTGGGTCGCTACTTGGCCACATACGTTGTGCCACGCTCCGGCTGACCACGACAACCTCTTGGGTCGTCGCTCCGTCCTGCCACGTGAAGGGCCGTCCCCTCAGCAGGCTGATGTCCATGGCGCGGAAGAAGTCGGGCGTGACGACGCGATGCTCCACTGGCAACGCCGCGCTCTGCTCGCCAACCTGAGGGTGCTCGGGAATGATGCTCTCGCTCGCCCAGCCCCCTGTGACGACTGGGAAATGTGACGTGCCGCCGACCGCGGTGACGCCTCCGAGCGACGCCAACGTCTGAATCGCGTGCATGGCGAAATCGGCGAATGGTGCACCACGCTGGGCCCGAGGTGGCAGCAGCATGACTGACAACACGTGGTTGCCATTGAATCCGGGATCGACCTTGGAAGTGACCCACGTGGTCTTGACGAGCAAGCCGGCCGCCACGACAAGCACGAGACACACCGCCGCCTGGAACGCGAGCAGTGTCCTCATGATGGTGAACTCATGATGGCTACCGGTCACGGACCGGCGGCCCGCCAGCCAGTTGGTCGCGCCCAATCCCTGACGCACGAGCCAGACCGCGGGTCCCGCGGAGAAGAACAGGGTGGTCAACCCACAAAGACCGGCAGCGCCGAGAAATACAGGAAGGCCTCGACCCAGTTCGTTGCGCCGGGGAATCTCGATGGGACTAAGGCGAACCAGCAGCTCGACAGACCAATGCGCGAGCAGCAGACCCAAAGCGCTGCCGATCACGGCCAGACCAATCCTTCGGTCAGGAGCTGGCCGACGATCGCGGAACGGCTGCCTCCGAGGGCGCCGCGCACGGCCACTTCGTGCGTCCTACGGACCGCTCGCGACATCATCATGCCGGCGATATTGGCGCACGTCAGCATGAGCAGCAGACCGACGTATTGTGAGAATCACGATCATCGGTCTCACACGAGCGGCCAACGATTCGTTCAGCTGTGTGACGCGCGCAACAGCGTCGCCGTAGCGGTCGGGAATCTCGCGCGCCCGCGCCTGTCTCAGGTGCTCCAGTTCTGTTCGCGCGCTTTCCGGGGAAACGCCGGGTTTCAGCCGAGCGATGACCTCCGGCATCGGGATGCCGCCACACTTCCTGCCAAACGCCTCGCGTGGTTGCAACAACGTCCACATGCCGAGATCCGGAACGTCCGGATACAAAACGTTTTCCGGCATGATCCGATCACCGTGAAGCGCACCGGAATCTCGCCGCCGATCTTGAAGGAGAGAACGCGGCCAATGGCAGAGGGATCTCACCGAACTGCGTGTTCCAGAGGTCGTAGCTGATGACGGTGACGCCCTCGATAAAGCGTGAGCATCCATTACGTCTTCCTCTTTGAGGAAGTCCCGTCCAAGAATTGGGCGGACGCCGAGCGTGCGAAAGAAATCCGCAGACACCGCCGCGTATGTGATCCAGTCCTGATCGTCACCGCTTCGCTCCAACACGCTCCAGCTGGCACCGGCAATGAGTCGAAGCTTTTCGACGACTCCTGCCAGAAGCGGAGGTCAGGCATCCACGCCAGCCTCAGTGTTCTGCGAAGGCACGAGATGACAATCGATAGAGGCGCTCCGAATCCGGAAAAGGCAACGGGCGCACAAACAGGGGGTATGCGACGCTGAAGAGCGCCGTGTTCAGGCCAATCCCCAACGCCAGGACGAGAATGACGAACGCAGAGAAATCGGCGATCGGCGAATGGTCCGAAGCGCGTAGCGAACGTTGCGAGTCGCGGTGTCGAGCCAGGCCCATCCCACTCGTCCCTCGCGTCTTCGCGTAACCGCAGCAGATTTCCGAAGCCGGCTCGATCTTCTGGCGCCATGGCTTCCCGGTGCGCTCGCATCTCTTCTTCCAGCTCGCGCTCCAACCGTCGTCGATTCACGACGAACCAGAACTCCCGGAGCCATCGCATCAGATGCACCTCGCAGCACGGCCTGAATGGCCTCGTTCGTGCGCTCGAATCCCGCCAGCTCGTCCGCGAGCTGTTTGCGGCCTGTCCTCGTGATCGAATAGAGACGCACGCGCCGGTTCGTATCCGAGACCGTCCACTCACTCGTGACCCAGCCCTGCACCAGCATCCTCTGTAGAGCCGGATATAGGGATCCTTCGTCCACCTGGAGCACCGCGCTGGACAGCAGTTTGATTCGTTGTGCGATGGCATAGCCATGAAGCGCTGGTCCTTGAGCACCTTCAGGATGAGCATCACCAGCGTGCCGGGAGGGATTTCGGCTCGAGCCATAGAAACGATATGCATAGATAGACTATTGGTATCGGTTAAATCGCGCTGGCTCTTCGCGCGCGGTCGATTAGAGTTTCGCTGCGGGAGACAGGTCTGTGCGGGCCCCTAGAGCGCTTGGGTTCACGGTTATGACTCGAGCCTCGGTAGAGCGTGACGGCGACTGCGCAACTCGCAGGCGTCACCTGCGAGACCGTTCACCGTTTGTGAAATTCTCTGGTAGCTAACCCTAGCGTTGATTTGATCGCCGTCGGAGGCCTTCTTTAGAACCCTAGAACTGGCCTGGAGCCCTCGTCCTTCCAGTTCGACTGAAACGCTAACCGCCCGCCGAACTCCTCGAACACAGAACCCTGACAAATCCCTACGGAACTGCGATGAGCCGGCGCGTATCATCGAGCCATCACCATGCCTTTCGAGCGATGGTTTCAGGCGCCGCGTCGATTGCCGCTGTTGTTCCTTGCGGTCATGCTGGTTCCAGTCCTGGCGCTGGGATGGCTGACGTCGCAACTTTTGGAGAAGGACCGCAACTCGAGACGCAGCAAGTGCAGGAGCGCGTGGAACATGCGGCTGATAGAATCGTCGCCGCGTCGCACCAGCGGCTCTCGGAATTGGAGAGTCGGTTGCGCCGGCTCGCGAACGGCGACGAGGACGGCCGCCACGCCGCCACACGGTGCTCGCGACCGCCGAAGGAGATCATGTGACGGTCGCTCCGGCCGGCGCGCTCGTCTACTACCCCATCCTGCCGAAAGCCGGCCAGCCGTTCCGCGGTGTGTTCGCCGAAGGCGAGCGCTACGAACATCAGCAAGGCGGATGTGGGGAAGGCGATCGACTGGTTTCACGGTCGCTGGCACGCAGTGAAGACCCCGCATTCGCGCGGGCGCTCTCCTGCGGCTGGGCCGCAATCAGCGAAAGGCCGGACAGATTGACGCCGCATTAGCCACCTACGGTGATCTGGCCACGCTCGGCGCCACCGAGGTCGAGGGATTTCCGGCCGCGATGCTCGCGCTGGAGGCGCGCTGCGGAATCCTGGAAAAGACGGGCGACAGGCAGAACTGGCGACGGCCGCACAAGCCTTGCGCACCGGTCTCGCAACCGGCGCCTGGCCGATCCTGCGAGACGCGTATGACTTCTACATGGAGGAAGCGCGCCGCTGGACCGGAGAATCTGGTGAAACAGAGGCGGACCGAAACGCCCGCGCGGTCGCGGCGGCGTTCCAGTCGACATACGAGCGATGGGTGACCGACGGGGACGCGCCCCAGAGGCAGTGGCTGATCGCGGAAGGCCGCCCTGTCCTGCTCGCGAGTGCAGCCACTCAGCGGCGGCTTGTCGTGTTGGTTGCCGGCGCCGACTTCCTGCAGGACGCGTGGAAAGACTTGAACGGCGCGCAGGTGCTGCTCGCCGATGGACAGGGGCATCCGATTCTGGGGAAGGTGCCGGATGGCTCGGCGCCGCAAGCCGTGCGGACAGCCGACGCGAGTAAATTGCCATGGACCCTGCGGGTGACGAGCACCAATCTCGAGGCCGACAAGACCGAGGCGGCCCTGCGGCGTCGTCTCCTGCTGGGGGGACTCGCGATGGTCCTGGTCCTGCTTGGAGGCAGCGCTTATTTCACGCTGCGTGGTGTCGCGCGCGAGCTGGCGGTCGCGCGGCTGCAAACCCATTTTGTGGCGGCCGTGTCACACGAGTTCCGGACACCGCTGGCGTCGGTCCGACACCTGAGCGACATGCTGTCGAAAGGCCGCGTCTCCGATGAAGTGCAGCGGCAACAGTGCTACGACTTCCTCTCGCGGGAGAGCGAACGCCTGGAACACCTCGTCGAAGAGTTGCTGGATTTCGGACGGATCGAGGCCGGCGAGTATCGGTACCGGTTCGAGCCAGTCGACGCGGCCGGACTGCTGCGTGCGCTGGTGAAGGAGTTTCAGGAAAAGGCTACGCCGAAAGGCTATCGGATCGAGCTGTCGGGTGAAGTGGACAACGCAACCGTGCTGGCTGATCGGGAGGCGCTGTCGCGGGCCATCTGGAATCTGCTCGACAACGCCGTGAAGTACTCGCCAGGCTCGGACACGATCTGGGTCGCGCTGGCGCTCGAGGGCAGCACGGCCGTGATCCGGGTACGCGATCGCGGCCTTGGGATCGCATCGAGCGAGCAAAAGAAGATTTTCCAGAAATTCGTGCGCGGCAGCAATGCGCGCACGCAGCAAATCAAGGGGACCGGCATCGGGCTCGCGATGGTGCGCCACATTGTCGAGGCGCACCACGGCGAAGTGCGCGTCGAGAGCCAACCAAATCAGGGCAGCACGTTCGCGCTCGTGCTGCCGATCGAGAGGGCGGCATGAACCGCGTGCTGGTCGTGGAGGACGAACCGGCGCTGGCGTTCAGCCTCAAGCTGGATCTGGAGACCGAGGGCTATCACGTCGAGACGGTCACCGACGGCGAATCCGCCGTGCGGCGGGCGCGCGAAGGTGAGTTCGATCTCATCCTGCTGGATGTGATGCTACCGCACAAGGACGGCTTCGAGGTCGCGCGCGAGCTGCGGCGTGCCGGCCTGACCACCTACATCATCATGCTGACCGCGAAGGCGCAGGAAGCCGAGAAAGTACTGGGGCTGGAACTCGGTGCAGACGACTACATCACCAAGCCGTTCAGCCCGAGGGAACTACGGGCGCGGGTGAAAGCCGTGCTGCGGCGGAGTGATCGCGCGGACGACGTCCGCGCGTACCGATTCGGCGACGTCGAAGTGGACTTCGACCGGCACGAGGTGAGGCGAGGCGGAAAGCCGGTCGACCTGACATCGCTCGAGTTCAATCTACTCGGTGCGTTCTGCCGGAATCGTGGGCGGGCCTTGACCCGCGAGCAGGTGCTGGATCTGGCCTGGGGCCACGGCGTTGCGGTCTCCGAGCGGGTCGTCGACAACCACGTGGTCAGGCTGCGCAAAGCGATCGAGCCGGATCCGGCGAATCCTCAATATCTCGTCAGCGTCCGCGGTGTCGGGTACCGGTTCGATGGCTGACTCTCCATACAACCCTGACCAGAAGCGGCCATCGACGCCACACACTGGCCCCGTAGTCTGGTCTGCGAGGAGTATTCAACGATGACTGGGACGAAAAGTGATCTTATCGATGGCGGCGCTGATGGCATTGACGCTGACGGTCGACGCGCAGGTGAAGGACCGCGCGGAAGTCCTGCTGCAGGCGGCCATCAAGCAGGAACTGGTCGAGGGCGATCTGAAAGGCGCCATCGAGCAGTTCAAGAAGATCGCAGAGAACAGCAATCCGAGTGGCGGCACGTGCGCTCGTCCACCTGGCGGCGTGCTACGACAAGCTGGGCCGAGCCGAGGCGCGGGCCACTTACGAGCGCGTGGTGCGCGAGTATCCGAATCAGAAGAAAGCCGTAGCGGAGGCGCGGGCCTGGCTGAACGCGAATGGCAGCCTCACGACCCAGCGCGCAGGACGTTCAGTCGAGCAGGTCTCAACCGGGGCCGGACCACTGGGGTCAGCCGTCACCGGACGGTGGGGTACCTTCCTTCGGCAACTTCGCGGATAACACAGGCGACCTTGACCGTGTTCGATCTCAAGACTGGGAAGCAGCGAAGACTCACGCACGATGGCAAAGTATCGGCTTCGTCATGTTTCCTGTTCCTTCACCGGACGGCAAGAAAATTGCCTACCGGTCGGGTCCGACCATACGCCTGATCGACCTGGACGGCACCGACATGCGCATTCTCGTGGACGACGGCGGCGTGAATTGGTCTGACCGGAGGCGTGGTCTCCCGACGACAAGTATTTGGCGGTCATGCAGATCAACAACGACCAGACCTTCGGCAATCGGTCTGGATCTCCACCGTCGATGGCTCGATGACCCAGATGAAGTCGACGGGCTCCAGGAGCTCCCGAGATCGGCGACTTCTCACCAGATGGTCGCTTCCTGAGCTACGCTTTGTACAAGGATCCCTTGGCCGGAAGTGGCGGCGTGTTCGCGCTTTCGTCGATGGGAGTAGGGAGATAGCCCTTGTGGAAGGTCCCGCGACGTTCGGCGCGCCTTTCTGGAGTCCCGATGGCCGCCGCCTCGTGTTCACGAGCGATCGCTCCGGAGCACGCTGATCTTTGGTCAGTAGGCATCACAAACGGCCAGCCGGAAGCGCGAGCTGAATGACTGCAAGCGAATGTTGGCACCATGACTGCTCGGGGATTCACCCGCGATGGGTCGTTCTACTACAGCACGAATGACGCTCAGATCGAGGCGGAACAGCGCCGACTTTGACCCCAGACTCTGACCCTCTCGAAACCGGTGCGAATTAGCGATCAGTCTGTGGGTAGACAACCACGCCCCGGAGATTTCACCCGACGGCAAGTCCGTCGCGTTTGTGCGCCGCCGCGTCGGCGTGCGCAGCAAGACATCATCGTGCGTTCTTCCACCACGGCGAAGAGCGCGCGATCGCCACGCTCGGGAATGCTGCTTATAGAGCACACGTCCTCCAGTGGTTTCCAGACAGCCAGTCGGTTGCTGGTGACAGACGCATTAGAGGGCCGGAAGCGATTTCGTCAAGTGGACGTTCATTCCCGTCGGGAACGCGTGCTGTTGAGTGCGCCATGGCAGGTGTGGAGTGGTGCACTCTCCGCAGATGGAAAATCCCTCTTCTACTCGATCAAGGAAAACGAAAACGACTCTATTCGACGGTGAAACGTGATACTCGATACCGGCGCGGAAACCGACATATTTCGTCGAATCGACGCGGCTTCTCCTGGACTCTACGGCCTCGCGGCTTCGCCAGATGGAACGCGGCTCGTCTTTGCTGTCAACGAGCCAGAGGGTCGCACGCTGCTGACCGTCCCGACAGACGGCGGAGAGGTGCGCGAGGTCTATCGCTTTCCGGAATACGACGGAGAGGTCTGGATTGTCCCGGCTGGGGCGATGGCCTGGACGAAGGACTCACGTCATGTCGTGTTTAGCGGCAGGTGCGGGCCTGGTGGCGATAATCAGATCTGCATCATCTCCGTCGACGGTGGAGAGCCGAAGTCACTCGGCGTGGGGGAAGTTCCCATGATCTCAGCCGACGGTCATCGCGTTGCCT
>CAVSRY010000020.1:0-82179 GCA_963730485.1 uncultured Acidobacteriota bacterium | reverse complement strand
AAATCGATAGCGTGTCACGTTCAGCCCGGGAGTCAGCGTCGCTGGTTCCCGGGTTTTTTTATTGGGCTCGAAGAGTTCGATGAGTTCGAGGGGTTCGTATTGACCCTGCTATGATCACGCAGTCGTTTGTGGGGCTTAGCATAGTGGTAATGCTCTGGCTTCCCAAGCCAGCTAGACGGGTTCGATTCCCGTAGCCCGCTCCACCAAGCCTTCCACAGCTTTCCCAACCAAGCCAACCGATCAAGAAAGACGCGGCCAATCCCGCAGGACGGCTCCAAGCCCGTCTATACTCGTCCGCACGAATCCGGCTATGGCGAACGGTAACGCTGACGGTAGACGCCATTTTCCGAACGGCGTTCGGTGCGACCTACCATCACTGCCAACCGTCACGGAGTTACCGTCACATGTTCACAGACAGGAGTATTCGCAAGCTCAAACCGCGCGCCTAGGCGGAGGCACGATCGACATGAAAGATTTGCGGCCTGCCAAGTGAGCAGATGCCGGCTCCCGTGAGACCTTCTCCCATGACGCACACGGCGATCTTCGAGCAACGGGACGAAGTGATACCGCGAGTGTGTGTCATTGTGCCTGTTCTCAACGGAGCGCGGTGGCTGGACCAGGCGTTGACGAGCATGTTCGTGCAATGCGGTTCCTTCACGATTCGCTGCCATGTGCAGGACGGCGGTTCGAGTGATGAAACGTTCGATCTCCTGCGCGCTTGGTCCACCCGGCTCGAATCGGGACTGTTGCCGCGAACATGTGCGGGTATTTCCCTGACCTACAGCAGCGGAACCGACGGTGGCATGTACGACGCGATCGCTCTCGGCGCCGAAGCCATTGGGATTCGGGACGACGATTTCATGACGTGGCTCAACGCCGACGACGGTCTGATACCTGGCGCAATAGCTTGCATCAGCAAGGTATTCGCTCAATTTCGCGATATTCATTGGGTTGGCGGCCGAATCGCGCTAGCGGACGAGGCGGGCTGCATGACACATCTATATCCCGTAGAACCTACGAGCGGTCGGATCTTGTTGCGGGCCTGCACGACGGCCGCCGGTTACCGTTCGTGATGCAGGAGGGGACGTTCTGGCGAGGGAGGGTCTGGCGACGCGTGGGCGGTCTGAATCGTAAGCTCAGATTGGCAGGAGATTTCGATTTGTGGCGGCGATATGCGCAGCATTTCGACTACTACGTCGCCGACAGCCTCTTCGCGTTCCATCGCCGCAGGTCCGGCCAGCTCTCCGAAAATCTCGACGGCTATTATCGCGAGGTCGACGCCATCGTTGACGCAGAATGGCGCGACGCCGCATGGGAAAGACGTGAGGCACAGATCATGGCCGGGAAACCAATCGCCGCCGGTCCTGCGGTCTTCTTTCGCGACGGGTGGATAGTCCGGGATTGTGATGAGCCGCCGGACGAATTCGTCGGTACCAACTGGCGCACATTGACCGGATTCGACGACTGGGAGGGACCTTATCTGGATATCCACATTCAACATCCGGTCCGCTGGGCACATTGGCCGATAGCCCGTTTCGAGTATCGTGCGAATTCGGATATCCGCGGCACACTTGCGATTCAAATCCGGAATGTCGTCCCGGCCCAGCACGTGACGGTCGCTTCTCGCGGCGTCGTCCTCTATGAGACTGACCTCGGAAGTCACGACATCAGCGAGCCTCAGTGTCTACGCATTCCCGTTGATTTGGAGGCGGGCGCCACGCCGTTCGAGCTCAGAACTCGAGAGCCGGCGGAGGGCGGCAGTCGCAAGAATCTCGGAATTCTCGTGGAGCGCATCGTCGTCGAGCCGGCCGATCTAGGACGCGAAGCGGTTCACGACGCCTGTCGTTCCGGTTCGGCCGATCAACGTTGATCCCGGCGCGAGAGTTCTCCGCGGTTCAACGCCCGCCCATTCTCAAGCCTCGCCCGACGGGTGGGCGTGCCTACGGTCGAAGCCTTGGATTTCCTCTGTCGGTAACAATGACGGTAGCTGGTGAGCCGACGCCACGAGATCTGGCCGGTTTTATTGACCTAACCTAGTCGTTTCGATTTCCGTAGCCCGCTCCAACCTTCGCTCACGCTCACGAACGACTGCGTGAGCTTCGGTTGGCGAGCCGCGCGAAGGTTGTCCGCCATAGCCGCGAAGCGGCGGAGGCGGACTTCAATGTCTCCCATCAGGATTTCGGTTTCCAGTTCACAAGGACCTTGATCGGCATGGCCGACGTTAGCTGGGGGGCGGTGCTCATGAGGAATCGCTGACCGTCGCGCGAGACCATGTACCAAGGCAGGGCCGTGCCGGGGAAAGCCACAGGCAAACCGGACGGGAACAACGACACGGCCCGACCGGGCGCGACGGCACGTCCTCCCGGTTGGACCTCGACAGGAACCGACATGAGTGTGCCGTCGAGCGCCACGTAGAAAATCTCTTGGCCGGTACGCCCCCAACGCACCTGAGTTCCACCGTCAGTCGAGAATTGCCATCGTTCCTCCTGTTTCACCTCAGTGCCCGGAAATGGGAACGGGCGGACCCAGACCTCGAAGCGGCCCGATTCGTTGGACTGATACCCGATCCACCGGCCGTCCGGCGAGAACACCGCGTCCCGTTCTTCGTGTGGGGTCTGGACAACCGGAAAAGGCTTTCGGTCCGTCATCGAGAGGGCCCAGATATCGAAGCTCGTCTTCTCGCCCAGCCTCCGATAGAGCAGGAACTTCCCGTCCTGCGACCAATCAGTCGGGAGCTTCTGATCCGGCGTTTCCAACAGCAATTCGTCGCCGCCGGCGCCGGTGGCATCCTTCTGGTACAGATCGAACTCACCCTTGCGGTTGGACGCGAACGCGATCCGACGCCCATCAGGGGACCAGTACCGGCAAAATCGGTCGCCGGATCAGGCGTGAGTCGATTCGAGGTCCGGCTGTGCAGATCGAAGATGCGGATGTGGCCGCCCGTGAACAGCGCCACGCGCCGTTCGTCCGGTGACAGCGAGGGATTCAGCGCCACGGGGAACGACTGGGGGAGCTTCTCAAGCACTGTTCCCGATCGATCCAACCGTCTGAACTCGAACCGGAATTGCGCCCAGCCAGCACCACCGGTGCGGTAGACGATCGGGCCCGCGGCGGACGCCGACGCCGCCACGAGCGTTGCAGTCGCAAAGCTGCCTGTCGCGATGTCGTCGACCACGGGAGACGCCGTTCCGCTCAGTTCCTGCCGGTCAGGATCGAAGCGCTGAGCCAGCAGGGTGCCCTGTCGAACGAAGAGGAGATGACCGGACGCCTCGTACGTTGCAGCCGCGTCGGCGGGCAGAAGACGCCGAGGCGAAGTGCCGTCCACTTGTCCAACGTACACTCCACGGGTCTCCGGTGCGGCTACGCCGCCCACGTAATACAGGAAGTGACGGCCGTCCGGCAGCATCCACGGGAAGTGATGCGAGGTCTGTCGTTGGACGGGTGTGACGGCTACTGGATCGCCACCAGTGTCGGATACCCGGAACACCGTCGAGTTGGTATTCGGGACGAACACAATCGTGCCGTCGGTGTTCCACGAGCCGCCCAGGAACACCGGGGCGTTCGCCAACCGCCGCACCGTCCCGCCCTCGAGGTCGATTCGCTTGAGCTGACCGCTGGCGGCGAAGCCGATCGACCGGCTGTCTGGCGACCAGAAGGGCAACTGCGCATTGTCCGTCCCCTTCAACGACCGGGCGTCCGCTCCGCTCAATGCGCGCAGCCACAACTGCGGGCGACCGCCGACGTTTGCCACGAAGACGACCGTCTCTCCGTCCGGCGAAATGGCGAGCGAAAAGGGATCGTACGTGGGGGGCGTCGGGATTTCGAGGCGCAGCTCAGGGGCATAGGGCGTTGGACGACGAGCCGTGACCATCATCAGCACCGCGACGATGCCGAGGACTCCGACCGCAGAGATCCAGGCGACTCGCTCACGACGCCGTCCGCGCTGATCTCGACCAGCCGGCACGCTCACCTCGTCGCGTGTCTCGGCGATCCACGTCAGCTCACGCATCACGTCACCGGCGTTCTGCCACCGCTCGTCGGGATTCTTCGCAAGACATTGGCTCACCAGGCGATCCAGCAACGGAGGCGACAATGGCTGCCGCGTGCGCATCGCCGGGGGCTCGTGCGCCAGTATGGCCGCCATCACGCTGGCGGCACTGCCGCCCTCGAACGCCCTCGTCCCGGTGGTCATTTCATAGAGGATGGCGCCGAAGGCGAACAGGTCGCTTCGCTGATCGGCGTCCTTGCCCTCGATTTGCTCGGGAGCCATGTACTGCGGGGTGCCGAGAATGGTCCCGTGAGCGGTGAGCGGCGCGCTGACGGTGGCCGCGACAGACATGCCGCCGATGGGCGCGGCAGAGACCTTGGCGAGGCCGAAGTCCAACAATTTCGCGCCGCTGTTGTCAGGATGATGTTGCCCGGCTTCAGGTCACGATGGACGATCCCTGCGCGATGTGCTGCGTCAAGTGCGCCTGCGACCTGAATCGCGATGCGCAGGACCTGGTCGAGTGGGAGTGGTTTCTTCCGGAGCGTGTCGGCGAGGGTCTGTCCCTCGAGATGCTCCATGACGAGAAACAGCACAGGCTCCTTGTCCGGAGCGTCGGGATTCGGCGCGTCGCCGACGTCGTACAGCCTGCAGATGTGAGGATGCGACAGCGCCGCGACCGCCTTGGCTTCCCGTTCGAACCGCAGGCGGGAATCCGGGTCGGCCGCGACGCGCGCCGGCAGGATCTTGATGGCCACCGTGCGGTCGAGGCGGACGTCCCGCGCTCGATAGACCTCGCCCATACCGCCGGCGCCGATCAGTTCGCCGATCTCGTAGGGGCCGAGACGCGCACCAGAGGAGAGGCCCATGTTGGGTTTGGGCGCGATTATAAGGGCTGCCGCGCGGCCCGACCCGACGGGTTCGAGGGTTCGAGGGTTCGAGGGTCCGAGAGGTTCGAAGGTCCGAAGGTTCGAAGGTTCGAAGGTTCACTCGTCGGATCCTTCGATGAATGGCTTCAAGCTGCGCTGTAGCGCTGCAACCGCGCCGAGCGTTCTCTTGCCCAAGACAACCGCCTCTTGAGCTTCCTGGGAAGAGTAGTGGTTCCGATCAACGCCATCGGCGATCCAGGTCAGCGCCTCGGCCACCGAGCCGCGCGCGTAGATTAGAAATTGTGCGAAGACCTTGGCCTTTCGGCGAGCAAACCCTTCGGCGATATTGGCCGGTGCTCCTGCGGCTGCCTTGAACAGCTGATCGCGAAATGAAAAATCTCGGTTCGCCGGCGGATGGCCCTTGACGAGACCATAGACCGACTGCTTGAACTGCACGCTGAGGTTGTAGGCGTCGATCTCACCGAGCCTGCTGAAGCCCACGCGCCATCGAACTCAACCAACGTGCCAACATGGAACACTCAGCCTGAGCGTTCTTAGCCGGAAATGGTCGCGTGCTCTGCGTACTAGTGTTGAAGAATCCGCAATTCTCCAGAGCCCATGAACCCTCGGACCCTCGGACCCTCGGACCTTCGAACCCTCGAACCCTCGAACCCCTCGAACTCCTCGAACTCCTCGAACTATCCCCTTATCAGCCCGAGCACTTCATCCCGTTTCTGCTCCATGAGCGTCGGCGTGAGCGCCTCGAGATTGAGCCGGATCATCGGCTCGGTGTTCGAGCTGCGGACATTGAAGTGCCAGTCGGGGAACTCGACCGAGAAGCCGTCCAGCGTGTAGGTGTGGCCGGACTTGTAGTGCTCGGCGAGCGCGGCGATGCGGGCGCCGACGGACGCCATGTCGTTGACGCGCGTGTTGATCTCGCCCGAGATGAAGTACTTGGCACGAAGCGGCGCGAGCAGATCGTGCAGCGTCATGTTCTTCGTGGACATGAGCTCGAGGATGAGCAGCGCCGGGATGAAGCCGTTGTCGGCGTAGTAGAAGTCGCGGAAGTAGTAGTGCCCCGTGACTTCGCCGCCGAAGACGGCGTTCTCCTCGCGCATCCGGCGCTTCATGAACGCGTGGCCGACGCGGTTCATGTGCGCGACGCTGCCCAGTCGTGTCACGGTGTCCTTGACCGCGTAGCTCGCGCGCACGTCGTAGACGATGGGCGCACCCGGCGATTTGCGGAGCGCGGCTTCGGCGAGCAGCGCCGTGATGAAGTCGCCGGAGATGAACTCGCCGGTGCCGTCGAGGAAGAAGCAGCGATCGGCGTCGCCATCCCACGCGATGCCCACGTCCGCGCGCTCCTTGATGACGCGCGCGGTGATATCGATGCGATTCTCTTCGATCAGCGGATTGGCCTCGTGATTCGGAAAACGTCCGTCAATCTCGAAGCAAAGGCGCGTCGTCCGGCAGGGGAGCCGCGCGAAGAGGCGGGGCGCCACGAGACCGGCCATGCCGCTGCCGGCATCCAGCACGACGTTGAACGGCTTGATCACCGATGGGTCGATGAAACCCATGATCCGGTCCACGTAGTCGTCGAGAAGGCTGACGTGCTCGTGGCCGCCTTCGGGCCTCGAGGGCGCCGGAATCGTCCCGCCGACCACCATGTCCCGAATGTCGCCGATGCCCGCGTCCAACGAGAGCGGGAACGCGTCGCGCCGGACCATCTTGATCCCGTTGTACTCGCCCGGGTTGTGCGACGCGGTGATCTGCACCCCGCCGTCGAGCCCGTCGCGCGCGACACCGAAATACATCATGTCGGTGGCGTTCATGCCGTAGTCCACGACGTCGGCGCCCTGCTCGCGCGCGCCGGCGATGAAGGCCGTCGCCAGTGACGGCGACGACAACCGCATGTCGCGTGACACGCCGATGCGCGTGGCGTTCAGGTACGCGACGAACGCCCGCCCGATGTCGCGAGCGCCGTCTTCGTTGATCTCGGAAGGGTAGAGCGCGCGGACGTCGTAGGCTTTGAAAATCGAAGGGGAAATGGACATTGAGATCTGCGATCTGTGATTGAGGAGTGAATTGCCGAATTGCGCGATTGTGGATTGCGGATTGCAACGCCTTAAGCCTTGAGCCCTAAGCCTTAAGCCTCGCCAAGACTGAATAGTCCGTCACGACGGAATCGTCGCCCAGCATGCCGCCGCCCGTGACGCGGGCGTGAGCGCCGATCCGGCAGCCGCGGCCTGCGACGATGGCGCCGACATGCGCGTGGTCGCCAATGTGGGTGTCGGGCCAGAGGATCGCGCCCTCGATGACGGCATCCATGCCGATGCGGCAGCCCGCGCCGACGACGGTGTGCGCGCCGATGCGGGTGCCTCGGCCGATGACCGCACCATCGCCGATGAAGCACGGGGCCTCGATGACCGCGCCGGCGGCAACCGACGCCGACGGAGCAATGACCGCGGCTCCAGGCGACTGGAGGAACGGCGCCGCCCGAAATCGGCCGGTCATGATGTCGTCGTGCGCCTGACGGTACTTGGCCGGCGTGCCGATGTCGAGCCAGTAGCCGTTCGAGACGTGCGCGATGAACGTCTGCCGGTCGCGGATGAGCGACGGGAAATAGTCGCGTTCGACAGACGAGGGCGTGCCGAGCGGGATCCGGTCCAGAAGATCGGGATCGAGAATGTAGATGCCCGCGTTGATCGTGTTGCAGCGAATCTCTTCGGGTTTCGGCTTCTCGACGAACGCCTGGATGTTGCCGTCCCGATCCGTCTCGACGAGTCCGTAGGCCGACGGATTGTCCACCGGCGTCAGGACGATCGTCGCGCGCGCCTTTCGCTCGCGGTGGAGCGCCACGAGCGCGGCCAGATCCACCGACGTGAAGACGTCGCCGTTGAAGACGATGAGCGGTGCGCCGCGGTAGTCGCCCGCCGCGAATCGAATGGCGCCGCCGGTTCCGAGCGGTTCGGGCTCCACCCCATAGTGCAGGCGCACGCCGAGCGCAGACCCGTCGCCGAACACCTCCTGAATACGGTGGGGCTGGTAGTTGAGGCTGAGGACAATTTCGTCAACCTCAGGGACCTGCCGAAGCACGTCGATTTGGTACTGGAGAAACGGCCGATCGAAGATGGGAACGACCGGCTTCGGCGTGTTCAGTGTCAGCGGCCGAAGCCGCGTTCCCTGCCCGCCGGCCAGGAGAATGGCTCGCATGACGAACGGAGATCATAACAAAGGTTCCCCGTTCCCCGTTCCACGTTCCCGGTTCCGGTTCCAGGTTCGGCGTTCCACGTTCCGAACCCGGAACCAGGAACCGGGAACCGGGAACCGGGAACGCGAAGCCCTTTTGCCGTAAGATGATGCGGAGCCTGCAGTGAACCTGCCGAACTCCATCACGCTCGGGCGAATCTTCCTCGTTCCGCTGCTCGTCGTCGTGCTGCTCACGAGCTTCGACGGCCGGAAGGTGCTCGGCGTCAGCAACGAGATGCTCGGCGCGGCCATCTTCGGCCTCGCGTCGTTGACCGACTGGCTCGACGGGTTTCTTGCGCGGCGGCGCGGTCAGGTCACCGGCATCGGGCAGTGGATGGATCCGCTCGCCGACAAGCTGCTCGTCACCGCCGCCCTGATCTCCCTGGTGCAGCTGGACCGCGCGCCCGCCTGGATGGTGGCCGTGATTCTCGGCCGCGAGTTGTCGGTGACCGTCCTGCGCAGCATGATTCACGCGCGCGGACAGAGCCTGCCGGCCTCTCCGCTCGGCAAGATCAAGATGGCCGCGCAGGTCACGGCCATTCTGCTCCTCATCCTCGCGCCGCACATGCGGGAGCTCTTCGTCGTCGGACAGGTCGCCCTCTGGACCTCGACCGTGGCGGCGCTCGTCTCCGCCGTGGACTACTGGCGACGGTTCAATGCGGGGCTGCCGGTCATTCAGCAGCCGGCCCAGCCGGCGGCGGCGCCGCAGTCGCATCCACAGGCTTCTGCTGGGCGGAATCGCGTAAGCGCGTCAGTTCGGTAATCCGGGCGTTCGCGTCCTCCAGGTAGTCGCTCTCCTTGAACTCCGCCACCAGCTTGTTGAACATCTCGAACGCTTCCTTCGTGCGTCCCGTGCGCAGGAGCGATTCGGCCATGTGGTAGTACACGGCGTCGCGACGGAGGTAGTCCGGATTGTTCTTGAGGATCGACTCGAACCGCGGAATGGCGCCGCGATACCAACGGCTCCGGAAATAGAACACGCCGACCCGGTATTCGCTGTCCGAGAGTCGGTCGCGCGCCGTTCGCTGGAGGGCCAGCACTTCCGGCGTGTACTTGCTGTTCGGGTACAGCCGCAGAAATGCCTCGATCTCGCGCATCGCGGTGACCGTCGGTGTCTGGTCCCGCTCCGGTGAAAGCATCTGCTCGGACTCCGCGACGGCGACCTTGTACTGCGCGTAGTCGGCCCGCTCGTTGAGCGGGAAGTACCGCAGGAACTCCCGGAACTTCTCCGCGGCGATGCACGAGCGTGTCGTAGCCCCCTTCGCCGAGATACGCGTCACCGATCCCGAGCCGCGCCTCCTGCCGGTAGGTGCTCTGCGGGAACTGGTCCACCAGCCGCTGGAAATACTCCCGGGCCTCGAGCCAGTGCTTCTCCTTCAGGGCCTCGGATCCACGGTCGAAGAGGTACTTGTCGGGTTCTCGCTCGCCCGGCTGCGGCATCCGCAACGGGCGGACGCACCCGGCCAGGAGCATGGCGGCGGCCGAAACGGCCAGCGCCAGCACCGCCAGCTGACGCCGGGGAGGCAAAGTCACGCGTTTCATCATGCCCTAACCGGTGGTCGTTCGATTACGCCGGCCATCCATTCACATTCACGCTCGAGCCCGGCTTCGAGCGTCCAGGCCGGCTTGAATCCGAGGTCTCCACGAGCGCTGGTCGTGTCGGCGAACGTGTCGCGCATGTCGCCCTTTTCGGCCGGCTGCCGGCGGACGTCGAGCGTTCGGCCGCGTAATTCGCTCAATTGTCGCAATGACCTCGTTCATGGACACCCGGCTCCCGCCGCCGATGTTATAGACGCGCCCGGCCCGGCCACGGTCGCCGGCCGCCCGGGTGGCCGAGACGATGTCGTCGACGTAGGTGAAATCACGGGTTTGCTCCCCGTCGCCGAAGAGTTGGATGGGTGTGCCGGTCAGCGCCGCCCGGGCGAACCGGTGGAACGCCATGTCCGGCCGCTGTCGCGGGCCGTACACCGTGAAATACCGGAGGGCCACGGTCGGAATCCCGTAGTTCACGTGGTACAGGTGGCACAGGTGCTCGGCCGCCAGCTTGGTCACGCCATACGGCGAGACGGGCTGAACGAAGCCGTCCTCCCGCATCGGAATGGTCGCGACGTCACCGTAGACCGAGGAGCTGGACGCGTACACCAGCCGCTCGACGGGATGCTTCCTGAGTGCTTCGAGCAACCGCTGCGTGGAATCGACGTTGTGCGACGTATAGGTGCGGAAGTCGTCGCCCCAACTGCCGCGCACGCCCGCCTGGGCGGCAAGATGGAAGACGTGCGTGACGCCCATCCAGCAGTGGCTCGAGCGGCGTCGTCTGCAAGGCGCCTTCAACGAAACGGAAGGCCGGACGGCTCGTGAGCGTCCGAAGGTTGTTCTCCTTGATCTCGCGTCCGTAATAGTCGGTGAAGCAGTCGAGACCGACCACCTCGACGCCATCGGCGGTGAGTGACTCAGCCAGTGTGGATCCGATGAACCCGGCGACGCCGGTGACCAGGGCTTTCACGCGAAGACCTCAGCAATGCGTTCTGGCAGCCGGCACGGCCGCCCGTTGCGGTCCACCGCGGCGTGCAGCGTCCGGCCGGTGGACACGAGGCCGTCGCGGCCGTTCGCCCGTACCTCATAGGTGAACGACATCCGGACCGGAGACAGCATCAGGCCCTCCGTCCGGATTTCAATCTCATCATCGTAGCGCGCCGGCCGCAGGTATTCGCACTGAGCGTCGATGACCGGCAGCATCACGCCCGTGCCTTCCATCTCGCGGTAGGTCCAGCCGAGGTTGCGGAGGAGTTCGCCGCGAGCCACCTCGAACCACACGAAGTAGTTCGCGTAGTAGACGACGCCCATCTGGTCCGTCTCGGCATATCGCACCCGAATCGTCGTCGTCGAAATGGCCATCGAATCAGGCGGTCCCGGCGGCCGTTCGCAACGCCTTGACGGCGGCCGCGGGATCGGCCGCTCCGAACACCGACGTGCCGGCGACGAGCGTGCTGGCGCCGTGCGCGACGAGTGCGGCCGCGTTGGAGAGATCCACGCCACCGTCAACCGACAGCGCGGCACGGCTGCCGTGCGCCGAGAGCAGGGCGCGCGCGGCCGCCACCTTCTCGAGGCTGTGCGGAATGAAGGACTGTCCGCCGAATCCCGGGTTCACGGACATGATCAGGATGAGATCGAGGTCGCCGACGACGTCGCGAATCTGATCGACCGGCGTCGACGGGTTCAGGGCGACACCCGCCGCCGCACCGAGTTGGCGTATCGCGTGAAGCGTCCGATGCAGGTGCGGGGTCGACCTCAGCGTGGACGGTCACCATCGCGGCGCCGGCACGGATGAACGCCTCGAGGTACCGATCGGGTTCCTCGATCATCAAGTGCACGTCCAGAGGCAACCGCGTCGATCGCTTCAGCGCGGCGACAATCGCCGGACCCATCGTGAGATTGGGCACGAAGTGCCCGTCCATGACGTCCACGTGGATCTGATCGGCGCCCGCGGCCTCCATCTGCCGAACGGCGTCGCCGAGCGCCGCGAAATCGGCGGCAAGCACCGATGGCGCGATGCGAACGCTCATCGGCTCAGCTCCAGGACGATCGGTTCGCCGAGCGCCACCTGAAAGCCCGCCTGAGGTGTCTGCCGGACGACGACGCCTGGGGCAGACCCGGATACGGCTCGTCGGCGCCGACGGTGACGCGGAAGCCGCGCCGCCGAAGGATGTCCACCACGCGCACGCCGAGCGTGCCGATGACGTCGGGCATGACGTAGGTCGAACCGGCCTGTCCACGATTGACGAGCAGGCTGACTGACCCCGCGCGTCCGGCGCCAGGCGGATCCTGTGCGATGACCGCGCCGGCCGGATACGTGCCGGTCTCGATCTCGGCGCGCGCGCCGATGGCCACACTCGCCTGCGTGAGCACGATCTCCGCGGTGCGCTCGGCCAGGCCGACGACCGACGGCACCTCCGGGTCGCGTTGCCCGTCGCTGACACGCACGCGCACCGCGCGCTGCCGGCGGAGCACCGTGCCGGGCGCCGGATCCTGGGACAACACATGGTCCGCCGCGATTTTGGGATCTGCCCGTCGCTGGTCCACGGTCAGCACCAACCCAGCCTGAGCCAGGAGTGCCGTCGCTTCCGTGACGGCGCGGCCGCGGACGTCGGGCACGGCGACCTCGCGGGCTCGAGTGGTCACCCGCAGGGCCGTGAGGAAAAAGGCGCCAAACGTCACGACCAGCGCGGCCGCGAGCAGGAGCAATCGGCCGGCGCTCCACACGCGCGTGCGGAACTGATGAGGGACGGGCTTGGCGATCGTGGCCCGATGCGGGCCTTCCGGCGGGCATTGAATCAAAAAAGTGTACTACGTGCCGTTCCGCCGGACCAACATCGCGGCGAAGAACGCGTCGAGCGCATCGCGATAGGGCAGCGTCACCAGGCACCCCCGCGCGTCGATCATGCCCGGGCGGCACTCCGGGGGCGGCGACCGGTTCGAGTCCGAACCGCCCGTCCTCAGCGAGAAACGCCTCTGACGACGTCGATGTTCTCCTCAGGCTCGCTCGAGCAGGTCGCGTAGATCAGACGGCCGCCGGGCCGAACGGCGTCGGCGGCGGCCCTCAGCATCCGTCGTTGATCGGCGGCAAGCCCCTCCAGTTGGTCGGCGGTTCGGCTCCATTTGAGATCCGGATCGCGGCTGAGCGTCCCGAGACCCGAGCACGGCGCATCCACCAGCACGGCGTCGAACCCGGCGACGAAAGGCAGCGGCCCGCGCGCATCGAGACGGACGATGGGCACCGGAAGGTGAGTGCGCCGAAGTGTTTCTGCCAGCAGTCGCACTCGCGCGGGGCGATGGTCGGCCGCTACCAGTCCAGGCGCGGGTGTCGCGCTCGTGAGTCCGAGATCCGAGGCCATGACGATCGTCTTTCCACCGGGCGACGCGCAGAGGTCGAGCACGCGCTCGCCGCGCCGCGCCGCCACGGCGCGCGCGACGAGCTGCGACCCTTCGTCCTGCACGTGGAGCCGCTCGAGATCGTCGGACGCGAGGCGGCCGAGGGCGCCCGGTGGAAGACTGATTGCGTCCGGCACGTATCGCGCCGGCGTGGCCTGGATGTCTCGCGACTGCAGCGAGTGGAGCAGTTCGCTCGCCGAGATGCCGGCACGTGGCCGAACGACCACGTCCGGTGTCGTGTTGTTGAAGAGACACCAGGCCTCGGTGTCCTTCGCGCCGTAGCGATCGAGCCAGCGTTCCGCGAGCCATGCCGGATGCGACAGGGAGATGGTCAGGTACTCGATCCACCGGGCGCGGGCGGCGGCGTCTCCCGGACGCTTCTGGCAGCTGAAGCCGGTGTCCCTCCCCGCGTCACCGACCGGAGCACCGCGTTGACGAACGGCGCCGCGCGGACCGCGCCGAGCGTTCGAACCGCCTCGACTGACTCGTGGACGACCGCGTGCGCAGGCACGCGCGTCAGGTACCGCAGTTGGTAGACGCCAATGCGAAGGACGGCGAGCGCCCGCTCATCGATGTTCGCAATCGGCCGCCGGCTTGCCGCTTCGATCAGCGCGTCGAGCGCGTTGCGCCAGCGCAGCGTTCCGACCGTCAACTCGACCAGAAGCGCACGATCGCGACGGTCGCTGAACGGAGATCGCGCGCGATCGACTTCGGCGGCGAGCGTCGTGCGTCCGCGGCCGACCGCCAGCAGGACCTCGGCGGCCACACGACGCACGGACGTCATATTTCGGTCGGCAGCGGCTCGAGCGTGTCGCCGACCGACACGTGGTGCCCGTGCAGGAACTCCCGCACGGCCGCCGGGGCGCGGCCCTCGAGCTGGACGCGGACGATGCGCACCGCGCCGGGATGACACGCGACGACGAAGCCGTCTTCGTCGACGGAGACGATCGTGCCTGGCGACAAACACGTCGGGATTCTTGGTCATCTCGAGCGAAAATCCCGACGTGTTTCTCGTCGACGTCTTCGGGCACCGAGCCGAGCAATCGAAGCCGGCGTCCACGCAACATGACCGTCGCCACCGGCCACGGCTGCAGTCCCCTGATCCGGTTGTGAATGTCAGACGCGGGCCGGTCCCAGTCCACCCGGCTCTCGGATCGCTCCAGCCGCTTGGCGTACGTCACGCCTTCCTCGGGCTGTGGCGATTCTGCAATCGGGCCGAGCGCGCCAGCCGATCCACAGTCGCGACAAGGAGGTCTGCACCGAGCGCGGCGAGGCGGGACTCGAGGACGGCGCTGGTCTCGTGCGGGCCGATATCGACGTGGACCTTCGCGAGCATCGGTCCGGCATCGAGCGCAGGAACCACGCGCATGATCGTGACGCCCGTTTCCTTGTCGCCCGCGATGACCGCGCGATGAACAGGCGCCGCGCCGCGCCAGCGCGGCAGCAGCGACGCGTGGACGTTGATCATGCCGAGCCTCGGGACCGTCAGGAGCGCGGCAGGGAGGATCCGGCCGTACGCGGCGACGACCGCAAGGTCGAGGTCGTAGCCGGCCAGCGTTTCAAGAAACGCCGGCTCACGAAGGCGCTCGGGTTGCAGCACCGGAATCCCACGTTCGCCCGCGAACACCTTGACTGGACTCGACGACGACGTGATGTCCGCGGCCGCGCGGGCGGTCAGGTTGCGTCACGACCAGCACCGTGTGGTGAGCCGACGCCGCCAGCCGTTCGAGCGTTGCAAGCGCGAACAGCGGTGTGCCGAAGAACGCCACCCGAAGCGGCGTCACCATTGCCCGGTCCGCTCGAGTTTTCGAATGCGCCGCACGATCAATTCGCGCTTGATCCCGCGGAGGCGGTCGAGAAAGAGCCGGCCGTCCAGGTGGTCGAGCTCATGCTGCAGGGCGCGGGCGAGTAAGCCCGTGCCTTCAATCGTCCGTTCGGCGCCATGCCGGTCGAGCGCCCGGACGACGACCCGCGCCGGCCGGGGGACAGTGGCCGTGAAGCCCGGAACGCTGAGGCAGCCCTCGTCCTCGAGCTGCATGCCGTCGCGTTCGACGAACTCTGGATTGACCAGCGCGAACAGTTCGCCCCCGCGCTTGCCGACGCTCAGGTCGATCACGCAGACGCGAAGCGGCACACCGACCTGTGGCGCCGCGAGTCCCACACCGGGGGCGGCATACATGGTTTCGACCATGTCGTCGATCAGGCGGTGGAGATCGGCGTCGAACATTTCGACCGGTGCCGCCTTGGCCTGAAGGCCCGGCTTGCCGTACCGGACGATCGGTCTGAGCATCTAGCTGGACCGGGGGACGTTCGTCCCCCGGACCCCCTCTCGCCGTTCGCTCGCGGGGGCCCGGTGCCCCGCTCCGCTCCGGCGGGCGCGCCAGCGGCGCGCCTGGCCGCTTTGCCACAACGAGGACAAGATCCTCGCAACTGGCCGCATGACGGACTAGACGCGCTCCAACGGAGCGGTCAAACGGTCGGCGATCGTCGCCGAGTATTTCGCGAGCGCGGCTGCGACGTCCGACATGGTGTCGCCACCGAATTTCTCGAGCACGGCGTTGGCCAGCACGAGGGCCACCATCGCTTCGCCCACAACGGCCGCGGCTGGGACCGCGCACACGTCGCTGCGCTCAATCGCGGCCGCCGCGTCGCGCATCGTCGTCAACTCGACCGAACGGAGCGGCTTCATCAGCGTGGAGATGGGTTTCATCCACGCGGTGACGCGGAGATCTTCGCCGTTGGTGATGCCGCCCTCGAGGCCGCCGGCGCGGTTCGTGGGACGTGAGAGGCCGGGAATCGTTCCCGTAGGCTCGTCGTTGGCCGGCACGATTTCATCGTGGACCTTGGAGCCCGGGAGATCGCCCACCGTGGCGGCCGCGCCCATCCCGACGGCCTTGATCGCCGGAATCGACATCAGGGCCTGCGCGAGCCGGCCGTCGAGCTTCCGATCCCACTGCACGTGACTGCCGAGGCCGGGCGGCACGCCGTGCGCGATGACCTCGAACGCGCCGCCGACCGTGTCGCCCGCTTCTTTCGCCGCGTCGATCGCTTGCCGCATGGCGGCGGCCACCGCCGGATCGGCACAGCGGACGCCGTCATCGCTCGAGAGCGCCCGCGCCTCGGCGAAGGTGACCGACAGCGGGTCGGCCAGGCGCGCGCCGCCAATCAGAAAGACGTGGCTCGCCACTTCGACCCCGACGCGCCGGAGCAGCGCGCGGGCGACGCCGCCGGCGGCGACGCGAGCGGCGGTCTCACGCGCGCTTGCGCGCTCGAGAATGTCGCGCAGATCGCTGCGGTCGTATTTCAGGCCCCCCGCGAGATCGGCATGACCGGGACGAGGACGCGTGACGGGCGCGCGACGCGCGCCACCGAGCGACTCGTCCGGCTCGGCCTCGACGCTCATCGTGTGGAGCCAGTTCGACCAGTCGCGATTCTTGATCTGCAAGGCGATCGGGCTGCCGAGCGTTTCGCCGCGCCGGATGCCCGAGAGGATCTCGGCGCGGTCCTGTTCGATCGCCATCCGGCGGCCGCGGCCGTAGCCGAGCTGTCGCCGGCCGAGATCAATCGCCAGCTCATCAGCCGTCAGTTGGAGGCCGGCCGGCACGCCCTCGATGATCACGACGAGCGCCTGGCCGTGCGACTCACCAGCTGTCAGAAAACGAAGCATCGCGGCGTCATTCTATCGAACTTTCTTCAATGCCCCGGCCGGCTCGGGCGCGCACACGCCACGTTTCACGGGTGTGCTTCTTGCACATCTCGGGGCACGCATGACGCACGTTCTTTCCGGTGGTCGCGCGGCCGCTGAGGTCGTTCGCGTGGCGCTCGACCCGCGCCGCGGTACCGAGGTCGTGATCGTCCAGGTCGGCAGCGAGCGCGAAGCAGCCGATGCGGCTCACCTCATCGCGCCCCGACTGCAGGCACTCGGATTCGTGCCGCTTCACGCGGGCCGGGCCCTTTCCAGCACGCTCAGGAATCAGCTCGCGCACCGGCACCTTGCCCTGCTGGCGTTCAACCGGGTTGAGGACAAGGCGGCACTCGAATGGCTGCGGCAGTTGACCGCGACAAGTCCTCGAGCGCACCTCGTCGTGTCGTTCAGAGTGTGTAGCGACACACATGAGGCGTCGCCGGTCGAGGGACCAGAAACGTCGACGTCGGAGCGAGTGTCATTGGGCCCACGCGAACGAAGCGGGGATCGTTGGGCCCCGCCCTTCGACAAGCTCAGGGCGTCCCGAGCGCGTCGGGGGACGCGGGTGAGCGTGTCGGCGACGCCGCGGAGGCGAAGCCCCCCGCCAATTCGATCGAGCCGAGAGGTTCGACCGCCGCGGCCGGCACGCCCAGGCCGAACGCTGGTATCGCGCGGCACTCGAGAGTGCCCGGCGGCGTGGCGACGAATCTGGACAGGCGGCCGCCTGCCAGAGGCTCGTCGAGATCCTGTGCCGACGCGACGCGTGGGATGCCGGTGGCCGGCTTGCGCGAATCAGTCTTCAACAGGCTTCGCAATGCGACCGCTCGGGCGGAGGTCGCGGCGCTCCTGGCTGACGTCCTGATCGCGCAGGCCGAGCTTGGACAGGCCAACGCGCTCCTGTCAGCCGTTTCAAGTGAGCTGGCTCTCGAGGGGCAACCGGAGACGGCGAGTGTGAACGATGCTCGCGCACATCTGCGGTTCTGGCAGGGTCGCCTGGATGAGGCGGCGGCCATTCCGAGAGTGCGAGTCTCGGTGAGCCGGCTCGTGGTCGATGGTGCGATTGCATTTCTTCGACGCGACGTGAACGCGCTCACGCGATGCGCCGAGGAAGCCGCCTCGCTTCGATCGCCGCCGGCGGACTACTGCGCACGGCTGTTCTCCGTGCTCGGCGCATCCGTTGCGCGGGACGGCCGCCACGTGCAAACGCTCTTGGCGCATTTGGGCCGGCGGGCGTCGGTACCCCGTTGCCCGCGACTCGTCCGGTTCGGCCGGGCGCTCGCCGTCGAGGCCTGTTCGGTCGCCGGCCTCTCGCCGCCGCCCCCAGATGCGCGTGGTTCTCGACGCGCGCCGGCGCACCTGCCCACGCTCGACCGGCTATTCCTCGAATGGCAGCACGCGGCCAGTGTGGGTGACCGCGACCTCGAACGCCAGGCGGCGAGTCGTCTCAATCATGTCGGCGCGCGGGTCGTCGAGACTTGGCGCTGGGGGAGTCCTGATATGCATCTGGTTCACGCGATTCCTGTCCTGCTCCAGGTCGTGCAGGACGCCGAAGACGATCTCACCGCGCTCGTGGCCATCGGTGCCTGGATTCGACGAGAGGGTGGTGCGCACGCCGTCGCCTTTTTCGATCCCGAGCGGGCCATCGTCGCTGGCGACGGCTGGAGTGCCGTGGACACCGCGGAGCTCCGCCCGGACGACGCGGACGAAGTCGGTCGAGTCGTCCAGGCATCGGATGGCGGCGTGATCGTCGTTCGAGGTGTGCGATACGCCGGCACTGTGACGGGTCTCGTCGCGGTTCGTGGAGCTGGCGATCGACGCGACGTTCTGGTCGAGACGACGAACACGGCGGCGGCCTTGTGTGGGCCGGCTCTTCGGGCGCGCATCGATCTCGTCAGGGCCATGAGGGCGAGCCCGGCGCTCTCCACGGAGATCCTTGGCCGCAGTCCGTCAATCGTCGCGCTCCGCGAGGCGGTGGCGCGGGCGGCCGTCACGCCTTTTCCCGTTCTCGTGGAAGGTGAGAGCGGCACCGGCAAGGAGCTCGTTGCGCGCGCGATTCATCGGCTGAGCCCTCGGCGGGACCGCCGGTTCGTCGCCGTGAACTGCGCGGCGCTCACCGACGAACTCGTGGAGGCTGAGCTGTTCGGGCATACGCGCGGCGCGTTCACCGGCGCCATTGGTTCGCGCACGGGTCTCGTGGAAGACGCACACGGCGGCAGCTTGTTCCTGGACGAAGTGAGCGAGTTGTCGGCGCGGGCCCAGGCCAAGCTTCTCCGTGTGCTGCAGGAGAGGGAAGTGCGGCGCGTCGGAGAGAACGCCTCACGCGCCGTGGATGTACGCGTGGTGGCCGCGACGAATCGTCTGCTCTCTGACGCCGTCCGCCTCGGGGCGTTTCGTGAGGACCTGTTGTTTCGTCTCGCCGTCGTGCGACTTCAGGTCCCGCCCCTGCGCGATCGCATCGAGGACGTCCCGCTTCTCGCGCACGCCGTCTGGCGTTCGCTCGCGACTGAAACCGGCAAGCGCGCGGTCCTCGGCCCCGACGCCATCGCCCAGCTGTGCCGGCATTCGTGGCCCGGCAACGTTCGCGAGCTCCAGAACGCGATGGCCGGCCTTCTCGTCATTGCGCCGGAGCGCGGCCGGATCAGCGCACGCCATGTCGGGCACGTCCTCGTCCGCGTCGTCGGACGCGAGTCAGTTTCCCTCACTGCCACTGCATCGCGCGCGCGCGAACGTCGAACGCACGGCCGTGGCCGGTGCCCTGGCGAGACACGGCGGACGACGAACGCTCGCGGCTCGGGAGCTGGGATTGACCAGACAGGGACTGACGAAGGCGATGAAGCGGCTGGGAGTGGCGTGATGCAACGGGAGTTGCGTGATCACCACCATTGGGTGATCATCGCGACCGCGTGCTGCCATTCATCGTCCGGCGAATTGTCCTGACTGTGCCGGTGCTCTTCGGTGTGGCGACGCTGGTGTTTTCGCTGATTCACCTCGTCCCCGGCGATCCGGCGGCGGCGATGCTCGGTGAGTCGGCATCGCCGGCGGACCTGGGCGACCTGCGCGCGAAGCTCGGTCTCGATCGGCCGTTTCTGGCGCAGTACGGTGACTTTCTCGCGGGACTGGTCGTCGGCGATCTCGGTACGTCGTTCCGCTACGGCACACCGGTTGGGCGTGAAATCGGCCAGCGGCATAGGCGCGACCTCGGAGCTGGCCATCGTCGCGATGGTTGTCGCCATGGCCATCGCGCTCCCGCTCGGCATCGTGGGCGCGCTTTATCGCGGTCGTGCTGTTGACCAGGCCGCCATGACGATTTCGCTGGCCGGCATCGCGATGCCGAACTTCTGGCTTGGCCCGTTGCTGGCCATCGTCTTCTCGGTGCAACTGGGATGGCTGCCCGTGTCGGGGACCGGCACGTGGCGGCATCTCGTGCTGCCGGCGCTCACGCTGGGCGCCGCTCTCGCCGCCATGACGGCTCGAATGACACGGGCGAGCCTGATCGACGAGCTCGGCGAGCTCTATGTACTGGCCGCTCGCGCTCGCGGCGTGTCGCGACTCGGCGCGGTGCTGCGTCACGCTCTGAGAAACAGCCTCATTCCCGTCGTGACCATCGTCGGCCTGCAGTTGGGCTCGGTGCTGACCGGGACGATCATCACCGAGACGATCTTTTCCTGGCCCGGAGTCGGTCGGCTGCTGATCCAGGCGATCAGTTTCCGCGACTACCCGCTCGTGCAGGGATGCATCCTGCTGATCGCCGTCACGTACGTCGCGATGAATCTTGTCGTTGATCTTCTGTACGCGTGGCTCGACCCGAGGATTCGCTACCAGTGACACGTCGCATTGGATGGACCATCGTGATCGGCACGGTGCTCCTTGCCGTCCTGGGGCCGTGGATCGCGCCGGACCCGTATGCGCTGGACCTCGTCACAGCGCCTGAACGGGCCGTCATGGCAGCACCCGTTCGGCATCGACGAACTTGGACGGGACGTGCTGGGACGCCTCGTCGTCGGGGCGCGCGTGTCCCTGCTCGTCGGGCTCGCCGTCGTGTCGATGTCGGCGACGATTGGCGTCTCCGTGGGCGCGGTTGCCGGGTATGCCGGCGGATGGATCGACGAGGTCCTCGGGCGGTTGATGGACGTGCTGTTGGCGTTTCCGGGCATTCTGCTCGCGATCGCGCTCGTCGCCGTGCTCGGTCCCAGCCTCACCCACGTCGTCATGGCGCTCGTCGTGATTGGGTGGGTGGGCTATGCGCGATTGGTCCGCGGTCAGGTGTTGAAGCTGCGTGAGTTGGAGTACGTGCAAGCCGCACGGGCGCTGGGCGCGCGGCCGATACGCGTGCTCGTCCGGCACATCGTGCCGGCCACGCTGCCGTCGGTCACCGTGCAGGCGACGCTCGGGATGGCGGCCGCCATCATCTCGGAAGCGTCGCTCAGTTTTCTGGGCCTGGGCGTCCAGCCGCCAACGCCGAGTTGGGGGACGATGCTGGACGCGGGCCGATCGCATTTGTTCGACGCGCCGCACCTGACGATCTTTCCGGGCGTGGCGATTGCGCTACTCGTGCTGGGCTTCAACTTCGTGGGCGACGCCTTGCGGGACGCGCTCGACCCGCGCGCTATCTGATCGTTCGCGCGAGCCGCCTCAGGTTCGGATCCGATCCGCTCAGCGCGATGGCCGCGCCGAGCGCGGTACGGGCGCCGTCCGGATCCCCGGATTGCCACTTCGCGCGCGCGAGCAGACCGAGGGTGCCCGCATCAGGCGGTGCGCTGCCTGTGGCCTGCGTGAGATATCGGACCGCGGCTTTGGGATCGCCGAGCTCGAGCGACAGCGCGCCGAGGCGACGCGCGCGATGGCCGCGCTGCTCGGCCGAAACCGTGTCGCCCTGGATAGCGTCGAGGTCGAGGAGCGCCGCGCGGGCGACACCGGGATGTGACGCCCCTTCGGCGGCATCTGCCAGGAACCCGAACGCCTCCTGGTCGATCGGCGACGTCGACAGCGCCTCCTGAAGAATCCGTTCGGCGGCCAGCGAATCGCCGGAGAGATAGAGCGCGCGGCCGTAGAGCGCCAGGCCTTCGCTCCGTCGCGCGGTTCCACCGAGCGCCCGCTCCAGCACGGCCAACGCGCGGCCCACCATCCGCCGATCGCCGGTGTGCTCGGCCTCTGCGAGGAGCACGCGGCCGGTCGCGACCAGCACTCGTGAGTCGGTGGGATTCGCCTCGGCGGCGGCGCTCAACGTCCGTCCCGCCGCGGCGAACTGCCCGGCGCGCGCCTCCGCCAGACCCACCGCGAGGTGCCGATGCAGCTGATCGTCGAGCGCCGACAATGCCCGCAGCTCGCGCAGTTCGTCGTCCGACCGTCCGCGCTCGCGATAGAGATCGGCGAGCTCTTCGCGCGCCGGAAGGAAGGTTGGCGCCAGCCGGACGGCGTGTTGGAGCGCCGTCAGCGCCTCGTCGCCGTTTCGCGCATCGCGCGCGACGAGACCGAAGAGGTAGCGGCCCTCGGCCGAGTCGCGGCGCGCCAGCGCGAGGCGCAGGGGTTCCTTCGCCGCCGCCGGCGCGCCGGAACGGTAGAGCGCGAGCGCCAGCGAGTAGAGCAGCTCGGGGTCGGCGTCACGAAGCCGATCGGCCGCCTGCCGATACCACTCGGCGGCCTGCGCGGGATCGCCGCGTTCGTCGTAGAGCTTGCCGAGCGCTTCAAGCGGCTGGGGCGCGGTTGGCGAAATCCGTGCGGCCTCGCGCAGGTCGCGTACCGCCTGGTCGTCGAGGGCCTGAGAGGCGTAGGCCTCCCCGCGCCGGTAGAACGCGACCATCGAGCGAGGCCTGAGTGCCAACGCCCCACTGAAGAGCTCGATGGCCTGATGACCGTGACCTTCAGACAGGGCCCGCTCGCCGTCGGCCAGCAGGCGCTGGTATCGGCGTTCCTGATCCAGCCGCTGGACCGCCGTCACCCCCGCCGCCACCGCCAGCGCCAGAGCCACGAGGACAGCCAGGCGTTTCACTAAGTGGACATTGTAGGGCTTAGGGCTCAGGCTTGGGGCTTAGGGCCGGGCTCACGGCTTGCTATCTGGAGCTCGGTCCCGCGCCGCGGATTGAGACCTGGCCTTGAGCCTTGAGCCGTGACCCAAGCCTCAAGCCCAGTCCGAGCCGCCGCGGAACGGAACATCCGGCCGCGTTCGGGGTCTAACGTTCACAGTTGGGTCCGACCGCCGGTGCTACCATGGCGGAAAGGTCGTCCCTTTGAAGCCGATCCGAGCCCTCACGTGGTCCGATGCGGCAAGCGCCGACTGGGCGCTCGTGCAGCAGTGTGCCTCGGGAGACGAGGCAGCCTGCGCGCGGCTTGTGACCGATCACCAGCGCATGGTGTATCAGCTGGCGCTTCAGTTGCTGGGGGATCCGCAGGAAGCCCTCGACCTCTCCCAGGAAGTCTTCCTGAGCGTGTTTCGCCGGCTGAATTACTTCCGTGGGCAGTCCACGCTGCGCACCTGGATCTATCGCATCGTGGTCAACCACGCGTCGAACCGCCTTCGATGGTGGCGCCGGCGCCGGAAGTCGCAGCAGGTTCCGCTCGAGGAGCACGCGGCGCAGCAGGGCGAGCTGGCCGAGTCGCGCAGCTTCGCGCAGCCGGACCGCGTGCTTCAGCAGCGCGAGACGGCCGGGCTGGTCTGGCAGGCGCTGGGGCAGTTGCCATTCGATCAGCGCACGGCGATCGTGCTTCGGGAGATTCACGGCTTGAGTTACGAAGAAATCGCGGCGTCGCTCGGCGTCGCCGTGGGCACCGTCAAATCGCGACTGGCCCGGGCGCGTACCACCCTGCGCTCGACCCTGAGGCCACATGATCACGCCTGAGTGCATCGTCCATCGTGACCTCGCGCGCCTTCGTCGACGGCGAGCTCCGGGGCGCCAGTGTGCTCGAGGTGCTGCATCATCTCGAGGGATGCCGCGGACTGTGCCGCCGAGGTCGCCTACCTTCGATCGCTCGGCGACACGATGCGCGCAGACGATTCCGTCCGAGTCGGTGCCGCCGGAGCTCGACGGCCTGGCGAGCACGGTGATCAGCCGCACGCGCGCCGAGTCGGCCGAATCCTGGCCCGGCATTTTCCGTCGCGCGCAGGAAGACTGGCACTGGGTGATTGTTGGCGCCGGCGCCATTGCCGCGACCTTCGTCTCGACCCTCGTGCTCTCCGCGATTCTGGCGTTCGGACCAAAACCCGACCGCGCCGATTCGATCTCGGCGTTCTACACGAATTTCCGGACTCCGGCGGGTGACCTCTACCTGCTGGCGACACCCGCCGGGCGGGACCAGGAGCCGATCTGGGTGAACGAAAACGGTGGCCCCGCGGCAAGCGCCCGAGTCGTGCACGCGACGTGGTTCGTCGACACGCGCGCGCATGGAAGCCGATCTGGTGGGTGCGCTTCAGGACGCCGTGACCGACGGCGGTCACACGCTGGCGCTGAATCGCATGTCGCCACAACGCCGTCGCCTGACCGAGTCGCTGCTCGCAGAAATCAGCCGATACCGCACGACCGCGCCAATTCCGCCGGGTGCCTCCCTGGCCGTCCACCAGGTGCGGCTCGAGGCCTCGGCCAGCGTCACGGCGAAAGGGCTTTAGACTTCGCTGTTAAGTTAGAAGTGAGAAGCCAGAAGTTAGAAGTCACGGACGCGGCCGCGTCTAGCAACTTCTGACTTCTGGCTTCTCACTTCTAACTTAACGCGTGCTTCTATCTCGCCGCGGGCGCAGCGGCGGTGTTCTGCAACAAGTCAGTCGCGCGAATCACGATCTGCGCAGGATCCGTGTTGGCCGCGAGCGGCAACTCGTAGCGCTCGTCGGGCGCATCGGCCAGACCATCCACCGGGTAGACGATCTGCCACGGGCCGCCGGCCACCGAGAACTCGACCTTCTGAATCGGGCTGCGCGCATCCACGACGTGAATCGTGAGACGCGCCGTCGCGCCCTGACGAACGATCTCCGACGTGATGGCCGGTGGCGTGTTGTCCACGTCCACGGGATCGCCTTCGCGCTCGCCGACGAGTGCGCGCTCGGCCGCGTTCGACGGACTGTCTGACGCCCTGACGCGGATGACGTAGCGCCCATCCACGGCCGACGTCGTGTCCCAGACGAACAGCGAATCCGTCAGATCGGCCCGGAGCACCCGCCATGTGTCCGTGCCCTCGCGCCGGTACTCGATCGTGTACGTCAGTCGGTCTCCCTCGTCACCGTCCTCGGCACGCCAGGCGATTGTTTGAAGGCCTCGCTGAAACATGCGCCGGCCCGGCGACGGCGTCGGCGGGCCGGTGTCGCCCGGCGCGCGTCGCGCGTCGGCCGTCGCCTCGTCCAGTCCCGCGATGGCGCCGTCCTCGTTGCTGAACGGGCGCTGAAACACGACCCCCGGAGGATGAACGGTCACGGAGGTGACGACGGGCCGGCTGTTTGCGGTGAGGTAGGCCACGGTCACGGCGGTGAGAGACGAGGCGCACGGTGCCGCTCACGGGTTTCGTGAACGTCGCCCGCCACTGAATGAAGCGCGCAGCCGGGCTCGCGATCGGTTCGCCGTCGGGCCGGGTGTACGCCCGAGACCATTCGCTCCACGAGTCGTCGGGCTTCTCGGTGTTGCCGGAGCGCGTCGCGAGCGTGACGCCGCCCGTCGCTTCCCAGCGGATCAGTCCCCAGGTGGCCGAGCTGCGCGAGTCGCGAACCGCGGACAGATACGTCGCGGGCGCCTGCTGGCCCGAACCAATCGCGACGACGCGGCCAGGATTCGCCGTGGCAAATGCCGTGACGGGCCCGCCGGGCATCGTGCGGGCGAAGCGGGTAATCTGCCGCGCGTCCACTCCCGTCAGGAGCGACACGTCACGGTTGGCGTCCACGCGGTACAGCCGCCCGGCCGGTCCAGTCGCCACGAGCACGCCCTCGACGGTCGCTGCGATGTCGTAGATCACGTCCGGTGAGTTCCAGACCGATTCCCACGTTCCGCTCGGATCGATCCGGACGAGCGTCGAACGGCGGGCCGGGGCGCTCGAGTCGCCGCCACTCGGCGCGGCCGGTGGGCCGCCTGAACCGGCGACGAAGGCGCCGCGGCCGTCAGCGTGACGGCGACCGACGTCGTCTCGCCTCCGGGTGAGCTCTCGTCGCCCTTGGCGACACCGGCGGCGTAGATCACGCCGTTCGGCGCGTTGCTGACCGCGCGCAACTCCGCGAGGCCCGAATCGAGCAGCACGAAGGGCCGGTCGTTCGCGTCGAGCCGATACAACCGTCCCGGCGACTCGGTGCCTGCGAGGATCCGGCCTGACGAGTCGCTCGCGAGCATCACGACGTGGCCTGCCGGCGGGCGATAGACGACGGTGCTCGTTCCGCCTGCGTCAACGCGATAGATGACCGCCGGATTCCCGGCGCCAACCCACAGCCGGCCCGCGGGATCGACGTGAAGTGCCCAGATGTACTTTTCTTCCGGGTCGAAGAACGGCTTCGCGCTTCCGTCAGCCTCGATGGCATAGACGCGGCCGTCGGGCCCGGTCGCAGCGTAGACACGCGAGCCGGACACGGCGAGCGCGAACACGTTGTTCTCGCCCGAATCGAACACCGTCTGTTCCGGCTGTCCGGGACGCGACCGGACGATGCGCCCGTCGCCGCCGGTGCCGGCCCAGAGCGAGCCGTCGGCGGATGTCGCCAGACTCCAGACCTGCGCGGGTGCGGACGTGAGGCGATTGGTCAGTTCGGGTCCGGCCGTGACGACACCGCTGAGACTGACGTAGACACCGTCCGACGTGCCGCGCAAGAGATCGGTCGACGTCGCGGTGGTCCAGAACGTGGGGCCTGAAGCGTCCGTGCGCGCCGAGAGGGCGCACACGGTGAGAGCAATCGCAAGAACAGCGCGGCGGACGGTCATAAGAAGGCTTGGGGCTTGAGGCTTGGGGCTTGGGACACGGGCCAGACGCGCCTACGGCGAGGTCAGATTCAAAGTCAGCTCGCGGGAGCCGCGCACGGGTCGATCCAATCGCTGTTCCCACGATCCGACGGTCGTTTTCGTCACCGAGCCTTTGGCCACGGTGGCATCGCTGTCCATCACCGATCGAACCGACGCGGGCAATGCAGGCAGCGTGTCGCCACCCACGACGGTGCCGTTGCTCGCCGCGACGAGGCGCACGTACAGCCGGTTGTTTCGCCGCGTCGCGTTGAGATCCGTCAGCAGATCCGCCCAGGACGACGGGCGACCCGGCTTCAGATCCTTTTGTTCGAGGGCGACAAGATTGGGCGCATCGCTGACGACGAGTGTGAGCGGACCCTCGGCGTAGGAGGGCATCGCCACCGGCATCGAGACCGTGCGCTTGCCGCCGCGGTAGTCCTGCAACTGCACCTGCAAGGTATGCGTGGCGCCAAATCGCGGTTTCACGGTGTCGAGCCAGACGCGATCGATGGTCGTGCCCTCCCGATCCTCGGACGCGGTCAGCTCGACATCGATGCGTTCGGGCACGATGGTTTTGAACTCGTTCGTCATCGCCGCGGCCAGGGGCGCTGCGATGGCCGTGGCCGCGCCCGTGTGTGCGGTGTCGCCCGAGAACAGATCGTCGATCGCGACTTGTCCATCGGCGCCAAAGGACACGGTTCCGCGAGCGGCCACCGTCATCGCGCCGGTCTCGCGCTCGTAGGCCGTAATCGCGTTGAGCACGGCGACATAGGTGAAGAGCGGCGTGAGCGCCTGGTCACGAAGGACCGAGAGCCGGAAGCGCCGCGTGGGCGCACGCGAGGAGTTGAGCGCCAGACTGATCTCGAGCTCGCGAGGCGACGCCCCGAGCGTGCCACCAACCGCCGTCGTCCGGTCCTGGCTGATCGTGCCGATGACCGGGCCCATCGAGGCCAGCTTCATCGAGATCTGCAGACTCGGGAGAACCGTCAGGACTCGAGCCCGTGTCATCGGGAACGCCGTCGTCCCGAGGTTCAGGAACGGGTGGCCGAAGGCATAGACGCGGTCGCGATCGACGTGGGTCACGGTGCCGGTCGCGCCGACCTCGAGGTCGCCGTGGATCAAGCTGAGACCGACCGGATCGCCGGCCCGAAGCGGCGCGTTCGGGCTGCCGGCGGACGGCGAGCCCGATTGCTGAGCGGAGCCCGGGAGCGACAGCGCCTGACGCAGATCTCGATCGATGGACGGCGTGAGGCCGCCGAGCACCATCGCGGCGCCGATCGGGCGAAGTGTCGGGGCGAGTTCCGCGATCGACCCTGGACCGATGATGTGCGCGTCGCCAGGCAAGACGCCGAGCGGAGCGGACGCGCGACTCAGGATCCGGCCGAGCGTCGCGTACACCGCCGCCGGCGTGGCCGGCCATTCGAGAGACAGCGAGCGGTCCGTGACGCGCGGTCCGGACGCGTTCACGGCGTCCACCATCTCACCGATCGGCGTGATGCCGGCAATCGGTTCTCGCGGAAAGGCACCGAGTGAGTAGGAGACCGCGCCGAGCAGTTTGCCGTCGATGTAGACCGGACTGCCGCTCATGCCTTGAATGACCCCGGTCGTCGCCAACGGGCCACCCTCGAGCCGAGCAATGATCAAATCGCGCCGTGGGCCGATGGCATTCTGCAGAACGCCGATGATGGTGGCGCGGAATTCCTCCTGCAGGTCGCCGGCAAACACGGTGCGGCCAATGCCGACCATGCCGGGCTTGAGTTGGTCCACCGGGAAGAACGCCGGAGGGGGCTGCTGGAACGCGACGAGTCCGGCCCCATCGAGCGCGAAGAACAGGGCTGAGGACAGAAGCGTGCCGAAAATCAGCGGACGCATTGAGTGAAGCAGTCTCAGGCTTTGGTTATAACACGCCGGTGGTGAGGGCATTTGACCGCCTCGGCGGGGTTTGCTACGCTCCTCGCGACACGCATGACCGCCTTCACTTCTTATCGGACCGTCCGCCCGACCTCCTGGTCGTCTTGGTGGTGGTTTGCCGAGAAGGCTGAGGGGGGCTGCGCGCGCTAGCGTCGAGAATCGCGAACGCACGTCGGAATTGCTGGCCTCTTCAGCCGAACGCTGAAGGGGCTTTTTTTGTGTCTTCCGCCGGCTTCGCGCGGCGAAAGACACAAGAAGGGCAGAGGGCAGAAGGCAGAAGGCAAGGAGAGGCAGAGGGAAAAGGAAGAGACGGTAGAAGCCAGAGCTTGTCCACAACGCCTTATCCGCTCTTTCCTTTTGCCTTCTGCCTTCCTCTGCCTTCTGCCCTGACTAACTCAGATGACTTTCACCCAGGTAGTCCAGACCGTGAGCGGCCAGACGATGGCCGAACTGCGTCGGGCGCGCGATGAGGCCGCCGCCGACCTGGTCGAGCTACGTCTGGACGGCGTCGAGGATGTTGACGTGGCCGCCGCGCTCGACGGCCGGAAGACGTCGGTGATCGTGACCTGCCGGCCGGCATGGGAAGGCGGGCGGTTCGACGGCAGCGAAGACGTGCGCCTTGAGATCCTCGCCGAGGCCATGCGTCTGGGCGCCGAGTACGTGGACCTCGAGTTTCGCGCCGATCGCCGACGGTTCGCGTCGGCGGATCGTGGCCGGGTCGTGCTGTCGTACCACGACTTCGACGGGATGCCTGGCGATCTCGTGGCCCGCGTGCGCGCGATGCGCGCGGAGTCGGCCGGCACCGTCAAGCTTGCCGTCACTCCCGCGCGGCTCACCGATTGCCTGGCGCTCCGAGACGCGATGCGGTTCGACGAGCCGCACGTCGCGATTGCCATGGGGCCAATGGGCCAGGTCACGCGGCTGTGCCCGTGGCTCTTCGGATCGCGTTGGACGTACGGCGGCACGATTGCCCCGGCCAGGTGACGGCGCGCGAGCTCGTCGAGTCCTTTCGCGTCCAGCGCGCCTCGTCTCTGACGGCGATCTACGCGATTGGCGGCGCACCGCTCGCGCATTCGGCCTCGCCGGCGATGCACAACGCGGCGTTCGCCGCACTCGGGATGGATGCGGTTTACGTGCCGCTCGAGACGGCCGACGGCGACGAGTTTCTGGCGGTGGCCGACGCGATCGGCGTGGCCGGTGCGAGCATCACCGCGCCGCTGAAGCCGGCGATGTTCGAGCGTGCGTCGACGCTGGACGACCTCTCCACGCGAACCGGTGCCGTGAACACCTTGCGCCGAGGCGCGCGTGGCTGGGACGGGCGCAACTTCGACGTCGCGGGGTTCCTGTCGCCGTTCGCGCGTCAGGCGCGGTCGCTTCGTGATGTCGCGCGCCGTCGTGCTCGGTGCCGGCGGTTCGGCGCGCATGGCCTGCTTCGCGCTCAAGCAGGAAGGCGCGCGCGTGTCCGTCGCAGCCCGTCAGCCGGCGCGCGGCCGCGCGCTCGCTGACGAGATTGGCGTGGACGTCGCGCCGTGGCCGCCGCTCGTCGGGCTGGGATCTCCTCGTCAACACCACGCCCGTCGGGACATGGCCGCATGTGGACGAGGCGCCCGTTGGCCGCGACGTCGTGTCGGGTGGCACGGTCTACGACCTGATCTACAACCCGCGTGAGACAACGCTGCTCAAATGGGCACGGGAAGCGGGAGCGGAGACGATTGACGGTCTCGAGATGCTCGTCGGTCAGGCGTGTCTGCAGTTCGCGTGGTGGACCGGGCGGGACGCGCCACGGGACGTGATGGAAGAGGCGGCTGAAGCGTTTATTCAGTGACCGCCGCGAACGAGCCAAAGCGAGTGAGCCGCGCGAACGGCCGCCTTCGCGCTGAAAGCGCTACGGCGAGCCCCGCCGTAGCCTCGGAGCGGGAGCGGGCGTCGGGGCCCCGCGAGAGAGCGCGTAGGGGACTCGGGGGCGAAGCCCCCAGGACTAAAGATGAAGCAGACCACGTTTGAAGAATTCGTCGAACTGTCGACAGCAGGGCACGTTCGTGCCGGTCTGCCGCGAGATCATGGCGGACCTGCTCACGCCCGTCTCGGCATTCCTGAAAATTGCCGGAGCACGCCGACTACGCGTTCCTGCTCGAAAGCGTCGAAGGCGGCGAGCACGTCGGCCGGTACTCGTTTCTCGGCAAAGACCCGTTCCTGATTCTGCGCGGCCGCAACGCGCGGACCACGGTGGAGGTCGCCGGCACGGTCACCGAGCGCACCGAGCCGTTCCTCGAGGTGCTGCGGGAGCTGATGGCGGCCTTCACGTCGCCGATCGTGCCTGGACTTCCGCGGTTCACCGGCGGCGCCGTCGGATATTTCGACTACGACGCGGCCGAGTGGTTCGAGCCGTCCGTCGCGCTGGACAAGCCGCCGCGCGACCGCGACCAGGCCGCGTTCATGATCTTCGACACGATCCTGGCGTTCGACCACGTCAAGCATCGGATCCTCGCCATCGCCAACGCACGGCTGCGCGAGGGTGAAGATCGTCGCGCCCTCTACGATTTCGCGTGCGCCAAAATCGAGTTTCTCGAACGCGAGTTGGAACGGAATCTTTCACGGCCTCATCGAGCCGCGGCCGGCGTCCCTGAGCATCCAGCCCGACCAGACGCGTGACACTTTCGAAGCCTCGGTGCGCAGCATCCAGGAAGACATTGCCGCCGGCGAGATCTACCAGGCCGTCCTCTCGCAGCGGTTCCAGGCGACGACCGCCGCCCCGCCATTCGACGTCTATCGCGCGCTTCGGCACGTCAATCCGTCGCCCTACATGTTTTTCATCCGGCTCGGCCGCGAAGCGATCGTCGGCGCCTCACCCGAGATGCTCGTGCGCGTCGAGGGCCGCCAGGTGGAAACGCACCCGATCGCCGGCACCCGCCGCCGCGGCAAGGACGCCGCCGAGGACGCGCGACTCGCCGACGAGCTGTCCCAGAACGAGAAAGAACGCGCCGAGCACGTGATGCTCGTGGACCTCGGCCGCAACGATGTCGGCCGGGTGGCGGAGATCGGCAGCGTCCGCGTGGCGCAGTACATGGCCATCGAGAAGTACTCGCACGTCATGCATCTCGTGTCCCGCGTGCAGGGACGTCTATCGTCCGACCGCGACCGTCTCGACGCCTTGGCCGCGGCCTTTCCGGCCGGCACGCTGACCGGCGCACCGAAGATTCGCGCCATGCAGATCATCGGCGGTCTCGAGCCGAGCCGGCGCGGGCTCTACGGCGGCGCGGTCGGCTATCTCGACTTCGCCGGCAATCTCGACTTCTGCATCGCGATTCGAACCATCACCATGCGCGATGGCCACGCCGACATCCAGGCCGGCGCCGGCATCGTCGCCGACTCGGATCCGGCGGCCGAATACGAGGAGACGCGCGACAAGGCCCGTGCCCTCATGCAGGCGCTCGAGATGGCGGACAAGGGGCTCTGACATGCTGTTGTTGATCGACAACTACGATTCGTTCACGTTCAATCTCGCGCACCGGATTGGCGAGCTCGGGGCCACCGTGAAGGTGGTCCGCAACGACGCGATGACGTTGCCGGAGATCGAGCGGCTGGCGCCGGACCGTCTGGTGATCTCGCCCGGACCGGGACGTCCCGAGTCGGCCGGTGTCACGATCGAGGCCCTGCGGCGCTTTGCGGGAAAGATTCCGGTGCTCGGCGTGTGTCTTGGCCACCAGGCGCTCTCGATTGCGTTCGGTGGACGGGTCGAGCGCGCCTCGCGTCCGATGCACGGCAAGACGTCGCGCGTGGTCCACGACGGCTCCGGGTTGTTCGAGGGCGTCGATCAGCCGTTCGACGCCGGACGGTACCATTCGCTCGTGATCCCAAAGGATGCCGTGCCTGCCGGGTTCGTCGTGACCGCGTCGGTCGAGGATGACGGCACGATCATGGCGATTCGGCACGAGGAGCGACCGGTGTTCGGCGTGCAGTTCCACCCCGAGTCGGTGCTCACGCCGGCCGGCCAGCGTCTCCTCGGCAATTTTCTCGAGGCGAGGTAAATGGCCTTCGCGCCCCTGCTCGAGCAGCTCCGGCGTCACGAAGACCTGACGAGCGATCAGGCGGCTGAAGTCATGGGCGCAATCATGGACGGCAACGCGTTGCCGTCTCAGATCGCCGCGCTCCTGATGGGCCTCGCGCTCAAGGGCGAACGGCCCGCGGAGCTCGTCGGGTTTGCGCGCGCCATGCGTGACTCGTGCCGTCAAGATGGAGGGCACGTTCGACGAGGTGTTCGACACGTGCGGGACGGGTGGAGACGGGGCGCACACCTTCAACGTATCGACGGCCGCCGCGCTTGTTGTGGCCGGCGCAGGCGTCCGTGTGGCGAAGCACGGCAATCGCGCGGTCTCGAGCCAGTGCGGCAGCGCCGACGTCTTCGAGGCGCTCGGCGTTCGACTCGATGCCCCGCCCGCGGTGGTCGAGAAGGCGCTGGCGGCTGGCTGTGCATTCTTCTTTGCGCCGACCTGGCACCCGTCGATGCGTCACGCAGGTCCGACGCGACGTGAGCTGGGTGTCCGCACGGCGTTCAACCTGCTCGGTCCTCTGACGAATCCCGCGGGGGCGCGGCGCCAGATCGTCGGCGTCTCGCGCCCCGAACACACGGCGCTGATCGCGCGCGCGCTCGGTGCGCTCGGCGCGGAGCGCGCCTGGGTCGTTCATGGCGCCGGCGGTCTCGACGAGTTGTCAACGCTCGGCCACACGAAGGTGTCTGAGCTCAAAGACGGAACCGTCAACACGTTCTACGTGCACCCGTTCGATGTCTCGCTGCCGCAGGCGACGGTCACAGACCTCGCCGGCGGCACCGCGGCCGAGAACGCGGCGTTGATCGAGCGCCTGCTCGGCGGCGAGCGTGGCCCCCGACGCGACATCGTCATGCTGAACGCCGCGGCCGGGCTGCTGATTGCGGGGCGCGTCGGCTCACTCCAGGAAGGCGTGATGCAGGCCGCGGCCAGTCTCGATGGCGGGGGAGCGCAGCGTGTCCTCGATGACCTCCGGAGGATCAGCACGTCATGATGGGTGACCTCCTTCAGGCCGTCGTCGCCGCCGCGCGCCGATCCGCAGAGGAACGCGAGAAGGCCGCCGGGTGGAGCGCGATCGATCGCGCGATCTCGGGCCGCGAGCCTGCCGGCGATCGGTTCCGCCGTTCGCTGGAAGCGCCGGGAATCCGCGTGATTGCCGAGTGCAAGCGGCGCTCGCCCTCCCGGGGCGTGCTCCGCGCGAAATACCATCCGGTGGCCATCGCCGCCTCCTACGAGCGCGCCGGCGCCGCTGCAATTTCGATCCTCACCGAGCCCACATTCTTCGACGGCTCGCTGGACCACCTGCGCGACGTCGTGGGCGCCGTGTCCTTGCCGCTGCTCCGCAAGGACTTCATCGTCACCGAGTACCAGATCGCGGAGGCGGCGGCGGCCGGGGCGAGCGCCGTGCTCCTGATCGTCGCCGCGCTCGATCCGCATCGACCTGAAGCGGCTCATGGCCGCGGCCGACCGCTTCGGACTGGCGGCGCTCGTCGAGGTGCACGATGCGGATGAGCTCGCGGCCGCGCTCGACGCCGGCGCGGACATCGTCGGCGTGAACAGCCGCAACCTGCGGACGCTGGAGGTGCATCAGCACCTCCTCGACATGCTCGCGCCCGCGATCCCCGACACGGCGATCGCGGTCGCGGAGAGCGGGCTGAAGACCGCTGCAGACCTGGGCCGGCTTTCGGCGGCAGGTTACGACGCGTTCCTCATCGGCGAGCGGTTCATGCTCGAGCCGGATCCCGGCGCGGCTCTCGCCGGGCTCCTTCAAAGCGCGACGGCGGCGCGCTGACCATGCGAACCCGCGTCAAAATCTGCGGCCTCACGCGCTTCGAGGATGCCGAGCTTGCCGTGCAGCTTGGAGCGGATGCGCTCGGCTTCGTCTTCTGGCCCGACAGTCCGCGGGCGGTCAGTCCGGAGGCCGTGCGCGACATCGTGCGCCATCTTCCGGCGCTTCCGGTCCGAGTGGGCGTGTTCGTCAACGCGCCGCCTGACGAGGTGGCGTACGTGGCCGAGATCGCCGCGCTCGACGTCGTCCAACTCCATGGCGACGAGAATCTCGGTGACTACGAGCATCTGGTTCCGCGCCTCATCAAGTCGGTTGCACATTGGCGATGAGGCGGCCCTGGAATCGGCCACGCGCCTTCCGTCCGCGATCGTGCCGCTTGTGGACGCCATGGATCCGGTGCGACGTGGCGGCACGGGACAAGTCGCGGACTGGACGAGCGCCGCCCGGCTGGCGAGTCGTCGGCCTGTCATGCTCGCCGGCGGTCTCACCGACGAGAACGTCGCGCAGGCCGTCCTTCAGGTACGGCCGTGGGCCGTTGACGTGTCGTCTGGCGTCGAGTGGACGACCGGCATCAAGAGTCCGGATCGGATGCGCGCGTTCTTCGAACGCGTGCGTGAAGCAAACGCGGAGGGCGAGTGACCCCACTGAACCCACTAAAGACGAAGAGTGACGTAACTCCAGGGCCGGTCTTCGGGCGGCGCGACCCGGACGCGCGGGGATATTTCGGCGAGTTCGGCGGGCGCTTCGTTCCGGAAACTCTCATGGCGCCGGTCGACGAGCTGCACACGGGCCTACGAGGAGGCGCGGCGCGATCCGGCGTTTCTCGAGACGCTGCGTGGCTTGCTCACGACCTACGTTGGCCGTCCGACGCCGCTCTACGAAGCTCGTCGAGCCGCGGGTGAGCGTGGCGTGCGGTTGTTTCTCAAGCGTGAGGACCTCGCCCACACCGGCGCGCACAAGATCAATAACGCCCTGGGCCAGGCCCTCCTGGCCCAGCGGATGGGTAAGCGCCGGATCGTCGCGGAGACCGGCGCCGGACAGCACGGTGTGGCGACGGCGACGGCGTGCGCGCTGCTCGGTCTCGACTGCGTCGTCTACATGGGCACGGACGACATGGCGAGGCAGGCACTGAATGTTTTCCGGATGCGCCTGTTGGGCGCGACCGTGGAGCAAGTCGATGCCGGGAGCCGAACGCTGAAGGACGCCATCAACGAGGCGATGCGTGACTGGGTTTCCAACGTGTCCTCGACGTACTACCTGCTGGGCTCGGTCCTCGGTCCGCATCCCTATCCGCTGATGGTCCGCGAGTTTCAGTCCGTCATCGGTCAGGAGGCGCGCGCGCAGATCCTCGAGGCCGCCGGACGGTTGCCCGATATCGTCGTGGCCTGCGTCGGCGGCGGCAGCAACGCGATGGGCATCTTCGATGCCTTCGTGGATGACGAGACGGTGCGGCTGGTCGGCATCGAGGCTGGCGGCCGGTCGCTCGATCCCGGTCAGCACGCGGCCCGATTTGCGGGCGGTGTGCCGGGCGTTCTGCACGGCACGCGGAGTCTGCTGCTTCAGGATGAAGACGGAAACATCCTGCCGACGCACTCGGTGTCGGCCGGGCTCGACTATCCGTCGATCGGTCCTGAGCACGCGTGGCTCGCGGCTCGCGGACGCAGCGAGTACCACTGGATCGACGACGGAAGCGCGTTGAACGGTTTCGAGTGGCTGGCGCGCACCGAAGGCATCCTGCCGGCGCTCGAGTCGTCTCACGCGGTCGAATGGGCGAGGCGGGAGATCGATCGGCTGCCTGCGGGCGCGGTCATGCTCGTCAACATCTCCGGGCGTGGCGACAAGGACGTCGAGACGATCAAGCGGCTGCTCGAGTCGGAGCGAGCGCGAGCGGGCGAACGGACGCGCCCCGCGAGAGGCGCAGCTCGGGGGGAGCCCCCGGAGGGACAATGAGTCGCGTGGCGCGCGCCTTTTCCGCGACGTCTCAGCCGCGGCTCGTGACGTACGTCACGGCCGGCGACCCTGACCTGACCCGATCGGCCGACATCATTCGCGCGATGGCGCGTGGTGGCGCGGACGCCATCGAGATCGGCGTACCGTTCTCGGACCCGATCGCAGACGGTCCAGCGATTCAGCGCGCCTCGGAACGTGCGCTCGCGTCAGGGACCACGCTGCGCCGCACGCTCGACCTGGTGGCGAGCGTCCGCGCCGACGTGCCGGTACCGATCGTGTTGTTCACCTACGTGAATCCTGTGCTTCGTCTCGGGACGGCCGAGTTCCTCTCGCGCGCCGCCGATGCCGGCGTGGACGGCGTGCTCCTGCTCGATTTGCCGATCGAGGAATCGGAATCGATGCACGCGGCGCTCGACGAGCGCGGCATCGATCAGATCTTTCTTGTCAGTCCGACGACGACCGACGAGCGGCTGAAGCTGGCCGGCCGCTATGGCCGTGGCTTTCTGTACGCGATTTCGAGACTCGGCGTGACCGGCGTTCGCGAGTCGGTCGCCGATACGGCCGCGCCTCTGGTCGAGCGGCTGCGGCGAACGGTCAAGCTTCCGATCGCGCTCGGGTTCGGGATCTCGCGTCCTGAACACGTGCGCGATGTCACCCGTTTCGCGGACGCCGCGATCGTCGGCAGCGCCATCGTCCAGGTGGTCGCCGACGCCGTTCGAGACGGAGGCAACCCCGCGGCGCGCGTCGAGCGGTTCGTGGCGTGGCTCAAGGGGGCAGTAGAATCTCCGTGACGTGACGCAAACGGACGCGCCATTTTCACAGATAGGTATCGTCGGTCTTGGCCTGATAGGCGGCTCGGTCGCACTGGCGGCCCGGCGTGCCTGGCCCGGCACCACCATCGTCGGATTCGATCGACACGCGGCCACGGCAGAAAGCGCCTTGCGGCGCACGGTCAGTCGCACGGTTGATCACCTCAGCGATCTCGACGGCAGCGACCTCGTGCTGTTTGCCGTGCCCGTGGCGGCCATGATCGAGCTGCTGCCTGCGCTCTCGCGCTTCTCGCACCCGTGTGTGGTGACCGACGTAGGATCCACGAAGCGGCAAGTGATGGATGTTGCCGCCGCGGCCGGATTGGACACGTTCATCGGCGGGCATCCGATGGCGGGCAGCGAACGCGGCGGCCTCGACCACGCGACACCCGATTTGTTCAACCGCCGGCCCTGGCTGCTTGTCGCGCGTGACGACACGAGCGAGCCCGCGAAACGTGTGGAGCGGTTCGTGGCTGGGATTGGCGCCATCCCGCACTGGATGGGGGCGGACGACCACGATCGGGCGATCGCGTTCGTCAGTCATCTGCCGCAGATCGTGTCGGTCGCGATCATGAATGCCGCGGCTGGCGCACTTGATGCCCACGGGCTCGCGGCCGGCGGACGTGCGTTCGACGAGATGACCCGGCTCGCGGCGAGCCCCTCCGACCTGTGGGAGGGGATTCTGACGAGGAACGCGGACTACGTGGCCGAGGCTCTGGCGGCGTTCATGGAAGGCCTGCCGACGGCTGAGAATCTCGCCGACGCCGGCTGGATCAAGGACACCTTCGATCGTGCGGCCGCGGCGCGCGCCAGGGCCCGCGAAGGGTTGCCGCCGCGCTAGTCTGGTTCGATGCCGCCCCTCTGGCAGCCCAGCTCCTGACCGCGTCCGGGCGTCACATCTGACGCGCCTGACGGACGAAATCCAACGGACGCAGCGCCGCACGTTCGAGAGTTACGACGATCTTCACCGATGGTCCATCGCGGACCCGCCGGCGTTCTGGTCAGCGCTCTGGGACTACACCGGCGTGATCGGTTCGAAAGGCGAGCGGGCCGTCAGCAATCTCGAACAGCTTCCCGGCGCGCGGTTCTTTCCGGACGGCCGCCTCAACTTCGCTGAGAACCTGTTGCGTCGAGACGATGATCGAACAGCGATCATCGCTGTGACCGAGCACGGTCCCGTCAGCCGCCTGACGTTTCGGAACCTGCGTGTCGCCGCCGCCAAGGCCGCGAGCGCGCTCCGCGCGGCAGGTGTCCGACCTGGCGATCGCGTCGCCGGCATCGTGCCCAACGGGGCCGAGGCGGTCATCGCGGCACTGGGCACGGCGTGGATTGGCGCCGTGTGGTCGTCGTGCTCGCCCGATTTCGGGGCTGACGGAATCGTCGACCGGTTCGGTCAGATCGAGCCGAAGGTGCTGATCGGCGTGGACGGGTACACGTACAGTGGGCGTTACTTCGACTGCTTGCCGACCCTCGCCGACGTCCGCCAGAGCCTGCCGACAGTCACGCAGACGGTCGTGATTGACCACGCGAAAAACTGCTCGGGTGAGTTCTTGGAACTCGCGGCCAAAAACTCACCCGAGCAGTCTTTCGTGGGTTGGGACGCGTGGCTCGGGTCCGGCAGCGAGGACGTGCCGCTGGAACCGTTCCCGTTCAACCAGCCGCTCTACATCCTGTACTCCTCAGGAACGACCGGCGCACCCAAAGCAATCGTCCATGGCGCCGGCGGCACACTCCTGCAACACCTCAAAGAACACCAGATTCAGAGCGACATTCGGCGCGACGACTGCGTGCTGTACTTCACGACGACCGGGTGGATGATGTGGCACTGGCTGGTCTCGTCGCTCGCGACGGGCGCCACGATCGTGCTCTACGACGGCTCGCCGGCGTTCCCGTCATCGAATCGCCTGTTCGATCTCGCCGACGAGGTCGGCATCACGCTCTTCGGCACGTCGGCCCGGTTTCTTGACGCCATTCACAAGAGCGGTCTCGAGCCTCGACGCACGCATTCGCTCGCGACCGTGCGGACGATCGCGTCAACTGGCTCGCCGCTGGCGCCGGAAACCTTCGACTACGTCTACGCCTCCGTGCACTCCGACGTCCATCTCACGTCGATCTCTGGCGGCTCAGACATCGTCAGCTGCTTTGTGCTCGGTAATCCGAATGGGCCGGTGTGGCGAGGAGAAATCCAGGCGCCGGGCCTGGGCATGGACGTTCGTGTATTCGACGATACCGGGCACGCCGTCCCGACCGGAGAGTTTGGCGAGCTCGTCTGCGGAACCGCGTTTCCCAGCATGCCGCTCGGTTTCTGGAACGACCCTGACGACGCGCGATATCGGGCGACGTACTTCGAACGCTTCCCGGGTGTGTGGTGTCATGGCGACTGGATTCGAGCGACGGAGCACGGCGGCTTCGTGATTGCAGGCCGGTCCGACGCCACGCTGAAGCCCGGTGGCGTGCGCATTGGCACGGCAGAGATCTACCGCCAGGTGCAGCAGATTCCTGAAGTGGTCGAGAGCCTCGCGATCGGGCAGCGGTGGCAGGGGGACGAGCGCGTAGTCCTGTTCGTCCACCTGCGGCCGGGCGTGACGCTCGACGAAGAACTGAAGAAGCGGATTGCGGACCGTCTGCGGGCGCACGCCTCGCCGCGGCACGTACCCGCGCGGATCGTCCAGGTCGCCGACCTCCCCAAGACACGGAGCGGCAAGCTCGTCGAGCTCGCGGTGCACCGCATCGTTCACGATCAGCCGGTCACCAATCGCGAGGCGTTGGCCAACCCCGAAGCGCTGGACTATTTCCGCGACCTGCCGGAGCTCCAGTCGTGAGGGCGATGACGATTCCACGCGCGAGTCCGACGGGCCATCGTGGATCACGCCAGACATGAAGCGCCGTTGGAATGCTGCGGGTTTCTGATTGGGGCGCCGGGCCGGGTGATGTTCGCGGTGCCGATGACCAACGCCGAGAAGAGCCGCGTGCGATACCGGATTGACGACCGCGCGCACATTGAGTTGAGACGCGTGCTTCGCGGCCTCAGGCCGGCCCTGTCGATCCTCGGCGTGTATCACTCTCATCCTGCGGGAGACGCGTGGCCGTCGGAAACCGATGTCGCCGAGGCGCTCTATCCCGAGTGGACGTATCTGATCGTGGGCCTCGCAGGCGCACGGCCGATCGTTCGGGCCTTTCGAATTCGTCAGGGCACCGCGCGGCCGGTGCCGCTACGCTGACGTCGCCGCCCCGGAGTATCATCATCGCTTCCTGATCCTGCTTGAACCGCGAGAGAGGAGCGCTCCCCAGTCCATGTCTGAATCTCAATCTCCGGCCCGATTTGCGGGCGCGACGACGTCGCCCAAGGATGTGACCGCTGACGTCCTTTTTGTTCCGGTGTTCCAAGGCGATGACCGGCTCGAGGATTGTTCAGGGCTCGAGGCGGCGACTGACGGCGAGCTGAGCCGTGCGCTCTCGGCCGGCGAGTTTCACGCGAAAGTCGGCGAGTCGCTTTCCGCGACAGCGAGCGAGCGGGTGGAGCAGTCGTCGGGTGGTGTTCGTCGGAGGCGGAAAGCGCGCTGAATTGGACGCCGAGCACGTGCGCCGCATCGCGAGCACGTGCGGGTATCGTCGCGCGGCGTCGGTCGGCGTCCTCGATCGCGGTCCTCGCGCGCGGCCTGGATCCGTCCATTCTTGCCGACGGTTTGTCCGGCGCCGAGTTCGACTCAGGCACCGTACAAGAGTGACGCCGAAGCGGCGGGGCGGTTCCCGTCGAATGTCGAAATCGTCGTGCCAGGCGGCGACGCCGCCACAGTCAGCGATCTGGTGCGCAAGGGCCGCATCATCGGGGAGTCAGTGAACTTCACGCGGAGCCTTGCGAACGAACCGGGCAACGTGCTGACGCCCAGAGAATTCGCGGCGCGAGTGACTCGCGCCGAATCGATGGTCGGTCTGTCCGTCGAGGTGCTCGACGAAGGTACGGCTGGCCGAGCTTCAGATGCGCCTGCTGCTTGGCGTCGGGCAGGGCAGCGCGGAGCCGCCGCGTCTCATTGTCATTCGCTACGACCCGCCGGGCGCGCCTGCGACGCCGGTCCTTGGATTCGTCGGCAAGGGCATCACGTTCGACTCGGGCGGCATCTCGATCAAGCCGGCCGATGGCATGGAGCGGATGAAGGACGACATGGCCGGAGGCGCCGCCGTGGCGGGCGCGCTCAGGGCGATCGCGCTCCTTGGCGGCACGCATCGCGTGATCGGCGTCATTCCGACGGCCGAGAACATGCCGGGCGGGCGCGCCATCCGCCCGGGCGACGTGGTCAAGGGCGCCAGCGGCACGAGCGTCGAGATCATCAACACGGACGCCGAGGGCCGGCTGATCCTTGGCGACGCGTTGTGGTACGCGCGTCAGCTCGGCGCGACCCATCTCGTGGATATCGCGACGCTCACGGGCGCGTGCGTGGTCGCGCTGGGACGTTACACGTCGGGATTGTTTGGCCGGCCGGACAATTGGGTCGAGACCGTGCGGTCGGCGTCTGCGCGTGCCGGCGATCGTCTCTGGCCGATGCCGATCTACGAGGAAACCGCTGAGGAGCTTCGCAGCGACATCGCGGATCTGATCAACGCGGCGGGCCGTCCGGGCGGCGCGATTACGGCCGCAGCGTTTCTGCAGGCGTTCGCCGGCGAGGGGCCGTGGGCGCACCTCGACATTGCCGGCACCGCCTGGGCCGAAACCAAACACCCGTTCCAGCCCAAGGGCGCGACGGGCGTCGCCGTGCGAACGCTTATCGAGCTTGGGATGACCGGGGGCCGCTAGAGGACGTCGGGAGACCCGGTGCGACCGACGGCATGTGGTCGGTTTCCGGCCGATGGCGACGGTTCCAGACCACCATCACGAGCGAGAGCAGCGCGCCCAGCACGATCGCCAGCGCAACGAGCGCCCCGACGAGCCCAAAGGACCCGAAAATCACCTCCGCCAGCGTGACTTCGTCAGCGGGCGTCTGGGCAATCGTGACAACGAACGATTCGGGTGGCGGGGTCTGCACGGCGGACCTGCCACGATTCTACCGCGTCGTTACTGCCGTGCGGCTGTCTGAGCGGTCGTCGCGTTCTGCGTCTTCAGCGACGTCCGGTACTTCAGCACCGCATCGGCGAGCGCCTGGGCGATGCGCTGCCGGTGACTCGCCTGTTTCATCAACGAGGCATCCGTCCGGTTTGTCACGAACGAGATCTCCGCGAGGACGCTCGGCATCTGAGCGCCGATCAGCACGACGAACGGCGCGCGTTTCACGCCGAAATCCTTCAGGCCGCGGCTGAGCGGCGTGATGCGGCCGACGAGCGACGACTGCACCATCCGCGCGAGCTCTCGCGATTCGTCCACCTTGTTGTTGAGCGTGATGGCCTTCACGAGGTCGGGCAGCACGCGCATGCTCTGCGCGCCCGTCGCGTTCTCGCGAGCCGCCAGGGCCTCCGCGTCAGGGTTCGACGCGAAGTCGAGCAGGTACGTCTCGATGCCACGCGTCGCCGTGCGCGGACTGGCGTTGACGTGGATCGACAGAAACATGTCGGCCGACTCGCGGTTCGCGATGGCCGTGCGTTCCTCGAGCGGGATGAACATATTCGTCCGCCGCGTGAGGACGACGTCGAATCCCGGCTGCGCCTTGAGCAGGGCCTCGACGCGGAGTGCGACGTCGAGCACGACGTCGGCTTCATTCACCCCGTTCGCGCGGGCGCCGGGATCGTGGCCGCCGTGGCCCGGGTCGATCACGATACGTGAGACACCGAGGCCAAGCTGCCGGGCCAGCGAGTAGTCGCCGCGGCCGGTGCTCGACGGCGTCGCCGGCGCCGGGAGCGGATCGTCGATCGTGGTCTCACGTGGGGCAGACGCTGCCGGCGGCGCGGTTGTCTTCGACGTGGAGCGGCTCGTTGAGGCTGTCGCCGGAAGTGGGCTGAGCGTGCCAGTCGCCGCGGTCACTGCCGTTGGCGCGTCCGACTCGACGTCAATCACGAGCCGGAACGGGTTATAGAGCGGGAACGTGCTGAAGCGCGGCTTTCCATTCAGCTCGATGACCACGCGGGCCGCCTGGCGGCCCGTGCGTTTCGCGCTGAGCGATTTGACCAGCGCGCCGGAGATCGCGGTCGTGCGATCGGAGAGGCCGGCGGCAAGCGCCGCGTCGTTGAGATCAATCTCGACGCGGTCGGGATTGCCCACCCGGCTCGTCGAGTAGCTCGCCTCGCGGCCGAGCTCGATCGTGATGCGGTCGCCCTTCGGCAGGGCGGTGTGCGTGATTCCACGCACAGGGACCGCCGTCTCCGAAGGCGCCGGCATCGGAAGGGGCGCGAGCTCTTCAACGCGAGTGGGGCGAGTCGACCACACCGCGGCGACGGCGTCAGTAATCGGTTCAGGCGAGCGCGGCTCGACACCCAGCGCGAGCGCGGGCGGCGCGATGGACGGCGCCATCGCGGTGACCGGCGCCTCGGGTTCGTCGGCCTCGGGCGCGTCGTCTCTGAAAATCGGGCTCGCGGAGGGGTTCACGCTGGAGGGCGCCGCCGGGCTGGCGGCAGGAACCGAAGCCGGCGCGTCGTGCGGCGCGCTGCGCTTCGTCGCTGGGAGGGCGCGGGCCGCGACGGCGGCGGGGCGCGCGGCAGGTTTCGATCCGCCCTTCAGGGCGACCAGCTTGCGCGTCCACCTGCTTCGCCAGCGTGGCCTTCGGATACTCGCGCTTCAGCCAGCTCAACATCCGTCGGGCGTTCTGCAGGTCGCCGACCGAGCCGCTCCGCTCATAGGCGAGCTGCATCATGCCCGCGCCCTGCCACAGCGCGTTGTCCGCATATCCACTCCGCGGATAGGCGTGAACGATCGCTTCATACGAGCGCGCGATCGTGCGAATCGTGGCGACGGACGTGCCGGTCATTGTCCGCGCGGCCTTCTCGCGGGCGAGCGCGCGTTCATAGCGCACGGCGGGCGACTGCGCATCGGCCGGCGCCGCAATGAAGAAGATCGCCAGCCCGAGGACGATCGCGACCAGGCACTGCAGGACGCGTCCTCGCGGAACGACGGTGATGAATGAATGATGCATACCTACCTCAGTTGAGCGTCAACTTCTTCGAAGTAACTCTGATCGACGAGCACTTCGCGCTTGCCGCCGGCGGCGGGTGAGACCACGCCCTCGAGCTCCATCATGTCGATCAAGCGCGCTGCGCGGCTGAACCCGATGCGCAGCCGGCGCTGCAGATACGAAATCGAGGCCTGGCCCGTGGACACGACGATGCGCGCGGCTTCGTCGTAGAGGTCGTCCTTTTCCATCTCGACCTTCTCGGGGCCGGCCTTGTCCTCCGCCGTAATCGTCGTGTCGTACGTCGGCTTGCCCTGTTTGCGGAGGAAGCTGCAGAGCCGCGCCGTTTCCTGCTCGGAGATGTACGGTCCGTGAATGCGCACGTACCGCGACGACGACGGCGGGAGCAGCAGCATGTCGCCCTTGCCGAGGAGCTGTTCGGCGCCGTTACCGTCGAGGATCGTGCGCGAATCGATGCGCGTGGTGACGCGGAACGCGATGCGTGCCGGCAGGTTCGCCTTGATCACGCCGGTGATGACGTCCACCGACGGCCGCTGCGTGGCGAGGATCAGATGGATGCCGACCGCGCGAGCCATCTGCGCGAGTCGAGCGATCGACTCTTCGACTTCCTTGCCGGCCACCATCATCAGGTCGGCCAGCTCGTCGATCACCACAATGACGAAGGGAAGGGTCCGCAGTTCGGAGCCGTCCGGCGCTTTCGTGTCGGGCTGCTCACTCAACATCGCGCGCACGTTCCGGTTGTACTGCTCGATGTTCCGGACGCCAATCTTCGCGAGCGACTTGTAGCGGTCTTCCATTTCACGAACGGCCCACCGCAGCGCGTTCGCCGCCTGCTTCGGATCGACCACGACGGGAGTGAGCAGGTGCGGGATGTCTTCGTACATCCCAAGCTCGAGGCGTTTCGGATCGATGAGGATCAGCCGCACGTCGTCAGGCGTCGCGCGGAAGAGCACGCTGCTCAGCATCGCGTTGACGCTGACCGACTTACCGGCGCCCGTCGAGCCCGCGATGAGCAGGTGCGGCATCGTCGCGAGATCGCCGACGATCGGATCGCCGTGGATCCCCTTGCCGAGGGCCATGCTCAGTTTTGACGTCGAGCGCTGGTACGTGTCGGACTCGAGCAGTTCGCGCAGCGTGATGGGCTCGCGGTGGCGATTCGGGATCTGGATGCCGACCGTCGACTTGCCCGGAATGCGGTCGATGAGGACCGACTCGGCCTGCATCGCGAGGCACAGATCGTCCGCCAACCCTGTGATGCGGCTGTACTTCACGCCGGCATCAGGCTTGAACTCGTAGGTCGTGACGACCGGGCCCGGATGAATCTGGACGACGGAGCCCTCGACCGAGAACTCGCGCGACTTCTCCTCGAGAAGACGCGCGGCATCCATCAGCTCGCGCTCGTCGATCTTGCGGTGGTCTTTCGGCGCGTCGAACAATGTGACCGGAGGCGCGGTGTAGCCGTCCTGCCGTCGCTCGGCCGGCGTTCTGGCCGGCGAAGCGTCGGCGAGCGGGAGCGGCTGTGCCACAGGCGCCTTGGCGTGCGCGCCGCGAATCGACGGAGCGACCGGTCGGCTCGGCCGCGGACGTTCCTCGATCTCGTCGTCATCGTCGTCCGGCTCATCGGCGGCGCCGCGCGCGCGGGCGGCCTTGAGGCGCTCGGCAGACTCGGCCGCGCGGGTCGTGATCTCAGGCGCACGTTCCTTGCCGGCACGCTTGACGTGCTTCTCGATGACCTGCTGCCGCTGGCGTTCGCGCAGGCGCTGTTCCTTCCACTCGCTCCAGCGGGCGAGAAGGCCCGGCGTGGCGCGCACGCGATTGCCGATGGCGGCCGCGGCGCGTCCGAACGAGAACTGGGTGGACATGATGACCGCGAGCGCGAGGAGCGTCAGCAGGCAGATCGCCGCGCCCGTTCGATTGAAGAAGGCGCGGAGCACCGCCGCGGCCGTCGATCCGATCCAGCCGCCCCAGGCGGCGCCGTCGCCGTCGGCCGGCGCGAACGCGCTCCAGGCCAGGGCCATCAGGCCCGCGAGGCAGGTGACGAAGAGGACAGCGCCAAAAAGCTTGGTGTAGCCCGCGTCCACCTTCCGGCACCAGAAGTAGTGCCAGCCGACCACGCCGAGGACGAAGGGCAGCAAATAGGACGAGTAGCCGAAGACCTGAAGGGAGGCGAGCGCGACGAAAGCACCGAAGCGCCCGGCGAAATTCTCCACCTCGCCGAGGCCGGCGTCGTTGAAAAACCAGACCGGGTCCGACTGGCGATAGGTCGCCAGGGCAATGAACCAAATCAGCGCACAGGCGAAGAACACCACGCCTGTGAACTCGTTGATCCGGCGGGAGAGGGCGGTATCGGCCACGGCTTTCCTCAAACCTCCATTACAACCGGCAGCACGAGCGGCCGGCGGCCGGCCCGTTTGCGAAACATGCGCTGCAACTCGAGGCGGATCGTCTCCTTCAACAGACCCGGATCCGTCCGCTCCTCCAGAGGCGCCTGCTCAATCGCGCGCGCCAGGAGCGCCGGCGCCTCGCGAAGCATCGCGTCCTGCCGGGGGTCCACCGCCAGCCCACGGGTGATGATTTCGGGGGGCTGTTCCAGCGCCCCCGTCTGGCTGTTGATCGCCACGACCGTCACCACGAGTCCGTCGCCCGCGATGTGCTTCCGATCGCGGAGTACTTCGTCAACGATTTCCCCAGTCCGGGTGCCGTCAATGAACACCCGTCCCGCCGGTACGCGATCCACCACGCGCGCCCCGGCCTCGTCGAACCGGACCACGTCGCCGTCCTCCACCATGAGGACGGTCGTCGCCGGGGACACGAGGGCCGCCATCCGCGCGTGACGGGCAAGCTGCCGGTACTCACCGTGTATCGGCACGAAGTAGCGCGGCTTGATAAGGGACAGGATCAACTTCAGTTCTTCCTGGCTGCCATGACCCGAGACATGGACGTGCTTCTGGCCGTCGAACACGAGGTCGGCGCCCCGCCGGGCCACGTGATCCATCGCGCGGCCGACCGCCTTCTCGTTGCCCGGGATGACCCGGGCCGAGAACACCACGACGTCGTCCGGCGCCAGCTTCACGAACCGGTGGTCGTTGATGGCAATGCGAGGCAAGGCGGCGAGCGGCTCGCCCTGCGAGCCCGTACAGAGGCAGACGACCTCATCCGGCTGGTACTCGCCCACCTCGCTGTCGCGGATCTGGACGCCCGGCGGGATCGTGAGATATCCGAGCCGCTCGGCGATCACCGACGTCTGCTGCATTCCCCGGCCGACGAAGGCGACCTTCCGGTCGAACTGGTCGGCGAGGTTCACGATGAGCTGGAGCCGGTAGACGCTCGTCGAGAAGGCCGCGACCACGATCTTGCCGTCGGCGCTGCTGAACACCTCCTCGAATCCTTCGATGACCTCGCGCTCCGAGCCGGTGAACCCGGGCCGGTCCGCGTTGGTGCTGTCGGCGAGCAGCGCCAGAACGCCCTGGCTGCCGAGCTCGGCGAAGCGATGCAGGTCGAACAGCTGGCCGTCGAGCGGCGTCTGGTCGATCTTGAAGTCGCCGGTGTGCAGGATGACGCCGGCCGGCGTATGGACAGCCACGGCCAGGCAGTCGGGAATGCTGTGTGTGACGCGCAGGAACTCGAGACGCAACGGTCCGACCTCGACCGTCTGGCGCGGCGCGACCGATATCAGACGACCCTCGGCGTCGATCCCGTGTTCATCCAGCTTCGGCTGAACGAGCGCGAGTGTCAGCGGCGACGCGTAGATCGGGCCGTCGACGTAGGGGATGACGTACGGGACGGCGCCGATGTGATCTTCGTGCCCGTGCGTGAGGACGAGCGCGCTGATCCGGCCGCGGTAGGCCGCCAGAGCGCCGACGTCGGGAATGATGAGATCGACCCCGAAGAGCTCAGGTCCGGGGAACATCACGCCGGCATCGATGAGCAGAGCGGTATCCCCGCAGGCGACGAGCAGCATGTTCATGCCGAACTCGCCAACCCCGCCGAGCGGGATGATGTCGACCGGAGGCGCTCCAACGGCGCCCGTACCACTCGTCAACCGGAATCCTGATCGGCCGGAACCCGACCCCTCCCGGCTGGCACGAGCCAGCACGAGAGCGCCAACCCCGCGCGAGAGCGCTGGGGCTCAACCTGGGTCGTTCAGGCCTGAACGGGTCGCTGGGAACGACCAGAAACAGGCGGGAAAACCGCGGGCACTATAGCACGGGGGATGGGACCTCGTACAAGAGCCAAGTTTGTAAGCTGAACTGCCTCAATCACTTCCGGCCCGAGACAGTCGCAGCCAGACCTGGCACTTCAGCCTGTAGGGCGTTCGCTATCGTCTGGCTGCCGCCAGAAGCTCGGCCACCCTGGCGATCTCTTCGATCTGCAGTGTCTCGGGCCGGCGGCGCCCATCCAGGTTCGCTGACACGAGGATCGCGGCGGCCGAGCGATCGAAGGCCTTCAGAGAGTTCAGGAGCGTCTTGCGACGCTGGCTGAAGATGGCCTTGACCAGCTTCTCGAAGAGCCGTTCGTCCGGAATTCGGACCGCAGGACTGGTGAACTCGAGCTTGACGAGAGTCGAACGGACCTTGGGCGGCGGGGTGAACGCGCCCGGCGGCAGTTCCAGGATTCGCGAGACTCGCGCGTGGACGCTGAGCAGAACGGTGAGCACGCCATAGTCGCGCGTACCGGGCCTGGCGACCAGCCGGTCGGCGACTTCCTTCTGCATCATCACGGTCGCGTCGTGAATCAACCCGTGCGCCCGATGCAGTTCGACGAGACGAGACAGGATGGGCGACGTCGCGTAGTAAGGAAGGTTGCCGACGACGCGAAGCCGGTGTTCGGGGGCGGCGACGCCTGACGCGTCGGGCGGCCCTTGCGGCGTGAGGCCGCTGAGGAGCGGCATCACGTCGGCTTTGAGCATGTCCGCGGCGAGGATCGTGACATTCGGGGGTGCCTTGGCCGCGAGTTCGCTTGCGAGATCGCGATCGATCTCGATCGCGAGGATAGGCAGCCCAGTCGCCGCCAGTGGCAGCGTGATGGCGCCCGTGCCCGGCCCGATCTCGAGAAACGCATCACCTCGAGCCGGCCGGATGGCCTCGACCACCTTCGCGGCCCACGACGGCGCCAAGAAATGTTGTCCGAATCGCTTTCTCGGCCGGTGGCGGCCAGGCGTTCGACTCTTAGTCGCCATCGCCATCATCCGGATCCGCGCCGCCGCGCCAGTACCTGCTCTTCGATTTCCTCGATCTCTTCTTCGGACAACCCGAAGTAGTGGCCGATCTCGTGAATCAACGTTTCGCCGATCGCCACCACGACATCATCTTCATCGTCGGACGCGTCTTCGATGGGGAGTTGGAAGAGCGTGATCTTGTCCGGCAGCGTGTTGCCATGCGCCCACTGGCGTTCGGTGAGCGGAGTGCCCTCGTAGAGCCCGAGCAGCGTGTCGGGCGGCTCGATACCTACCTCGTTGAGCTGGGCCGGTGACGGCTCGTCTTCGACGACGATGGCGATGTTCTGTAGAGCGTCGCGAAAATTCTGCGGAATTCCTCCGAGCGCTTCATTGACGAGCTCGCGAAACTCGTCGCGGGTCATCGGCGCGTTCCGCGGCGCGGCGTACGCGGCCGCGCCTTCGCGCCCAACGCGCGAAAGTACGCGCAATCCGTTCGCACGAGGCAACGATCGCACAGGGGCTTGGGCCGGCACACGCGCCGACCGTGAAGAATCAAGGTGTCGGACGCCCGCGTCCACCGGTCGGACGGCAACACGGCGCAGAGCGCCTGCTCGACGGCCACGGCATCGTCGGAGTAGACGAGGCCGATCCGATTCGCGACGCGCAGCACGTGCCGATCGACCGGCAGGCCGGGAACGTCCAGCGCGTGGCCCAGGACGACATTGGCCGTCTTTCTCCCGACGCCGGGAAGCTTCACGAGGGCGTCCATCGACGCGGGCACCTTCCCGCCATGGTCGGCCACGAGCGCCTGCGCCATGCCGATAAGCGACCGGGACTTCATCCGGAAGAAACCTGTCGAGTGGATCTGCGGCTCGAGCTCTTCAGGCGTGGCCTTCGCCAGCGTCGCGGCGTCCGGGTAGCGCGTGAAGAGTGCCGGTGTGACCTGGTTTACGCGTACATCGGTGGATTGTGCGGACAGAATCGTGGCGACCAGCAACTCGAACGCGTCCCGGAAGTGGAGCTCGGTCGTCGCGTTGGGATGCTGCTGATCGAGCCGATCGAAGATGCTCGCGGCCCGCCGGCGAGCGGTGGCCGAAGCGCGGAGGGGCATGGCTTTGCGAGGCATGTAGCGCTTGTAGGCGTCTAGGCCATGTAGAAAAACAGGTGGCCCTTCTATATGGCCTACACGCCCTACATGTCCTACACGAGTTTTCAGTGAAGCGGTCCGCCCTTTGGCCAGTTCGGCTGAGCGCCTTCGGCTTGCGCCTGCGACTCCTGCACGGCGCGTAATTGTTCCTGCAAGCGCCGCGATGAGGCCGGGAACGATGCCGAACGGGATGGCGATGCGCGAGACGACGGGCACGCGTACGGTTTCACTCACCTCGGCCGACTTGATGTCGCGCGGCGAGAGCGGACGGACATCGCAGAACGTGAGCGTGAGATCGAAGGGTGTGTGCGAGACGGCGCAGAAATTGGCGTACTCGCGTCGTGCCTGTGCCGGATCCTCCGGGTCATCGGGCACGATCGTGAAATTGATTTGCTTGGACATCGATCAGTATTTTCTCATCATCCCGACGACCACGCCCTGTACCTGCACCTGGGACGCGTCCATGAAGAGCGGCTGCATGGTCGGATTCGCGGGCTGGAGGCGCACGCGTCCGTTCTCGCGGTAGAACTTCTTGAGCGTCACGTCGGAGCCGCCGATGAGGGCGATCACCATCTCGCCGTTGTCCGCCGTTTTGCGGTCCTCGACGATGACGAAGTCGCCGTCGCGGATCTGTTCGTCGATCATCGAGTCGCCCTTCACGCGGAGGACGTAGGTTTCGCGCTTGCCGGCCAGGTCCTCGGGCACTGCGATGGTCTCGGTGGACGGGATGGCTTCTATGGGGGCGCCGGCCGCGACGTAGCCGAGCAGCGGCAGTTCCAGGGCGCGGTGGCCGGCGGGCGCTGACAGCAACTCGACGGAACGGCTGCGATTCCAGGAGCGGCGGATGAAGCCTTTTTCCTGGAGGTTCGTCAGGTGTTTGTGGACGGTGGCGAGCGACGACAGGCTGAACCGCCGGCCGATTTCCTCGAGGCTCGGCGCGTAGCCGTGCTGCTGGATGAACTCCTGCAGGTAGTCCAGAATTTCCCGCTGGCGCTTGGTCAGTGGCTGCATCTGGCTTATTCCGGGGGGCTTTGCCCCCGCGGACCCCCCTACGCGCTCACTCGCGGGGCCCCACGATCCCCGCTCCGTTCGCGCGGCTCACTCGCTTCGCTCGTTCGCGACGATCCGGGGCGTTCCCCGTGGACCCCTCGACGCGCTCAGTTGCGGGGCCTCACGATCCTCGCTCCGTTCGCGCGGCTCACTCGCTTCGCTCGTTCGCGACTCGCAGCGGGACTATACGCAAAGAAAAGGCGAAAATCAATCGGGCGGGTAATTGTGTCGTTTGCAGACCCTAACTCCTCAGGCCTGCCGCCGCCGAGCCGAGCAGGGCCGAAAGCACCCGACGGTCCCCGTGGTAGCAGTCCAACAATTCGGTTGTAGTCATCACGCGGCGGTCGAGCGCGTCGTGACTCGGCGCGAACGCCTCAAGGGTGACGCCGCTGCCAACGTAGAACGACCATCAGTCGCGTCGCCGTGTCGGTCGGGATATCTTGCCGCGAATGGGTCTGCTGAAGTGGCAGCCTTCCCGCGTCTGCCGTCACGCGTCGTCAGCTCTGGCGGTCGAGGATATTGCCGCGAATGGCGTCGCGTGCGGAGTGGCCGCAGCCTCCTCGGCCGCGTCTCCCGCATTGTCCTTCCTTGCCCTTCGGTGGCGGTGGCGTGTTGTAGAAGCCCTCACCGTGCCAAGGAAATCGCCAGGAAGCTTGAGTTTGGTGGTGTTTCGCCGAGTCATCTCGCCCTGATCGTAATCGGACCTTGCCGCTTCAATCCGCTGTAATACAGCCTGATCGGCCCGTCCTACTATCCGGCCCAGTCCCAGCAGCGCGACGACGCCGACAGCGCAGATCAGTGTCGGCCTGATGATCATCGGGTCCTCTAGCGAACTTGGCCCGATGGATGTCTAATTCAGGTATGGCGTTCAGGACTTCGGGATGGCGGTGGTTGTCGTAGATGCGTCCTACTCGCGATGACTCCTCAGGTTCCACATACCGCCCTGGCAGGTCCCAGCCACGCCGTTCGTTACGGCACCGAGCGCCAGCAGCGCGGCTCGATCGCCGTTCGTGAAACCGTGCCTTACTTCATCGTCGGTAGCTGACGATCCACAGTCACGGCCACCATCGGCCCGTCAGGGGTGGACTTCTGGATATTCGCACCACGTGCCCGCACGCTTCGCAGCGGTAGTGGTGGACGTGCGCGTCACGACTCGCGGCTTCAAGCAAGCGGGGCGTTTGAAACTGACAGGCCGGACGAGGAACACGGCGCTGACGTCGCTCAATGGTTCGCCGTGCCGTGCGCGCGGGCAACACGATCGCAGTGCCGATGTCCCAGGACCCTATGACCTCTGGGGCGGCTCACCCTTGGTCGCTGTTCTTCCCTTTCGGAGTCCTGTCCGCAGCCTTGCCGCTCTCGATGGCGTGTGGCGTTTGGATTCCACGAGCCGGCTCAGGCTGTGACAGTTCGGGCAAGGACGCAAGAGCATGGGACACCACGTCTGCGCGTTGCCGCGCAATTACTCTGGTGGCTGTCCGTCCTGGGGTCGGCGGAAAATCAGAGGAGGCTTTCAGTCTATCAGTCTGCCTGGCCGTTGGTCGGGCCGGCACTTCCGTCACGAACCAGATCGGACCTTTGGGATCGTTCTTGGGGAGGCAACACACGAGCGCTCCAACAATCGTCACAGCGGGATCGCTGGCTTCAAGCTAGACATCGCGCCGGCATTCGGGCAGTCGGCGGGGGAGGCATTCGCGCACAGTACAGACGGACGCCTGACCCGTGCCTGTACCCGATTGCACAGGGACCGCTCAGTGGGCGACGACGCGGACGATCGAGGCTCGCCGGGGCGCTCAATCCATGTCGTCGGTGTCGGCAAACAACGCGTTTGGGTCGGACTGATCGTCTCCGGTAAAGACCGGGTGCTACGTCTGCGTCAAGGGGACCGCCGTCAGGTCGTGGCCCGGCACGTCAACGTGCTGGAGCATCCAGCAGCCATCGTAGGGACACGCCCAATCGTGGCGATGGAGCACCACGCCGGCAACGTAGGCCAACGTCACGGGGCGACCGCAGCGGCGGCAACGAACGGAAAGCGTGACGGACTCATCAGGCACCGGCGAAGCCTACACCGAGTGGTCTGTGCTTTGTTGCGGAAGCGTCACCTTCAGCGACCGCGACACGTGAGAAGTCGAACGCGAGAGACGTTGAAAGGACTAGGCCGACGACTGGTGCCCTTTCCGCGCCCACGCGAGCCGGTCAGCGAATCCGCCCGCGTTCTCCCAGTGGCACCACGGACACGCCCATGCCTGCTGGTGGTGCGGAGGCGGGTCCGTCGGCGCCAGCGTGTCGCGAATCACGGCGACGGGCCACGAGGACATCTGGAGCGTCACCTGCTTGCCGCAGTGACCGCAGTGGGCGGGCAGCGTGATCGTGAAGTCGTCAGGCACGACTCCATCCTACGCCCCTAGGACTCAGTGTGCGGCTTCCTCTGTGTTCGGGTTCACGAGGCTGCTCATACCTGCGCCAAAGAGTCGATAAAAGCGGCTCCGGCCGCTATTGCGTCCGCCGCTTCGCTCTGACGGGCACCATGGAGAGATCGCGCAAGACGGGCTACTCAATTGCGCAGTCTCCCAGGCTCGTGATTCCCTCGGCCCGATCGAACACGAACTCGCTGCGTACCGTGAGTCCGTTGACCACGCCCTGGCCGATCTGGGTCATCCTTCGATCATCCGCTGAAATTTCGCGCGTGACCACGAACGTCGGCGCCGATCCGTTCGCGGGCAGGGTCATCAGCTGGTAGGTCCGTGGGCTGGTGATCCGCCAGAGCGTCGACGTCCCATTGCTCCGCATGATCGGCGTGTTGAACATCACGTCGAAGTCGTTCGTGATCGTCTGAGAGTCCGCGCCCTTCACGAGCCGAATGCGGTGGTCCCTGACGCGCACCCGACCGTTGCCCATGTCGTCGAGGCGCTCGACGTAGCACTTGTAGTTATCGAGCTGAGAATCGCTGCGCGACGCAGCGTTCCAGACCCACGTGCCGAACACGGACTTCGGCGGGTCCATGGTGGTCGCCTGACCTGCGAGTGATACCGGCAGAGCGACCACGATGCCGAGGATCAGAACGTTCAGTCTGTGCATGAGCCGGCGTCTTCGGAGGATTGAATCATTTCCGGCTGTTCTACTCAACGGCGAGCGCAATGGACTTAGTGAGATGAGGGTCGTCCAGTTCGATATCCTCTCCAACGTTCTTGCCAGGGACTGGAAACAAACGCGCCGACAATGGCTTGCGCAACCGAGTGGCCAGCGCCGCCATGTCCGCGATCACGCGCGCCAGGACGTCAGGCGGCGTGTTGCCCGGCAGCGGCACCACATCGAGTCCCGTGCCGCACACGGACGAAAACAAGAGCAGGTCGCGAAGACCGAATCGTCCTTCCGAGGCGCGGCGGGCGAGCACCGGATCCTCCAGCACCGGAAGCATGAGGCCGGCGTAGCCACACGTCGCCACCCGCAGTTGCTTGAGCGCTCCGGTGACGGTGGCGCAGGCCCCGAGCGTTGAGGGTCCTCCAAACGGCGTGCCGGTCAGCGCCTCAATCGTCTCTCCGATACTGCTGTCCAAGCCGGGCGCTGGCGAAGGATCAATGCCGAGATAGGTCCACATTTCGTCGCGCGCGCTGGTCGCGGCGAGCGACGCGATCGGCGCCAGCGCGTGGTCGAGCGCATCCCTCATGCGCAGTTCTGCGCCGTCAGCATCACCGCCGCCGACAATCGCCTGATGAAGGACGCGAGGCGATTCGACGCCGACGGCGAACGCGTCCGGGCCCTCGTGGTACGCGACAGGAAAGAACGGCGTGCCCGCCGGAACATTTGCTGCAGCGGCGAAACGGAAGTTCGCCGTACCGCTCGCGGTGGCGCGCGACAGCGCGACGATCACTTCAGCGGCGGTCACGCACGAGCGGCGGTGGTGACCGCCCGCCGCGGACGCGACCGTGACGCTGAAACTCGTCACACGGGTGGTTTGCACCAACTCGGCCGCCCACGCGGCGAGACTGGCGTCCGCGCGGTCGTCAGTGAGCACGGACCCGATGCTCAGGACCGCGCTGCGCTCGGCCGCGAGGCCGTCGAGTCGCCGAATCGCACTCAGCGCGGACTGCCGCTCCACGGCGGACGCGGTCCCGAGCAGCGACGGCGTGGCAACGCGCAGGGTCTGCACCTCATAGCCGGCCTGCTCGAAGCGCTGCTTCGTACGTGTGACCGCGTCGAGCGCGGCCTGGACCGATCGCGCGTTGTCGAAATCGTCGATCGCGACGCCGGCTGTCAGGGCACGGACGCGGAGCAGCGGACGAACGGCCGATGGATGAATGTGACTAGCTCCAACCCTTCGAAATGGCCTCGGCCTTCCAGGCGGAAGAGGTCTCGAACACTTCCGTTTGCGTCTTGCAGACGTGCGAGCGCAGAAAGTTCGATCCGGCGGTCAGTCGAAGTTCCCAGCCCAGCCGGTGCGTCGAGAGCGCGCAGCGCATCGTGAGTTGTTCGCGCGATACCGTCCACTCGTCGGCCAACGCTTTCGGTCCTCGATAATAGTCGTATCGATCGAGCGTTCGCGCGTGATCTTCATCGTCGTGCATCCGCTGATTCTATGTGAAGCGCGCGGTGCTCGCGATCGATCACGGTGTCCGCGCAACCTGAAGACTCATCGGCTCCACGCCGAGCGACTTCATTTCGTTGACGGTGCGAGTGTCGCCAAAGACCACGAACACCTGCAGGTCCGACTATTCATCTCGACTGCGATACTCCATCCAGAGCCAGATGCCGATCCCGACGAGGGCCACGAGCGCGCCCTCCTTGGTGTAGCCGTTCTGAACGGCGGTTCCGGCGATCACCAGCGCGACCACCACGATCCAGAAACGGTCGCTCAATAAGAACTCGCGATAGAACAGCCACATGAACGCCCCGGTCGCCAGAGGAATGAGGACCATCAGCAGCTGCCCGACCGCTTCCATGGATGTCTCGATTCTAGGTCGCCACTCCAACCAGCCAAACCTGTGCCTGGTAAGGCCGGTCAATGGCTTTCGAGCGTCGGCTTCTCGGTCTCGATCTCGCGTCCGTTCGGATCGATAGTAAGTTTCCTCAATAGAACGAGATGCCAGTGAGGCGGTAATATCCCGCACGCATGCAGTGGCCGCCCCGACTGGCACCCGCCACAGCCACAACACTCGACGTCGTCGTCTTTGGCGAAAACAGTCTCGACTTCGTCGGCATCGGCCCCCGGCCACCTGAAGGCGCCGACAAGACCGCGCTTGATGCGTTCGACCTGTACGTCGGAGGCCAGGCCGCGACGGCCGCCGTCGCGTGCGCTCGACAAGGGCTGCGCACTCGCTACGTCGGGTCGTTCGGCGCGGACGATCCGGGAAACACGGTCAGGGCCGCACTCGCGCGCGACGGTGTGGATGTCGTGGCGGTGGAACGGGCCGGTGCGAAAAGCCGCGTCGCGATGGTGCTCGTGGATTCCGCCACCGGCAGCCGCACGGTATTCGGCTTCCGCGACCCGGCGCTGGCGCTCGATCCGACGAGCCTTCCGCCCGGCGCGCTCGTGAGCGGGCGAGTGCTGATGCTCGACGCCACGGATCTGTCCACGGCCATGTCCGCCGCGAGGCTCGCGCGAGAGGCCGGCGTGCCGACCGTCATCGATGTCGACCACGAGGCGCGCGGCGTCGACGATCTGCTGGCCGAGATCGACGTGCTGATCGTGAGCGAGTCCTTTCTTGCGGAATGGCGACCGGGCAGCAAGATTGGCGAGGCGCTCAGGAAGCTCGCCGCTGAATACCGGTCCGCCGCCGCCATCGTCACCCTCGGCGACCAGGGGTCGCTCGCGGTCGCCGGCGATCGGGAGATCCGGACACCAGCCTTCCGCGTCAATGTTGCCGACACGACCGGTGCCGGGGACGCCTTCCGCGGCGGGTTCGTGAGCGCGTGGGTCCGCATGGCCGAGAAGCCAGATTTGCGCCTGATTCTCGACTTTGCCAACGCCACGGCCGCCCTCAACTGCTGCGCCGTGGGCGCCCAGACTGGCCTGCCCAGGCTGGCCGACGTCGAGGCCCTTGTAACCGTGCCCGGCCGGGCCCGGTCTAAGTAATCGAGGCCGGTACGGTTTCAGTCGACTGGAGCTCAATCTGGGACGTCAGGATGACGCCACCTGAGGCCCGTGCGGCGGGCGCCGACGACCCGATCGCGCTGGACGAGGCGGACGACCGGGCGCTCGTGGACGCCTTCGTCAGCGGCCGGCGAGAGGCGTTCGACGAGATCGTGCGGCGTCACCGGCGGCACGTCTATCTCCTGTGCTTCCGGTTCGTCCCCAATCATGAGGACGCTTCCGATCTCGCGCAGGACGTGTTCGTGCGGGCGTTCAAGGGCCTCGGCCGGTTCAAGCACGAGTCATCGCTGAGCACGTGGCTCTACCGCATCACCGTGAACACCTGTCTGAATCGAGCGGCCGTTCGCCGTCCAGAGACCGAGCCGGTTGACGCGAAGGAGCATGTCGATGCCCGAGCCGTCAGTCCGATTGACGCCGTGGTGCGGCAGGAAAGCACGGCGGCCGTGCGGCACGCCATCCGTCAGTTGCCGCCGCGCCAGCGGGCCACGCTCATCCTGCGGATCTACCAGGAGCTCTCGCACGAGGAGATCGCGCGGATTCTCGGCGGCACGGTTGGCGCCGCCAAGACAAACTTCTTTCACGCGCTGGGAAATCTACGGCGCCTGTTGAGCGCATGACGACGCATCTTTCGCCTGACGATTTGGCTGCGGCGGCTGACGGAACGCTCGGAGACGCGCTGGCGACCGCGCATCTCGATCAGTGTGCCGCGTGCCGCGCCGCCGTGTCCGAGTTGTCGGCGCTTGCTGACGGCGTTGAAATCGGAGACGGTCCCCGAGCCGTCACCGCTGTTCTGGGATCACTTCAGCGCCCGCGTCCGCGAAGCGACCGCGCATGTGACCCCACCGGAGCGTCGAGGGTGGATGTTCGGCCAGCCGGTTCTGGCACTGGGCGCACTCGCGGCCGTCGCGTTGGTCCTTCTCGTCTGGTCGTCTTCGGCGCGCGATCGCGCGGTGTCGCCGCCGCCGGCAATGGCAACGACGGCGACTGAGACGCCGGCGGATGCTGAGGTCGCGTGGCAGGCGATGTCGGAGATGGCCGCGGCGATGACCGCCGACGATGTGCGAAGCGCGACGGCCTCCGCGCCCGAGCGCGCGAGCGTCCTGAGCGAGTTGACCGACGACGAGCGCGCGGCGTTTGTCGAGCTGCTGAAACGGGAAATTGGAGAGGTCCAGTGACGCGGCATGGAACGCGCGCGATCGCGACCTGGCTGGCGGGCCTGCTGATCCTGCCGCTCGGACTTTCGGTCCAAGGCGCGGCGCAGGAACCGACCACGGAGTCGGCGCCGGCGGCAAGCGAGGGCGCGGGGCCGGGCCGCGGCCGGCTCGCCCGCCGTGGGGCCATCGCCGGCAACCCCGACGTCATGACCGTCCAGCAGGTCGAAGAGTACTTCGATCAGGTGATGCTCCATCAGGCACGAACGAACCTGGCCCTGACCGACGACCAGTTCCTGAGGTTCGGCGCCGGACTTCGCCGGCTGCAGGTCGCGAGGCGTCAACAGCAGCGGCAGCGTCTGGCGATGGTCCGGGACTTGAACAATCTCGTCAACGCCACACCGTTCGACGAGTCGGCGGTGACGTCCAAGCTGAAGGAGCTCGACGACTTCTCCGCGCAATCGACCGACGAGATCCGCACCGCGTACGACGCGATCGACCGCGTACTGACGCTTCGCCAGCGCGCGCGTTTCCGAATCTTCGAAGAAATGATGGAACGCCGGAAGCTCGATCTGGTCTCGCGCGCCCGGCAGCAAGCCGCGCGCCCAGGCGGCCCCGCGAGATAACTGGGAACGGGAACCGGGAACGAGGAACGAGGAACGGGGAACGGGGAACGAGATGATCCGTTTTCCGATCCAATCCCGTACTATGGACGTATGTTCCGCGTCGTCCTTCTGGTGGGCCTTCCGGCATTCTTGCTGACGGCCGCGGGTCAGGCCACGCAGGATCGCTCCAAGGCGGATGCGGACCTGATGCGGAAGAAGCTCGCCACGATTGTCGCCCGCAGCGAGCAGAAGACCGCGCAGAAGCCCAGCCCGCTGCGGACGACGTTCACCGACCGTGAAGCCAACGCGTACTTCAAGGTGGACGGTCCGGACTTTCTTCCGCCGGGCGTCGATGAGTCCCGAGGTCACCATCGATGAGGGCGGCAAGGTCAGCGCTCGCGCGATGGTCGATCTGGACAAAGCGCTCAAACCGAGTGTCTTCAATCCCTTGTCGTGGTTTGGCGGCAAGACCGAGGTCACCGCGGTCGGAGTCGTCCGCGGCGAGAACGGCAAGGGCACCCTGCAAATCGAGCGCGCGACACTGTCCGGCGTTTCCATTCCGAAGAGCGTGCTGCAGCAGGTCGTCAGCTACTACACGCGCTCGCCGGAGATGCCGAACGGGTTCAACATCGACGAGCCGTTCGAGCTGCCGTCGAAGATTCGGTCCGTCGAGACGGCGAAAGGCCAAGCGACGGTTGTTCAGCCGTGAACAGGGCAGAGGAGCGTCTGACCTTTCCCTCTGACCTCTCCTTTGCCCTCTGCCCTTTGCCCTCTGCCCTGACGACGTGTCCACTGATTTCCTTTCGTCCCCGCTCCAGTTCGTCAAAGGTGTCGGGCCGCGGCGCGCCGCGGACCTCGAGCGCGTCGGGACTTCAGACGATCGAGGACCTGCTGCTGCGTTTCCCCCTCCGCTACGAGGACCGCGCCAACGTCGTGCCGATCAAATCGTTGCGACCGGGGCTGACGGCGACGGTACTCGGTGAAATTCTCTCGGCCGGAGTGCGCTCGACGCGGCGGCCCGGATTCCGGCTGTTCGAGGTGATCGTTCGGGATGCCACGGGACCCGTCCGCGCGGTGTTTCCCAATCAGGCCTTCCTCGCCGACGTGCTCCAGCGGTCGCGGCGCGTCGTCCTCTACGGCACTCTCGAGTATCGCGGCAGCGGCGGGCTGCAGTTCACGAGCCCCGAGTACGAGGTGCTGCCGGAGACCAGCCCCGAGGTGAGCCCCGAGGCGAGCAACGAAGACGACGAGACCGTGCACACGGGGCGCATCGTGCCGATCTACGAGAAGGCCGGCTCGATGACGCCTCGGATGCAGCGCGGGCTCGTGCACCGGCTGATTGCCGAGCTGCCCGCGGTGTTGCCGGACCCGTTGCCGGAGGCCGTTCGGCCGGCCCGCGGGTTGCCGGATCGACGGCTCGCCATCGTCGAGTCGCATTTTCCGCCGCGGGGCACCGACGTCGAGGCGCTGAACACCTGCCGCACCGAGGCGCAGCGCCGGCTCATCTTCGAGGAGTTCTTCCTCTTTCAAGCGGGCCTGCTCGTGCGGAAGCGGCGCAATGCCGCGGATCGCAAGGCCAGGACCGCGGTGGTCGACGATCGGATCCGTGAGTCCGCGCGACGCGTCCTTCCGTTCAAGCTCACCGACGGCCAGAAGAACGCGTTGCGCGACATCGTCACCGACATGCAGCGCGAGCAGCCGATGAACCGGCTGCTCCAGGGCGACGTCGGCGCCGGGAAGACGATTGTGGCGCTCATTGCGGCGGTGGTCGCGATGGAGAATCGCTTCCAGGTCGCGTTCATGGCGCCGACCGAGATTCTGGCCGACCAGCACTACCTGACGATTCGCCGGTTGCTGGACGCGTCGCGATTCCGTGTCGCGGCGCTTACCGGCAGCATCGGTGCGGCGCGTCGCCGTGAGGTGATGGCGGAACTGGCCAGCGGCACGGTCAATCTCGTCGTCGGGACGCACGCCTTGGCCGAAGAGGCCGTCGCGTTCCGCGAGCTCGGCCTCGTCGTGATCGATGAGCAGCATCGGTTCGGTGTATTGCAACGCGCCACGCTGCGGGCCAAGGGCGTCAATCCGGATGTGCTGGTCATGACGGCGACTCCCATTCCACGCACGCTCGCGCTGACGACGTATGGCGATCTCGACGTGTCCACCATCCGTGAGCTGCCGCCAGGGCGGCAACCGATCACGACGGTGATGAAGACGGAGTCGCGGCGTGACGAGGTCTACAAGTTGGCGCGGCGTGAGCTCGAGGCGGGCCGGCAGGTGTACGTCGTCTATCCGCTCGTGGAGGATTCGGAGAAAGTGGATCTCCGTGCGGCCACGGCCATGGCGGATCACCTGCAGGCTGAAGTGTTCCCCGACTATGCGGTGGCCCTGCTGCACGGCCGTCTGAAACAAGAGGAGAAGGATCGGGTCATGGCGGCGTTCGCCCGCGGCGACGTGCACGTGCTCGTCGTCGACGACGGTCGTCGAGGTTGGCGTGGACGTGCCGAACGCATCGGTGATCGTCATCGAGCACGCGGAGCGGTTCGGGCTCTCACAGCTCCACCAGTTGCGCGGGCGAATCGGACGCGGCCAGCATCCCGTCCACGTGTGTCCTTCTGTACCAGCACCCGGTGTCACCCGCCGCGCGCGAGCGGCTGAACGCCCTCGTGCAGACGACCGACGGGTTCGAGATCGCGGAACGCGATCTCGCGCTCCGCGGGCCCGGCGACTTCTTCGGCACGCGCCAGTCGGGCCTGCCGACGCTGCGCGTCGGCGATCTGCTGCGCGATCATCAGGTGATGGAAGACGCTCGACGTGAAGCCACGCTGTGGCTCGATCAAGGCGGCGCGGCGTCGCTCGGCGATTACTTGTCAGCGAACTGGGCGTCGCGGTTTGGGCTGGTTGAAGTCGGATAGGCCGACCCATTTGTTATTTGTTATTGGTTGTTGGCTATTGCGGATTAGTCATTGGTTATTTGTTAGTGAACGTGGTCGCTCAGCCGGAGTATCCGTTCGCAGTCGAACGGCTGGCCTGAGCCGCCCAGATCAATGGCCAATGACCAATGACCAATCGCCAAATAGCAAACAACAAATAACCAATAACAAATGCGAATCGTCGCCGGACGACTAAAGGGCCGAACACTGAAGGGACCGGCTGGCGCCGGCGTGCGGCCGACGTCCGACGGGCTGCGCGAGACACTTTTCAACGTGCTTGGCGACCAGGTGGACGGCGCGCGTGTGCTCGACGGGTGTGCGGGGACGGGCGCCGTCGGGCTCGAGGCGATCAGCCGCGGCGCGACGCGACGCGACCTTCGTCGAAAAGGATCGGGCCGCCCTCGCCGTCATTCGGCAGAACATCGCCGCTTTCGGAGTGGACGCAGACTGCGAGGTCATTCCGGCGGACATGCTGACGTTCGGCCAGCGGGGACCAGCCGTCGGCCCGTTCGATGTTCGTGTTCCTCGATCCGCCGTACGACGAACCCGCCATTGATGCGATGGTCACGAACGTGGCGCGGTGGGTGAGCGCCGGCGGAGTCCTGGTGCTCGAGCACAGCAAACGACGGGCCTCGCCAGAGCAGGCCGGGGCGCTCGTTCGCTACCGGATTCTCAAGGCGGGCGACAGCGCCTTGTCGTTCTACGGCCACGGTCCGCACGCTGATACCATGAACACGAACGAGTCCCTGATCAGTCGGGACCGGTCGGAAACCAATGGAGGATGCCGTGCGCGTTGCCGTGTGTCCGGGCTCGTTCGATCCGCTGACGAACGGGCACGTCGAGATGATTGCGCGCGCCGTACGTCTGTTCGATCGCCTGATCGTGACCGTGCTCGACAACCCGTCCAAGCAGGCGTGGTTCACGGTCGACGAGCGCACCGCGATGCTGCGCGAGGTCCTCGGCGCGCTGCCCGATGGCCGCCACATCGAAGTGGACGCCTTCAACGGGCTGCTTGTGGACTACGTCACGCGACGTAACGCCACGGCCGTCGTGCGCGGTCTTCGCACCGTCAACGAGTTCGCTGACGAATCGCAGATGGCGCTCATGAATCGTCACCTCTCCGGCTGTGAAACCGTCTTTCTCGTGTCAGGCCCTGCGGTGGCGTACATCAGCTCGCGCCTCGTCAAGGAAGTTGCCGCGCTCGGTGGACCGCTCGACGGCCTGGTGCCGCCGGCCGTCGCCCTGCGCATGACCGGCCGGCGGGCGAATCGCACGATCCCCGCATGACGACCGGCGCGCTTCCTCTGGCCGGCCGCATGAGTGCGGTGGCGCTCTCGCCGATCATGAAAGGCACGATCGCGGCCGAGCGCCTTCGGCGCCAGGGCGCCGACGTCGTCGATCTCGGAGCGGGTGAGCCCGACTTTCCGACGCCCGATCACGTCCGGGCGGCCGCGCACGTGGCGCTCGACCAGTCCTTCACGAAGTACACGGCGAACGCGGGCGTGCTCGAGCTCCGCGACGCGGTGGCCCGCCGCTATCGCGAGGATCACGGCGTGACCTACACGGCCGACGACGTGCTGATTACGGCGGGCGGGAAACAGGCGCTGTTCCATGCCGCCATGGCGCTCTTCGGTCCGGGCGACGAGGTCATCACGCACGTGCCCGGATGGCCCACCATCTCCGAGCAGGTCAAGCTCGCGGGCGCGACGCCCGTGGTCGTGCACACGCGCGCCGAGGACGGGTTCACGATTACGGCGGACGTCCTTCTCTCGGGCATCACGCCTCGCACGCGCGGCATCATCATCAATTCGCCAACCAACCCGACCGGCGCCCTGATGTCCGACGAAGCGGCGCGGGAGGTGGCGGCCGCCGCGGCGCGCCGCGATCTCTGGGTGGTCGTCGATCTCTGCTACGACCGTCTCGTCTACGACGGCGCGTCCCATCGCATCGCCCGGATCTTCAGCGACGCCATGCACGATCGGCTGGTCCTGTGCGGCTCTGCGTCGAAGAGCTACGCGATGACCGGATGGCGCTGCGGCTGGCTGGCGGGACCGCGCGCCGTCACGGCGGCCGGGAGCGCGCTCCAGAGCCACGAAACCTCCAACGCCAGCTCGATTACGCAGAAGGCCGCCGTCGCCGCGCTCACCGGCCCGCAGGAATGCGTGACGAGGATGCTGGCCGAGTACCAGGACCGGCGCGACCAGCTCATGGCGTGGCTCGCCGAGGAGCCGCGGTTTGCGGCTGCGGTGCCCCGCGGCGCGTTCTACCTCTTCCCGAGCATTCAGGCGTTCCTGTCGCCGAATGGATGCCGCACGTCACTCGAGTTCGCGGACCGTCTGCTCGACAACGAACACGTCGTCTTGACGGCGGGCGAGGCATTCGACGCGCCCGGGTATCTTCGGATCTCGTACGCGGCGTCGCTCGACCGCCTGCGTGAGGGTGCGACACGATTGATTCGGTTTGCGAGGGGATTGCAATAGGCCGTTCCCCGTTCCCGGTTCCACGTTCCCCGTTCATGTGAATTCCAAACGCATCGACCTCATCGCCGACAGCATCCGCGCGATCGTCGGACCAGACTTCATCCGGACTGACGACGAGGCCCGGCGGACGTACGGGATGGATGCGCTCGAACGTGGCGCGCTCGCCGACGTCGTCGTGCTGCCCGGCACCACGCGCGAGGTCGCCGAAATCGTGCGCGCGTGCGGCGAGACGCGCACGCCCATCGTCCCGCGGGGCGGCGGCACGGGATTCACCGGCGGCGCCGTGCCGGTGCGGGGTGGCGTGGTCCTCAGCCTCGAGCGGATGAACCGCATCCTCGAGATCGACGAGGCGAGCCTCGTGGCGGTCGTCCAGCCGAACGTGATCACCGGCGACCTGCAGGACGCCGTCGAGCGTGTGGGTTTGTTCTACCCACCGGACCCGTCCAGCCTGCGGCGGTCGGCGATCGGCGGCAATGTCGCCGAGTGCGCCGGCGGGCCGCGCGCGTTCAAGTACGGCGTCACGCGCCACTACGTGCTCGGCACCGAAGCCGTCCTGCCGACCGGCGAGGTGATTCGGACCGGCGGCAGGGTCGTGAAGAACGTCGTCGGATACGACCTGACGCAGTTGCTCGTGGGCTCGGAAGGCACGCTCGCCATCCTCACCGAGATCACGCTGCGGCTCATCCCGAAGCCGCCCGCACGCCGCCACGCTGCGCGCCACGTTTCCGACGATTCGTCACGCGGTCGACGCCGCGGCGCGCATCATCCAGGCGCGGGTCGTGCCGGCGAGCCTCGAGCTCATCGATCGCGATTCGCTCGAGGCGGTCGCCGGGCATGTCGGTGCCGCGTCTGGCGCCGGCCGGGACGGGCGCGCTGCTCCTCATCGAGGTCGACGGGCTCGCCGAGCAGGTGGCCGCCGAAGCCGATCGCGTCGAGTCGGCCTGTCGCGCCGCCGGCGCCGAGGAACTCCTTCGCGCGACGACCGAGGCGGAGCGCCAGGACCTCTGGCGCGTCCGGCGCGAAATCTCGCCGTCGCTGCTCCGGATCGCGTCCCGCAAGATCAACCACGACATCGTCGTGCCCAAGGGACGCATCCCCGAGCTCTTCGATCTTGGTCGCGGCGTTGAAGGTCCGCTTCAAGATGCCGATTCCTGCGTTCGGTCACGTCGGCGACGGCAACATCCACGTCAATTTCATGGTGGACGGCGCCGATCCCGACGCCGTTCGCCGCGCGCAGGAAGCGGAAGGGGAGCTCTTCCGCGGCGTCGTCGCGCTCGACGGGGTCATCAGCGGCGAACACGGCATCGGGTTCACCAAAGCCAAGTATCTGAACCTGGGACTGTCGGACGACACGATCGCGCTCATGAAGCGCGTCAAGTACGCGTTCGACCCGCACGGCATCCTGAATCCGGGCAAAATTTTCCCGGAGTAGAGACAGGTCGACAGGTGCGACGGGTTCGACAGGTCCAAGGAACCGTTCGCACGTCGACTTCCTGGTTCTGAGCACTCAGAAAGCTCGAACGTGCGATATCAGGTTCCTCGGACCTGTCGTACCTGTCGAACCTGTCGTACCGGTGTGATGTACCCTCAGTTCGTGCCCGTCATCGCCATCATCGGCGCGTCCAACGACCGCCGGAAGTTCGGGAACAAGGCCCTGCGCGCGTTTCGACGGCAGGGCTACACCGTCGTGCCGGTCAACCCGCACGAGAAGACCGTCGAAGGCGAGACCGCCTACGGCAGCGTGCTGGACTACCCCGGGACCATCGACGAAGCCTCCCTGTACGTCCATCCGGAGGTGGGACTCACGGTCATCGCCGATCTGGCCGAAAAGAAGATCCCGGCCGTGTGGCTCAACCCTGGCGCCGACAGCCCAGAGGTGATCCGCCGCGCCGAGGCGCTCGGCGTGCGGCCCATCGTCGCGTGTTCGATTCTCGGTGTCGGCGAGGATCCGATGGACTTGTAAGAGGGTGGTGCTATACTGCTTTCGCTAACCGCTGTCGCGGCCCAATTCTGGATCCGCGCGTCTCGTTCCAAGTTCCTGACAACAACCTAACTTGTCCCGTTCCAACCGCTATGGCCAATCACCAGAAACGCTCCTCGGGGCGGCAGCCTGCCGACTCGACCGTCGCTGAAGTTCCTCAGGACGGCAACACCGGGATCGAAGTCGCCGACGGCGCGTCGCGCTGCGTCCTCCCAGTCCCCAGCCGCCCTGCCCCGGAGGGCGGCCGCCAGGCCAAGACCTCTTCCCTGAACATCAACGACCTGAAGGACATGAGCATTCAGAAGCTCACCCAGGTCGCCAAAGATCTCAACGTCGCCGGCGCCACCGGCATGCGCAAGCAGGATCTGATCTTCCAGATCCTCAAGGCGCAGACCGAGCTGAGCGGGTTCATGTTCTCGGAAGGCGTGCTCGAGGTGCTGCCGGACGGTTTCGGCTTCCTTCGCGCGCCCGACTACAACTACCTGCCCGGCCCGGACGACATCTACGTGTCGCCGTCGCAGATTCGCAAGTTCGACCTGCAGACGGGCGACACGGTGTCCGGCCAGGTGCGGCCGCCGAAGGACGGCGAGCGGTACTTCGCGCTGATCAAGGTCGAGGCGGTCAACTTCGAGTCGCCCGATCAGGCCCGCAACAAGCTCTTCTTCGAGAACCTCACGCCGCTGTATCCGCAGGAGCGGCTGCGGCTCGAAACGACGCCCGAGAATCTGTCGGCGCGCGTCATGGATCTGATGACGCCGATCGGCAAGGGCCAGCGCGGCCTGATCGTCGCGCCGCCGCGCACCGGCAAGACGATGCTGCTGCAGAACATCGCGCAGTCGATCACGACCAATCACCCCGAGGTCTACCTCATCGTGCTGCTCATCGACGAGCGGCCCGAAGAAGTGACGGACATGCAGCGGTCGGTGCGCGGCGAGGTCATTTCCTCGACGTTCGACGAGCCGGCGCAGCGGCACGTGCAGGTCGCCGAGATGGTCATCGAGAAGGCCAAGCGGCTGGTCGAGCACAAGAAGGACGTCGTGATCCTGCTCGACTCGATCACGCGCCTCGCGCGCGCCTACAACACCGTGGCGCCGCCGTCCGGCAAGGTGCTCTCAGGCGGTCTCGACTCGAACGCGCTCCAGAAGCCGAAGCGCTTCTTCGGCGCGGCGCGCAACATCGAAGAAGGCGGCTCGATCACGATCATGTCCACCGCGCTCATCGACACCGGATCGCGCATGGACGACGTGATCTTCGAAGAGTTCAAGGGCACGGGCAACATGGAAATCCACCTCGACCGCAAGCTGGTGGACAAGCGCGTGTTCCCGGCCATCGACATCATCAAGTCTGGCACGCGAAAAGAAGAGCTGCTCATCCCGAAGGAAGACCTCAACCGCATCTGGGTGCTCCGGAAGGTGCTGACGCCGCTCTCGCCGGTCGAAGCGATGGAACTGCTGCTCGACAAGATGGGCAAGACCAAGGCGCAACAGCGACTTCCTCGCCGCGATGCAGAAGATGGGGTAAGAAGTCTAAAGCGGTACGAAGGTCAGAAGGTCAAAGGTCAAAGGTAGCGCCTGTCTTTGCGATTGCAAAAGCTGCGATAGACAGATGGCCCCGCGTCGCAGGAATTTCACTCCAGACGCGCACAAAGCCGCAATGAGATAGATCTTCGGCCGGCACGGACGTTGCTGTCATTCCGGGATGTGACAGCCGTCAGGCAGGACATCTGCGAGCGTGCCTTTCGTTTCGCCACGGCGGTTCTGGGTCGTTACCGTCGCCTCGCTGCAGGTGGGCCCGCGCAGTCGCACATCGCCCAGCAGCTTCTCAAGTCAGTCTCATCGATTGGCGCAAATCTCGAAGAAGGGCGAGCCGCGAGCAGTCGCCGCGACATGGCCTCGAAGTACGCGATCGCCCTGCGGGAGGCTCGTGAAGCTCGGTACTGGTTGCGACTGCTGGCGAGTCAGCAGTCCGGGCCAAGACGACCTCGCGCCGCTTCTTCAGGAATCCAACGAGTTCGTCGCAATGCTCACGGTGTCGGTACGCCGCCTCAGAGCGCCCGCTGATTTGACCTCTGACCTTTGACCTCTGACCTTTGACCTCTGACCTCTGACCTTAGGCCGGCGTGCTCGCGCCGGCTGCCTGCGGCTGCTGCAGCATCGCGCGCAGCTCGTCGCCTTCAATCGTCTCGATATCCAGCAGACGTTCGGCGATCACGTCGAGCGCCTGACGATTCTCCGTCAGCAGCCGCGTGGCCGTTTCTTCGGCGGTCGTGATGAACCGCCGCACTTCCGAGTCGATGATCCGCGCCGTGTCTTCCGCGTAGACGCCCCGTTCAGGGATGAACGGTGAATCGAGGAAAGTGCTGCGGCGCCGGCCCTCGTGATTCACGGGGCCGACGGTCTCGCTCATGCCCAGCTCAGTGACCATCGCGCGCGCGATATCGGTCGCGCGCAGCAAGTCGTTGTGGTCGCCAGTGGACATCTCACCGAACACGATCAGCTCGGCGGTTCGGCCGCCCAGCAGCACGGCCAGTTCGTTCATCAATTCGGGACGCGTGCGAAGGTAGCGATCCTCCGACGGGACGTGCATCGTGTAGCCCAGCGCGCCGAAACCACGTCCGACAATCGAAACCTTGTGGACCGGATCGAGGTCGGGCAGGAGCGTGCCGACGATGGCGTGCCCGACCTCGTGGACCGCGATGATGCGCCGAATCCGCGGGCTCATCGTCCGCTTCTTCTCGAGCCCGGCGACCAGGCGGTCGATGGCGTCGTCGAAGTCCATCCTTCTCGACCGCCGCCTTGTCGCGTCTGGCGGCGAGAAGCGCGGCTTCGTTGACGAGGTTCGCGAGGTCGGCGCCCGAGAAACCGGCCGTGCGCACCGCGATGCGCTCGAAGTCGACCGACTCGGCGAGCTTCACTTCCTTGGCGTGAATCCGGAGAATCGCTTCGCGCCCCTTGACGTCCGGCTTGTCCACGAGCACCTGCCGGTCGAACCGTCCAGGCCGGAGCAGGGCGGGGTCCAGGACCTCAGGGCGGTTGGTCGCCGCCATGATGATCACGCCCTTCTTCGAATCGAAGCCGTCCATCTCCGCGAGGAGCTGGTTCAGCGTCTGTTCCCGCTCTTCATGGCCGCCCATCGGTGACTGCATGCGGACCTTGCCGAGCGCGTCGAGCTCGTCGATGAAGACGATGCAGGGCGCCTTGGTCTCCGCCTGACGGAACAGATCGCGCACGCGCGCGGCGCCCACGCCCACGAACATCTCGACGAACTCGGATCCGCTCAGGCTGAAGAAGGGCACTTTGGCCTCGCCGGCGACGGCCCGGGCCAGCAGTGTCTTGCCGGTGCCCGGCGGACCCACGAGCAGCACGCCCTTGGGAATGCGGCCGCCAATCGTCGTGTACTTGGCGGGGGTCCTCAGGAACTCGACGATCTCGCGCAGTTCACCCGCCGCTTCGTCCACGCCCGCGACGTCGGCAAAGCTCACCTTGACGTCGTCGTCCACGAAAATCTTGGCGCGGCTGCGGGCGAACGACATGATGCCGCCCTCGGCGCCGCCCATGCGCCGGAAGAAGAACGTCCAGAGCAGCGACGATCAGGAGGATGGGGAAGACCCAGCTCAGGACCTCGCCGATCCACGGGTTCTGCGGCTCGCCGGCGTACTTGACCTTCTTCGCGGACAGCTGGTCGGCCAGGTTCGGGTCCTCGACCGCGGACGGTCGTGAACGGCTTCTGGGCGTTGTCTCCGTCGACGTAGATGCCGGTCAGGTCGTTCAGTCCGAGCCGGACCTCCACGATGCGGCCCTGGTCGAGCAGGGACTTGAACTGCGAATATTCGAGGGTCTCGCCGTGTCCGAACAGCGAGAACGTCGCCTGCGCGAGCAGCAGCAGCCCGAAGAACACCGCGCCGAACCACAGCGGCGACAGCGGCCGGCTGAACGGGCCGCGACGCCGCGGAAGCCGGTTGTTGGTGTCTGAAGAAGCCATCAGTTGAATTATGCCAACCGGCCGTCGTGCGCGTCACCCTCAATGCGCAACGCCGGTCTCCCGGGACGCCGCCAGCACCAGCTGTCCGTCTCGGACGTCAGCTCGCACGGCGTCGCCTTCCTTGAAATCGCCCTGAAGCACGCTCAGGGCCAGCGGATCGAGCAGTCGCCGCTGAATCGTGCGTTTCAGCGGACGGGCGCCGTACACAGGATCGTAACCCTCATCGATGATGAGTTGTCGAGCCTTGTCGGACAGCGTCAATGTGAGTTTGCGGTCCTCGAGCCGCTTCAACAACGACGCCAGCTGGACGTCGATGATCTGGCGAATCTCGTCGCGTCCCAGCGCGTGGAAGAAGATGATCTCGTCCACCCGGTTCAGGAACTCCGGCCTGAAATGTTCCCGCAGGGCCTCGGTGAGTTGCCGCGCGTGTTCCCTCGTCGATGTCGGATTCGCCGCGGCTCGCGCGCTCGGCGATGTAGTGGCTGCCGACGTTGGACGTCATGATGACCACGGCGTTCTTGAAGTCCACCGTCCGCCCCTTGCCGTCCGTCAGGCGGCCGTCGTCGAGCAGCTGCAACAGGACGTTCAGGACCTCGGGGTGCGCCTTCTCGATTTCGTCGAAGAGCACGACCGCGTACGGCCGGCGGCGGACCGCTTCGGTCAGCTGGCCGGACTCCTCGTAGCCGACGTATCCGGGCGGCGCGCCGATCAGCCGCGACACGGTGTGCTTCTCCTGGTACTCGGACATGTCGATGCGCACCATCGCGTGCTCGTCGTCGAAGAGGAACGCGGCGAGGGCGCGCGCGAGCTCGGTCTTGCCGACGCCGGTCGGGCCCAGGAAGATGAAGCTGCCGAGCGGCCGGTTCGGATCCTGAAGTCCGGCCCGGGCCCGTCGAATCGCGTTGGCCACGGCGCGCGACCGCATCGTCCTGGCCGATGACGCGCTGGTGGAGCCGCTCCTCCATGCTTGACGAGCTTCTGGACCTCGCCTTCCATCAGCCGGCTGACCGGGAATGTGCGTCCAGCGCGCGACCACCTCGGCGATGTCTTCTTCGTCGACTTCTTCCTTCAGCATCCGGGGACCGCGGCCGTGTCCGGCGCGGCCGTCTCGTGTTCCTGGATCGCGCGCTCGAGCGCCGGAATCCGCCCGTACTGCAGCTCGGACGCCTTGGCGTAGTCGCCCGAGCGTTGCGCGCGTTCCACCTCGCCGCGAAGCTGTTCGAGCTCTTCCTTCTTGCCGCGGACGCCCTGAAGGGCATCCTTCTCGCGCTGCCACTGGGCGGCCAGACGCGTGCGCGACTCTTTCAGGCCCGCCAGCTCACGTTCGAGCCGGGCGAGCCGCTCCTTGGACGCCGCGTCCGATTCCTTGCGAAGCGCTTCGCGCTCGATCTCGAGCTGCATGACACGCCGCTCGATCTCGTCGAGCTCGGCCGGCATCGAGTCGATCTCCATGCGGAGACGTGACGCGGCCTCGTCGACGAGGTCGATCGCCTTGTCGGGCAGGAAGCGATCGGCGATGTACCGGTTCGACAGCACGGCGGCGGCGACGAGCGCCGCGTCCTTGATTTTCACGCCGTGGTGGATCTCGTAGCGCTCACGCAGTCCGCGCAGGATGCTGATCGTGTCCTCGACGCGTCGGCTCGCCGACGAGCACGGGCTGAAAGCGGCGCTCCAGCGCGGCGTCCTTCTCGATGTACTTGCGATATTCGTCCAGCGTCGTCGCGCCGACGGTGTGGAGCTCGCCGCGCGCGAGCATCGGCTTCAGCAGGTTGGACGCGTCCATCGAGCCTTCCGCGGCGCCAGCGCCGACCACGGTGTGCAGCTCGTCGATGAACAGGATGATCTGCCCCTGAGCGTCGGCGATTTCCTTCAGGACGGCCTTGAGGCGTTCTTCGAACTCGCCGCGATACTTCGCACCGGCGATGAGGGCGCCCATGTCGAGCGCGACGATGCGCTTGTCGCGCAGGCCTTCGGGCACGTCGCCGCGGACGATGCGCTGCGCGAGCCCTTCGACGATCGCGGTCTTGCCGACGCCGGGTTCGCCGATGAGCACCGGATTGTTCTTCGTCCGGCGTGCGAGCACCTGAATGACGCGGCGAATCTCATCGTCGCGTCCGATGACCGGATCCAGCTTGCCCTTGCGCGCGACGTCGGTGAGGTCGCGGCCGTAGCGCTCGAGCGCCTGGTATTTGCCCTCGGGATTCTGGTCGGTGACACGCTGCGACCCGCGGACGGCCGTCAGCGCCTGCAGCAACGCGTCCTTGGTCACGCCGCGGGCGCGCAGCTTCTCGGCGGCGGAGGAGCGTCCGCCCTCGGAGACGATCGCGAGCAGCAGATGCTCCGTGCTCGTGAACTCGTCCTTGAGGCGTTCGGCTTCCTGTTCGGCCGCGGTCAGCACCTTGCGGAGGCGCGACGAGAGACCGGGCTGCGCGCCGCCGTGCGCCTGCGGCAGCTTGTCGAGCACCTGCTGGACGTCGCTCATCGCGGCGGTGGCGTCGACGTTCATCTTGCCGAGCACGGCCGGGACGATGCCGTCGCGCTGGCCCGCGAGGGCCACGACGAGGTGCTCCGGGAGTACCTCGGGATGTCCGCTGCGCTCGGCCGCCTGTTGGGCCGCCAGGATGGCTTCCTGCGCTTTCTCCGTGTAGCGATTGAGGTTCATGGTCGTGATCCGTTCGTATCCGCTGGCGCGGTCCAGTTTCCGCAGCGCCTCGTAATGTTCCCGTTCCTCCGGGGAGAGCTCTGTCGGAATCGCGATCTCCGCCGCGGCGAACATGTCGCCGCGCTCGTCCGGCTTGCCGACCCGCGGCATCCCGTGGCCGCGCAGCCGGAACAGCCGGCCGCGAGCCGGTCAGCTCCGGCACACGAAGTCGCAGCGACGAACCGTTGAGCGTTTCGACGGGGACCTCGCCGCCGAGCACGGCCGTCAGCGACCGGGATGCGCACCTTCGTGTGCAGGTCCTGTCCACGCCGCTCGAACCGCGGATGCGGCAGGATGCGGACGACGAGAAACAAGTCGCCCGGCGGATCCGCCTGGAGGCGCCGGTTCACCTTCACCCGCCGCTCGCACTTTCGAGCCGTCACGGACGCCGGCCGGAATGCGGACGTCCACCGTGCGTCGAGTGTCCGTCCTGGTTGATGGTCAGGCGCCGGTTCGCACCCGACATCGCCTCCTCGAGCGTGAGATCGACGCCGTGCTCGACGTCGCGGCCTCGCCGGGGACGCGCCGCCCGGCCTCGCGCGGATCCGCCCGCCGGCGCGCCGCCGAAAAACGTGTGAAAGAAATCCGAGAACGGGTCCGCGTCCCCGAACATCTCCTGGACTTCGTCGGGCGTCATCGTGCGGTACGACGCGCCGCCACCGCTGCCCGTCGCGCCGGGCCAGCCGCCCGGGTGCGCCCCCGGCGGCGGGGGCGTGTTCTCGTAGGCGCGCCAGTTCGCCCGAGCTCGTCGTACTTGCGCCGCTTCTCGGGGTCGCCGAGGACTTCGTGCGCCTCGTTGACCTGCTTGAAGTTTGCTTCCGCGGACTTGTCCCCGGGATTCAGGTCCGGGTGGTACTTGCGCGCGAGCTTGCGATAGGCCTTCTTGATCTCGGCCTCGGAGGCCGTCTTCGCAACGCCCAGCGTGGAGTAGTAGTCCTTGAATTCCATGTTCAGCCGTTGTCGCTCAGGTGCGCGCCGCTCGGTCCAGTCCGAGAATCCGGAAGATCTCGTCGATCTCGTTCGCCAACCGGCGATAAAACTCCGCGTTGGTCGTCGCCCGCTCCTCGCGTGGATCGCGCTGCGCGCGCTGTTCAACCAGCAGCGGTCTCAGCCGTCCAGCGACCTCGGCGATGGAGAGGAGCCGCTGCACGCCGGCCAGATTGATCCCGGCTTCCTCGACGAGAAACTTGATCAACCGCAGGCGCTCGAGCTCTTCGGCGCGGTAGACCCGCATGCTTCCGAGCGTCCGTGACGGCTGAACCAGGCCGAGTCGCTCGTACTTCCGGAGCGTCTGCGGGTGCATGTCGAGGAGCTCGGCCGCCGAGCTGATCAGATGCAGCTCGATCGTCCGACGGGTGCCGGGGCCGCCCGCCGCCGACGTGGCGCGCGTCCGCCGCTGACGTGACCTCATAGTTACGACATATCAAGTCTAGGAATTGATACGAGTCGTGTCAACCTAAAGCGTCAGGGTTCATGGTTCCGGTTCATGGTTGAGGGTTCAGAATTCCCGAATCTGGAACGTGAACCAAAACGATAAAGAAAACTGGGATGGAGGTTCCTGGGCCCGTCGCACCCGTCGCACCCGTCGTACCTGTCTATACTTTCTCGCGCGTGTCTCTCGATCTCCAGCTCTCCGATCTCATCACGATTGGCATTCTCGTCATCCTGGAAGGCCTGCTCAGCGCGGACAACGCGCTCGTCATGGCCATCATGGTGCTTGGCCTGCCCCGCGGGGATCACCAGAAGGCGCTGCGTTACGGGCTCATCGGCGGATTCGGGTTTCGTATCATCGCGACGCTGCTCGCCGCATCGCTGATTCGAGTGGCCTGGATCAAGCTCGCCGGCGGGCTCTACCTCGCGTATCTGACGTGGGGGCATTTCGCGCAGGCGGGGCGGCGGCGACCGGCACGAAGTGCCTCGCGCTCTGCCCGGCTTCGGCTTGTCCGCGTTCTGGGCGACGGTGGTCCGAGTCGAGCTGGTCAATCTGGCGTTTTCGATCGACTCCATCCTGGTTGCCGTCGCGATGTCGCCGAAAATCGAGGTGATCATCGCAGGAGGATTGCTCGGGATCGTCGCGATGCGTCTGGTCGCCGGCCAGCTCATCGAACTCATCCGTCGGTTTCCGGCGATCGTCGACGGCGCCTTCCTCATCATCGGATGGGTGGCCATCAAGCTCGTCGCCGAATATGCCCACGACGTGCACTGGGTGACGTTCGTCATCCCGAGGAGCCTCTCGCTCGGTCTCATCGTGATCATCTTCACGGTCTCCTACCTCTACGCCCGAAAACAGGGGCCGAAGCCGGCGGAGGCCGAGCACGACTAAGATTACATAATTGTTAATCAAGTCAGCCGAAAGCGTCAGTATTCTGCGGGGCAGATTTGTCGCTCGACCGGGCGTTCGCGTATCACCCACGCTACATCCCGCCGTCCATTGCAGATTGGTCGTTTGGCCAATCAGAGCCTTTCGCCCGCTTCCTGTGGCACAGCCGTTGCCGTTTGCCCTTCCGCCGCAAGTTCGCGGTGGCGAGGCGTTGTGTCAGAAATGTCGCGAGCGGTCGATAACTCATACCGAGAAGGGTCTGTCGCAGTGATCCCGCACACCGGCAGTCCGTCGAATTCCGACGGACGTCCCATGGCTGTCTCGCGACGGCCTACTAGCGGAGGCCCGCTGGTTTGCGATTTGGACCCGGTCCCGCCACGAGTCCACCGTTCGGCAACAACTCAGTGCGAAGGGAATCGAGGCGTTCCTCCCGACGGTCACCAAATGGAGCCGTTGGAAGGACCGGAAAAAGCGAATCGACTGGCCGCTGTTCCCAGGCTATTGCTTCGCCCGCTTTGCAGTGGGTGAGACTCTGCCCGTTCTGACGTGCGCCGGGGTCGTGTCGCTCGTCTCGTTCGAAGGACGGCCGGCACCGATTGACGAGCACGAGATCGAAAGCGTCCGGACGCTCGTCGAGAGTGAATTGCGATTCGACCCCTGTCCGCTCGTTCGCGAGGGGAGCCTGGTCGAGGTCGTCTGCGGGCCGCTTCGAGGCGTGGTCGGACGGCTGGTTCGGAAAGGGTCTCACGCGCGGCTTGGTGCTGTCGGTCGGCCTGATCGGGCAGGGTGTGACCGTTGAAGTTGATGCGGGCGACGTTCAACCGTACTAGCCGAATCGGTTGGGCAACGACTGTCGAAGTGTTCGAACGCTGACGGTCGCACCGTAGGTTGACGGTCCATTCTGACGCTCGTCTGTAAGTGAGAGGGCGAAGCTCCGTCCGTGCCCTGAAAAGCCTCTTTCCATCAAATCTTTCTATGAAGCGTCTAACGCTGCTGGCGGTGTCCGCCGCCCTTCTTGCTGGTTGCAATCCCGCGGGTTCCGCGGCACCTGTCAGCCAGCAAGTCACCCCGGTCTACAGCAAGGAAACCGGCCGGCTCGAGGAGCTCACGTCCGATCGGAATGGCGACGGCAAGGTGGACACGCGCGCCTTCATGGACGGCGTGCGCGTGAAACGGGTCGAGATCGATCGCAACCGGGACGGACGCGCGGACCGATGGGAATACTACGGGCCGAACACGCCAGCGGGCACACCCCAGCTTGAACGGGCCGAGGAGTCCGACGGGCCGGATGGCCGCATTGGGCGACGCGAGTACTACGACGCGGGCCGAATCGCGCGCGTGGAAGAAGACACAGACGGCGATGACCGCGTGGACAAGTGGGAGTACTACACCCTGGGGCTGCTCAGCCGCGTCGAGCTCGACTTCGCCGGCCACGGAAAACCGACGCAACGGCTCATCTATGGCGCGGGCGGTAACGTTCAGAGTGTCGAGTCCGATCCCGAGGGTGACGGCACGTTTGCCCCGGTGAAACCTCAAGTCCAATGAATCCACACGACGGACGCGCTGGTCTGACGGAGGGCTCCCGAGGAGCCGCCGCACGCCAGGCGACCGCGGCCGCATCGCCGGATGCGGCCGCGCTGGTCCTCTATATCCACGGATCGTTACGGCACCGGCCGGCCGTTCGCGAACGGCTGGGCCGCCTCGGCCTGCAGCTGACCATCGCGTCGGACATCGTCGAAGCGATGCGGACGCTCGATGAGCGGCGCTTCGAGCTCATCCTGATCGACCTCGCGGACGATCGGGGCGCCCTCGCGGCGATTCGGATGTTGAAAGCGGTCAATCCCAATCTGCCGGTTGTCGGGATCGTCGATCCAACAAGTCCGGCGACCGCCGCCGAGGCGCTCCACGCAGGCATCACGGAGGTGCTGCCGTGGCCCTTCGATGAGCGTGACGTGCTCGCGGTCATCGCGAACGCGCGCGATCGTGTCGCGATTGATGGGCGATACCTGGCGGCGAGCGCTCCGTCCTCCGGCCTGTTCGCGCAATCGCCGGTCATGCGCCAGGTGCTCGAGGCCGTTCGCGGCGCCGCGGCAACGCGCCGCGGTCTGCTCATCGTCGGCGAACCGGGCACCGGGCGTGAGCTTGTCGCCCGTGCCATCCACATGCAGGGTCCCGCCCGCGCCCAGGAATTCGTTCGCGTGGACTGCGCTGCGTCGCCGACCCAGCTCGAGGACCAGCTGTTCGGCACGGTCGAGCGGGCCGACGAGGGCCGGCGCGCCGGCGCCGACCGCCTCTCGGCCGCTTCGGCCGTCAGCCGCGCGCACGGCGGGACGCTCTTCCTCGCGAATATCGTGGAGGCGCCCGCGCGCATTCAGATTCGACTGTCGCGTATCTTGCGCGATCGCGAAGCACAGGTTGGCGACAGCGGCGCGCTGACCGAGCTCGACGTGCGACCGATTGCCGCGGTCGATCCCGATATGGATACGGCGGTTGAAGACGGTCGTCTGCGGCGAGAGCTCATCGATCGGTTTCCGCTGTCGCGCGTCGATGTCCCGCCGTTGCGCGGCCGGCGCGACGACGTCCCGCTGTTGGCGGTGCATTTCGCGAAGGAGACGTGCGACAAGCTCAGCACGCCGACGAAGAGCTTCAGTCGTGCCGCGCTCGCCGTGCTCTCCGCCTTGCCCTGGAACGGCAACGCCCACGAGCTTCGCGAGCTCATCGAAGCGCTCGTGCGTGCGGTCACCCGGCCCGTGATTCAGATCGACGACGTGCTCGACCACGCTCGTCTCGACGGCATGTCTACTCGGATTGACCAAGGCCTGACCCTTCGCGACGCCAAGGCCCGCTTCGAGCGCGAGTGCATCAGCGCGGTCCTGATTCGTCACCACGGCCGGGTGGGGGATGCGGCCAAAGCCCTCGGCATCCAGCGCACGAATTTGTACCGCAAAGTGCGACAGCTGAACGTGGCGCGCTCGCTTTTGTCCGCCAGGCGCTGAATACAGGACATTTGCCTGGCATCTCAAACCGCATGTATCAGAAATGGGACAAATTTCGGCGCAAAACGATACTTTTTGTCCGAAGTCGCCTTGACAGGTTCCGTAGCTTCACCGAGTATTGGAAGGCCGATTCGCACCGAAGCGGTGTCCTTGGTTGAATTTAAGGAGAAGGTATCGATTATGGCGACTCGAAAGATTCTGGCTATCGCGCTCGCGGCGGCGATGGCGTCCAGCGTGACCCCCTCATTCGCTCAGTCAAACGGCATCATCGCCGGGAAGGCTGACGACGAAGCCAACAAGCCCTATTCTGATTATTCCGTCCAGCTTCGCGATCCTGCGACGGGCCAACTCGTCAGTACCGCCCAGTTGGGGCCAACGGGACAGTTTTCATTCGACGCCGTCGGTGCGAGCCGGCGGTTGCTTGTCGAGCTCATCAGCCTCAAAGACAAGAGCACCGTGTGCACGGAAGGTCCGTTCGTCCTCACGCCTTCGAAGCCGTCGAAGACCGATGTCAACATCGACTGCGGCAAGAAGGTTCCGACGGCGCTGTGGATCCTGGCAGCCGGCGCGGGTACGGCGGCGGCCATCGGCCTCACAAATAACGACAGCAATCCACCTGCCCCTGGCCCCGGCACGCCGAACCAGCTGTCCGTTACTCCGGCGGTGGCATCTCCAAGTCAGTAGCAAGACGCCGGGAACGGCACCTCGCGTGCCCCGGCCTGGCGCAGTACGTCGCACGATTGCCCCGGCGCGTTTCGGATCGTCAGCTCTGAAACGCGCCGGACGCACCGTTAACCCGTGAAACTTTTTCACCTCATCGTGCCGGCCGGCGCTCTGCTCGCTGTGCTGGTGTCAGCCGACGCCACGGCCCAGCAGATCGTCGCCGAGCAGGGCAGCGGGGATGCGCGCTTGCAGTTCGGATGGCTCGCGCTCGATCCACGGCTCTTCATCCGTGACGTCGGCGTGGACACGAACGTCTTCAACTCGACCAACGTCACGCGAAGCGATTTCACCGCCACCATCGGGCCGGAAATCGCCAGCTGGATTCGTGCCGGACGGCTGTACCTGAACGGAATGACAACGGTCGGGTGGATCGTACTTCCAGAAATCCACCGAGCAGCGGTCCCTGGATTTCTCACAAGTGGTGCGCGCGGACCTGGCGCTCGTCCGGTTCACTCCGCACGCCGGCGGCGCCTACGAGCGAACTCGGCAGCGGCCGAACGAAGAGATCGATGCGCGAGTGCGTCAATTGCGGACGCGGGCCGACGGAGGACTCGCGATACATCCCGGCCCGCGACTGACGCTCGATGTCTCGTACGAGCTGCGAACGTTTGATTTCGGGGACGACACCGGGTTTGGGGACGTCGTGCTCGCGCACCAGTTGAACCGTCGCGAAGGCGAGGCGACGCTGTCCGCCTCCTGGGCCATGACGCCTCTGACGACGTTTGTCGTGAAGGGCGGACATCGGGAGGACAAGTTCGACGCGGCGACGGAGCGTGACAGCCGGAGTGTGGCGTGATGTCGGGCCTCGAGTTCAAGCCGCTGGCGTTGATCTCGGGCAGCGCGTTTCTCGGCTTTCGGTCGTTTTCCCCGATCGAAGACCAATTACCGGGCTTCAACGGCCTGACCGCCGCCGTCGATCTGCACTACATCGCACGCGATCGTCTGCGACTGAACGCGGCCGTGGATCTTGACGTCGATTACTCCTTTGAGCCCCTGTTGCCGTACTAGTCTCCACGAGCCTTGAAACGGACGCCATGCAGGCCATCGGCAGTGGATGGGACGTCGTCGGACGTGTCGCTCTGACCCTCATGGCCTACCAAGGGTTCGATCGCGTCGACAACGTCTTACCCGACCGGACCGATCGCACGTGGCTCGTGGGCACGGGCGTTGGACGCCGCTTCGGCGCGGACGTCCGGATCGGTGTGGACGTGAACTACGTGACGCGGGTGTCGGACGCCCCGTTTCGAACTACTCGGGAGTGAGGGCAGGGGGATCAGTGACCTATGGCTATAACGATCGGTGATGTTCGCGTTGGGTGCGGCGATGCTGGCGACCGTGTCGGTCGGCGCGCAGGCCACGACGCGGATCGCGCCGAAGGACAAGCTGACCATCAAGGTCGTCAGCGGCGTCGATCTCGGCGCAAACGAGTTTTCCGTGGACGGCGAAGGGACGATCGATTTTCCCTACCTCGGGAAGGTCAAGGTGGGCGGCCTCACGCCGCGCGAGCTCGCGGGGCAGCTGGCGACGATGCTCGTGACGGCGAACGTGCTCAGCGGACAGCCCCAGCTCACCGTCGACCTCGAGCAGGTTCAGGGCAAGCGGGTGAGTGTCTCAGGGGCGGTCGCCAGTCCGGGCGAATTTTCCTACGCGGGTGAAATGAGTGTCTACAGCGCGCTCCTTCGCGCGGGCGGCGCCACGAACGTCGCAGGCGACGAAGTGCAGGTGATTCGCGTGCCTCGCGGAGGCGAGCCGTCCGCCGACGCCGTAGTCCAAACGCTGAGCCGTCGCGAAGTCGAGCGCGGAGACTACGCGAACAACGTCGCGCTCCACGATGGCGACCGCGTCGTGGTGCTCGAGGCCAAGCAAGTGTTCATCGGTGGGTACGTCAGCCGTCCGGCGGCGTATACGGTGCCGCAAGGCACCACGCTGCGCCAGGCCCTTCTGCTGGCCGGCGACGTTACGGAGCTCGGCGCCCGCAACCGCATCGAGATTCTCCGTAATGGCAAGCGGGTGCCTGACAAGGAGATCGATTTGGACAAGACGATCATCCAGCCGGGCGACACGATCAACGTTCCGAAGCGCCGAATGTAGTTCACCATGCCTCAGCAGCCTTCTCTCTCGAATCGCTCCTCGTCGCCGTCATCCTGGCATCCGACCGACTATCTGCGGGTGGTCCAAGCGGCGCTGGGTGGCCATCCCTGGGTTCCTGCTCGTCTTCCTGTCGGGCGCGATCGGGTCGTTGTGTACCGTGCCGATTACGAAGCGCGCACGCAATTGCTGATCGAGAAAGACGCGAAACGCAACACGTCGATTAGCAGCGTGCTCGAGGATCGCGATTCGTGTACGAGGACGATTTCTATCCGACACAACAGCGCATTCTGCTCAGCCGCACACTGGGCGTTCGCACGGCGACCAGCCTGGAGAAGGGGTTTCGCCCGGAAGAACTTCCGGCGCCGGGCGCGTGGTCGTTCAGCTTCAGCGGCTTGGTGGGTTCGGCGATTAGCGGCGTCCGGTCGCTGGTGGTTCAGAGACGCCGGCGCCCACGCGAATGCCGACGCTTCCCGTGGATCCGAATCCGGCAGCCCCCGTGTTCTGAGCGGCGGCCGACAGCATTCTCGGCCGGCTCACCGTGACGCCGGTTCGCAACTCCCGCGTGTTCGTCCTGAGCTTCCGGTCGGCTGATCGAACGTATGCGGCAGTC
>CAVSRY010000019.1:0-102520 GCA_963730485.1 uncultured Acidobacteriota bacterium | reverse complement strand
GTCAGCGGATACTCGATCTACGGGGTGGTGGTCGCCAGCGTGAACGTCAGCGTCTTGGCGTAGGTGCCTGTGCGCAGCGCGTCATTCGCCGCGATCGACTGCTTGAACGCCACGTCGACGACGTCGTTGGACACCGGGCCGGTCCACGTCGCCTTCGACAGCTCGAGGCCTGCAGTGGCTGCGCCGAGGCTGAACGCGCCGTTGACCAGGTGGCCGTACTGCTCGTGTAGGGTGGCGTCACCGGCGGTGGAGATCACGGTCGCGGTCCGTCGCCGCCGTGTACTCCTTCGCGACGCCTGGCGTGAATGCGCCGAAGGTGGCTGGAGCACCGAGCGTGAGCGAGAGCGTCGCCGGGACGGTGCCGCCGACGGCAAGCAATACGACGGTTGAAGCAGGCCAGCGGGCGTTTCCACGCATTGCTTTGACTGTGACGACGTCGCGGTCAGTCCTGACGGCAAGATGGCGGCCGTCATCGCGGCTGTCGGCGGCCAGACGAACGTCTACGCGTACTCGCTCGACGAACTGGCGACCGAGCGGCCGGTCGCGCGCCAGTTGTCGACGACGCCGGGAGGAAAATCCAACCCGCAGTTTTCGCCAGACGGCCGCGAGATCTATTTCCTGGACGCCGGCCGCGTCCAGATCGCGTCCGTCGAGCGGCGCGATTCGCGCGCGCTCAACGTGACGGCGGAGCTGACGGTGGACTTCGCGAACGAGAAGCAGCAGGTCTTCGATCAGGCGTGGACGCTCCTCCGCGACAACTTCTTCGACGCGAAGTTCAACGGCGTCGACTGGGAGGCCTCACGCGCCAGGTACGGCGCGCGCGCGGCGTGGTCCAATACGACCGACGAACTCCGGCGGATTGTCAGCCTGATGATTGGCGACCTGAACGCGTCGCACATGGGCATCTCGGGCAGTGCGGACATGCCGGCGATCGGCCGGCTCGGCCTGAGATTCGACGCGCGCGAGTACGAATCGTCTGGCCGCCTCAGAATCACGACCGTCATCCCGCTCGGGCCGGCCGCCGTGTCGCAGCAGATCGCGCCCGGAACGTATCTGATGGCCGTCGACGGCCGCCCCGTTGGCGCTGGCGTCAATCTCGACGAGGTCCTCGCGAACACGATCGAGCGGCGCGTGGTCCTCGGGATTGCGAGTCAGCCTGGCGGCCCGACGCGCGATGTTCCCGTCCGGCCGACGAACCAGGCGACCGAAAAGGCGCTGCTCTACCGCGCGTGGGTTGAGAAGAACCGCGCGTACGTGCTCTCGAAGAGCGGCGGGCGGCTGGGTTACGTGCACATGCTCAACATGGCCGCGCCTGCCCTCGATCAGCTGCACCTCGACCTCGATACGGAGAACCATGCGCGCGACGGCGTCGTGATCGACATCCGCAACAACAACGGCGGCTTCGTGAACGCGTACGCGATCGACGTGTTCGCGCGCCAGCCGTACCTGCGCATGTCCACGCGCGCGGTGCCGGAGGCGCCGGCGCGGACGATCCTCGGCCAGCGCGCGCTCGAGTCGCCGACCGTGCTCGTCACGAATCAGCACTCGCTCTCTGACGCGGAAGACTTCACCGAGGGCTACCGCACACTCAAGCTGGGCCAGGTCGTCGGCGAGCCGACGGCCGGCTGGATCATCTACACATCCAACGTGACGCTCTTCGACGGGTCGATCCTGCGCCTGCCGCGTGTGCGCGTGACAGGCGCCGACGGCCGCGACATGGAACTGCACCCGCGCCCGGTGGACGTGAGCGCCACCCGCGCGGTCGGCGAGTCCGCATCCGGCAAGGACAGCCAGCTCGACGAGGCTGTACGTGTACTGCTGGAACGATTGAAGTAAGAAACTGCTCGGGGGAGTTTTTCGTTCGACGTACCACCCGAGCAGTTTTTCTCACAACCAATTCCCGTGCCGGCGTGGTCCAAACGCTAGAAAGTGGGAGGACAAAGCGCCATGCGCATTCACGAAATCGGATTTCCGGCCCGCGCCCTCGTCGGCGCAGGCGTACTCGGCCTGTTGGTCGTCACGCCGCCCGTCGTTCATGGGCAGCAGCACGGTTCCGTCTTTGACTTGAGGGGCGTCGGCACCGCCGGGCCCGAGATTGGCGTGTCGGTTCGCGACGTCACCGCGGATGACGGAGCGGGAGCGACGGGCACGGGCGCGGTCGTCGAGCGCGTTCGCGGCGAGAGCCCGGCCGCCAAGGCCGGCGTCCAGGCCGGCGACGTCATCGTCACCTACGACGGCGAATCGGTGCGAAGCGCGCGTCAGCTCGCGCGGTTGATCGACGAAACGCCCGAAAACAAGGCCGTGTCCCTGACAGTCACGCGTTCAGGCAAGCGGATGGACCTGTCGGTGACGCCGCAGGCTCGGAGTCCCTGGGCCGAAGCGCTCGCGAGCCCGACGCCATTCGAGTCCCCAGACCTCAATCTCATGGTCCAGCCTCGAGCCCGGAGCGTGGCGCCGGGCACTCTACATGCCGGCGTTCGCCGGCCGGCTGGGCATCCAGACACAGGATCTGACGACACAGCTCGCCGAGGTACTTCGGTGCGTCGGACGGCGTGCTCGTGACCTCGGTCGGCGAGAACAGCGTGGCACGGACGGCCGGGCTGAAAGCCGGCGACGTGATCACCGAGGTTGACGGTCAGGCCGTCCAAGACACCGCGGCCCTTCGGCAGCGGTTGGCGGGCAAGACGGGCAACGTCGCGCTGACGGTCGTTCGCGACAAGAACGAGCGGACGATCAGCGTCGAGATGCAGGACACCACGTCACGTCCAGTAGCGCCGCACCGTTACGAACGCTAGAGTATGCGCCACGGTGAGGCGCGCGTCTGGCTCGTGCGTCTATCGGCTTCTGTGGTCCGGCCTGTTGACGTGGTCGCAGCCGCTGCTAGGTGCGGCCACGTCGACGGGAAGAATCGCGGCGAACCCGATCGCACTGCCAATGACGCCGGCGACTCTGTCCACGGGACACTCGCGCCGACACGCGACGGAGGCGCGGGCCCGGACACTGTCGATGTTGCCGCGACTCGATCTCGGACTGGGTGGAGCGCGGCGTCACGCCGAGCCGGCTGACGGCGCAGAAGATTGCGAACGGCGCGGTCACGCGAAGCCGTCCGCTCTGCCCGTATCCGCAGAAGGCCGTCTACAGCGGATCGGGCAGCACGGACGACGAGAAGAACTTCGTGTGTCAGGTAGTTAGCGCGCCGCGACCGACTGTTTCGGCTCCGCGCTCAGAAACGCCACCAACGCGCCAATCTCACCGTGGGTGAGCTGTAGATTCGGCATCACCAATCCCGGCTGCGACGGCGGCTTGATCGACGGATCGGCGAGGAACGTGGTCAGATACGCCGCCGCGAAACGCGGTGAGCTGAGATCAGGCGCGAAGCCCGTCTTCGGCGACACCCCCGTGTGCGTGTGGCAGGTGATGCACCCCTTCGCGGCAAAGAGCACCTTGCCGCGCTCCGCATCGCCGATCTTTGCGACCTGGTCGCCGCTTGCGACGACCCGCATCACGACGGGGCCGGACTTGGAATCCATGAATCCGCTGTTGACCGTGAGGGTCCAGTCGCCGGCTGCGGGCAGTGCGAGCTTGGCGAGGTAGTAGCCGGTGTCGCTTGCCGGCGTCGCGAGCGCCTTGACGACGCCGCCGCGAGTGTCGCGCGCCTCAATCCAGCCCGACAACCCGGGCGTCAGGTGGACGCCATGCTGCCGCACGGCGTAAGTCAGCGACACGGACTTGCCCGCCACCATGTATTCGGGAACATCCTTGAGGGTCACGACGGCCCACCCGCCGGCATCGAGCCGAACCATTGCGAGCGTCAGTCCCACCGCGATTCCGGTCAGCCACGCGAGACGTGCCACCATGTCGTTCCCTCCACGTTTCGACGGTAGCACCTGCTGATCAACGGCAATAGCTGTTAATCCTTGCCGTCATCATAGAAATGCTTGTGGCGGTTCATCGTTCCAGGTCTGGCTCCTGGTTCGGGTCCCGGATTCAGCGTTCAGGGCTCCACCGGTGAACCCCGAACGGGAACCGTGAACCGAGAACCAGAACCAGAAACCCTGAACCCGAAACGATGAACCGCAGTGTTCATTTGTCCAGAATCTCCTCGAGCACTCTCCCCTGCACGCGCCCTAGCGACACGCCAAGCAGTTCGGCAGCGGTCGGACCGAGGTCGAGGTTGTTCACGGTGTCGAGAGTGATGCCCTTCCGAATGTTGCGACCCGATGCAATGAAGAGCGCCGACAAATCCGGATCCGTCGCGATGTACCCATGTGAGCCCAGGCTCGCGGAGGGCGCGTCGATGACGACGGGGCCGGACGCGTCGGCGGTGAACGCGTATCCGTCACGGGCAATGAGAAACAAGGCGCCCATCTGGTCGCTCTCTTCAGGCAACGGGAGCCCGAGCGCCGCAAACTCTGAGGGCTCCGCGATCCGCTCGATGCCCTCGATGCCGGCCAGCGCGGCCTTCGTGCGCTGCAGCACCGCGCCGGTCGGGTCCGGGACCGTGACGTAGACAAGCGCGGTGCCGCCCTCAGGCACCGAGTAGGCGTCCGCCTTCGTCACCTTCCCATCCGTCACGCGTCAACAAGCCGGCTTGTGCGAAGGCCGTGTTCGGCCGGATATGCCGCTTCACCGTCTTGAACCCGTGGTCGGACACCACAAAGAAGGTCGTCCGGGACGTGAGGCCCGCGGCCTCGACCGCGTCCACGATACGCGCCACCTGCGCGTCCAGGTGCGCCATCGTCGTCATGGCCGCCGGCGTACGCGGTCCGTAGCGATGCTGCGTCGAGTCGAGGTTGAGGAGGTGGAACAGCATCAGGTTCGGCTGATGCTGTCGAATGATGTGTGCGGCAGCCGCCGTCCAGACCTCGTCGCGCCAGACGATGTTGCGCGTGCCGAACGACGCGACGTCGTCTTCCGACACGAGTCCGGCCTTGATCATCTCCTGCGGAATAGCCTGAGCGACCTCCGGCCGTTCCCGAAACTCCCACGTGATCGTCGGAGCGTTCCAGATCGCGACCCAGTCCACCTGCGCGGTTGTGAGCCCAGCGGCGTGGGCCGACGTCGTAGAGCGTAGCGAACCCGGACCATCTCGCTCTTGTCGCGCCACGGCTCCACGACCGGCGGAACGCCGGGCTTGCGGATCAGGAGCCCGTTGAAGATGACGCCATGACGTGACGGCGTCACGCCGGTGACCATCGCCGTGTGATTGGCCCACGTCACGGTCGGATTCACCGGACGCATGGCCTTGGCGACCACCCCAGCGGCGGCGAGGCGACGCAGCGTGGGGAGCGGCAGGAACGGATCGTCCAGCGCCGAGCTCATGAAGCCGTCGAGGCTGATGAACACGACGTGGTTCGTGCCCGGGCGCGTGGCCGGCGTCTGCGCCGACGGTCGCGGGGTTGCAACGAGGGTCAGCGCAATCACGGCGACGACGAGGGCGGACAGCCTTCTCATGAGGCCCATGGTAACCTCCGCGAGGAATCGTCAATGCTGAGCCGCACGAATCTCCAGGCTGATGGTCACGTGTATCACATGGATACGCGGCTCGGTGCACTCCGCGATGAACTGCAGCAACGAGCCGCGCATCCATCTGGTCATCGTCAATCTCGATCGGACCGGGCCGAAGTCGGGCAAGCTCGACGAGCACACCGGTTCAGCCGATTCCGTTTTCCCCGCTCTGACACCACAAGGGCGCCCATGACTGGCTGGGAACATCTCGGTCGCGACATCCTGATCGGCGCACGCACCTTGCGCCGGTCTCCGGGCTACGCGCTCGCGGCCACGCTGATTCTCGCTGTAGGTATCGGCGCGAATACCGCGATGTTCTCCGTGCTCAACGGCGTGCTGCTCGAGCCCCTCCCGTTCAGGGACGGCGACGAGCTCGTCGTCCTGCAGCAGTCGGCCGAGCGATCCCGCGTGACCGACGCCGGCGTCTCGATTCCCGAGATCGCCGGCTATCGCGAACGGCTTCAGTCGGTCCGCGATCTTGTCGAGTACCACGGCATGGCGTTCACGCTGCTCAAGCAGGGTGAACCCGATCGCGTGGATACCGGCGTCGTGTCCGCGTCGTTTTTCGAGATGCTGGGTATTCAGCCCGTGCTCGGCCGAACGTTCGTCGCGCGCGACGAGATCCATGGCGCCGACGCGGTGCTGCTGCTGAGTCACGCGTATTGGCAGGACAAGTTCGGCGGCGACCCGGCGGTGGTTGGCCGCGTCGTCGAGATGAACAACCGCGTCCACACGATCGTCGGCGTGCTGCCCGACTTTCCGCAGTATCCGCGCGAGAACGACGTGTACATGCCGACGTCGGCGTGCCCGTTCCGCGACAACGCGGAGCAGCGCCTGCCGAACGGGCACCGATCGTTCGCGGGACTGCGGGCCATCGGCCGGTTGACCGGCGCGGCGACGCCCGCATCGGCGTCAGCCGAAATCGCCACGGTCGCGGCGTCCTTCGAGCGCGAGTACCCGAACGACTACCGGCGCGTCGCGGGGCTGACCGGACGCGCCCTTCAGCTCGACGAGACGCTCGTGAGCGCCTCGCGGCCCATGCTGCTCGCCTTGTCGGGCACGACGCTGCTCGTGCTCGCCATCGCCTGCGCGAACGTCGCGAACCTTGCGCTCGCCCGCATGGCGTACCGGCGCCGTGAATACGCGGTACGCGCCGCGTTGGGCGCGGGGCGCGGCACGCTGCTGCGACAGGTCGTCACCGAGAGCCTGATGGTCGCGCTGGCCGGCGGCGCGCTGGGGATCGCCCTCGCGTGGCTGACGCAAAGCGCGCTCGTCAGCTTCATCGGGCAGTTCAGCCCGCGCGCGAGTCAGATCGCGCATCGACGGATCGGTGCTGGTGTTCGCGCTCGTCGTGTCGGCGGTCACTGGACTCGTCTTCGGCGCGCTCCCGGTCCTCGCGATTCGCCGCAACCTGATGACGTCGCTGCGCGACGGCTCGGGGCAGGCCGGCGAGAGCCCGGCGCGCCGAAAACTGCGCGCGGTGCTCGTCGTGGCGCAAGTGGCGATCTCGTTCGTGCTGCTCGTCGGCGCGGCGCTGCTCGTCGAGAGCCTTCACCGGCTCTCGACGGTGAGCCTGGGATTCGAAACGCGGCAGGTCATGACCGCCGAAATTTTCGGCAATTTCACCAGTATCGCGAACGGCGCCGATGCGGAGCGCGTGCAATCCGCGATCCTCGATCGTCTGCGCACGACACCGGGTGTCGAGGCCGCCGCCGTCACCTCGTCAGTGCCGCTCTCTCAGATTCAACCCGGACAACAGACCATCCGCATCGAAGGCCGCACGGCCGACGAGACCGAGCTGCTCCAGGTGGATCCCAACGTGGCGAGCGACGGGTACTTCGAGACGCTCGGTGTTCCAGTCCTCTCAGGCCGGACGTTTCGCGCGACCGATACGCGCGACACGCCGCGCGTCGCCGTGATCAACCAGTCGATGGCGAAGTACTGGCGTGCCGCGGACCCCGTCGGCGCTCGATTCGCATTGGACGGTCCGGCCGCGCCGGCCTGGATCACGGTCATTGGCGTCGTTCCCGACTTCCGTCTGTACGGCGCCGACCGCGAGGTCGGACCGCAGTATTACTCGACGTACCGCCAAACCGGCGGCTTTGCAGGACGGATTCTCGCCCGCGCCGCAGGCAATCCCGCGGCCCTGATTCCTGTCATGAAGGACGTGGTGCACTCGGTCGATCCGGCGATTCCTGTCGAAGAGGTCCAGACGCTGGAGGCGTTGAAGAACGGCAGGCTCGCGGTACCCGGCGTCACGGCCACGCTGCTGGCAATGTTCGCAGGCGTCGCCTGGCTCGTCACGCTCGCGGGCATCGCAGGCGTCGTCGCGACGTCGGTCAGCCGGCGCACGCGGGAATTCGGCCTGCGCATGGCGCTCGGCGCCAGTCGCTGGTCCGTGCTGCGCACCGTGCTGACTCAAGGCGTCGCGCTGACGGCGGCGGGAGTCGCGCTCGGCGCGGCCGGCGCGCTGGCCTTCGGGCAGGTGCTCGGCCACCTACTCTTCGCGACGGAACCGACCGACCTCGTCGCGTTCGCCGGCGTCACGCTCGCGTTTCTCGTGGCCGCGCTGGCCGCGTCCTTCGGCCCGGCCCGGCGCGCGACATCAATCGACCCGATTAAGGCCCTTCGGGCGGAGTAGAGGCCGGGCCGCAGCGGTTCGAACGTGCGTGGGTGCGCAAGTTCGAAGGCGAGAGGAGCGAGCTTACGCAGATTACTTTCTTCATTGATGAAGATGGCAAGCGTCAGTTGGTTCCTTTCGCCTTCGAACTCGCACCTCCGAACGTTCGAACCGCTGCGCTTCATGAGTCAAAAATGTAGCGCGTGACGTCGCAGATGGGCTCGTAACCAAGACGTCGATAGACCGCGTTCGACGCCTCGTTGGTGACGTCAGAGTACAGACAACATCGCGCATTGCCTTCGTCGAGCAGCCGACGTGTGAGCGCGGCCACGCATGCGGTGGCGTAGCCGCGGCCGCGATGCTCCGGCGGGGTGTACACGTGCGCCACGCGGACGGTCCGACGAGTGCGGCCCGCCGCCGCGGCCATGGAGACGGCGCCGTCACGGTCCCACACGAACAAACTGCTCTCCGTCATCCGGCCCAGCACGAGTCCGCGCGAATCCCCGGGCTCGTTGATCGCCGCGAAGAAGCCGTCGGTCCAGCGCGTCAGCAGGTCGGCCTCGTCGGGGCGCGCCGCGCGAAACTCGCCGGGAACGAGTCGTCCCCAGCGGCTCGAGGACACGTAACCTCAAAGATCCGCTGGCGAGAGTGGCGGCGGGCGGCTCGGCCCGTCAATTCGGCCAATGCCCCGGCAAACGCTGTCGGCCGTCTCGGCCGGCCCGATCACAGCCGTGGCCTCGGGGCACGCCTTCCAGGCATCTTCGGCTAAGGGACGGAGGGCCTCGGGCCGAAAACACCGTGTGACTCCGACCTTGCCGGGCTGGGTTCTGAACGCAGACATGAGCACGCGGTCTCCGTCCAGCACCGCGGAGAAATAGGGGCGGGGGCCTTCGGGCTGGATCCGGCGAGTCAGGTCGTGCGCGCTGCCCAGAATCAGGTTATTTTCGACCTCGGCAGCCGTCAGGTCGGACTCGGCCGCCGCGAGGAAGGCGCCAGGTGACGCAAAGCGTGCAACGCGCATCGGGGCACTATTTTGCCGCAGGCTGGGGCGGCTTAGAAATTCTCGGAGACCAACATGTTGGAAACCCTGGCCGGGCAGGCCAGACAGGCGTTTAGTCTTCTCAACGAGCTCGGTCGAGGACAACCCGTGGCTCTTCATCGCGCTCGCGGTCGTGACACTGGTCATTCTCATCAGACGCTATCGTTATTGAACAACGATGTGTCATCCGTCCCTTTTTCCGAGCGGCATTGACGTGGCGTCAACGTGACGCTATCGTAAATGCCGTCAAAAAATCCGATGAAATCTCACGTTTTCCTTCTCGCTTACATCGATCCCGGCAGCGGCAGCATGCTGCTGCAGATGCTCCTCGGCGGTGTGGCAGGCGTTGCGGTCGCCGTTCGGATGTACTGGCACCGGCTCCGCGGCTTCTTCGGATCCCGTTCGAAAAACACGCCGGACGCCTAGCAGCCCGTGGTGAAAGTCGGCCTGCATTCGCCGGGCGCTGCATCCCGCTTGGCTGCGTTGCTTCTCCCTCAAATACACTCAGTATTCTCGGTCGTCGCGCCTTGCCAATCGGGCGCATCGCCCGGCTCGGTGCGACGGCCGACCTTCACCACGGACTGCTAGTCTGTCGAACGTCTACGAACCCGCGTCGTTCCGCGATCCTTCGGCCCGCGTCTTTCGTCACAACGGCGGTGTCTACCGTGCGCTGAGCGCGCGGGCGCTCGCGGACTGGACTGCCCTGTCTGCCGCGCCGTTCCTGAAGCGCTTCATGGACGACGGCCGGATTGTCCGGACGGTACAGGACGATGCGGCGACGAGTTTCCTTCCGGAGACCGACGGCCGCTGGCCCGCCGTCCTTCGCCACGACCCGATTCCCGTCATCTCGTACCCGTACGAGTGGCCGTTCGGCATGCTGCAGGATGCGGCGCTGCTCCAGCTCGACGTGCTGCTGGCCGCGCTCTCCGACGGGTTCGTCCTGAAGGACGGCACGCCCTACAACGTTCAGTTCGTCGGGAGCCGGCCGACGTTCATCGACATCGCGTCCATCACCAAGCTCGTGCCGGGATCGCCGTGGGAAGGCTACCGGCAGTTCTGCGAGCTCTGCCTGTACCCGCTGCTGCTTCAGGCGTACAAGGACATCGACTTCCACCCGTGGCTGCGCGGCCGCCTCGACGGCATTCCGCCGGAGCAGATGCGGGCCATCTTCGGCATCCGGGATCTCCGTCGAGCGGGCGTGCTCACGCACGTGGTCCTGCAGGCGGCGCTGACCCGCAAGGCGGCGGGCGCGACCGCAACGTCAAACGAGACTTGAGCCAGGCAGGATTCAGCACCGCGCTCGTCACGGCCAACGCCCAGCGGCTTCGCAAGCTCGTCGCCGGCCTCCAGTGGGGACGAACGAGCTCCACGTGGTCCGACTACACGACGACGCACAGCTACGACGCGCCCGGCATGACCGCGAAAATGGACTTCGTGCGCGATGCCGTGCGCGACCGGCCGCGCGACGTCGTGTGGGACCTCGGCAGCAACACGGGCAACTTCTCGCGCATCGCGGCCGAACACGCGCGCTACGTCGTGGCCGTGGACGCCGACCAGTTGTCGGTTGAGCGGATGTACCAATCCCTGAAAGCCACGGGCCCCGCCAACATCCTCCCGCTCGTCGGGAATGTCGCCGATCCGTCGCCGGGACTGGGATGGCTCGGCCGCGAGCGCCAGTCGTTGCCCGAGCGGTCACGTCCCAGTCTGGTTCTCTGCCTGGCGCTCGTGCACCACGTCGCGCTCTCGGCCAACGTGCCGCTCGGCGAGTTCATCGGCTGGCTCGCCACGCTCGGCGCCGACGTCGTGATCGAGTTCGTGTCGAAGGACGACGCGATGTCGCGCCGCCTGTTGCAAAACAAAGACGACGTGTTCCCCGACTACACCCAGCCGGTGTTCGAGGCGCACCTCGAACGACGGTTCACCGTGGCGCGACGTCAGGTGCTTGGCGACGGAACGCGAACCTTGTATTACGCACGCCAGAGCGCCGCGTCGGGGTCTGTCCCCGCCCACGAAGTGGGACGGACTCCGAAGCCCTGACGCGGAGCTGAAGCTCCGCGCGACGTAGCGATTGACATGGCCGAGACGCGAGACAACACTTCGCGGTTTCGAATCAGCCGAGACGCGATCCATATCGTCTCGCTGTGGGCGCTCGCGGTGGCGGGGCCGATCTACGACGTGCTCCGCCGCAGCGCAGAATTCTTCGTCGCCTACCGCGCCGATCGGCGCGATGTCCTTCTGTTCGTCGCGGTGATCTCATTCGCCGCACCGATGGTGCTCTGGGGGGTCGTCTGGCTCGTCGGCCGGCTGTCGAAAGTGCTCGCCAGCGCCCTGATGACGGTGATCGTCGGGCTGTTCGTCGCCATTTTCGCCGCGCAGGCCCTGCAATCGCTGTCGCCGCCGAGCGCGTTGCACGTCGGGATGTCGGCGGGCTTCGGGATTCTCGGAGCCGCGCTCTACGGCTCCCCCGCCGTTCGTTCGTTCACCACCTGGCTGGCCCCCGCGATCGTCGTGCTCCCACTCGTCTTCCTGCTCGACCGCGCGATCTGGCCGATGGTGTGGCCGGCCCACCAGCACGCGGCGCTCGCCGCCGGTCCGCGCTCCGCTACGCCCATCGTCTTCGTGGTCTTCGACCAGTTCCCGCTGACGTCGCTGCTCGCGCCGGACGGCTCGATCGACGCGAGGACTTATCCAGGATTCGGAGAACTCGCGCGCACGTCCACGTGGTTTCGAAACGCGACGACCGTCGGAGAATTGACGACGTGGGCGCTGCCGCCCATCCTCTCGGGCAAGTACGCGGAAGACGGTCAGTTGCCAACTGTCGCTGATTACCCGTACAACCTCTTCACGGCACTGGGACAGAGCTACAAGATGGCGGTGTTCGAGCCGCTCACCGGCCTCTGCCCTGATTCGATCTGCCCTCCGAGCGCCGCGGTACGAGATGCGCCCACGCTCTGGCCGATGCTCACCGACTCGACCGTGGTCCTCGCGCACCGTATCGTTCCCCGGGGACTGGCCGGATGGCTGCCGCCGGTGGACGAGAACTGGAGAGGCTTCGCGGAGTCGCAGGACTTTCAGCAGCAGTGGGGCCGGGAGCGCGAGCGCGATCGGCGGCGGATCATCGACAACTTCCTCGAAGCGATTACCTCAGGAAATCAGGACGCGACGCTCTATTTTCTCCACGCGCTCCTGCCGCACGAGCCCTACGAGTACCTGCCCTCCGGACAGAAGTCCGGCATAAATCGACGCACCGCGGGCATCACGTTTGGCCGATGGACGAAACAGGAATGGCCCGTGGCGCAGACCTACGCGCGTCATCTTCTGCAGGTGGGATTCGTGGACCACAGCGTGCAGCGGCTCATCCAGCGCCTGCGGTCCGAGGGTCTCTTCGACAAAGCGCTGATCGTGGTCACGTCGGACCACGGCGTCGCGTTCGTGCCGGGCGCGGGCATGAAGGGGTTGAGCCGTACCACGGCCGCGAGCATCATGCCGGTGCCGCTGTTCGTGAAACGTCCGCAGCAGCGCGAAGGGGAAGTGAACGACCGCAACGTCCAGAGCGTTGACGTGCTGCCGTTGGTCGCGGACATCCTCGACGTGGACCTGCCCTTTCCCACGGACGGACGGTCGCCGCTCGATCTCAGCAAGCCACCGCTTGCCACCAAGACCGTCGTCCACGGCGGTGGCCGGTCGCGGATGACGTTGCGCGCGAATGAGCTCGACGAAGGCAAGGCGGAGGTCATTGCGCGCCGTGTGCGCTGGTTCGGCGACGGCCCTGGACCCTATTGGACACCGGCCATCGCACCGGCGCTCTCATTGCGTGGGCGGTCGATCGATGGACTCCGCATCGAACAGGACGAGACGCTCCGCATCACGCTGGACGTCTCCGATGAGCTGTCGAAGCTCGACCCGGCCGAAACGATCGTCCCTGCCCTGCTCACCGGCCGGGTGCGTGGCGCGATCGGGCGCTCGCAGCGCCTTGTCCTCGCCATTTCGGTGAACGGCCGCGTCGAGGCGACGACCGAGACGTATCAGGATCTCGGGGACCAGCCCGACGGCTCATGGAGCGCACTCATCAATCCCGCGGCCTACCGATCGGGCTTCAACGACGTTCGGATCTACCTCGTACGCGGTACTGGCGATGAGATGAGACTCGTTGAAGGATTCAGAAACGAGCCACGCTAGGGCTCGGCCGCATCGCGTCAGCCCTCCATTTGCCGGAGCCCGAAGGATGGAGGCTGCCCAGCCCTGCTGGTGCTCGGGCGCATGAGGTCGTAGGATCTCGTCACGCATGACGGAAGGCGCCCCCACTCCACCAGCCAATTCGTCCGCCGGTAGCCCCACGGGCTGGCGCCGGGCGCAGACCGAAGTCAGCTTGCCGGAAGTGCACAGCTCCATCCTGGTGCCGCACACGCTGGGCTTCTGGCGGAAGATGCTCGCGTTTTCCGGGCCAGGTTTCCTCGTGGCGGTCGGCTACATGGACCCGGGCAACTGGGCGACGGACCTCGCGGGCGGCTCCCAGTTCGGGTACACGCTGCTCAGCGTCATCCTCCTCTCGAACCTCATGGCGATCCTGCTGCAGGCGCTCTGTGCGAGGTTGGGGATCGTCACGGGTCGCGACCTCGCGCAAGCCTGTCACGACCACTATTCACCGCCCGGTCTCGTTCGTGCTGTGGATCCTCTGTGAGGTGGCGATCTGCGCGTGCGACCTCGCTGAAGTGATCGGATCGGCCATTGCGTTGAACCTCTTGTTCGGCCTCCCGATGATTTGGGGCGTGTGCATCACGGCCCTCGACGTGCTCGTGGTCCTGTACCTCCAGAACAAGGGATTCCGATACATCGAGGCGCTCGTCATCACGCTCATTCTGACGATCGGCGGATGCTTCTTCGCCGAAATCCTCTTCTCGCAGCCAGACGTGGTCGCCGTCCTCGGCGGGTTGGTGCCGACGTTGGAGATCGTCCAGCGTCCCGAGATGCTGTACATCGCGATCGGCATCCTCGGGGCCACGGTGATGCCGCACAACCTGTACTTGCACTCGTCGATCGTGCAGACGCGAAAGTACGAGCGCACGGCGAGTGGCAAGGCCGAAGCGATCAAGTTCGCGACCATCGATTCGACCGTCGCCCTGATGTTCGCGCTGTTCATCAACGGCGCGATTCTCGTCGTGTCGGCCGCGACGTTTTACGGGAAGGGCCAGGAAGTCGCTGAGATCCAGGACGCCTACAAACTGCTCTCGCCGATGCTCGGCGTGCCGGTCGCCAGCACGCTCTTCGCCCTCGCCTTGCTGGCCTCGGGACAGAACTCCACGCTCACGGGCACGCTGGCCGGGCAGATCGTGATGGAAGGCTTCCTCAGGATTCGCCTGCGTCCCTGGCTGAGACGGCTGATCACGCGGCTCATTGCCATCGTCCCGGCAGTGATCGTCACCGCGCTCTACGGCGAGCACGGCACGGCCACGCTGCTGGTGTTGAGCCAGGTAATTCTCAGCCTTCAATTGTCGTTCGCGGTCGTGCCGCTCGTCGTCTTCACGAGCAGTCGGGCCAAGATGGGCGACTTCGTCAACCCCGCCTGGATCAAGGTGCTCGCGTGGACGACCGCGGCGCTGATCGTGAGTTTGAACGTCAAGTACCTGTCGGACTACTTCGGCATCACCGCCTGGCTCGTCAATCTGGTCGGGTAACGGCATCATGTACAAGCGAATTCTCGTCGCTCTCGAAAACGGCCCCGCCGATCGAAGCCTGGTGCCGCACGTCGCCCAGCTGGCGTCGCTGCTGGATTCTGAGCTCCTGCTCATCCACGTGGCGGACGGCTGGGTCGCTCGTCACTACGATGACCTGAAGCTGGCGGAGTCCGACGAGATGAAGGCGGACCGCGAATACCTTCAACAACACGCCGACGGCGCTCGGCGCGAAAGGGTTGAAGGTCAGGATCCACCTGGCGCTGGGCAATCCGCCGACCGAAATTCTCAAGGCCGCCGAGCAGGAACAGTGCGATCTGATCGCGATGACCACGCACGGCCACCGCCTCTTCGGCGATCTGTTTCACGGCAGCACGATCACGGCCGTCAGGCACAAGAGCCAGATTCCGATGCTGCTGGTGCGCGCCGCTGCGGTCTAGCGTGCCTCAGGCTCCTATGGCCGCGGCCGCAGGAGGGCTCCCGGCCGCGATGGATCGACGACGAAGACGTCGATCGTCGTTCGGCCCGGCGCGCAAGTCGTCCGGCGGCAGCATCGCCATCCAGCGGAAGCCGCCGGGCCAGGCGCGGGTCGTCGCCACAATCCTTCCATTCAGCGCCGACGGCCAGCACATGACGGGCCGCCGCCGTTGCGGCATCCGGCTGGACGAACCGCCCCACGAGCTGCGCCGGCAGCTCACGCGCTTTGGGATTGACGTTCTTCAACGCCATCCCTGCCGTCGACAGCCACGCGTACGCCGTCGATCCGACCTGATGTCCCCGAATGACGCCACGTCCCGTCCGACGAGGCCGCGATATCCCGGCACGGTGAACGCCGGCCATTTGTCGAGGCCGAACATGTCGGCCTGACGCCGCGCGGCCTCGTCGCGACGGGCCGATAGCTCGTCCGGCTTGAACGTCGCGGTCATCGTGGCGGCGTTGAAGAAGAACTTCTTCTCAGGCCGTGGTGGATCGCCGCCGAGGAGCGACCGCCCGTCCACTGCCCACGGCGCGTCGATGCCAAGCACACGCGCGACGGTCGGCAACACGTCGATCGTCTCGGCGTTCCCATCGTCGATTGTTCCGCGTGTGTATCGCCCGCCGTCGCTCTCCGGCAGCTTGACGATCAGTGGCACCGACAGGACTTCCGCCGCGTTGTCACCGCTGAAGTTTCTGGCGCGATCGCCGGGCCTCATCGACACGCCATGGTCGGCGGTGACGATGATCAGCGCGTCATTGTAGAGGCCCTGCGACGAGAGCCGCTCCCGCAACCGGCCGACGAGCGTGTCGGCGAGGCCGGCCTGCATGATGTCCGCGTGGTGATGTTGAGCCACCAGCCACTCCTGGTCGGTCCACTTCCCATCGGTCAGCCCCGGAATGCCGCGAAGCGTCGCAATGCGCTGCCCGGAGGGCAGCCAGCGCGACGGCCGGTGCGATGCGAGCGTGTGCATGAAGTAGAGCGTCGGCTGGATGTCCTCTCTCGAGACGCCGTCGATGAACGCCTCGGCCGATCTCACGTGATCGGTGCCGCGGGCGCTATGCCATCGCTGTTGCCAGTTCCGCGTGGCCCGGATGACACGTCCTCGGGGCTTGCCTTGATCGTCGGGCTCGTCGTCGCTGTCCCCTTCGTCGGCATCATCGGCCGCCGCGAACCCCGCCCAGTTCTGCGTGAGGTCCGGCAGGCTCGCACGTTCTGACGGCGGCAGAAACACGTGGCCCGCAACGACGGCGATGTCGGCGGCCATCGCGGACTCGCGATCGACCCGCGGCGTCCGCCGTTTCACCGCACAGTTGGCGCGGGCACAGCGATCGTGACGGCCTCGGACACTTCGAGGCGATGGCTGCGACCGACCAGCGAGAACACGGTGTTCGGATGGTCGCGCGGCGTCGGGGTGCTTCGGGCGGCCGGATATCGTCCGGTGACGATCGAAGGCAGCGCCCAGCGCGTGTAGTCGCTGACGGCCGTGGCGTTCCTGAACCAGACGCCGTCGGCCGCAAGCGCCGCAAGGTTTGGGTACCTGACCGCATTGAGCTTCCCTGCGTCGTCCAGCAACGACACGAGTGACAGTTCGTCGAAGACGACGATGACGACAGGCGTGGCACGCGCGGACGCCGTCGTCCCCGGCTGGTTCGCCTCGGCTGGCGCCCGACGAGCGCAGCGGCCCTCCGAGCAAGAAAGACGAGCGGCACGATGAGCGCCGCCGGGGACAAGACCAGCAGGAACGTGCGGAACCCGCTCATCCGCAGCCACGCGATCCCAAACGCGCCGGCCGCCAGAATCGCCACGATCGCTGTTCCGATCCATCCGCCGACGCCGAGCCGGTAGGCCACCTGGATCGCAAGGATCGCGCCCAACGCGCCAACGAACGCTGCCGTGATGGGATCGACCAGCTTCCGATTGACGACGCCGGCCAGAACGACGACCAGCCGCCAGTGCGAGCGGCACCGCGAAGGTCAGCGCCGCCGCAACGACCACCGCGTCGATCGTGTCGGCACGATGCGCGACGAAAAACTCCGGCGCGCGCCGTAGTGCGTCGAGGATGGGTTGAGAGACCGCGAGCGCCCAGAGTCCCGCGAGAACGATGATTGGGCGGACTTCGTCCTTGATCAAGGCTTGGGGCTTGAGGCTCGGGGCTTGGGGCTCCAATTCTGCAACCTAAGAAAAGAGCTCCATGAGCTTCATGCCTTCATGGTGATTGTCTTTCGAACTCGCGTACGAACGGGATGAAGTACCGGCGGAAGACGAGTCCAGCCAGAAGGCTGACCGCCAGCGCGACGCCGGCCACGTCCCATCGAGCGACGTAGGCCAGCGACAACGCGATGATACCCCCGCCGACCATGAGCGCGCCGACCGCCGCGATGCCAAATCCTTTCGCCACCGGCGCCCAGCCGACGGGCGGCACGCCGGCCTTTCTCGCGATCGGTCCCCACGCGCCCATCGGCCGCGCACGCCGGTAGAACTCGATCAGTTTCTCCTCCGGCTCGGGCTTCGTGATGAGCGCCACGACCATCCACAGGACACAGGTGGCGGCCATCGACGTGAGCACGACTACGTAAGTGGTCGCCTCACCGGCGTCGATGATCGAGCGGAAGAGCACGTACTGGTTGAAGAGAAAGATCAGCGGACCGCCGAACGACGCGGCCAGACGCGCAGGGCCGTTGAAGCGCCACCACCACCATTGCGCCCAGTTGGCCGTCAGCTCGGCCGAGGACAGGCCGAGCATGAACACGGCGATGTCGATCACGTTCCCTGCCGTGGACGCGACGATCATCGCCAGGCCGACGATGACTGTCGCGACGAGACGGCCAACGATCAGGTAGTGGCGGTCGGACGCGGCCGGCGCGATCGAGCGCCTGTAGACATCGTTCAGAAACACCTGCGCGCCGAAGTTCATGTTCGAGCTGACCGTCGACATGATCGAGGCGAGGATGCCGCTGACGGCCAGGCCGAGCAGTCCGGCCGGCAGATACGCCGCAAGCAGCATTCCGTACGCCAGCTCGCGGTTGATCGTGCCGTCTCGCAGCCCCGGCCACCGGACCATCGCGCCAAGCGCCGGCAGCGTGATGGTGAGCAGCATGAAGAACAGGATGACCTGCGTCCACACGTACATCTTCGCGGCCTCACGGCCGTCGCGCGACGACAGGATGCGCTGCCCTTCCATGGCGCCCGACATCGGCGCCGCGTCGCCGCCGTATCCGACCGCCGTACCGACCGTCCAGGCGACGACGCCGAGCACGCCAAGGAGCTCGTGCGACAACGGAGGCCGCCAGCTCACGACATCCGGTCCAAACGAGGCCACGAGGGCGTCGCGCAGCCCCGCGGGTCCGCCAAAGTCCGCGAGCACGACCCACAGCAGCACGAGCGACGCCACGATGATGACCAGCGTCTGGAAGAAGTCCGAGATGACGACGCCGACGTAACCCGACAGGAGCACGTAGAACAGGATGATCGGCAGGACGACGGCGAACGTGGTCCAGAGCCCCCAGCCGAGCGTTGGCTCGGCAACCTTGTGCATGCCGAGCAGGCCCGCGCCCGTCCACGCGACGACGGCCACGAACGCGCTGCGGAGCGCGACCCAGGTGCGAACCGTCAGCGCCGCCCGGCCGCCGAACCGGAGCTCGTAGAACTCGGGCGACGTCATCAGGGCCAGCCGCCGCCAGAACACCGCGAAGAGGACGGCGCCGATCATCAGCGCCAGACCGAATCGGCTGAGGTACCACCAGCAGATGAACGTGCCGGTGATCACCGTCATGCCGGTGTATGCCGGCGCGACGTCCGCGTTCAGGCACGTGGCCGCGTAGGAGCAGCCGTTCAACCAGCCCGGCATCTTCCGGCCGGCGAGGAAGTAGCTCTCCATGTCGGTGCCAGCGCGGCGCCGGAGGACCGCGCCCATGACGAGCAGCACCACCATGTACGCGGCCATGACCGCGTAGTCGAGCGGCGCCAGCGCGACGGTGTTCATGACGACACCTCGCCGAGCATCTCGCGAATCCGCTCGGAGCAGTACCACTGCATCCGCGGCAGGTGAAACGGCCCTTTCCACATGTTGCCCTTGAGCCGCGTCGAGACGCTCCCGTCGCGATGAAGGTATCCGTACCATTCGCCGTACTCGGGATCGGGAAAGTGCGCGTAGGCCCAGTCGTGCACCATCTGGTGCCAGCGGGCGTACTTCTCGTCGCGCGTCATCTGCCACGCGAGGAGCGTGCCGATGATGGTTTCGTTGTGCGGCCACCACAGTTTGAGGTCGTGGCTGTATTCGGTCGGCGGAAGACCGCGCGCGTCGATGAAGTACGGCAGGCCGCCGTACTCGGCGTCCCAGCCAATCGCCATCGACCAGTCGATGATTCGCGTGCCCAGCCGAATGAGATCCGGATCGCCCCCGCGCACGCGGGCCTCCTCGAGAATGAACCAGCCCGCTTCGATCGAGTGGCCGGGACAGACCTGCCGGCCTTCGAACGTGTCGTAGAACTCACCGTTCGGGCCGACCGTCTCGAGCACGCAGGCGAAGTCCGGCTTGACGAAGTCGCGCTCGATCTCGCGAATGCTCTCGTCGATGACCGCGTCGCAGATCGGATCGCGTACGGCCTTGCGTAGCTCCTGGGCGGTGGCGATGAGAATCATCGGCATCGCGAGGCCCTTCATCTGACGCGTGGCCGGAATCACCTTGGGCTCAAGAAGGCCCGGCTCGCGGTGATAGCGCAGGATCAGACGAAACAGGTCGAGCGCCTGGTCGGTGTAAGCGCGATTCTCCGGACGCCGCGCCGTAGGCCGCCAGACCGATGACGGCAAACGCCTCCGAAAAAAGATAGCGCCGCTTCCGCAGCGGGCGGCCCTCGCGCGTGACCGAAAAGAACATGCGGCCGTCCGTGTCGAAGGCGTGCCGATTCAGAAAGTCGATGCCGTGCTTCGACAGCGCGAGCCACTCCTCACGGCGGTCGACGGTGGCGTACAGAGTTGCAAGCAACCATGCAAATCTGCCGTGAACCCAGATGGGCTTATCGGTCTGCAGTACCGATCCGTCACGATCCAGTGCAGTTATGTACCCACCGTGCGTACGATCAATGGCGTTGCGGACCCAAAACGGTAATGTGTCGTCGACGAGACCATCGCGGTAGATGCGCAAAGAGGGCCTTCAACCGATCGGGTGACATCGGGCGGATGGAATACATTCGACCGGCCGATAGAGAGCAGGCTATTCGACCGGCCGATAGAGGAGACTGAGGAGCCACATGCAGAGACCGCCCCGTTTCGCCGCCCGCCGCGCCCTATCGCTCGTCGCGCTCGCCGTCGTCGTGGCCTGGCCGCTCGTGTCGGACAGCGGTCCGGCCCGCGCGCAGGAAGCCGCGGCACCAGCGCCGACCGCCGCCGTGACCTCGCGGATCACGCCCGCGCGTCTCGCGGCCATCATGGACGCGTCGAACCGGCAGTTGGACTACCTGCCAGGTGAAGTGCTCGTGCGCTTCCGGGACGGTGTCACGACCGATGGGCTGCAACGGACGCTGTCGGGGGTGCGCTCGCAGCCGTCGCTCGCGTCGCTCCGCTGGTCCTCCAACAACCTCGCGGTGCTGCACGACGTCAGGGAGCCCGATGCGCATGTGCTGGCGGGCCAGCTGCGCCTCCAGCCGGACGTGCTCTGGGCCGAGCCCAACTATCTGCGCCGGCCACATCGGCTGCAGCAGAACGATCCGGGCTTCACGCCATTCCAGTGGAACATGCGCGCGATCGACATGCCGCGCGCCTGGGACATCAATCCGGGCGGTGACGCCAACCTCATCGTCGCGATCGTGGACTCGGGGGTGACGTCCCAAACCACCGTGCTGCCGCTGAAAACGTTCGACGGCATCTCCATCCAGAACATCCAGGTGCCGGTCGCGACCAACCCGGATCTGTCGTCGTCGACGGCTGGTCAGCGCGATCGATCTCGTGTCGTTGGACGGGATCGTCGTGGACTTCGATGGGCACGGCACGCACGTCGCGAGCACGTGGCGAAGACGCCAACGACCTGGCCGAGGTCGGCGTCGCCTACAACATCAAGGTCATGCCCGTGAAGGTGTGCTTCGGCTTCTGGGACGTCCAGTTCGCGCTGGCCGACGACGGACGAGGCGATCACGCCACCGGCGGACGACCGCCGGCTGTCCTGACGACGCGATCGCCGAAGGCATTCGTTACGCGGCCGACCACGGCGCGAAAGTGATCAACGTGAGCCTCGGCGGCGCCGGATCCTCAGAGGCGCTTCGCGAGGCGCTTGCTCTATGCCGTGAGCAAGGGAGCGTTCGTCGCACTCTCGGCAGGCAACGGCTTCGAGGACGGCAACGAGGTCGAGTACCCGGCCGCCTACGCCGCCGAGATCGACGGCGTCATGTCGGTCGGCGCGATCGGCCCCACGCGCGCGCGCGCGTACTACTCCGGCACGGCGTCGGGCACCGAGATCGCCGCACCGGGCGGCGACTTCAACCTGGGGCCGCCCAGCACGTCCGTCATCTGGCAAATGTCGACTCTACGCGCCCGACTCGACGCCTGGCGTGATCCTGTTTCCTCGTTTCGATCGCTACCTCGACACGCCGGAGCAAGGCACCTCGATGGCGTCGCCCCACGTGGCAGGACTGGCCGCGCTCCTCATGAGTCAAGGCGTGCACGAACCCCGCAGCCGTCGAAGCCTTGATCAAGGCCACGGCGACCGACCTGGGCTCGCCCGGACGCGACGATGAGTTCGGGTTCGGCCTCGATTCAACCCCGGGCCGCGCTTCGCGGCTTCGGCATCTTCGGCGAGTGAGGCCCTTGATGACGCGCACTCTCCGATTCGTCGCCGCGATTCTTCTCACGCTCGCTCCAGCAGTCGCACACGCGCAGACCACGGTTCGCGTCACCGCCGACAAGGCGAGCCTGTGGCGTGCCGGGTTCACCACCATGATCACCGTCGTCGGCGAAAACCAAGTGCTCGAAGTCGTCGGCCGCCAGGGCGAGTGGCTCGAAGTCGTCGTGCCCGCGGACTCGTCGCAGGATCGCCGAACTGCCCTGATCTCGATCAGGCAGGTCACGCTCGTCAGCGGAGCGCTGCCGCCTGACGGCACAACGTCGGCGGCCACTCCCGGGAACAGGCCCGGCGGTCTGCCACCGCTGCCCGACCCGGGCCAGCGACCGGGCTTCGCGGTCTCCTCCTCCTCGGGCCAGCCGCCGATGGGACAATCCCCACGGCCCGCTCCTTCCCGTCCGGCTGGACACCGGACTTCGCGGCTTCGCTGACGTGAGCTACCACTTCTTCACGGCCAACGACACGTTCGACGCCGTCCTCGGCCTGCCCGGCGGTCCGTTCTTCGGCGGCGGCGTGGAGTACCGGTTCTCCAACGGGCTCTTCGTGCAAGGCGCCGCGCGGTGGTTCAAGAAGACCGGTGAACGCGTGTTCGTGCTCGACGACGAGGTATTTCCCGTTGGGAATCGAGGACGAGGTCACGATCACCCCGGTGGAGTTCACCGGCGGATGGCGATTTCGATCGACTGGCGCCATTCCGTACGTCGGAGGCGGCGCAGGTTTGTACCAATTCACGGAAACGTCGGAGTTCGAGGATCCGCTCGAAAAGGTGGACGAGCAATTCACGAGCTACCACCTCGTCGCCGGCGCCGAGTTCCGCGGGCGAGGATGGATCGCGGCTGCCGTGGAATTCCAGTACACGTTGGTGCCCGACAGCCTCACCGGTGGTCTTGCAGACATCTATGACGAGCACGACCTCGGCGGATTCGACGTGCGCTTCAAGATCGTGATTGGCCGGTAGCGGGACGCGTGTGAGCACGCCGCCGATCAGCGGCACGCTCGTCAGCCGCCTCTTCGATCGAGTCGGGCGCGGCGACGTGGGACCTCACGCGCGAGCAATTCCAGGCGTCGCTCGAAACGAGCCTCGCCCATGCGTTCGCCGATCGCGCGCCGTCCGCGGCGGACGTCGATCGCTACCTGCACTCGCTGCACCTCGAAGATCTCGCGATCGCGTCGGCCTGCGCCGCCGGCTCGGGACGCGCGTGGGATCACTTCGTGCTTCAGTATCGTCCCGTGCTGTACCGGGCCGGCGACGCGATCGACCCGACCGGGACCGCGCGCGAGTTGGCTGACGCCTTGTACGCCGAGCTCTACGGACTCGATGTCCGCGCGGGCGTCCGGCAATCCCTCTTCCGCTATTTCCACGGCCGAAGCAGTCTCGCCACGTGGCTGCGCGCGGTGCTCGCGCAGCGCTTCGTGGACGCGAAGCGATCCACGCGGCGACTGGAGCCGCTGCCTGACGCCGAGTTGGAGGAGACGCGCGAATCAGCCGCCTTCGCTGTCGGGACCGATCCGGACGCGCCGCGGCTCGTGGGCCTCTTGCGCGCCGCGCTGAAGGCCGCGCTCTCTGAACTGCCGGCTCGCGACCGGCTGCGCATGGCCTGCTACTACGCGAGAGAGATGACGCTCGCCACCATCGGTCGCGAGCTCGGTGAGCATGAGGCGACGGTGTCTCGCCACCTGGCGCGGACCCGACGTGAGATCCGCGCGGGTGTCGAACGAAGGCTCCGCGACGACCACGGGTTGAATGCGGAAGCCATCGAGCTCTGCTGGCGGTCGGTGCTTGCCGATACCGGCGATCTGGACGTCGGAGCGATGATGGATCTGTCCCGCAAGGATCCGTCCCCGGATCGTTCAGAGGGAAAGGAGGGGGTGTGAGCCGCCAGTCGGACCACGATCGCGCGCTCGACCGCCTGCTCCGGGCCATGCCCGACGAGCCGGCCGGGACCATCGACGGCGTGCATTGACGCCGAGCAGCTGGCCGCCTGGTCGGACGGCGGATTGTCGCCCGCCGAGCGCGGGTCGATCGACGCGCACCTCGCGTCGTGTGCACGCTGCCTGGCGATGCTGGCCGCGTTCTCGGACGCTGCGGACGCGGCGTCCGTCCTTGCCCACGCGGGGTCAGTCCCCCACGAGGGGTCCGCTCACGAACTGGGACTGCCCCCTCGTGAGCACGGACTGACCCCGCGTGGCGGCTGGCCTGTGGCGCTGGGTGGTTCCGATCGGGACGGCAGCGGCCGCCGTGCTCATCTGGATGGTGCTCCCGGCGAGGCCGCCCGCGCCGGCATTTGCGCCGACGACTCAGGTCGCGCGCGATGAGGCCGCGCCGCCAGGACCCGTGCCACAGCGGCTTGAAGAGCGATCGGCCGAACCAGGCGCGTGAGAAGGCTTCGCGCCAGACGCCAGCCTCCCCCCGCCAGCCGCGCTGTCGAAGGCGGCCGAACCAGCGAGCCGGTTCGACCAGGATCGGCGGCAGCGTCAAGAGAAGAGCGCTCAGGAGGCAGTCGCGGTCGTCGAGGAGCCCGCCGCCAAGGCGAGAGACACGGCGACCCAGAGCGCAGCGAATCAGGAGGCGTCGTCGGATCGGCTAGGCGCGGCCGCAGCGGCACCGCAGCCAGCACCGCCTCCGCCGGCGTCAGCACCCGCGCCCTCCGTCGCCGCACTCCGGCGCGCCGACGCGTCGATGATCGAGATCCCGTCGCCGGATCCAGCACGCCGCTGGCGGATCCGCGCGGGTGTGGTCGAGCGATCGACGACGGGAGGGGCGTCGTGGCAACCGGCCACGATTCCCACGGGCGCGATCGTGGCCGGCGGCACGTCGCCTGCTCCGAACGTTTGCTGGCTCGTCGGTCCCGAGGGGACGGTGCTGCGCACCACCGACGGCGCGACTTTCGAGGCAGTGAATATCGCAGGTGCCGGCACGCTCACGTCCATTCGCGCAACTGACGCAACCCACGCCACCGTCACGGCCGCCGACGGCCGAACCTACTCCACCAGCGACGGGGGTAGGACTTGGACGAGATAAACGACGGGTTCCACGGTTCCGGGTTCCACGGTTCCACGGTTCTGGTTCCGGTTCGGTTCCATGGCTCGACGGTTCCACGGTGCCAAGGGTTCCAAGTTCTCGAGTCTGAATTCGCACTAGCAGGACCCTAGAACCGGAACCAGAACCGGAACCCTGGAACCCTGGAACCCTGGAACCCGGCCTGCAAGATTCCTCACCCACTCCGTTCTACCAATAGCCCCCATCTGTTGGGGGCGCAAACACAGGTTCGAACACCGTGCGAAGGTGCGCGGGTTCGAAGGCGACAGGAAGCCAGCTCGCTCAGTGCTCTTTCCTATCGCCTCCGAACCTCCGCACCTTCAAACCCTCGAACCGCTGCCAGAAGGAGTGACCCTCATGTCGCAACGTCTTTGGCTCGCCGTGCCCGTCGTGGCCGCGAGCATGCTCACGGCGCCCGATCGTCCGGCGCCACTCAATCCTGCCGTGTCGCCGGTGACGGCGCAGGACACGGCTGCAGTGTCCGACGGAGAACGCACGTCGACGCTGGACGATCAGATCGAGCTCGCCGTCACCGTCTACAACTCGGCGATCGCGCTCGTCCGCGACGTCCGGCAGGTCGACCTGCCACGCGGCGTGTTCGACCTCGCGTTTCAGGACATCGCTGCGACGGTGAATCCGGCAACTGTCCATTTCCGCTCGCTGACCGAGCCGCCCCGCGTGGGCGTGCTCGAGCAGAACTACGAGTACGACCTGATCGAGCCGGACAAACTGCTGCGCAAGTACGTCGGCCGTGATGTCACGCTCGTGCGAATGCGGCAGGACAACGGCGTCACGCGCGAGGAAGCCGTGCAGGCGCGGCTCCTGAGCTTCAACAGCGCGCCCGTGTGGCAGATCAACGGCGAGATTGTCACCGGACTCCACGCCGATCACATCCGCTTTCCGGAGATGCCGGGCAACCTGCGCGCGCGTCCGACACTCATCTGGTCGCTGAACAACGACGGCGCGACGCGTCATCGTGTCGAAGCGTCGTACCTCGCGCGTCAGCTCTCGTGGAACGCCGACTACGTGCTGACCGTGGCGCGCGACGATCGGACCGCGGACGTGGACGGGTGGGTCACGCTGACAAACGGCAGCGGCACGTCGTTCACGAACGCGTCACTGCAACTTGTCGCCGGCGAGCTCAACCGAGTGCGTGAAGAGTTTGCAAAGATGGCCGACGAGGCCGTGTCGCTTCGGTCCGCCGCGGCGCCGCCGCCGATGACGAGCGAAGCGTTTTCCGAGTACCACCTCTACTCGGTCGGCCGGAAGACGAGCATCAACAACGCCGAGACCAAGCAGATCAGCATGATGACGGGCACCGGCGTCCCCGTGAAAAAGCGGTACGTCGTCGACGGACAGTCGTTCTACTACCGCAACACGCAGAGCCCCGGTTCGCCGATCAGGGACTCGGTCCAGGTCTTCTACCAGCTCACGAACGACCAGCGCGCCGGACTCGGGATGGCTATGCCGGCCGGCGTCGTGCGCGTGTATCAGTCGGACACGCGCGGCGGCGTCCATTTCGTCGGCGAAGATCGAATCGGCCACACGCCGAAGGACGAGGTGCTCAACCTCCGCATCGGCCGCGCGTTCGACGTCGTGGCGGAGCGCAAGCAAGTCGACTTCGAGAAGATCGCGACGAACGTCTACGAGGTCGAGTACGAGGTCGTGCTCCGCAACCACAAGGCCACGCCGATCACGGTCGAAGTGAACGAGCCGATCGGCGGGACCTGGCGAGTGCTTCGCTCGACGCACGCCCACACCAAGACCGACGCCTTCGCCGCCCAGTTCATGCTGCCCGTGGCTGCGGACGGGACGACGCAAGCTCAACTATCGGGTGAGGGTGACGTACTGAGAGTCCGACTTGGGTCTTGGGTCTTGGGTGCTTGAGGCCGGTCGTCGAATCTTGACCGGACCCAAGCCCCAAGCCTCGAGCCCCAAGCCACGCAGGAGGTAGGATCCCCTCCCGTGGTTCGCCGCACAAAAATTGTCGCCACGATAGGTCCTGCCTCCTCATCGCCAGCCGTCCTGCGGCAGCTCATCGCCGCCGGACTGAACGTCGCGCGCGTGACGCTCGCGCACGGCTCGCTGGACTCGCAGAAGGCGCTGGTGCACACGATTCGCCGCGAAGCCGACGCGATGGGCACACCTGTCGGCATCCTGATCGACCTGCCCGGCCCCAAGGTCCGCACGACGGCGTTCGCCGGCACGGTCGAGCTCGAGAGCGGCAAGGCCATCGCGCTCGTGTCCGGCGAGACGGCGCCGAGCACCGCGGCGAGACTCCAGGTCGACTACCCCACGCTCGTCGAGGACCTGAAGGCCGGCGATCTCATCGCGATTGGCGACGGAGCGGTCACGCTCCGCATCGAGGACAAGACCAGCGGCGAGCTGACGGCGACGGTCGTCCACGGCGGGCGACTGACCGGGCGCAAGGGCGTCCGAATCCCTACCGAGCGTTTTCGCGCGCACGTGCCCACTGATGAAGACCGCGTGCTGATCGAGAACTTCAGCGACTGCCCGGTCGACATCATCGCGATCTCGTTCGTGCGCACGGCAGCGGACGTCGAAGCGGTGCGCGAAATCACGGGCTCCGGCGGGCCGTGGCTGATGGCGAAGATCGAAACCGCGCTCGCCGTCGAGCACCTCACGGGCATTGTGCGCGCCTCGGACGCCGTCATGGTCGCGCGAGGCGATCTCGGCACGGAGCTGCCGATCGAAGACGTCCCGCACCTGCAGAAACACATCATTCGCGAGACCGTCCGCAACGGGAAGCCCGTCCTCGTCGCGACGCAAATGCTCGAGTCGATGATCTCCGCGCCGAGCCCGACACGTGCGGAAGCGACCGATGTCGCCAACGCTGTGCTCGATCAGGCGAGTGCGGTCATGCTCTCGGCCGAAACCGCGATCGGCCACGACCCGGTGCTCGTCGTGCAGACGATGGATCGCATGGTGCGGCGCGCGGAAGCAGAGCTCAACCCGGCGCGCCTGCAAACGTTTGCCCTCGAGAACCGCGACCTTTCCGAAATCAACGTCGCGACCGCTCACGCCGCGTGGCAAGCCGCCCAGGATCTGTCAGCCAGCGCCATCCTGTGCTGCACGCGAACTGGCGCCACGGCCCGGAAGATGTCCAGCTTCCGGCCCCTCCAGCCCTTCTATGGCCTGACCGGCGACGTCCGCGCGCTCCACCAGCTCGCGCTGTGCTGGGGCGTCCAACCTCTCTTGATGTCGCGGACGGGGACCTCGACCGAGCAGGTGATGCTCGACGCCGTCGCCTCAGCGCGAGCCTCCGGCGCCGTCCGTCGAGGGGATGTGGTGGTCATCCTGGCGGGATCACCGCAAGCGGGACCGGGGCACACGGATTCGGTGAAAGTGACGGTCGTGGACTGAGGCGAGGCTTAGGAACTCAAGGCTTAGGGCTCGGAGCTTGGCTGTGGCGTGTGTCAGGACAGACAGATCCACGGTCACGGATGGGCGACACGGCCAGGACCAGCGGGGCGCGCTACAATGAAACCCGCCAAACATGCGCCTCGTCGTTCCGATTGCAGTACCGCTGCTGGTTGGCCTGTTCACCGCCCCGCTCGTCGCTCAGACGCCACAAACACCCGCGGACGAGCCTGAGACCCGCGCGGAAGTTCTCCAGCGCGAGCGGGAACAGAAGCAGCAAGAGGTCGAACCCTACGAAAAGAACGCGGTCGAGCGCGGGATGATCCTGGCCGAGCGCCGGATTGTCCCCCTCCTGAACCGCGACGGGATCTACGCCCGCCTGGGCAGCCTCACGACCGGCAGCGGCTTCGCCTATGGCAGCGGGTACCGCGACCGCTCGCTCGTCCGCGGGCGCGGAGCACTCGACCTCTGGGCCGCCAGGTCCCTGAAGAGATACTGGGCCCTCGAAGCGCGCGGCAGCTACCCGCTCACGCCCGACGAGCGCGTGACGCTCGAAGGACACGCTCGGCGTTTCGATTCACCGGAGGAAGAGTTCTTCGGAGTAGGGCCGGAGGCGCGCCGCGTCGACCAGGTCGCCTTCGATCTCAGTGGCAGCGTCGTTGGCGGCGACCTCAACGTGGCGCTCAATCGTCACGTGTCGTTCGGTGGGGGTGTCAGGGACGTGCGGTACACGGCCGACCGCTCCGAGACCGACAGGCTCCGCTCGATCGACGAGGTGTTCGATCGCGACGACGCTCCGGGACTCGGCATTTCGCAGCGGCTGACGGTGGCAGCCGCGAATTTCACGTTCGACTACCGGCAGCCGCTCAACGCACGACGCGGCGGCTACTACCGTCTCGACTTCAGAAACTACGACGACCGCGTCCGTGACCTGGCCAACTTCACGCGCGTGGATCTGGACCTGCGGCAGTACGTCAGCTTCCTCTCCGAGCGGCGTGTGCTGGTCGGACGCGCACTCGTCTCGACCACGGACGTGGACGCCGGCGGATACATTCCCTACTATCTTCTCCCGTCGCTCGGGGGAAACCTGACGTTGCGAGGCTTCAGGGCCGACCGGTTCCGCGGCCCGCACGCGCTCCTTCTTCAAGGCGAGTACCGGTTCGAGGTCTGGTCCGGGTTCGACGCCGCCCTGTTCGCCGACGCAGGCAAGGTCGCCCTGCGGCGCGAGGATCTCAACTTCAGCGGCTTGGAGCACGACTACGGTATCGGGTTCAGGTTCAACACGGATCAGGGCGTCATCGCGCGCGTCGATGTCGCATTCGGCAGCAGCGACGGAACACATCTCCACATCGTCTTTGGCGGCCTGTTCTAGGGAACCATGTTTCTCACGAAACCCGGCTTCCTCTGTAGTGTCATCGTCCTCGCCGGCGCGCTGTCGGTCGCTCCCCGATCGGCCACGCCGAAGTTCTTCCCCGACGATCCGATCTGGTCCGACGACGACACGGCGCTGGATGCGTCGAAGGTTGGACCGATCGAGGACACCAACGGCTACGACTTCGTCATCAACACCTTTAGCCGGATGGGCGAGCGGCGCGACGTTCGCGCCCTGAACGTGAACACGGTAGACGAGGTCCCTGACTCGAGCTGGTTCACGAACCGGATCGGCCGCCGGGATATGTCGATTGCCGACATCGTGCGCGGACCGGACTCGCGCGCCACGCTGTCGCTCGATGGCTTCATCGTGTCGGGCGACAAGGGATCGGGAGTCCAGGCGGGATTCCGGATGATCGACCCGTCGGACGGCAACCAGATGTATCAGATCGAGCTCGACCCACCGTCGAATCCGGAGATGGCGACCGGCGCCGAAATGATCGGCACGGCGTTCTACTACGCATTCGGGTACACGACGGTCGAGGTGTATCTCGCGGAAGTCGATCCCGCCAGGCTCGTGATCGCGCCAACCGCCCGGCTCTACGATCCGCTCATCGGCGACAAACGGCCGCTGACGCGGCTCGACCTGGACCGCGTGCTCCGGCGCGGCGCGCGCATGGCCAATGGACGATACCGCGTGCTCGTCAGCAAGTTCGCACCAGGACGGCCGGTCGGCAATTTCCGGTACTACCGGACGCGACCTGACGATCCCAACGACATCGTGGCTCACGAACACCGCCGCGAGCTTCGGGGCGCCCGTGTGTTTGGCGCGTGGCTGAATCACGACGACTCGCGCGGCGTGAACAGCCTCGACATGCTGGTCAACGAGGGCGCGCGCCGCTACATCAAACACTACATGTTCGACTTCGGATCGATCATGGGCAGCGGCACGACGTTCGCGCAGCGGCATCGCGCCGGCAACGAATACATCTTCGAGGCCCGTCCGGGCTGGCTGACGCTCGCGACACTTGGGATCTACACCCGCCGCTGGATGCACTTCGACTACCCGGACGTCCCGGCTGTCGGTGGGACGGTTCGAAGGTGTCGCGTTCGACCCGGTGGCCTGGCGGCCTGAGTACCCGAACTCGGCCTTCGACAACATGCGGGCCGACGACGCGTTCTGGGCGGCGCGCATCGTCTCTCGCTTCAGCAACGATGCGATTCGCGCCGTGGTCTCAAAGGCCCGCTACAGTGATCCGCGAGCGACCGAGTACATCACGTCGACGCTGATCATGCGGCGCGACAAGGTGCTGCAGACCTGGCTTGCCGGAGTGAACCCGGTCGTGGACGTCGCGCTTGACCGCGACCGGTCAACTCACGTTCCGAAACGCCGCGGTAGATGCGGCGATCGCCAAAGCGCCTGCCGGCTATCAGGTCGTCGTGGGCGACATTCGACAACGTCACGCGCGACGTCCGGCCCATCGGCGACGCGACGTCCGCCCTCACAGAGGTCGGCGCGCCAGCCGGACTCCCTGGCGGCGACCGGAAGCCACGTACGCGTCGCGATTGCCGCCACCGGCGGAGTACCGCCGTCGTGGGCCAGACCGGTGCACGCCTACTTTCGAAAAACGGACGCCGGCTGGACGCTGGTGGGATTCGAACGGATTCCTGACACGCCGGGCCGCTGATGCAGGAGACGATCGCGCGTGTTCCGACACCGCCGACTGGGTCGGTTCCGAGCACGTCGGACCGGCTGCCTCAAGGGATGGTCGAGGACGCGGCCAAACGCCTCGGCTGGCTTGCGCTGGTCGTCGCGATCATCATCCCCGCGGTTCAGGTTTTCCAGCGCGTCGCTCAGCCGGCGCTGACGCCGGTGCTCGACACTGATATCAATCGGCTCGCCACGCTCGCTACGGAGCTCATGGCCATCGGTGTGTACGCGTTGCGCCGCTATCGGGTCGTGCTGCCGCGCGTCCTGCTCGTGATCGGCATGGTCTGGGAAGTCGTGGTCTCGTTCTGCATTTCGATGATCGAGACCTCCCTGCCACCGAGTCCTGAGCATCCGACGCTTGGCATCTCGTCGATCGCGCCGTGGATCATCGCCGTCGGCGTATTCATTCCGAATCGTCCGACCTGGACGTTGGTGACGGCGCTCGCGGCTGCGACCACGTGGCCGATCGGATACCTCATCAACGCCTCGATTCACGATTTTCCGCAGGCTCACCTCGGACAAGTCTCGACCTGGCCGTTCTTCAACTATCTGTTCGCGCTCCTCGCCTACCTGATTGGACGGCGGATGTACGGCATCACGATCGCGGCACAGACCGCGCTGGAGCTCGGGAGCTATCGACTCGTGGCGCCGATCGGTGAAGGCGGCATGGGCGAGGTGTGGAAAGCCAGCCATCGGATGCTGGCACGGTCAGCGGCCATCAAGTTGATTCGTATGCAGGCCGCCGGAAGCTCAGCGAGACAGGCCGACCTCTCGGCGAAGCGTTTCCAGCGCGAAGCCAACGTGATTGCCGGGTTGCAGTCACCACATACCGTCTACCTCTACGACTTCGGCGTAGCTCGCGACGGGCGCTTCTACTACGTCATGGAGCTCCTCGACGGGATCAGTCTCCAGACCCTCGTGACGACCTTCGGGCCGCAGCCGGCCGGACGGGTCCTGCCGATCCTGATATCGATTACGGAATCGCTCGAGGAAGCTCACCGCCAGGGTCTGATTCACCGAGATCTGAAGCCGTCGAACGTCATGATCTGCAAGGTTGGCCTGCACCACGACTTTGCCAAGGTGCTCGACTTCGGCCTCGCGAAGTTCATCTCGGGCGACGACCTGACGACGCAGCTGACGATGGAAGGGACGGCTGCCGGCACGCCGGGCTACATCGCGCCGGAAGTCGCCATGGGCGAACCGACGATCGACGGCCGCGCCGACGTGTACGCGCTGGGCTGCATCGCGTATTTCCTGCTCACGGGCACGCTCGTGTTCACCGATCCCAATCCCATGAGCCTCGCGCTCAAACACGTCCAGGTCGCCCCGGATCCGCCGTCGTCGCGCACCGAGTTGCCGATTCCCAGCGACCTCGAGCGAATCGTGCTCCATTGCCTCGGCAAGCGGCCCGACGATCGGCCGGCGAGCGCCGCCGCGCTCGCCGCCGCGCTCGCCGCGTGTTCGACGCCGCACTGGACGCCGCCGGACGCCGATGCCTGGTGGCAGCGCCATCTGCCGCCGACGTCGTCGCTGCGATCGTTCGCGCAGTTGTCGCCGCGCACACCCACCGTCCTTCACAAGATCTGAATGGGCCTGTCGTGAGCACTGCGTCAGCCACTCGTCTCGCGATGCCCGTCGCGGGCCTGATGATCGCGCACCAGGTCGCGGGCAAGGCGGTGCGCGACGCCACGTTCCTCGGCGCGTGGCCCGTGTCGCGCCTGCCGTTGATGGTCATGGCCACGGCGGTGATCGTGATCGCGGCGGTCCCGGTGTACTCCTGGCTGCTCGAACGCTTCGGGCCGCGCCTGGTCGTCTCCGTCGGATTCCTGATCAGCGCGGCGGGCCACGCGATCGAATGGCGTTTCTCCGACGGAGGCCCGGCGATTGCCGTCGTGGTCTACCTGCACATTGCAGGGCTGAGTGTGCTCCTGCTGTCAGGGTTCTGGTCCGTGCTGAGCGAGCTGTTCGACCCGGGGACGGCCAAGGTCAGCTACGGACGGATCGCGGCGGCGGGCACGGTCGGCGGGCTCGCCGGCGGACTCGCGGCGGCCCAAATCGCGCGAACCATGCCGGAAGCGAACGCGCTCGTGATGCTCGCGATCCTTCATGCGTGTTGCGGGCTCGGCGTCGCGCTCCTGGGGAGCTTGCGCGGTGAGACATCGTCGGCCACGCCGTCGTCCGCCACGCGCGGACGGCTGTTCGAGGCCGGCCTGCTGACGGGCGCGCCGCACCTCCGCACGCTCGGGCTCATCGTGACATTGGGCACGGCCGCCGCGGCGGTCGCAGACTACCTCCTGAAAGAGCACGCCGTCGCGCGGATCCAGACGAGCGGCGGACTCCTCGAGTTCTTCGCGACGTTCTATCTCATCGTGCAGCTGGCGACGTTTCTCACGCAGTTCGCGGTCGCGCCGGTCGTGCGGCAGGATCGGGCTCGGCCGGACGATCTCGACGCTGCCGGCCGGAGTTGGCGCGATGGGTGTCGTCGGGTCTGCTCTACGGATCGTTCCCCGTCTTCGTGGCGGTGCGAGGCATCGAATCCGTTCTTCGCGGCTCGTTCTTCCGGAGCGCGTACGAGCTGATCTTCGTGCCGATGGCGCCGGCCGAAAAACACCGCACGAAGACGTTTCTCGACGTCACGTGCGACCGGATTGGCGATGCCGTGGGCGCCGGCATCGTACAGGCGCTGCTTCTTTTTCGGCGCCGACCTACCTGACGACCGAGCTCCTCGGCGTCGTCATCGCCATGGCCGGCTGGAGTCTGTATCTGACCAACCGGCTCGACGCGCTGTACCTCGGCGTGGTCGAGCGGCGCCTGACCGCGCACGGCGACGCCGCCTCGGTCGTGGTCGGCTCAGAGACCGGGTGGACCGTCCTCGACCTCGTGCCTGCGGACCGGCCGGCTCGGACGGTGACCACGGAGGCCGTCGCCCAAAGTACCGGTGATCGACGACCCGACGCTTCAGCGGCTGTGGGACCTGCGATCGGGCCATCGTGCGCGCGTCGAGCGTGCGCTCGCGCGCGTCGAGCGCGCGGACTCCCTGGAGATCGCGCAGATTGTGCAACTCCTGGCCTGGGACGATCTCGTCGCGAGCGCGCGGACCGTGCTCGAGCGGTCCGCGGCATCGCACGTCGGGCTGCTCACCGACACGCTCCTCGACCCTGACGCCGATTTCGCCATCCGTCGGCGGCTGCCCCGCATCCTCGGGACGCTCTCGGACCTGCGCGCCCTCGAGGGACTGGTGAGCGGGCTCGACGACACCCGATTCGAGGTGCGCTATCAGTGCAGCCGGGCGATTCGACGGATGCTCGCGAAGCATCCCACACGGTCCGTCGACAGCGCGCGCATCCTGGCGGTGGTCGAGCGCGAGCTCTCCGTGCCGCCGCAGGTGTGGCACGGCCACCGGCTGATCGATTCGGTCGAGAAGGAAGACGACGGCGTGGTCGAGCCGGACACCGCGCAGGAACAGCGGAACCTCGAGCACGTGTTCTCGCTGCTCTCGACCGTGCTGCCGCCGAGCCGCTCAGCGTTGCCCTGCACGGCATCCGGTCGCCCGATCCCGGGCTCCGCGGCGTGGCGATTGAATATCTCGAGAGCGTGCTGCCGCCCGGGATCTGGACGCGGCTGTGGGTCCTGGTCGAAGGGGGCGCTACACCGTCCGACGCCGGTGCTCACGCGCGATCTGACCCGCAACCGCCAGCCACGCCGCGGTAAGCGCGACATTCAGCCACGCAAAGCCCGAGGCGCCGATCCCACCGGCGCTGAGCGCGAACACGACGACGGCCTGCATGACGTCGCCAAAGCGCGTGAAGAACGTGTCGATTGCGGCCTTGGCCTTGTACTTGGCTTCGCGCGAGGTCGGCAGGAACAACGCCTGCCGAAGCGTGTTCTGGATTGAATAGTCGGTGCTGTTCTCGAGCACCTTGCCCCACTCGATAATCGCGAGGATCGGCACGACGGCAATGATTGAGTAATTGACGAGCGCGAGCACCGGCAGGATGAACAACGAGCCGCGGACGCCGAGCACACGAAGCGCGCGCGATGTGACGAAGAGCTGCAGCACCACACTGAGAATGCTCACGGCCGCGTCGATCTCCGACGAGAAGAGGGTCACGAAGGCGCGCCGGCTTTCGAGGTCGGCCATCGTGTCTGCCTGACGCTCCACGAGCGAGTTCAGGAGGTAATTGCCAGACCGAGTTGACGAGGTTGAGCAGGATCGCGAGGACCGCAATCCACGTCAGATACCGGTCCTTGAAGACGAGCTCGAACCCGCCCTCTTTGCCCAGCACCTCCTTGTCCGCCTTTGCACCCTGCTCGTCGGCCCGGCTGGTCTCGCGCCGATTCGCCAGATAGGTCAGGCCGAGCGCGACGAGGAGCACGCGGCGCGGCGAGCGCCATGAGGCTGAACGGGGTGAACTGGAGGTAGCGCACGAGCGTGCCGACCGCCGCGGCGCCCAGCACCGCGCCGAGCGAGGCGCCGACGCCAATCAGCGGAAAGAGCCGGCGCCCCTGGCCTTCCGTGTACAGGTCGTTGGCGAACCCCCAGAACTGCGAGGGAATGAACATGTTGAAGATGCCGAGCCAGATGTAGAACGCGATGGCTTCTCGAATCCCGGCGCGGCCGGCGAGGTAGAAGAGGACGAGGTTCGACGCGAAGAAGATCGTCGTGATCGTCATGAGCGTCATGCGCGGCACGCGCGAGCCCAGCCATCCGTAGAGGGGCACGACACCCAGAAGCACGAGCGCCATGCCCGCCGACGAGTACGCCGCCAGTTGCGCCCCGGACCAGCCGAAGGGCGCGCCTTCGGTGAGAATCAGGCCCTGGCGCGCCGACCGCAGCAGGTAGTAGCACGCGAGAATGACGAAAATATTCGTCGCGAGAAGAAGAACACCGACGCCCTCGCCTGCCCGAACGTCCGCAAAAATCGAAAGCGCGCGTTCGAGCGGTCCCTTCGGTGCTTCTCCCAGGGATCGAAACGTCGGGAACGACCGCTGCGATGCAAGTTCCGGATGGCTGACGAGCGTGCGGGGTTCGGAGGTCGAGCTGGCCGGCCCGGGCATGGCCGGCATTCTATCCCTTCGACTCCGCTCGGCACGCACTCCGCCCAGGGCAGGCGTGGCAACGGTGCTCAACGATATGATGGCCCGCGACCTTCGACTATGCTCAGGTCGCCCTCAGCGTGTCGAACGGGCGTTCGAGCGAATGCGGATATCTCGCTTCCTTCGGTCCGCGCTCCTTGTCGTTCTGCCGGGTCTTCTGTCGGCCGCGATGCTCTATGGCGCGGCCCTCCTGGCGGTGCCCGTGCCGCTCTCGGGGCCGATCGGCGACGGAAGCGCAAACGGCCGCGAACGCGGCTGGTTCACCACACGCGGCTTCCACCGTCCCGAGGTTGAGAGCTCACCGTCCCGTCATTTCTCGTGGACCTCCGGTCACGCCGAAATCCGCGTGCCCAACATCGATCGCACGCGTCCCTATCGCGTCAGTTTCCGGATCAGGGCCGGGCGCAGCGCCGCGACCGAGCCGCCGCCACATCTCATCGTGTCTGTGGACGCCGTGCCCCGACTGCGCACCGAGACCTCGAACGCGCGACAGGACTACGCGGTCGAGGTTCCGACCGACAACCGCTCGACGCTCGTCGTCGCAATCGACCTGTCGGACACGTTCGTCCCGGGTCCGGGCGACCGGCGTGAGCTCGGTGTCGTGGTTGAACGGGTGGACATCGAGCCCGTGGACGGGCGCTGGCGCCCAACGCCTTACGTCGCGCTTCTCGCCGCCCTGGCGACGATGGCCGCGGCGGCCGTGGCGGTGGCGTGCGGCTTCCCGACAGTCTGGACGCTTGTGGCGGGCACGCTCGTCAGCGCGGTCCACGTGTGGCTCCTGACGCGAGACGGCGCGTTTCTCGGAAATTATGCCGACCGGCTGATCCACATCGCGATCGGGATCGCCGTGGCAGGCGCCATCGTCACTGTCGCACGCCGACAGTGGCCTGCACCGGTGGCCGCGCCCGACTGGAGCATTGCGGTCGGCATCACGCTCATCGCGGCTGCGCTCAAGATCGCCCTGTTCGGCCACCCAAACGTCGCACTCGCCGATTCCATCTTTCAGGTGCACCGCGCGCAAAACGTCGTGGCCGGTCAGTATTTTTTCACGTCGATCACGCCACGGCCGTTCTTCGAGTTTCCGTACGCGATCGCGCTGTATGTGACGGCTCTTCCGCTGTGGGACTGGTTTCCCGTCCGACTCGATCGCGTCCGCCTCCTGCGCGGCGTCACGATCGCCGCCGACGCGCTCGTGGGAGTCGCGATGTACTTTCGCGCTTCGCCGCGCGTGGCCGGAACGTGGCGTCGCGCTCGCGTTCGCCTTGCTCTGGCCGTTCGCCCGCTCGCCGATGAACGCGCTCTGCACGTCGAACCTGACCAATTTGTACGGTCAAGGTCTCTTCGGCGCGGCGATGGGGCTGGTTGCGTGGATGGCCGCGTCGGGCCATCGCAGCCCTGGGGCAATCGTCGCGGCGACAGGACCTCTGACGGGTGCCTACCTCTCGCACTTCAGTACGGTGTCGGTGGGCGTGCCGCTCGCGATGACCGTCGGGGTGTTCCTCATTGCCGGTGGCTCGGGCGAGACGAGACGCCTCGGCGTGTGGGTGCTCGCGATGGTCGTGACCGCGGCCGCGGTCTCGTACGTCGTCTACTACTCCCACTTCCACGCCGTGTATCGCGCGACGGCGGATCGCGTCCTGGCGGGCGACGGCGCGAACGACGAGCGGTCGATGGCCGCGCCCATCGCCGTCAAGGCCGACCGGTGGCAGAGCACTGATGCGGCATGGAGTTCGGCGTGCCCGCACTCATCACGGCCGGTGTTGGCGCGATCTGGATCCTGCGGCGCCCGCGAAATCCCGCGCTCCTGGTGCTCGGCGGGTGGGGTCTGACCTGGGTGGGATTTGCCGCGCTGGGAATCGCGACACCGGTTGCAGATGCGCGCGAATCTCGCGGCCGCGCCGTTCGTGCTGGCCATGGCCTCGTTCGCGATCGGCATGCTGGCGGCGCGGTCGGTCACCGGGCTGGCGGTCGCCGCGATCGCGGGAATCGCAATTGCCTCGGACGGATTCACGAGATGGATGCACTGCCTCACCGGCTGACGGCGCTCGCCGCGCTGTCGTTTCTCGGTGTCGCGCTGGTTCAGTCGTGGCCGCTGGCGCTGCATTTCTCGACGCACATCACCGGCCTGCCGGGTGGCGATGCCGGCGTGTACGTCTGGAACGTCTGGCACTTTCGTCACCGGCTGCTGGAACTCGGCGAGTCTCCCTTCCTGACCACCGAAATTCTGGCGGTCGGCGGTCCCGACGAACCTCGCGCTCCACAACTACACCGTGTTCGCCGACCTCATCGCGATGCCGCTTCAATCGGTCGCCGGCATCGTCACGTCCTTCAACATCGTCTACGTCATCAATGTCGCGCTCTCCGGACTGGGCATGTTCCTCCTGGCCCATCGGGTCACCGGCCGGGTCGCCGAGGCCTGGCTGGCCGGCCTGATGTTCGCATGGTCACCGTTTCTTGTGGCGCGCGGCGCATCGCATTTCAGCCTGGCAGCGGCAGCGCCATTGCCCTTCTTTCTGTACTGGCTCGACCGAGCCTGGTCAGACGGCCGCCTGCGGGATGCGGCGGCCGCCGGCGCCACCGTCGCGTGGGCGTTCTATTGCGATCCGTACTACGCCGTGTACACGGCCATGCTGTTCGGCCTCTACGTGACGGGCCGACTTCGTCGCGTGTGAGCGCATCGAGGGCACGCCTCGAACGCGCCGGGCTGTGCGGATCATCGACAGCATGTTGGCCGTGATTCTCGTCACGGCCGCCGGTCTGGCGATCGCGAAGCGGACGCTGTACACGCCGATGCTTGTCGCTGGCCGTGCTGCTCCTTCTCCGCGCGGCTCTTCGGTGGCGGCTTCGGATATCATCGGCCGGACGTTCCACCAGCGGGCATTCGGGCTGGGAATCACGATGGTCGATCTCGGCGGCCATTCTGCTCGCGCCGGAGTTCCACGCCCTGACGTTGATGGCCGCCAGCGATCAACTGGTCAGCGTGCCCGTGCTCTGGCGGTCGAGCGCACCTGGCGTCGATCTCCTCGCCTTTCTGATTCCCAACCCGAATCACCCCTTCGCGCCATCGTTCGTGCGGAACTGGCTGGCGGGCCAACCGGGCGGATTCGACGAGAACGTCGCGTCGCTTTCGTACGTCGCGATCGGCGTTCTCGTCGTGGCGTGGCGGCGGGCCGGCTTCAGACCCGACGGGCATGTGGCTCGCAACTGACCGTGGGTTTCGCGTCAATCGCGGTTGGCCCGTTCCTGAAAGTGGCCGGCGCCCGCACGTTCTTGCCGACGCCGTGGGCGATCGGCCGGTACCTGCCAATCGTCGGTGAAGCGCGGATGCCCCAGCGCTTCAGCGTCGTGGTGTTTCTCGGGTTGACCGTGCTCTTCGCCGCTGCGCTGGTCGCGATTGGCCGGCGCTGGCCGGCTCGACGACGGGCGGTGCTGGCGATCGTGGGCGTCGCGCTTGCGATCGAACTCTGGCCGGCGCCCCGGGCAATGTTCGCCGCCGACGTCCCCGGCGTCTTTCGTGTCGTCGCCTCGCGACCCGCGGCCCCTCCGGGTCCTCGAGCTGCCGTTCGGGATTCGCGATGGTCTCTCGTCGCTCGGCAATTTCGAGTGCGTCCTCGCAGTTCTACCAGACGTTCCACACCAAGGATCTCGTCGGCGGCTACGTCTCGCGCATCGACGAGCGCACGAAACGCGCGTATCGCGACGAGCCTGTGACCGCGCGCCCTGATTGAGTTCGGCGACGAACGCGTCCCGTCCGTCGAGCTCCTGGCGGCCGCGACAGCCGCGGGTCCCGCGTTCATCGATCGCACCGACGCTCGGGTACGTGGTGATCGACCGTGTCCGCGTGACGCCGGCCGAGCGCGAGTTCGCCATCGCGGCGCTCGGCCTGGAGCGTGTTGAGGCGCCTGACGAGACCGGGCCGCGCGAGCTCTACATGCACGCGGCTGGCGCGGTAAGCGATCCGTCGGTCCACAGGTCCTGTTCGTCCTCTCGGTCCTTCGGGCGAGCCTTCGGTGCATGGGTCCTGTTCCACCCTGAACCTGAGGCACCTTCAGCACGTGAAGGACTCACCTCAAGGCCACCAGGACCAGAAGGACCTGCAGGACCGACGCGGGCTTCATAATGGCTCTATGCCGCGCGGAATCTCCGACACCATCCTCGAGACGATTGGAGACACGCCGCTCGTCCGGCTTCACCGGCTGACGCGGGGCGTGACCGACGCCGACGTCCTCGCAAAACTCGAGACGTTCAATCCCGGCAACTCGATCAAGGACCGGATGGCCCTGAAGATGATCGAGGACGCCGAGCGCGCCGGTCACCTGAAGCCGGGCGGCGTGATCGTCGAAGGCACGTCGGGAAACACCGGCATGGGTCTCGCGATTGCGGCCGTCGTCAAAGGCTACCGGTGCGTGTTCACGACGACCGACAAGCAGTCGAAGGAAAAGATCGACGCGCTCCGTGCGTTTGGCGCCGAGGTCATCGTCTGCCCCACCGATGTCGAACCGGACGATCCGCGTTCGTACTACTCGGTCGCGTCGCAGATCGCGCGAGAAACGCCCGGCGCCTGGAAGGCCGGCCAGTACGACAACCTGTCGAACACGGCGGCGCACTACGAGCAGACAGGACCGGAGATCTGGCGGCAGACTGGCGGCCGTGTCACGCACCTGGTCTCGGGCGTCGGCACGGGCGGCACGATTTCAGGCGTCGGCCGATTCCTGAAGGCACAGAACCCGGCCATCAAGGTCTGGGGGATCGACACGTACGGGTCCGCGCTCAAGAAATACAAAGACACCGGGGTGCTCGACAAGAACGAGATCTACCCGTACATCACGGAAGGCATCGGCGAGGATTTCCTGCCCGGGAACGTGGACTTCGCCGTGATCGACCACCTCGAGAAGGTGACCGACAAGGACGCGGCCGTGATGACGCGGCGCATCGCGCGCGAGGAAGGCATCTTCGCCGGCAACTCGGCAGGCGCGGCGATGGCCGGCCTGCTGCAGCTCGCGCGCCACTTCACGCGCGACGACATGGTCGTCGTCATCTTCCACGACCACGGCACGCGCTACCTGGGCAAGATGTTCAACGACGAGTGGATGCGCGCCCGCGGTTTCCTCGAAAAGAAGGGACTCACGGCGCGTGACCTCGTGGCGAGCCACCGCTGAGCACCGGCTCGTGACCGTGGACTACGCGGACACGGTCGCGCGCGCGGTGCAGGTGATGACCGAATCCGGGTATTCGCAGATGCCTGTGACGCGCGACGGGCGCGTCGATCGGATCGGTGAACGAGGCGTGCCTGTATGCCGCGCTCCGGAGCGACTCGGCCACGCGAACAGCGCCGGTCGGCACGGTGATGCAGGCCGCGTTCCCGTTCGTGGACATCTCGACAGGCATCGAAGCACTCGCCGCGATGATCACGCCGGACAATCCTGCGCTTCTTGTACGGGATTTCAAGTCAGACCAGACGTTCATCCTCACGCGCTCGGACGTCATGAGGGCGATGGCTTGAAGATCACGTGTACGACAGGTACGACAGGTACGACAGGTACCAGGAACGAGCTGCGGCATGCTTTCTTTTTCGCTTGTTGGAGTTGAGCGAACGAGCGAGAGCTGAGCTAGTTAGGAAGAGCTTTCCGAACGGCGCCGCTCACGACGCGGAACGCGCCCATGATCGACGCGCCGGTCTTTCGACCGGTGAGCACGAGGGACGACTTCGTCGCTTTCACGACGCCCGCAATCAGGCCGTGGTCGTCAGCCTCGGAGAGTGCGACGGGTGCCGAGGACATCGCGAGCGCCGACTCGGTCCAAGGAGCGGCGGCTCGGACAGCGAGACTTCCTCGCCGATCGGGCCCACGAATCTTCCTGCGCGAACGCCACAGGAACGAGAACCGACGGGACGCGAGAGCGCGACGGTCTGAATCACGTCGCCGTTGAGCGCCTCAGGGAATACGAGCTCAGTCGCTCCCGGAATCAGCGTGGCGAGGTCGACCACCGGCAGAGCCGATCGGCCGCGGTGGCAGACGCGGCGGCGCTGACGCGACGCGTACCTCGGGCTCGAACGGCTGGTCGGGAACGGCGAGCGCGAGCGAGAACTCAGGCTGAGTGAAGCTGGACTCGACCGCGGGCAGACGCACCCCGGACGGCCAGTAGTCCACGAGCGCACCGGTCCCGGCCAGGACGCCTAGTCCCAAGCAGGGCCAATGTCTTGGCATAGAGATCCCGGATCGAATCTCCGCGCATATAGGGAGGAGCCTCTCGGGTAAGTATACGGCCAAGGGGCGCGACGCGGATGTAAATACTTCGAATCGCCGCGAGGCCCGGGCTTAGGGCGTGGGCCAGGTTCCGAGGGCCGAAGCTGGCCTTAAGCCTTGAGCCATAAGCCTTAAGCCCGTCGCCTGGCATACCCTTTCGCCATGCCGTCGAGGCCGCCCGAACGCCTGCTCGCCCTGCCTCGCGACCCGCTGACGCTCCGCGCGATGGCCGACCAGGTGTTCAGCCGGACGGCCGGCGCGCCGCTTGTCGGCGGCAACGCCACGCGGGTGCTGCGAGACGCGACCGAGAACTACCCAGCCTGGGCCGAGGCGATCGCGTCGGCGAAGACGTCAGTTCATGTCGAGATGTACATCGTTCATCGCGACGACGTGGGCCGGCGCTTCGTGGCCGAGCTCGCGGACGAAGGCGCGCCAGGGCGTGGCCGTACGGGTGATCTACGACTGGTTCGGCTGCGGACTCGGGCCCGATTCGCGGGCTGTTCACACCGCTCGATTCGCGCGGGCGGCGACGTGCGCGCGTTCAACCCGCCGGGCTTGTCGAGCGCGCTCGGCTGGCTGCGCCGCGATCACCGGAAGCTCATCGTTGTTGATGGCGTCGACGGGGACGCGGTAGACGGCGGCGTCGCGTTCGTCTCGGGTCTCTGCGTCGGCCAGATGTGGCAGGGACGGCCCGAGAAGAAGCTCGAACCGTGGCGCGACACCGGCACTCGAGATCAAGGGCCCGGCCGTCGCGCACGCGGAGGAATCGTTTGCGGAGAGCTGGCGGCTCGCCGGCGGCCGCCCGGGCGACGTCGCGATCCCGCAGGACGAAGCGCCTCGCGGCGCGGTGAACCTGCGGCTGATTCCGACCGAACCGTTCACCGGCAATCTGCTGCGGCTCGACATGCTCGTCACCGCGCTCGCGCGGCGATCGCTCTGGCTGACCGACGCCTACTTCATCGGCACCGGGGCGTACATCGAGGCGTTGCGCCGCGCCGCACACGACGGCGTGGACGTCCGGCTGCTCGTGCCGCAGTACAGCGACGTCGGCTGGACGGTTCCGGTTGCGCGGTCGCTCTACCGTCCGCTGCTCGAGGCCGGCGTCCGCATCTTCGAGTGGAACGGCACGATGGTGCACGCGAAGACCGCGATTGCCGACTCACGTTGGGCGCGGATCGGATCGACCAACCTCAACGTCAACAGCTGGCTCGGCAACTGGGAGCTGGACGTCGCGCTCGAAGACGAAGGCGTCGCCAAGGAGCTCGAATCGCACTACCTCGAGGACCTCGAGCGATCGACCGAGATCGTGCTCCAGACGTACCGGCTCCCGACCAGCCGGCCTCGCGCCGCCGACGCGCCACGCCGGGCCTCGCGCCGCTACCGGTCGTCGCGTCGGGTCGTGCGCGCCGTGACTGACGTCGGTCGCAGCATCGGCGCCGCGGTCACAGGCAATCGTCGTCTCGAAGACTTCGAAGCGGGACCGGTCATCGGCACGGCCCTCCTCCTCGGCGCGATGGCGGCCCTGGGCTTCTTTGCGCCGAAGGCCCTCGCGTGGCCGTTTGCGGCCGTCGCGTTGTGGATGGCCATTACCTTCTTCGTCGAAGCGTGGAAATTACGGAGACGACGCTAGCGGTTCCGGGTTCATGGGTTCGGGTTCCAGGTTCAGGTTCAGAGTTCAGGTTCAGGTTCAGCTGGTTCACGAACTCAGCGTTAACCAGAACCCTGAACCAGGAACCCGGAACCCTGAACCGCTATGATCTGCGTCTATGTCTGTCGCCCTAGGGAGTGACGTCCTGTTCGATCGGGAGCTCGTGCGCGGCCGCACGGTCGGCATCGTCTGCAATCCTTCGTCGGTTTCCATGGGATATCAGCACGTCCTCGATCGCGCGGCTGCGGCCGGCGTCCGCGTCGGCGCGATCTTCGGCCCGCAGCATGGGTTCCGGTCCGACGTGCAGGACAACATGATCGAGACGCCGCACGTCACCGACGAGCGGCGCCGCGTGCCCGTCTATTCGCTCTACAGCGAAACTCGTGAGCCGTCGGCCGAAATGCTCGACGGGCCTCGACGCGCTCGTCATCGATCTGCAGGACGTCGGCACGCGCGTCTACACCTACATCTACACGATGGCCCACTGCATGATCGCCGCGAAACGGTCGTCGCTTCCGGTGATCGTCTGCGATCGGCCGAACCCCGTCGGCGGAGTCGCCGTCGAAGGACCGGTGCTCGACCCGAGCTGCACCTCGTTTGTCGGCGAGTACCCGATTCCGCTCCGCCATGGCATGACGATCGGCGAACTCGCGATGCTCTTCAACGAGCACTTCGGGATTGGCGCCAAGATCGAGATCGTGCGCATGGTGGACTGGCGGCGCTCGATGTACCACGACGAGACCGGGCTGCCGTGGGTGATGCCGTCGCCGAACATCCCGACGCTCGACAGCGCGACGGTCTATCCCGGCATGGTGATGTTCGAAGGCACCAACGTGTCGGAAGGTCGGGGAACGACGCGACCGTTCGAGCTCGCGGGCGCGCCGTGGGTCGATCCGGAGCCGTTTGCCGCCGCCCTCAACGCGCAGCGGCTTCCTGGTGTGCACTTCCGGCCTGTCATGTTCGAGCCGACGTTCCACAAGCATGCGCGGCTGGCCTGCGGCGGCTGCCAGGTTCACGTCACGAATCGCGAGACGTTCCGGCCCGTGCTGTCGGCGGTCGCACTGATCGACGCCTTCCGCCGCGCCGATCCCAACGCAGTTCGCCTGGCGCGATCCGCCGTACGAGTACGAGTACGTTCGGCAACCGATCGACCTGCTCTACGGAACGCCGCGTCTTCGTGAGGCGCTCGCCTCGGGCGAGACGCCGGCCGAGATCGCCGGTGGCTGGACCGCAAGTACCAGCGAGTTCATGAAGATCCGCGGGCGGTTTCTGCTGTACGACTAGCGGCTCCTCCGAGCGTCGGTAGAATAGTCGTCACTGAATGCCTGGCTCAATTTCCGGTACGAACAGCATCGCCTCCGCGTCGGCTCGCCTGGCGGCCGGTACCACGACAGCCGTCGAACTCGTCGAACTGAGCCTCGCGGCCATCGCCGCGCACGGCGCGCGAACCAACGCCTTCACGGCGGTGGACGCCGACGCGGCCAGGGCGAAGGCCCGGACCGTCGACGAGGAACGCGCCGCGGGCATCTGGCGAGGCGCGCTGCACGGCATTCCGATTTCGGTGAAGGACCTGATCGACGTCGCCGGCACCGTGACGACGGCGGCGTCACGTGTCCTCGATGACCGCGTCGCCGACAGAACCGCGACGGCCGTGACACGCCTCGAAGCGGCGGGCGCGATCATCATCGGCCGGACCAACCTTCACGAGTTCGCCTTCGGCACGACAAGCGACGCGTCCGCGTACGGCGCGGTTCACCATCCGATGGACCACTCGCGTTCGGCCGGCGGTTCGAGCGGTGGCTCGGCGGCCGCCGTCGCGACCGGCATGGGCCTGGCGTCGATCGGCACCGATACCGGCGGCTCGATTCGGGTACCTGGCGCGGCCTGCGGTGTGGTCGGTCTGAAGCCCGCTTTCGGCGAGGTCCCGACCGACGGAGTCTGGCCGCTCAGCGGATCGCTCGACCATGTCGGTCCGCTCGCTTCCTCCGTCCAGGACGCGGCCTGGCTCTACGCCGTCCTCGTGCATCGACCCGTATTCACCATTCGTGATGTCGAACCGGGCCGCCTCCGGCTGGCTCACTTGGGTGGCTACTTCGATGTGCTCGATCCCACAGTCCGCGAAGTGTTCGATCGTGCAGTCCGGTCGTTGGCGACGTCGGGCGTGCAGGTCGTCGCGACCGAACTCGCTGGGCGCCGGCCGCATCAGCCAGGCCTACGTCGACATCGTCCTGCCCGAAGCCGCGGATGTTCACGCGGCTTTTCTCGACAGCCGTGCGGCGGACTACACGCCGTCCGTGCGTAGCCGGATCAGCATGGGGCGAACAACGTCAGCGGTCGCGTACCTTGCCGCCCAGTCGTTTCGACACGACCTGCGGGTTTCCGTCGATGCGCTGCTCGAAGACGTTGACGCCCTTGTCTTGCCAACGATGCCGATCGTCGCGCCGCCACTGGGCGCCGAGACCGTCGCGCTCGAACCAGGCGGCGCTGAGGTGACCGTCCGCGCCACGATGCTCAAGCACACGCAGCCGTTCAACATGACGGGACATCCGGCGATCACGCTCCCCATCCCGACGCGCGGCTTGCCTGTCGGCCTTCAACTCGTCGGTCGGATCGGCGACACGCCGCGCCTGCTCGACGTCGCGGCCGCGTGCGAGCGCGTGTTGTCGCTAGTGATCGGTCGTCTCGTTCACGCGTGGGAACGCCGGCTCGCGGCGGTTGATACGAACCGCCGTGTCCGGCCGTTCGAGTGGGGCCTGAACTGGCTCGATGTCCAACCCGGTAGGCGTCCGACGGCGGAGGCCGGTCCTCCAGTCGCTGACGGCGAGGCGCTTCAACGCGTGCTCGCGTGGTCGCGTGCCGCCATGGCGGAGTCGGACGCGTTCTATACCGCACCGCCAGCGGGTCCGTTCGAGGTCCGTGACGAGGTGCTGCGGTTTCCGAGCGCGATCGTCACGCCCGAAACGGTCAACAACACAGTCGCCGCACGGATCTTCCATCCGGCGCCGGGCCGTCGTTCGGGACCTCGCCGTGGCGTCGTGGTCATGGCCCAGTGGAACGCCGACCCCGGAGGTCATGTCGGCCTCTGCCGGCTCTTCGCTCGCTTCGGACTGACCGCCGTGCGGCTCAGCCTGCCGTATCACGACAGCCGCAAGCCGCCGGAGCTCGAGCGCGCGGACTTGATTGTCAGCCCCAACGTCGGGCGAACGGCGCAAATCAACCGGCAAGCGGTGCTGGACGTGCGGGGCGTCGTGGACTGGCTCGAGACCCAGGGGATGGAACGGATCGGCATCATGGGCACGAGCCTCGGATCGTGCCTGGCCATGCTCGCGATGTCCCACGACTCGCGCATCCGCGCCGGCGCATTCAATCACGTCTCGCCCTACTTCGCGGATGTCGTCTGGCGCGGCTTGTCCACGCGCCACGTCCGCGCCGGGCTCGAGGGACACATCTCGCTCGACGATCTGCGCGAGTGCTGGATGCCGATCAGTCCCTGGCCGTTCATCGATCGCGTGCGCGATCGCGCGATCCGGCTGATCTACGCGCGCTACGACCTCAGCTTTCCTGTCGATCTCTCCCGCCAGTTCGTGGCCGAGTTCCGCCGACGCGACGTTCCGCACACAACGACGGTCCTTCCATGTGGCCACTACACAACCGGCAAGGCGCCCTTCAAGTACCTGGACGGGTACGCGCTCACGAAGTTCTTGGTGACAAGACTCTGACGGGCTTAGGGCTTACGGGCTCAGGGCTCAGGGTCTGGCACACAGCGAGTGGCAACTCAGCGGCAGCTCGCGTTATTGAGCCACGAGCGCAGCTCAGAGGTATTTGAAGAGGTCGCGCAAGGCCCCGACGATGACGCTGCCGATGGCCTTCATGAAGGGGGTGACGTCACCGGTGGTCATGGCCTGAGAGAAGGCTTCGGCGCCACCGACCGGATTGGTGAAGAGCAGCCAGATCGTCGCCGCGGCGAGCGTGGCCGCCAGCATGCCGATCGCGGCAATGAGGCTCACGCTCCAGCGGGCGACATCCATGAGATCGATCAGTCTATGTCAAACATGATCCAGAGGGCGTCACCCTCTGTCCATCAAGTCTTATTACGCAAAGGAGGAGCGGAAGTTGCCCGGCCGGTCGCTTCTTTGAAGCTCCAAGAAAGATGGCGAGCACCAGTCCGTTCCTTGGACCTGTCGTACCGTCGTACCGTCGTACCCGAGATTTAGAACTCCGGCGACACGGCCTCGACCGGACGTCCGAGGACTTCCAGCGTGTCGCGGCACCGTGACGCATCGCCGACGACGACCACCGTGGCATCAGCCGGGCGAATGAACTTGCGTGCGGCAGCCTCAACATCAGCCGCCGTCAAAGAATCGACGCCGGGAACGAAACGGTCGAACGTGCCCTCGTCGAGACCGTACGTCACGAGCAGAGCGGCGGCGCGCACGAGCTGGCTGGCGGTTTCGAAGCTCCGCACGTAACCGCGCGTGAGAGACGCTTTGGCCCGATCGAGCTCATCATCCTCCACGGCACCTTCACGACGGACATCCTCGAGCTCCGCGAGGATATCCTCGACGGCCTCCGCGGTCCGGTCCGCCTGCACGCTCGTCTCGCACGAAAACAGACCCGCGGCACGCCGGAAATCGAACGCGCTTCGCGCGCCGTAGGTCACACCCTTCTCTTCGCGAAGACGACGATTGATCCGGCTCGTGAACTGTCCGCCGACGAGCGCGTTGACGGTCACGATCGCGTGGTACCCGTCCACGCGGCGCGGCGGACCGAAGTGGCCGACGCGGACCTCGCATTGTGGCGCGCCGGGACGATCCACAAGAAGGATTCGCGGGTCGACTGCCGCGACGGGCGCGGCCGTGAACGGGCGCGGCGACGCGCCTGACCAGACGCCAAACGCGCGCTCGACACTTCGTTGCACCCGATCGGGATCGACGGCGCCCGCGGCAATGATCGCGGCCTCGCCCGGTGAGTACATCGCCGACCAGAAGGAGCGGGCGTCATCGACGGTCAAGCCGGCGAGGGCCGCGGTCGTCCCGAGCGAACCGTGGCCGTACGGGTGATCCGCGAACACCGCCGACGCGATCGCGCGGTCGGCAGCCGCGCCCGGCAGCCGGCTCAATTGACGGAGCCGGCTGGTTCGCAGCTCGCGCACACGACGGAAATCCGGTTCCTCGAGGCGCGGACGAATCACGATGTCCGCGACGAGGTCGAGCACGGCATCGAGATGGCGCGCGAGCGTGGTGACGGCAAGTGAGGTCGCGTCGGGCCCGACGTCCAGATCGAGCTCGGCACCGAGGCGGCCAAATGCCTCGGATACCTCGATGGCATCGCGCGATCCGGCACCTTCGTCCAGCAAGTCACCGGTCAGGCTTGCGAGACCGTGATGCTCGGCCGGATCGTCGCTCGTGCCTCGCTGGATGATCAGGGCGAGCGTCACGACCGGCACGGTGTCCTGCGGAATGACGCGCACGCGTGAGGCCGTTGCCGAGCGTGTCGCGGACGACGTCCGGAAAACGCACCGGCGTCGAAGCGTCGGGCGCGGGCATTTGAAAACGGCCCGACGTCATTCGGCACCCCACGAAACCTCGGCGGCGCCACTCACCGCCAGATCGCGGCGCCCCTCAGGAACGACGGACAGCACGACGGCGTTGCGACGGTCCAGCCATTCGGCGGCCGTTTGCCGCACGTCGTCGGCCGTCGCCCGGCTGTACCGGTCGAAGTCGGTCTCGAAGCTGTCGGGCGAGTCGAGATAGACGTTGTACGCGTTGAGCTGATCGGCCTTGCCGCCGAAGCCGCCAAGAGACTGCAACCTCAGCACGAACGACGACTCGGCCTGAGCGCGGCCGCGCTCGAGCTCATCGGTCGTGGGTCCGTCGCCGGCGAAGCGAGCGATCTCTTCGTGTATCGCCGTCTCGAGCTCGTCGAGTGTGTGGCCCGGCGCCGCCGACGCAATCACCTGAAACGTTCCCGCCCACTCACGCGACGCCTGACCGGCCGCGAGCTCGACCGCGATCCGGCGGTCGTGGATCAGCCGGCGATACAAGCGCGAACTGCGACCGTTGCCGATGAGATCACCGAACAGGTCAAGCTCAGCGTCGCCGTCCGAGAACATCGCCGGCGATCGCCACGACAGATAGAGCCGCGGCAGCTCGACGCGATCTTCGAGGACGAGCCGGCGTGGCTGCACGTCAGGCGTGGCCGGCCGTTCATGCGTCACCGCCGGGCCTGCCGGGATCTCGCCGAAGAACTCCTCCACGGTGGCGAGCGCCTCATCGACGCCCACATCACCCGCGATGGCGAGCGACGCGTTGCCGGGATGGTAGTACCGCACGAAGAACGTCCGCACGTCGTCGAGCGTCGCGGCCGCGAGATCCTCCGGCCGCCCGATCGTCGGCCAGCTGTACGGATGCGACGACGGAAACATGGCCTCCATGATCGCGAACTGCGCGAGCCCGTATGGACGGTTCTCGTAGCTCTGCCGGCGCTCGTTGAGGACGACGCCGCGCTGCGTATCGAAGCGGTCGGCGGACAGCGCGGGCAGCAGCCATCCCATGCGATCCGCTTCCATCCACAGAGCGAGCCGGAACGCGTTCTTCGGCACGAGCTCCCAGTAGTTGGTCCGGTCGGTGCTCGTCGATCCGTTCAGGAGCGCGCCGGCTTCCTGCAGCGGGCCGAAGTAACCGCCGGACTGGTGCTCGGATCCTTCGAACATCAGGTGCTCGAAGAGGTGCGCCAATCCGGTCAACCCACGCCGCTCGTCCTTCGACCCGACGTGGTACCAGACGCTGACCGCGACAAGCGGCACACGCCGATCCTCGTGGACGACGACCTCGAGGCCGTTGGCGAGCGTGGCTTTCGTGAAGGGAACGTGCAGCACGGGACCGGCCGTCAGTGGACCTCGGCGAGCGGAATCGTCCGCCGCGAGAAAGACGCAATCGATACCTGCTGCGCCACGCGCTCGGCCGCAGCCATGAGCGCGACCGCCGGCGCGGATCCGGGCTCGCCGATCACGATCGGCACGCCGGAATCCCCACCCTTGCGGACGGGCTCGTAGAGGGGAACGCGACCAAGGAACGGTACGCTCAGCTCAGTGGCCAGGGCCTCCCCGCCGCCTTTACCAAACAGATCCGCCTCGCGCCCGCAATCCGGGCACGTGAAGTGACTCATGTTCTCGATCAATCCGATCGTGGCGATGTTCAGCTTCCTGTACATGTGCACCGCCCGGCGCGTGTCCGCGACCGACACCGTCTGAGGCGTCGTCACGAGTACCGCGCCGGCCACCGGAACGGTCTGACTGAGGCTGAGCGCGATGTCGCCTGTCCCGGGTGGCATGTCCACCAGCAGATAGTCGATGTTGTTCCACCGCACGCCGCGGAAGAACTCTCCCATCATCTTGTGCAGCATCGGACCGCGCCAGATGACCGGGGCATCGTCCTCGGTCAGGAACGCCATCGACACGACCTGCAGACCGTACTTCTCGGCCGGCACGATTCGCTCGCCGTCGGTCTCGAGCCGCGTCTGGATCCCGAGCATGATGGGGACGTTCGGGCCGTACAAGTCTCCGTCGAGCACCGCAACGCGGCTGCCGCGGGCGGCAAGCGCGACGGCGAGGTTCACGGCGACGGTGCTCTTGCCGACGCCGCCCTTGCCCGCCCCGACTGCAATGATGTTTTTCACGCCCTCGACGGGCGCGCGGCCCGCATCGGGCGCCACGACCGCCCGCACACTGGCGGTCATCTCGATCTCAACGCTGGACACCCCCGGCAGAGCGGAGACGGCGACGCGCGCCTGCTCCTTCATTTGATCTTTGACAGGGCACGCGGGCGTCGTCAACTCGATCGCAAAGCTGACGCGGCCGCGATCGATACGCAGCCCCTTGATGAATCCGAGGGCGACGATGTCTTTGTGAAGATCGGGATCCCGCACCACGCGCAGCGCGTCGAGGACCACCGTCTCGGTAACAGTGCTCATCTGACGATTCTATCCGGGGTACAGAGGAGAATCAGAGAGGTCAAGAGCAGCTTTGCCTGACTCGTCGCTCTGTTCTCACCAAACGCGCGGCGTGCGTCGTCGTTGAGGAGCGTCCAGAACGTGTAGACCGCGAGCGCGGTGCCGAATGGAATCACGACCAGGCTCGGCAGCGCCAACGCGAGCGCCGCCGATCGGCCGATGGGGCGCCGGCCAACGAGCGCCCGGCCGACCAGAACTGTGATCGCGCCGGCTATCGCGAAGACCGCGCCGGAAAAGAAGAGGAACCAGACGGCGGGCGACGGCGACGCGTCGATCGGCGCGGCCCGCGAGGGCAGCGGCGGTGCCAAGCGCCAGGACACCCAGCGACGCGCCGGTCAGCAGACCGAACGCGCCAGCCGAGACATGCAGCCAGCCGAGGACGTCAAAGTGAACGCGCATGAAAAGGGTCAGGTCTTGAATTTGACGTACGGTGTCGCAGGAGTTCTGACACCAGCGACAGCGTACGTCAATTCAAGACCTGACCCCATCTTCAAAGAACGCGGCCTGGATGCTGTCGCTGAACGCGGATGCGTCAACGAAGTCGATCGCGAGGTCGTCCCCCGGCGATCGGCCCGTCAGCAGTGACGCCGCGAGTGGCGTCAGCCGCCGGTCCCGTGTCGTGGAAGTCGGGGTGAAGGCGTCGGGGCCGACGGGCGCAGGCCCGACGGACTTCCCGCGCTAGAGCATTGGTCGGCAGCCCGAGAATTTCGAAAAGATCGTGCACGGCTGCCTCGCACTGCGCTCAGCGGACGCCGAGCGTCATGTGGAGCTCTCGTCGCGTGTCCTCGTCGAGCCCGTCAAGATCGACGGTGCTGTCACATTCGTCGCACAGGACCTCAACCAAAGCGGGGCGACCTTCTTCCGAGGGTGGCTGCAACTGCCCGTCTGCGACCCGCAAGAGATGCATCTGGAGGGTCTTGACGAGAAAATTCTCTGAATTTCCGCAATTCGGACACGTGAGGGACAAACTCGACTCCATCTCGGACGCGCGAACACGCGGGTGTGGCCTCAAAACCCCCGCTGCCGTCTCGGCCCGACCAAAGTGTATCGCATACCTCGGCCGAACCGCGGCAAGAAAGACGCCATTTCTCAGGAATAAAGGACATTGACGCTCACAGTCGTCAATCCCAGCAGCGCGTTCATGGCCTCGCCGTAGAGCGCCGCCTGGGCCTGATGCTCCGGGCGAGCCTCACCGGTCTTGAACTCCAGGACCGTCGCGGACCCGTCCGGACCGACGATCAGGCAGTCGACCACGCCGCGGACGATGTCACCCGGCCGGCCGGCGCGGCTGGAACGAGAACGGCACTTCGAAATAGCACGCGCCGCTCTCGAGGAGCGCCCTGACGTCGGGCCGCAGGCTGAACGCGCGGTAGGTCCGCGCTGCAGCCACCGAAATACCGGTCAAGTCGATGACATCGACGCGCTCGTCAGGAGTCAGGAGGTGGGCGATCGTCGAGGCCAACGCTTCGTCCGAGGCCTCCGGATCTTCCTGGCGCTGGAGGAGGCGATGGACGAGCGTGCCAAGTAGACGATCCGTTCCCCGTTCCCATCTGACGTTCCTCGTTCCCCGTTCCTCGTTCCACGCTCCACGGTCGTTACGGATTGTGAAGGGAGGGACGCTGCGGAAAACCGCTGTCCGGGAACAATGAGGGTCGCCGGCACCGTGACTGGCGCTTCGTCCTCCACCCGCTCATCCGGCTGGTCGACGTCTGGCGCGCGGTTGAACGGCACACCCTGAACGCGAAGCTGCTCCCTTCGCTCGGTCGCCCAAAGCACTTCCGTCGAATCCGGCGTGGCCGCGGCACCGAAAACACGTCCGCCAACCCGTCCGGAAACAACAAGGCCAGGCTTCGCGCGTTCTTCCGGAGCCGGCCGCGCTGATCGACTTCCGCCGCGAAATACAGCCGGTCGCGAGCACGAGTCACAGCGACATACAGCAACCGGCGCAGCTCTTCGTTTTCGCGCCGCTCCTCGAGCCTCGTCGCCGCCGTGGTGTTGAATGCGACTTCCGGCTCTCCGTCAGGTCCGCGCTCGATGACCGAAAACCCGGCGGGTCGCCCCCGGCCGGCCAGATGAAGGTTCACGAGGAAGACGATCGGGAACTCGAGCCCCTTGGCGGCGTGCATCGTCATCAAGTTGACCGCTCCGGCGGCCTCGACGATCGCGTTCGACTCGTCGCCGGCCCGCAGCGTGTCGAAGTACCGGGCAAGCCGGCCGAGCGTCGCGTACCCGCGGCTTTCGACACGCCGGACGAGCGCGCGCACCTTCTTCACGTTCTCGCGCGCCTGATTCAGTCGCCGCCCGCCGAGCTCGAAGGCGTACGCGGACTCGCGGAGCACGGTGTCGACCAGCTCACTCGGCGGAACCCGGTCCGCAAGCTCGAGCCACCGCGCGACACTTGCCCGCGCGCGCTCCAGCACGGCCTGGTCGGCCGGGCTGAGCGCGACTGACGTCGTGGCGCTTGCACTGCGAAGCGCCCGCGAAAACGACGGGGCCAGCCTGGCCAGCCCAACGTCGGAAAGACGAATGAGGCGCGACCGCAGCAGTTCAGCGGCGCGCAGATCCGAATCGGGCGCGGCGAGATACCGCAGCAACGCCTGAAGGTCCTGAACTTCGGGCGCGTCGAAGAATCCGAGCCCCTTGTAGACATAGGTGCGGATGCCGCGCGCGTCGAGGGCGTCCTCGAAGTACTGGTGCCCGGCGCGGGCCCGGAACAGGATCGCGATGTCATCCGGCTGGACGGCTCTCGCCCCGCCCGAACGATCGCGCACGGTGCCCGTCGCAATGAGTCGCGCGATCTCGTCGGCCACGGCCGCCGCCGACTCGGCCATTGAGGCCGTCGCGACCAGGCCGAGGACAGGCTCGCCGTCGCGCCGCGCGCCCGGAGCCACGTCCGGGACCGGAAAACGATCCGTATCGCGGTAGGCAAACCGCTCCGCGAGGTCCTCGCTTCCCTGCAGCTGGCCGCGCGAGCGTGTTCACGAACGCGAGCAGTTCGGGAACGGCGCGGAAACTCTGGCTGATCGACTGCTGGACCTGCCGGCCCGGCCTCAGCGCACCAATACGGCGGGCGGCTTCGTCGAGCAGCGTGACCTCGGCATGCCGGAACCGGTAGATGGACTGCTTTCGATCGCCGACGATGAAGATGGAAGTGGGCGCGTCGGCCACACTCTCCCCTTCTCCCCAGGCGCCAATCAGCAGTTCGATCAATCGCCATTGCAGGCGGCTCGTGTCCTGAAACTCGTCGACCAGGAGGTGGTGATAGCGCGCCTGAAGTTTGAGCCGGCTGCGGGCGAACTCTTCCTGCCGTTCGAGAAGCGCGACCGACCGCGCCAGCATCGCCGCGAAATCCATCAGCGCGTTGTCGGCCAGCAGCCGTTCGTACTGCCGGGCCGCGATCGAAACAACCCGCAGAAGTCCGCGAGCAAGAAGCACGTTGACGTCACGATCGAGCGTCTGGAGCGCGTCGTGAACGAGCGGCGACAGCGCACCGAGTGCGCCCTCGTGGCGCCGGCGCGCGTCCGGGTTGGCGAAATGTGCAGGAAGGATGGGCTTGGAGATTCGCTGCCGTGGCGAGCCGCTCTTCGTCAGGAAATACCGCTCCAGACGACGGCGGAACTGCTGGACGCGGGCCGGATCCTGGGCCGGAAACTCATCCAGCGCTCGACAGGTCGGCCGAGAGCCACCGAAACGGCGGCGCGCCGGCCGGACCATCCGCGAGAAACGCCTGGCGATGGGACGAGCCTTCGATGGCGTCCCGAATGCGCCGGACGAATTGTGTCCCGACGTCCGCGGCAGTTCCGGCGGCCGGGTGCTGGCGGACGAACGTGCCGATCGCCGGCAGCGCGACATGCCGGCGGTCGAGCAACGAACCGACAGCCTGCACGAGCGTCGGCGTCTTCACCTGCGCGAGAAGCAGGCGCACCGACTCATCGTCGGCGATGAGTCCGCGAACGACCTGTAGCGTGCGGTCCATTGCCTCGCGCGCGAACCGCGCCATCTCGGTTTCGTCTGCGACGTCGAACGCCGGATCGACGTCGGCCTCGAGCGGAAACTCGCGTAGCAGTGAGAAACAGAACGCGTCGATCGTCGAGATCTGGATGTCGCCGACGTGCTCCATCAGGTTCCGCCAGCGTGCCGGCTTGATGAAGCCGGCGGCGGCACGCCTGGCCAGTTCGGCGAGCACTCGCTCCCGCATTTCGGCCGCGGCCTTGCGCGTGAACGTGATCGCGAGGATGTTCTGCGGCTCGACCTCGGCTTCGATGAGGCGGACATATCGATCGACGAGGACACGAGTCTTGCCGGTCCCTGCCGAGGCCTCGAGCACGACGTCGTTGGCCGGATCGATCGCGAACTCGCGCGCCGCGCGATCGACGGGCTCGGCGGGTTCGCCCGGAATTCCCGGGTGGTTGGCCGTCGGCCAGATCAAACAGGCTCGGCTGCATCCTCGACCTCGGCTCGATATTCCTTGCGGCAGACTCCCGCGTATCCGCACCACTGACATTCGGTGGGCCGTTTCGGACGTGGCGGGAACTCTCCGGCCTCGATGTGCTCGACCGCCCCGGCGAACTCGGCGGCCCGAGCTTCCACGGCGATTTGCGCCGGCTCCTGCGGACCTCCAATGGGACCTTCGAGGCGGCGGTCGTCACCGAACGCCAGGTACATGGCGGACGCGATGGGATGGATCCGTCCGTCGGCCTGCTCGAGTGCCTGACGTGCGCAATGCGCGTACACGGCGATCTGCACGGACGACCTCGTGTCCGGCATCCGGCCCAACTTGTAGTCCACGACCGCGATCGAACCGTCCGCGAGTACGTCCACGCGGTCGGCCTTGCCGCGAATCGCGATCTCCCGCATTGCGAAGCCGCGCGCGAACATGAACACACCGTTCAGTACCGTTTCGAGCCGGCGCTCCTTGATCGCGACGCCGCTGTCGGCCTCGAGCTCGAAGACCCGCTCGGCCACACCCATGCCGACAATCGATCCGAGCAGCCGCGTGCGCTCGAGCGCACGATCGGCGGCAGGCAGCACGGCGAGCGCCTCCTCGGTCAAGCGCGCGAAGAGCGCGAGCGCCTCGGGCATCGACGCCGGCGTGATGGCGCCATGACCGAGTCGCTGCCATTCGCCATAGAAACGCTCGAAGAGCGAATGCAGCAGAGATCCTCGCTCGAGCGGCGTCATCCCTGCGGCTTCGTCCCGCTCCTCCGCGAGCTGAAGGACAGATTCCGCGAAATACTTGAACGGACAGTCCACGTAGCGGTCCACTCGACTCACCCGATACGCCTGCGGCGGCTGCTGATCGACGAACCCTCCGTAGGAGCGTTCGGCCAGTGCCGGCCGGGCGCGCCTGACGGTCAGCCACCCATCTCGTTCGGCGTCGAGACCAACGGGCGCCGCCGCACGCGTGAGAATCTCATCCGCGAAAATCGGCCGCGGCGCCAGAGCCGGCGCCACCACCGCGTCTGCCGATCGAATCGCCTCCACCATCGGGGAGAGCCCGACGATAGCGTCGCCCTCGAGTTGAAACGCGGAGAGGCGCGTGGTCCTGGCGGCCAGCTGCAGCAGGTCGCGGAACGTCGCCTGTTGCGCGCGCATCTCGTCCACCGCCTGAGGCCAGCCCAGCGCCTTCAACAGACTGGTGGTGTAGAACATGCTTCGCCGCACGCGCTCCGGCCATTCCGTCTCGACCAGTCCCACGACGTGGACGTGATCGAATTCGCCGAAACGCGCCGAGACGGCATCCACCAGGTGGACGCCGGCGTGGCCCTGGCGCGGCGAGAACGTGCGCGCTTCGATGGTGTGATGGATGAGTGACGTGAGCGCGTCGGCGCCACGCGGCTGGTCGTCATGCCGCGCGAACGCGTCGGCAAGGTCCTCGAGAGCCGCGAGCACGGCCGCGCGCGCGCGAAGATGGCGTTCGCGCCAGGCGTCTGCCGCGTGTGGCGTTCGCTCGTGGCGCCTCAGGAACGACGCCAGCGCGCGAACCTGGTCGGACGCCGCAGGCGCGGACAGAAACGGATCGAGCTCGACGACGATGTCGGCGTGGACAAGAGGTTTCTCGCCCGCCGACAGATCGAGGAGCGTGGAGCGGCTGAGGGCGGCGACGGTTTCCCCTGCTCCGGCGGTGCGCGCGACGTCGAGCGTCACGTCGAGCAACGCCGCGTAGGGCTCGGCCGCAAGTGGCAGCGCATCGAAGGCCTGATACGGCACGTTGGCGTCTGTCAGTACCTGCTGCGACAGGTAGAGGTACGGCAGCGGGCGCTGGAACACGATGGCGACCGACTCGCTGAGCGACCCGTCGCGACGATCGGCCTCGGCGCGGACGGCCCGCGCCACCGCTCGCACTTCCTCCTCGCGATCGCGACAGACGAACACGGGCTGAACCGTCCGCCGCCGGCCGGACCAGCACCGGCGCCCGCGACACGTCGTCCGCGCGGGCCTCGACAATGCCGGGGAGCTGCTGCTCGATGCGATCGCGAAATCCAGCGTCGTGCGATTCCTCGGTGACGATGACGTCGACCCGCGCGAGGTGCGCAAGCCGGCCGACGAGATCGAAGTCCGCCGGCCACAGGCCCCGCGGGTCCGATGGATGATCGGCAACGGCGATGACGAGATGGTCGAACGGAAGAACTGGTTGCGCGGCGATCAGCGCGTTTCGCAGGACGTGCTCGTCCAGCCCACCGGTCGCGGCGAGGCCGCGCTCGTAGGCCAGGAACGTGAATCCGAGCAGCCGTGTTTGCTGAATCAGGCTTTCGCTGCCGCGGTCCGAACCGCGCTCCACCGCAAGCTCGCGGAAGAGCGCGCGCGCGAACCGCCGTGTCCCACGCAGGCGACGTCGCAGCTCGTCGTAGAAGTCGAGCATGGCCGACACCAGGCCAGGGCGCGGCGCGAGCCAGCCGTCTCGCCCGACTTCGCTCTTCGAGCGTCGTCGCGGGATGAATCGCCTGCGCCTCGACGATCGCGCGGCCGAGCAGGATCTCGCGCTCGATCCGCGAGAGCATGCGCCGTCCGTCGGGCAGGGCTCGATGGAGGACGGCCAGCCAGTCCTGCCGCGTCAGCAGGTCCGGCAGAATCAGGCCGCGTCCTCCCTCGTCTGATACCGCCCGTTCGAGGGTCTGGCGGAGGAGCTCACCGGCGGCGCGCGTCGGCACGAGCACCGCACGGCGTCTGGCGTCGATTGGGGTCCCGGACCGGGCGAGCCGGACCAGCGCGCCGCGAAAGGCCGCGAGTCCCCGGGCGCGAACGAGTACGCGTGACTGGGGCGTCGGAGCCTTTGGTTCAGGGGCGCGGGCCACAGTTCGCGGTGCGTGCTCCCAGGCAGAGGCTGTTCACAAGGTCGTCGCGAGCGCGATCGCCGAGCAGAAGCGCACCGGCCGCGGCCGACGAAGCGGCGCGCATCGTCGGCATCGCGTTGGTCGCGGCCGCCTCACGCCGGCGCGCCGTCGCCTCGACAGCCATGCGAAGGGCGCTGATGAGCGTGGCGTGAATGGCGCTGGCTTCGGGTGGAGGCGTGACCCTTTCGAGCTGGGCGCGCAACCGCTCGAACCGCTCGGCGGCCGCCACGGTTCGTTCGAACGAGACCACTCGAAACTCGCGGTAGTACTGCAGAAGCGGCCGCAGGCCGTCGAGCGCCGAGAGGGCCGGGCGAGCGGCGACTTCGTAGTCGACCAGCCGGCGTCGCACGGCGGCGTACTTGGCCAGCACCTCCTTGGCGAGCAAGGGCGGACGTGCGGGCGACCCGCAGCTCTTCGATGAGATCCTGCACCGTCTTCGGCCGCCGGAAACCAAACTGCTGGTCCCGGCCGAGCAGTTCGGTCTCCAACCGGTCGATGGCTGTCGCGTTGCCGGCCGCTTCCGCGGCTTGCGCGCGCTTCCGGATGTCGGCGGCGAGCGCTGCGTAGGACCGCTCAGCGCTCATCTCGAGCTCGAGCCGCCTGGCGACGGTCCCGGCCAGCTCCCGGTCTTCGGCCGGCGTAATCGACGCCGCGGACTTGAGAATCGCCAGACGCTCCTCACCGATGTCGGCAACGGACGAGGCAGAGAGCGACAACGTGATCGACTCGCGCAGTCTCGGCGCGACCATCAGCGGCTCACGCCGGGGCGTCGGCGGGCCGGCCGTCAGCTCCAGCGCAAATGTCTTCTCACCGACCGCGACCTTCAGCTCATTGATCACGTCACCAACCAGGCCGACGAGCTTCTCGATGTCGTTCGCACGATAGAAGAAGTGACTCCTCGGCCAGGCGACCAGCCCCAACCGCAGCTGGTCCGCCACGGCCAGTTGCTGCTTCCGGTCCTGAATTTTGGCCAACTGCTCGAGATCCCGCGAAAGTGCCGCGGTCATCTCCGAGTACTCGGCCTCTCCGCGGGTCGCCGCGTAGAACGCGGCTCGCATGGCGTCGGCGTACCGGCTGGTCCGCTCCATGTCGATGAGAGGCAGCGGCAAACTGATGAGCTGAAGTGTCAGCGGACCGTCACTGCCGCCGATCGAGAGGTTGAAGATAATGCGATCCGCAACCACCGCCGCTTCGCCGAAGCTCGGCAGGGCGTCGCCGTTCTTCAGGAACACGCGGTAGGTGGCGGAGGGCGACGGCGCCTGCGCGGCCAACGGTCCGGCGGCCGCGATGAGCGTCGCCATCAACGTGTAACGGCCGAAAACGGAGCGCCACGAAAGTCGCCTGTGGAAAACCTGTGGACGGTTCGTGGATCGGCTGTGCATGACCTGTCGCGTCACAATTCTTTTTGCGCGGGTTCCGAGAGAATCACACGCTTCGCCCGATTGTGGTGCAGCCTTCGCACGCTGTTTCGCTTGTGTGACGGTGGCAAGTCACTAGAATCGTCGGCGCACCAACCAGTGAGTGAGGCGTTGAAACCTGCTGTGAACCGCGTCGTGTTCAACGAGACCATCAAGGGACGTCCCTACGTGATCGAAGTCCATGCAGTTGGACGCGACCGGTGGCGAGCTGGCCTCGCGCGCAGCGGCCGGACGACCGCGCTCATGCCGTTCTATGGTACGACCCCGGCCGAAGCGGCCCAGCAGCTCGCCATTTGGCTCTCCCGAGCCAACGGCTCGCCAAGTAGACGTTAGAAGTCAGACGTGGAATTGACGCTTCCCGCAGCGCCCAATTGCTTCTGACTTCTGCCTTCTCACTTCTAACTTCTCAAAATCCCACTCCAACCGTCACCCCGAACGTCCGCGGCTTGCCGGCTTCGCCGATGAAACCCGACGGCGCGAAAGCCGGGTATTCGAACGCCACGGGCACGTAGAACGTATTGAAGACGTTCCGCACCCACGCCTCGACAATCAGCCGTTCGCCACGAACGATCGCGCGGAGATTCGTGAGCGCGTAGGCGTCCTGACGCGCGGTATTCGCGTTGTTGTATTCGAACGCACCGGTGAACACCGACTCGGCGCGTCCAGCAATCGACAGGCGCTGGTTGACCGGGCGCGCAACCTCCAGACCAATCACGGCCGTCTGCTTCGGCGTGTTGGGTATCGTCTTCCCGCCGACGTCCACGCCACCCGACGTGCTGCCGTCCTTGAACCGCGCCCGCGTGTAGCCGAGCGACGCCGAACACGGACACGTGCTCGTGGGGCCGCGCGGACACCTCGACCTCGACGCCGCGGCTCGTCGCCGCACCGACGTTCGAAATGTAGAACTGGCCCGGCGCGTTCAGATCGGGCAGGTTCAGCTGAATGTCGTCCCAGTCGACAAAGAAGGCGGCGGCATTCGCAGTCACACGGCCACCGGCCCAGGTCGACTTCCATCCGCCCTCGGCGTTCCAGGTATGCTCCTCGCCGTAGGCCTCGGCCCCAACGGGCGATGACGGGTTGAAGCCGCCTGCCTTGAAGCCCTGGCTGAACGTCCCGTAGATCGTCCGGTTCGGCTGCACGTGAAACGCGACGGCCGCCTGAGGCGAGACATTGTTGAAATTCTTCTCCGCCGTGACGACGCTCGACGGGAGGAACGGGAGCGGCGGGTCGAAGAACGACTGAAGGTCCGCGTCCTTCCATTCCTGGTCGAACCGCGCGCCGAGCGTCACATCCAGCCGCTCGCGAAATGTCATCGTCGCCTGCCCGAACAACCCAAGACCGACGTCGTCCAGCGCGGACTTCGGAAGGTGCTGATCGAGCCCGAAGTGATGAACTTGGGAGATCAGATCCAGGCGAATAGCTGTTGATGGCGTCCTGTTCGTAGTTCTGGGTGAACAGGAATACCCCGGCCTGCCACTGCATTGACAGGTGGTCCGACATGCGAACCGGCGCGGCCGGCGCGGAGGCAAAGCGAGACTCGTGCGTGAACTGCAGGTCGTTCTCGCTGTTGTCGCGGCGGACGAGCGGCAACGGCGTGTAGTCGAGGTCGGTCACATCGCGGGTGTCCCAGCTCACGACGCCCGTCGTGGTCGAGAAATTCACGCGGCCGCCGCGGCGGCGCGTCGTGAATGTCGTGGACAACACGTCGCGGTCCGTCTTGCCTTCGAAGTCGCGGGCCACGGTGAACGGATCGGCGCGCAGGGCCGCGAGATCGCCGAGCGCATAGTCGCCGTCCCGGGCGCGCTCACCGGCCACGATGACGCGCGTTTCCCAGGCGTCCGACGGCGTCCAGACGACCTGCGCCCGGCCCGAGAACGCTTCGCGCGAGTCAAGGTCGTTGGACGTCACGCTGTTCGTGGTGAACCCGTCGCGCGTCGCGTAGTCAAACGCCGCGCCGAAGCCGAGTTTCCCGTTCTTGAGCGGTCCGGCCACGTTGCCCTTGATGCCGCGACCGGACTCGCTGGCGAACGGCACGTGCACCGTGCCGCTCCAGGCGGAGAGCGACGGGCGCCTCGTCGAGATGTTCACGATCCCGCCAAGCGTATTCCGCCCGTACAAGGCGCTCTGCGGTCCCCGCACGAACTCGATCTGCTCGACCTCGAGGAGCGTCACGTTCGATGAATTCGTGTTGAGCTGAGGAACGCCGTCGATGAGCGTCGTGATGCCCGGATTCGACGGGCTGGACCCGATGCCGCGAAACGTCGCGTTGCTGAGCTTGCGGGCTGTGAACTCCGTAAAGTTCGTGTTTGGCGCGTAGATGGCCGCGTCGCTCACAACCGAGACGCCCGCGTTGACGATCGTGTCAGCTCCGACGGCCGTCACGCTGACCGGAAGCTTCTGGACGTCGGCCGGTTCCTTCTGCGCTGTGACCGTCACGGGAGGCATTTGCACCGGGCCGACTGGGGCTTGCGTCTGCGCCTGAAGGCCGGACGGCCAACCCAGGGCAACCATGATCCACGCGATGTGCTTCAAGTCGACGCTCCCGCTCCCCTGCATTCTCGTTGGTCTCCATGACAGGCCAGGTCCCGGTCGTTAACGAGCTCGGACGTCGTAGGCCGCCAGAACGTTCTGATTACGAATGAATAGCCGCTTGCCGCTTACAACCGGATGGGCCCACGACGGAAGCCCCTGATCGGCAATCTGAAAACGTCCCACTTCACGATACCCCGAGGCGCTGACCTCGGCGAGGCCGACGACGTTGTCTTCGCTGAGCACGTACAACCGCCCGTCGGCATAGGTGATCGCGCCTTTCCCGACACTCCGGTGCCGCCACAACGTCTTCCCCGACGAAAAGTCGAGCGCAGTCAGGATGGCGTTGCTGAAGCCATACAACACGCCGTCGATGAGGAGAACGCCGCCGTGGTGATTCTGCATGTCGCGCGTGAAGTAGACCTCCTCGGCGCGAATCTCGCCGTTGGTCGGTCGCAGGTTGACCAGCCCTCCGCCGGTGCCATACGCCGAGGTATAGAACACCTGCGAACCGCTCACGAGCGGCGTCGCGATGTTGGCGGTGTTATTGGCCGGCGTGGCGTACCGCCACAAGAGTCGGCCGTCGGTCGCCCGCACGCCGACGGCCGCGGACGCCATGATCGTGGTGTACGCCCGCACGCCCTGGATATCGACGATGACCGCGGACGAGTAGCCGGCTTCGTCGCTCAGGCCTTCGGCGGCCCAGATCGTCTTGCCGGACATCTTGTCGAGCGCCACCATCCCGGCCTTCTGGCCGCCCGGCGTCACGATGACGCGATCGCCATCGACGAGCGGTGACTCACTGATCAGCCAGTTGATGTTGTTGCCGTTGAAGTCGCGAAGAATGTTCCGCTGCCAGACGACCGTCGCGTCGGCGGCGAGAAGGCAGACCAACTCGCCGCCCTCGGTGAGGACATAGAGTCGATCACCATCCACGGTCGGCGTCCCGCGCGGGCCCGAGCCGCGATCGTTGGTCACGCCGGGTCCGAGATTCTTCGACCAGATGTACTTGCCGTCGGCGGCGTTGATCGCGTGCACCGTGCTTCGGCCGTTGCGAAGCGACTGGACGAACACGCGGTTGCCCGCAACGGCGACCGTGCCGTACCCAGCGCCGAGCCCAGTCGTCGTCCAGAGCACCGGCGGTCCGGTCGCTGGCCACTCGCGCGCGAGGCCGACTTCGCGCGACAGCCCATTACGTTCCGGGCCGCGCCATTGCGGCCAATCCGTGATGGCAGGAGCCTGCGCGCGGACGACGATCGTGAGCGCAAGCGCGATGACGATGGCGCTGATGACCCTCATGAACGATCCGGGCTAGGATACAGGTTCGGCCACTGGAACTCCCATCATCTCCGGAGTCGGTCACGTGAAGAGTCGGAGACATGAAGAGATCATGAAGAGGATCAAGCCCCAGCATTCTGGTGATCGCGATCGGCCTCGCGGCCTCGATGTCCGCGCAGGCTCCACAGGTCGCACGGCGCGTGGCGCTCGGGGACTGGCCCGAGATGCGCGGTCCCAACCGCGACGGGATTTCGAAAGAGACCGGCCTCATCGATCGCTGGGCGTTGAACGGCGAGAACTTTCTCTGGCGGGTGCCGTACGGTGGGCGCTCGGCGCCCATCGTCATGGGCAATCGGGTCTACGTGCAGAACCCCTCCGCTCGCGGCGACCGTTTGCAGGAGCGCGTGATGGCGCTCGACGCGGACACCGGCCGGACGATCTGGGAATACAAGTACAACCTGTTTCAGAGCGACGTGCCGCCGCACCGCATCGCGTGGGCATCGCCCGCGGCCGATCCGGAGACCGGCAATATCTACGCGCTCAGTGGCGGCGCGCAGGTCATCGCGCTCAGCCGCGACGGCAAGCTCTTGTGGGACCGATCGCTCGGCGAGGAGTTCGCCGCGTTCACGACGCACGGCGGCCGGACGATGTCTCCGCTCGTCGACGGCGATCTGGTGATCGTGAGCGCCGCGATTTCGAACTGGGGCGTGCACGGCACGCGCGCGCACCGGTTCGTCGCGCTCGACAAACGGACGGGCGACATCGTCTACATCTCCAATCCCGGGGGGCGGCCGTACGACACGGCGTACGCGTCGCCGCTCATCGCCACGATCAATGGCGCGCGCCTGCTGATCGCCGGACTCGGTGACGGCGCGATTCACGCCATCAGACCGCAGACGGGCGAGAAAGTCTGGAGCTACATCGCGGCCAAGCGCGCGATCAACACCGGCGTCGCCGTCAGCGGCAACACGGTGTTCGTTTCACACGGCGACGAGAACCTCGACACGAACGAGCTCGGGCTCGTTGCGGCCATCGACGGCGCGGCCACCGGCGACATCAAGACGACGAAATGGGCGAACAAGGGCATCGAGTTCGGATACTCGTCGCCGATCGTGGATGGCACGCGCCTGTACCAGTTGGACAACAGCTCGACCCTGCGCGCCTACGACACGGAAACCGGCAAGGAGCTCTGGTCGCTCGCGCTCTCGGTCGCACAGAAGGCGCCGCCGGTGATGGCCGACGGCAAAATCTACGTCGGCACGGACAACGGCAAGTTCTTCATCATTCGTCCGCACGCGGACCGCGGTGAGATCCTCAGCGCGGTCACGCTGCCCGACAGCACCAACAGCTGCTGCGGATCAGAAGGCACGCCGGAGCAGGTCCTTGGTGGCGCGGCGATCTCGCGCGGCCGCATCTTCTTTGTGTCGAGCGACGCGGTCTACGCGATCGGTCCGAAAGCGGCGCGTTCGCTGACCGGCTACGCCGTGGACACGCCGGTGGCCGCCGGTGAAGGCGCACCCGCTCACGTGCAGGTGTCGCCCACGGAGATCGTGGCGGCGCCCGGCCAGAAGGTGGCGCTCAAGGCGCGGCTGTTCGACGCGCGCGGACGCCTGCTTCGCGAGGAATCCGGCCGTGTGGTCGCTCGAAGGCGTCCGCGGGCACGGTCAACAACGGCGCGCTGACGATTGCGGCCGACGCGGTCGATCAGGCGGGCATGGTCCGCGCCACCGTCGGGTCCATCTCGGGCCAGGCGCGGGTGCGCGTGACGAGAGCCGCTTCCCTTCGAGGAGACCTTCGAGTCGTACGCCGACGGCGCCGCGCCCGCCGGCTGGGTGAGCACCACGACGAACCGGCTCGTGGTCGCGACGCTCGATGGGCAGAAGGTGTTGCACAAGGAAGCGCTCGACACGATCTTCAAGCGCGCGCGTGTGTTCTTCGGACCGACCAACCTCTCCAACTACACGTTCGAGTCGGACGTGCGCAGCGTCGAACGCCGCCGGCAGATGGGCGACGTCGGCATCACGGCGCAACGCTACTCGCTCGTGCTCTACGGCACGTCGCAAAGACTCAAGTTGGAGCCGTGGGAGCCGGAAACGACGCGGACGGTCACCGTGCCGTTCGCCTGGAAGCCTGATACCTGGTACCGGCTGAAGCTCCGGGTCGCGAACGCGGCCAACGGCGCGGTGCGGATCCAGGGGAAGGCGTGGGCCGTCGGGCAACCCGAACCCGCGACGTGGCTCATCGACAAGACCGACCCGATCGGCAACCGCCAGGGCGCGCCGGGCCTCTTCATCGACGCCCAGTTCGGCGCTTACTACGACAACTTCAAGGTCACGGCGAATCAATGACGACGTCGTTCCCTGGTTCCCCGTTCCCCGTTCCGCCGTTCCTGGTTCTGGTGCGGTGCAGATAACCAATGGCAAATGGCCAATCAGCAAATAGCCAATAACCAATAACCAATAACAAATGACATCCTCTCGCTTCTCCTTGTCCACTGCAGCCGTCCTGCTCGTGTCCGGCTTGGTGTCGATGAATTCGTCCACGCTCGTGCTGGCCTCCGATCCCGGGACTGGCGACTGGCCGATGTGGGGCGGCACGCCGGACCGGAACATGGTCTCGAACATGAAGGGCCTGCCGACCGAGTGGGACGTCAAGACGAAGAAGAACGTGAAATGGGTGGCTGAGCTCGGATCGCAGAGCTACGGCAATCCCGTCGTGGCGGGCGGCATGGTGTTCGCCGGCACGAACAACGAGCTGATGCGCGATCCGAAGCAGGGCGGCGACCGCGGCGTGCTGATGGCCTTCCGTGAATCCGACGGCGAGTTCATGTGGCAGCACACGCACGTGAAGCTCGAGTCCGGCCGCGCGAACGACTGGCCGTTCCAGGGCGTGGCGGCGTCGCCGCTCGTCGTGGGCGACCGGCTCTTCTATACGAGCAACCGCGCGGTGATTTTCGCGCTCGACATTCAGGGTTTTCGCGACAAGGAAAACGATGGCCCGGTGACCAGCGAAACGCTGAGCGGTCCCAACGATGCCGATGTCGTCTGGTCGTTCGACATGATGGAGGAGGTCGGCGCCTATCCGCACAACCTCGCGAACTCCTCGCCGGTCGTCTGGAACGATTTGATTTTCGTCAGCACGTCGAACGGGCACGACGAAAGCCACGTGAACATCCCGTCGCCGCGCGCGCCGTCGATCATCGCGATCAACAAGGACACCGGCAAGCTCGTGTGGGAGGACAACTCGGTCGAAGATCGCATCCTTCATGGCCAGTGGTCCACGCCGAGCGTGGGCACGATCGGCGGTGTCGTGCAGGTGGTGTCGGCGCAGGGCGACGGCTGGGTGCGCGGCTACGAGGCCGCGAGCGGCAAGAAGCTCTGGGAGTTCGACACGAACCCGAAGGACGCGCAGTGGCCCCGCACGCGTAACGAGATCATCGCGACGCCGGTCATCGTGGGCGATCGCGTCTACATCGGCAACGGCCAGGATCCGGAGCACGGCGAGGGCGTCGGCCACTTCTACGCGATTGACGCGACCAAGCGGGGCGACATCACGACGACCGGGCCGTCTGTGGCACTACGACAAGATCCGCCGGTCGATCTCGACGGCGGCGGTCGCCGACGGTCTCGTCTACATCGCGGACTTCAGCGGATTCCTCCACTGCCTCGACGCGAACACCGGCCAGCCGTACTGGACGCACGACGTCTTCGCCGCGGTCTGGGGATCGCCGATGGTCGTGGACGGCAAGGTCTACCTCGGTGACGAAGACGGCGACGTCGTCGTGATGCAGCACGGGAAAGAGAAGAAGCAACTGGCCGAGATGAACATGGGCAGCGCGGTCTACGCGACGGCCGTCCCGGCACACGGCGTGCTGTTCATGAACAACCGGAACCAGTTGTTTGCGCTGTCGCTGAAATAAGAGAGTTCGAAGGGTTCGAAAGTTCGAGGTGTTCGAAGGGTTTGCGCGGCCCAAGCCTTGAGCCCCAAGCCCCAAGCCAACGGTGAATGATCGCGAAATGGTCTCCCGCCGCGCACTCCTCATCGGAGCTCTTGGGTTTTTGCCCGCCCGCGCGGTGGTTGTTGGCCGACAGTCGGTCGCTCCCGATGAATGGCGCCAGTTTCGCGGCAACCCACAACTGACTGGGGTGGCGCCGAGCGCGCCGCCTTCAACGCTCAAGCTGCTCTGGACCTACGACACTGGCGACATCATCGAGTCGTCGGCGGCCATTGCCGGCGGCGTGGTTTATGTCGGGGCAGGCAACGGCGATCTCGTCGCACTGGATCTCGCCTCGGGCAAGCTCCGCTGGAAGTACACCACCGGTGACCTGATCGGCGAATCGTCGCCGGCGATCGCGGGCGGACTCGTGTACATCGGCGACCTCGCCGGCACCGTGCACGCAGTGGCGGCGGCGGACGGCAAGCGCGCCTGGACGTTCAAGGCCGGCGGCGAGATCAAGTCGTCGCCGGTTGTCGTGAACAACCTCGTCCTGATCGGCTCCTACGATACGCACCTGTACGGCCTCGACGCGAAGACGGGCGTGGTTCGCTGGAAGTTCGAGACCGCAAGGGCCTGTTCATGCGACACCTGCCGTGCTCGGGGACGTCGCTTTCATCGCGGGCTGCGATGCGACGTTCCGCGCCATTCGCATCGCCGACGGCAAGCAGGCGTACGAGATCACGATCGGCGCCTACACGGGCGCGTCGCCCGTCGTGGCGAACGGCCGCGCGTATTTCGGGACGTTCGAGAACGAGGTGATGGCGCTCGACATCGCCGGCCGCAAGATTCTCTGGCGCTTCTCCGATCCGGCGCGGCAGTTTCCGTTCTACTCGTCCGGCGCGTTGTCGGCGGGCCGGCTGGTGATCGGCGGCCGCGACAAGCTCGTCCGCGCCTTCGATCCTGCCTCGGGTAAGCAGGCCTGGGAGTTCGCCACCCGTGCGCGCGTGGATTCGTCGCCGGTCATCGCCGGCAACCGCGTGTTCGTCGGTTCGAGCGACAACCGTCTGTACATCCTCAACCTGCAAACCGGCGAGAAGCAGTGGGAGTTCGACACCGGCGGCGCGGTCACCTCGTCGCCCGCCATTGCCGCCGGTCGGCGTCGTCATCGCCTCACAGAACGGCACGATTTACTGTTTTGGATGAGGGGTCTGTCCCCGCTTACGAAGTGGCACTGACCCTTCGTGAGACTCAGCAGTGACCCGCGGGTCCAACTCCCTCAGCTTCGGGAGCGCCGGTTCTCGCCAGAACAAGAACCAGCCAGTAGATTGCTGCGCTATGGCACCGATCGTCGCGGCGGGCAGCTCAGCGAACACGATCGGAAGGATCTGCAGCAGCTCGAGAGCGCCGGGCTGACGCCCGTCGGCAGCATCGTCCTCAACGGAGTCGGTGTCCATCGAGTCAACAGGTTGGACACCGGCAGCCGCCGATCGGACCTCAGGCCGGAGTGATCTTGCAGCCAGGAATCTCGCGCAACAGCCGTTCGGGGCCCGCCGGCGCGTACACCACGACGAGCCGCAATGGCTCCCAGCCGGTATTCAGCGTGGAATGGAAAACGCCCTCGGGGATGTAGATCGATGCCCCCGGACGCACGTGCACGGCGGGCGCATCGTCCACCATCTGCTCGCCCTCGCCGGACACGACGAAGATGATTTCCTCAGACCCGGGATGATTGTGACGATCGTGTCCCTTACCGGGCTCGAGGATGACCACGCCGAAGCTGAAACGATCCGCGTTGGTCACCTGAGGTTCGCTCAGGATCTTGATGACACCCCAGTCGAAATGGAGTGCGTCCACGTCTTCGCCATAGGTAATGTAGCCAGTGCCAAGTCGCTGCATGGCGTGAGAGTCTATCTGAGTGACCTCATGAACAAGGAAGAGGCCCTTCGCGTACTGGAGCAGGAACTGAACGCGTTCCGTGGGGAGTCCTACGCGGAGCTGGCGGCCCGGATCGATCAGGGCCCGATCGTCTCCGAGCGCACCGGGCAGAACTCGACCGTCTATCAGCTCGAGATTCAGGTGGTCTGGGATGGACCGAAGGGCGGCAATGTTCGCGCGATCGGTTCGGTCGACGATGGGAGCTGGCGCGCCCTGGTTCCGATCACGCGATCCTTCATCAAGTCAGCCGATGGCCGATTCGTTGGCGAGTAAGTCAGGTCATGGCCAGTCAGACCAACATCGAATCGGCGACGCGCTTCAACGATCGCGCCGGCGACTATGTGAAATACCGGCCAACCTATCCGCCCGGGGCGATTGACACTATCCTGAGCGGGCTTGGCCCAGCGGCGGATCTGGTCGCTGCGGATCTCGGCGCGGGCACTGGCATCTCCGCTCGTCTCCTCGGTGACCGCGGCGTCCGGGTCGTCGCGATTGAACCGTCCCCCGGAATGCGAGAGGCCGCGGCGCCGCACGCGAATGTCAGGTTCGTTGCGGGCCGGGCCGAAGCCACCGGACTGAAGTCGCACGTGGTCGACCTGGTGCTGTCCGCCCAGTCGTTTCACTGGTTTCACGCCGCGGACACGCTGGTCGAGTGTGCTCGCATCCTCAAACCGCGCGGCCGGCTGGCAATCATGTGGAACCGTCGAAGCAAGACCGATGCGCTGACGGAGGGATATCGCCGGGCGATCGCCGAGGTCGGCGGCGAGTCGAGCATCGAACGAATGGCATTCGACCCGGATGTGGTCGCCCGAAGCGGTCTGTTCGCGCCGGTCGAACGAACGAACTTTCCATATCGCCAGCGCCTCGACCTCGAGGGGCTCATCGGGCGAGCACGAAGCGCATCCTACTGTCCGACGGACGGACCGGCCGCAGAACGGCTACGAGAACTCCTGCACGAGCTCTGGACAGGTTCACGCTGACGGTGATGGCCTCGTGACCCTCGTGTACGAGACTGAAGTGTATCGATCGCGCAAACTGTGAAGCGCTCCGACAGAGCCGTCATTGTTTCTGCTGCCCTGATGCGCATGCGAGGACGCCACGTTCTCTTGCTCATGCTCGTGACCGCGCCGACCCTCGTCGCGCGACAGGACGCTCCAGGCGACTATCCGAGGCAATCGGTTCTTCATCAAGGACACGTCCGCGATCGCACTTTGGACGCTGGATTGACCGTGTCAGGGCGCGGGCGGCGTGGGACGGATGCCAGGTGATCGACGGCGACGCCAGTGCCGCCCGGCACCGTCTACAATCCGCTTGTGAAGACCGGACCGATTTACGCGTTCGGACCGTTCCAGCTGGACGAGGGCGCGCGCCGGCTGGTCAGTGGGCCCGAGCCTGTGGCCGTCTCGGATCGCCAGATCGACATTCTGCTTTTCCTTGTATCTCGGTCCGGCCAGATTGTCTCGAAGGATGCCTTGATCCAGGCGGCCTGGAAGAATGTGGCGGTCGGCGACAACAGCCTGGAACAGGCCATCTCAGGCGTCCGACGTTTGCTGGGAGCGGCGCCGGATGGCTCGCCGTACATCGAGACGCTCGCGCGCCGCGGCTACCGGTTCAACACGCCGGTGACGCGCCTCGTCGCCCGTCAGAGCGACGCCGCGCTCGATGCCGTGCTCGCCCCGTACCGCATCTTCGTGGAGGGTCGAGCCGCAGTGGAAACGTTGAGGTGGGACGCGGTGTCACAGGCGCGTGCCGCGTTCGGCGATCTCGTCGCGGGCGCTCCTGACTATGCGCCGGGACACGTCGGTCTGGCGAACGCGCTCGCGTTCGCGTTCGACTCGACCCGCGCCGACGACGCGCCGGATGCCGCGGCGCTCGTGGCGGCTGTCCATCACGCCCGCGAAGCGTGCCGGCTCGACCCCGCGTACGGCGAGGCGTGGGCCACGCTTGGCTTCGTGCTCTCGCGAACGGGCGCCGGCACCGAAGCGGTTGCGGCCGGCCGCCACGCTCTCGCGCTCGAGCCAGACAACTGGCGCCACTATCTGCGTGTCGCCTACTCCGCGTGGGGCGAAGAACGCCTGCGCGCGGCGGATCGCGCGCTGCGACTTCTACCCAGGCTGGCGCTCGCCCACTGGCTGGCGGGAACCGTCCACATCGCCCGGCAGGCATTCGACGACGCTCGACGGGCGCTCGCGACGGGTGCGGCGGCGCAGGACCAGCTGCAGGACGGCGATCGATTCGGCGGCGTCGGCCTGCATCTGCTCTGGGGACTCGTCGCACTCGCGACCGACGACATCACCGCCGCCGAGGTCGCGTTCGATCGCGAACTGGCGGCCGAGGCCGTCGGCCACATCTACACACGTCAGGCTGCAGCCAACACCTGGTGCGCCATCGGCGCCGTGCGACTAGGACAGTCGCGGACGGCCGAGGCCGCAGCCGCATTCGAACACGCACTCCAGCGTGTTCCGGGACACCCGCTGGTGCTCGCCGCCATGACCGTCGTTGCAGACCGCGGCCGACGGGTGGCGATTCAATCGAGGCTCGACGGGCGATTGGCGACACTCCGGATGTACGAACGACATGTCGAGGTGGCGATGGTCACCGCCGTCGTGCGCGTGTTGGCGGGGCGGCACGCGGAGGCCGCAGCGGATGTGTCGGCGGCACTCCAGGCGGCGCCGCCGGGAAGCAGCGCCGGTTGGACGCTTCCCGTGGAGCCCCTCCTCCAGGTCGCGACCCACCCGGTGGAGTGGGCTGCGGCGCTCTCCACACTTCGCTCGCGCGCCGCCTGACGCACGTTTCAGAGTATTTCAGGGCTTCGATCAGGACTCGCCCGGCCCGTTCGCTCACCATGGGCGCTCACGGGAGGTGCGTATGCGGCAGTGTCTTTTCGCCCTGACTTTGAGTGCCAGCTCGATCGCGATGGTGGCACAGCCCGCCAGCGCGCAGGCCGCCCGGGCCGGCGTAGAGGTGTGCCTCGCGATGGACGAAACCCGCGACATGCTGACGCCGGAGGACCGGACGGGCGCGCTGCTCGTCCTCGCCAGGCAGTTCGAACTTACAGGGCGGCGGGTCGTGGCCACCGGCTGCGCCAGCCGGTACACGCTGGCTCACATCAGACTGGGTGAGCACGTGTTCGTCATCCTGTCCGGCGGCGACCAGACGCGCGAAGCGACAGCGCGCGGGCTGAGCGACCTGCCGGCGCTCTACAACCAGATGGTGCGATCCCTCGTCAGCGGCCGGCCGATGGCCGGATTCAACGTCATCGATCGCACCAACGTCACGGCCGCCCAGACGTCTGCCAACCGCGTACATAGCGATCGTGTCGGCTACGCGCGGCTCGGGTATGGAGGTCTGTTCGGCGATCGCGCCTACGGTACCCCAGGGTTCGGGTTTGGTTACCGCTATGAGCACGATGCCATCGCGCTGGATATCTCGTTCCTGAATTTGCAACTCGGAAGCTCCGAGTTGTCGGGCGACGCGTCGGCCGGTGCACTTTTGAAGCTGCAGGCGGTCCGCCTGTTGAAACCCACGGCCAACGCGAGCCCGTTACGTCGGCGCCGGCCTGAGCTGGGGCTTCATGACGTTCGACCGAGGCGGGAGCGATGATGGCAGCGGCGAGTATCGATCGAGCTTCCACGGCAGCGGCCTCCAGGGGGAGCTGACGGCCGGGTACAGAGTGTCGCGCGCGAGCAGCCGCCGCGTCTTTGTCGAGGCCAACGTCGTCCTGCCCTTCTACCGGGCCACGTCGGAAACCTATCTCTATTCGACGTCTGGCAGCACCACGACGGTCAACCGTCGGTACGCGCCGTCCGTCGTGGTCTCGGTGGGAGTTGGCTGGCAGCGGAACCGTGACTGACGCCGGAAAGCCTTCGAAACGTCAGCGGCTACGATGGATCTGCCGTACCAGTCTTTCCCGTCGTACCGGCGAGAATTCTCAGAATCGGCGTCGTCGCCATCGTCGTGACGAGCGCCATGATCACGAACATCGTGAAGAGCCGCGGCGAGATGACGCCGAGCTCGAGGCCGACGTTGAGCACGATGAGCTCCATGAGGCCGCGCGTGTTCATCAACGTCCCGAGCTGGGCCGCCTGACGCCACGCCAGGCCGGTGATTCGGCCGACGAGCGTGACGGCGCCGAACTTGCCGGCGACGGCGACGGCGATGATGGCCGCGCACACCGCCCAGTCGGCGGCCGTCGAGAGCAGGCCGATCTCCGTCCGCATGCCCGTGAACGCGAAGAACGCCGGCAGAAGCAGAAGCGTGACGAGCGGACCAAATCGCTCGTGCAGCACGACCGCCGAGGCGGCTGTCGTGCGGAATGATGGCGCCGAACAGGAACGCGCCGAAGATCGCGTGCACGCCGATCGCCTCGGTCGTGAACGCGGACAGGAGCACCGCGATCAGCAGCGTGGCCATCACCGCCGGCGTCGGCTCCGCGGTCGCCGCCGCCCCAGCCATCGCCCGACGACCGGCCGGACCACCGCAAACATCACGGCGATGAACCCGAGCGTCGGCAGCGCGACACCGAGCAGTCCGCCCGACGTCGCATTCACCACGCCGACGACGAACGCCAGCAGACACCAGGCCGTGACGTCGTCGATCGCGGCGCACGCGAGCGCCAGGGCGCCGAGGTCCGTGTGCGTCATGCGCAGGTCCGACAGGATCCGCGCCAGCACCGGGAACGCGGTGATCGACATCGCCACGCCGATGAACAGCGCGAAGTTCAGGAACGGGACGTCGCTCGTCGACAGGCGCGGATACAGCGAGAACGCCAGCGCGACGCCGAGCGCGAACGGCACGATGATGCTGGCGTTCGAAATGGCCACGGTCGCGCCGAGCCGCGCCGCAGGCGCGCCGGGTTCAGCTCGAGGCCGACCAGGAACATGTACAGGATGACGCCGAGCTGCGCCACGGCGCCAAGAAGCGGCGCGACCGATGCCGGCAGGACGAACGCGTAGGCGTGCGGCCAGATCCACCCGAGGAGCGATGGACCGAGCACGATGCCGGCGATCGACCTCGCCGATGACCGGCGGCTGGCCGATTCGCCGAAAGAGCCGCCCGATGATCTGGCCGAGCGCGATGACCAGCGCGCAGGGCTAGGAGGAGCTGCGATAACAAGTTAGAAGTCAGAAGTTAGAAGTCAGAAGAGAAGATCAAGATCTCCGACACGTCGGACCGCGCCTGCTCATTTCTAACTTCTGCCTTCTGCCTTCTCACTTGTCACGGGCCTTCTACGGCCGACGTCCGTCCGGCAGCACGAGCTCGTTCGCTTTGTCGGTCGCCTTGTCCGCGTCAACACCCGCGTTCCATGGCGGGATGGGCGGCTTGTCCGGCGGGTACAGCGACTCCATCGGCTGCCACACCTGATCGACCGAGTCGGTGAAGAGATCGCCGATCAGCAGATCCGTGACCTTGCCACGCAGGTGCGGATAGTTCCTGACGAAGTTGCCGAAGCTGAAGCCCTGGTAGTACTCGCAGACGAGCCGGCGCATGCGGTCGACGCCCTCGTTGAACGCGTCGCCCCACCGGCCGAGCTGCGCCGCCGACGTGTCGTTCGTCTCGAGCCCGTCGCAGATCGCATCGGCGGCCTGCTCGCCGGATCGGAGCGCGAGCAGCACGCCCGACGAGTACAGCGGATCGAGAAACCCGAAGGCGTCGCCGACGAGCACCCAGCCGTCACCGGCGACCTGTTTGGCCCGGTACGAGTAGTCCTTCGTCGCGAAATACCCGGTCACCTGTTTCGCCGAGCGCGACGCGGTCCTTGACGGCGGCGCACGCGTCGACCTCTTCGCGGTACGTCTGGGCGTAGTCCGTCCGTCCCTTGAACAGATAGTCGAACGGCGCGACGACGCCGACGCTCACGATGTCGTTGTGCAGCGGGATGTACCAGAACCAGCCGTTCGCGAGGGCGTCTGGATGACCATCGTGGCACCCTCGTCGCGGCCGGTGTCGCGATACGCGCCCTCCCAGTAGGTCCAGATGGCGCCCTTGTTGAGCAGCGGATCCCACACGCGCAACCGCAACCGGTTCGAGATCAGCCCGTTCTGGCCGCTCGCATCCACGACCACGCGCGCACGAACGTCCTCCGTGGACCCGTCCTCCCGCTTGATCTTCACGCCGGTGGCCCGGCCGTTGTCGAACAGCACGTCGAGCACGCGCGTGCCTTCGTGGACGTCGACGCCGTGCTCGCGCGCGTTGTCGAGCATCATCTTGTCGAACTCGCTGCGCACCACCTGCCAGGTCTGCGAGCACTCGTGCGGCTTGTTGTCCCAGAAGTAAAAAGGCGCGGACAACTTGCCGTTCGCGTTGACGAACTGCACGCTGTATTTCTTGACGAACGGGCTCTGCTGCATCTTGGGCAGCATGTTCAGGCGCTTGAGCACCCAGTAGGTCTCGGGAATCAGCGATTCGCCGATGTGAAATCGCGGAAAACGCTCGCGCTCGAACAATCGGACGCGATAGCCGCGCTGAGCGATCAGCGTGGACACCGTGGATCCCGACGGACCGCCACCGATGACCACGACGTCCGGATTGGTGGTTGAAACGTGTTCGTGCGTCATTCCTGGATCAATCCTCAATCTTCAACGACAAACCGCCGCGCCTTCATTTCATACCGGGGCAGCGTGCCTGAATCCACCACGTGCACCGGCACCGTCAAGCCCAGCGCCTCGCGCAGCTCGTGGCCCAGCTGCGTGGCCGTGGCCGGGCGATCGACGTCCGCGCCGCCGACCTCGATCTCGACCGACACGGCGCGCATGGCGCCGCCCCGGCTGACGGTCGTGCGGAACTCGACGATCGCCGGAAACGATCGGACGACCGCCTCGATCGCCGCGGGATAGACGTTCACGCCGCGGACGGCCACCATGTCGTCCGCGCGCGACAGGATGCCGCCTTCGAGGCGCGCCCAGGTCCGGCCGCACGCGCATCGCGCGGATCGGCGGACGACCATGTCGCCGGTGCGGTACCGGATGATCGGGCTGGCCGTGCGGCCGAGGTTCGTGACCACCAGCTCACCGGGCTCTCCGTCCGCGACGCGGCGACTCGACTGCGGATCGATCACCTCGCACAGGAACTCGGATTCGTTGAGGTGGAGACCGCCAGGCTGCTCCCAGCACTCGAAGCTCACCGGGCCGACCTCGGTCAGGCCGTGGTGATCGATCACGCGCGCGCCCCACGCGTCCTCGATACGCGCGCGCGTGGACGGAATGCTGCCACCAGGCTCGCCCGCGACAATCAGGACGCGCACGCTGCTGTCGCGGAGAGCGTGCCCGCCACGCTCGAGCATGCCGCCCTGCTGGGCGGCGACCTCCGCCAGGCGGAGCGCGTAGGTCGGCGTGCAGCACACGACGGTCGCGCGGACGGCGTCGATCGTCGCCAATCGCAGCTGGCTGGACATGCCGCCGGCGGGCACGGCGTGCGCGCCGATCTGGGTCGCCGCATCGAACGCGGACCAGAACCCGAGGAACGGGCCGAACGAAAACGGGAAGAAGACGCGGTCGTCCGGACCAACGCGAGCGGCCCGGTACACCGCCTTCCAGCAGTCCACGACCCACTGCCAGCTCTCGTTCGTGTCGATCCACCGGAGCGGGCGGCCGGTCGTCGACGACGTCTGGCAATAACGGGTGTAGCGCTGAATCGGCTCGGTCAGCGCCGTGCCCCACGGCGGCGACGCGTCCTGATCCGCGACGAGCTCGCGCTTGGTCGTGAGCGGGAGCCGCTCGAGATCGTCGGGAAACCGCAAGCCGCCGGCGTCGAGGCCGGCCGCATCCAGCTTGCGCGTGTAGAAACGGTTGCGGCCGTGGATGTCCGCGATCAGCCGCTCGAGCCGGCGGGCCTGCGCGCTCGACGATCCGATCGCGTTCCAGGCACTCGTCCGGCGGCGGGGCAATCGTGTCGAGGTTCACGCCCGCTCCCCGCGGCGCCTTCGGCATCGCTCAGGGCCGGCCCGAGCCCCGTCGAGGTCCGGGATCGACGTGCAGCCGCTCCGTGATCTCGGAGGGAATCGCCACGGACCGCATCGGCTCGTTGGGTTTCTGGAGCACGCACGCGATCGTCATCGAGCCGGTCGCCACCGTCTCGCCGGCCTTGGTCAGCGCGCACGCATACTGAATGGTCCGGTTCGTGATCGCGGTGATGCGAACGCGCGCCTGGAACTCGTCTTCGAAGTAGAGCGGCTGCCGGAACTCGAACGACGCGGCGACTCGCGGCCACCCGATCTCGTGGCCCCGGCGAGCGATGCTCAGCCCGGCCTCCCGCCACAGGGCGTGCTCCGCTTCCTCCATGTACCGGAAGAAGCAGCTGAAATGGACGACACCCGCCATGTCAGTCTCGTGGAACAACACGCGGCGCGTGAGGGTGTAGGCGCTCGGCCATCGCGGGCATCAGGTGTAGCGGATGTCCACGTGCTTCGGCAGGAAGAACCGTTGCAGCAGGGCGTCCACCCGCAGGAGCCCCTCGCGCGTCAGCGTGACCCGATCCGGCGTGGAGCTCTGGATGAAACCGTCCGCCGCGAGCGAGGCCAACGGCTCGCGGAACCGTTCGCGCACGTTGACGCCGTACTTTTCGCTGAAATATGCCGGGCCGGACCCAGCCTCGCTTGATCTGCAGGATGAACTCGCGAATCAGCCGCTCCTCGTCGGTCGGACGGTACGCGCGGCCGAGGGCGAGGCCTTCGCGGCGCACGGCGTCGCTGTAGGTCTCCCACTTGTCGAGGTTCTGCATGTGGACGCCGTTCACGTGACCGAACGACGCCACGCCCAATCCCACGAGGTCGGCGCCTTCCCACAAGCGATCGCGATAGACGAAACGAGCCCGCGCGGGATCCTTCACGGCCGTGTACGCGCTGCTGATCTTGTATCCGGCGCGCTCGAGCGATTCGAAGGCCTCGGCGACCCAGCGGCGTTTCGTGGTCCAGTTGGCCGGCGTCTCGGAGAAGCGGCCGGCGTGCTTCAGAATGTCACCCGAGATCGTCGTGTTGAACGGCAGCTCCATCTGATAGATGGTCACGCTGTCTGGGTCGAGCTCGAGTGTCCGCCGAACGCTCTCGCGCCATCCGTCGTCGGTCTCGCCGAGCATGCCGGCGATCAGGTCGATGTTGATCTGCGGGAAATCGAGGGACCGCGCCGTCTCGTACGCCCGAAAGATCTCCGGCGACCGATGCGCCCGCCCGTTGAGCTCGAGCACGCCGTCGTCGAAGCTCTCGACGCCCAGACTCAGGCGCGTGACGCCGAGGCCGCGAATCGCGGCGAGCTTGCCATCGGTCAGCGTGCCGGGCTCGCACTCGAACGTGATCTCCTCCGCGCCGCTCCACGACGTCACGTCCGACAGCCGGCCGACGAGGCTTTCGAGCTGACGGACGGAGAGAAACGACGGCGTCCCTCCGCCGAAGTACACGAAATTCAGCGGACGACCGGCGATGGCCGGCTGTTCCGCATACGCCGCCCATTCCCGGACGAGCACGTCGAGGTAGTCGGCGACGTCTCGGGCGTTCTTGTCGGTGTAGACGCGGAAGTAGCAGAAGTGGCAGCGCTTCCGGCAGAACGGAATGTGCAGGTAGAGGCCCAGGGGCACGCCGGCTACCGGCGGCGCGTCGAGCGCGGGCCTCGCGTCGCGATCGACGCCCTCAGCCGTCCAGACGGAGAACGGCGGATAGTTGGCCACGAAGTAGCTGCCGACTTCGGTTTCGTCGTCCGCTGGGATGCGCGCAACGTCAGTCATGATTCGGTAGGCCGGTTTCGACTATATCAGCCCGGTACGTTGACACCGCTCGGCGCGCGACGGCAAGATGCCACACCATGAAATGGCTGCTGTTCGTCGCAGGTGCGGTGTTGTCGTGGGGCGCGTACGGCGCGCTGCTCCATCAGGGCCAGACGGCTCTCGGAAATCCATTGAAGGCGCTGCTCTGTGTCGGCGTCGCATATTTCCTGATCGGTGTGCTCGTCCCGGTGGCCGCCCTCGGCGCGCAAGGCGGGCTCTCCGACTTCAACCGCACGGGCCTGATCACGGCCACCATCGCGGGCGCGCTGGGTGCGGCGGGCGCGGCGTGCATCATCTACTCGTTCCGGTTCGGCGGCCTCCCGCTCTACGTCATGCCCCTCGTCTTCGGCGGCGCCCCCATCGTCAACGTGCTCCTCACGATGGTGCTGCACCCTCCCAAGTCGTCCATCAACCCGCTGCTCTACGTCGGCTTCGTCCTCGCCGCGGCTGGCGCTGGACTCGTCCTCTACTACAGACCGAGGGGATAGTCGGACACGTCGTACGACGGGTTCGACGGGTACGACAGGTCCCAGGAACGAGCTTCGTTCGTCATCTTGCTTAGCTCTCGTTAGCTTCGTTCTCAAGATTGAGCAAGATGGCAATCGTCAGTTGGTTCCTTGGACCCGTCGTACCCGTCGCACCTGTCGTACCCGACTACTGTCCGATCGCGTAGAGATGCTTCAGCCCGCGCATGTAGATCGTGTTCTCCACCAACGCGGGTGACGCGTCGAACGCGTCGTCCAGCACGTTGGTCGCGAGCGTCTCGAAGGTTGGCCCTGCCTTGATGACGGCCGTCGTTCCTTCGCGGCCCGGGAAATAGATGCCGGCCGCGCGCCGACACGGGCGACGCGAACACGTTCGGCACGCCATCGAGCCGCTGGTTCTGGTAGTGCGGCTTGCCCGACTTCACGTCGAACGCCGACAGAATCCCCGAGTTGGTCTTCAGAAAATACAAGACGCCGTCCACGAGAATCGGTGACGGCACGTACGGCGTGTCGCGATCGAGCGACCAGAGCACCGCGCTCGTCCCGTCGATATTGCCCTTCGCGTCGGCGACGCGAACGACACGCAGGTCGTTGCCGCGGAATCCGCTCATCAGCACCACGAGACCGTCCTCGTGGACCGGCGACGGAATCGCATTCATCGTCAGCCCTTCGCCTTCCCACACGACGGCGCCGGTCGACGAGGTCGTAGCTGCGGATGCGCTCCATGGCCGGGACGATGGCCTGGGCGCGGCCGTTGACCTCGAGGACGAGCGGCGTCGCCCAGGTGTCGATCTCGTCGCGCTTCACGCGCCACAGCTCCTTGCCGTCGCGCTTGTCGAGCGCGACGACGAACGAGCCGTCGCCGTTGAGGTGATCCCAGACGACCACGAGCGTGTTGCCGTGGAGCGCGGGCGTCGAGCCCTCGCCGAACTCGTTGCGCATGCGCTTGTCGCCGAGATCCTTCTCCCAAATCAGGCTTGCCGTTCATGTCGTAGACATAGAGACCGAACGACTCGAAGTAGGCGTAGACGCGTTCGCCGTCGGTGATGGCCGAGCTCGACGCCCACGTCCCGTTGTCGGTGTGCGACGCTTCGTGCGGCTCCTGTTCGCGTGCGACGCGCTCCCACACCGTCTTTCCCGTCGGCGCGATCGATCGCGAGCACGGTGAACCGATGGACGCCGCGTGGCGTGAGGCCGCCGCGCGGCGCGTGCTGGGCGTCGCCCGGAGTCCCACCGGCACGGCCGTGAGAACGAAGATCCGGTCGCCCCAGACGACGGGCGAGGCGCTTCCCCGCCCGGGAATGACCAACCTTCCATCGGATGTTCTTGGACTCGCTCCACTCGACCGGCGGATCGGCCAGACGCGAGACGCCGGACGCGTGCGGCCCGCGCCACTGCGGCCAGAACCGATCCGTGTCCGCCGTCTGCGCCGCAGGACGGTCCGCGGTCGCCAGCCATGCGAGCCCAACGACCGAGGCGAAGAGAAATATCTGGCTGAGCGCTTCACAAGGCGCGTCACGAGGACCCTCCGGGGCGTCTTCCCATCGCCACCTTCGCAAATCAGCAATGAAGGCGGGATGAAGCTAGAACGCCAATCAGGGCCGAATCGTTACACGGTCGGCGCTGTTCTGGCCGGAACTCCGCCGAACCGGCGCTCCCGCCGCCCGAAGGCGTCGATGGCCAACGCCAGGTGGGCTGGCGCGAAGTCCGGCCACAACACCTCCGTGAACCAGAGCTCGGCATAGGCCGCCTCCCAGAGCAGGAAGTCGCTGAGCCTCTGTTCACCGCCCGTACGAATGAGCAGGTCCACATCGGGCGTATCGGCCGGCAATCCCGAGCCGCTGCGGACGCACTCGTCGAATTCTTCGCGCGAACGATGGCCGCTTGCGATGAGGCGATCGGCCGCGCGCCAGATGGCTTCACGCGCCGAATAGTCGATCGCGAGTCGCAGGTCGAGCGCGTGCCCGTCCGATGTCGATTCCTCCAGCACCTGCGCCTGACGCCGCACGGACGGCGGCAGGCGATCGCGGCGGCCGACGAGCGAAAAGCGAATGCCGTGCTCGAGGCACTCCGGGCCGATGTCGTGGAGGTACTGATCGAAGATCGTCATCAGCGCCAGCACTTCCGCCTTCGGACGACTCCAGTTGTTCGCCGAGAAGGCGTAGAGCGTCAGCGTCGTGATGCCGAAGTGCGGCGCCGCCTCGACCGCGAGACGCACGGAGTGCGCGCCGTGACGATGACCTTCGGTCCGTGGGAGTCCACGGAGCTCCGCCCAACGGCCATTGCCGTCCATCGTGATCGCGACGTGAAACGGCGTCATCGCACCACCTCGCGAGCGAACACACGGCCCCAGTCCACACGCACGGTGGACTGCATCAGGACGAACAACGTCACGATCGCGCCGATCGTCACCGTGAGGCCCGTGTAGCCCTCGAAGAAGAAGGCGTAGCTGAAGAGGACGAGAAACACGAGCTGCGCGACGCCCGCGCGCGCGACCGCGAAGCGGGTGCCGGCGACACCGCGCAGATACGTCGTCACGAGCAGAATGCTTGTCGCCGACGCGACGACGAACGACCAGTGCATCGACACGTGATCGACGAGGTACGCCAGCAAGAGGTGAAAGGCGAAGAATGCCGCCGAGAGGAACGCGTAGTGCATCGGGTGAAGGCTCTCGGCCTGGAGCACGCCGAGAATCACCATGACCGTGAGGAAGAACAGCAGCGAGACCGGCGCGAAGTACGTAATGCGCGCGGTGAGGGGGCCTGGATTCAGCCGATTGGGCAGGTCCAGACCCACGGCGCGGCCGGTCAGCAAACTGTTGAACTGCCACCCAAGTTCCCAGCCGCTGTCGACCTGCCGGCTCGACGATGGCGACATGGTGCCGGCGGAAAGTCGAAGCCTCCGAAGTCCGTGTGCATCCTCAGCGCGAAGTTCCGCACCTCGGTGACACCAGTCGGGCGCGAACGCGTACGTCCAGGTGTCGAGCCCTCGCGAATCGTACGCAAGCTCGATCACGACGTCACCGCCGGCCGGGACCTCTGCCTGAGTCGTCGCACCTTTGGCTTGATCCGAGGTCTGTCGAACGGTTTGCCCGTTGATTCGAAACTCGAAGTTGTCGAACTGCACCTGGTCGGACGGAAATTTCAGATGCGCCAGGATCACTTGCGGCGTGGTCGCCGGGTTGGTCGCGCGATACGTGGCCCGCAGCCGGACGCCGTAGGTGTCGTACCAGAGCAGACCCTTCTTGCGGTGATCGAGCGCCAGGCTGACGTCGATGTCGCTCGCCTGGAGAGAAATGGGAATGCGTTCGGACTCGACACGCGCGACGTTCTCCGTGACCTTCCGGCCCGACTGAATCGGTCCGCTCGACGGTCTCGACGACAGTCTTCGGGCCGCTCGTACCAAAGATCCGGCGCCGTCTGGGTGTGCGGTCCGCCCCAGAGCAGGGCCACCTCGTTCGAAAGCCGCCCGTCGAACTCACCCGAACGGGCGACGACCGAGGTTCCCAGGACGAACCAGGCGACGGCAGCAGTGAGGTAGATGAGCGCGATGGCACACAAACGGACCGGGGTCATGGGGCAGCCTCGAGAAAGTCGGCGATCGGCACATCCGATCGCGGGTGCCACACACGATGCCCGGGACCGCCCGGGAACACATGACCGAGTTGTGAGCGACGAGTGAGATGTGGATTAGATTCGCGGCCGGGGACGGTGCGTCAGGCCAAATGCGAGGCCGATGCCGAAAATGTCGCTTCCGCGCCGCTGATGAGGGTCCGGGTGACCGGCCGCAATTCCTCCTCACCGAGAAGTCTCGCCAGCGGCGCGAGCCCGACGCCGGATCCCTCGAAGGCCGCCGCCATGACATCGAGGCTCGACGCCACGAGGTTCCGACCGGCGAGCGACAGTGCGATCGCCGCGGCGCCGCAGGCGATCCCAGTCACGAGGGCCGCGCGGGTCCTCGCCCTGCCGCGCGGACCCGCCAGCCCGCCGCCGGGAAGCAGTGAGGTGGAGTGCGCGTAGCCCAATCCGGCCGCCGCGCCAATCACGAGGCCCTCGAACCACCCGCCAATGCCGGGGACGTCCCGGCCGAACACGCCCAACAGCACCGCTCGCGTGAGGACGTGCCCGATCGTTCCAGACAACGCACCGCCGATCGCGCCGCAGACCGTGAGACCAGTCGCTCGGGCGGAACGCGCGAGCACCTCGGCGGACGCGAGCCCGGCCCCAACGCCGGCCGCGCCGATCGCACCGGCCATGGCACCAGCGACAGCGAGCGCGACGATGACACTGGGATCGGCGCCGGATTCGGGCACAAGCCAGAGCGAGACGCCGCCGGCGATGCCGGCGACGATGCCGGCCGCTGTACCACCCAGCGCCGCAGTGCCCCACCGGTTCGACATGTGGCGTGCCGCGCGGCGATAACGCAGGCGGACGAGGTGGACGATCGCCTGGAGCGGATCGGGCGACGACAACAGCGGCACCGGTCCGGCGCCGGGCACGTCCCAGCGCGCGTCGCGGAGCACCGCCCGCGCGTCGGAGTGCCCGGGCAGCCCGTCCAGCCGCCTGAGGGCCTCGGCGGTGCCCAGCGCATGGAGCTGCTCGGCGGCCTCGCGGCGCTCCTCGTCACGCTCTTTCGTATTCAGCAGTCGCTCGATCAACGTTTCGCGAGGGTCCACCAACGCCGCAACGGACGGTCCTCCTCGCGGGCGGGTTCGGCTGTGTCCTCGGTCTGAGTCGAACGGGCCGTCATCCCTTTCTTCGCTCACCTCACGGCTGACGAACTGATAGCCGTGGCGTGACACCGTCCGAATGAAACGAGGCGCACGCGGATCGTCTCCGAGGCTGCGCCGGATGGTGCGGATGGCCTGGCTCAGCGCGCCGTCCGAGACGACGACATCCGTCCAGACGCGATCGAAGATCTCCTGCCGCTCGACGACGCGGTGGCGCTCGGCGAGAAGGAGCACGAGCAGATCGAAATACCGCGGGATGAGCGGAACGTCGGCGTCGTCCCGGCGAACCGATCGATGCGCCGGCGACACGAGAAAGGGTCCGAAACGAAAGCGTGGCGTGGCCACCGAGAATCAGCGTCCAATCGCCACGAGGTGGCCGCTGGTCCTGAAGTACCAACGGCCGTCAACGAGCGCCGGCGACGCCAGCACGGACTCGTCCAGCCGATTGACACCGACGAGATCGAACGTCGGACCGGCGCGCAACACGAACGTCTCACCGTCGTCGTTGGTGAAGTACACGTGGCCGTCGACGGCGACTGGAGAAGCGGAGAATCCCTCGCGCTGCGCCACGCCAAGGCGTCCCTGCCAGACCGTGCGGCCCGTCGTCGCGTCGAGGCTCGTCACGATGCTGGCCATGTCGTTCACGGTATAGAGATGGCTGCCGACGAGAATCGGCGAGGGCACAAATGGTGAGCCACGAGGACTCGTCCATGCCACGTGACTACGCGTGACGTCGCCTTGTCCGCCGGGACGAATCGCCAGCGTCGGGCCGGCGCGGCCGGACGCGCAGTACACCAGGCCGTAGCCGACGACCGGTGTGGGAATCACTTCCAGAGTCGTGCCGCGGCACGCCCACAGCTCACGGCCGGTCGCAGGATCGTACGCCTGCACGCGGCTCTGGCCGTTCACGATGATCTCGTCGTGATCGCCGACGCGCACCGCGACCGGTGTGCCCCATCCCACCGTGGCATCGCGCGGCGTTCGCCAGAGCTGGCGGCCGGTTTTCGTGTCGAACGCCGCGATGAACGAGCCGGAGTTCTGGTCCTGAAAGAGAATCAACCGATCGCGGTACAGCAGTGGCGACCCGGCTGGACCATGGTAGTTGCTGACCGGACCGATATCCTGGTTCCAGGCGAGCTTGCCGTTGGCGTCGACGGCCACGAGAGAGCTGCCGAACGACGCGTACACGTACGCGCCGTCGGTCGCTGCGGTCGCTGACGCGTGGCCGTTCTTGAAATGTGCATATCCGCGCGTGGGAAGGCGCAAACGTTTCCCACAGGCGAGCGCCGTCGGTCCGCCGGAACGCGATGATCGAGAGCTTGGCGCCGCGGTTGTACGCCGTCGTCAGGTAGATCCGGTCGCCCCACACAATCGGCGACGAGTTGCCGGCGCCCGGCACGTCGACCTTCCACTTCACGTTCTCTGTCGCCGACCACGTCGTGGGATACCCCGTGCCGGTCGCGAGGCCCTGACCGGACGGACCGCGCCAGCGTGACCAGTACTTGGCGCCTTCACCTTCGACAGCCACCATGCGCACGCCGCCGTCCTGCACGGCGGCCACGGATTGATCGGCCGGGACCGAGAGGATCGCGACGGCCGCAAACACCAGAAGCGTGCGCAAGGGGCGCATGGAGATCTCGATTCTACTCAGCCCGGAGCGCATCCAGGAGAGGACCGCGGGTCGCGAGCCTCGCGGCCACGACCGTGGACAGGAGCCCGGCGACAAGGACGGCCACAATGAGCAGCACGGCCCCCGTAGATACGGGAATGCGCCCGCCGCGTTCCGCCACGGCCGGCAGCACGGCAAGCGCCGCCGAAACGGCGCCAAGCATGACCCCGACCACGAGGAGCGACAGGCTTTCCGCCGTCAGCAGTAGAACAAAGTGGCGCGGCCGATAGCCCAGCGCGCCGAGCAGCGCCAGCTCGCGCCGCCGCTCGAGCACATTCCGCAGCAACACCGCCGCGAGGCCGACCGTGCCGATGAGCAGCCCCAGTCCTCCGAGTGTCTGAAACGTCGAGAGATACGTGTTCTCAACTTTGTGAAACTCCGCCAGCTTCGCAGCCGCCGGCACTGCATCCGCTCCAAGATCGGCCAGTCCGTTCTCGATCTCGTCACTGACCTCGGCGACCGGCTCGGCGGTGTCGACGAGCAGCACCTGGTAGCCTTCGCGTTCCGGAAAGAGCGCGCGGAAATTGGCTTCGGACATCAGCAACTCACTCTGGAACACGCTGTCGCGCAGCGCCCCGACGATGCGAAGGCGCACCGGGCGGCCGGCGCTGCGAATCACGATCTCCTCGCCGAGCGCGCGATGGAGCACGTAGTTCATCGAGGTGATGTCGGCGATTACCGGAATGGCGCCGTCCGACGTGGCTTGCTCGAGAAGTCTCCAGGGATTCTCCTGATCGCCGGCGTTCGTCGCTAGCGATCCCTGAAACGCAAACCGGCCCGCGGCGACAAAGTGCGCGGTCGCGCCGAGAATCCGAGGCTCCTGTGGTTGATACAGGTTCAGGCAACTCGCATCGTCGCCAGGACGCAGCCTGAATCGTTCGATCGTGGTGCCGCCGAGGGCCGGAAGATTCAGTGCCTGCCGTCCACTCGCCGTCGCCGGGTCGTGAACGATCGGGAGCAGTGATTCGACGATGAGCTCGTACCCGCCGGTGCCCGAGGCTGGGTCGCTCGCGGCCGGCGAATCCTTTCTGAATGCGTCAACGGCGATCAGGATGAACGTCGCCGATGCGACGACCCCAATCGGAGAGGACGCTCCGGCCGGGCCGGTACTTCGTACTGCGCAGACCGAGCCTGGACACCGCCCACCAGCCGCGCCCGCGAATATGTCCATGGATTGGCGAGGCCCGGTAGAAGTACGCGCACGCGAAGAGACCCGCGATGAGGAGCGCGCCGCCGGCGCCGAAGAAGGCGCCGGCCGCCGGAATGACACGGGCACTCCCGAGGACCGCGAATCCTCCAGCGCGCGGCCGCCGCAAGCACCGCGGCGGCGCGCATCGTCGTCCGCGCACCCGAAGCGCCAGGCATGGCGCCGCCGGCCGGCAAATCGCCGGCGAGCAGGCTTCGCTCGGAGATTCCTGAAAGTCCCCGCAGCGTCCACCAGGTGCAGAGGACGGCGGCGGCGATGCCGCTGACCGCACCAACGCCGAGCGACACCGGAGCGACATGCACCGTCAGGGCCGTCGTCCCGACGGCATCCACCCACCAGGTGGTCAGGGCCTTGATCACGAGCCACGCGTAGCCAATCGCGCCCGCCAGACCGAGGATCGTTCCTACCGCCGAAAGCAGCACGGCCTCGGTTGTCAGAAGCCAGCGCACCGTTGGCGCATCGACGCCAACGGCGCGCAGCAGTCCGACTTCGCGAGCGCGCTGCTCGACGCCGAGCCGGAAGAACAGAGACGCGAGCACAAGCGCGGCGACGACGAGAAAGAAACTGAAGTACAGGAAGTACTCGCCGAAATCCGTGGCGCCTTGTGAGGCGGCGAGCGCCGGATTGCGAACATCGGCGACGGTCGCGCCAAACGCAACCGGGTCGATCTTCGATCGCAGCCGTTCGTCGAACGCCCGGACGGTTTCGTCGAGGTCGCGTCCGGGAAGCGCGGCCAGACGGATCGACGTCAACGCGCCATGGCGCGAGCCCCACAGGCGCTGACCGACATCCAGCGGAATGAACGCCTTTGGCGCGGTCCGATACCGCTCCCAGTACACCTCGTCGCGCGGACGAATCTTCTTGAGATCCACCGGAAACGGCGGATCCCAGCTGTCCATCGTCGGCGAGTCGGTGATGCCCGGGTAGGACGGCGCGAAGTCGCGATCCGCCGGCGCCGACAGGAACGACGCCCGCAACCTGGAACTCGGCCGTACGCGTCGAGAGCCCGCCAGACTCCTCCCACACGTAGTAGTCAAGGCTCACGACGTCGCCACGACGCGCCGCGAGGTCTGACGCCGCCCAGTCGTTCAGCACGATCGGCGGCAACGTGGGGGCTGCGTCCACGGTGATCCGCGGTGCGATCGCGTTCAGGTCAATCGCGGTCACGAGCGAGTACGGCACGGCGCGCTGGCCCGTGCGCATCTCGTTCGCGACGTACGTGAGCAGCTGAGGTGGACTCGATCAACGTCGCTGTCGAGCGCTTCCTCGACGGACTTGACGTGTTCGGCGTTGATCAGGCCCGCGTCGGCCTCGACCGAGAGCGCGTGCCGTGCGGGCAGTGGCTCGAGCTTGAGGCCGACGTCGGCCAGCGCCGCATGGTCGCGAAGCTGCAGCTCGAGGTCAGCGACCGTGCCAGGCGTCGAAGGGCCACGCGCGACCAGCAGCGTGTTCGCGCGTCCCGGCACCTCGAGCTCGGTCTGCAATCGCCGGAGCGGAACGAAGATCGCCCGGATCTCACCCTGTCGCGGCTGCAGCGAGAAGCCGGACAGTGGCTCGTTCGCAAGGACGCGCGAGACGGTCACCCTGAGCGAGCGTCCGACAGCGTCCTTGTCGCTGTGCAGCGATTCGAGCGGAATCGCGGACGGCATCGCCATGCGCACGAGAGCCGCGTCGCCAACCGCCAGACCGGTCTCGGCCGCCAGGGCCGGGCTGACGAGCGCGTCACGTTCTCCGATTGGCGGCGGATCGACGCCGTGGAAGCGCCAGAATCGCTCGTCCACGCCGTACACGAGGACTCGCCCGGCGCGGCGTCCACTGATCTGCGCGGTGACGAGCGCCTCGCTCACGATCAACGGAGCGATGCGGGCAAATCGCGATTCGAAGCGCGGATCGGACCGGATGTCGTCCGCGAGCGCCTCGCGAAAGAAACGCGGTGCGGTGACGACGAGATCGGTGGCGCCGATGCGATCGAGCGCGAGTTGCCGCAAGGTGCCCCGGACCGAATCGCCCACGACCAGCGCGCCCGCCAGAACCGCGACGGCCGTCGCGACGCCGGCGACGACCGCCAGGTTGGTGCGCCAGTAGTACGCGAGCGCGCGGAGCACGAAGCGGCGGCGGTTCATCCGCGTACCCGCTCGTGCAGGCGGCCGGCCACCAGCTCGTAGCGAATCGCGAAACGCTCGGAGACGGCGACGCTATGCGTCACCACGATCAGAATGTTTTGCTGTTCGCGATGCAGGTCCAGGAGCATGGACGTCACGGCGGACGCCGCCGTGCTGTCGAGATTGCCGGTCGGCTCGTCGCACAGCAGCAGCCGCGGCTTGCGAATCAGCGCGCGCGCGACCGCCACGCGTTGCCGCTCGCCGCCCGACAACTGCGCCGGCCGGTGATCGATTCGTTCAGCCAGACCGACCCGTTCGAGGAGCGCCCGCGCGCGCCGTTCAACCTCGCCGGCGCTTTCGTCGCGCCCGCACCGCCAGACACGAGCGTCGGCACGAGCACGTTCTCGAGCACCGAGCATTGCGGCAGCAGACAGTGGTCCTGGAAGACGAAACCGATCTCGCGGTTGCGGAACTCCGCGAGCGCTCCGGACGCAAGGACGAACGGATCGCGCCCGTCGAGCGTCACCGATCCGGACGATGGCGCTTCGAGCGCACCAAGGGCGTAGAGCAGCGAGCTCTTGCCGCTGCCCGACGGCCCCATGATCGCGGCGGCCTCTCCCGGCGCGAGCGAGAAGGTCACGTCCGAGAGCACGCGAAGCGGCCCGCGGGCTGTCGGGTATTCCTTGGCGAGGCCGTTGACTGACAGCACAGTCGTCAGTTCCGGAGGGCGGCGTCGTAGACCTCGACGAGCCGGTGCGCCGAGCGTTGGATGCTGTAGTGCGCGGCGACTCCTGCCGCACCGTCACGTCCGAGCCGATTCGCGACGGGCACGATCCTGCCAGAGCGCGTGAAGCCCGTCGGCGAGCGCCTCCGGACTATCGGGCTCGACGAGCAATCCCCCGCCGGTCCGCTCGACGATCTCCGTGAACGCGCCGCGGCGCGGCTGAACCACCGGCACACCGCTCGCCATCGCCTCGAGCAGCGAGAGCCCCTTGGGCTCGTCGTAGACGGCCGGCACCGACATCACGTCGAGGCTGCTGAGGAACTCGAGCTTTCGTTCACGAAGCACCTCGCCGTGGTACGACGAACCGATCCGCCAGCCCTTCCTTGAGCGAGCCTGGTCACGGACGCCATCGAGATACGGCCGGTGATTGGCCGAGAGATACCCCGCGGCCTCCAGCCGCACCGGAGCGTCGCCGACTCGCTGAGAGAGACGGATGAACGCGTCGGCCAGCAGATGCAGTCCTTTTTCCGGCGCCACCCGCGCGAAGTACCCGACCGTGAAACCGTTCCGGCCCGCGCTCGCGCGGCCGGTAGCCACTCAGACTGATCCCGAGCGGCACGACCGACATGCGGCCCGCCGGAATCTTCAGATAGTCCGACATGAATCGGGCGCAGTAGTCGCTGACGGCGATGAACTGATCCACGTCGGTCACCTGCCGCCGAATGAGCGCGAGCGCCTCGTCTCGATACGGCGGCACGAGCGACTCGAGAAACAGCTCTTCGCCCTGCAGGGTGCAACACACGGGCCGCGCGAGAGCCGCCCGCAGCGGACCGGCCATCGAGATGAGCAGCGAGTTCGGCAGATTGACGATGTCCGGCACGGGCTGACTGCGGGTCCACTCCATCAGCTTCTCGAACTCGCGACGAAGGACGCCGGACTGCCCGCCGAGCATCGATACGGTCAGGCTGCCGAGGAGCTTGGGATCGTTCGACACCGATCCGCCGGCAAAGGCGTCAATCACCCGCGGCGCATCCCACAGACGATCGAGGATCCGCGGTCCGTGCCGGAACATCGCGAACCGGTGCTGCAGGTACACGCTGATGCCGCCAAACAGCACCTGGTGCTGACTGACATTGGTGTCCTCCGTCCGCGTCGGCGTGTACACCGGCACGAGCGAGATGTCGTGCCCTTGCGCCAGGAGCTCGATCGCCAGCGCGTTGTCTCGAAAGCAACTGCCGCAGTACATGCCGGCTGCGCCGGCGGTGATGGACAATATCTTCATCGAGACGACTCGGTCTGTCGGTACGACAGGTTCGACGGGTCCACGGAACCAACTGACGCGGTCATCTTCTTTAGTCTTTTCCGTCGTGCTTAGAACTAAGTAAGTTGACGTGCGATAGCTGGTTCCTCGGACCGGTCGTACCCGTCGCACCTGTCGTACCGGCATGCGACCGCTACAACGTCGCCGTCTGGAATGCTCTCGGCCGATAGAGAAAGTCCACGATGTTCCCTTCGTGCGGCTGGAGCCAGTTGAGGCGGCTCGTCGGCACCGGACCGAAATTGAGGCGGTCGATCTCGACCGCGTCGAGCAGCCGGCGCTGCAGCTCGGGTTTGGCGGTCATGGCCGTGCACACGAGCGTCGGGCCCATCGCGTCAATCATCTTGGCTTCCGGGCACTCGACGACCGTGACGAACGGGAACATGAACTCCTTGCGGGCGATCGCCGCCTCCGGCGAGTCCGCGTGCACGACGGTCGGCAGGAGGTACGACGCGTTGCCGCGCGCGACGACCCGCGGATGCGAGCGGTACTTGGCCGTGACGTCCGTCACGCCCGGCACTTGAAGATCCGCATCGATCGATGCCGAGATCGCGTCCGCGGCGCCGGGAATCGTGAACGCGGCGAGTCCGGCCTCCGGATGGTCCGGCGGGAGCGGCTCGATGGCGGCCAGCCGTTTCGCAATCGCGTCGGCGATCTCGCGGGTGTGGCGGCTGGCCCAGATGCCGGAACAATTGATGCAGCTTCGGCCGCCGTTGATGTAGACGCTCTCGACCATGATGTCGAGAAACGACTCCCACTCGTCGACCATGTCGTCGCCGATCAGGATCTTCGAGAAGCCCGGCCCGTGCGCCTGGACGCGCGGATTGCCGCGATAGCGATCCACCGTGGGTTGGCCGCCGAAGATCAGACTGCGGGGGCACGCGTCGAGCACCGCGGCGCCGACGTCCGCGCCGCCGGGGTAGATGCCGATGGCCTCACGCGGAATGCCCGCGGAAAAGAACGCCTCGGCCATCCGGTACGGCGTCCAGGGCTCCTGGGGGCCCGGCTTGAGCACGAGGCCGATCTGCATCGGGATGATCGGCAGCCAGAGCGTGTGGACGCCGGGCGAGTTCGACGGCAGGACGAGGCCGAGCACCGGACTTTGTGCCTGGTAGCTGATCGGCACGTCGCGCTCGACGCCGTGGCCCGTGGTGAGGACGTCGAACGACAGCCCGCGCGTCAGCGACGTCAGGATGTCGCGCATGTGCGCGAGCACGAACGCGTTCTTCTTCATGTTCGCGCGGCACATGTGCTCGGGGAGCCCCGTCGTCGCCGACTGCGCGCGCACGAACTCGTCGGGGGTCTGCGATCCGTCGCCCATCGGCAACGTGGCGTGCATGTAGGCCTCACCGGCCTTGGCTGCACGCGCGATCAGGTCGTCGATCGGAATCTCGCGGAGCTTCGCGCGGGCCTGGTCGGCCTTGCGCATGTCGCGTTGCAACAGCCCGCCGTTCGCGCGGCCGATCCGCGCCACGGGCTCGCCGGTCTCGAAATGCGAGACCTCGTCCACGTCCATGCTGCTGTACGGCGATCCCCAACGGATGACTGGTAATTGGAGCATCAATACACCCCGACCGTCGTGGTGGATGCGAAGCGCACGATAGGGTCGCACCCCGCTGACACCGTCCCACGGATATTTCTCGTGCGGGGGCTCGCGCTCGCCCTCGTCGCGTTCAAGGAATCCGGGCATGAAGAACTCGCGCGTGAGCGTCGTGAGGCGCACGCGCCCGGTCTCACCGTACCCGACGAGCTTCGTCGGGTCGTCGAGATCGACGACCTCGAGCACCGCCCGCGGCTGCGGCGCGTGGTACGTAATCTTGTATCCCGTGTCCGGCCCGGTCGGCGCGCTCGCGGCCAGACCCATCAGCGTGTTGCCATAGGTCGGCGTCATGTACGCGCCGTCGAGCAGTTCCTCGTGCGCGAACCGGTTCCACTGCGGCGTGAACTCCGTGCCGCCCGAGAAGATGCCGGTGATGCCGGCCTTGCGAATGCTCGAGCCCATGGACTCGAGCCGCAGCGCCAGCGACTCGAGCAGCTTCGGCGTCGTGAACATGCACTTGATGTCGTGGTTGGCGCCGAGGATCGTGACGGCCTGATCGATCACGTGGTCCTTGTAGGCCTGCAGATGCTCGACCCAGCCCTTCTTGATCAGCTTGATGACCCAGCGCGGATCGAGATCGACGCAGAAACTGATGCCTCCGCGAAACTGCGCGAGGTGTTCAACCGCGAGGCGCAGACGACGCGGGCCTGAGGGCCCGAGCATGAGCCAGTTCGATCCCGGCGGGAAGTGCTCGTCAGGAAGCGTGCGGCTGAACAGCTCGTAGTCCGTTCGAAAGTCGTCGGACGCGATCCGCGTCTTCGGCACGCCGGTGGTCCCGCCCGTCTCGAAGACGAAGATCGGCTTGCCCGCAAGACCGCGAGGCACCCAGCGCTGGACCGGACCGCCACGCAGCCACTCGTCCTCGAATGGTCCGAGCCGGCCGAGATCCGCGAACCCCTGAATCTCGCGTCGCGGATCCCATCCCAGTTTGCTCGCGTAGTCGATCCAGAACGGGCACCCGCTGGCTGGATCGAAGTGCCACGCGACCATCTCGCGCACCCAGGCGTCGAGCGCCTCGCGCGCCGCAATCTCGTGCTGCATAGCCCGTTAGTATACCGACCGTGTGCCCGCGTTGTTTTTCGCGCGGGGGCTGTGGTACTACGTCGGGGCACTCTTCATGTCGCGCATCGCGGCGACGCTCGATCGTGTTGGGGCTCTACGCGCTGCACCAGGACGTCTGGTTCTGGAATGACGCGACGCCGCTCGTCTTCGGCGTCCTGCCGATCGGCCTCTTCTACCACGTGGCCTACACGATCGTGACCGCGGTCGTCATGGCCGTGCTCGTGAAGACCTGCTGGCCTGCATCTCGATCGACGGAGCGAGCGTAGCGAGCCCGCGCGAACGGAGCGGGGCTTGGGGCCCCCGCGAGAGAGCGCGTCGGGGTCCGCGGGGGCGAAGCCTCCCCGGAAGATCGAATGATCTCAGCGATCGTCGTCTTCGCGTACCTCGCGGCGGTCCTGTACATCGGGATCTTCGCGTTCCGGACGGCTGGGCGGTCTTCGAACGCCGAGGACTATTTTCTTGCCGGCCGATCGCTCGGGCCGGCCGTCTTCCTTCTGTCGCTCTTCGGCGCGAACATGACGGCGTTCTCGATCCTCGGCGCCTCCGGCCACTCGTTCGCGAACGGCATCGTGACGTTCGGCTTAATGGCTTCTTCATCTGCGCTCGTCATTCCCGTGAGCCTGCTCGTGATCGGCACGCGGCTCTGGGCGTTCGGCAAACGCCACGGCTTCATGACGCCGGTGCAGATGTTTCGTGACCGCTGGGAGTGCGGGCACATCGGCACGGTCATCTTTGCCGTGCAGGCGGCGCTGCTCGTGCCGTACATCATCATTGCCGTCGTCGGCGGCGGGACCACGCTCGCGACCGTGACCGACGGACTCGTGTCGTACCCGGTCGGCGGCGCCATCGTCGCGCTCGTGATCATGAGCTACGTGTTCCTCGGCGGCATGCGGGGCACGGCGTGGGTCAATGCGTTTCAGACGATCCTGTTCCTGCTGTTCGGCACGATCGCGATGGTGACGATCGCGCACGGGATGGGCGGGTTCCGCGCCGCCATGGACGTCCCTGCTGGCGGCGCCGAGACGGCGCCGCTGCTGACGCGCGAGCGCGTGTCGCCGCTGCTACTTTTTCAGCTACACGTTCATCCCGCTGTCGTCGATCGCGTTTCCGCACATCGCGATCTTCTGCATGACCGCCAAACGGCTGAGCCATTTCCGCAAGACGATCGTGCTCTACCCGATCTGCATGATCGCGATCTGGCTGCCGTCGGTCTTTCTCGGCGTCGTCGCGAATCGGGCGACCGACGTGCCGGCGATTGCCGCGAAACTGGACGCACGCGGCACGCTGGCGTCGCCGGCTGCGGCCAACCTGTCACCCGCCGAACGCGGCCGGCTGCAGGCCGTGGCCGGCGGCGACGACGTGATCCTGCGGCTGGTGCAGGGGTACGCGCCGACTGCGCTGGCCGCGCTGCTGGCCGCCGCGGTGCTGGCGGCCGTGATGGCGAGCGACTCGCAGATCCTCGCGCTGTCGACGATGTTCACGGAGGACGTGTTCGCCTACTACGGCGGCAGGCGCCGCTTCGGCGAGCGCGTCCAGGTCGCGACCGGCCGCGCGTTTGTCGTGGGCGTCACGCTGGTCGCCTATCTCGCTGGCTCTCGAGCACGCCGCCGTCGATCTTTGCCCTGGCGACTCAGTACGCGTTCGCCGGATACGCCGGCACTGACGCCGCTGCTCGTGGCGGCGCTCTTCTGGAGAGGCAGCACGAAATGGGGAGCGCTCGCGACCACGGTCTGGTCGGGCGCCGCCGTGCTCGGCGTCGCCGCCATTCAGAACGTGGTGCCGGCCCCGCCACCAGGTCAGGAAGTGGCCGTGCTGTCGATTGGCGGCGTCGACCTCGTCACGCGGGTCGCGAGCGGCACGATGTCGCTGGGATTTCTCCCGGTCGTGCCGATCACGATACTCTCGGCCATCCTCATGGTCGTTGTCTCGAAACTGACCTCGTCGGCGCAGGCCCTGCCGGCGAGACGCTCGCGCGGTACTTTCCGCGTTGAGGTCCCTCAATCCCGTGACACGCATTCAATGGCTGATCTGCGCGATTGCGGCGCTCGGGTTCGCGTTCGACACGTACGAGCTGCTGATGCTGCCGCTGATCGCGCGGCCGGCGCTCGCGGACCTGCTGAACGTCCCGCCGACCAACCCGCTCATCAATGAGTGGGTCGGCGTGCTGTTCTACGTGCCCGCGCTCGCCGGCGGCGTGTTCGGTCTCATCGGCGGCTACCTCACCGACATTTTCGGACGCCGGCGGGTGCTCGTCTGGAGCATCCTCATCTACGCGTTCTCGGCGCTCGCGGCCGGGTTCTCCACGTCGCCGGGCTGGCTGCTCTTCTGGCGCTGCGGCGTGTTCGTCGGCGTGTGCGTGGAGTTCGTGGCGGCGGTCGCGTGGCTCGCGGAGCTCTTCCCCGAGTCAGAACGCCGCGAGCGGGTGGTCGGCTACACGCAGGCCTTCGGTTCGTTCGGCGGCCTGATGGTGACGGGCGCCTACTACCTCTGCGTGACGTACGGGCATTCGCTGCCCGAGATCGCGGGCGGACACGAGGCGTGGCGCTACACGCTGATGTCGGGCGTGATTCCCGCGATCCCGCTGATGCTCATCCGGCCGTTCCTGCCGGAGTCGCCGCTGTGGCAGCAGAAGCGCCAGGCCGGCACGCTGAAGCGGCCAAGCTTCGGCGAGCTGTTCCAGCCGGCGTTCCGGCGGACGACGATCGTCACGACGCTCATGATGGCGTGCGCGTATGCGGCCGCGTTCGGCGCCATTCAGCAGGTCCCGCGCATCGTCCCCGGCCTTCCCGAAGTGCGCACGCTGGCTCGACCGGCGCAGGAACAGACGATCAGCGCCGTGCAGTCGTACCAGGAGTTCGGCGGACTGGCCGGTCGCGTGGCCCTCGGCTTTCTGGCCGCTCGCATCCTGAGCCGCCGCCGGTTGCTGCACGTGTTCCAGATTCCGGGCACTGATCCTGCTGCCGCTCGTGTTCCTCGGTCCGGCGACGAGCAGCCTCGAGCTCCTGCAGTGGGGCATCTTCGCCGTTGGGATTCGCGACGATCGGGCAGTTCAGTTTCTGGGGCAACTACCTGCCGCGCGTGTACCCGACGTACCTCCGAGGCACCGGCGAGAGCTTCGCGGCGAACGTGGGCGGACGCATGATCGGCACCTGCGCCGCGCTCGCGACCACGCAGCTCGTGGCCGTGATGCCGGGCGCGACGCTCCCGACACAACTCGCGTACGCAGCGGCGCACTCGTGGGGACGGTGGTCTATCGTCGTCGGCTTCGTCGCCAGCTACTTCCTGCCGGAGCCGAAGGCAGGGGATTTGCCGGACTAGACGGTCGAGGCTTCGGCTTGAGGCTCGGGGCTGCGCAGGGTCCGACGCCTGCCTCCGCCTTCAGGCCGACTCAAGCCCTGAAGTCTGCGAGGCTGGCAGTCCGCGTCAGTACAGCTCCAGATGCGCGCCGCCGCCGCATCGAACGGCCTCGGATTGAATGTGCCGGTCCACTGCTCTGCCGCGTCTGCCGCGAGCGCCGGGAAGATCGCTCTTCGGGCACGTCGAGAGCCGTCGAGCGAAGCCGGCAGGCCGGCGGCTCTGAATGCGCTGCTGAGCCGCGCCGCCAAGCGTCGCCGGGTGAGTGCCGGCGTCGACGCCGGCTGTCCACATCAGCTCGCGATAGCGCTCGCCGACGACCGCCGCGTTCCAGCGCACGACCCGCGGCAGCATGACGGCGATCGCGACGCCGTGAGGCGTGCCGTAGCGCGCGGTCAGCGGGTTGGCGCAGGCGTGCGTGGCGCCGAGCATCGACTGCTCGATCGCGGCGCCGGCGTAGTACGCGCCGAGAAGCATCGCGCGCCCGCGACTCGAGATTGTCGAGGCTCGGCCAGCACGCGCTCGAAATGGCCGTCGAGCAGCCGCCAGGCTTCGCGCGCGAACAGATCCGACGCCGGTGTCCGCTTCGTCGTCACGAACGACTCGACCGCGTGCGAGATCGCGTCGATGCCGGTCACCGCCGTGAGCGACGCCGGCTGCGAGACGGTCAGAGCGGGATCGAGGATCACCGCGTCGAAACATGGCCTTCGAATCGCCGCACGCCATCTTCGCGTGCGTCTCGGCGTCGGAAATGATCGCGAACGACTGGGCCTCGCTTCCGGTCCCCGCGGTCGTCGGCACGCCGATCGACGGCAGCATCGGCCGCGTCGCCTTGTCGTGGCCGCGGTAGTCGCGCATCGATCCGCCGTTGGTGAGCACGAAATTGATGCCCTTCGCGCAATCGAGCGAGCTGCCGCCGCCGATCGCGACGATGGAATCCACGCCGCACGCCGCGGCGTGAGACGCGACCGGCCTCGACCATGTTCGTGTCGGGATTCGCGCCGAAGTCGTGAAAGCGGAAGGACGCGATGCCGGCGCGACGCAGGAGGTCCGCGGCACGATCGACGTGACCCGAGATCGACCAGCCCCTGATCGGCGACGATCAACGAGCGCGAAAAGGACAGCTCACGCGCCAGTTCGCCCAGGCGTTCGAACGTTCCCTCGCCGAAGACGACATGGCTTCGCAGCTGCAGATCGAAAGGTTCCATGCTGAGCGGCAGACGGTCGGCCACTCAGCATGCTAATGCAGTCGACCGGTGACGTTGGAATGGAGTGGTCGGACGCCGTAGACTGCCTTCCCATGAAACGCCTGGGCATCGTCGCGATTCTCACGGCGGGTATTCTCGCCGCGCTATTGCTCGTTCCTCCGTCCGGCCCACGCTCGCTGCGGACGTTTGATCCGGATCGGGTCGCGGACCTCGAGCTCGACATGTGGCAGGCTTACTACCGCAAGGAACGATTGCGGCTGTTCCGTGGGCTCGTCACGCTCCTGCACGAACAGAACCGCTATTCATGGGCAAGGGCGCTCCAGGCCGGGTTCCATCTCGCGCGGCAGCCGCCCGTTTCGGCCGACATGCGCGAGGGTTACGACACGGTTCTCCCCGACCTCGAGCGCGTGTACACGATTCAGAAGGGACTGGTTCGACGCGAGTTATGACCCCGCGGCCGTCGCTCGCGCCGAGCTGGCGTGGTGGGTCGCGCGGCGCGTGCCCGGACAAGACAGCCCCGAGCAGGTTGGCGCGCTGATCGCCGAAGAGAACGCGCTCGATCTACGGTGTGCCACGCGATCGCGTCCTCCCGGCATCCGTGCTCAGAGCGCGGGCGGGTAAACTCCGGGACCAGGGCGGCGATCGGGCCGACTGGGCCACCGTCCAGGATCTTCTGCGACAGTCATTTCGTGAATTGCACGCGTCCGTGCAGGAGAGATAAGAAACCGGGTTTCTTAGAGTCTGGACTGAAGAAACCCGGTTTCCTTTCGCGAAACGCGGCGCCGTGCGCAGCCGCGAATCGAGCGACCGCAACAGGTTTTCCGTCGCCGCCCAGTCGAGGCACGGATCGGTCACCGACACGCCGTAGCGAAGTTCGGATGGATTCGCGGGGATGGCCTGGCTGCCGGCCTCGAGGTTGCTCTCGAGCATCAGGCCGACGATGGAACGGTTGCCGTCGAGGATCTGGGCGGCGACGCTCTCGGCCACGACCAGCTGCCGCGCGGGTTCCTTGTTCGAGTTGCCATGGCTGCAGTCGACCATGATGGAGCGCGGCAACCCGGCCTGGTCGAGCTCGCGCTCCGCGCGCGCCACGTTCTCGGCATCGTAGTTCGAACGGCCGCCGCCGCCCCGCAGGACGACATGACCGTATCGGTTGCCTGTCGTGCGGAACACCGCGGACTGGCCCCGCTGCGTGATACCCAGGAAGTGATGGGGATGCCGCGCGGAGTGCAGCGCGTTGATCGCGACGGCGAGCGAACCGTCCGTGCCGTTCTTGAATCCAACGGGCATCGAGAGGCCGCTGGCCATCTCACGATGCGTTTGCGACTCCGTCGTGCGCGCGCCGATCGCCGTCCACGTCACGAGCTCCGACAAATACTGCGGCATGATCGGATCGAGCGCCTCGGTTGCCGCCGGCAGACCCAGATTCGCCAGGAACAGCAGGAGCCCGCGCGCGATGCGGATGCCCTTTCTCGATGCGGAAGGAATCATCCATGTCCGGATCGTTGATGAGGCCTTTCCACCCAACCGTGGTCCGCGGCTTCTCGAAGTACACCCGCATGATCACGAACATCGTTCGGGCGAGCGTCCGGAGCCAGCCGGTGTAGCCGGGCTGCATACTCGCGGGCGGCGGCTGGATCGTGGATTGAGCACGGGCCCACGACGACGAACAGTCGTGGATCTTCCAGATCGAGAATGCGCTGAATCGCGACGCGGCTGCGAAACACGAACTCTTCGGCGCTGGCCGGGAGCGGCAACTCCCGCTTGACGTCATCCGGCGTCGGCAGGAGCTCGCTCGATACGACGTTGATGTTCTGAAGCCGCTCGGGCATTCCTCGCGGAAGTCTACGACAGCCGTTCGGCGCGCGTCTGCCAGAAGATGCGCCAGGTCGAACCGTCTTTGAGCACTCCCAGTTCCCCGTCGATGCGCCCGGCTCTCGAACGCAATCGTGCAGCGCACGGCGAATGTCTCGTCATGGCTCGGCCTCTATCCGCATTGATCGGCCGGTCGAGCTATAATCGGGTGTCGAGTCCTTCTCCGTGGGCCAGTAGCGCAGTTGGGAGCGCGCATGATCGGCATTCATGAGGTCACCGGTTCGATCCCGGTCTGGTCGACCGAACTTCCAGATCGTTCAGCTCTGTGCTCGTTCCGTGAGCGCTGTCCAACGCGGCAACGTCCCTTCTGTTGATCGTTCTGCCGTATCTCGTCGGACGCGAAGCCTTCTT
>CAVSRY010000018.1:0-56332 GCA_963730485.1 uncultured Acidobacteriota bacterium | reverse complement strand
TCTGATTCGATCGGGAGCGCCTCGAGCGAGCCGCGCCGCAGATCCACGTTGGCAAACGCGTGCGCGCGATGGCGCGCGGCCGCGAGCATCTCGTCCGAACCGTCCACACCGATGACGGCCGCCACGTGCGGCGCCAGCACCGGCAGGAGGGCGCCCGTGCCGCAACCGAGATCGCCGACGGTCCACGTCGACGGAAGCAGCGCGAGCAGCGCCGGCACGCGACGAGTCGTCGCCGAAAAGCTCCGCGCGAAGCCGGTCCCACTGGCCGGCCGACGCCGCAAAGAACTGCTGCGACGCCGCGCTCCGCCCCGCGAGCACGCGGGCGAGCCGGCGGGCATCCTGCTCCACGCCCGGACGCCCGGCGAGCTGGCCCTTGACGATCTCCCAGAGCTCCCCGCGACCCGCGCCGGCAGAGGTGGCGAGCGCGTAGTACCGGCTCGTGCCGTCCCGGCGGGAACTGACCCAGCCGGCGTCCGCCAGCATCTTCAGGTGCCGGCTGACGGTCGATTGCGGAAGCTGCAACACGTCGCAGAGCTCCCCGACGGTCAGCTCCTGGGGCTCGAGGAGCCACAGCATCCGGCAGCGGGTCGCGTCCGCCAGGGCGGAGAACGAATCGAGGAGCGGAACAGCGGAGGCCGGCATCTATCCGTAAATCCGGATGTAATGATATTCACAGACCGACGCAGATGCTCGTCCGGCGCGCACATTGCGGGAACCTGGAACGGATGGAATCGGGAACCTGGAACGAGGAACGGGGACCAACGGGAACGGCGGAACGATCCTAGTTCGCGCCCCTTGACCGTGTCTTCGAGAATCTTCTTCGCGACCGGCAGACTGACTTCGCAGGAGGGATCGTTGATGCGGCACTGGGCGACCGTCAGCCCGCAGCCGCAGGTGCACTGCTCTTCGTTCAGCCGCTTGAGCGTCCGCTCGCGCAGCGTCGATGACAGCGGCTTCAAATCGATGCCGGGGATCTCGGTCGCATAGGCGGCGTTGGCGAGAAGCACCTGCCCGGTGTCTTTCACGGTCTCCACCTTGGCGTTCGTCGGCAAACCCGCGAGCGCCCGCACTTCGTGCTCGGTGCGCGGCCCCTGCAGCAGGCCGAGATGGCGCTGGACAATCCGGCCCTGAGCGATCGACCACGAACGTCGACGGCACCGCGGTGATGCCGCCGAACTCGGCCTCGAGCGCGCGCGTGGACATCACGACTGGGTAGTTCACGCCGAGCCCCGCGGCGAACGTCCTGACGTCTTCGGCCGGACTCTCGTCGATCGACAGCCCGACAATCGCCAGCCGATCGCCGTAGTGCTTCTGGAGCGCCGCGAGCATCGGGATTTCCTCGCGGCACGGACCGCACCAGGTCGCCCAGAAGTTCAGCAGCACCACCTTCCCGGCGAGCGAGGCATTCGTGATCGCGCGCCCGTCGAGATCCACGAGGTCGAGCGCCGGCAGGCTCATCGGGTGATCCGATAACTGAATCGCGACACCTTCCCCCGACGACAGCATCGGGACGCCGCCGTCGTCGGTCCGTGGCGCCAGGAAGGCCAGCCCGAGACCGAGCGCGACGGCACCGGCCGCGACGCCCAGCGCAATCGAACGCTTTTCGTCCCATGCCGCTTCACATGATACGTCGTGCGACGCAGGCTCAGGGCTTAGGGCTTAAGGCTCAGGGCCAGCCGCGATCGTGTGATCTGCCGCGAGCCTTGAGTCCTAAGCCCTAAGCCGTGAGCCTGATATAAATGCGCCCAGCCATGCCCCTCGACCTGCTGACCGCGCTCTTCGTGTTCATGCTGGCGGCGTTTCTCGGGTTGGACATCATCCGCCGGGTGTCGCGGCTGCTGCACACGCCGCTGATGTCGCTGACCAACGCCATCTCCTCGATCGCCGTCGTCGGCGCGCTGATTCTCGCGGGCGAAGGGGACGGTGGGCTGACCACGTGGCTTGGCGCGATTGCCGTGTTCGCGTCCACCACCAACCTCGTGAGCGGATACCTCATCACCGACCGGATGCTTCGGATGTTCAAGCGCCGCGAGGTGACGAAGTCGTGACGCGGGCGGATCTGTTCGTCACGGCGACCGAAGTCCTGTACCTCATCTCCGCCGCGCTGTTCATCCTGGCGCTGCGCTGGATGAGCCAGCCGGAGACCGCCCGGCGCGCGGTCGGCGCCGCGGTCATCGGCATGGCGCTGGCGGTCGGCGGCACGCTGCTTCGCCCGGAGATCGTCACCTACCAGTGGATCGCCATCGCGGCGGTCGCCGGGCACGCTGCTCGGCATCCCGCTCGCGCGCGTGCCGCTCACGGCCGTGCCGGAACGAACCGGCCTGTCGCAGGCGTTCGGCGGCATGGCCGCCGCGCTCGTCGGCACCGCGAAGTACTACTCGTGGCTCGAGCACGGCGAGCTGACGCACTTCCGGATGGCGATCGTCGCGGGCGAGGTCATCCTCGGCTGCCTCACCTGCACCGGCGGTCTGCTCGCGGCCGCAAAGCTCGCCGAGTGGATCACCACCCGGCCGGTCACCTATCGCGGCCAGAACATCGTCAGTTTCGTTCTGCTCGGCGTCGCGGCGTCGCTCGGCGTGTGGCTCACGATGGACCCGACGCAGTCGTGGGCCTTTCCGATCATCATCGTGCTCGCGCTCACCTTCGGCGTGCTGCTGATTCTGCCGATCGGCGGCGCCGACATGCCGACCGTCATCTCGTTCCTGAACTCGTATGCGGGGCTGTCGGCCGTGGCGATGGGCTTCGTGCTCGAGAACAAGCTGCTCATCGCGGCCGGCGCGCTCGACGGCGCGTCGGGATTCGTGCTGTCGCTCATCATGTGCAAGGCGATGAACCGCTCGGTCACGAACGTGCTGTTCGGCGCGTTCGGCGCCGTGCAGGCGTCGGCTGCGGCCATCGAACAGCGCACGGTCAAGAGCGCCACGCCGACCGACGCGGCCGAGCTGCTCGCCAACGCCGACAGCGTCGTCATCATCCCCGGCTACGGCATGGCGGTCGCGCAGGCGCAGCACCGCGTGCGCGATCTGTACGACCAGCTGGCCAAGCGCGGCGTGGACGTGAAGTTCGCCGTGCACCCTGTCGCCGGCCGCATGCCCGGACACATGAACGTGCTGCTGGCCGAGGCCGACATCCCGTACGACCGGCTGGTCGAGATGGACGACATCAACCCGGAGATGCCGCAGGTCGGCGTGGCGCTCGTCATCGGCGCCAACGACGTCGTCAATCCTGCGGCGCGGACCGACGAGAAGAGCCCGATCTACGGCATGCCGATCATCGACGCGGACAAGGCGCAGACCGTGCTCGCGATCAAGCGCAGCATGAACCCCGGCTTCGCCGGCATCGACAACGACCTCTACTACGCGAACAACACGCTGATGCTCTTCGGCGACGCCAAACAGGTCGTCGGCGACGTCGTCAAGCAGCTGACGGGCGACAGCGGACACTGACGCTCGGCGACGCCGCGGCGCCTGCATTCCCGGCGGCCCCGGTGTCACTCCGCCTGCGGCAGTGTGACGACCCGACCTGTTGAAGCTGCCGAGTTAATCGAAGTTGTTCCATCCCTCGATGGCTTCGTCGATCAGCATCTCGTCAATCGCCACCGCACGACGCTTGTTCCAGACCTCTTCAAACCATCTCTGCACCAGTGCCTTGTTCTGTTCGGACATTCTCCCTCCGCTCTCGGTGTCATCTGGCACGCGTGTCGCTGTCGATGTCCTGGATCGCCATCCACCGCTCCGGCTCCACCAGTGGACGAAACCCGAATTGCGAATACAAGCCGTGCGCGTCCTTCGTGGCGAGGAGGAACACGCGCAGGTTCTGAAGCTCTGGATGGTCCAGCACGGCTCGCACGAGCTTCTTCGAGATTCCCTCTCCGCGATACTCCGGAATCACGAACACGTCCATCAGGTAAGCGAAGACGGCGCGGTCGGAAACAACGCGCGCGAATCCCACCTGACGCCCATCCTGGTACGCCCCGAAACAGAGAGAGTTCCTGACCGCTCGCTCGATTACGCTCCGGCGGCGGCCCTTGGCCCAGTACGACGTCTGAAGAAACTCGTAGACCACGGTCAGGTCGATGCGTCCGGGATCTGTTGAGATTTCGAGTTCTGTAGTCACAAATGATCGCCCGTGCGTCTGAACCAGCTGCCGACGAGCGCGCCAATGCCGGTCAAGGTCGTGCTGAACACCGGCCCGATCGGAGTCGACAGTGTGTTGACAGCAACCAGCGCCGCTGCGACGAACCCGAGCGCGGCGCCGAGCGTCGTCGGCCAGTATTGCGCGGGCCCGATCCACCGGCGCCACACGGCAATCTTCGCCGAGAGCGGCGCGATCAACAGACCGCCGAGGAATCCACCAATGAAGAGTGCCTGAGCCCGAGAAACCCGCCGACGACGGATCCGGCGAACCCGCCCAGACCACCAAGCACGCACATCGTCGCGAAGAATCTCAGACGCATCGCTGAACCAGCGGCTCGAGCGACGCGTTGAATTGCTCGTCGTGTAGCCCGAAGCAGTCGGGCGTGGCCAGCTCGTGATGGTCTTCGTAGTAGCGCTGCGTCGCTTCATCGAGCGCCCGGATGGCGTCAGGCATTTCCGGGCAGCTCATTAGACAGCTGCATCGGCCGCCGTGACGGTCGTTGGGATCGACCAAGCCATGATAGTGCCGCCACACGTCGAGGATGCCGTAGGCGATCTCCACGGGACTAGCAGGCGCAGGAAGTCGGGCGAGCAGACGCGTCATCTCGTCAGCCGCCTCCTCTGGAGGTCCGGACGCGCCCGCGGCCGCAAGAAACGGCTTCACTTCGGCCACGCTGAACGGAAAACGGCCATACGCGTCGTCTGGCAGACCGACTGCATCAAGGTCCAATCCATGAATCCACTCGAGGGCTGATTCGCCGCTGATCGCGCCCAGCGACACGGCGTGTCCAACCACATGCAGGAGGTTTGGACGAGATACACCCTCTACGGAGTTCCAGGCGACCGCCGTGTTCCACTCGAATCGCATTCCGCTTCCTCACGCTGGAGGAGATATTAGGAGCCAGGCCCCGACGTTGGGCACGACGTGTTGATCTCGCAGCAGTGCCATGCGTCAAGAACGGGAATTGAGACTGCTGTTTACTTGAGTCCCAGCGGCTTGCCTGCAGTGAGAAGGCGAATCGCCTCCTGCAGGCGCCTGGCCTTTGTCTCCTCGCGCTTGGCGGATTCGATCCAGCCGATATACCGTCGCCGATGTGAGGGCGCAAGCCCCTCGAAGTACCGCCATGCCGCCGGCTGTTTCCTGAGCGCCGCCTGGATGTACCGTGGAACCGTTGCGGGCATCTGGAACCGTGGCGGTCGCGGATCATAGCTGCGGTCCGTCGGAGCGCGATTGATTCCACCTGGCTTCAACCTGCCGGCGGCTTTCAATGCCGCGTAGCGCTTCCGGTTAATCGTCGACCACCGGCTATCCGCCTTCCGCGGCGTGAATTTGCGCGCATAGCGAGATTCGTCCAGACGTTTGACCAGGCTATCCACCCAACCGAAGCACAGCGCCTCATCGAGTGCGTCCAGGTACGCGATCGATCCCACGCCCGTGTGTCGCTTATGGAAGATGAGCCACACCTCGGACTCGGAGTCGTGGTGCTCGTCGAGCCATTTGCGCCACTGGTCAGCGGTCTGAGCGACGAACGTCTTCACGGTCTGCTGTCACTCGTTTGCAGGCAGCGGAAACACCCTCGTCAACACGACGTTTTGCGGCTGCGACGCTAGTGCGAGTGCCAGGCCCGCGAGACCGTACGAGAAGACTTACGCGCATGATGAGGCTCCCTGCAAAGCGCTGCGTCCGGTGTCGAAGGGCGGGATGGTAGCACGCTCCCGGAGGCCTGACTGACCCTCGGCAACGCGGAGACTCGCTACGCGATGGCTCGAGTGAACCGATCGCGTCTCTGAACGAACTGGCGGTACGTCCGGAGGGCTTCGTCAGCGACGATCCGTTCGACGGCAGGAATTTCCCGTTCGCGGCGAGACACGGACTCGCGGACGACATCACCGAGATCATCCACCGTGTGCAGGCTCACGCCAACGACGGTGGACACCATGGGGTCGACGACGCGCGGCACGCTGAGATCGACGATCTCGAGACGGCGGCCGGATCGCGTCGCCGCGCGGCAATCGTCGGCATCGATCAGAAACTCCGCAGCCCGCGTCGCGACGATCACGCCATCGACGTCCGCCAGCGTCGTGTCGAGGTTCAGCAAGGGAATGATTTCAGCGCCGGTTCGTCCCGCCGCTTCGGTCGCGTGGTGCGCCGAACGGCTGGCCACGAAAAGGCGGGCGGCTCGACGTTTCCGCAACCGCCCAAGCGCTTGGCGGCCTGGCTCGCCCGCGCCGACGACCAGCACCGCGTGACCGTCGAGCGATCCCCACGCGCGCTCGAGAAGCGACACCGCCGCGGTTGCCGCCGACACCGTGCCCTGCCCGATGCGAGTTTCTGAGCGGGCACGGCCGCTGGCGCGCAACACACCCGCCGTGACGCGCTCCAGGACAGGACCGACGAGACCGGACTCACGGCCCACGGCGACCGCACGCCGAATCTGACCGGAGATCTCGGCCTCGCCGACAATCAGCGAGTCGAGGCCGGCCGCGACGCGACTGAGATGAAGAATGGCCGATTGGCCCATGTGAGAGTAGAGACCGTCTACGTGCGCGTCGGCTCCAGCGAGAGCCAGGCGCAGGCCGCGCTCTGCCGCACGAACGTCGCGGACAACCGCCACGACCTCTACTCGATGACAGGTGGAGACAACCAGCAACTCCGCGACACTCGCAGGGAGACGATCCGCAAGCGCGGACGCAGCCTTAGCCAAACGGCCGCGAACGTCCACGGTCGTCGTGCGGTGGCTGGCTCCGATGAGAAGAAGATCCATGTCAATGACGCCGGAGCTAAAGCTCCGGCGCTGCGTACCGTCACTTCTAACTTCTGGCTTCTGACTTCTAACTTGTCCCGTGCCGTCCACTCAAACAGCGCACTCGCCCTCGGTCGTCTCCGGCCGGAACTCGGTGGTCTCCGCGAGATCGATGAAATCGTCCTTTGTTGCGGTCTCCGCCGAGAGCGGCTCGAGGTCCGCGAGGAGTTTCTTCACCTGGACGACGTCCACGCGGTTGAAGAACGCGGCAGCCGACTCGTCCTCCCGATGCTCGGCCGCGTAGAGACGAGTGAGCCGATCGAGCGCCACGTCCGCGCGGCGCGCGGGAATCTTGGCCACGAGCCGGCCGAAGGTCGCGCCCAGGGCCGTGACGCCGCCGCCAACCATGACGAAGTACTGCGGCACGGCTCGGCCGTCCACCTTGCGGAGGCTGCCCTGGAACCCGACGGCGGCGATGTGATGCTGGCCGCATCCGTTCGGACACCCGCTCATCTTCACGTCGAGCGTCGGCGCCAGGTCGATCAACGAAGGATTCGCGCGCACGTAGTCCGTGAGGTACTTCCCCAGCCCGCGCGACTGCGTCACCGCGAGCTTGCACGACTCCGCGCCCGGGCAGCTCGTGATGTCCGCGATCGTGTCGGCATCACCGAGACCGAGCTCCCGCTGCCGCCAGCCGCGCGTAGAGCGCCTGCGCATCGTCGCGCTTCACCCACCGGAACACGAGATTCTGCGTCGGCGTGATCCGCACGGTCCCATCGCTGTAGGCCAGCGACAGGTCCGCCAGCACGCGGAACTGCTCGCTCGTGAGATCGCCGAGCGGCACGGTGACGATGGCCGCGACGTAGCCGGCCTGTTTCTGGTGCCGCAGGTTCGTGGCGGCCCAGCGCACGTACGCCGCCTCGCTCGGCGGCCGCCGGCAACGCCGAGGGATGAATCCCCGGGCCATGCGTCGTCCCGCGCGCGACACGGCGGGCGATGTCCTCGACCGATGGCGCGTGCGCTCCGCGCCGACGGCGCCTGTTCGACAGGCAGCGTGGCGGGATCGAACGGAAGGGGCACGCCACCTTCGGCCTTCACCTCGGCGAGCGCGCGCTCGAACTCCGCGCGCCACTTGTCCCAGCCGAGCGACTTCATCAGGAACTTCATCCGGTTCTTGTGCTTGTGCTTGTAGTCGCCGAGGCCGTGGAACACGCGCACGATCGCCTCGGCGACGCTGAGCATCTCCTCGACGGGCAGGAATTCGTAGAGCACGTGGCCGCTGACCGACATCGTCGCGGTGCCGCCGCCCACGAGCACGCGGAACCCGCGGCGGCCGTTCTCGACACGGCCGAGCCAGCCGATGTCGTTGATGGCGGCCTTGACATGGTCTTCCGCGCAGCCTTCGAAGCCAATCTTGAACTTGCGCGGCAGCGACGAGCTGAGCGGATGGCGCAGGAAATACCGCGTCATCATCTCGGAGTACGGCGTGACGTCGAACGGCTCCGACGCCGACACGCCCGCATACGCGCACGCCGTGATGTTGCGGACCGAATTGCCGCAGGCCTCACGCGAGGTCATGCCGGCCTCGGCGATGCGGCGCATCACCGTTTCGGCGTCGTTCAGTTTCACGAAGTGCAACTGGATGTTCTGGCGCGTCGTGATGTGCCCGAACCCGCGCGAGTACTCCTCGGCCACCGCGGCGAGCGCGTACAGCTGATCGGCGGTGAGCATGCCCTGCGGCGCCTTCAGGCGCATCATGTGCGAGTCGTCGGTCTGCCGCTGCCCGTAGGTGCCACGCAGCAGCCGGAACCCACGCCACTGGTCGGGCGTGATGTCGCCGCGTTCGAACTTGCCGAGCATGTCCGCGAATTCGTCGATGTCCGACTCCTTCGCGAACGACAGGCGCGCGCGGCCTAGCGTCTTTGGATCGTCGATGGCTGCCATGATGTCTCCTCCGAGACGAACGGAAGGCTGAAGTGTGTGGCCGTCGCGAGCGATACCACGCGGCCGATGACGATGACTCCCGCGTCGCCGGCAAGCGTGACGGCGGGCCGGACTGTCGAGCGTCGCGAGCGTGCCGATCCAGACGCGCTGGTCGGGCTGCGACGCGTTCGTGATGATGGCCGCCGGCGTGCCGGGATTCCACCCGGCGCGCTCGAGGCAGCGGCGGATGCCCGACCGCTCAACGGCGCCCATGAGGATGACGACCGTCACGGCATCCGGCGGAAGCGCGCCGAGCACAGGGCGTACGCCGCCTCGGCGTGGCCGCTGACGACCACAAACCCGGACGACAGGCCACGGTGCGTGACCGGAATCCCGGCGAGCGCCGGCGCGGCAATCGCGGAACTGACGCCGGGCACGACCTCGAATGGCACGCCGGCCCGAGCCAGTGCCGCCGCTTCTTCGCCGCCTCGGCCGAGCACGTACGGATCGCCGGCCTTGAGGCGCACGACGCGCTGGCCGCGCCACGCGGCGGCCACCATACGCTCGGAGATGGCCGCCTGCGTCAGCGCCTTACGACCGGCGCGCTTCGCGACCGACACGTGTTTCGGCACCCGCCGCGAGCTTCGCGAGTTGCTTCGGCACCAACCCGTCGTAGAGCACGAGGTCCGCGGAGCGCAGGCGCAGAATCGCGCGCCAGGTCAGAAGCTCCGGATCGCCCGGACCGGCGCCCACGAGCGACGCGAACCCGGGCACACGGCAGTGGCCTCGCGCACCGTCTCCATCGTCGGCCGATCGTCGGCTGCCGCTCCGCGTACAGCTTCATCAGCGCATCCATCAGCTGCGGGCGGCGTGCTTCCATCGGCACGCCGGTCGATCGCCACTCGCGCTTGAGCTCGTCGGAGCGACGGAACCACTCGTCGAGATCCTGCGGCAGCATCGCATCAAGCCCCTCGCGCAGGAGGCCGGCCAGCGCCGGCGCCCGGCCGTTCGTGGAAATCGCGATCGCGACGCCGTCGCGCCGGAGCACGCCGCCAAGATACGCGCTCGCGTTCGCGGGGTCGTCGACCGCGTTCACGAAGAGGCAGCGGCGCTCGGCTTCCTCGGCGACAGCGCGGTTCACCTCAGGCGTCGCGGCAGCCACAACCAGCCACTGCCCGTCGAGATCGGCCGGCTCGAAGCCGCGCTCGACGATCCGGACTCCTGTCAGCCGGATCGGCTCGCACACGTCGGGCGCCACGACGGTGATGTCGGCGCCGGCGGCTCGAAGCGCGTCAATCTTGCTGGCGGCGACGACACCACCGCCGACGACGAGCACCGGGCGCTCGGTGAGTTTCAGAAAGATAGGAAACAGCTCGAACGCAGCCACACCAGGGTCCAGAAACACAAACGCCCGCGAACCGTCGCCGGTTCCGCGGGCTGAAGTCTTCATCGAGGTTGACCGTGTATCAGGTCACTCGCGACGCTCCCCCATCGGACCGGCGTCCCCGGGCTCGCAGGGACAGGCGCAACAGTAACACGCGGTCGCGCGGGAGTTCACCCTGCGACGGTAACACGAGGGGACGAGACGGTCAACGGTGGCGCCGATGCGGCGCTTGAGCCGAGGTGGCGGGCGAACCGGTGTCGAAGGTTCGAAATGGTGCGGAAGTGCGGGTAGAAACTTCCTTAGAACCTTCCCCCGAACCTCCCAACCAACCTCCGCACCTTCGCACGTCCGCCCCCCGAACCACAGTCGGTTCGCGCGCCCTTCACACGAGTCCGTTGCTCCGACGTGCCGACGCATCGGTGCCGCCAGACGATGCCGGGCTCGGGGAGCTTGGGAAGTGCCAGGAGGTGCGGAATCCTGATTGGCGCTCGTTTCTTGACAGCCTACAGCCCACCCGGCACAATGGAGACCTGATGTCGCGCATCCTTTGCGGCCGGGCGGCTTGCCTCTGTTGTCGGTCAACCATGGCCTGCCACGGGTACGCGCGACTGTAAGACGAAAGAATCGCAGGGTCGCGAGAAGCGACACCCAGTCGAGGCCCGGAGCAGATGCCCGGGCCTTTTGCTTTTTGTGGCCGTTTTGGAGCTGAAATCCATGGCCGAGCTCGTTGCCGATCGTGCTCACGTCGCGCACACGTCTCTGGTGGACTGGATTGGCCGCACGCCCCTCGTGCGGCTGCGCCGGTTCGAGACGCGTGAAGGCGTCGAGCTGTACGCCAAGCTCGAGATGAAGAACCCGGGCGGGTCCGTCAAGGACCGCGCCGCGCGGGCCATGATGCTCGACGGCGAGCGCACCGGCGCGCTCGACGGCGGCCGCATCCTGCTCGACGCCACGTCCGGCAACACCGGCATCGCCTACGCGATGCTCGGGGCCGCGCGCGGCCACCGCGTCCGCCTCTGCGTCCCGTCGAACGTCACGCCCGAACGCAAGCGCCTGCTTCAGGTCTACGGCGCCGACCTCGTGCTGACCGATCCGATGGAAGGCAGCGATGGCGCCATCCGCCAGGCGCGCGCGATCTACGAGCGCGAGCCGGCCCGCTACTTCTACCCGGACCAGTACAACAACCCGGCGAACTGGCGCGCGCACTTCGACACGACCGGCGTCGAGATCCTCGAGCAGACCGGCGGCCGGATCACGCACTTCGTCGCGGGGCTCGGCACGAGCGGCACCTTCGTCGGCACGAGCCGTCGTCTTCGCCAGGAGAAGCCGGAGGTGACGCTGATCGCCGTGCAGCCGGACACGCCGCTCCACGGGCTCGAAGGACTCAAGCACATGCAGTCGGCGATCGTGCCGGGCATCTACGACGCGTCACTGGCCGACGTCGACGCGCGCGTGTCCACCGAGGCCTCGCACGCGCTGGCGCGCCGGCTCGCGCGTGAAGAAGGCCTGTTCGTCGGCCCCTCGAGCGGCGCGGCGCTGGCCGCGGCCCTCGAGGTCGCGGACTCTCTCCGAGAGGGACGTCATCGTGGCCATCTTTCCCGACGGCGGCGACCGGTATCTCTCGGATCATCTGTGGGACGCGGTGGAGCCGACCGACGACGAGGCGGCGCGTGCGGGCGAACCGCGGCGCCTCTGGATTGCCGAGCCGCGAGCTCGTCGCGCTCCGGCGGCACGCGGGGCGCATCTACCCGAACGAATGCTGCGGCGCGCTCCTCGGCCCGGCGCCGGGCCGCGTGACGCGCGCGTTCCCGCTCGACAACACGTTCCCCGACCAGCAGCGCCGCCGGTTCCTCGTCGGCCCGGAAGAATACCGGCGCGCCGAGGTGCGCGCGGGCGACATGGGCCTGCAGCTGCTGGGCTTCTACCACTCGCATCCCGACCACCCGGCCGAGCCGTCCCAGTTCGACCTGGACCACGCCTGGCCGAACCTGAGCTATCTCATCGTGTCCGTCCGTCAGGGCCAGCCGAAGGAAGCGCGTTCGTGGCGGCTGAAGATCGATCGGTCGGCGTTCGAGGAAGAGTTCGTGAACTAATGGTGCCCATGTCACCCGCCGCGGATCCCTCCGTCTCCGCGATCCGCGCCGCCCGCCGCCGTGCTCGATCACCTCCGCGCGCTCGAAGCGGAAAGCATCGCCATCATGCGCGAGGTCGTCGCCGAGTTCGAGCGGCCGGTGATGCTCTACTCGATCGGCAAGGACTCGTCGGTGCTGCTGCGCCTCGCGCAGAAGGCGTTCTATCCGGGCGCGATTCCGTTCCCGCTCCTGCACGTCGACACGACCTACAAGTTCCGGGAGATGATCGAGTTCCGCGACAGCTACACGAAGGAAATCGGCGCGCGGCTGATCGTCCACACGAACACCGACGCGATCGCGGCCGGCACGCAGCCGTTCGCGGTCGGCACGCAGCGCTGCTGCGGCCTGCTCAAGACGCGGGCGCTGCTCGACGCGCTCGAAGCGGGCAACTTCGACGCGGCGTTCGGCGGCGCCCGGCGCGACGAGGAACGGTCGCGCGCCAAGGAGCGCGTCTTCTCGCTGCGCGACGAGAAGGGCCAGTGGGATCCCAAGCGGCAGCGGCCGGAGCTCTGGCAGCTGCTCAACGGCCGCGTCCGGGCCGGCGAGAGCATCCGCGTGTTTCCGTTGTCGAACTGGACCGAGATCGACGTCTGGCAGTACATCCACGAGGAGAACATCCCCGTGGTGCCGCTCTACTTCGCCAAGGAGCGCGAGGTCATCGTCCGCGGCGAATCGCTCATCCCGGTCGAACAGCCGTTCGTTCCGCTCCGTCCCGGGCGAGAAGCCGCAGCTCGTGATGTGCCGCATGCGCTCGCTCGGCTGCTCGCCGTGCACGGGCGCGGTCAAGTCCGAGGCCGACACGGTGCCGAAGATCATCGAGGAGCTCATCGGCGTCCGCAATTCCGAGCGCCAGCTCCGCGTCATCGACCACGATCAGGATGGGTCGATGGAAATCAAGAAACGAGAAGGATATTTCTAGTTCGTTCATCGTTTCCCGTTCCCCGTTCCCCGTTCGAATCCAGAACGTTGAACGAGGAACCAGGAACGTGGAACCGACATCGATCATGTCCACTTCAGGTCTCCTGCGCATTTGCACGGCCGGCAGCGTCGACGACGGCAAGAGCACGCTGATTGGACGGCTGCTGTACGACTCGCGCGGCGTCTACGAAGACCAGGTCAAGTCGGTCGAGAAAGCGTCGAAGAACCGGACGGCCGGCCCGATCGATTTCTCGCTCTTCACCGACGGCCTGCGCGCCGAGCGCGAGCAGGGCATCACGATCGACGTCGCGTACCGGTATTTCGCGACGAGCCGGCGCAAGTTCATCCTCGCCGACACGCCCGGACACGAGCAGTACACCCGCAACATGGCGACCGGCGCGTCGACCGCCGACGTCGCCATCCTGCTCGTGGACGCGCGGCACGGCATGCTCGAGCAGTCGAAGCGCCACGCGCGCATCGCGCAGGCTGCTCGGCATCCAGAACTTCGCGCTGGCCGTCAACAAGATGGACCTCGTGGACTTCGACCGCGACGTCTTCGAGGGCATCGCGACCGACTTCTCCACCCTGCTCGAAGGCCGGTCCCTCTATCCGATCCCGGTCAGCGCGCTGCACGGCGACAACGTCATCACGCGAAGCGACCGCACGCCGTGGTTCGACGGCCCCAGCCTGCTCGAATATCTCGAGACCGTCGAGATCGCGCGCACGGCCGCGAACGGCGCGTTCCGCTTTCCCGTCCAGCTCGTGCTGCGGCCCGATCAGGACTTCCGCGGCTACGCCGGGCAGATCCTCTCGGGCACGGTGCGCGTGGGAGACACGGTCACGGCGTGGCCGTCCGTGCGGTCATCGCGCGTCCGCCGCATCGTGACCTGGGACGGCGAGCTCGACGTCGCGTTCGCGCCGATGTCCGTCACGCTCGTCCTCGAAAACGAGCTCGACGTCAGCCGCGGCGACATCATCGTGAACAGCCCGATCCACATGGGCAAGCGGTTCAAGGCCGACGTGGTCTGGATGGACGAACGGCCGCTCGAGCCGAACCGCCTGTACGTGCATCAAACACGCGTCGGGGACGACCACGGCCCAGGTGGACACGCGACTGCTCCTGAACGACATCAGCCGCATCACGATCGAGACCTCGCGCGCGCTGGTCTACGACAATACTCGCGAGCACCGCGGCACGGGCAGCTTCATCCTGATCGAGCCGACGACGAACTTCACCGCCGGCGCGGGAATGATCGCGGAGCACCTTCAGGACGCGGCACCCGATCGGCATCCCGGCGCGGCGGAACGGCTCGCCCACCTCGCGCGCACGGCGTCGTCGGAGGGTGAGGCCATCGAAGCGGTCAGGCGGGCGCTCGAAGATCTGCTCACCTAACGTCGTATGACAGGTCCACGCGGGTACGACAGGTACGTAATACCTGGAACTAACTGTCGCTTGCCATCTTTCTTCGTTCTCCAAAACCATAGTCTCCAAAACTAAAGAAGATGACGAGCGTGAGTTGGTTCCTGGACTCGTCGTACTCGTCGCACCCGTCGGTACGATCGTCAACGTGCGCGCAGCGCTTCTACGGCAGCGACGTCAGCGCCACGAGGAATGCCTCCAGGTCGCGTGCCTCGCTGCTGGTGTAACCCCAAGGGATGAAGTTCGGAGTCCAAGTGTGGGTTGGGGCGACCGCCGGCGCTGTAAAAGCTGACGACACCCGCGATTGTCTCGATGCTGCCGTCATGCATGTAGGGTGCGGTCCGAGCGCTTTCGCGCAGGGTCGGCGTCTTGAAGGACCCGCGGTCCGCGTCCAAGCCAGTTACTAGGAATCGGCCGAGGTCAGCCGAACCCCACGACACCCCGGTGTTGTGGAACTTCTGGTCTGTGAAGTTCGGCCCCGTGTGACACACCGAGCAGCCCGCGCGCGCCCTGAAGAGAGCAAGGCCGCGTTGCGCCTCGGAGGAAAGTGCCGCCGCATCGCCCCGTTCGTACCCATTGAACGCCGAGTTTCCGTATCGCTGTGTCCGAACAAAGGTCGCGAGAGCCATTGCCGTCGTCTTCGGTGCAGGCGGCTCACCGAACACGTTGTCGAACTGCCGCACGTAGTGCGGTTCGGCGCGCAAACGAGCCGTCAGCACGTCCAGCGTGAGATTCATCTCCTCGCGATTGGTGATGGGTTCCAGCACTTGTGCTTCGAGACTCGAACGCGCCCGTCCCAGAAGAACGACTTCCCATATGCGCTGTTCACGAGCGCCGGGGTGTGCCGGGTCCCTTTCGGTCTTCCGCACCAGTCGAGATTCGTTCACCGTCGCTGAAGGCGCGCTCGGGCTTGTGACACGTGGCACACGCCACGTTGCGGTCCGACGAGAGCCCGGGGTCGGAAAACAGCGCGCGGCCGAGCGCAATCTTCGCGGATGTCACCGGGTTCTCGTCCGGAACAAAGTAGTACCCATCTAATCCAAGAGGCGTCGGCGGACGGAAAAATTCCTGGGCCGGCAGAAACTCCAGCCCCACGATGACAAACGCCGAAAGCACGAGAGCCCAGACGCGCATCGCGCCTACGGCGAGACCGACGACCGGCTGCTCGGCACGGCGCCCTCGAGCACCCAGATTTCGAAGGACGGCAGCCCGGATTCGAACACGAACCGCCGGCCGTCGGGGTGAAGCCTCGGCGCGGCGACACTCTGCGACAATTTCAGATCAGACGTGAACGCGGGCCCTCCGTCCAGCGGAACGGTAGCAAACTGCTCCTTTCCAGACACGCCGAATTCGTCAGGGTTGGCCCTCGCCCGGTTCAGGAACAACGCCTGACGGCCACTCATCCAATTCAGCGTCCCACCTCCAATCACGCGGTTGTCGGGCGCCCGGTACACCTCCCGAGGCTCGTCTCCCTCAACAGTCATCGTAAAGAGCCGCCATCGCCCGGTTGTGTCAGAGGTGGCGAAGAGGAGTTCAGAGCCGTCAGCAGATGGAAACATCTTGCTGAGTAGGGACACCGCCGGAAATCGTCGAACCTCACGTTCGGTCCTACTGTTGAGATCAAACGCGACAAAGGCCGACGCGGTGCGCTCGACCTGAACGCTGAGAAACAGCGTCTGCCCGTCGGGCGAAATCTCGAAGCGCTCGGTAGGTAGCACGCCGGCCGACCGGTCGACCCTGCGGAGAGCAGTTACATCACCGGTCTGTGAGTCGATCCGAAATAGCCCCGCACGAGTTTGCCGGTCTTCACCCACCGCCACGAGAGAGCGACCGTCGGGCATCCATTTGAATGGTCCGATGTAATTCATCTCCGGATTCAGGAGTCGAGGTTCACCCCCGTCTGCCGGTCGAACGACGATTCGTTGACCGCCGGACCGCCGCGGTACGGGGTAGGAGACATACGCCACGAAACGGCCGTCCTGCGACCACTCAGGGTAGTCGTTCTGCCCGAGCACACTTGGGCCGATCGACGCCGGCGGGACCAGAACCTGAAGCGTTCCCGGATCGAGCGTCATGGTGAATACATCGCGCGCCGTGGCTGCACCTGGTAGTACAGCGAACTGTTCTGCGTCACGCCGTAGCTACGGCTGACTCGAAAGAAGTCGTTCTTGACGAGCTGAGGAACAGCCTGTGGCCGGCCGTCAACCAAATTGACGACATATACGGCAGGAGTGCCGGCACGATCGCTCGAGAACATGATTCCGCCGCCGGGAGTCCAACCCAGCAATCGATCGTCAGAGTTACTGGCTGCGACCACGTTTTCGCTGGCGCCGTCGATAGCGATAATAAAGACGTCACGATTCGTGTGACTTCTCATCGGGCGGGAAGTTGTACGCCAGAAACCGCCCGTTGGGCGAAAAGCTGATGTTCGCCGGCATCCTCCAGTCGAACGTCTTCAGAATCCACGCTCGGCCGTCACGCATTGACACGACACCGACGCGGCTGCTCGCCGGCGACCTATCCACGATAGTCGCGACGTATGCACCGTCTCGGGACCAGCCCACCGGAAACCACGCTCCCGCGCGTTCTGGTTTGTATTCATAGAGCGTCGTCGCACCGGTTCCATCCAGCCCGACTGTGCGAATCAAAAGGTGGAGAGCGTCCTGGAGGTGGACGTCCCTCCAGTACTCGATTCTCAATCCATCTGGCGAAAACCTCGGGAGAATCAGATTGCCATCTTCGGCCGGCGGAGCCGCCACTACGATCCGATCCCGCCCGGTCGCGAGGTCGCGAATAGCTATGCCGCCCGCGCTAGGGTGAACCCACGAGCGCCCATCGGGCGATGGCGATCCATTGAGAGTCTCCACATCGACGCCGGACAGCACGCGACGCGCAACCGGCGTCGACGAAGGCAGAGCTGCGCCGCCCGCTTGACCTTCGGCTTTCGCGATACGTTGTCCGACGAGTGGATCGTCGCTGCAGCCAACAATGGTCAGGGCGACGACAATCCAAGCTACGAACGTTACCGACCGTCTCATGAGTTCTCCTTCGCGCTGGATGAGCCTTGCGCGTGCGGTCGCAAAGAGAGCAAGCGCTATGCCCGCCCTTACTGGTGCCACCCAGCACGAAACGCGAGCAAAACCGGCCGAAAGATATGTCTCCTGAGGAGGACCGTAACGAGTCGTCACGCAGGCAGGGAACGCTCCGTGACGCCCGCGAAGGCGGCAGACCGGGGCAGGGTGACGACTGATGGTCGCGTACCGACGGCAGTCCCAGGGGCCGCGGCCACGTCACCGCCGTGAGCCAGCGCGATCCGTCGCGCGATCGGCAGGCCCAGGCCTGTGCCGTCGGGCTTTGTGGAATAGAACGGCTCGAAGATCTGGTGATGCAACTCCGCCGGAATGCCCGGTCCCGTGTCGGTCACGCGGGTCACGATCTCATGGTCGGTCTGGCCAGTCGACACCGCGACCCGACCTGTCCGATCGCTCGCCTGCAGGGCATTCAGGATCACGTTCAGAAACAACTGATGCAACGCCGCAGCGTCTCCAGTCAGCCGAATCGCAACGGCCGCGTACTCGTGCACGAGGGTCACACACCGGGCGGAAGCCTCCGACTCAACTTCGGCTAGCACGCCGTCAAGAATTGCTCGCAGATCGACCGATTGCATGGTGAGCTGGCCGCTCCTCGCGATTCGCAGCGCTCCGGACACCGAAGCGTCCAGACGCGTGACCGACCGCAGCGCACGCGCGAGGGGGTCGCGCAACGGTGAGGCGGCAGGAACCCGTTCTTCAAGCCGCTGAAGATCGATGCGAATCGACGTGAGTGGATTTCGCGTGACTTCGTGCGCGCAGTGACGCCGCAAACTCGCCGACAGCAGCCACGGCTTCACGGCGGGCCAGCTCGGCCAGGGTGCGGCGCAGATTCTCTGTCATGGTGTTGAATGCCGCCGCCAGGCCGGCCAATCCGCCCCTCCGGATACGGGCGACTGTCCCGTCGAGCTCTCCACGAGAGACGGCGCGGCGGCGAGCGACAAGCGCCGAAGCGATCGAGTCGTGTGATGCGTGAGTGCAAACACCGCGATACTCGCGAGAAGAGTTACGAGCACGAGTGCGGTCAGTCCGCGTCGTCTGGCTTCTCGAAACGACGCAAGATAAGGAGTCAGCGGCGCCGTAGCGATGATTTCGACAGGCGGGTCATGCATGACTCGACTGAATGCGAGCCACTCCTCGCCTGCCCATGAGAAGCGCCCTTGTGACGCAAGAGTGGGATCGAACGGCAGCGGTAAGAGAACGGCGCCGGAGCGCCGGTCGATCAAGGCAAGCTCAGCGCCGATGCCGGCCGGCGCCATTGAACCCGACGAGAGAAGGCTCGCTCGACGTACAGCTGCGCGCCAATCTGACCAATCTTCTGGTCGGTTCCTCGTTCGAAGACGTCGAGGGTCGCATCGAAAGCGGACGCGAACCTGTCGCTGTCAGCATGCCATTGCCAACACCGACTGCTATCCGTGTCTCGAACGACCAGCGCAACGACGTGGTCTCGCTGGCAGCGCGCCGCCCGGCCACGGCAAACAGGAGGCCGCTCTCTCTGCAATGGTTCTCGGTCAGCAGCACAGACTGAACTTCGACAGACTCGGCCAGCGCGAGGAGGTGCGAACGCGTCGCAACCCACCGGCCGCCAATGTCCAGCGCGGCACGTACCCAATGAGCCTTCGAGACGCTGTTGCAGCTTGGTCTTCACCGGAACCATTCAGCCCCGGCGGCCAGCCACACACCCGTCACCGCGAGCGGCCCTATCGCCGTCAGCAGCACGATCAGGAGCAGCTCGAGACCCTGCAGCCATAAGTAACGCGGACACATCCATTCCAGCCCGTATCCTGAAGTATGCCGATTCGAGCCTCGGCCGGGACACCCCAAGAATGTGCGCGGCTCTGGCCTTATGGCCTCCAGTCGACGCCATGACGCGCGCAACATGCTCACGTTCGAGATCGGCAAGGACGAAAGTCGCGTACCGGTTTCTCCTGAGTCATCCGTCCCTATCCCCACGATGCTCCCGCCGAATGACGTCGCCAGTGGCCAGCACGACGGCGCGGCGAAGGCAATTCTTCAGCTCACGGATGTCGCCCGGCCACCGGTGACGACGGATGGCGGTCGAGCGCTTCTCGTCGTCAGCACCGGGTCGGGCCGACCAAGCGCACGGGCAGCGCGCGCTCACAAGATGCTGGACCAACATACCGCAAATCGGTAGATTCCCTTTCGCGCAGCGGGGGCACACGGAGTTCGACAACCCGCAGCCGATATCACATATTTTCCCGAAACTGCCCATTGGCCGTCTATCTCCTTCTTCAGCGGGCGGTCGAGTTCGCGGCGAATCACGCGCGCGCGGTTTCGCTCCGGCCGTTCGGCACCCATGCGAAAAGTATTCGTGCTCCTGCAGGTACCAAAGGAGCTTCGTCTGAAGTCGGATGACGTGTCACCGATTTCATCGAGATAAGATTGATCTCTTCGGCCCGCGAGCGCGAAGCGACCTCGACGCGCCCCGGTGGCGCCCGTGAACGCGCCGCGCGCGTGACCCAACAGTTCCCTCACTTCCAGCAGGTCGGAGCGCAGTGCCGTCAAACAATTCACCGCAATGAACGGCTCGTTGCGATCCGTTGACTGGTAGTGGATCGCTCGCAGCGATCAACTCCTTGCCCGTCTCACTCTCGCCTTCTGATCAACACGTTGGTCTGCGTGGCGGAGCAGCTGTCCGATGATCTTGTAGATTTCGATCATCCCTGGGTCGCGGCCGACGAGCTCGATCTCCCAGTGGAGGCACCGGACCGTGCGCCGGCGCGTTCGCACGCGTCGTGCGGTCATCCAGAACTCTTGTGAGGACTCGCCGCAATTCATGCAGGTCCAACGGCTTCGTCCAGAGAAATCCACGGCGCCTTCGTGCATTGCGGTGGCCACGGTCGGCATGTCGTCGAAGGCGGTCATGAGGATGACGTCGACGGCGGAGCTTCCTTACGGACATCGCTCGCACAGCAGCCCCAGTCCATCGACATCTCGGCATTCGAATGTCCGCCAAGACAACATCGGGCAGTCGCTCTCTCTAGCACTTCGAGGGCATCACGGCCGTCGATTGCCGTGTCGACGAGGAGTCCGTGGTCTTGTCAGGGCTTCCGCCAGCGACTCGCGAATCGACGGGTCGTCGTCAACCACAAGAATGCGCTGCGTCATCGTGGGCAGTGTAGTGATTCTCGCCTGGGCGTGACTGAATCCAGGAACTTGGTGCTCTTCATGGCAATTCCTGTGCCCGATGATGGCTCGTGCAGACGAAGTGAAATCCCCGAAGTTCCACACTTGAAGCGCTGCAACTCGTTGTGTAACTATTTGTTATGTTATCCAGGCCAGTGGATCTACTTACCAACCGTTGTACGATGATGTGCGGGACTGTAAATGCACAGCCACGGTACTACAGTCCCTGGAACCAACTGTCGCTGTGCCATCTTTCTTCGTTCTCCAAAACCAGAGTCTCCAAAACTAAAGAAGATGACGAGCGTGAGTTGGTTCCTCGGACCCGTCGTACCCGTCGCACCTGTCGTACGATAGTGATACGTGCGCGCGCACTCCTGGTCGTTCTGCTTTCCGCGGCAGTCCACGCCCAGTCCCCGAGTGAGCCGGTGTCCGAGTCACCGAACAGGCCCGGTCAGTGCAACCCGGCGAATTGGTCGTCCTGACGTCGTCACAGCGAAGCCCATTGAATCCGTCTCGCGCACGCGCCTTCGGGCATGACCTTCGTCCATTTCGTGTGGACGAGCGGACGTGGCGATGCTCGTCGGGATCGACCTGAACGTCAAAGCCGGCGTTCATGCCGTGACGATTCTGCCCGGCGCGGCGAAGGGTGACGCGCGTGACGCACAACCTCGTCGTGAAGCCCAAGGCATTTCCCACCCGACGGCTGACCGTCGACGAAGCGTTCGTGAACCCGCCGCCGGCGGTGACGAAGAGAATCGACGACGAGGCCGCGCGGCTGAGCGCAATCTGGGACTCGTCGGCGCCGGAACGGCTGTGGACGGATTCGTTCGTTCGACCGGTGCCGCAGCCCGCCAACAGCCGATTCGGCAGCCGGAGCGTGCTCAACGGTCAGCCGCGCAGCCCGCACGGCGGCGCGGACTTCGCCAGTCCCACGGGCACGCCAATCAAGGCACCCAACGCCGGCAAGGTCGTCCTCGCCGAAGACCTCTACTACACCGGCGGGACGGTCGTGATCGATCACGGGCTCGGCCTGGTGTCGCTTTTCGCCCACATGTCACAGGTGGACGTCCGTGAAGGACAGATGGTCGAGCGCGGCGCGGTTGTCGGACTGGTCGGCGCGACAGGACGTGTCACGGGCGCCCACCTTCACTGGACCCTGCGCGCCAACGGCGCCCGCGTCGATCCGCTGTCGCTTCTGGCCGTTCTCGGTCCGTCGTAGACAGCTCAATCCACCCGTCGGCCGGCCACGTAGAAAGTCCGTGCGCCTCTTCCTTGTGCCTGTTCGTCGTCCTGGCCCTCGCAACATCCGCCGCCGCCCAGACCGGACCATCCATTCGTGGGGTCGTTACCGACCAGACTGGCGGACGGCTCCCGGGGGCGTCGGTCGAGGTCCAGGTGCCGCCCGGAACGCGCATAGCCACGACGCTGACTGATGCGCTGGGCGAGTACGCGTTCGCGAGGCTTCCTGCCGGCGTGTACGACATCGTCGCGTCGTTTCCGAACTTCGGGACGGTGCGTCGAAGCGGCATTCAGGTCGCGGCGAACGTTTCACGTGCGGTCGACGTCGTCCTCGCGTTGACGTTGACGGCAGACGTGGCCGTCACCGGCACGCGGACGTTCCGAAACCTCGCGGAGCTGGATCCCCCGGGTCAGGGGTTAATCGGCGCCGCAGGCGCCGCGAGTGACGGCATCGTCACCGCTCGCCAGATCGAGACGCGGCCCTTGATGCGGACCGGTGAGGCCCTCGAGGCTGTGCCGGGCCTCATCAGTCAGCCAGCACAGCGGCGAGGGGAAAGCCAACCAGTACTACTTGCGTGGCTTCAACCTCGATCACGGCACGGACTTCTCGACAACGGTCGATGGGCATGCCGGTGAACATGCCGACGCATGCGCATGGCCAGGGTTATGCCGACGTCAACTTCCTGATTCCCGGAGCTCATCAGCGTTCTCCAGTATCGAGAAGGGCCCCTACTCGGCCGAGGCTGGCGACTTCTCCACCGCCGGGTCCGCGCGAAATCAACTACACGAGCGTGCTCGACCGCCCAATGCTTCGCGCGAGTGGCGGCGCGGATGGCTGGGGACGCATGCTCGCCGCCGCCTCGCCGCGACTTGGCAGCGGCAGGCTGCTTTTCGCGCTCGAAACCAACCACAACGATGGACCGTGGATCGCGGCCGGACGACTACCGTAAGAACAACGCGGTCGTCCGCTACAGCCGCGGCGACGTCAGAAACGGCCTCGTCGCTGACCGCGATGTCGTATCGAGGCGACTGGCATGCGACCGATCAGGTACCCGCACGCGCCGTGGACGCGGGCCGCATTGAGCGGTTCGGCGGCGTGGACGACACGGGCGGCGGGAACACCGGCGCGATACAGCCTCTCTTCGAGCTGGCAACGGACGACGCCGAACAGCGTCACGTGGGCGGATGGCTATGTCATGCGCTACCGGCTCAACCTCTTCTCCAACTTCACCTACTTCCTGGACGATCCGGTGAACGGCGATCAGTTCGAGCAGGCCGATCGACGGTGGATCACCGGTGGCCGGCTCGCCCACCGCCGCGGATTCGATCTCCGCGGCCGCCAGGCGTCGATCACCGTCGGCACGCTGAGTCGCCGCGACAACATCGGAACGGTCGGCCTTTACCACACGGCCGCACGTGAGCGGCTCGACACCGTGCGTGAGGACACCGTGCGTCAGTCATCAGTGAGCGTATTCGCAGAGAACACGGTTCAGTGGAACAGCTGGGCGCGGACGACGCTCGGGCTGCGAGCCGACCACTACCGCTACACCATCGACGCCTCGAACCCGATGCAACGGCGGAAAGACCGTCGGCCGGACGCGTCGGGCCGAAGGCGGCGTTGATTCTCGGCCCCTGGCAGTCCACGGAGCTCTACGTGAACGTCGGCAACGGCTTTCACTCGAATGACGCGCGAGGCACGACGATCACGGTCGATCCAAAGACCGGCGAACCCGCCGAGCGTGTGACGCCACTCGTGTCGGCAATCGGGAACGGAGTTCGGCGTGCGGTCGATGCCTGGGCCGCGGCATTCACACGACTGTGGCGGTCTGGCAGCTCGACCTCGAGTCGGAGCTGCTCTTCGTCGGCGACGCGGGCACGACTGAAGCCGGGCGCCCGAGCCGCCGGCAAGGCGTCGAGTGGAGCCTCTTCTCCGCCCCGAACGAGCGCCTGACGTTCGACGCGGACGTTTCGCATCGCGCGCGCCCGTTTCCGCGACGACGACCCGATCGGGACGTCACATCCCGGGCTCGCTCGAACGGGTCGCCTCGCTCGGGATGCACCGTTTGAGAACGTGTCGCACGTGTTCGGCAGCCTTCGCCTGCGCTATTTCGGGGGTCGGCCGCTCGTCCAGGACAACTCGCGTGCGCTCGCGCAGCACCGGCGCTGGTCAACGCACAGTTCGGCGTACAGGCTCGCGCGGAAGCCTGCGCGTCGATGGTGGACGCATTCAATCTCTTCAATTCGAAGGTCAGCGACATCGACTACGTCTACACGTCGCGCTTGCCCGGCGAGCCGGCCGAAGGCATCGACAGCATCCACACCCACCCGGCACTACCGCGGACGGTTCGCGTGTCAATGGACGTTAGGTTCTGAGGCTTCGAGGTCCGTAGTGCGGAGGTTGGTACGTCGGTTCGCAAGTTGGTACGTTGGTTCGGAGGTGCGTACGAAGGTGCAATGAGGCAGAACGCGAACCTCCGCTCCGACCTTCGAACCTCCGCACCAACCTTCGAACCTTCGCACCCTCGAACCATCGCACCGCAGTCAGGTTCGGGTGCACTTCACTGTCAGCCTCTTCTTACCACCCACGTCGTCATCGCGCGTTGGTTCTGCACGATCGTGGTCTTGATGGGATCCAGGAGCTGCCCGCCGAGTTGTCGCGTTCGCTCCATCAAGAGCGCCTCGTCCACGAGGTATCGATCGGTGCCGTCCGGCAGCCGATACCGCCGGCCGGTTGAGCCGATTCGCTGAATGCGTCCTTCGATGCCAATCGTGGAGGCCAGCCGGCAGAAGAACATGCCGCCCGGCGCGAGCAGCCGCCAGGTGCCGGCAAGCATCGCGTCGAACGCGTCGTCATCGCGGGCGAAGTGAAGGACGGCGCTGCTCAACACCACGGTGGCGAATCCATCGGGGAATGACGATCGTTCCAGCGGTTCCGCGCGGAAATTTTCTGACGGCAGCGTTGGCGCCAGCGTCCGCGCCAGACGCCGTACTTCCGCGATGACGTCCGCGTCCTGGTCCAGGCCGAACACCTGCCATCCCTCACGCATCAGGTAGACGAGGTTCCGGCCAAATCCGCAGCCGGCGTCCACGACCTTGTCGCGCGGCCCCACGCGGCCCCGCAGGATCTGGTCGAACCAATAGATGTCGATCTGGCCGAATTGGATTCGAGGGATTCGAGTTCATGGTCCGGTCCGGTTCTGGTTCAGGTTCACGGTCCGGGTTCATTCTGACGCTGAACCCTGAACCATGAACCTGAACCAGAACCCGGAACCTGAACCCGTAACCTTGAACCGCACCGTCACTCTTTGCGTCGGCTCGCACGATGAATCGTTGCGGGGCGGAGCCGACATAGTTGAAGGGATAGCAGGTGACGAGCGTGAGCCGTCGTTCCTCGGAGGGCGCCATGACCCACACGTCGGTCGGCGCAACAATCATCGTGTCCTTCACGGAGTACTCGAAGACGCCCTTGCGCGTTTTCAGCCGCACGAGGTCACCGTGCTGGATGTCCCGCAGCGGTCGAAAGTGCGTGTCGCGGTGAGCGGCCAGCACACTGTTGCCCTGCGCCCAGGGCAAGCGGCGTATCGAGGAGATGGCCAATCGCGACTTTCAGCGTCTTGTCGTCCTCGCCGGACGCCACCACCTCCGACAATTTCAGCCGGGGAATCTCGAGCACGCCCACGACGCCGTCCGGGCCCAGCCCATCGTCTTCGTCGGCGGCTTTGGGGTCGGCCACGACGACGGTCGCGCGGGCAGCGGCGCGGGCAGCGGCGTGTTCTCGATTCGCGCGATATTGACTTCCCGGTAGACGGCGGCACGGACCGAACCGTACGCGACCCAGGCCGCCGTCACGCCTGCCACGACGAACAGGGCGAGTTGAAGGCGACGGATCATGGCGTCACCGCCTCGCCTCGTTGGCGCGCGTCTCGGCAGGCGCCTCGCGGTACTCTTCGCGCGTCCTGACACGAAGGCTGCGACGGTCGGGCATCGATGCGGCGACGCGAAGTGCGTGTCGCGTGCCCGGCTTCGAGCCCGCCGGGACGTAGCCGAGCATGTACGAACGTCGGATGTCCAGCGCGATTCGTCCGAGCGCCTCCTGGACTTCCTCGATGTTCTTTGGCGAGATCGCCTCGCCTCCGCTGGAGCGGGCCAACCGCCGCAGAACCTCCGGTCTGCGCTCCATTCTCCACAGGGTCGACGAGCGCCACCCCGTAGATGACCGTGTTGGACGACTGCGTCTTCGTGACGACGTCGTCGAAGGTCGTCGTGCTGGCGTTGTCTCCGCCGTCGCTCAGGACCACCAGGGCCTTACGCGGATGCCCGCCACGATCGGCGTAGGCGCAGTCCCGCGTTGATCGCGTCGAACAACGCCGTCCGGCCTTGCGGCTTGACGACCTGCATCAACGCGGTTCGAAGCACGGCCGCGTCGCTCGTGAACGGCTCGCGGGCCGGAAGGGCCGGCCATCGTTCGTCGTTGAAGGCGATCGCGAACAAGATCGTTGCCGGGATGGCTCGCCGCCGCAAACGCGGTCGCGCCGGCGATCAGCTTGTCGGTGATCGCCCACATGCTGACACTGCTGTCGATGATCAAGTCCGACGGTGACTGGAGCGTCCTCGTCGGCGAACAGGCTGATGGCCTGGGGTCTTCCGTCTTCATAGACCGCAAACGAACGTTCTGTGAGTCCGCTGACGTGCTTCTCCGTCTCCGTCAGTCACTCTGACGTTCAGGACGACGAGATTGCTCGTTGTCGAAAATTGCGCCGCGGGGTCAGCTGCCTGACAGCGTCAGCGCGAATGCGACCACGAGGGGCGCGCAGCGGGTGAGCATGGCCGTGGAGGGAACGTTCGCGCGCGGGCGACACTCGGTCGCCCGCGCGCGGTGCATGGTATTTACGCCTGGCGGCGGCGGAACCCGAGCGCCAGTGCGGCCGCGAAGGCCAGCACGCTGACCAGCGCGATCGTCGGAACCGAGCTCGCGGTGCGCGGCAGCGCGGTGCGCGTGTTCGGCACGGGCCGTCGTCGACGCCGCCGGCCTCGATTGATTGCTCATGGCCGCAGCGACCTGATTCGCGTTGGCGTCAGCCGCAGCGACCTCGCCCACCTGCGCCGTCCCTCTCACCTGCGCCGGCTGTGGGTTCTCGGACGCGGAGAAGTCAGCCTGCGAGCCTGATGGCTCGACACGCACGAGGTCCGACGAGTCAATCTTCTCGGCCGGAACGTTTTCGGCCGTCGTCAGAATTGGCTGACGGGCGGTCTTGGCAAGCTTGAGCGCCTGGTCGCGTGGGTAAATGAATTCCCATCCCTGTCGCTGCGACGGGTACCACCACGTGCCGACGGCCACGGGAGCGTTTGAGGCCCCTTCAATGAGTCGAATCTCCGCGCGCTCCGGCGAATCGGAACGAGCCGCGTGAACGACCATCGCCCGCTGAATCATCTCTCGACTTGTCGCCGGAATAAATCTCGACGATGTTGCGGCCCTGGCCGGTGACACGGAAGAGATACTTGCCGGCTGGAAGCGTCTGGTTCGGCACCATGACTGGCTGGCTGAACGTGAAATACACGTCACGAGTCGCCGGCTGGTCCGGGCTTGAGGCGACCTGTGCGGAAGCGGTGCCGCTGAAGCCCCACGAGAGGGCTGCGAGCGTGCATGCCATGAAGAAATTTGTTCGTCGCATTGTGGACACTCCTTGGTTGCGCGTCGGCACGAACATGCACGCCGTCTCACGTACGGACGCGATGTAGCTCACATCGCGTTCGGGCGCGAAGGGGCTGTGCTCTCCGGGCTACTTGAGCAAGATGGATGCCGAGCGGCCTAGGGCGCGAAGGTCGGCAAAACTGGCCGGTATTGACGCTGCCGATGGGCTCCTGAAGAATCGGGCGGGTAAAAGAGCCCCGTTTACAGCCCAATCGGGGCGTGCTGTAATTCGGGCTTCATCCTGCCAGGCCACTCCACGAGGAGGCGCCATGTTCCCGAAGGTTCTTATTTCAGTGTTCGTCGCGGCCACCGTGCTCTCCGCCCAGGGCGGTGGGATGCGCGCCGCCAAGCACCGGGCCCCAGACGCTCTTCGAGCAATTCGGACATCGACTCGATCTCGATCGCCGGACGCAGTTTCCGGAGGCTGAGAAACTTTTCACTGACGCTTCCCGTCTGGCGACGCCAATCGCGCAGCAAATGCAACAGCTGCGCGTGCGGCTCGTCAACGCGGAGATCGACAAGAACGACGCGGAGATCAAAGCCATTCTGCCGGAGTACCGCACGGCGGCGGCGCACATGGCTGACCTCGAGGCGCAAACCTTTGCCAAGGTGTATGCGTTGCTGCGGCCGAATCAGGTGAACCACGCCACGGAGGCCTTCGCGATGGTCGCCGGTGTCTTCATTCCGCCACCCCCGCCAGCCGCCCGCGTGCCAATCCGATGAGGTTCCCCATGGCCATCACACGATCCCGCTTGTTGATTGTCGCGATTGCCCTCGGCCTGATGACTACGGCGACTGGCGCAGTCTCGGCACAGGGCCGCCGCGGTGGACGAGGCGGCCAACCAATAGGCGGAGGGCCCGACGTCCGATCCCGGATGGATCTGCTGACCGACGCCATGTCGCTCACCGGCGATCAGAAGGACGCCGTCAAAGCCCGGATGGACGCGGCCCACAAGGCCGCCGCGCCGATTCGCGCCGACCTGGCCAGTACCCGCGCGGCGCTTGCCGCGGCGGCGGCGAAGGCCGGCGGTGGCGGCAGCGATATCGCGACGGCGGCCGACGCCTATGCCGAGGCCGCCACCGCGATGACCGAGCTCGAAATGAAGACGCTCGCCGAGATCCTGACCCTCGTGACCCCCGAGCAGAAGAAGCAGGGCACCGCCCCCGCGTTCTATCTGATGCGGGGCGCCTTCCTGGATGACAAGAAGTGGAACGAGATACCTAAGGGGAGGCTCTACTAGGCGTTCCAGCGGTTCCAGGTTCCGGTTCCGGGTTCCAGGGTTCCGTCAGTTCTGGTTCCAGGGTTCGGGCTCCTGAGCTCGGGAACCGTCGGAACCGTGGAACCTGGAACCGGGAACCCAGGAACCCTGGAACCGCGAAGTCCACAACCTTCTTGACCCTTCTCTCGTCTCATATGTATCGTAGTCATACATATGTCACTAACACCTGGATCCCGCGAGCTGAAGAAGGGCAGCGCTGAGCTTCTCATCCTGTCGCTCCTCGAGGACCGGACGCGGCATGGGTATGACATCGCCCGTCTGATTGAAATCCGGTCGAAAGGGGCGTTGCGGTTTCATGCCGCCTCTCTCTATCCCCTGCTCTACCGGCTCGAGCAGCGGAACTGGATCAAAGGGCGGTGGGTCGAGAAGGCAGGCGAGCGGCGGCGGCGCATGTATCGGCTGACGCCAACGGGACGCGAGGTTCTCGCCGAGCAGCGTAGCGGCTGGCAAGCCTTCGTCGAGGCTGTCAACGCGATTACCGCGCCCGGCAATGCCTGATTGGCGGAGCCTCATCCGGCGCCGGCTCGCCGGACTCGACATCCGCGCCGTGGATGAGATCGATATCGTCGAAGAACTGGCTCAGCACGTGGAAGACCGCTACGCGGACCTCTGCCGCGCGGGCGCGAGTGACGAGGACGCCGTCAGCGGCAGCCTCGAGGAGCTCGACGGCGAGACGCTCGCCGCCGAGATGATCGACGTGCTCATGAAGAAACCGGGAAACTGAGGACTCTGTAGTCATGGACAAGCAGCGAGACCCCGCGATCCTGAAGCGCAAGAAGCGAAACCGGATGATCGCCGCCGTCGTGGTTGGCCTGTCCGTCGTCGCGCTGACCGTGGCGGTGTCACGGCTCGAGCCTGCGGCGCCGTCGGTGGCCGACAGCGAAAGCGTCCTGTACTTCGGGACGGTCAAGCGCGGGCCGTTCACTCGCGAGGTTCGCGGGGCCGGCACGCTCGTCCCCGAGGAAATCCGCTGGATTACCGCGACCACCACCGGACGGGTCGAACGCCTCGTGCTGCAGCCGGGCGCCAGAGTGGAGCCCGGGACGGTCATCCTCGAGCTGTCGAACCTGGACCTGCAGCAGAGTTTCCGAAGCGCGGAGCTTGACTTGCAGACGGCGCTCGCGAACATGGCCAACCAGAAGGCCACGATCTCCAATGCGCGCCTGACCCAGGAAGCCAGCATCGTCGACTTCGAGTCGGCGTACGAAGTGGCGCTCGCCGACTTGCAGACCAACCAGAGCCTGGCCGAGACGGGGCTGGTGTCGCGGTTCACCGTGCGGCAGAAGCAGGCCGCGGTCGACCGGGCGAAGAACCAGCTCGAGCTCGCGAGGAAGCAGCTCGCCAGCTCGCTCGAGAGCGCGGCGTCGCAGCTCGCGCCGACCGAGGCCGCCGTCAACCAGCGAAGGGCCGAGGTGGACCGTCTTCGCCGGCAACTCGACGACCTCCGCGTCAAGTCGACCATGAGCGGGCAGCTTGCAGATCGTGAGCGTCGAGGTCGGCGCCTCCGTCGCGCCGGGCGCACAGCTTGCCCGCGTCTCCGACCCGACGCGCCTCAAGGCGGTGGTCCGGATCTCGGAAACGCAGACGCGTGACCTGTCGCCCGGCCAGCTCGCCGACATCGACACGCGCAACGGTCACGTCAAAGGCAAGGTCACACGCATCGACCCGGCGTCGAGCCAGGGCACCGTCGGCGTGGACGTCACCCTCGAGGGGCCGCTCCCGGCCGGCGCGCGCCCCGACCTCGGCATCGACGGCACGATCGAGCTCGAGCGCCTCACGAACGTTCTTTACGTCGAGAGCCCCGCCTTCGGGCAGGAGAACAGCACGATCAGCCTGTTCAAGGTCCTGCCCACGCGTGAGGCCGTGCGCACGCCGGTGAAGATCGGCCGGCGGTCGGTGCAGTTCGTCGAGGTGGTCGAAGGCCTCGTCGAAGGCGAGCGCGTGGTCCTCTCGGACATGTCTCAGTACCGACAGCTTCGACAGGCTTCGACTGAATTGATCAGGTCGACAGGTGCGACGGGTACGACAGGTCCGTGGAACAGACTGCCGCTGGCCATCTTCTCTGATGTGAGTTGCCGAGTCGCGAACGAGCGCGAGCGAGTGAGCCGCGTGAACGGAGTGGGGCGTTGAGGCCCCACGAGTGAGCGCGTAAGGGGTCCGCGGGGGCGAAGCCCCCCGGGAGGAAAAAATGAGTGACGCCGTTATCGACATGCAGGGAATCACCAAGGTGTTCTACACGGACGAGGTGGAAACGCACGCCCTCGCCGAGGTCAACGTGCAGATCGCGCGCGGCGAGTACGTGTCCATCTCGGGCCCGTCGGGCTGCGGCAAGTCCACGCTGCTGTCGATCATCGGCCTGCTCGACACGCCGACCGGCGGGAAATACCTGCTGAACGGCCGGCAGGTTGAGACTCTGACGATGGCCGAGCGGGCGCACGTGCGCAACCGCGAGATCGGCTTCATCTTCCAGAGCTTCAACCTGATTGGCGACCTGACGATCTACGAGAACGTCGAGCTGCCGCTCACCTATCGCGGCATGGGCTCCGCCGAGCGGAAGGAACGGGTCATTGCCGCGCTCGAGCGCGTGGAGATGGCGCACCGCGCGAAGCATCTGCCCAGCCAGCTGTCAGGCGGTCAGCAACAGCGCGTCGCAGTAGCCCGAGCCGTCGCCGGCTCCCCTTCCATCCTGCTGGCCGACGAGCCCACGGGCAACCTCGACTCGAAGAACGGCGAGGCGGTCATGAGCCTGTTGAAGGAGCTCCACGGGGAAGGCGCGACCATCTGCATGGTCACCGCACGATCCGCGATACGCTCTGCACGCTGAGCGCGCCGTCCACCTCTTCGACGGCCGCGTGGTGGATCAGGACGCCTACGCCACCGTGTAGGAACGGCAGGGCCGCCGGTCTCCGGCGGCCCTCGCCCAGCACGCTGCCCGTCCTGGTTCGCGAGTTGCATCGCGAAGAGGCCACAGGAGGGGAACAATGATTCGCCCGTTTCGCGTGCTGGGACTTTCGTTCGTTGCCGCGGTGGTTGGAGGTCTCATCGCCCATCGCTGCACAAGATCCGATTGCGAAATACAGCGCTCAGGTCGTCAACTTCGACGCACCCATCGGTGCGGCCACGGGACTCCTGCAGATTCAGATCACCCGCTGGTCCACCGACGCCGAACGCGACAAACTGACGAATACGCTGTTCGAGCAGGGCGGCAAACAGCTGCTCGATGTCGTGTCGAAGCTCCCGACCGTCGGGCTCCGATTCGCACACCCGACAGTGTCGGTTATCCCCTGCGATATGCGCGCCGCACCACGGCGAGCCAGAACATCGAGACCGTGCGTCATCATCACCGACCGCGCGCTGTCGTTCTACGAGCTCAAGCAATGCGCCGCGCTCGCGCGACTACCCCTTCACGGTCATCCGCTTCCAGCTCAACAGCCAGGGACGCGGTCAGGGCGATGTTCTGCTCGCGACGAAAATCTCCGGCGGACAAGGCGACGAAGGACATCGCGTTCGAGAACTTCGGCGCGACGCCGTTGAAGCTGCAGAACGTCCGGCGGGAATAGCGCTCAGAGCAGGGGCCAGCTGCGCGGCACGCTGACCACATACGTGCCCGCAATGCGGTCGTGCCAGGACTGGCGTTCAGGATCGCGGAGAATCCAGAGGAATCCGAGGCCGAGGGCGGCGATCGAGAAGAGGCCCGCCAGATCCGCGCACCACTGCGTCGGCCGGCTGAAGCGGCGTGCCATTGGTTTTCACGAGCCGCAGACTGCAGACGATGCCGCCCACGGTCGTGCCCTTCCAGGCCCAGAACACGATGTGGTACGCGATGAGCAGCAGAAAGAACATGTTCGCCGTCGTGCCGCCACAGATTGAAGTCCAGCAGGTTGTAGGCAATCGCGACCAGAAAAAAGTCGAGGACCGCAGCCACGAGGCGGTCCAGAAAGCCGGCCTTTGGGCACGCGAGCAGATCGCCGACGCTGATCGCCGCGGCGGCGGCAACGGGCGCTGCGGTGTAGGCCGGCGGCCCCGGTGGGGCCGCCGACGACACCGGAGCCGACGATTCGGACAGGAATGGATCCACTGACGCCGACGCCATCGGTGCGAAGTCGGGCACCGGTCCGCCCGGGCCTGACGGACCCGGTCCCGCCGGCGGCGGCGCGACCGGTTGTGGCGGCGGCGCCGGCCGTTCACGCTTGAGCCCCGCCATCGCCGTCAACGTCGCGGCGCCAAGTCCGAGCACGCCGATCATCGCCCACGCCGCAAGCCCGAGCAGCGGCACCATGTAGACGAGGCAGATCAACGCGAAGCCAATCAGCATCGAGCGCACCGACTGGCCGCGGCTGTCCGGATCGTCCTGCTGGACCACTCGGGAACCGACCCACTGCGCCACGCTCACCTTCCCCAACATCCACGCAATGACGAGCGCACACGACAGGAAGGGAATCACGATGATCCCGACGACAGAAATCGCGAGAATCGTCACGATGGGCGCGAAGAGCAGCAGCGACAGCATGCCGACGACGGCCGTCGCGAGCGGGCGCGTCGCCAGCGTGCTGGCGGCCGCGGTCACCGCGCTCGGGAACGCGACCGCGATAACGACATTGAGCAGCAGCACGATCCCGACGATCGTCCAGACCCACGGCAGACCGGGCACGATCACGCGCCCCCACAGCAAGCCGCGCGTGAACCACGGGCGTGATGTCGCGCATCGCCTGACCGAACTCGGGCGGGCCGATCATCACGTACTCACCGCGTGGCGTGAAACCCGGCGGCGCCTCGAGCGCGCCGCCGACAACGGCGAAATCATGCTCGAGCCTGGCGCCGGGCATGACCGTGACCACGCCACCGACGACGACAATCTCTCCCTCGACCACAGCCGTGGGCTCGAGGCGCAGGTTGCCGAGGACGACCACGACGTCGCCGAACACCTGACCGGCAATCGTCGCGTCGGCCATGATGACCACGGCGTCGCGAACCGCCGAGTTCTGGCCGAGGTTGAGCGGTGAGCCGACACGCACGACGGGCCGTGCGTACGTGACGCGTTCGAAATCCTCGGGTTGAGGCCCGACGGGGCCCTGGCCGGCGCGGCCGGCGCGGCAGGAGGCGCCGGCGGCTGTGGCGGGGTCTGACCCCACAGTGGCGTGGCGCTCGCCGCGCCAAGCGACGGCGATGGCGACGAGAACTCTGATCACCTTCATGATTCGGATGCCCCTCCCAGGGCGACGACACGATCGAGCGCGGTGCCGAAGGCCACACAGGCCGCGCTCATGACGAGCAGAAACAGAGCGACGTAGCGCAGCCCGGGTCCGACCACGCGCCAGACGATGCGCGACGCATCCCACATCGCGTCGAGACTCCGGACGGCGCCGGCGAGAGTACGACGACACGGGCAGGCTCGTGCTGGTCGCGAACTCGAGCATCGCCGCCGCCATGGCGGGCCCGACGAACATGGCCGCGACGACCACAGACACGGTGGCCGCGCCCGACACGAGCTGCCAGTGCAACGGCCAGCTCAGCCACGCGCGTGCGTACCACGGCCGACTGGCTTCGGCCGCCACGGCGGCGAGCACGCGCGGCAGCAGAGAGCGCGGCGCACGCGGCGTCGGCAGCGAACGCAGTGCGCGATCGGTCAGACGTTCGAGATCAGCGGGATCCATAGGCCCTTCGGGAAGTTAGAAGGCAGAAGTTAGAAGGCAGAAGCGGTCGACATTCGGCGCGATTCCTCATTTCTGACCTCCAACCTCGAACCTCTGACCTGTCATGTAGTTTCTCAACGCTTCTCGTCCGCGATGGATGTCCGTCTTCACCTTGCCCACGGAGACCCCGAGCGTGCTCGCGATCTCCTGATAACTCTGCTGCTCGAAGTGAAAGAGCACGAGCGGCACGCGCTGGTGGTCCGGCAGCCGATGGAGCGCGCGCTCGAGCCCGGCGTGCTCCTCGGCCAGCTCGACGTCCGCGGCCGGCGACGCGTCGGAGGCGATCGTCGTCTCGAACGCCGGCGCGTCCTCGGGGCCGGCCATCTCGCTGAACAGCCGCCAGCGGGCGCGGTACCGCGACAGGTGGTTGAGGCACGCGTTGGTCGCCACGGTCTTGAGCCACCCTGCCGCTGCCGGTCCCGGACCGGCGTCACCGAACCGCTCGTACGCCTTCAGGAACACGGTCTGCGCGACATCCTCCGCCTCGGACGGGTTGCCAAGCAGCCGGACGGCCGTCGCGAAGACCATGTCCTGGAATTCGCGCACGAACGCCTCGAACTGGTCGGCATCCCTCATGGGAAGTTAGAAGTTAGAAGCCAGAAGTGAGAAGTTGCACTGGTTTTCGGCCTAATCCATGAACTTCTAACTTCTGGCTTCTACCTTCTAACTTCCCGCTCAGGGTGCCAAACCCCCGACAGGGGCGAAAGTTTCAGCGGGAAAGGACTTCCGGGTTGACGAGGTCCATGGCCTCGAATCCGGCCCCCGGCGCCACTTTCGACGTTCCGGACGGCGCGCTCGGACATGCGTCGATTGGACTCGGCCGTATTGCTGCCGATGTGGGGCACGAGGATGACGTTGTCGAGGGCGCGGAGGTCGTGCGCGGCGTCGACCGGCTCGTAGGGTTCACGCTCGTAGACGTCGAGCGCCGCGCCGGCGATTCGCCGGCCGGCCAGCGCCTCGTACAAGCGCGCGCTCGTCCACGACCGATCCGCGCGCGACGTTGACGAGCCAGGCGCGCGGCGGCATCATCGCGATCCGTTCACGATTCAGGAAGTGACGGTTCTCCGGGCTTCCCGGGAATGAGCAGGACGACGAAATCCGCGTCGCTGACCGCGCGTCGGAAGTCAGGCGTCATCGTGTCGAACGCGCTGTCGGCCGGAGGCGCCACGCCGTCGACGGCCGATCGGCGACAACCGATGACGCGCATCGAGAATCCCTTCGCGATGCGCGCGGTTGCCGCGCCGATGCGGCCGGTGCCGATGACGGCGAGCGTCTTCCCGCCGAGCTCCATGCCGCCCTGCGGCGCCCACTCGCCGCGCGCCATGGTCGAATGCATCGTGACGAGATGACGCGCGGCGGCGGCCATGAACATGATCGCGAGTTCCGCGACCGATTGATCCATCGCGCCGGGCGTGTTCGTGCACAAGATGCCGGCCGCTGTCGCGCGCGCGAGATCGATGCCGTCGTAGCCGACGCCGAATCTCGCGAGCACGCTGCCGCGTCCGAGCGCGCTATAGAGGCGTCGCGATACGGACGAGGACCGACGATCGCGTGACGCGCACCGGTGGTTTCGATCGTGTGCGAACGACCGACGCTTCGTCGGGCGGCGACGCGTGCCAGGCGACGTCGGGACGGGACGCGAAGATCGCGCCGGGCCTCACGAATTCCGGCTCGGTGACGACGACGCGCAGCGGCATCGGCGCGAGAATACACTGGAAGTCCGGCCCGCCTTGACGATACGCTCCCGTCACCGTGCCGTTCCCGCCGCAGGACTCCCCGAGTCGCACGCCCTCGTCCGTCTCCCACCACGCGAATCCGGCACAAGGTGCTGGCGATGGCGATGCTCCTCGCCTCGATCACGTATCTGGATCGCGTCGCGATCTCAGTCACGGCCGTGGACATGCGGCGGGATCTCGGGCTGAGCGTCGTCGCAGATGAGCTGGGTGTTCAGCGCATTCGTGCTCTCGTACGGCCTCTTCGAGATTCCGACGGGATGGTGGGGCGATCGCGTCGGCGCGCGCCGCATTCTGACGCGCATCGTCGTGTGGTGGTCGGCCTTTACGGTGCTGACCGGCGCCGTCGTCAGCTATTGGCAGCTGCTGCTGACCCGTTTCCTGTTCGGCGCGGGCGAAGCCGGCGCATGGCCGAACGTGGCCATCGTGTTTGCGCGTTGGATTCCGCAAAGCGAACGCGGGACCGCGCAGGGTCTGTTCTTCTCTGGCGCACACGCGGCGGCGGGCCTGACGCCGATTCTCGTCGCGACGATGCTCTACTACTTCCACTGGCGCATGCTGTTCGTGATCTTCGGCGCCATCGGGTTCGTGTGGGCGCTGCGCGTGGTACCGGTGGTTCCGCGACATGCCGCGCGAGCACTCGCAGGTCAACGATGCCGAGCGCGCGCACATCGAGGCCGGCACGATGGCCCCGACCCGCCACGATTTCTCGCACACGCCCTGGAAGCGGCTGCTCGCCAATCGATCGATCGTGTTCCTGTGCCTGATGTACTTCACCCAGGTCTACGGCTTCTACCTCTTCATCACCTGGATGCCGACGTACCTCCGCGAGTCACGCGGGTTCCAGGCGATCGAGCTCGGGTTGATTGCCGGCCTGCCGATGACGCTCAGCGCCGTGGCCGACCTGGTCGGCGGCGTCTCGACCGACCGGTCCGTTCGCCGGTTCGGCAAGCGGACCGGCCGCGCGCATCGTCGGCTTCATTTCGCTCTCGTCCGCCGGCCTGTTCATGATCAGCGGCACGTTCGTCGCGAGCCCGTACGCCGCCGCCGTGCTGCTGGCCTGCGGCGCGGCCTGCTCCAACCTCCTGTTGGCCGCCGCCTGGAACACGGTCGTGGACGTGGGCGGCTTGCACTCGGGTGTCGTCGGCGCGACGATGAACACGGCCGGCCAGGTCGCCGGATTTCTCAGTCCGCTCGTGACCGGCTACATCGTGCAGTACCTACGGCAACTGGGACGCACCGCTCTACATCACGGGGTTCCTGTATCTGTTCGGCGCGCTCTTCTGGCTCGGCATCAACCCCAAGCCGGCCGATCTCGACTAGGCAGATTTATGACCATTGCCCTTTCTGCCACCGGCACGGCGCTGGGGATCGCCGTCGCGCGTCATGACCCTGTGCGGCGTCGCGGCCACCGCAGCCGCTCAGGTCGTCGTGTCGGCGAACGACAACAAGCTGACGCTGAATGACGGCGTTCAAACGGTCGTGAACAATCCTCCGTCCGACACGGTGACGGTCATCGACGTGAGCGGCGCTCAGCCGAAGGTCGTTGGCGAAGTTCGCGTGCCCACGTCGATCGTCGGTCCCCCGTCGAGCGTGGCGATCACGACCGATGGGTCGCTCGCGTTCGTGACGGCCGCGCAGAAGATCGATCCGGCCGATCGCACGAAAGTCATTCCCGACGACACGGTTTCGGTGATCGACCTCAAGGCGTCGCCCCTGGCGGTCCTGGCGACGCTGCGCGCCGGTGCCGGCGCCTCCGGCGTGTCGGTCAATCGGGCGGGCACGCTCGCGCTGGTCGCGAACCGCATGGAAGGCACCGTCTCGGTGTTCACGATCAACGGACGAACCGTCACGGCCGCGGGCAAAGTCGATCTCGGCGCGCCTCAGTCGGGCCCGAGTGCGCGTCGTGTTCACGCCGGACGGCCGGAGCGCGCTCGTCACGCGCAACAACGACAGCCTGATCTCCATCCTTTCGGTCGACGGCTCGAAGGTCACGTACGCGAAACGCGACATCGGCGCAGGATTCAAGCCGTACGGCATCGAGATCGCCGGCGACGTCGCGATTGTCGGCAATATCGGCGCCGGCACGACCGGCGGCGGCGTCGACGTGGTCAACGTCATCGACCTGGCCGGCCCGTCGCCGCGCGCGATCGCGCACCTTCCCGCGGGACCCGACGGTCGAGGGCGTGTCGATTTCCCCTGACGGCCGTTACGTCGCCGCGACGGTCATGAACGGATCGAACAGCCCGAAGGCCTCGCCGGCGTTCAACGACTTCGGCATCCTCAAGGTCTACAGCCTGGCGAACAAGGTCCTCACGCCGGTCGCCGAGACACACATTGGCCATTGGTGCCAGGGATCCGCGTGGAGCCGTGACTCGAAGACCGTTCTCGTCCAGTGCGCGGTCGAACGTGAAATTCAGGTGTTCATGTTCGACGGCAAGACACTGAAGCCCGCCGCGCCGGTCAAGGTCAACGGCGGGCCATCGGGGATTCGGACGAACTGAACTGGACAACGACACCGGGTTTCGGACTATTCAGCAAGAAACCCGGTGTCCTCGGTCTCCTCCCGTTTCGTCATTCCGCTTGCCATCACTGTCGCGGCATTTGTCGCGTACTGGCCCGCGCTCACGGGGCAGTTCGTCTGGGACGATGACATCCTCCTGACGAACAACGCGCTGGTCAAAGCCTCGGACGGTCTCTACCGCATGTGGTTCACGACGGAAGCCGTGGACTACTGGCCGCTGACCGGCACGACATTCTGGCTGGAGTGGCGGCTGTGGGGCATGAACCCCTTCGGCTACCACGTGACCAATCTGTTGATGCATCTCGCCAGTGCCGGGTTGCTCTGGGCGGCGCTGAGGAGGCTGTCCATTCCGGGCGCGGGAATCGCCGCGTGTCTCTTCGCGCTCCATCCGGTCAACGTCGAGTCGGTCGCGTGGGTCGTGCAGCGCAAGAATGTTCTGTCGCTGTTCCTCTTCCTGCTGTCGGCCCTCTGGTTTCTGATCCACGACGAGGACTCGTCAGGCCGCGTCGGCCGTTGGTACTGGCTGAGTCTCGCGGCGTTCGTCCTCGCGATGCTCAGCAAGGGATCGGTTGCCGTGCTTCCCGCGGCCCTGCTTCTCGTGGCGTGGTGGCGGCGCGGGAACGTCACCGTGCGCGACATCGTGCTCACGCTGCCCTTCTTTGCGATTGCCGCAGGATTCACCGTCCTGAACGTGTGGCTGCAAACGCGCAACGTGGCTGAGGTCATCCGCGATGTCACGATCGTCGAGCGGGTGCTCGGCGCCGCGGCGGTGGTCTGGTTCTACCTCTCCAAGGCGGTCCTCCCGATCGGGTTGGTGTTCGTCTATCGGCAGTGGGACATCGACGCCGGTGACCTTCGATGGTGGTTGCCGCTCGCGGCTGCGCTCCTCGTCACCGCGGTTCTGATCTACTACCGCCGGCGGCCGGTTGTCCGTGGGCTGCTCTTCGCGTGGCTCTATTTCATCGTCGCGCTCGTACCGGTGATGGGGTTGGTGGACGTCTACTTCATGAGGTATTCGCTCGTCGCGGACCACTACCAGTACGTCGCCATTCTTGGCGTCGTCGCCGCCGCAGGCGCGTTGCCCGGCCGGCTTGCCATGCCACGGACCGCCACGATCGCGCTGCCGCGGCGTGGTCATGGCCGTGCTCGGGGCGCTCACGTGGCGCGAGAGCAGCATGTACCGCGACGTCGACACCTTGTATCGCGTGACGATCGCGCGCAATCCGGATGCCTGGCTCGCGCATCAAAACCTGGGTGTGGAACTGGCGAAGCGTCCGGGGCATCTGGACGAGGCGATCGAGTCCTTCAAGGCCGTGCTGCGCATCTATCCAGGCTCGATCGAGGCGCATCGCAATCTGGCCCTCGCCTACTGGCGCACGCCGGGCCGAACGGACGACGCCATCCGGGAGTACGAGGAAGCGCTGCGCCTCAACCCGAACAGAGCGGTGGACCATTTGAGCCTCGCCCGTCTCCTGCGCGATCGGCCCGACCGTCAGTCGGATGCGTTGCGCCATGCGGAAATGGCCGTGCGACTCGATCCGACGTCGTGGGAAGCGCTCGAAACCCTTGGCGGGCTTCTCCTCAGCATCGATCGCACGACGGAAGCGACGGCCGCCTACCGCGCAGCGATCGAGCGTAATCCTGAGGCGATCACCTCGCATCTCAACCTCGGGGGTCTCCTGGCGGCGCAGCCGAACGGGTGGGCTGAAGCCATCGGACACTTCGAGACAGTGATTCGCCTCAAGCCCGACCACGCCGTCGCGCACTACAACCTTGGCAGTGCGCTGATGGAAGACCCGAGTCGATCGCCCGAGGCGGCACGCCACCTCGAGGAAGCGATTCGTCTTCGGCCGGACTACGTCGAGGCGCGATTCAATCTTGCCGTCGTCCTCGGCGAGATGCCTGGCCGGATCCCGGAGGCAATCGAGCACGTGCGCGAGGTGCTCCGTGTTCATCCGGACATGGCGCCGGCGAAGGCGCTCCTCGCCGATCTGCTGGCACGACAGCGGACCGTTTCTCGTCCGGCCTCCCGCTGACACTCATGAGTGGAACGGCCCGCCGGTGGGCTGGCCTTGCCGCGGCGCTTCTTCTGCTGGGTGCGCTCGCGTGGTGGTCGTACACCGGCGGCGGCTTCGTGTTCGCGCTCGTCCAGGCGACCCGTGATGGGAACCAGTCACTCGAGGTCCTCCGCCGCTACCTCGCGAGCTGGGGGACCTTCGGGCCGGTCGCCTACCTTCTGCTGGTGATCGTCGAGGTGCTCGTGGCGCCATTGCCAGGCACGCTGCTCTACGCGCCGGGCGGCGCGATCTTCGGCGGCTTTGTCGGCGGTTCGCTCTCCCTCGCTGGCAACGTCATCGGCGCCGGACTGGCCTGCGTGATCGCGCGATTCTGGGGCGAGCCGCTGACCCGATCGCTGAACTCGGAGCGGCTGACGTCCATTCGGGACGCCCTGGCGGCGCGAGGGCTCTGGCTCATTCTTCTGCTCCGGCTGAATCCGCTGACATCGTCCGATCTCGTCTCCTACGCCGCCGGGCTCGTCGGCGTCCCGGCGTGGAAGGTCGTCGTCGGGACGCTCATCGGCATGGCACCGCTGTGCTACGCGCAGGCGTATCTGGCCGATCGGCTGTTCCGAGTCCTTCCTGGAGCGCTGTGGGCCGTCGTGGTGCTGGGACTCGCCTACGCTGCAGCGGTCGTGTGGATCGTCTTCAGACGTCCCTCAGGGAAATCCCGATAAACTACGGGTGACGGGTCGCGGCCGATGGCCCCATCTGATCATGAGCACGAACGATTCCCAGCCGCACGGCGTGGTGCTGTTCGACGGCACGTGCGCGTTCTGCGAAGGGGCGGTGACGTTCATCGCGGCGCGCGATCCGGCGGGTTACTTCCGCTTCGGCGCATCGCAGTCGCCCCAGGCCTCGGCACTCCTGGCCAGGCACGGCCTTTCCAGAGATTCCGCCCGAAGCATCATCCTGCTCGAAGGTGACCAGGCGTACCTGCGCTCCACGGCGTCGCTGCGCATTGCCGCGCGGCTGTCGCCGCCGTGGTCGTTCGCGCGGGTGTTCCTGTGGGTGCCGTTGCCGATCCGCGACGCCGTGTACAGGGTCGTGGCGGCGATTCGGCACCGTCTTGCGGGCCGTTCGAACGCGTGCGAGGTACCCCCGCCGGCCATCCGCGCGCGCATGATCTGACCGTTCGTGCTGACTTCCCTCCATCCATGACTCCGGAACGCTGGCAGCGCGTCGAGCAAGTGCTGCACGAGGCGTTGCAGCTTTCGGCGGACGACCGTCGGCGCCTGCTCGCTCGCGTTCGCGATACCGACCCGGACGTTTCGGACGAGGTCACGTCGCTGCTGTCCGCGCACGACTCAGCCGAGTCGTTCATCGAAACGCCGGCGCAGGCCGAGACCGTCGCGCGCGACGCACCCGACGCCGCCGGGACGAGCGTGTGGTCCGGCCGCCGCATCGGCCCGTACGTCATCGAACGCGAGCTCGGCCACGGCGGCATGGGTGTCGTGTACCTCGCCTCGCGCGCCGACGACTCGTTTCGCCATCGCGTCGCGATCAAGGTGGTGCGGGGACAATTCGCCGGCGCCGCGATGCACCAGCGATTCCGTCTCGAACGCCAGATCCTGGCCGACCTCGACCATCCCAATATCGCGCACCTGCTCGACGGCGGCGCGCTCGAAGATGGCTCGCCGTACGTCGTCATGGAGTACGTCGAGGGCGCGCCGATCAACCAATACTGCGACACGCGCGGGCTTTCGCTCGACGCGCGCATCGTGCTCTTCCGCCAGGTGTGCGCGGCCGTTCACTACGCGCATCAACACCTCGTCGTGCACCGCGATCTCAAGCCGCGGAACATCCTCGTCACGACTGACGGTGTTCCGAAGCTCCTGGATTTCGGGATCGCCAAGCTGATCCAGGACGACGACCCGGCCGATCAGACCGCCACGCGGATCATGACGCTCGAAAGCGCGAGCCCGGAACAGGTTCGTGGTGAGGCCGTCACGACGGCGACGGACGTGTACGCACTGGGCGTCATGCTGTACGGGCTCGTCACGGGCCGCAGCCCGTACGACGTGCCGGCATACACACCGCATGAGCTGACGCGCGCGATCCTCGACGATGAACCGGATCGGCCGAGCGCGAGGGCATCCGAAGCCGCGCGTCGCGCAATGCCAGCCCGCCGCTGGCGGGAACTGGACGCGATCATTCTCAAGGCCCTCCGCAAGGAGCCCGCGAGGCGCTACGCCGGCGTCGATCAACTCGACGACGACCTCAGCCGGTTCCTGCAAGGACTGCCGGTGAACGCTGTGCCGGACTCAACGGGGTACCGGCTTCGCAAGTTCGCGACGCGGCATCGCGCGGGGGTGGCCGGCACGGCGGCCGTTGTGGTCGCGCTGGTCGCCGGCATCGTGGCGACGACGTGGCAGGCGCGGATCGCGCGGGCGGAACGCGCGCGGGCCGAGCAGCGCTTCAACGACGTGAGGAAACTGGCGCACACGGTCATCTTCGACATGCACGACGCCATCGCGAAGCTGCCCGGGTCCACCGAGGCGCGCAAGCTGCTGGTCAGCGGTGCGCTCGAGTATCTCGACGGGCTCGCGCGTGAAGCCGGCGACGACCGTGACCTCCAGCGCGAGCTGGCCAACGCGTACGACCGGGTCGCCGATGTGCAGGGCCGTCCGAACGCCGCGAATATCGGCGACCTGCAGGGTGCGAGGGAGAGTTATCGCAAGGCCCAGGCGATTCGCGGAGCCATCGGGGGCGATCAGACGACCGACGCGTCCCTGCGTCGCGAGATCGCGGGCACGGCCCGCAAACTGACGGTCGTGTACCTGGTACTCGGGGGACCAGGAGCGCGCGGTCGCTGAAGCGCGACGAGCGCTCGCGCTGGACGAAGCCGAGCTCGCGGCGTCGCCGACCGACGCGCAGCGCGTCAATGTGGCAGTGAGCCACGACCAGCTCGCGTATTCCATCGGCCTTGCGGGCGATTCAGTCGAAAGCCTCAAGCACATGCGCCAGGCGGAAGCGATCCTTCGAGCCTCTGGCCACGCCGGCGAATCCGGAAGCGCAGGACATGCTGTCAACCGTGTACGGGCACATCGGCGATCTGCTGAGCTCCGGCAAGCCAGTACCCGGTCTCGTGCCCGACATTCCGACGGCCGTCACGATGTACCGCAGGGAATTGGCGATCAACCAGGACCTGGCCAAGGCGGACCCGCGAAATCTCACGCGCGAGCGCAACGTCATGGTCGGTCATGTCCACGTGGCGGACGCTTTGCGCAAGATCGATCCCGTCCAGGCGCTGGCCCAGTATCGGTTGGTCCTGCCCATCGCCGACAAGCTTGCTGAAACGGACCCGGGCGACATGTCGGCCCTCTCGGACCAAGCGCTGATGTACGAGCGTGTGGGTGCGCTGCTCGTCGAAACCCAAAAGCTCGACGAGGGTGTCCGCATGCTTCGGCGGTCGCTCGAGCTGCTCAAACCCGTGGCCGCGCGCGACGGTACCAGCCTGCTGACCAAGGCGCGGCTGGCGGCGGCCGAGAAGGGCCTCGGCATGGCGTTCATGGCATATGGGCGTGATCGTCAGCGCACGCGGGAGGCACGGATCGGACACTATCGCGACGCGGCACGCTCCCTCGAGCGGGCACGAACGCTGTGGAGAGCGATCAGCGAAAAGAGTCCGGTCTTCACCGACGAGGAAAACCTCGACTTGACGTTGACAGCCGCACATTGAGGCGATCGAGCGCGAGCTGGCCGCGCTGCAGTAGAAGACGGGGTCAGGCGGAGTACAGTAAAAAGAGTCAGGACGCTTTTTACGAAAAACGTAAAAAGCGTCCCGACCCCTTTTTTGAGACTAGCGGCCGCGGGAGCCAGTCCGGCGATCCTCTGGTCGAGCTCGGCGAGCGCCTGGCGCAGGACCTTGCGGCGACCGTCGTGGGAGGTGGCGCCAAGCTGACGCTCGAGGTCGATGCGTGCCAGCTTCAGGGATTCGACGGCGCGCGTCGTCTCGGGATTGGCCATCTCCGGACGCGACCGTTCCGCGCGTTCCCTTGCGAGTTCTTCCATACGTTCCTGAATTCGAGACTCAGCATCGATCAGCGCTTCGCCAGCATCGCCCATATGAATCGTCACCTCACGTTGTCAGTGGCGCGCGGGGTTGCGTCGCCAATCAGTGATCATATCAGCCGCGATTCGGCAGATCAGCGATCAATTTGATCGCAGCGGTTGAATCGCGGCCGCCATGTCCTCGTCGCCGTGACCGTCCCGCACGGCGCGCTCGAGGAGGTCCAGCGCGGTCCGGGCGGTCGTCAGCCCGACGTCGAGCTTCCGGCCCTCTTCAATGGCGTAACCAAGATCCTTCGCGAGCAGTTTCAACGCGAAATTTGTCGTGAAGTCGGAGGCCAGCATGCGCTCGGCGATGGTTTTGACGATCGGACTGCCCATCGCGCCATTGACAAGAACCGCCATCGTCCGATCGCGGTCGAGGGTACTCCGCTCCACCATCGCCAGCGCCTGAGCCAGCGACGCGATGTGCGTGCCGCACACAAAATTGTTAATAAGCTTCACGAGCGCGCCGCTTCCGGTCGGCCCGAGATGCGTCACGGACTTCGCCATCACGGCGAGCACGGGCTGCACGCGATCGAGCACGTCGGGCGCCCCACCGACGAGGAAGTTGAGCTCACCCGCGCCGGCCTGATTCCGGCTGCCGGTCACGGGCGCGTCGATGAACTCACACCGGCGTGCGGCGGCGGCCGCCGCCAGCTCGCCGACCCAGGCCACCGACAGCGTGCTGGACTCGATGATGATCGTGCCCGGCGCCGCGCCATCGAGCGCGCCGGCCGCGCCAAGCCACACCTCGCGCGACGCCCGGTCGTCGGCAAGCATGCCGATGGCGACGTTCACCTTTTCAATCGCCTTCCGCGGCGTTTCGGCCGCGCGCGCACCCGCGCCGACGAGCGGCGCGGCCTTGTCGTGACTTCGGTTATAGACGGTGACGGGAAATCCGGCGGCCAACAAACGATGCGCCATCCGCGAGCCCATCGTGCCCAGGCCCAGGACGGCAACCGCAGGGCGATCGGTCATGCGCGGATAAGAATAGTACAGACATTTGCTATTTGTTATTGGTTATTTGTTATTGCATTGCGCTATTGGTCATTTGTTATTTGGGGTTCGCCGATGTAATCGGTCGCCGAGCCAATCGTCAATAACCAATCTCTCAATGCAATAACCAATAACCGATAACAAATAACAAATGGTTCGCGTCAGCCTCGCCCGATATACGGCATCTTCGTCGCCATCACGGTCATGAACTGCACGTTGACGTCGAGCGGCAGCGACGCCATGTAGAGGAACGCGCGGACGACGTGCTCGACGTCGATCCTGGGCTCGGGTGCGACCGTGCCGTTTGCCTGCGGCATGCCCGTCGTCATTTTCTCGGTCATGTCCGTCGCCGCATTGCCAATGTCGATCTGCCCGCAGGCGATGTCGAACGGCCGCCCGTCGAGCGAGCCCGATCGCGTGAGGCCGGTGACGGCGTGTTTGGTGGCGGTGTACGGCGCGGAGTTGGGCCGCGGCACCTGCGCGGAAATCGATCCGTTGTTGATGATTCGCCCGCCGCGCGGGTCCTGGGCCTTCATCACGGCAAACGCCTCGCGCATGCAGAGGAACGTGCCGGTCAGATTCACGTCCACGACCGCCCGCCAGTCCTCGTCCGTCAACCGATCGAGGGGCACGCCGGGCGCGCCCATCCCGGCGTTGTTCACGAGCACGTCCAGCCGGCCGAACGTCGTTCTCACGCGATCGAAGAGCGCGGCGACCGACGCCGACTGCGTGACGTCCGTGGGAACGACAAGAGCACGCGCTTCGGCGCCTGACGCGCGGGCGGTGTCCTCGAGCAGGTTCGCCCGGCGACCGGCCAACGCCACCGCGTAACCCTCCCCGAGCAAGCCGATCGCCACGGCACGGCCGATTCCCGTCCCCGCTCCCGTCACGATGGCCGTGCGTCGCTGTGCAGTTTGAGCCCGATGTCATCGGTAGGAATCTCCCCTTGAACCGTATGATTTCAATGTGATATCACTTTGCAATCTCGTCAGGGTCGGGAGGCCGTCATGATTCGAGAGCGCATTCGATCGACGTTGTCCGGCTGGCTCGTGGTTCCGTTGCTCCTCGCCGCCGTTGCCGCACTGGTCTACGGGTTCGTCACGGAAACGACCACGATGGCGTCGCCTCGAGGATGGGCGATCGCCGGCTACATGGTGCTCCTGGCCCTCTCGGCCTTCATGTTCCTCGGGTGCTTCACGGTCAATCCCAACGAAGCCCGCGTGCTTCAGCTCTTCGGCAAGTACGCCGGCACGGTGAAGACACGACGGCTTCCACTGGGCGAATCCCCTGCTCCGCCGCAAGCGCATGTCGCTGCGGGTCAGGAACTTCGAAAGCTCGAAGATCAAGGTCAACGATCACGAGGGTAATCCTATCGAGATCGCGGCCATTGTCGTGTGGCGCGTGTCCGAGACCGCGGAGGCGTCGTTCGAGGTGGACGACTACGAGCACTACGTGAAGGTGCAGAGCGAAGCGGCCGTTCGCAACCTGTCCACGCAGTACCCCTACGACGCCTACATCGAGGGGCAGAAGTCGCTGCGCGCGAACACGCTCGAGATCGCGGACCAACTGAAGGTCGAAGTGCAGGATCGTCTCGCCAAGGCGGGCGTCGAGGTGCTCGAGGCGCGCATCAACCACCTGGCGTATTCGCCGGAAATCGCGGCCGCCATGCTCCAGCGTCAGCAGGCCGGCGCCATCATCGCCGCGCGCCAGCGCATCGTCGAAGGCGCCGTCGGCATGGTCGAAATGGCGCTCGAGCTGCTGTCGCGCCGCGAGATCGTCGAGCTCGACAACGAGCGAAAGGCCGCGATGGTGAGTAACCTGCTGGTCGTGCTGTGCGGCGACCGCAACACGCAACCGGTCATCAACACCGGGACGATCTACCAATAGCCGGCGAGCCGAGCGCATCCGGCCGGCATTCGTTTCATGGCTGAACGCAAGCCCTTTCTCCTGCGGATCGACAAGTCGGTGCTCGACGCGCTCCAGCGCTGGGCCGACGATGATCTGCGCAGCCTCAACGGACAGATCGAGTTCGTCCTGCGGCGGGCCTTGAGCGATCATGGGCGCGCGGCGGGCGTGAACGACAAGAAGCGAAAGATCCGGCGCGACGAATCCGATGAGCGAGTGACGTGATGGAAGAGCGCCTGCTCGGCGCGACGGGGTTCCGAGTGCCGGTGGTCGGCATGGGCACCTGGCGAACGTTCGACGTGAGCGGCGCGGCCGCCGAGGCCGAGTGCCAGCGTGTCGTGACCTCGGGCGCGACTGTCGGGCGTGCGGTTCTTCGATTCGTCTCCGATGTACGGGCGCGGCAGAAACCGTGCTGGCACGCGCGCTCGAGCCCGATCGCGACACCGCGCTCGTCGCGACGAAGGTCTGGGCATCGTCGGCGGCCGAAGGCACGGTCCAGATCGAACGCGCGTTGGCACTCTATGGCGGTCGCGTCGATCTCTACCAGATTCACAACCTGCGCTCGTGGGCCACGCACCTCGACACGCTGGAGCGCCTGCACGCGCGCGGGGCCGTCGGCGCCATTGGCGCGACGCACTACAGCCCGTCCGCGTTTGGTGAGCTCGAGAAGGTGATGCGCACTGGGCGCATCTCGGCGGTGCAGATCCCCTACAACCCGCGCGAGCGAGAGGTCGAGCGCGTGCTACTGCCCCTTGCCGACGAGCTCGGTCTCGGCGTGGTCGTCATGCGTCCCTTCGCGGAGGGCGGCTCTTCTCCGTCGATGGCCTTCGCAGAAGGATCTGGACCCGCTCCGCGAATTCGGCGTGCGGACCTGGCCGCAAGCGCTGTTGAAGTGGGGACTCAGTGATGCGCGCTGTCACGTCGCGATTCCCGCCACGTCGCGACCCGAGCGGATGATCGAGAACGCGGCGGCCGGACAGCCGCCGTGGTTCGGCCCACGCGAGCGCGATTACGTCGCGCGGCTCTCCGCCTCTACCGGCCTCATAGAATACGGTTCATGCACCGCCGCGCGTTGGGTACTTCAGGACTGGAAATCACCCCAATCGGCCTTGGCTCCTGGGCGATTGGCGGATGGATGTGGGGCCGACAGGACGACGCGAACAGCGTCGCGGCGATTCACGCGGCGGTGGATCACGGCGTGAACTGGATCGATACGGCGCCCATTTACGGATCCGGCCACTCGGAGTCCGTCGTCGGCCAGGCGTTGAAGGCGCTGCCGGCGGCACGCCGGCCGCTCGTGTTCACCAAGTTCGGCCTCGGTGACGACAGCGTCCAGCGGCGCGAGTCGGCGGCGCGCCAGGAAGTGCTGGACGAGTGCGATGCGAGCCTCGGGCGTCTCGGCGTCGATTGCATCGACCTATATCAGCTGCACTGGCCGGTCTCGCAGCCGGTCGTGGAGACCGCCTCTGCGTGCGCAACGCTCCTGCGCGACGGCAAGATCCGCGCGATCGGTGTCTCCAACTTCTCGGTGGCCCAACTCGAGGAGTGGCGATCGACCGGTGTTCCGCTTCACTCGCTCCAGGCGCCTTACAGCATCCTCAGACCGGCGGTTGCGACCGACCAACTGCCGTGGTGCGACCGCCACGGCGTGGGCGCGATCGCCTACTCACCGTTGTTCCGCGGCATGCTCTTCGGGACATGGTCGCGCACGCGCACGTTCGGCGAGGGCGACGCGCGCGGCGACCACAAGGATTACAAGGGAGCCCGTTTTCAGCGACACCTCGACGCGATTGACGAGATCGGAGCGCTGGCCAAGGCCGGCGGCCTCAGCACGGCCCAGTTGTGTATCGGCGTGCTGCTTCGAACGCCTGGACTGACTGGCCTGCATCGTCGGCGCCCGCGACGCGCGGCAAGGCGCACGCATCGCCGAACTCGCCGCGACGGTCACCGACGAGCAGGTTCGTGCGGTCGACGCGGTCACCGCAATGCTTCGACGGGATCTGGAGACGATCGAAAGCTAGGACTGCGGGTTCCAGGGTTCCTGGTTCCACGGTTCTGGTTCTAGCGTTCACGTTGAACCGGAACCTAGAACCCTGGAACCATGGAACCCTGGAACCCGCCCTATTACTTCGGCGGCTGGTTGTCGATGTACGCGACGTAGCCAAAACGTCGCGAGTCGGGCGACCAGGAATTGACGTTGATCGTGCCCTGACCGCCGATCAGTTCGACCAGCACGGTCGGCTCGACTGGTGCGAGCGTGTCGCCCGGCATCGGAATCATTCGAATCTTGACGGCAAGGTTCCGATCGTTGTGTCCGACCGTGTTCGCCGGGAACGACAGGTAGATCAACGACTTGCCGTCGGGTGACGGATGCGGGAACCAGTCTTCGAGATCATCGTTGGTCACCCGCTGCGCGAGTGAATCGTTCGGGCCCGCGCCCTCCGCGGGAATCCGCCAGATATTCCAGTCGTTTCCGCGATCGGAGTTGAAGTAGATCCACTTCCCGTCGGGCGAGTAGTCCGTGCCGTCGTCGTACGCGGGATCGACGGTCAGCCGCTGCTCGGGCCCGCCATCGACCGACACGCGATAGACGTCGTACTGCTTCATGTCGCGGTTTGCGACGTACGAGAGCCACTTGCCGTCCGGCGACCAGCCGTGGAAGTAACTCGGCGGCACCGGCGCGACGACGCGATGGTTGGTGCCGTCGGCGTTCGCGACGAAGACCTGCGACCCGCCGCCGCCCTTGACGGACGCTGAGATCGCGAGGAGCTTGCCGTCCGGAGAGAAGTCGTGGTCGTTGTTGGCGCTCAAGGACGGATCGAGATTGATGGGTTGAGGCGGGGCTGACCCGTCCACCGGAATCTTGTAGAGGCGTCCGCCGGAATTCGACAGCAGATAGGCGCCGTCCTTTGACCAGTTCGGCGCTTCCCAGATGCCGTCCCCGCGGTGCAGCTCGGTGATCCGGCGAAGGTGCGTGTCGTAGACCATGATGCGGCTGGAGAAACGCGGCGGCCCGGCGGGCGCTGCGGGCGCGCCTCCCTGAGGCGCCGCCTGACGCGCCGCAATCGCGGCGGCTCCGGCCAGCAACACAGACGCAACGACGACCAGACTTCGTCCAGCTCGGCTTCGACGAACCATGTGACCTCCGGGAAGGTGCGATAGTAGCGCAAACTCTCCGAAACTCGCGAGATTTCACGCGGGCGTGCCCGTTCCTTCACGAGCGTCGTCATGTGCGCGACGGCACGATGATCATCGGGCGGTGACGTGGCCGCCCGAGGCGGGCTGGTGGCCGTGGGCAGGATCGTCCGCGCACGCCGGCCGCACGCGCCTCGGCGTCCTCGTGACCGCCACGAAAAGCGAAAAGGGGTCGGGACGCTTTTTACGTTCGACGTAAAAAGTGTCCCGACCCCTTTTCAGGTCCTGACGAGCTCCACGACCTTGCGAATTTCGGCGATGACCGTCGCCGGCTCGTCCAACGGAATCCAGTGACCGCTGTTCGACGCCACGACATGCCGACCCCTCGTCGATCGACGGGCGAGCGCCTCCTGGTGCCGCACCCTGTGATCGTCGGGGTTGGAGAGCGAGATCGTGACGAGCGGGAGGTCGCCGTATCCCTGCGCTCCCGCCTCGAGCGTCTCCGCCGCGCTCGTCGAAATCGACCCGATCTGACTGCCAAGGGCCTCGAAGAACGCGGCGCGCGTCCAGTAGGCCCGAAGCCGCCGGCGCGCGTCCGGCGGCAGCTTCCACAACGGCGCCAGGAGCCAGTCGGTGTCACCGCCGAGCCCGCCGCGCGTGAAGGCGTTGACGACAACGCGCGCGGCGCTGATCGCGCCCGCGCCGACCAGTGCGGACACGACCGGCGCGACGCCGAGGCGACACGCCCAGAGTCCCTGGCGGCACAGCGCGACGCCGCGGTCGATGCGGACCTGTTCCTTGGGCGCCGGGCGTCACCCAATCCTCAGGATGCGCCGGGATCGACGAGCACAAGGCCGGCCGTGAGGTCGGGATGCCGTGCGGCAAATATCCGGGTGACCAATCCCCCGAACGAGTGTCCGACCAGGATGTACGGAGGCGGCTCGCCGGCGCTGAGGAGCAGCGCGTGAAGCTCATCGGCGAGCCGGCCCGCCGTCCGTGGCAGCGGCCCGCGATCGCTCTTGCCGAATCCGGCGCGGTCGTAGGCGCACGCGCGCGCGAACTCGGCGACCGCGGGCTGCACGTAGGTCCAACTGATCGACGACCCCGCGAGCGCCGCGTCGAAGACGACCGTCGGGCCGCCCCGGCCCGCGCAGTCGAGGTGCAGCCGGAATCCGCCGACGTCAATCATGCGGTGCGGTTCAGGGTTCCGGTTCTGGGTTCAGGTTCTGGTGCTGGTCGATTTCAGAGTCTTATTGAACTTGAACCAGAACCTGGACCGTGCCTGAACCAGGAACCGACCCGGCGATCTAGCGTCAGGAAAGGCCGTTCGCGCGACGGGGATGACGTGACGCTCCACGAGGTCGTAGATCGCGTCGAGATGATCGCGGCGCTCGCTGCCGGGCTCGACGACCGACGTCACCACGGCCACCGTACGGACCTCAGGCGCCACGAAGATGAACTGCCCGCCATAGCCCCAGGCGTAGAACACCGGCGTGTCCGCGAGCGTCCGAATCCACCATCCGTAGCCGTACTGGCGCTCGCTCCAGCGCGACGTCGTGCGGGGCACGATTGATTCGTGGACCCATCCACTCGACACGATCTGACGCTGGTCGTATCGGCCGCCGTTCAGATAGAGCTCGCCGATGCGCAGCATGTCGCGCGGACGCATGGGCATTTCGTTGCCACCGAGGTAGATGCCCTGCGGGTCGCGCGGCCAGGCGCTCAGCGTGAAACCGAGCGGCGCCGCGAGTGCCGTGCGCGCGAACTCCAGCGTGCTCGTGCGGGTCGCGCGCGTGAGAATCGCGGACAGCAGGTGCGTGCTGCCGGTGCTGTAGATCATTCGCCCGCCCGGCTCGTCCTCCATCGGCTGCTGAAGCACGAAGCGAACCCAGTTCGGACTCATCACCCACCGACCGTAGTTCCGATTGCTCGTCGTCTCGAGCCCCGTCCGCATCGTGAGCAGGTCTTCGATCGTGATCGCGGCTTTCACCGGGATCGGTGCCGACTTCGGCCGGCAGGTACTTGGAAATCGGGTCGCGGACGCTCGTGATCAGCCCGCGGTCGATGGCAATGCCCACGAGCGCCGAGACGATGCTCTTCGAGGCGGACTTGATGTTCGTGGTGCGGCTGGCCGCCGCGCCGTGAAAATAGTGCTCCGCGACGAGCGTCCCGTCCACCGCCACGAGCAGGCTTCGAATCCGCGAAAGCGTCGAAGCCTCCGCCAGCGCCGCATCAAACGTCAACGTCGCGACAGGAACGGGCGCGGCGGCGGCAGCGGCGCGAGAGCAGCCGGCAGAGGCAGCAGTTCCTGGCGGCCGACGAGACCGGTGCCCAGCACGATGGCCGCGAGCATGGCAGCCGCGGCGCTCGCGATCCGCGCCGATCTACCGAACACGGAACACCAGGTCCCTACGCACGATCCGGCTCCGATCGAACGTCGCCGTGATGCTGAGCAGGTGCAGGCCCGCCTTCAACTTCGACAGCGGCAAGTCCATCATGTATTCGGCCGAGCGGTCCGCGCTGAACGCTTCGAGCAGGCACGCTGGACGGCGGCATCTCAACCACCACTTGATCGTTGGCGTCCACGATCCGCACGTCCATCTCGACAGGAACAGTCGGCTCGGCGTCGCCCGGGAAGAGCTTGACCAGGGCCGTCACCCGGTCGCCCTGCGCGAAGTCACGCGCCGTCGTCGGCACGATGGGCAGGAGCGCCGCCAGCGGATCGCTGCGCGAGGCGGCCGGAGCGTTCCCGAGGACGATGGCCGACAGCGCGGCGCCACCCCTCGACAGATCGGGCACGTCAACGTCCACGATGACGCTGCCGCTGTCGTCGGCGACGCGGCTGGTGGCGTTGAACCGCACCTGGTGCCGCCCCGGCGGCAGCGAAAAATGCGAGTAGACCTCGTAGCGTGTCTCGTCGCCCAGTTCCGGCTCGAGATGCCTGCGTCAGCTGGCTCTGGACGGGCGCCGAGCCTCGTCCGCTTGCGTCGTAGAGGGTGCGCACGATCGTCAGCGTGTCATCGGCCGGCCGAATGACGGCCGGCATGCGCACCGTGACCACGGCGGCGATTTCGACGGCGTTCGAAGTCCCCTCAGCCGCGCGGGCGACGGGATAGAGCGCCGCGCGAACGCGCAACGGTTGCGTGGGCGCCAGACCGACGAGCTGAAAGTCGCTGGGCGGCGGCGGTTGATGCCAGCAGTCGAACAGGCATCGAATCTGTTTCGGGCCGGTGTTCTCGACCGCGCTGTCCTTGTTCGGCGCCCAGCGGCCCGACTTGGCACGGACGTCGAGGTCGCGGCCGGGCACGTCGACGTCGATCCGACGGAACTTGCCATCCGGATCGCCGTTGGTCGTTTCGTAGCCGATGAGGTAGTACGAACCGTATTCCTCGAAAATCTCGGCAACGGACTCCTCGAGGTCGTCACTGTCGACGACCGGCCGCCCTCCGGTCTGTTCCCCGAGCAGTTCCAGGAAATCGTGACGCCGGCTGGCCGCGTCCCGCGCGGCAATGAGATCGCGACCGGGGATCACCCGCACGTTGTGTACGCGCGGCTGCTGCAGGTAGCGCTGATACCCGGCCGCCCCGGCCGGATCGATCGCCGTGGATGTTGACGTTGTAGCGTTGCGCCGTCTCGAACGACTTGCGCAGCTCGTCGTAGAGCATCGTTTGACACTGCGCCTGGCCGGGCCGGAACACGAACGGCATGCCGACGCTCACGAAGTAGAGCGCCTTCCGCCGGTTCGGCACGGTCGCGAGCCTCGACGTCACCGCGCGAAGCGTCGGAATCACCGGCTGCATCTGCATGCAGCGATGACGGCCAATCGCGGTGTTGTACCGCTGGATGTCTCCCTCGATCGGACCGGAGTAACGCGGCTGCAGCATGAGCCACTCCGGCTGCTCGGGATCGAACTTGTCGATCGCCGCCAGGAGCTTCGCCCGGTCCTGCGTGAAGTCCTGCGTCCGGCCCGACTTGAATGGATACACGATGGCGGCGATGTCGGACGGTCCGAGGCTGTTCACGATGAACCGCGAGATGTCGCGCGTGGACACCGCCATCTCGACACTGTCGTCCGGAATCGTGAAGTCGTCGAGGACGATGGCCACGGCCTGGCCTTCACCGAGCTGATCGCCGAGGTCGTTCGAGGCCACATCGCGAGACGCATGGCGCATCCACGCGCTCGGCGAGGGGTCGGCGGTCGCTGCGTCCACTTCGGTGATCGCGACGATGCGCTGAACCCGTCCGTTTTCTTTGATCACGAAGTCGTTCGCGGTCAGACCGCGAACCGGGTGACGGTTCTTGTCCAGCACGGTGACGTCGAGGCGGATGACGTCAACGCCCGTACGAAATGTCTGATCGGTTCGTGAGGGTTCCTGGGCCGTCAGGTGCACGACGGCCACGAGGCACGCCACCGCGAGGATCGCTGCCGGCACGCGTCTCATGAACACTTTCGACACTTCCTGAGGTCCCCATCGACAGTTTACAGGGGCCTCGACATCCGCGGGTTACCAGAAGTTCGCAGAGTGTTTGCCTCCCGATCACATGTCGTTCACCGCCGGCTCGAATACTGCCCTGGACCGGCCGATTTGCACCATTCGCCAAACGGCCGGACAAGGAGGGCGGTTTCACGATGTCCATGCGATCGACGAGTCCACAACTTCCACGACGACAGTTTCTCCGGAAAGCCGTGACAGCGGCCGGGGCCGCGGCGGCGATGCCGGCATTTCAGGGTCTGCACCTCCTGGCGGCCGCCGGCCGGCCGTCGGCGCCGAAAGGCAACGGCGGCTACGGTCCGCTATTCCCGACACCGGACCTGCGCGACGGCGTCAGCCGCATCTCGCTGCCGGAAGGGTTTTCGTACCGATCGTTCAGCCTCGCCGGAACGATGATGTCCGACGGCAACCAGGTGCCGCTCGCGCACGACGGCATGGGCGTGTTCAACATGGCGAACGGCAAGTTCCGTCTCGTGCGCAACCACGAGGACCGCGAACGCGCCGGGCGCCGGCTCGGCGGCAATCGACCCGGCCAAGTCGTACGACACCAACGGCGGCGGCGGCACGACCGACCCTCGAGATCAACCCGTTCACCCGCCAGCTCGAACGCCACTGGCTCACCCTGAGCGGCACCACCGT
>CAVSRY010000017.1:0-130583 GCA_963730485.1 uncultured Acidobacteriota bacterium | reverse complement strand
CACTGACCTTAGAGCCACTATGGTTAATCGACCAATTATAGTGTGTCGAGAAATTACAAAAATTCACGAACAATTGGTCATATATGGCAAATATGGAGGCCAACTGGCGTCCAACTACCAAGGGTGAGTTCACTGTGGTCGTCGGTTCTGTTGAATCGAGCCGTAGCGTCAGCTGCTGATGCCGTCGATGTTGTAGATATTTTTGGTCGTTTGAATAGAATTGGCCGGTCTGTCTGAAGCATTGGCTCTGAACATCATTGATAAGACGTTTGATGTCAGCCCTTCGACAGTTCGAAAAGCCCTGAAGAGACATCGCATATCGGTCAAACAACAGAATCGTGGACCCGGCCTTGACCCTCGTTTCATCTTTTTGTTACCGTTCTGAGGGTTTCTCCAGCAGAAAAGTGGAGTTTGCCCGTCATGGCCAAGCGAGTGCGGCAGCGTTCCGCTCGAGCCGGAGCGCAGGCCGAATCGGCAGACCAGTTCGACGAAGCTGGCGGACGTCTCACGTGATGTCGGCGCCTGTTCTCCCGGCGCCCGCACGCCCCGCCGCGGAAGCCGTCTCGCTCTTCGAGCGCGCCATGCGGGCGCTTCAGCGGCATGAGTACGCCGCCGGCCGCGGACGCCTTTCGCGGACTGATTTCGAACTATCCGAGGGAAGGGGCCCTGTGCGAGCGCAGCATGGTCTACGTGGCGCTCTGCGAACGCGAGTTGGCGCGACAGCCGGTTGAGCCCAGGACCACCGAGGAGCGCCTGACCGCCGCGACCGCTGCGCTCAACAACGGCGACGATGACCGGGCGGCGTCGCTAGCACTCGCGGTGCTGTCTGACACGCCCCAGCACGATCTCGCGCTCTACCTTCTCGCGGCCGTCGAGGCCCGCCGCGGCGCGACCGACGAAGCGCTTCACCTTCTCGGCCGTGCCATGGCGGTGAACCCGGAGATCCGCGCTCAGGCTCGTCACGACGCGGACTTCGAGGACTTGCGCGACATGGACGCGTTCCGCGATCTGCATCGATGCGCCACTGCTCCCGGCATCTGACGGGCTGCGCCGCTCCCGCCGAAACCGGTAAGTGGACAATCTGCACATCGTCATCCTCGCCGCGGGCAAGGGCACGCGCATGAAGTCCGACCGGCCCAAGATCCTGCACGAGCTGGCCGGACGCCCCTGATCGAGCACGTGCTTCGCACGATTCGACCGCTCGAGGCCGTCAACACCGTGCTCGTCGTTGGCCATGGCGCCGATGACGTGCGCGACGCGCTCGCGGCGCACGCGCAGCTTCAGTATGTGGTGCAGTCGCCGCAGCTCGGCACGGGCCACGCGTTGCTGCAGGCGCGGCCGTTACTCGAGGGCTTGTCCGGCACGGTGTTGTTGCTCTACGCGGATGTTCCGCTGCTGCAGACCGCACGCTGAGCCGTCTGGCCGAACATCACCAGGCCTCGCATCGCCGCGGCGACCGTGCTGACGGCCGAGCTGGCCGATCCGTACGGCTACGGCCGAATCGTGCGCGATGAGGAGGGCAAGGTCGCCCGGATTGTCGAGGAGCGCGACGCCTCGGCGGATGAGCGGAAGATCCGCGAGATCAATAGCGGCATCTACGCGTTTGCGCTGGGTCCGCTGTTCGACGCCCTCGCGGGCCTCGCGACCGACAACTCGCAGGGCGAGTACTACCTGACCGATCTCGTCGCCGCCTACCGGCGGCGGCGTCTGCGGGTGGAAACGCTGTCGCTCGATGACGCGACCGAGCTCCGGGGTGTGAACACGCGCGTCGACCTGGCGGAGCTCACGCGCGTCGTGCGCGACCGGAAGCGCCGCGAGCTGATGCTATCGGGCGTGACGCTCGAGGATCCTGCGACCGCCTACATCGACGACGAGGTCGAGATCGGCGCGGACACGATCGTGGAGCCTTGCGTCGTGATCAGCGGACGGACCGTCATCGGCGCCCGATGCCGAATCCGGGCGGGCGCCCGCCTGACCGACGCCATCGTGGACGATGACAGGGAAGTTGGCGCCTAGAGCGCCGATACGACGGCGTCGGTGAAGGCGCGAGTGCCGACCGGCGTCGTGCCCGCCGGCGCGACGTCGGCGGTCCGCAACCCGGATCGCAGCACGCCTTCAATCGCTGCGGTGATCGCCGCGGCTTCCGAGTGAAGACCGAGGCCGTCGGTGAGCAGCATCGCCGCCGAGGCTATCGTGCCGATCGGATTGGCGATGTCCTTGCCCGCGATGTCCGGCGCGGACCCGTGGACAGGCTCGAACAGCCCGGCACCCGTCCCGAGACTGGCTGACGGCAGCAGGCCCAGCGATCCGCAGACTGCGCCGGCTTCGTCCGACAGGATGTCGCCGAACATGTTTTCGGTGACGATCACGTCGTAGCGCGACGGGGCGAGCGCCAGCTTCATCGCCGCCGCGTCCACGAGCTCGTGGGTCAGCGTGACGTCCGGAAACTCCTTGGCGACGTCCGTGATGACGTTGCGCCAGAGCCGCGAGACCTCGAGAACATTCGCCTTGTCCACCGAGAGCAGGCGTCGCTTCCGGCGCTGCGCCAGCTGGAAAGCGCCACGCGCGACACGCGTTCGATCTCCGGACGCGTGTACGCCATCGTGTTCACGGCGCTCGAGTTGTCCGTCTCGATGCCTCGCGGCTGTGCCGTAGTACAGGCCGCCGAGAAGCTCGCGGACGACCACCAGGTCCGTGCCGGCGAGGATCGACGGCTTGAGCGGTCCGGCTTCTTCGAGCCCGGGCCACACGCGCGCCGGCCGGAGATTCGCGAACACGCCCAGCTCCCGCCGAATGCCGAGCAGCGCGGCCTCGGGCCGTTCGGCCGGCGGCTGGTTGTCGAACGACGGATCGCCGACGGCGCCGAGCAGAATCGCGTCCGCTTTCAGCGCGGCCGCGAGCGTCTCGGGCGGCAGCGGCGGCAGACCCGGCCTTGAGGGCGACGCCGCCGATCAGCTGTTTCGAGAACGTCCACTCGTGACCGAAGCGCTCGGCCACGCGATTGAGGACGCGGACCGCCGCGTCCACGACGTCCGGACCGATTCCGTCACCTGGAAGAAGAACGATCGTTCGCCTTCATGCGCGGAACCGGTAGCCCGCGCCTGGCGCGTTCGTCTCACCGGCCTGAGCCGGTTTCGTGCCCGACACTTCCGCCGCGATTTCCACGACGTCGTCGTCAGTGATCTGTTTCTGCACATCGGCCAACGCGACCATTCGGCGATACACCTCGTCGATATCGCGGCGCGACAGCGTCAGCCCGAATCGCTCCAGGCATTTCTGCACCGCGTGACGGCCCGAGTGCTTGCCCAGCACCAGCGTGGTCTCGGGCAGGCCCACGTCCTGGGGCCGCATGATTTCGTAGGTGCGACGATCCTTCAGCATCCCGTCCTGATGAATTCCGGCCTCGTGCGCGAACGCGTTCCGCCCGACGATGGCTTTGTTGGCCTGCACGCGTTCTCCGGTGAGTTCGGTGAGGAGCTGGCTGGTGGGGAAGAGCTGCTGGGTCTGAATGCCGGTGGTAATCGGAACCAGGTCCGGCCGCACCTGCGTGACCATCACGATTTCTTCGAGCGACGCGTTGCCCGCGCGCTCGCCGATGCCGTTGATCGTGCACTCGACCTGCCGCACGCCGGCGGCTATCGCCGCCAGCGTGTTGGCGACCGCCAGACCCGAGATCGTCGTGGCAGTGCGCGCTGAAGATCGCGCGGTCGGCGTTCGGCACGCGGCCAATCACCGTGCGGAAGAACGCGCCGATCTCGTCCGGCGTGGAGTAGCCGACCGTGTCCGGCAGATTGATGGTCGTCGCGCCGGCGTTGATGACCGCCTCGACGACGCCGGCACAGGAAGTCGATGTCGCTTCGCGTCGCGTCCTCGGCCGAGAACTCGACGTCGTCGGTGAACGAGCGCGCCCGGCGTCACGGCCGCGACGGCCATTTCCAGGCAGGTCTCGCGGGTCATGCGGAGCTTGAGCGACAGGTGGAGATCGGACGTCGCGATGAACGTGTGAATGCGGCTCCGGCGCGCGCCCTTGAGTGCACCGCCGGCCTTGTCCACGTCGCCAGGCGCGCAGCGCGCGAGCGCCGCCATGACCGGGCCCTTCACCTCCTGCGGACACCCGCCGCACCGCCTCGGCGTCGTCCTCGGAGGCGATCGGGAAGCCCGCCTCGATGATGTCCACGCCGAGAATCTCGAGCTGGCGGGCCAGACGGACCTTCTCCTCGACTCGCATCGAGAACCCGGGCGCCTGTTCACCGTCGCGCAGCGTCGTGTCGAAAATGACCAGCCGATCCGACATGGGGAGGCCAGTGTCCCGCCCCTTGCCGATAAAAGTCAAGGTTATGATGCTTAGATTAATAGTTGCGATACTTATAGGACGCCCATGACTTTCGAGGATCTGCGCGTGTTCGTCGCCGTCGCCGCCGAGCGGAGCTTCTCCCGGGCGGCCCGCAAGCTCCGCCGAACCCAGCCGGCCGTCAGCCAGGCCATCCGGCGGCTCGAGCAGGCGGCCGGCGAGCGGCTCATCGACCGGTCCTCGCGCGACGGCACGCTCACCGAGGCCGGCGAAGTGCTCCTCGAGTACGGCACCCGTCTCATCCGGCTGGCCGACGAGGCGACGGCGGCCGTCGCCGACCTGCGGGAAGTTCGCAAGGGTCGAGTGCTCATCGGCGCCAACGAAGGCGGCGTCCACGCCGTGCTGCCGCTCATCGGCGCGTTTCAACAGGAGTTCCCGGACGTCCTCGTCGAGGTCCGGCGCATTCCGTCCCGGCAGATGGCGCAGGAGATTCTGCTCCGGACGATCGACTTCGGCGTGCTGACGTTCAATCCGCCGGACCGCGAGCTGCTGTCACTCGTGGTCGCCACCGACGAGCTCGTGCTCCTCGTGCGACCGGATCATCCGCTCGCGGGACAGAAGGAAGTCACGATGGAGGAGATGGGCCGGCAGGTGGTGATCGCGCACAACGATCCGTCGCCGGCGCGCGAGCGCGTGCTGCGGATGTACGAGCAGCGTCAGGCGCCGCTCAACATTCGTCTCTGGCTGCCGAGTCTCGACGGCATCAAGCGCGCCGTCGAGATGGGACTGGGCGTGGCGCTCCTGCCGCGCCGCTGTGCGAAGGGCGAATTGGCGCGCGGCGAGCTGGTCGAGGTGCGGGTGCCCGATCTGCGGTCGCCGCGTCAGGTGCGGTTCGTGTTCCGTCGCGAGGGTGAGCTCTCGCACGCGGCCAAGGCGTTTCTCAAGGTCGCCCGGCAGGCCGCGCCACCGACCGCGCGCGCGGCCGACACGCGGCCGACACTGACGATCAGGCGTTCCAGCCGGAAACGTAGGGCAGGCGCGCCGCGACCCGTTCGACCTCTTCGTAGCGGTCCACGAGCAGCCCGGTCGCATCCCAGTTGCCCGACGTGAGCGCCGCGCGCACGCCTTCGGGCAAGCCGACCGAGACGGTCAGATCGCCGGCCGTGATGCGGCACGTCGTGAGATCCAGCGTGAACTCCGACGTCCGGCTGCGACTCAGCGAGCGCAATCAGGCGCTCGATGTCGGCGCGGCGACGCGGTCACGCAGGGCATCCCCATCATCAGCGAGTTGCCGAAGAAGATCTCCGCGAAGGACTCCGCGACGATGGCGCCGATGCCCCAGCGCGCGATGGCCTGCGGCGCGTGCTCGCGCGACGATCCGCAGCCGAAGTTCGCCTGCGCGAACAGCAGCTTGCGCGCCGCGGAAGCGCGGGTCGTCGAACGGATGCGTCGCGCCGCGGCTCGGACAGCTGCTGCCGGTCGTCTTCGAAGACGTGGTCCTCGAGGCCGTCGAACGTGATGGTCTTGAGGAACCGCGCCGGGATGATCCGGTCGGTGTCGATGTCGTTGCCGCGCAACGGGATGGCGCGGCCGTTGATGCGTTCGATGCGTGATACTTGAGTGGCCATTGTCTATGCGTTCCACTTCGAACGTTCTGACTTCTGGCAGCTTCCGAGCTCTCGCTCAGGCGCCGGCGCCGACGGCGCCTGAGTGAACGACCGCACGTCCACGACTTCACCGGCGATCGCGGCCGCGGCCACCATGGCCGGGCTCATCAGCAGCGTGCGGCCCGTCGGGCTTCCCTGCCGGCCCTTGAAGTTGCGGTTCGACGACGACGCGCAGACCTCGCGGCCTTCCAGCCGATCGGGGTTCATCGCGAGGCACATCGAGCATCCGGCGCCGCGCCAATCGAAGCCGGCGGCTCGGAACACCTGTCGAGGCCTTCGCGCTCGGCCGCGACGGCGACGCTCTGCGAGCCGGGCACGACGAGCGCGCGCACGTGCGGCGACACGCGGTGACCGGCGACGACGCCGCGCCGCTTCGCGAAGGTCCGACAGCCGGCCGTTCGTGCACGACCCGATGAACGCGACGTCGATCTTCGTGCCGGCGATCGGCTGGCCCTGCGCGAAAGCCCATGAACTCGAGCGCCTCGCCGAGGCCGGCGCGGTCGGTCGCCGGCGCGTCGGCCGGTCTGCGGCAAGCGTCTCGTCGACGCCGACCGACTGGCCGGGATTGATGCCCCAGGTCACGGTCGGCGCGATGGCCGCGCCATCGAGGTGGACGACGTCGTCCCACGGCGCGCCGGGATCCGACGCCAGGCTCCTTCCACCACGCGCGGGCGCGGTCGAACGCGGCGCCTGACGGCGCGAACCGCCGTCCCTTGAGGTACTCGAACGTCGTCTCGTCCGGGATTGACGTAGCCGACGCGCGCGCCGCCTTCGATGGACATGTTGCAGATCGTCATGCGCTCGTCCATCGACATGCGATCCAGGACCGGTCGCCGCGTACTCGTACGCGTAGCCGTTGCCGCCCTTCACGCCGAGGCGGCCGATGATCGTCAGGATCACGTCCTTCGCGTAGACGCCCGGGCCGAGCGGCCCGTGACCTCGATGCGCCGCACCTTCAGCGGCGCCATCGCCAGGCACTGCGAGGCGAGCACGTCGCGCACCTGCGACGTGCCGATGCCGAACGCGATGGCGCCGAACGCGCCGTGCGTGGACGTGTGGCTGTCGCCGCACGCGATCGTCATGCCCGGCTGCGTGAGCCCGAGCTCCGGACCGATGACGTGCACGATGCCCTGAAGGCCGCTGCGCGAGGTCGAACAACTGAATGCCGTGCTCGCGGCAGTTGCGCTCGAGCGCGTCGGTCATGCTCTCGGCCATCACGTCGGCGAAGGGCCGCACCTGCGCGCTCGTCGGCACGATGTGATCGACCGTCGCGAACGTCCGTCCGGGCGCGCGCACGCGCCAGCCGCGTTCGCGCAATTCCGCAAACGCCTGCGGGCTCGTCACCTCGTGCACGAGATGCAGGCCGATGTAGAGCTGCGTCTGGCCGTTCGGCAGCGTCCGAACCGTGTGGAGATCCCAGACTTTCTGAAAAAGCGTGCGAGCCATGGACCCTTGATTATACGAAACCGGGTTTCGTTCGCGCACTGTGCGAAACCCGGTTTCTGCGCCGGACGATGTATTCTCGACGCACCGGCACGTGGCGCTCGAATTTCTCTCCAACTCAATCCAGCCCAGCGGGAAGCGGTCGAACACACCGACGGTCCGCTGCTGATCCTGGCCGGCGCGGGCTCCGGCAAGACCCGCGTCATCGCGTCACGCGTGGCGCATCTCATCGGCGCGGGCCACGCGCAGCCCGGCGAGGTGCTGGCGGTGACCTTCACGAACAAGGCCGCCGAGGAGATGCGCGAGCGCGTCGAGCGGCTCGTCGGCGACGACTGCCGCGGCATCTGGGTCTCGACGTTCCACTCGCTCTGCGCGCGGCTGCTTCGCCGCGAAGCGCCGGCGATCGGCCTGTCGCGCGACTTCGTCATCTACGACTCGTCGGATCAGCTGTCCGTCGTCAAGCAGGCGATGAAGACGCTGAACATCGACGACAAGCTCGTGCAGCCGCGCGCCGCGCTCAGCCGGATCAGCCAGGCGAAGAACAGGATGGAATCGCCCGAGGCGATGCGCATCGGCGGGCTGGAGCCTGCGCGATCAGCAGATCAGCCGGATCTTCGAGTTCTACCAGCGAGCGCTCACCGAGGCGTCCGCGCTCGACTTCGACGACCTGCTGCTCAAGACGCTGTCGACTCGTCGAGGACGTGCCGCGCGTCCGCGAGTTCTACGCGCGCAAGTTCAAGTACGTCCTCGTGGACGAGTACCAGGACACGAACCGGCCGCAGTACCTGCTCGATTCGTCGTCTCGCCGAGGTCCATCGCAACCTCTGCGTCGTCGGCGATCCGGATCAGTCCATCTACAAGTGGCGCGGCGCGGACCTGCGCAACATCCTCGACTTCGAGCAGGACTTTCCTGACGTCCAGGTCGTGAAGCTCGAGCAGAACTACCGGTCGACGCAGGTCATTCTCGATGCGGCGTCGGCCGTGATCCGGCGGAACCGGAACCGCAAGGACAAGCGGCTCTGGACCGACCAGCGCGGCGGCGAGCTCATCCGCTACGTCCGCGCCGCGGACGAAATCGAAGAGGCGGACTTCATCACGCGCGCCATCCGTGAGAACCAGCGCGCCGATCGCGAGCGAATGGTCGCCGTCCTGTACCGGACCAACGCGCAGTCGCGCGCGATTGAAGACGCGCTCATGCGCGACGGCATCCCCTACCGCATCATCGGCGGCGTTCGGTTCTACGAACGGAAGGAGATCAAGGACGCGCTGTCGTACCTGCGTCTCGTGATCAACCCGCACGACGATGTCAGCTTCCGCCGGGTGGTGAACGTGCCGGCCCGCGGTGTCGGCAAGACGGTGCTCGAGGCGCTCGAGGCGCGTGGATCCGGGCACCGCCAACGCGGACACGCCGTTGTTTGCGGCCGGCCTGAACCCGGTCGTCGTCGGCGCGCTCGATGTGGGCGCGACTCATCGTCGCCGCCGACCGCAAACTGGTCCCGCCCCGCGCCGTCGCGGCGCTCACGGCCTTCCGCGACATCATCGTCGGGCTCGTCGGCGACGTGCAGAGCGCGAGCGTGTCGATCGCCCTGGGGCTCGTGCTCGATCGATCGGGCTACCTGCGCGCGCTGCGCGAGGAGCGGAGCGAGGACGCCGAGGCCCGGATCGAAAACCTCATGGAGCTCGTCTCGGCCGCGCGTGAATACGAGTCACGCGAGCCTGACGCGACCCTCGCCGGCTTCGTCGATCGTCTGTCGCTGCTCTCCGAAGCGGACGAAGCCGACGGCACGGCGAAGCGCAGGTCTGGCTGATGTCGATGCACGCCGCCAAGGGCCTCGAGTTCCCGACCGTCATCGTCGCCGGCATGGAAGAGGGACTCTTTCCACACTCGCGATCCGTCGAGTCGGAGGAGGATGTCGAAGAAGAGCGGCGGATCTGCTACGTGTGCATCACGCGCGCCAAGGAACGGCTGATTCTGACCGGCGCGACACGTCGCCGCGTGTTCGGCGAGTACCAGCCCACGGAACCGTCACGATTCCTTGACGAGATTCCGGCCGAGCTGATGACCAGGATCGAGCCCGCGCCGGCCAGCGCCCGCTGGGCTCAGCCGTACGGCCTGCGGAACCCGTACGCCCGGCGTGGCCCGCGCGTCGAAGAGCGGGCGCCTGCCTACGCGCTACGAGAGCGAAGATCAGTCGCGGTCCGGCGTGCGAACCGGCATGCGCGTGCGCCATCGCCAGTTCGGCGTCGGCACGGTCCTCGACATCGAGGAGCAGGGCGACGACTTCAAGTTGACCGTGAGGTTCGCCGCCGTCGGGACGAAGAAGCTGCTGGCGAAGTACGCGGGGCTGGAGCCGGCGTAGCGTCTGAGCCGACCTGAAGTCGGCTCCTCACTCGTGAGAGCCGGCCTTCAGGTCGGCCCTGCTCGCCGTTCGACCGTCGCCGTCGTTCTTCCGGCTCGCTCAGCGTCGCAATCGACACCAGCTTGTCGCCCTCTGCGAGATCCATCAGCCGGACACCCTGAGTGTCGCGGCCGATCGGGCGCAGGTCGCCGGCCTTCATTCGGATGATCTGCCCCTGCGACGTCACGAGCAGCAGCTCGTCACGGTCCGTGACGCAGCCGATACCGATGACGAGGCCATTGCGGTCGCTGGTCTGGACGTTCTTGAGACCGATGCCGCCGCGCGTCTGCCGCCGGTACTCGCTGACCTCCGTGCGCTTGCCGTAGCCGTTCTCGCAGACCGTGAGAAGGGTCGCCTCGTCGGTCACGACCTCCATGGCGACGACTTCGTCGCCTTCGCGGAGCTGGATGCCCCGCACGCCGTGAGCCGTCCGGCCCATCGGCCGCGCGTCGGCTTCCGCGAACCGGATGGCCATGCCGTTCTTCGATCCGATCACGAGGTCCTTCGCGCCGTCCGTCTCCGCCACCGCGATCAACCGATCGTCGTCGTCCACCTCGATGGCGATGATGCCGGCCGTTCGCGGATTCGAAAACAGCGACAGGTCGGTCTTCTTGATGGTGCCGTTCCGCGTGCCCATCACGATGAAGCGCTGGCCTTCCTCGGTCGGGAACTCCTGCACTTTCAGAAGCGCCGCCAGCTTTTCGCCCTCGGCCATGTGCACGAGATTCGCAATCGACTTGCCCTTGCTGCTCCTGCCGACCTCGGGCACGTCATAGACGCGCAGCCAGTAGCATCGCCCGCGGTCCGTGAAGATCAGGATGTACGCGTGCGTGTTGGCGACGAAGAGGTGTGAGACGACGTCCTCTTCGCGCGTCTGCATGCCGATCAGACCCTTGCCGCCACGGCGCTGCTTGCGGTACGCATCGAGCGCCGTCCGTTTGATGTAGCCCGTGTTCGTCGCGGTGATGACGACGTCTTCGTCGGCGATGAGGTCCTCGACGCGGAACTCGCCGCTCTCTTCGATGAAGTCCGTGCGGCGCTCGTCGCCGTACTTCGCCCGAATCTGCTTGAGCTCGTCGACGACAATCCCGATGATGAGATCGTCGCTCGACAGGATCTCGCGCAGGCGCGCAATCGTCTTGACGCAGCTCGGCGAGCTCGTCCAGGATCTTCTGCCGCTCGAGACCCGTGAGCCGCTGGAGCTGCATGTCCAGGATCGCCTGCGCCTGAATGACGCTGAGCCCGAACTCGGTCGACGAGCCCGGCCCGCGCCTCGACCGGGCTGCGCGACGACTCGGATGAGCGTGATCACCGCATCCAGGTGGTCGAGCGCGATCCGCAGTCCTTCGAGGATGTGGGCGCGCGCCTCGGCCTTTCGCAGTTCGAATTCGATCCGCCGGCGGACGACTTCGCGACGGAACTCGATGAAGTGCTCGACGATGTCGAGAAGCCCGAGCACCCGCGGCCGGCCGGCCACGATGGCCAGTAGCGTGATGCCGTAGCTCGTCTGGAGCTTCGTGCGCTTGTAGAGGTTGTTCAGGACGACGTCCGGCAGCTCGCCGCGCTTGAGCTCGATGACGATCCGCATGCCTTCGCGGCTCGACTCGTCGCGCAGGTCCGAGATGCCCTCGATGTGCTTCTCGCGCACGAGCTCCGCGATCTCTTCGACCAGCACCTTCTTGTTGACCTGATACGGGATCTCGGTGATGACGATCGAGACGCGCTCGGTTTTCGGATGCTCTTCGAACGTCGTGCGTGCCGCGGACGACGAACCCGCCGCGGCCCTCGGCGTAGGCGCGGAAGATGCCCTGGCGGCCCACAATCGTCCCGCCCGACGGGAAATCCGGGCCGAGGACGAGCTGCAGAAGCGCGCGCTGCCGCTCGTCACGCGGCGCCGTTCGCTTCTCGATCACGGCGATGACGCCGTCGATCACTTCCCGCATGTTGTGCGGCGGGATGCTCGTGGCCATGCCGACGGCGATCCCCGTCGAGCCGTTCACGAGCAGGTTCGGGAACGGCGTCGGCAGCACCGTCGGTTCCTCCGACGTCTCGTCGAAGGTGGGGCGGAAGTCCACCGTCTCCTTGTCGAGGTCGGCCATCATCGTCTCGGCCAGCGACTCGAGCCGCGCTTCGGTGTACCGATACGCGGCGGGAGGATCGCCGTCGATCGATCCGAAATTGCCCTGCCCGTCCACGAGCGGGTAGCGCATGCTGAAGTCCTGCGCCAGGCGGACGAGCGTGTCGTAGGCGGGAGCGTCGCCGTGGGGATGATAGTTGCCGATGACTTCGCCGACGATCTTCGCGCACTTGCGGTACGGACGGTTCGACCCGAGGCCCATCTGCCGCATTGCGAACAGCACGCGGCGGTTCGCCGGCTTCAGGCCGTCACGGATGTCGGGAAGCGCTCGCCCGATGATTACGCTCATCGCGTAATCCATGTACGAGCGCTTCATCTCGTCTTCGATGTTGACGGGCTGGCGGGTCGGGAGATTTGGATCCATGTGACTGTGTGATGGGGCGCCGGCCTTGAGCCGGCGGTCCGAGGTTCTAGATGTCCAGGTTCTTCACGTCGAGGGCGTTGTCCTCGATGAACTTCCGGCGGGGCTCGACCTGATCGCCCATCAGCGTGGTGAACATGAGGTCGGCTTCCGTGTGATCCTCGGCCCGCACCTGGAGCAGCGTGCGCTTGGTGGGATCCATCGTGGTTTCCCACAGCGTGTCGGGATTCATTTCACCGAGGCCCTTGTAGCGGTTCACCGCCAATCCGCGGCGGCCCGCGTCCACGAAGTACTCGACGAGCTCGTCGAGCGTTTCGACCCGGCGGTCGGTCTCGCGCGCGGACTTCAGGGCGCGGCCGGTGTCTCGGATGTCTCGGCCGCCTCGCCGTCGCGCGGTGTCGCTTTCCTCGGCCGTCTCGACGGGCGCCGCGCCCGTACGGATCGTGACTGGTCCCGCGAGAACGTCGCGAACGTCCTGATACACGTTGGCGAGCGTCCGGAACTCGCCGCCGGTCACGAAGTCGAGATCGAGCCGGTGCATCCGGCTATAGCCCGCCGAGCGGTCATCGATCTGCACGGCGAACGCCTGATGCTCCGAGTCCTCTGCCACGGCGGTCTCGATGCCCGGCGCGCGCAGGTGGGCGGCGAGCGCCTCGACGGCCGCACGATCGCCCCAGAACGACTTGTCCCGAGCATCGCCTTCGAGCAGCGCCAGCATCGCCTTTCTGAACGGCCCGCGGCGCTCGACGACCTGCAGAAGCTTTCTGAACGCCATCAGGGTCTCGAGCTTGCGCTCGAGCGCTTCGCCGGAGACCTCGCGTCCATTGCCGAGCACGACCGTGCGCGACTCGGCGGCATGCCGCGTCAGGAACGCTTCGAGCTCGCGCTCGTCCTTGATGAACGTTTCCTTGCGGCCGCGCTTGGCGCGGAACAACGGCGGCTGCGCGATGTAGATGTGTCCGCGATCGACGAGCTCGCGCATCTGCCGGTAGAAGAACGTCAGGAGCAGCGTCCGGATGTGCGAGCCGTCCACGTCCGCGTCCGTCATGATGATCACGCGGTGGTAGCGGACCTTGGAGGCGTCGAACTCGTCCTGGCCGATGCCGCACCCGAGGGCCGCTATCAGCGTGCGGATCTCTTCGTGGCTCAGCATCTTGTCGAAGCGGGCCTTTTCGACGTTCAGGATCTTGCCCTTGATCGGCAACACGGCCTGGAACTTCCGATCGCGACCCTGCTTGGCGGAGCCGCCGGCTGATTCACCCTCGACGATGTAGAGCTCGCTCTTCGCCGGGTCGCGCTCCTGGCAGTCGGCGAGCTTGCCGGGCAGCGCCATGTTGTCGAGCGCGCCCTTCCGGCGCACGAGGTCGCGGGCCTTGCGCGCCGCTTCGCGCGCGAGCGCCGCGTCGATCGCCTTCGACAGGATCTTTCGCGCGACACCCGGCGTCTCTTCGAGAAACGCGCCCAGCCGGTCGTTCACGATGCTCTCGACGATGCCCTTGACCTCGGTGTTGCCGAGCTTCGTCTTCGTCTGGCCCTCGAACTGCGGCTGCGGGATCTTCACCGAGATCACCGCCGTCATGCCTTCGCGGATGTCGTCGCCCGTGACGCCCTCGGCGAGCTTGTCCGCGAGGTTGGTGCGCGACGCGTATTGGTTGATCGTGCGCGTGAGCGCCGACCGGAACCCGGACAGGTGCGTGCCGCCTTCCGTGGTGTTGATGTTGTTCGCGAACGTATAGGTCGTCTCGGCGTACCCGTCGTTCCACTGCAAGCGCGATCTCGACGTTCACGACGACGTCCGGCCGGATTTCGACGTCACCGGTCATGTAGATCGGCTTCTCGTTCACGGCCGTGCGGTTGCGGTTCAGGAACTCGACGAATTCCCGGATGCCGCCTTCGTAGAGAAACTCGTGACGTTTGCCGTCACGTTCGTCCGTAATCGTGATGGTGACGCCGGCATTCAGGAACGCGAGCTCGCGAAGCCGCTGCGACAGTGTCTCGAAGCTGAACTCGATCGTCTCGAAGATCGCGGAGTCGGGCTTGAACGTGATTTTCGTGCCGCGCTTCTCGGTCCGCCCGGTGATGAACAGCGCGGCCGTGGGAATCCCACGCTCGTATCGCTGCTGGTGCACCTGCCCGTTCCGCCAGATCTCGAGCTCGAGCCACTCGGACAGCGCGTTGACGACCGACACGCCGACGCCGTGGAGCCCGCCCGATACCTTGTAGGCCGAGTTCTCGAATTTGCCGCCGGCGTGGAGAACCGTCAGCACGACTTCGGCGGCCGACTTGCCGCTTTCGTGCAGATCCACGGGAATCCCGCGGCCATCGTCCACGACCGTCAGCGACCCGTCGATGTGAATCGTCACCTCGACGTTCCTGCAGTACCCGGCGAGGGCTTCGTCGATCGAGTTGTCGACGACTTCGTAGAGGAGATGATGGAGGCCGGACGGACCGGTGGACCCGATGTACATCGCCGGCCGCTTCTGGACGGCTTCGAGCCCTTCAAGAACCTTGATTTTGTCTGCGCCGTAGTCGTCGGCACCGGAAGGTGCACCAACGCCTACTCCGGGGCCCGTCCGGGTCTGATTGTGCGTCTGGCTGTTCGACATTTCGGCTGTTTCAGATCCTCATCGGCATGATGACGTAGGTGTAGTCGTAGCCATCCGCGCCTATGGGCTTCATGACCGCCTGACTCATCTCGTCCTTGAATTCGAGCTCGACGTTTTCGGTTTCCACGACGCCCAGGAAGTTGTCGACGTAGTCCGCGTTGAAGCAGATCTGCATCGCGCTGCCCGCGTATTCCACCGGCAGCACTTCGTGCGCCTCGCCGATCTCCGGCGTGCTCGATGTGATCTCGACCTGGTCTTTGCCGATCGCGAATTTCACGGCCTTCGAGCGCTCGTTCGACAACAGCCGCACGCGCCGGACCGCCGCGGCCAATCGATCCCGATCGAATTCGATCCGTTTGTCGTTCGTTTTCGGAATGACCCGTTCGTACGCCGGAAAATTCGCGTCGATCTTCCGCGAGATCAAGAGGCGCGGGCCGGCGCGGAAGAAGAGGTGATTCTCGCCCTGCGAGAATTCAATGGCGTCGGCGCCATCGATCAGACGCGCAATTTCGTTCAGGGTCTTTCGCGGCAGCAGAACTTCCGACGGACTGGACGTTCCCGGCGAGACCTTCACGCGCACAAACGCGAGGCGATGGCCATCCGTCGCCACCATGCTCATCGAGTCCGGCTGCAGCACGAGTTGCGCGCCGTTGAGAAAATACCGCGTGTCTTCGCTCGTGATCGCAAACCGCGTGTGTTGGATCATCCGCTTGAGCGCGTTTCCAGGCAGCGTGGCCTGCGTCGCGCCCGCGTCGTTCGGCGGCGTCGGAAACTCGCTGGCCGCGAGCGTCTGAATCCGCGACTCGAACCGATCGGCGGCAATCGTGACGCTCTTGCCGCCCTTGTCCTCGGCGATCCGAATCTCCGTTTCCGGAAGAGCGTTCACGATCTCGAACAACTTCTTGGCCGGGAGCGTCAGTGTTCCAGGCTTCGAGACAGACGCCTCACAATGACTTCGCAACCCCACATCGAGGTCCGTCGCCAAGAGCGACACAGAATCTTTCGCAGCATCGAGGAGCACGTTCGCGAGAATCGGGATCGTGTTTTTCCGTTCGACGATGCCTTGGAGCAAAGAAAGTTCTTTGAGCAGATCGGTCTTGCGAACCACCAGTTCCATGGGCAGGACGGCCTCTCAGACAGCCCTTCAGGAGGGCCTAGGAACACCGGCAGGACGCGCCTATCTCTCTGCCCTGACGGAACAAACAGAACGTAAGAGAATTATAACAAGAATAAGGGGTTGTTGGTACGCGAAAACATAGCCATAAACCGCACAAAATCAACCATTTATCTTGTGGACGCCGTTGTGGGAAAACCGCGCGGATCCCACGCGCCAATTATGTGAGGATCCCCGGACCGTCAGAACCTCAACAGGCGTGCACAGTCAACCCCTGTGGACGAATCGAGCCTGAGCCCATGTGTCGATGAGAAAGACCCCGGATCCGTTCAGTGAAACGACTCGAGCAGGGTGTTGATAAGTGTGTTGAAAGCCGCGTCTTTCTTGCGCAGGGCTTCGACTTTTCTCACCGAGTGAATGACCGTCGAGTGGTGTTTGCCGCCAAAGCTTTTCCCGATTTCAGGCAGCGACGCGTTCGTGAGGTTCTTGCAGAGATACATCGCGACCTGGCGCGGCAACGACACCGACTTGGAGTTGTTCTTCGACTTCAACTCGACGAGCTTCAGCCGGTAGTACTCGGCGACGAACTTCTGTATCGAGTCGATCGTCACCACTCGTTCTTCGTGACGAAGCACGTCACGCAGGACTTCCTGGGCGAGCGGCATCGAGATATCGCGCCCTGTCAGCGAGGCATACGCGAGCAGCCGAATCAACGAGCCTTCGAGCTCCCGGATGTTGGATTTGATCCGTCCGGCAATATACAGCGCCACGTCGTTCGGCAGCTCCACGCCTTCGGACTCGGCTTTCCGCGTCAAAATCGCAATTTTCGTCTCGAGATCCGGCGGCTGGATATCGGCGATCAACCCCCATTCGAAGCGGCTGCGAAGACGTTCCTCGAGCTCGCTGATCTGGTGCGGCGGGCAATCGCTGCTGAGGATGATCTGCTTCTGCGCGTCGTGAAGCGCGTTGAACGTGTGGAAGAACTCCGTCTGCGTCCGCTCCTTGCCGACGATGAACTGGATGTCGTCGACGAGCAGCACGTCGACGCCGCGGTATCGCTCGCGGAACTCCATGATGCGGTCGTAGCGGATCGCGTTGACGACCTCGTTCATGAAGCGTTCAGCGGAGATGTACGTCAGCTTGAGGCTCGGGCTTCGCGTCAGCACGTAGTGCCCGATCGCGTGCATCAGGTGCGTCTTCCCCAGTCCGACACCGCCATAGAGAAACAGCGGGTTGTAGGAGCGTGACGGCGCCTCCGCCACGGCGCGGCACGCGGCGTGCGCGAACTGATTCGACGCGCCGACGATGAACGTCTCGAACGAGTACCGCGGGCTGAGGCCGGCGAGATCGACGACTTCCGCGGGATCCTCATCGATCGGCAACTCGGCGCCGGCACGCTCGACCGGCGGCTTCGAAGAGGCTGTCCTTGGGTAGCGGTATCCGACGAGTCCGGGCCGGAATTCGAGGGCCACGCCGGGCCGGCCGACCTCCACCAGTGCCTCGTCGATGATGCTGGCGTAGTGCTTCAGCAGCCAGTCCACGACCATGGGATCGGCGACCCGGACGACCAGGCGGCCACCGTCATCGCTCGCGAGAGAAGTCTGCCGAAACCAGGTGTAATAGCTGTGCCGGTTGACTTTTGTCTCGATCCGCCCCAAAACCGCGTCCCAAACCGTACCGGCCATGCCCGAAACTCGAATTCCCGGCCACGCGGAGGGCTGACCCTCCGGCGGCCGTCATTACGTCATCCTAGACCCGGAAAACCGCGAAAATCCGACCGATCCCAGAAGAAACCGGGAGGCAGCGGTCACCGGAACTCTAGATTTTGCTACGGTTTGCGCTGGGGAGCCCGGAATCCTTCGGATTTCCACAGGTTTTTCCACAGGTGTGGAAAACTTTGCCGGGACAGGCCATGCGTCAAAAGGCTGGCGACTCTACCATACGGTTCAGGATTGAGACAATGGCGAGGACCAAAATCCGGATGACAATTGACACTTCTTTTCGCCGTTCGTTACGATTCAAGTTTCTCCAGGGTGTCATTACCCGGTCGGGAGTCCAATGAAACGTACTTTTCAACCCAACCGTCGCCGTCGTCGGCGCACCCATGGGTTCCTCGTTCGCATGCACACGAAGAACGGCCGCATCGTCCTGAAACGTCGCCGGGCGAAGGGCCGCAAGCGTCTGACTGTTTCCGACTAGTTACCCGTCCCTTACGCGGCAACAAAGCCGCGCTCGGCATCGGACTCTGAACAATGCCACTGACGCACGGCCCCGACGCGCGGTTGCGATCGCGCGGTGAGTTTACGGCCGTTCAGCAGCATGGGCGCCGCGTCGCCGCGCGAACGCTGACGCTGCTCGCGCTGCCGAACGCGCTGGGCCACGACCGTCTCGGCATTGTCGCGTCGCGACGAATGGGAGGCGCGGTGGCGCGTAACCGCGCGAAGCGTCGCATTCGCGAGATCTTCCGGCAGCGCGACCAGAGCGCGCGCGCGACAGACGGACGGCGGGCGCTCGATCTCGTCGTGATTGCCCGGCGCGAGTCCGCGACTGCGCCGTTCGCCGAAGTTGAAAAGGAACTTGTGACCGCTATCGGGCGTCTTCGAACGACGAGGGTTTCGTGAACTGGCCGTCACGGATTGGCATTCTCGTCGTCCGCGCTGTATCAGCTCGCCCTCGGACCATTGGTGGGCGGGGCGTGCCGATTCGATCCGTCGTGCTCGGCGTACGCGATTGGCGCGCTCGAAGAGCACGGCCTTCTGCGGGGGACGTGGCTCGCGCTTCGTCGCGTCGCCCGGTGCCACCCGTTTGCTCGCCCTGGCATCGATCCTGTGCCGCCGCGCGTGAGCGGGCGCTGACGCGCCGAGTCGACATTCATGGAAAAGCGCGTTTTTCTGGCCATTTTTCTGTCGTTTCTGGTGCTGGCCGCCTACCAGGCGTACTTCGCCCCCACGCCGCCCGCGCCAGGCGCGGTTGAAACCGTTCCTCCGGCGGCATCAGCCACCACGACGTCCTCCGCGACGCGCAACCCGCTGCGGCTCCGACCGCCGCGGTGCCGACGCCGGTCGCTACTGCGGCGCCGATCGTCGCGGACACGGCCGCCCGCGACATCGTCGTGGAGACCGACACCGTCCGCGCCGTCTTCTCGACCGCGGGCGCGACGCTGCGCAGCTGGAAGCTCAAGCGATATCTCGAAGGCGGCGCGCCGCTCGAGCTCGTTCCGGTTGAGATTCCCGACACGTTTCCGCGGCCGTTCACGCTGTCGACCAACGACCCCGCGATTTCGAAGACGCTCGCGACCGCGTTGTTCAAACCGAGCGCCGAAGGACTGTCGCTCGGCTCCGTCGCCCGGCACGCTGACCTTCGAATACCGTGACGAGTCGGGTCTCAATGCGCGCAAGACGTTCGAACTTCAGCCGGAGGGCAAGGCGTACGTCCTGAAAGTGCAGGCGTCCGTCGATCTGGCGGGCGCGTCCCGGCCGGTGACGCTGGCGTGGGGCCCTGGTCTCGGTCTCGGGTATTCGCCGGACGGCAGCTCGAACCAGTATCCCGTGCGCGCCGTGCAACACCGCGACGGCGACGTCGAGTACCTGACGCCGGCCGATCTCGAGGAGCAGGGGCGCTACGAGGGCCAGCTCCTGTTCGCCGGCGTCGAAGACCACTACTTCCTGGCGACGGTGCTTCCCGGCACCGAGCGCGTGGCCGTCGAGTACCGGCCCGTGACGCCTCCCGGTGCCGAACGATCCAGCGGGCGCCACCCGCACGTTCGTGTCGTTCAGCGTCGGCGGTGCCCGGATCGTTCAGCCAGCGATTTTTCCTGGGACCCAAGGACTTCGACATCCTGCGCGATGTCGAGCCGCAGCTCGTGCGCGCCATCGACTTCGGGATGTTCGCGGCGCTCGTCGTGCCGCTGCTTCTCGCGTTGAAGTGGATCAACGGCTTCGTCCACAACTACGGCTGGTCGATCGTCGTCCTGACGATCCTCATCAACCTCGTGATCTTCCCGCTTCGCCACCGGAGCATGGTCTCGATGCGGAAGATGCAGGCGCTCCAGCCGGAGATCAAGTCGATCCAGGACCGCTACGCCAAATACAAGATCACCGATCCCGAGCGCCAGAAGATGAACCAGGAAATGATGGCGCTCTACAAGCAGAAGGGCGTGAACCCCGCGAGCGGTTGCGTGCCGATGCTGCTGACCCTGCCGGTGCTGTTCGCGTTCTACGCGATGCTCTCGGTGGCCATCGAGCTCCGCGGCGCGCCATTCATGGGCTGGATTCACGACCTCTCGCTCCACGACCCGCTCTACATCACGCCGGTGCTCATGGGCCTGACGCAGTTCTGGCAGATGCGGATGACGCCGACGACGGCCGACCCCGTCCAGGCGCGGATGTTCATGATGATGCCGATCATCTTCATGGTCACCTCGCTGTGGTTTCCGGCGGGCCTCGTGCTCTACTGGTTCGTGAGCAACCTGCTCGCGATCGGCCAGCAGCTCCTGACCAATCGCATCATCGGCGCCCCGGCCGCCCCTCCGGTTCGCCCGGCCGCGGCCAAGGTCAAAGCGCCAGGTAACGGCGGCGGCGGGAAATCGTAAGGACGTTCATGAGCGGCGATCTCGATACTCAGGTCAGGACGTTCGTCGAGCAGGTGCTCGGCGCCATGGGGCTCTCTCTTGCGATCGATGTCGAGGAGACCCCGGACAACATCCGGATGAACCTCACCGGTGAGGGCGCTGACGCGCTGCTGCGCCGCAAAGGCGAGGCGCTCGACGCGCTCCAGGTGATCGTGAACACCGCGTTCCGCCGCGACGCGCGCGGCGACCGGCACTACGTGATCGACGCGCTGGGTTTCCGCAAGGGCAAGGATGCGGAACTGCGACAGATGGCGAAGTTCCTGATCGACAAGGCCCGGACGAGCGGGACGCCTCAGGAGATCGGTCCACTCAATCCCTACGCGCGCCGCATCGTCCACATGGCCGTGGCCGAGGATGCCACCGCGTCGTCCGAGAGCGTCGGCGACGCGTTTCTGAAGACCGTCATCATCACGGCCAACGCGCTGAGCCAGGCGCGCGCCGGTCGCGTGTTCTCCACAACCGACACCATCACCGCCATTGCGACGCCCGCGGGACGCGGCGGCATCGGCGTCGTCCGCCTGTCGGGTCCGGACGCGCATGCCGTCGCGCGGCATCTGACGGGCCGCGTCAAGGACTTTCGCGCGAGGCACGCGACGCTGGCCGAGATCGTCGAGCCGGGCGGCGACCGTGCGCGCGGGCGCGTGCTCGACCGCGTCGATCGTGACCTTCTTCGCCGCGCCGCGTTCCTTCACCGGCGAGGACGTCGTCGAGATCAGCGCGCACGGCAGTCCCGTTCTGCTGCGCCGCATTGTCGAGCTCGCGATGGCTGCCGGCGCGCGGCTGGCCGAGCCCGGCGAGTTCACGCTTCGCGCCCACCTCAACGGCCGATTGGACCTTGTGCAGGCCGAGGCCATCGCGGATCTCGTCGACGCGGTCACGCCGCTGCAGGCGCGCGCGGCCATGGACCAGCTCGAGGGCACGCTGACGACGGCCATTCGGGACATCGACGCGCGGATGTTCGATCTCGCGGCGCGGCTCGAAGCGTCGCTCGACTTTCCCGACGAGGGCTTTCATTTCGTCACGCGGGAGCAGGCCGCCGGCGAGCTGCGCGAGCGTGCAGGCGTCGCTCGAAACGCTCATCCGTGACGGCCGCGCGGGACGCGTCGTGCGCGACGGCAGCCTGGTCGTCATCTCCGGCCGGCCCAACGCCGGGAAATCGAGCCTGTTCAACGCGCTCGTCGGTGCCGCTCGCGCGATCGTCACCGAGGTGCCGGGGACGACGCGCGACCTGCTCACCGAGCGTGTGGACGTCGGCGGCTTGCCCATCACGCTGGTCGATACGGCGGGACTGCGCGAGGCCGCCGACGCGATCGAGGTCGAAGGCGTGCGCCGGGCGCGCCAGGCGCAGGAAATCGCGGCGTTGACGATCGTCGTCATCGACGGATCCGAGCCGTTGTCGGTCGACGATCACTGGGCCGCGACCGCGCGCCGGCGCACGAGTTGTCGTGGTCAGCAAGACCGATCTGCCCCGCGCGTGGTCGGTCGCCGACCTTGGCGACTCGCAGGATCGCGTCGTCGAGTGTCGGCGCTCACCGGCGCGGGAATGGATACACTTCGGCGTCGCCTCGTCTCCGAGCTGACGTCGCGCGAGGAGTGGCGCGATCCACCCGCGGTATCGAACGTGCGTCACCTCGGCCACCTGATGGACGCGCTGAACGTCGTGGAACGCACTCAGACGGCGCTTCAGAGTGGCGCGACCGAGGAGCTGCTGCTCGCGGAGCTCGTCGATGCGCGGCGCTCGCTCGAGGAGATCACGGGACGCCGGGCGCCGGAGGATCTGCTGCGGCACATCTTCGGCAAGTTCTGCATTGGCAAGTAGTCGAGCCTGAGCCGACTGTCCGAGCATTCGACGTCATCGTCGATCGGTGCCGGCCACGCGGGATGCGAGGCCGCGTGGGCGGCGGCGCGCCTCGGCTGCCGCGTCGGCCTGTGCACGCTGTCGGCCGAGACCGTCGCGCTGATGCCGTGCAATCCCGCGGTCGGCGGGACCGCGAAGGGCCATCTGGTTCGCGAGATCGACGCGCTTGGCGGCCTCATGGGGCACGCCATCGACGCCACCGGCATCCAGTTCAAGCTGCTGAATCGCAGCCGCGGACCGGCGGTGTGGTCACCGCGCGCGCAGGCCGACAAGCGCCGCTACGGCGCGTGGATGCGCGAGGCGCTCGAACGCGAACCGAACATCACCTGGCTGTTCCGGCGCGCCGGACGGATTCTCTCGTCGGGCGGTCGCGTCACGGGCCTCGCGTTCGAGGACGGCGGCTCGGTGGCGTGCTCGGCTCTCGTCATCACGACCGGAACGTTTCTCAACGGCCTCGTGCACATCGGCGACGAGCAGCGGCCCGCCGGCCGCGCGAGCGAGCCGCCGACGCGCGAGCTGGCCGAATCGCTCCGCGCGACCGGCGTCGAGATGGGGCGCCTCAAGACCGGCACGCCGCCACGACTCGATCGGCGCACGATCGACTTCTCACGGTTCGTCGAGGAGCGCGGGGACGATCCGATCGTGCCGTTCTCGTTTCTGACGCGCGACGTCTCGCGCCCGCAGATCGCCTGCCACATCGTCCACACGACAGAGCGGGTGCACGACCTCGTGCGCGCGAGCATCGGCCGGTCGCCGCTGTACAACGGACAGATCAAGGGCATCGGTCCGCGATACTGCCCGTCGCTCGAAGACAAAGTGATGCGCTTCCCCGAGAAGGAGCGCCATCAGATCTTTCTCGAGCCCGAAGGCCTGGACGTGGACGAGATCTACGTGAACGGCCTCTCGATGAGCCTGCCGCGCGACGTGCAGGACGAGATCGTCCACGCGCTGCCGGGTCTCGAAGACGCCGGCGTTCTCCGGCACGCGTATGCGGTCGAGTACGACTTCGTGCAGCCGACCGAGCTCGATCGGTCGCTCGAAACGAAACGACTTCGCGGGCTGTTCCTCGCGGGTCAGATCAACGGCACGTCCGGCTATGAGGAAGCGGCCGCGCAGGGTCTGATGGCGGGGCTCAACGCGGCGCGTTCGACGCGGCGCGCCGCGCCCGTCGTGCTCGGCCGCGACGAGGCGTACATCGGCATTCTGATCGACGATCTCGTGACGCGCGGCTGTCTGGAGCCGTACCGGATGTTCACGTCGCGCGCGGAGCACCGGCTGCGGCTGCGGATCGACAACGCGGATCTGCGGCTCACGCCGATCGGGCGCGATGCGGGCATCGTCGATGACGAGCGATGGGCGACGTTCGAGGAGCGGCGGGCGCGCTTCGAGCGGAATCGCTCGCGCGCAGCGACGACCCGCGTCGTGCTTGACGGGCGACGACTGACGGCGGAGCAGGCACTCGGTCAACCGACGATTACGCTGGCGGCGGTGCGCGACGCGGGGTTCGCTCTCGAGACCGCCGGCCATCAGGAGCACCTCGACGCCTCGTCGCTCGAGGCGGAGTTCCGATACCGCGGCTACCTGCGTCAGCACGAAGCCCAACACGCGCGCACACAGGCCAGCGAGACTGCGCCTGATTCCAGCTGATTTCGAATACAGCGGCGTGCCTGGTCTCTCGCGCGAGGTCGTCGAGCGGCTGTCGGCGGTGCGGCCCGCCACGATCGGTCAGGCGTCGCGTGTGCCCGGCGTGACGCCGGCGGCCGTCGCCATCGTCGCGGCCCGATTGTCGAGACGCGCCGCGACGGTCTGATGGCCGCGTTCGATTTCGAGCCGGCGATCCGCGGACGCATTGGCGCCGCCGGCGCTCGCGTCGATCTCAGCCGCCGTCTCGTCGCTCGCGAACTACCTGACGCTTCTCGCCCGCTGGAATCGTCGGATCAATCTGACGGCGTTCGATCTCGATCACCCGACCGATCACGCGATCGATCGACTGATCGTCGAGCCGGTTCTTGCCGCGGCCGACGTGCACGATCGCGATCGCGTTGTCATCGACATCGGATCCGGCGGCGGATCGCCGGCGCTGCCGTTGAAGATCGTGCACGCCGCACGTGCGCATGACGTTGATCGAGGCGCGCGTCCGAAAGTCCGCGTTTCTTCGCGAGGCCGTGCGCGAGTTGAATCTTGCGGAGGTCGGAGTCGAGACTTTCCGCCTCGACCGCCACGGCATGGCCGAACTGAACGGCACCGCGGACGTTGTCACGGTGCGCGCAGTTCGAGCTGATGCGGAGATGCTCGACGGTGTCGGGAAGCTGCTTCAACTCGAGGGGCGGCTGCTGTGGTTTTGTGACGGGACCGATGCTGATGTCGCTCGGACCAGTCCCTGGATGGTCCGAAGCTCCGTCGAACGAACGCTCGTCGTTCTTGCGGGTTCTGCGAAGGCGGGCCTAGAGACCGTAATAGGTCACATAACTTAATACTGAGACTTGAGAGTCGGCGACTGTTGACGGAATAAGGGCCACTCATGGCCAGGTTCGGTGCGGCCAGCGCTGACATCCGGGCAAGCCTAGCGGCAAGGCCGCCCAGCAGTAGCGCGCTCCGGGGCCCGGGCTGTCCCCGATCGCACAATTGGGCTCGAACTAACCCAGCAGCGCCCAAATAAGTCGTCGCGACCAGCCAGATAATCGCCCCGGCGACGATTACGGACGCGATCATCCAAAAGCGCCGCCGGCGGACTTGCTCTTCTTGCGCGCTTCTCTCTCCCACGCTCGCCCAATGAGCGTTCTCATGCTCCGCCCTTGTCTCGGCGGATACCGGCTGGTGTCCGATGGGCTTTGGCGGGCCGTTAGGTGTGGTGGACATAGCCAGAAGGTAGACACACTCGACAGTCGCGCGCTGTTCTCGATTGCACACCTGCTCGGACAACCACGCCCGATAGGACGGCCAGAACAGCTGCTAACCGGTTCGATTCAAGGGAAGAATCGTGAACGCCGGGGCTCCGGTCCAGCGCGGGAGCGTTTACGCCAGCGTCGGACCGCTAAACCGTACTAGGCGGTACGATTACTCCTGCGGATCGCGTTGAGGAAGCCGGCGACCTGCAGGCGCTCCGGCACAGTGTGCCACGCCAGTTCGACCACCAACAGGTAGCTCGGCCCGGTTCCCACCGCCGGCAGACGGTCTGCCCGCACGACGATCCCGTGCAGACTGAATGCCTGGTCTGCCATCGGAAGCTCTAAGACCACGGGCTTCCCGACAGTGACCTGGATGGTTGTTTCGACCGCGATGGACTCGGTGCTGAAATCCCGAATCTGGACAGCCGCACCTGAGACCCATTCGGTGCCTTTCAGCCCTGCAGCGGCTCGGAACCGTTGCGACCGACGTTTGTTGCGTTTGGTGTTTGCCGGCGTCACGCCCAATTTTATCGGCGTTTGCAGCACCCTGCTGAACGTCTCAATCCGCTCGGGGTCCCGGGCAGGCGTACCGTCGGATAGGCGTGCGACCGCTTACCGCTTCGGTCGGTACTCGGTCACATTCGGCGGTCCAGTCTTGTTGCAGCTCCAGGAGTACGAACAAGGGAGGCACCGGAAATACCAGAGGTCTCCAGAGAGGCTCGGCACCTCAAGAAGACGAACGTCGCGCTCTGCACACTTGGGACACTTTCGGATTTCCATCGCAACCAACCTCGTGGGTTACAGCTTCGCGGCTTCCTAGTCGCACGCTCGCCGTGACCGCAAAAACGGGGAGAAAGAAGTCTACCGGACGGATGCTATTTCCCCTGTCCCGTTTTGAACACGAGGACCATCTCTAGCCTCTGATGCCCGGATGTTCCACGTGGAACACGCTTGAGCGTTGGCTTCTCGGTTGACACAAGACAGTCTGGAGGCAGACAATCATTCGATCCTAACGCGGATATTGTTCTGATGTAATGACCAATAATACGCAAATTATTGCCGTCGCCAACCAGAAAGGCGGCGTCGCAAAAACCACCACCGCCATCAATCTCGGAGCGTCACTGGCCCTCGCCGAACAGCGCGTCCTTCTCGTGGACATGGACCCTCAGGCCAATCTCACGAGCGGCGTCGGACTCAAAGGCCGCCCCGGCAAGGGCGGCGCGTACAGCGCCCTGATGGCCAACGACCCCGACGTCAGATCGTTCATCCTCGCCACGGGCATCGACTCGCTCTCGCTCCTTCCGGCCGATCGGCAGCTCACCGGCGCCGAGATCGAGCTTGTCGCGCTCGACCGCCGCGAGCGTCGCCTTCAACGCCTGCTCGATCCGCTGCGCGCCGACTTCGACTACATCTTCATCGACTCGCCGCCGTCGCTCGGACTGCTCACCCTGAACGCGCTCGTCGCCGCCGACGCCGTGCTGATTCCGCTCAACGGCGAGTACTTCGCCCTCGAAGGCATCGCCGAGCTCACGGCGACGATCGACCGCGTGCGCGCGTCGCTCAATCCGCGTCTCGCCATCGAGGGCGTGCTGCTCACGATGTACGACGACCGCACGAACCTCGGCCAGCAGGTCAGCGCGAACATTCGCGAGTTTTTCGGCGACAAGGTCTACCGCACCGTCATTCCGCGCAACATCCGGCTCGGCGAAGCGCCGAGCCATGGACTGCCCGTCATCCTGTACGACGCGCGCTCGCGCGGCGCCGACGCGTACGTCGCGCTGGCGCGTGAGTTTCTGGCCCGCAACCGTGGCGCGACGATGGCGCCAGACGCGGCGGTTGGCGCCGCGGATCCCTCCAAGGAGTGAGCCTCATGGTGGACAAACGCCCTGCGTTAGGCCGCGGGTTGAGCGCGCTGATCCCCGATGCCGCACCGCCTCCGCCGCCGCTCCGTGACGCGTCGCCGCAGGAGCTCGACATCGACCTGCTCGCGCCAAATCCACGTCAGCCGCGGACGTATATCGAGGAGCCGCAGCTCGAGGAGCTCGCGCAATCGATTCGAGCCCACGGCGTGCTGCAACCCGTCCTCGTCCGGCGCGTCGAGGGTCGGTTCGAGATCGTCGCGGGTGAACGCCGCTGGCGCGCGGCGCAGCGCGCAGGCCTCCTGAAAGTCCCGGTGGTCGTCCGCGACGTGCCTGACGACCAACTTCTCCAGGTCGCGCTCATCGAGAACATCCAGCGCGAAAACCTGAACGCGATCGAAGAAGCGCAGGCGTACCGCCGGCTCGCGGACGAGGCGAATCTCTCGCAGGAAGAAATCGCGACCTCGGTCGGCAAAGACCGAGCCACGATCGCCAACTACATCCGTCTGCTCCGCCTCCCGGCCGAGGTGCGGAACGATTTGGCGTCCGGTTCCCTGTCGATGGGCCACGCCCGGGCGCTGTTGGGCCTCCAGGACGAGACCGGCCAGCGACGGATCGCCCGGGAAGTCGTGTCGCGGGGGCTGTCGGTGCGCGAAACGGAGTCGCTCATCCGGCGCGAGGTCACGCCAGCTGTGGCCCCCCCGCCCCGGAAGATTGACCCGAACACGCGTGCCGCCGAGGAGCAGCTCAAGCTGGCGCTGGGCACCCGGACACGCATCATCCGGCGCGGTGGCGGGGGCCGGATCGAGATCGATTTTGGCACGGAAGACGAGCTGAATCGCCTCTACGAACTCATCGTTTCGTCACGCCGGTAGAACCGGCTGGCACGGCCGTCGCGCCCGCCTCGTCGGTTGCCCGGTTCTGTGGCGAATGGTATAAATTTACGTTTTGCTTGGTGTGTGTAACGGGCTCTTGAGGCCCTCCGCTCGGCCGTTTCCCAAGCCACGTCAGCCATGACCTCCCGCGCCGTCGCGCGCCAGTACGCGCTCGCTCTCTTCGACGTTGCCCAGAAGGGCCGCCAGACCGATCGTATTGGCCGTGAGATCGCGGAGTTCGCCGCCCTGATCCGCTCGCACGAGGAACTCTCGGGCGTGCTGACGAACGCCGCGATTCCGGCGGCTACAGAAGCGCGCCATCGTGGACGAGCTCGTCAAGGCGCTGCCGGAGCTGAGTCCCGAGGTCGGCCGGTTGCTGGGATTCCTGGCGGAACGCGATCGGCTGATGCATCTCGACGCCATCGCGGCGGCATTCAAGGAAAAGGCGATGGATGCCGATCGCGTCGTGCGCGCCGAGCTCTCGACCGCCGTCGCGATCGACGAACAGGCCCGCGGACAGATTGCCGCGGCGCTCGGCAAGGCGCTCGGCCGGCAGGTCACGATGACCGAACGTGTGGATCCCTCGCTCGTCGGTGGGTTCGTGGCTCGCGTCGGCAGTGTGGTGTTCGACGGCAGCGTGGCGCGGCATCTGGAACGAATCCGGGAAAGACTGCTCGCAGAGGCGTAAGGCTGTAAGGACGAAGAGACATGCAGATCAAGGCCGACGAAATCTCCAAGATCATCCGCGACCACATCGGCGGGTACGCGGCGACGGTTGATGTCGCCGAAGTGGGCACCGTGATGTCCGTCGGCGACGGCATCGCGCGTCTCCACGGCGCCGAGCGCGCGATGGCGGGCGAGATGCTGGAGTTTCCGAACGGGCTGTTCGGCATTGCGCTGAACCTCGAGGAAGACGCCGTTGGCGCCGTGCTCCTCGGCCACTCCACCGACCTGAAGGAAGGCGACACGGTCAAGCGGACCGGCCGCATCATCTCGGTGCCGGTGGGCGACGAGCTCGTGGGCCGCGTCGTGAACGCGCTCGGCCAGCCTATCGATGGCAAGGGCCCGATTGCGTCACGCAATTTCCAGGCAATCGAGCGTCTCGCACCCGGCGTCGTCGATCGGTCGCCCGTGAAAGAACCGCTCCAGACCGGCTTGAAGGCCATCGACGGCATGGTGCCGATCGGCCGCGGTCAGCGCGAGCTCATCATCGGCGACCGCCAGACTGGCAAGACGGCTGTCGCCGTCGACGCGATCATCAACCAGAAGGGCCTCGACGTCATCTGCATCTACAACGCGATTGGCCAGAAGCAGTCCACGATCGCGCAAGTCGTGCGGACGCTCGAAGAGGCCGGCGCGATGGAGTACAGCATCGTCGTCGCGGCGGGCGCGTCGGACCCTGCGCCGCTGCTGTACATCAGCCCGTATTCGGCGTGCACGATTGGCGAGTTCTTCCGTGATTCGGGCCGCCATGCGCTGTGCGTGTACGACGACCTCTCGAAGCACGCGCAGGCCTATCGCGAGATTTCGCTCCTGCTCCGGCGTCCGCCGGGCCGCGAGGCGTACCCCGGCGACGTCTTCTACCTGCATTCGCGCTTGCTCGAGCGCGCCGCGAAGCTGAAGGCGGATCTCGGCGGCGGATCGCTGACGGCGCTGCCGATCATCGAGACGCAGGCCGGCGACCTGTCGGCCTACATTCCGACGAACGTCATCTCGATCACCGACGGCCAGATCTTCCTCGAAGCCGACCTCTTCAACCAGGGCATCCGGCCCGCGATCAACGTCGGCAACTCGGTGTCGCGCGTCGGCGGGTCCGCGCAGATTCGCGCGATGCGGCAGGTCGCCGGCTCGCTGCGTCTCGACCTGGCGCAGTACCGCGAGCTCGCGGCGTTCGCGCAGTTCGGCAGCGACTTGGATCCGGCCACGCAGAAGCAGCTCAATCGGGGCCGCCGGCTCACCGAGATTCTGAAGCAGCCGCAGTACCGGCCCTTGGCCGTCCAACACCAGGTCGCGATTATTTTCGCGGCGACCAATGGCTATCTCGACAGCGTGACGATCGAGCGGCTTCGGCAGTACGAAGACGGCTTGTACCGGTTCCTCGAGACGCAGCACGCGGGCGTCCTGTCGGCGATCGCCGAGAAGAAGATCCTGGACGACGACCTGAAGCAGTCGCTGAAGGTGGCGCTCGAGGACTACGGGCGGACATTCGCGGCGTCTACGGCCGCGGCGTAGCCCACTGAGAACGAACCGTGCCCTCACTGATTGACATGCGACGGCGCATCCGCGCCGTCAAGTCGACGCAGCAGATCACCAAGGCCATGAAAATGGTCGCGGCCTCGAAGCTGCGTCGCGCGCAGGAGCGCGTCGTCGCGACACGGCCGTTCGCCATCGAGGCGCGTCACGTGCTCGCGAGCATCGCGTCGCGCGTGGACGAGCATGCGCACCCGCTGCTCATTCGCCGTCCGGGCGTCGACTCCGGTTCCACGCTGCTCGTCGTGATCACGTCCGACCGCGGCCTCTGCGGCAGCTTCAACACCAACATCGTCAAGGCCGTCGGCGGCTTCCTCCGCGATCATCACGGCCGGCCCATTTCGCTCGGCCTGGTGGGCCGGAAGGGGCGCGATTTCTTTTCGCGTCGCGGCCTGCCGGTCCGCTTCGAGCACATCAACCTGCCGAAGGTGATTGCGTTCGCCGAGGCGGAGGCGATTGCCGCCCCGATTCTGTCGGACTTCATCGAGGGGCGCGTCGACAGCGTGTACCTCGTCTACAACGAGTTCAAGTCCGTCATGCAGCAGCGCGTGGTCATCGAACCGCTGCTGCCGCTGACGAGCGTGTCGGCGGCGGAAGAAGAAGAGGGCGCCAAGACGGATTACCTCTACGAGCCGTCGCCCGAGCGTATTCTCGACGTGCTGCTCGTGCAGCTCGTGCAGGCGCAGATCCTCAGAGCCCTGGTGGAGTCGAACGCCGCGTTCTTTGCGGCGCAGATGACGGCGATGGACGCCGCCACGCGCAACTCGTCGGAGATGATTGACGGCCTGACGCTCTACATGAACAAACTGCGCCAGGCGGCGATCACGCGCGAGATCATTGAAGTCGTATCAGGGTCGCAGACGCGATAGCGAGACACACATGTCAGTTGCTGAAGCAGTGAAGGTCGGCAAGGTTGTCCAGATCATCGGTCCGGTCCTCGACATCGAGTTCGAGGGCGGGCACTTGCCGGCCATCTACAACGCCGTGCGGGTCACCGGCAAAGCCGGAACCACAGACGTCGACGTGATTTGCGAGGTCGAACAGCACCTCGGCGAGAACCGCGTTCGCGCCGTGGCCATGAAGCCGACCGACGGCCTGCAGCGCGGCATGTCCGCCGAGGATCAGGGCGGCCCGATCACGATGCCCGTCGGGCCCGAGACGCTGGGCCGCGTGCTCAACGTCCTCGGCGAGCCGGTGGACGATCCGGACCGGCCCGTGAACTCCAAGGAGCGCTGGCCGATCCACCGCTCGGCGCCTACGCTCGAAGAACAGTCCACCGAGCTCAAGATGTTCGAGACCGGCATCAAGGTCATCGACCTCCTCGAGCCGTATCTGCAAGGCGGCAAGATTGGACTGTTCGGCGGCGCCGGCGTCGGCAAGACCGTCATCATCATGGAGCTCATCAACAACATCGCCATGAAGCACGGCGGTGTCTCCGTGTTCGGCGGTGTCGGCGAACGCACGCGCGAGGGCAACGACCTCTGGCTCGAGTTCCAGGAGAGCGGCGTCATCGACCCGAAGGATCCGTCGAAGTCACGCGCGGCGCTGGTCTACGGCCAGATGACGGAACCGCCGGGCGCGCGGTTGCGCGTGGCGCTGTCGGCGCTCACGGTCGCCGAGTACTTCCGCGACGCGGAAGGCAAGGACGTGCTGCTGTTCATCGACAACATCTTCCGGTTCACGCAGGCGGGCTCCGAGGTCTCGGCGCTGCTCGGCCGCATGCCGTCGGCGGTCGGATACCAGCCGACGCTCCTGACCGAGATGGGCGAGCTCCAGGAGCGCATCACGTCCACCCGCAAGGGATCGATCACGTCCGTGCAGGCGATCTACGTGCCCGCCGACGACTACACCGATCCGGCGCCCGCGACGACGTTCGCGCACCTCGACGCGACGACCAACCTGTCGCGTGCCATTGCCGAGCTCGGGATTTATCCGGCCGTGGATCCGCTGGCCTCGTCGTCTCGCATTCTGGACCCGCGCATCATCGGCGACGAGCACTACAATGTCGCCCGATCGGTCAAGCAGATCCTGCAGCGCTACAAGGACCTGCAGGACATCATCGCGATCCTCGGCATCGACGAGCTGTCGGAGGACGACAAGCTGACGGTGTCGCGTGCGCGGAAGATTCAGAAGTTCCTGTCCCAGCCGTTCTTCGTCGCTGAACAGTTCACGGGATACAAAGGCAAGTACGTGACGATTGCCGACACCGTGCGCGGGTTCAAGGAGATCGTCGACGGCAAGCACGACGAGATCCCCGAGCAGGCGTTCTACCTGGCGGGCACGATCGACGAAGTCGTCGAGCGCGCCCGGGAACAGAAGTAAGACGTGGCGGTCCCGGCTGGAATTCCCAAGCACCTGCGCCTGGAGTTCGTGACTCCGGCCCAGGCCATCGTCCACGACGAAGTGGACGAGCTGCAGCTGCCGGGCGAAGAAGGGTCTTTCGGGGTCCTGCCCGGGCATGCCCCGATGCTGGCCGCGCTCGCGACGGGCATGATGTGGTCACGCAAAGGAACCGAGAAGAAGTACGCGTTCATCGCCGGCGGTTTCGCCGAGGTCCTGCCCGATCGCGTGTCGATCCTGGCGCAGGTGGCTGAGCGCGCCGAGGATATCGACATCGAACGCGCGGAAGCCTCCAAGCGGCGAGCGGAAGAGCAGCTCGCGAAGCCCGGTGTCGTCGACCTCGACATCGAGCGTGCCCGCATTGCGATGCTTCGCGCCATCTCGCGGCTCGAAATCTCCCGTCACGCCCGTCACCGTCCCTGACCTCCATGCTGCGCATCTCCTCGGCGGTCGCGTCCCATCCGGGTTTGCGCCGGGAGGAGAATGAAGACTCGTACAGCACGCGCGACGACGTGGGGCTGTTCATGGTCGCCGACGGCATGGGCGGCCATGCGGCGGGCGAGATCGCCTCACGGCTGGCGGTGGACACGATCGTCGCGTTCATCAGCGATACCCGCGACGCCGACATCAATCGCACCTGGCCGTTTCCCTACGACAACACGCTCAGCCTCGACGGCAATCGGCTGAAGGCCGCGTTCCGCCTGGCCAACCGAAAGCTCGGCAGCGCCGTGGATGCGAACGACACCCTGCGCGGCATGGCCACGACGGCCGCGGCCGTGCTGTTCGGACATGGCGCGCCGACCGTGGCCCACGTCGGCGACAGCCGCGTGTACCTCTGGCGCGAGGGCGCGCTGCGCCAGATCACCCAGGATCACTCCTGGGTCAGCGAACAGGTCCGCGCCGGTGTGATGACCGAGAAAGACGCGCGCCGGCACCCGTGGCGCAACGTCGTGACGCGCGCGCTTGCCGGCGGCGACGACCCGGAGGTCGACGTCGCCGACGTCGACGTGCGCGCCGGCGACCGCCTGATTCTCTGCTCGGACGGCCTGCACGGCGTCGTCCTGCCCGACCAGTTCGAGGCGATCGTCAAGAAGGGCAAGTCGCTCGGCGACACCTGCCAGGCGCTGGTTGATGCCGCGAATGCCGCGGGCGGTCCGGACAACATCACGGTCGTCATGCTGCAGGTCGATGTGGCATAACCTCGCCAGGCTGGCCGGCTACCGCGGCCTCATCCAGAGCCTGGTCGCCCGAGAACTGAAAGCGCGCTATCGCGGGTCGGTCCTCGGGTTCTTCTGGTCGTTCGTCAATCCGCTGCTCCTGCTCTCGATCTACTCCTTCGTGTTCGCCAAGATCCTGCCGCCGAACGCGACGGCGGACAACATGCCCTACGAAGTGTTCATGTTCTGCGGCCTGCTGCCGTGGACGTGGTTCCCGGCCTCGATGCTGGAGGGGGCGGGGTCGCTGATTTCGGGCGGCAACCTGATCAAGAAAGTGCTGTTTCCCGCCGAAATCCTGCCGATCGTGACCGTGCTCGCGAACCTCGTGCACTTCGCGCTCGGGTCTGCTGATCCTCGCGGGTTCATGGTCTGGCGTCAGCACTTCCCCGACTGGAACGAGCTGGCGTGGTTCCCGGTCATCGTCGCTCGTGCAGCTGGTCTTCACGCTGGCGCTCGTGCTGCTGCTGTCCGCGCTGACCGTCCACTTCCGCGACATCAGGGACCTGCTGGCGAACCTGATGACCTTCTGGTTCTTCGCCACGCCGATCATCTACTCGTACAAGATGGACAACGTGGCCGGCTACCTCGGCTACTTCAACTGGAACCCGTTCTTCCACATCGCGGTGTCGTACCAGGAAGTGCTGTTTTTCCACGGACCGTTCGGCCACCTGAGGTGGCTGCTCGCCATCGGCGGCGTCTCCGTCGTGCTCTTCCTCGCCGCGTACTGGGTGTTCGATCGGCTGCGCGATTCGTTCGCCGAGGCGGTGTGAGCGTGGCGCGCCGGCGATCTCGCTCGTCAACGTCAGCAAGCTCTACCGGCGCTACGGCGGCCGGCAGTTTGCGACGTTGAAGAGTGCCCTGCTCTCCGGCGATCTCGTCAAGAAGCTGCGGCCCGAGGAGACGTTTCAGGCGCTGAACGACGTGTCGTTCGACGTCGCCGCGGGGCCAGACGCTTCGGCGTCATCGGCCGGAACGGATCGGGCAAGAGCACCGCGCTCAAGCTCGTGGCCGGCATCACGAAGCCGACGTCCGGCACGGTCAAGGTCCAGGGCCGCATCTCGGCGCTGATCGAGCTCGGCGCCGGCTTCCATCCCGAGATCTCCGGCCGCGAGAACGTGTTCATCAACGGCGTCATGCTGGGCATGTCGAAGCGCGAGATCCAGCAGCGCTTCGACGCAGATCGTCGAGTTCGCCGAGATGCGCGAGTTCATCGACGCGCCGGTCAAGACGTACTCGTCAGGCATGTACATGCGGCTCGGCTTCGCCGTGGCGATTCACGTCGATCCCGACGTGCTGCTCGTGGACGAGGTGCTGGCCGTCGGCGACGAAGGCTTCACGCACAAGTGCCTCGACAAGTTCGCGGAGTTCAAGCGGCGCAACAAGACGATCCTGCTTCGTCACCCACTCGCTCGGGCATGGTCGAGCGTTTCTGCGACGAGGCGGTGTGGCTCGATGCCGGCCGGAAGCGCGCCCAGGGCGATCCCACGCGAGTCGTCGGCGCCTACGTCACGGACGTGGAACGACAGGAAGAGCAGTTTCTGGCGACGACCGACGCACGGAACCGCGCGGAGGCCGGATCGTCGCCGGGCCCGTCGAACGTCGGTCCGGCGGACGCCGGCGAAGTCGCCGCCGACATGTCGCGCGCGACCGAAGGCCGATGGGGCTCCGGTGAGGTCGTGATCACCGACGTCGCCGCTCTTGAGTGACCAGGGACAGGCGACCCACATCTTTCATACCGGCGAGCCACTGACGCTTCGACTTCGCGTTCAGGCCAAGCGCAAGGTCTCGGACTTCGTCTTCGGCGTCGGCATCTACAACGCCGAAGGCCTCTGCGTGTACGGCACGAACACCGACATCGAAGAGCACGAGTCGGACAGCTTCTCGGGTGACGCGGAGGTCCGGTTCGAGATCGAGGCGCTCGATCTCGTCGAGGGCACGTACAAGCTCGACGTCGCCGTGCACAAGCGTGACGGCGCGCCCTACGACTACCACCGGCTCCTGTACACGTTTCGCGTGAAGTCGCGCGTTGAAGGACGTCGGCATCTATCGACCGCGGCACCGGTGGGGCTTCACCGGCGGCATCACGCTCCGGCCGAGAGCCTAGGTCGCGACGCATGCGCGTGCTGTCTCTTGAAGACGCCGGAACGTTCGCCGCCGATCTCCGCGAACGGGGACAGCGCATCGTGTTCACGAACGGCGTGTTCGATCTGCTGCATCCGGGCCACGTGCGATATCTCCAGGCCGCGCGCAACGAGGGCGACGCGCTCATCGTCGGCGTCAACTCCGATCGCTCGGTCCGCGCGAACAAGGGCCCGTCGCGGCCGATCATTCCTGAAGCACGAACGCGCCGAACTGCTCGCCGCGCTCGCCTGCGTGGACGCCGTCGTGATCTTCGACGAGGACACGCCGGCCGACATCATCCGGCGCGTGCAGCCCGACGTGCTCGTGAAAGGCGCCGACTGGGCCGCGGATCAGATCGTCGGACGGGACACGGTCGAGGCGCGCGGCGGCAAGGTCGTCAGGATTCCCGTGGAGCAGGGCTGGTCGACGTCGAACATTCTCGAGAAGATTCGGGCGACGCAGACGCGGAGGTGAAGCTCTCTGCGTTCGGTAACATCACACGAGCTCTTCCTTGATCAACTCCTGATTGATCGCGTACGCCGCCTCAGCGCCCTCGGCGGCCGCGACGACGACCCATTGGACGTCACGGGACGCGTCGCCGGCGACGTACAGCCCGGGAATGTTCGTCACTCTCGTACTTCCCGGTCGAGACCGTGCCCTTTTCGTTGAAATCACACCCGAGCGTCCGGGCGAGGTCGGAGCACTGCGTCTGACCCTGGGTGAAAAACAGGGCGCGGCGTGGAACGGACGTGCCGTCGGTGAAGACGACGCGCTCGAGAATGCCGTCCTTGCCCTCGAGACGTGCGACGGGTTTTTCGTTGAGCGTCGTGCCGTTGGCGATGAGTTTGGCTTCCTCCTCGGCGGTCAAGCCGCTCTCGCCGTCACTGCACAACAGAATGTCGCGACTCCAGCCCGTCAACTCGAGCGACAGTCCGTAGCCGCGCTTCCCGCGCCCGTAGACGGCGAGAGGCTTGCCGCGAAGCTCGTAGCCATCGCAATACGGACAGTGGAACACGCTCTGGCCGTAGAGATCCCGGATGCCGGGAATGTCCGGGATGTTGTCCAGGACGCCTGTCGCCAGCAGCAGGCGACGGGAGGTGAACGAGCGGCCGTCCGCGGTGAACACATCGAATCCGCCGTTGTCGATCCGCGCGGCGCGGACGATCTGCACCACCTCGTGACTGGACGTTGTCGAAGCGCTTGAGATCCTCGCGCGCCATCCGCCGGAACTCGAGCGGCGGCGTGCCCTCGCGCGTGATGAATCCGTGGAGCATCTTCGTGAAACGGTTGCGCCCGAGGTCCTGGTCGAACAGCAGCACTTTACGGCAGGCGCGGCCCAGCACGAGCGCGGCGCTCAGGCCCGCGGGTCCGGCGCCGACAATGATCACGTCCGCATCAGTTGTCATTGGCACTCAGATATGAGTAACGAGGACGGGGAACCAGGAACGGGAACGACCTCGCCACAAGCGATTCAGACTAGCATGACAAGAGCGGCGCTCCCCTTCCGCCACAGGTTCCGGCTTCCGTGATCGGCTCCACGTCCTCACTCGCATTTCGATCGCTGCTCAAGTCGTCGGCCAATCGAGCCGGCCTCAACCGGCCCATCTTGCGGCTCACGGGTCTGACGCCGGCCGCGACGGCATTTCACGCCGCCGTGGTTGCGCAGGACACGTCCGTGCTGCTCGTGGTGCCGACCGACGCGGATGTCGAGCAGATGACGACCGATGCGCGTCTGTTTCTGACATCGCTCCAGGGACTCTCCGAGCACGACGTCCTCGCGCAGGTGCTGCCCTTCCCGTCGCAGGAAGTGGATCCGTATCGCGGCCTCACGCCTCACCTCGAAGTGGCCTCCGCGCGGGCGCGCGCGCTCTATGGCCTCGCGACCGGGAGCGCCCGGCTCGTCATCGCGTCCGCTCGCGCGCTGCTGCCACGGCTCAGCGATCCTGCGCGGTTCGAGGACGTGGGCCTGACGCTCGCGCCGGGGTCCGAGGTCTCCCCTGTCGATCTCGGCGCGAGGCTCGCCATCGCCGGCTTCGCGCCGGAGGATCCGGTGGACGAGCACGGCGAATTCTGCGTCCGCGGCGGCGTCGTCGACTTCTACCCGGCGTCCGACCCGCAACCGGTCCGCCTCGAGTTCATCGGGGACATCATCGAGTCCATCCGGCGTTTCGACGGCGCGACGCAGCGATCGCTCGTCGCGGTCGATCGCGTCACGATCAGTCCCCTCCGTGAATTGCTGCCCGACAGTCGCCGCCCCCGAGGATCCCACGGCGTTCGACCGATCCGCCACGATCGTGGACTACGCGCGTCGCGCTGGCGTCGTGGTCATGGCGTTCGAGCTCGAAGACATCCAGGAACGCGCCGTGGCGCTCGAACAGCAGTGGCGTGCATCGGCGTCTGAAGCCGTCGCGCGCGGCCGCGTCGCGATGCCGTTCGAAACGATCGCCGCGGGCTGGGAGGAACTGTCTGGTTGGCTGAGCCGATCGCATCAGATCAGCCAGCTCGAGATCGACGGGGGCAGCGCGGGCGCGGTGCACGTGTCGACCGTGTCGGCGCTCGAGTACCACGGGCGCATCGGTGACTGGGCCAATGAAATTCGGGCCGCGCGGGACCGTGGTGACGCCGTCGTGTTCGTCGCGGCCAGCCCGGGCCGTGCCGAACGCACGATCGAGCTTCTCGCCGACTATGAAGTCCGAGCGCGCCCCGTCGGCACGGCGGACGACCTGTCGAGCGCCGCCGTGCTCGTCACGACCGGGCAGCTCTCGCGCGGCTTCCACCTGCCGCAGGGATCGCTGCTGATCTTTGCCGAAACGGATCTCTTCGAGGAGGAACGGCGGGTTCACGAGCGCCGGCGATCGACGACCCGGACCTTCCTGTCGGATTTCCGAGATCTGAAGATCGGCGACCTGGTCGTGCACGTGGACAACGGGATCGGCCGGTTCGCTGGACTGAAGCGGCTCGCGATCATGCCCGGCCAGCCGGTGCAGGAGTTCATGGAGCTCCACTACGCCGGCGACGACAAGCTGTTCGTTCCGCTGGAACGGCTCGATCTCGTTCAGAAGTACACGGGCGGATCGGCGCCGGCCCTCGACAAGCTCGGCGGCACGACCTGGGAAAAGGCCAAAACCCGGGTGAAGAAGGCCATGCGCGACATGGCCGAAGAGCTCCTGAAGCTCTACGCCGCCCGCAAGGCGGTTCCGGGCTTTGCCTTTACTCCGGACGCGCACTGGCATCAGGAATTCGCCGACGCGTTCGAGTACGACCTCACGGCCGACCAGCAGACGGCGATCGCCGACATCAGGCGCGACATGGAGACGCCGACGCCGATGGACCGGCTGCTCTGCGGCGACGTCGGCTACGGCAAGACGGAAGTCGCCATGCGCGCCGCATTCAAAGCGGTCATGGACGGCAAGCAGGTGGCGTTCCTCGCGCCGACGACCGTCCTGGCCTTTCAGCACACGCGCACCCTCAAGGAGCGCTTCGCCGGGTTCCCGATCCGGATCGAGATGATCAGCCGGTTCCGTTCGAAGCAGGAACAGCAGGAGGTCGTGGCGCTACTCGCCAACGGCCAGGTCGACCTCGTCGTCGGCACCCACCGGCTGCTCTCGAAGGACGTCAACTTCCGCGACCTCGGACTGCTTGTCGTGGACGAGGAACAACGCTTCGGCGTCGCGCACAAGGAACGCATCAAGCAGCTGCGAAAACGCGTGGACGTCCTCACGATGACGGCCACGCCGATCCCGCGGACGTTGAACATGTCGCTCGTCGGCATTCGCGACATGTCGGTCATCGAAACGCCGCCGCGCGATCGGCTCGCGATTCAGACGCAGGTCGTGAGGTTCGATACCGACGTCATCGCGCGCGCCATCAAGACCGAGCTCGAACGCGGCGGCCAGGTGTTCTTCGTGCACAACCGCGTCGAGTCCATCTACTCGGTGGCCAACCTCGTCGGCCGCCTCGCGCCCGAGGCGAAGCTTGCGATTGCCCACGGCCAGATGGGCGAAGAGGAGCTCGAGCGCGTGATGGTGGATTTCGTCGCGCACAAGTACGACGTGCTCGTGGCGACGACGATTGTCGAGAACGGCCTCGATATTCCCAACGCCAACACCATCATCATCAACCGCGCCGATCGGTACGGCCTGGCCCAGCTCTACCAGTTGCGCGGCCGCGTCGGCCGGTCCGATCGACGGGCGTACGCCTACCTGCTCGTGCCGACCGAGCAAACGCTGTCGCCCATCGCCCGGCGCCGCCTCGCGGCGATTCGGGAGTTCAGCGATCTCGGCAGCGGATTCCGCATCGCGGCGCTCGACCTCGAGATCCGCGGCGCCGGCAATCTGCTCGGCGGGCAGCAAAGCGGTCAGATCGAAGCCGTGGGCTTCGACATGTACCTCAAGCTCCTCGAGCAGACCATCCGCGAGCTGAAGGGCGAGGACCTCGACGACGAGCGGCGCGCGGTCGTCAACCTGCGCATCGATCTCCGCATCGACGAGACGTACATCCCGGACATGAACCAGCGGCTGATGGTCTACCGTCGGCTCGCCCGCGCGACGACGCTCGATGAGGTCACGAGCTTCCTCGAGGAGCTTCGCGATCGCTATGGGCCGCCCACCCGCTCCGTCGAGAACCTCGCGGAATACGCGAGGATCCGGCTGCTCTCGGACACGATCGGCCTCGAGAGCCTCGACCGGGAAGGCGCCGTCATCGTGCTGAAGTTCCGGCAGGACGCGAAGATCGACCCACTCGCTCTGGCCGGCCTGATCCAGCGCCGGGGCGACCTCACGCTCCTTCCGCCTGCCATCCTGCGGCTCGACCTCAACCGCCCGGAAGCCGCACCCGAGGTCCGGCCCGCACCGGGACGGCGGCTGCGCCCGGCCGCGCGGCACGCCGGACGACGTCTCAAGGTCGTGGTGGACGGCCCGGGCGAAGACCGACGTCAGCCCGGGGTTCACTCGGGACGCGATTCTGGCGGAGGCGCCGCCGGATCCGACCGAACCGGGCGGCCTGTTCGAGCGGGTCGGCCGACTGCTCGACCACTTGAGCCGGTCGATTTCCGTGGCGTAACCGGCTAAAATCTTCTGTTCCATGGATTTGCGGCCGAGATCGCCGCGGAGCTCCCGACGCATGAAGGTATTCGCAGCGGCGCTGTCGGTCGTGACGGTTCTCCTCGGCGCGTGGCCGGTCCTCGCGCAGAGTCCGGGATCGAGCCTGATCCTCGAGCGCGTCCTCGTCCGCGTCAACGGCGAGATTTTCACGCAGTCGGAACTGACCCAGCGGCAGACGGACGCCGTGCGCGCCCGCCAGGAACAGCCGCGCGCCGTTCCCGAGGCGGAGCTGTTCAAGCTCCTCCAGGAGATGACGCCGGACATCCTCGTCGAGACCGTCGACGAGTTGCTCATCGTCCAGCACGGCCGCGAGCTTGGGTTCACGTTCAGCGACGACGAGTTCAAGAAGGGGCTCGACACCCTCAAGAAGGACAACAACCTCGATGACGCGGGGCTGAAGCAGGCCCTGCAGCAGGAAGGGCTGACGCTCGACGAGCTGCGGCGGAACTTCGAGCGCGCCTGGCTGCGGCAGATGGTGCAGGCGCGCGAGATTTTTCCGCGTATGCGCATCACCGAGGAGGAGCTGCGCCAGCACTTCGCGGCGAATCGCAGCAACTTCATGACGCCTGAGACGGTGACGCTTCGTGAAATCGCCGTCATTTCGCCGGCGACCAACGTGCAGGATCAGCTGACGGCGGCCACGTCAGCAGCGCTGAAGGCCAGAATCGACGCCGTGCGGCAGCGTGCACTCGCCGGTGAGGACTTCGCCGCGCTCGTCAAAGAGATGTCGGATTCCGCGACCAAGGCCAGCGGCGGCCTCATCGGTCCGATCAACGTGCGCGACTTGAATCCGGCGACCAAGGCGCTGCTCGACACCCTGAAACCGGGCCAGATCAGCGAGCCCATCCAGCTGACCCGAGGGTTCCAGATCCTGAAGCTCGAAACGCGCGAAGAGGCGGCCCAGCAGCCGTTCGACAAGGTGCGCGATCAGATCGAGATTGCGATCCGCAACGAGCGCCTCGACGGCGAAATGACCAAGCTGAGGCTTCGTCTCCGCACCGGGGCGGTCATCGAGTGGAAGGACGACAACCTGCGCCGCATCTACGAGCGGCGTGTCGGAGAGCGGCTGGCCCTCACGCCGCCCAGCCAGTGAAGATCACCGACATCGCGATCGCGCACCCGGTCGCGCTCGCCCCTATGGCGGGCATGACCGACACGGCGTTCAGGCGCCTGGTCAAGCGCAAGGGCGGCTGCGGGCTCGTCGTCACCGAGATGGTGAGTTCCGAGGGCCTCGTGCGCGGGATCGACCGTACGCTCGAGTACGCCGAGTACACCGAAGAGGAGCGGCCTGTCTCCGTCCAAATCTTCGGCGGCGACCCGCGCGTGATGGCTGAGGCGGCGCAAGTCGTCGAGTCCATGGGCGCCGACATCGTGGACGTGAACATGGGGTGCCCCGTCCCGAAGATCGCGAAGCACAATGCCGGGTGCAGCCTCATGCGCGAGCCCGAGCACGCCGCGAGCGTGATTCGCGCGATGACGAGTGCCGTGCGTATCCCCGTCACCGTGAAGATGCGCGCCGGCTGGAACGAGCAGGAGATCAACGCCCCGACACTGGCCCGGATGGTTCAGGACGCCGGAGCCGCCGCCTTGGCGGTGCACGGTCGGACCGCGGCACAGTCGTACAGCGGCGAGTCAGACTGGCGTCTGATCGCGCGCGTCGCGTCGGAAGTCAGCATTCCGGTGTTCGGGTCGGGCGACTGCGTGGAAGCCAGCCAGATCGTGAGGCGCTTGCAAGAGAGCGGTGTGGCTGGCGTGCTGGTCGGCCGCGGCGCACTGAGAAACCCCTGGATTTTCGCCCAGGCCGCAGCGATCGCCCGAGGCGAAACTCCCCCACCCGTCACGCTCGACGAGCGCGGGCAGTTCCTGCTGGACTACGTGGACCTGCTCCTCAAGGAACGGGTCAACGAGGCCGCAGGATTCCGGCACGTCGCTCCCGGCGCGGACTCCATCGTCCCACCCGTGCCGGCGCGTGGCCGCGAGCGCTGGGTCATCAACAAGCTCCGTGCCCTTGGCAGCTGGTATTCGAAGGGTCTTGACGGTGGCTCTCAGCTCCGGACCGCCGTAAACTCCGCCGAGTCGATTGACGGATTGAGGCAGATTATTCGGGCCTTTTTCATCGATCGCCGCGAAACCCAGCTCGTCCAGTAGTCAAAAGACCAAAACACGAGCCGGTTATTTGTTTCGATTTTTAGTTTTAGGTCTAGAGACCGCTAGTCGCCGACTGGACTTCCCTCGCGGCGCTGTCGTTGCTTGAATCGGCGTCTCTTCTCGTCCCGGGGCACCTTGAACCGGGCTCTGTGGATCGACGTGGCTTCCGCCGGGACGCCAAGCCGCGCCCCGCGTGCGAACCCGGGGTCGCCGGAGATCGGCCAGCGCCTGTTCCGGGGATTCCCACAGCCGGCCGCGCTCGAACCACTTCAACACCGCGTCGGGCTGCGTGCGCTGAAGCTGCTTCAACGTGGGCAGCAGGTCCTCCGCCTCCCGCGCCCGGAACGCCGTGGCGTCCGTGCCTGTGACGATGACCCAGTACGTGTGACGCGGCATGTGTCAGTGCCTCTCGAGCCGCTTCAGTTTTTCGATGAGCGTCGTCCGCTTGACGTGCAGGAGATCCGCGGCCTGCCGCTTGTTGCCCTGCGTGCGTTCGAGCGCGCGTCGAATCAAACTGTGCTCGAAGTCGGAGACGAGCCGTTCCATCTCGATGCCTTCGTCCGGGATCGACAACTCGGCAGCGTCCGGCACGGCCGCTGATTGCCGAACCTCGTCCGGCAGATCGGACGCAGTGATCTGCGATCGTCCTGGCGACAGCGCGAACGCGCGCTCCATGACGTTCTCGAGTTGCCGCACGTTGCCGGGCCATGGGAACGGCATCAGCGCCTGCTGCGCGTCCTGCGCGAGCGTCACGCGGCCACGCGGTGGCGTGGATTCTCCGGACAGTCGATCGAGGAAGTGCTGCGCGAGAAGCGGGATGTCCGCTCGACGTTCGCGCAGGGACGGGATCCGCACCGGAATGACGTTGAGGCGATAGTACAGATCCTCGCGGAAAGTTCCGTCGTCCACCATGCGCTTGAGATCGGAATTGGTGGCGCCGATCACTCGCACGTCCACCTTCACGGTCTGCGAGTCCCCCACCCGCTCGAACTCACGCGTCTGAAGCACGCGCAGGAGCTTTGCCTGAAGCGCGGCGCTCATCGTGCCCACTTCGTCCAGAAAGAGCGTGCCGCGATTGGCCTGCTCGAGGCGTCCCTGGCGGTTGGCCACGGCGCCCGTGAACGCGCCGCGGACGTGTCCGAAGAGCTCGGCCTCCAGAAGCGTTTCAGGAATCGCACTGCAGTTGATCGCGACAAACCGGCCACTTCGGCGCGGGCTGCCGTCGTGGATCGCCCGCGCCGCCAGTTCCTTTCCCGTGCCTGTTTCGCCCGTGATGAGCACGGTGCTCGCCGTGGCCGCCACGGTCCGCAGCAGCTCGGAGAGCTGCATCATCGGGGCGGTCCGGCCGATCATGCCTTCGATCCGGAAGCGATCGTGGAGCTGTGCGCGGAGGTAGGCGTTCTCGGCCTCCAGCCGCCGTTTCTTGATCGCGGCGTTCAGCTCGTGCAGCAGCTCTTCGAACTGGAACGGCTTGGTGATGAATCCTTCGGCGCCCTGCCTGGTGACCTCGACCGCCTCGCGAACCGTCCCGAAGCCGGTGATGACGATGGCGATGATGTCCGGATAGCGGCTGAGGGCCTCGTCGAGGACCTGCCGGCCGTCGAGTCCCGGCAATCGCAAATCCGTAATCAGGATGTCGAAGGCAAACTCACCGAGCCGCGCGAGCGCCTCTTCCCCGCTGCCGGCCTGCTCGACGCGGAAGTCGCTTTCCGCCAATCGCTCGGCCATGACCTCGCGAAATGCCGCCTCGTCATCGACGAGCAGTAAGTGCAGCGCTGACTCCGTCATCGGGGCGACGGCATTTTGACACGGATCAGTTGACCTCGACCGCACGCCGCGGGCTCAGACGGTCACCTTCTCCGGGTGTCTGGGCCTCTGCCCTTAAAGTCCTGACAACCACCGCCGATACTCGGGGTGAACGTGTGAGGTGGTGTTCCGGCCGAATTCGCCGGCGCAGGGATGGAACCAGCCATGCTGATTGACAGAAAAACGGTATCGATTCCGCGGGCGTGCGAGCTTGTCGGCGTTAGCCGACGGACGATCTACAACTGGATCTCCGGCGGCAAGATTCAGTACGTCCGAACCGCGGGCGGTTCAGTCCGCATCTTCGAGGACACGCTCTGGCGTCGTCCGGATCCAACAACCGGTGATACACACAACACTTGGGACCAGCGGCTCAGCCGTGGCGCCTGAGCAATCCATAGGCGCACCTGGCATTGCGGCCGGAACGGCCGTCCCGGCCGTTCCGGACCTCTCTGCCGTTTTTCATCGGCTCAACAACCAGCTCGGGATCATCCTGGCCAACGCGGAGCTGCTCGAAGCCCGCCTGGCAGAGGAAACCCAACGGGCCCGAGCCAGCCAGGTTGTTTCGGGCGCTCTCGAAGCCATTTCCACGATCCAGGACCTCCGGCGCCTGCTCGGCGTCCGCCCCACGCTCAGTCCAAGCGACACACGCTAACTGTCAGACACGTCGGTTTGCTGACAATTCTGACAGGGCTGTCAACGGTCCGACACCACTCGGGCCGTTCGAAGCGGCAGTGCACGCCCCTTCACACATCGGCATAGAGACGTAAATCCAGACAGGCCAAATACTTACTAACTATTCACCCCACAGTCTGACTTTCGGTTTTTGTTCGTTTCTATGTTGGCACTTCTGTTGCCCTACGGCTGACCGCCCGGACGAGGTCTGGGTCAGGAGGATTGGTCACATGTTGCGGGCACCCTTGGCGGAATCTCAGCAGGACCGAGTCGCGGCGAGTCTGCCGTTTGTGCAGTCACTTGCGCGCCGCATGGCATCGACGATGCCCCACTCGATTGACCTGAGCGACCTCGTCCAGGACGGCGTCCTGGGCCTCATCGACGCCGCGCATCGGTTCGACGAGAGCCGCGGCATCAAGTTCGAGACCTTTGCCGAGCGGCGGGTGCAGGGGCGCGATGATCGACGCCCTTCGTCGCGACGCCTGGCCGCGTGGCGTCCGCCGCGTCCGTCGCGAGCTCGAGTCCGCGCGCGAGGCCCTTCGCCGCGAGCTCGGCGCCGAGCCGACACTAGCCGATCTCGCGCGTCGAGTCGGCGCCGACGAGACGCGTCTCGAACGCACCATCGTGCGCATCAGCACCATCGAACAGACATCACCGCTCGCGAACCTCGAGACGATGGACAGCTCGATGCTGCCCGCGGTGCTCGTGCCGAGCGAGCCGCCGTCTCCGGATCGCCTGTACGAACAGGGCCAGGTCCGCGACCGCGTGCGCAAGGCCCTGGCTCAGTTGCCGGCGCGTGAGCGTCGCATTGTCGGTCTCTACTACTTCGGCGAAGCCACGATGAAGCAGATTGGCGACGCGATTGGCGTCAACGAGTCGCGCGTCTCGCAGCTTCACGCGCGCGCGATTCAGCGTCTGCAGCGGCTGCTTGCCGGCACGGAGAATGCGCCGGCGCCGCGTCTGGTGTCGAAGGCCCGGAAGATGAAGGCGGCCAAGCCGGCCGCTGCCCGTCGCCGGACCACAGGCGTGCCCGACCGCCGCGTCGCCTAACGAATCAACGAAACGGTCGGGTGTTCTTCGACATAAGAAAACCCGACCGCTTTCTGTCTCAGCCCAGCGTTTCGCGCGCGACACGGACCAGATCGCGAAGCCGGAACGGCTTCGGGATCCATCGACATCCGGTTTCCTCGAGAAAACGCTCAGCCTCCGTACCGGCGACGTCGCCCGTCACGAAAATCAGCCGGCGCGCGACGTGCGGCATCTTCGCCGATACCTCGCGGAAGAACGCCATCCCGTCCACCTTCGGCATCTTCAAGTCGCAGATGATCACGTCGTAGTGGCGTTCGCGCAGTCTCGCGAGCGCCTCGTCGCCGTCGGCCGCGCGATCCGGCCGGAAGCCTTCGTCGGCGAGCGCCGCCGCGACGGCATCGCCAAGCGCCTGTTCGTCCTCCACGACGAGCGCCCGTGTGCCCTTCGGCACGGCCGGCAGGGGCGGTGGGGGAGCCGGGTCCGACAAACGGACGTGCGCGCCGCTCACGGGCAGCTCGAGCAGGAACGACGCCCCGCGGCCTCGGACTGAGGCGACGCTGATCCGGCCGCCATGTTCCTGGGCGATCGCGTAGGCGACCGTCAGGCCCAACCCCGTCCCCTTGCCGACGGCCTTCGTCGTGAAGAACGGATCGAAGATCTTCGGCTGCATGTCCTCCGGCACGCCCGGTCCGTCGTCGTTCACCTCGAGGACGACCGCATCGCGATCGGGATCCTGCCAGGACCGCAGAATCAGCGTGCCGCGGCCGTGCGCCGCGAGCATGGCCTGCTCCGCGTTGATGACGAGGTTCAGAAGAATCTGCTGAATCTGGTGCGGATCCGCGAAGACCGGGGGCAGTCCCGCCGCCAGGGCGTCGATGATCGTGACGTTCGAGGCGCGCTGCTCGTAGGCGCGGAGCCCGATCGTGTCGCGGACCACCTGGTTGAGGTCCACCGTCGTGCGGGTGGTGTGGCGCTTGCGCGCGAACGTCTGGAGATTGCGGACGATGCGCGCCGCGCGCTCGGCGGCGTTGTGAATCGCATCGAGATCGCGTCGTGTCAACTCGTCGAGCCGGCGGCCCGCCAGCCGCTCGGCGCAGGCGAGGATCGTCGCCGAGCGGGTTGTTCAGCTCGTGCGCGACGCCCGAGATCGTCTGGCCGAGCGCCGCCAGTTTCTCCGCCTGCGCGAGCTGATGGTACAGGTCGCGCGACTGGTCCTGCAGCTTCTTGCGCTCGGTGACGTCGCGCATCATCGCTTCGAGCCGGAGCGTGGAGGACGTGCTCACCGGCTCGGCGCGGGCGGTCACCTCGATCCACATCGCGGAGCCATCGAGGCGGCGCAGCCGCAGCAGGTAGTCGTGGGCGCCGCCGTCGCGAGCGAGCTGCTGAAGAAACGCCGTCCGCGCCTGTTCGTCGACGAACCGGTCCGGGTCGAGCGGCCGGACGTCGGCGAGCGCCGTGTCTTCAGCCCATCCGAATATCAGACGCAGCCGCGGATTGGCCGCGAGCGTCGCGGTGCTGTCGAGTTGGACGAGGCCGATGTACAGGCCTTCGTGCAGACCTTCGAAGAGGCGGGAGAACGCGGTGCTGGACAGCCGCGCGGACGGACGACGGCCAGAGGATCCGGCAATTCAGGAATCCTACCATCTCGCAGTACACTTGCCGGCTCTGCAGATGGCGCGTCTTCCCCGCATCGCTGAACTCGAGCCGACGTCGGCAGGCGCCGGGTTCTTCCTGTGCGCTCGCAAGGAGCGGCGCGTCGGCAAGGGTGGCCCCTTCCTCGTGCTCGTGCTCCAGGACGTCTCCGGTGAGATCGGCGGCAAGGTGTTTCACGACGTCGAGTCGGCCGATCCGCAGTTCGAGGCCGGCGAGTTCGTCGCCGTGCAAGGGAAGGGCAACCTGTTCAATCAGCGGCTCGAGATCCTCGTCGACAAGATCCGGCGCGTGATTCCCGAGGATGCCAAGGTCGGATTCCGCGAGGAGGATTGCATCCGCTCGTCGCCGCGCCCGATCGACGAGATGTGGGCGGAGCTGACGGGTCGCGTCGCGAGCGTGACCGACCCGCACATTCGCGAGCTCCTCGACCGCCTGGTCGCGCGACATGCCGATCGGCTTCGCATCTGGCCGGCCGCCCGGCAGGTGCACCACGCCTATCGCAGCGGGCTGCTCGAGCACATTCTCAAGATCATGGAAATCGGCGTGTTCCTGGCCGACGCGTACGACGCGCGCCGCGACCTGGTGCTGGCCGGCGCGCTCCTGCACGACCTCGGCAAGCTCGAAGAGCTGACGTACGACGTGGCCGTCGACTATTCGCTCGCCGGGAACCTGGTGGGGCACATCGTGCTCGGAGCGGGCATGGTGCGCGACGCCGTGCGCGAGATCCCGGGCTTCCCGGAGGAGCTGGCGCTCGAGATCCAGCACCTCGTCCTGTCTCATCACGGCGCGAAGGAGCTCGGATCGCCCGTGGTCCCGGCCACCGTGGAGGCACTCATCCTCGCCGCCGCCGACGACTTCGACGCCAAGATGCACCAGGTGCGGCGGCACCTTGCCGACGACGATTCCGAGGGACGATTCACGACGTACCACCGGCACCTGGAGCGAGTGTTCCTGAAGCCGCAGGGCTCCTGAGTTGGGCTCCGGAGAGCATCGCCCACGCCTCGCCTGGGTCGCGTGGGGGACGATCTGCGTCGTCTGGGGCACCACCTACGTCGCCATCAAGATCGCCCTCGCGACCATTCCGCCGTTTCTCATGGGCGGCCTGCGCTACATCGTCGCAGGGCTCCTCCTGGGAGGCCTGGCCCTCCTACGCGGCTACCGGCCGCCGCCGGCAGGGCAGTGGGGCACATTGGCGGTGCTCGGGTTTCTGATGTTGCTCATGGGCAACGGGGGCGTGGCCTGGGGCTCGCAACATCTGCCGAGCGGATTGGTGGCCGTGCTGGTCGGCATGTCGCCGTTCTGGATGACCGGCGTGGACGCGCTGATGCGCGACGGCAAGCAGCTCTTCGCCCGTCAGTGGATCGGGCTCATGGTCGGGCTCGCGGGCATCACGACGCTCGTGTGGCCGGACATCACCGCAGGCGGTGGCTCGGGCCGGAACTTCCTGCTCGGCGTGATTGCGTTGCAGCTCGCGTGCGCCGGCTGGGCCGTGGGTTCGGCGTACACGCGGCGACATGTGATGCCGGGACACATCTTCGGCGCCGCCGCCGTGCAGATGGCCACCGGCGGCGTCTTCATGATGATTACCGGCACACTGCTCGGCGAATGGAGCCGCATCAGCTTCAACGCGGCGACGACGACGGCGTTCGTCTACCTCGTCGTCTTCGGGTCGGTGATCGGGTTCGCGGCGTACTGGTACGCGCTGCAGCACCTCGACATCGCGATCGTGTCGCTCTACACGTACGTCAATCCGGTAATTGCCGTGACGCTCGGAACCATCGTGCTGGGCGAACCATTCCACCCGCGCATGGCGGTGGCAGCCGGCATGATTGCCGCGGGAATCCTGATCGTCGGGCGACCTAAGTCGTGACGGCCGTGTTGTCGGTGCGCGGGCCGAGTGCGAACGTCATCGTCCCATCGCACACGACTTCGCCGTTGACGCGGGCGGCACCGCTCAGCACGCCCATCCGGCTGCGCAATCGCTTGACGACGGCTTCGATCTCGACGGAGTCGCCCGGGTGGACGGGACGCCGGATACCGCACGCGCTCGATGCCGGTAAAGAACGGGATCCGGCCGTTGTTCTCGGGCTTGACCAGGATCAGGATGGCCCCCACCTGCGCGATGGCTTCGGTCAGAATCGTCGGTGGCAGCACGGGCCGCTCGCCGGCGCCCTGCCACAGGAAGCGCTCGCTCAGCGACACGTTCTTGATCCCGACAATGCGCCGGTCCGGCTCGAGCGCGATGACGCGGTCCACGAGAAGAAACGGATAGCGATGGGGAAGAATGCGCCCGATAGCCGCGTAGTCGAGGGGCAGCTGTAAAGTCATTTTCGGCCCAAGTATAATTCCTCGGTCCCCGCCTCGTTCGTTTGATGAATCAACCGCCTACTGACGACACTGCCACGGCGCCGCTCTCCGGTAGCGAGCGGGACATCCTTCTCACGCTGTTCGATCTCGGACGCAAGATCGCGTCCGTCATCGACCTGGATGAACTGCTGCCGAAGATTCCGGAGCTTGTCGGCCGGCTGATCCCGTTCGACGCCTTCGCGCGTGTACTTCTTCCAGGCCAAGCGCGACACGCTGACGATCGGGTACGCCGTGGGCTATCCCGAGAGCTCCAAGGATTTCAGCCTGCCCTCTTCGGCGGGCCTGCTCGGCCGCGTCTTCACCACGCGCCAGCCGGTGGTCGTCGGTGACGTCTCGACCGATCCGGACTACGTCAGCGTCGTGCCCGGCATGGCCTCGACGCTCGCGGTGCCGTTGATTCACAAGGCGCAGGCGATTGGCGCGCTGAACGTCCTGAGCCGTGAACGCGACCGCTATTCCGAACGCGAGGTCGCCATCCTCCGTCAGTTCGCCGCGCACGTTGCGACCGCGGTCGTCAACGCCAGACTGTTCGAGCGCCAGCGCCAGGATGCCGAAGCCTTCGAGACGCTCGCCGAGATCGGTCGCGACGTCGCCGCCGTTCTCGAACTCGATGCGTTGCTCGAGCGAATCGCGCAGCTCGCCTCGCGGCTCGTGGAATACCGAACGTTCGGGATCCTGCTCCTCAACGAGACGACACAGGAACTCGAGCTCAAGGTCGGCGTGAAATACGGGCGGAAGATCGGCGACCTGCCGAAGGTGCGCCTTGGCGAAGGTCTCGTCGGGTTCGCAGCACTTCACCGCGAGCCTGTGCTGGCGCCGGACGTGTCAAAGGACGCCCGCTACATCAAGGTCGTCGAGGACGTGCGATCCGAGCTGGCGGTGCCGCTCCTGCTCAAGGATCGGTGCATCGGGGTGCTCGATCTCGAAAGCCCGGACCTGGACGCGTTCTCCAAGCGCGAGGTCGAGATTCTGACGCTGCTGGCCAGTCAGGCGGCGGTCGCCATCGAGAACGCGCGGCTGTACGAGGAAGTTTCGGCGAACGAAGCGCGCCTCGAGCGCGAGCTGGGCTTTGCCAAGCGCGTCCAGGCGGCCCTTCTCCCGACCGAGCTGCCGAAGCGCGTGAAGGGGATCGACGTGGCAGCGGCATTCGCGCCGGCGCGCGAGCTCGGCGGCGACTTCCACGACTTGCTCGTGCCCGAGTCGAGCACGGTGATCACCGCCGTCGGCGACGTGTCCGGCAAGGGAGTTCCTGCCGCGCTCTACGCGGTGTTTGCCGGCGAGCTCGTTCGCGGCCGGACCTTCAGGCGCCGTCACCTGCCTGAGCGGTCCTCGCCGGCTTACGTGCTGATGTCGATCAACACGATCCTCCACGAGCGGCAGCTCGAGGAGTACTACTGCACACTGTGCTACGCGGTCTTCGACCTCAAGCGGCACACGATGACGATGGCCAACTCGGGTGTGCCGTATCCGATTCGACTGAGCGGGGGAGAGTGCGCGCCTGTCGTGCTTCCAGGCGTACCGCTCGGATCGTTCTTCGGCGTGACGTACGACGAGGTGAGCCTGCCGCTCAGTCCTGGGGACGTGTTCGTGTTCTGCTCGGACGGCGTGACCGAGGCGATGAACAGCAACGGCGAGGAGTACACATCCGACCGTTTGACCGACGTGATCAGCCGCTCGCGCGATCTCCCGGCACGCGGCATCGCGGATGCGATCTTCAAGTCCGTCGAAGAACATCGGGCCGGCTTTGCCCCGAACGACGATTCAACTGTGGTGGTGGTGAGGATTACGGCCTAGACCATTTGTTATTTGTTATTGGTTATTTGTTATTGCGGATTGGGCATTGGTCATTGATCGGTGAGCCAGAATCGCGTGAGGCAACCTGACCGATAACAAATGGCCAATGGCCAATCCCCAAAATAGCGAAATGTCCACTGACAAATAAGAGATGGATTTGAGCCGCCGGGTCGTCGTGAACGAACTGACGGGAGACGGCGATGCCAGCGCCTGCCTGTCGTAGTTGCCGCGCTCCCGTTGACGCCTGACGGCTCGCCACCCCGAACTTCAAGATGTATGCCGTACGTCCGTACACGTACCGCAGGCGCGGAGAGGGCTGTACTTCGTGGGTTGTCCGATTGAGAGGCCATCGGACGAGGACGGCCGCCGCAGGGCCGCTCGTGCCGAGATCAGGCTTCGGCCGCCCGAGCGCCGTTCAGTTCCGCGGGGGCGATGAGCGTGGCGAACTGGGCGGCGACGATCCGCGTGAGTGCGAGAAGCTCGGGCGCGGGCTTGCTCTCGCGAAGCTCGGCTGCGAGCACTCCGCTGCAGCCTGCAGCGGTCACGAGCGGCACGGCCACTGCGCCCGCCGCTCCCGGGGAGGCACCGGCCATCATCTGGGGCCGGACCGACCGGAAGGCCAGTGAGGTGACGTTGTCCGAGTCCACCTCCAGCGTTCCGAGCCTGTTCAGGACCTTCTCCGAGTAGCCGTGTGAGAGCGAGGGGTGGAGCACGCCGCCCGCCGCGTCGACCATCCAGACGATGACGCCTTTCGCGTCGAGCACGCGAGCGACCCGCTCGAGAAGGGCGGGCACGTCGCGGCTGTCCATCACCCGGGCGAGATCCACGCACAGTTCGGCGGCATCCGGGAGGTTGAGCGTGGTCACCGGAGGCGCCGGGACTGGCGGAGGCCGGAGATGCTGCCGCGCCGCTGATGCGGGCCGGGCCAATGGCGCAGGCGGTTTGACCGCCGGCGGAAGGTCTCGAATCATCTGCGCGGTCAACGAGGCCTCGGAGGCCGCTGACATCGGCGCCGGCTTCCCGACGCGAAGCGCGACCGCCAGCACGACGCCCATCGCGAGGGTCGTGGCGCCGAACCGAAGCCAGCTCGTTCGGGCAATCGCGGCGTCCGCCTGAGCCGACTGGAGGGTGCGCAGCTGCTCCAGATCGCTCGCGAGACGTTGGCTGCCTTCCAGGCTTTCGATGAACACGACGTCAGCGGCGAGGAACCGCTGATCGTCCTGCATGTAGTTGCGCGCTTTCTTGTCGAGGCTGACGAGGTTGGCCAACGTCCCCAACGCCGCCTGGTATCCCGATCGCGCGACCTCGCTCGCCGCGGACTCGCGAAGTTGCGTCAGACCAGATTCGAGACGCGTGGAGAGCTCGCCGGCGCGGCGTATCCAGAAATCGGGCGTCTGGCTCGGCGCGACGTACGCGGCCTGCGCGGTGCGAAGGTCCGCGAGCGCCACCTGCAGCGATCCGATCTCCCGCTCGACCGCCGCGCTCGACGCGCGGTCGCGCGCGACCGACCGACTCAGCAGAAAATCCAGAGCGAGCGTGCCGACGATGGCGAGAACCGCGAGGATGGCGAACAGACCGAGGTGTCTTTTCCTCCAGTCCTGCTGCATTGGTCGCTACTATAGCAGCACCGCAGCGATGCGCTCACCTCATTTCTCCGGAGATGCATGCGCGTCGCGGTGATCATCAACCCGATCTCCGGTGGTCGACGGCGAACGGCGGCGATCGACCGGCAACATGTCGCGCGCGCGTGGTTCGCGGCCCGATCGATCCACGCCGACATCGAAGTCACGACCCACCACGGTCACGCGATTGAGCTGGCGCGGGCGTTCGTTCGCGACGGGTGGACCGCATCATCGCCTGGGGCGGCGACGGCACTGCCAACGAAGTCGCCGGTCCGCTGATCGGGACGACGTCGTGCTCGGTTGGTGCCCGCCGGATTCCGGCGATGGTCTCGCGCGCGGCCTGGACCTGCCCGCGAACCCGAGGCGGCCCTCGAGGTCGCCCTCGGCGACTCGGTCATTCCACTGGATGTCGGGTGGCTCGGGGACCGCCACTTCCTCAACGTCGGAGGGTTTGGCTTCGACGCCGCCGTGGCGGAGGCCTTTCAGCACCGCGCGCGGGCGCGGATTTGCCGGCTATCTGGTCGCGCGGGCATCGGCTGTTTGTGGAGCTACCGGAACGCGACCTACGAGCTCGACCTCGACGGCGCGGCTTCGACAGGACGAACGATTTCTCGTCGCGTTCGCCAACGGTCGCGAGTACGGCAACGGCTTCATTCTGGCCGCCGACGGCGATCCGTCCGACGGCTGGCTCGATGTTGTCGTGACCGGGCGAGGATCGACCCTGCAACAGATCTGGCGCGGCCGGAGCTTTCTCTTGAGAAAGAGGATGCCCGTCGACGGCGTCCTGCGCCGCCGGGTCCGTGGGGCGACCGTGTCCGGAACGGGTTGCTGCGCGCCCGTGGACGGCGAACCGTTCCGGCCGGCCTCGAGCGTGAGTGTCAGGATTAGCGCGGGCGCGATTCGGCTGGCTGCAAGGCGGAGGCGGCGGGCCGGAGGATGACGTACGTCGGGAGGCCGACGCCGCCGACCCGCTGCATCAGGTCACGTGCGGGTGAGGCGCTGAGGTCCTCGGCCTGGAACTTGATCTTCGTGTAGTTCGTGAGTTTCGTCAGGACGTCCGGGTCCTTCAGCGTCGTCCGGTCCATCACCAGGCAGTTCTTGCACCAGCTCGCCCAGAAATCGACGAGCACGAGCGTGTTGTCACGCTCGGCCGCCCGCAGGCCGTCGGCGAGCGACGCGTGCCAGCCGGCTTTCGAGTTGTTCCTCGACGCCAGCCCTGACGTCGCTGGGGTCGACCCAGCGCGCGGAGAGGATGCCGTAGCCGACCCACGCGTAGTACGCCGCGGTGGCCAGGATGAACACGCCCATCGCCTGCTTGACGCGAACCATCCACGGCGCCCGGCTTCGGCAGCGCCGCGAGCCCGGCGCCGGCGATGGGCCAGGGCAGTGCCATGCCGAGGCCGAGGACAAACGGCAGCGCGAGCGCCGCAGAGTCCCCCGCGCGTACAGGTCGCTCGCGAACACGACGACCTGGACGACGACAGGCGCGACGCACGCGCCGGCGAGCAAGCGCCGCGACGGCGCCCATGCCGAACGCCAGGAACACCGTGCCCCGGCTCGCCTCGTTGAATCGAATCCCGCTCGAGTAGCGCGAGAAATCGATCGACACGACGTCGAACATCGCGAGGCCCAGAAACACGAAGAGCGCCGCGATGCCGAAATTGAACCAGGCCGACGCGTTGATCGTTCCGAACGTGCCGGCCGTCAGAATGACGACGAGGCCGAGCACGCCGTAGACGAGCCGCCATCGCCGATCCGTACGCCGAGCCGAGCAGGAACCCGCGGCCCCGCCGGCCGGACTTCGCGCCCGCGCCGATGATCGCGAGATTGATCGGGATCATCGGGAGGACGCACGGCGTGAGGTTCAGCGCCAGCCCGCCGAGGAAAACGATCGCGAGCACCGCGATCGGCCCACGGCCTTCGAGGAGGCCGCGCTCTTTGACGCCGGCCTCCGCGTTGCTGATGAACTCGATGAACTCCGCCGGGCTCGAGTAGCCCTGGGTGCCGAGGATCGTGAATCGGTCGAAGAGCGCGAGGACGTTTTCGTCGCCGGGCAGCTTTGCCGTGACGGCTGGCGCGGGCGGCGCCGCCGGCGGATACGCGCGCGTGAAGTCGATGCCGCGAAAGAGCTCGGCGTGCTGGGGCGCGGCCGCGGGACGTCCAGCCGGCAGGACATCGAACGTCCAGCTCGTCTCGATCGTGACCGGGTTGAAGCACGTGGTGTCGTCGCACGCCTGGTAGCGGAACGTGCCGGGCACGGTCACCGACCCGGGCCGATGCGTCTTGTCGATCGCCAGGCTGGCGCCGACCGCGAAGTCACCGCCGAAGACGTCGAGCGGCTCGTCGAACCCGATCAGTCGGAAAGTGGTCGAGGGTGGAAAGCTGACATCGACGAACGCCACGCCCGTGGGCGTCTTGAGCGCAAGCCGCGCAGGAATGACGGTCTTGTCGCGCGGTCGATCGGCTTGAAGGTGGAGCCCCGGCGGAACCTTCACGTCGAGCGCGAGCCGGAGTGTCTCACCTGCGGCCACCGACGCTTTCTCGGCGACAGGTTGGACCGTGACGCCGCCGCCCGGCATCTGCGCCGCGACCGGCAGAACGATCGCAGCGACCAACGCGACGAGAGCGACGAAGCCGGAAGCGCATCGCCAATCGAGATCGAGCGCGACGGCGCCGAAGCGCCTACTTGACTTCTTTGAGCGGGATGACCTCGGCGCGCGGCAGCGGGCCGAACTCTTCGCCGAACTTCACCGGCGGCAGGTCCTGGAACATGAAGTCCCACTTCCAGCGCTCGGACGGATTCGACGCCTGCAGCCATTCCTTGGCCGACATCGGCCGCGAGAACGCGATCGACGCGAGCGCGGCGTATCCCGGCGTCGCGCCGAGCGCCTGGGCGATCGCCTCGCGAATCGCCTGCGCCGACGTGAAGGTGACGCTCGCGCCGAACACCACGCCGAGCTTCGTCAGAATCTGCCAGTCCTCGACGGCGTCGCCCGGCGGCTGAATCACGCGCGAGGCCGCCTGCACGTGGCCGGTCATGTTCGTGTAGGTCGCGTCCTTCTCGACGAACGCGGATCCGGGCAGCACGATGTCGGCGGCGTCGGCGAGCGGCGTGTGCAGCACGCCCTGAACGATGAGCGTCTGGATCTTGCCGGCCCGCCGCGCCTGCGAGCACCCAATCCATGTCGCCGATCGAGCCGTCCGGGCCCGGATCGATCACGTACAGCACGCGCACACGGCCCGCGTCGACGGCGGCCTTCAGCCGCGACACGTCGGCCAGGCCGCTGCCCGAGCCCACGTCGAACCCGAGGTCGCGCGCGCCGCGCACGTTCGGCGCGTCGACCGCGGGAATCTTGAACTTGGTGTTCGCCGGCTGCGGCTTTTCGCGATAGCGCCAGCCCAGCGTGACGCCGCCGGTGCCGGCGGCGATCTCGCGCAGGACGAACAGCTCCTCGAGCGACGCGTGCGCCGAGACCAGGAAGAACGTGCTCGCCGGGCCGCCCGCGGCGTCCACGGCGTCCTTGACGGCGACGAGCGCGTCCGCCCACGGCGCCGCATCGTTCGACGTGCCGCGCCGGACGTGCGGCTGCCGCAGACGCCGGTCGCCTTCGACCCAGTGATAGTCGAAGCGGCCGATGTCGCACATCCAGTAGCTGTTGACGTCCGGATTGAGCCGCGGCGTCATGCGGACGAGCTGCGCGCCCTTGGCCCATTCGGGCTTCGCCTTGATCCACGCCGTCGTGCTGCAGCCCTTCTCGCAGAGCGTGCAGATCGTGTCCACGGCCGACGGGTTGTCCCACGGCCGCGACTTGAAGCGATAGTCGCGCGTCGTGATCGCGCCGACCGGGCAGACGTCCATCAGGTTGCCCGAGAGCAGCGAGATCACGCCCTCTTCTTCGAACGTCGCGATCTCGCTGCCGTAGCCGCGCTGCGCGATGCCGATCTGCGCGTCGCCGTCGACCTCGCTCATGAACCGGACGCAGCGCGTGCAGAGGATGCAGCGGTTGCGGTTCAGCAGCAGCGTCGGTCCGAAGTCCACGTCCGCCTTCACGCCCTCGCCGTCGAACACGCGGCGCGGGAACTCCATGCGGCTCCGGTCGGGACCAAAGGTGTACGAAAAATCCTGCAGCGGACACTCGCCGCCCTTGTCGCACACGGGGCAGTCGAGCGGGTGATTCAGCAGAAGGAACTCGAACACGCTCGCGCGCGCCTGCTCGACCTCGGGCGAGTTGGTCGTGACGACCATGCCCTCGGTGCAGATCGTCGAGCACGCGGTCTGCAGCTTCGCCATCTTCTCGATCTTGACGATGCAGACGCGGCAGGAGCCGTCGACGCCAAGGCCCGGGTGATAGCAGTAGTAGGGGACCGGGCTGCCGTGCTGGTTGGCGGCCTCGAGGACGGTCTTGCCCTTCTCGACCGTGACTTGCTGGCCGTCTATCGTCAGCGTGACGGTGTCCATATTCACGGGATCATATCGTTCCGCGTTCCAGGTTCCAAGGTTCCATGGTTCGGGTTCCAGGTTCTTGAGTCCGGGCGGGCGCTCGGCAACTTCTAACTTCTGGCTTCTAAGTTCAAACTTGTCTAGATCAGCCCGAGCTCCCGCCCGACTTTCTTGAAGGCGTCGAGGGCAAACTGCAGCTGGTCCTGGGTGTGGGTGGCCGTGACGATCGTCCGGACCCGGGCCCGGTCCTTGGCGACCGTCGGGTAGGCAATGCCCTGGGCGAAGACCCCCTCCTCGAACAGCCGGTCCGAGAGCCTCATCGCGAGCTCGCCCTGGCCCGCGATGACGGGCGTGATCGGGCTTTCGCTCGCCCCGGTGTTGAAGCCGAGCGCGGCCAGGCCGGCCTTGAAGAACCTCGTGTTCGTCCCAGAGCCGCTCGATGATCGCGGGCTCCTGTTCGAGGACGTCGAGCGCGGCGAGGCAGGTGGCCGCGACCGACGGCGGATGCGAGGTCGAGAAGAGGAACGGCCGCGCGCGGTGGTGCAGGAACTCGATGAGCGACCGCGATCCGGCGACGTAGCCGCCGAGCGCGCCGATGGCCTTCGACAGCGTGCCGACCTGAATGTCGACCCGGCCGTGCAGGCCGAAGTGGTCGACCGTGCCGCGCCCGTTTCTGCCGAACACGCCGCTCGCGTGGGCGTCGTCCACCATCATGATCGCGCCGTGCTCTTCGGCGAGCGCCGCCAGCGCCGGCAGCGCGCCGAGGTCGCCGTCCATGCTGAACACGCCGTCGGTGATCACGAGCGTCCGCTGGCCGGCCGGCAAGTCCTCGAGGATGCGCCGCGCGGCGTCGACGTCCTTGTGCGGGAAGACCTTGATCGTCGCGCGGCTCAGCCGGCAGCCGTCGATGATGCTCGCGTGGTTCAGCTCGTCGGAAACGACCACGTCGTCCTTCGTCAGGATGGACTGGACGGTTCCGGCGTTCGCCGTGAAGCCGCTCTGGAACACGACGGCGGCCTCGGTGCCTTTGAACGCCGCGAGCCGGCGTTCGAGCTCCATGTGGAGCGACATCGTTCCGGCGATGGTGCGCACCGAACCGGATCCGGCGCCGTACTCGCGGATCGCCTCGAGCGCGCGTTCGATCAGGCGCGGATGCGTCGTGAGGCCGAGGTAGTTGTTCGACGAGAGGTTGACGACCGTCCGGCCGTCGATCGTGGCGAATGCCTGTTGGCGGCCCTCGACGACCCGCAGCGTTCGACGAAGGCCCGCCGCCGTGAGCGCGTCGAGCTCGGCGGTCAGGTAGGCGAGCGGATCGGAGCGCATGACGTGAGCGGTCCGACCGTTCCCGGTTCGCCGGTCAGGTCAGCGTCGCCAGGAAGTCCCGCGTGAATTCCGCCATTTCGTCGTAGATCGCGTTCAGGATCTCGGGCGCGGCGAGAAACACGATGCGGAAGTAGCCGTCTTCGGCGGGCATGCCGAACCCCGAGCCGTAGACGCAGAGATTGCCGGTCGTGCGCAGCAGCCCGAGGATGTAGTCCTCGTCGGTGCGCCCAGGCGGAAGATCGACCTGCGGCATCGCGTAGAAGGCCGCGCGCGGCATGACGCAGCGCATGCCGGGAATCGCGGAGATCCGCTGCGTCGTGATCTCGGCGCGCACGCGCAGCGCCTCGGAGAACTCGCGCTGGTGCGAGCGATCGCCGGAGAGCGCCGGTTCGATGGCGTACTGCATCGGTCCCGGGCTGCAGAGCCGGCCGTCGGCCATCTTCCTGATCGCCGCCAGCACGTCGTCCATCCGATCCGATCCGCCGACGACGATCCAGCCGGTGCGCCAGCCTGGAGCGAGGTACGCCTTCGACAGCGACGAGAAGGAGATGATCGCCGCGTCAGGCGCGAGCGATCCCAGAAGCGGCGTGGGCCCGTCGAACGCGACGTCGCTGTACACCTCGTCCGCAAGAATCGGGATGCCCGCGTTCTCGGCGAGCGCGATCAGCTGCGCGGCGCGTCGCCTCGGAGTACACGGCGCCCGTCGGGTTGTTCGGATCGATCACCACGAGCGCGCGCGTGCGCGCGGTGATGAGTCGCGCGATGTGGTCCACGTCCGGCTGCCATCCGCGCGCCGGGTCGGTCCGGTAGTACACGGCGCGCGCGCCGATCTTCGCCAGCACGGCCGTGTAGAGCGGGTAAGTCGGCGTCGGGACGAGCACTTCGTCGCCCGCATCGACCATCGCGCCAAGCGCGAGCTCGATGCCCTCGGATGTGCCCGACGTCACGACGACGCGGTCGGCGCCGACAGCGACGCCACGCGCGGTGTATTCGGCCGCGATCGGCGCGGCGCGCCGGCTCGATGCCGGCCGACGGCGACGTAGCCGTTGTGGCCGTCGCGCAGGGCGCGCTCCACGGCCTCGATCAGGTGCGGTGGCGTGCTGGAACCCGAATGGAATCGGGTCGCCGATGTTGAGGTACCGCACCCGGCGGCCGGAGGCCTCCACCTTCTTGGCCTCGGCCACGATGTTGCGAATGGCGTAGCTGAAGCCACTGACGCGGGCGGAGACTGGAACCGAGGTGCCGGCCGGCATCCCGGTATCGTAGCTGCTAAAGGCCCCTCACTCCAGAGCCGAGACTTCTGACTAAGGCCTATTCATGACCAAACACCGCGTGTACTCGCTCGTGTGCCTTGCGGCGGCGATGCTGGTCGCGCCGGCCGCAGCCTCGGCACAGGCGCGTCGACGACCGCACGTGCGCGGATGCGTCGAGGCACCGATCGACATTCCCGTACTGGACGACCTGAAACTCTCGCACCGCGGATCGATGTGGTCCGGCGGGCTGGCATTCTATTTCTGACCGATCCGCGTCCTGATGCCCCGACAACAATGAGCGCCCCTCCTCGCTCGATGCACCCGGCGGTTTCGAATCCATGAACGCGGCCGGCCTGCTGGTCCTGCGCCTCGTGGTGGCCGTCGTGCTCCTCGCCCACGGCAGTCATCAAGTCTTCGGCATGTTCGCCGGCCCGGGCGTGGGCCCAGGCGGGCTCACGACCACCGCCGCGCGATTCAGCACCCTCGGATTGGAACCCGGCTATCCGCTCGCCGTCATGGCTGGAACAGATTCAGCTGGCCGCAGGCGGTCTCATTGCGATCGGTCTGCTGACGCGGTGGGCCTCGATTGCGTCGGCTCTATACCTCGGCATCATGATCTGGAAGGATCAGCTGGCGGTGGGGCTTCTTCGCGAACTGGATGATCGACCCCGAGCGGGGACACGGCGTCGAGATGTCGGTCATGCTCGTGGGCGCGCTGATGTGCCTGGCGCTTGCGGGCGCCGGCGACTGGTCCATCGACGGCTGGCGCGCACGCGTCGCCGCGGCGCGGGCCTCCGGCCGCGCACGGCTGCGCAGGAACTAGACTCTTCAGCACGTCGCCATGCCAGCGAGCGTGAGCGAGCCCGCGCGAAGCGGGCGCTTGCGCTGAGCTCGCGCTTCGCGCGACGCTTCGGCGAGCCCGCCGTAGCCTTGCCGCAGGCGGGAGCGCGGCGTTGCTCCCTGAGCTTTCTATGGACCTGACCTCCCGGGTTGTTCTTCTGACTGGCGCGAAGCGTATCGGCGCGGAGATTGCCGCGGCCGTGGCGGCCGCGGGCGCCGACGTCGCCATCGCCTATCGCTCCTCGTCCGCCGAAGCCAATGAAGTCGCCGAACGCGTCCGGCAGTCCGGCCGGCGCGCCCTCGTCGTGCGCGCCGACGTGTCCGACTCGACGTCGTGCGCGGCGATGGTGTCCGAGCTCGACGCCACGTTCGGGCGGCTCGACGTGCTCGTCAACATGGCGTCGCTCTACGAGCAGGTGCCGTTCGGCGAACTCGACGCCGCAAAGTGGACGCGACAGCTCGGCGTGGATCTGAACGGCACGTTCTTCTCGTCGCTGGCGGCCGTGCCTCTCATGCGGCGGACCGGCGGCGGGCGCATCGTCAACTTCGCGGACTGGGTGGTCGCGAGCGGCCGGCCCCGCTATCCAGGTTTTGTGGCCTACTACGTCGCCAAAGCCGGCGTGAAAGCGCTCACCGAGGCTCTGGCGCTGGAACTGGCCGGCGGACCAGATCCTGGTCAACGCGATCGCTCCCGGACCGATTCTCGCGCCCCCCGGCACCAGCGCCGAAGAGCTCGAGGCCGTCGTCAGCGCCACGCCGCTCGGTCGTTGGGGTGGATCCGAGGAAATCGTCAAGGCCGTGATGTCGCTCATTGCATCCGACTTCATCACCGGCGAGACGATTCGCGTGGACGGCGGCCGGCACCTGCGGTGACCCCTGAGCCCCACTGAGCATGACCGATCCCTCGCATCCGAAGATCGCGCGCCCGGATCACGACATCCTCGAGGTCATCAGGAACCGCTGGAGTCCGCGTGCGTTCGATCCGTCGCGTGATGTCCCGCGATCCGATCTCGAGCGGCTCTTCGAGGCCGCCCGCTGGGCGCCGTCTTCACTCAACGAACAGCCGTGGCGTTTCGTCGTCGTCGATCGCCGGCGCACGCCGGACGTGTTCGACGCGCTTCTCGAGTCGCTCACGCCAAGGAACCGCGCGTGGGCCAGCGCCGCGCCCGCGCTCGTGCTCGTCGCGGTTCGGCTGAAGCACGAACGGCTCGACGTGGACAACTCGCACGCGTGGTACGACGCGGGACAGGCGGTCGGGTTCCTGACGCTGCAGGCCACGGCGACTGGTCTCTCGATTCGCCAGATGCAGGGCTTCGACGCCGATATAGCGCGCCGAGTGTGCGACGTCCCCACTCCGTTCGAGCCCGCCGTCGTCATGGCCATCGGCCACGCCGGCGACCCGGAGGCGCTGACGACTCCAGCTCATCGCGACGCGGAACGGGCGCCAAGAATCCGGAGGGCGATCGGAGAATCGGTCTTCGAAGGACGGTGGGGAACGCCTTGGGGAGCTGTGTAGGGACGCCCTACATGTCTCCGGCGAGGCGCAGGATCTTTTCCAACGTCTGCCGAGCGCGTCCCACCGGAAGATTCGAGACATAGCAATGTCGAATTCCCGCGGCACGCAGCGCGTGAAGTGACCGCGCGCAGATCAATTCGGGCGACGCGCCCTCACCAAACTCCTTCGTCAATCCCTCGACCGGCACCGGCAGGAAGTTGCGGAGCGTGGCCAGGGTCTTGGGGTTGGCGCTGCGGTAGTAGAAGAGGCCGAACACACCCGGCAGCGTGATTCCGCGCTTCTCGGCCGAGTTCCTGAACCGATCGAGCGCGGGCCCATCGTGGTGCGACACGATCTGCGTCAGGTAGAAGTCACCCGAGAAATGTTCGTCGGAGAGAAACCCGGCCTGCAGATCGGCATCGGCGTGGGGATTGGCCCAGCCACCGAGGGTCAGGCCGGGCACTTGCGCCTGAATGTGCCGGCGGAGCTGCCAGGCGTGCTCGACGCAGCGAGCCGGACCGACGCTGCGATCGCCGCCGAGGACCACGAGGGACCGGAAACCTTCATGCCAGGCACGCTCGGCGTACGCGAGGCAATATTCGAGCGTGTGCTTCGTCGTGAGAAACGGCGCGACGCGATCGCGCGGCACATCGGTGCCGAGATTGATGACGAGGTGCCGGAGGTTGTGTTCCTCGCGCGCGCCGACGGCGCTGTCGGTCAGGAACACGAAGGTGCCGCCGCGCACGAGTCCTCGAACCGCGTGGTACGTGTCGATCCAGGCGTCCCGCCCGGCCGCGGCGTCCAGCTCGGCTCGGGGAGGGCGCAGTTCCACGGACAAGACCGCCTCGGAATCGCGCAGCGCGGCGACAAGGGCGGAAGACATCCAGTCAGTATAGCCAGCCGCACAGTCAATGGCTTGTCACCGACCGTGAGCCCATCTGATACTTTCACGTTCGGGTCCGCGTCGCGGGCCGGAGTGGAGGCCGTCTTCGTGAAACTGACGTTCCTGGGCGCGGCGCGGACTGTGACCGGGTCAAAACATCTCCTCGAGGTCGATGGGCATCAGGTCCTCGTGGACTGCGGCCTCTTTCAGGGACTCAAGGAGCTGCGCGAGCGCAACTGGCAGCCATTGCCGGTCCGGGCAGACAGCATCGGCGCCGTGGTCCTGACCCACGCCCACCTCGACCACTGCGGCTTCCTGCCGCGTCTCGTGAGCCAGGGTTTTCGAGGGCGGATTTTCTGCACGCCGGCCACGGCCGAGCTCGCGCGGATCGTGCTCGCCGATGCCGCGCACCTTCAGGAAGAGGACGCCGAGCGCGCCAATCGCAAGGGCTACACGAAGCACAGTCCGGCGCTGCCGCTCTTCACGACCGCCGACGCGAATCGCGCGATGACCATGCTGCAGCCGGTTGGCTACGACCGGCCGGTGCCGGTGGCGCCCGGGATCACCGTGGATTTTCTCAACGCCGGCCATCTCCTGGGCTCCGCGTACGCGCGCATCCGCGTCCAGTCCTCAGGCAAGACCATCCTTTTTGGCGGCGACCTGGGGCGCTACGGGCGTCCTGTGCTGCCCGATCCGACCGCCGTCGACGAAGCCGACGTCGTGCTGGTCGAGTCGACGTACGGCAATCGGATTCACGAGCCGGACCGCGACGGCGCGCGGCTCGCAGAAATCATCAGCGCCACGGTGGCCCGCAACGGCAAGGTCATCATTCCGGCGTTCGCGCTTGGGCGCGTCGAAGAGCTGCTCTATTGGATCAATCGGCTCGAGCGGGAGCATCGCATTCCTGTCGTGCCGGTGTACGTGGACAGCCCGATGGCGGCCGCAGTGCTGAAGGCATACCGCAGCCGGGCCGACGAGCTCGATCCGGAGATCTCGACGGCGGCCGGCAATGGCGAGCGCGCGCAGGCGTATCGGAAGCTGTGCCTGTTCTGCACGCAGAAGCTGAAGGTGGTGTCGACCATTCCTGAGTCGCGCGCGATCCAGGAATCACGCACGCCGTCGATCGTCATCTCCGCGAGCGGAATGGCCACGGGCGGGCGTGTGCTCCATCACCTCGTCCACGCACTGCCGGATGCCCGTAACACCGTGCTCTTTGCCGGCTATCAGGCGGCGGGCACTCGGGGCCGCCTGCTGATCGAAGGCGCACCGACGACTCGAATCCACGGACAGGACGTGCCGGTGTCCGCCGATATCAAGATCGTGGACTTCATGTCCGCGCACGCCGACTCGAACGAGATCCTGCAATGGCTTCGCGGCTTCAAGCGGCCGCCGACGCTGACCTGCCTCGTTCATGGCGAACCTGCGCCCATGGACGAGCTCAAGGGGCGCATCGAATCGGAGCTGCGCTGGTCCGTCAAGACCCCGGCGCACCAGGAGACGATCTCCCTCTAATGTCGCGCCGTTTCTTCCTCGAGCAGGTGGACGACGCGGCGGTCGTCCAGTACTACGCGGACGGGTTCGACGTCGCTGCCGCTCGAGCAGAAGATTCTGTCGTGGCACCTGTATCAGGCGGCGCTCGCGGGTCGCGATATCTACTATGACCAGCGATACCGTCACGGCCTCGAGATGCGCGAGATCCTGGAAGAGATCCTCACGCACCACCCGGCTGCGCGCCAGGCGAGTCCGGAGCTGCCGTCGTCGTCGGTGATCGGCGAGATTCGACGCTACGCGAAGCTGTTCTGGATCAACTCCGGACCGTACGGAAGCATCACCGCGCGGAAGTTCGTCCTGAAATGCACGCCCGCGGAACTGGCGGAGGCCGCCCACGACGCCGCGCGGCATGGCGCCAGGTTTCCTGTCCGCGCGGACGAAACGCTCGACGGACTGCTCGATCGGCTGCGCGGCCCGTTCTTCGATCCCGACCATCGAGGCGATGGTGACGTGCAAGACGCCGGGCGAAGGCGCCGACATCCTCGCCTCGAGCGCCAACAACCTGTACCACGGCATCACCATGGCCGACATCAGCGGGTTCGACGAGCGATTCGGGCTGAACTCGCGGCTCGTGCGCTCCGGAGCCGCGCTCGTCGAAGAGGTCTATCGCGTCCATGGCCGCTACGGTGCCCAGATCGCGGCCATTACGAGCCACCTTCGATCGGCCGTGCCGTACGCCTCGCCGCCGATGCGCAAAGCGCTCGAGGCGTTGATCCGGTTCTACGAGTCGGGCGACGAGAGCGATCGTGCGGCGTACGACATCGCGTGGGTCGAAGACGCGTCCTCACCGGTCGACACGATCAACGGGTTCATCGAGACCTATCTCGACGCCCGCGGCGTGAAAGGCGCGTGGGAAGGCATCGTCTGCTACGTCAACGAGGAGAAGACGACGGGACTGGCGCGGCTGGCCGAGATGGCGGGCTGGTTCGAGGCGCGCCTGCCCATCGATCCCCAGTGGCGTCGCGAGGACGTCGTCGGCGTCACCGCGCGCGCGATCGATGTCATCGTCGAAACCGGCGACGCCGGCCCGATCACGGCCATCGGGATCAACCTGCCGAACGACCAGTTCGTCCGCGAACGCTATGGCAGCAAGTCGGTGTCGCTGGCGAACATCAACGAGGCGTACGAGAAGTCGCAGCCGCCCGCCTACCGGCGCGAGTTCTGCTGGTCGGAAGAAGAGGTTGAGCGCGGGGAACGATGGGGCGCCCTGGCCGGAGAGCTGATCACCGCCATCCACGAGGTCCTCGGCCATGGATCCGGGCGCGTGGCGGAGCACCTCGAAGGGCAGCCACAACTCGCGCTGAAGGAGCACTACTCGGCCATCGAGGAAGCGCGGGCCGACCTGGTCGCCCTGTATTTCCTTCCCGATCCGATGATTGCGGCGATTGGCCTGGTGCCCGCCGACGCGCAGCCCGAGGTCGTGCAGGCCGAGTACGAGGCCTACGCGCGCAACGCCATCATCCAGCTCCGGCGCGTGCGGGTGGGCACGACGATCGAGGAAGACCACATGCGCAATCGGCAGATGATCGTGCAGTGGCTGCTCGCGAACACCACCGCGATTCAGGTGCAGCGGCGCGACGAGAAGACGTACTACGTGATGGCCGATGCCGACGAGTTTCACGAAGGCGTCGGGCGTCTGCTGCGTGAAGTGCAGCGGATCAAATCCGAAGGCGACTACGAAGGCGCCCGCGATCTGTTCGAGTCGTACGGGATCCACTTCCACCCCGCCCTGCGAGACGAGGTCGTCCGGCGTGTCGAGGCGCTGAATCTTCCGTCCTACACGGGCTTCGTTCAGCCGCGTCTGAGGGCGATCACCGACGACACCGGCCACATTCTCGACGTCCGCATCGAGTACCCGCTGGATCTCGAAGCGCAGATGCTCGAGTACTCCGGCAAACGACAGCCGGCCGGCATTCGCTGAGCGCGAGACCGTCGGCTGCGTGTAGCATGGGGGCCACGACCATGCGTTCGAGGTCTCCATTCCTCCTCGGCGTGGCGGTCCTGGCGGTTTCTCTCGCCTGCGAATCCCATCCGCCACCCGACAACGTCGCTGGGACCGGCCGAGTCGATCGCGCCGGGCGTCGAACTCTACCGGAACAACGACACCGCGCTCGTCGGCGGCGCCGGACCCATTGCCGTTTCGATCCTGAAGCTCGATCCCGCGCGCGTCAGGCTGACGAGCGCGCTCTCGAACGACGAAGTACTCAAGGCCGAAACCGTGGAAGACATGGCGCGCCGGCTCGGCGCGGTCGCGGCCGTCAACGGCGGGTTCTTCAATCGGGACAACGGAGAGCCGATTGGGCTGCTGAAGGTTGCCGGCGACCTCGTGAGCGACACGGGTCTGCCGCGCGGCGTGGTGATCATCCACGCGCCGCCGTTTGGCACGACCACGCTCGCCTTCGACCAGCTGGCGGCGAAGGCGACGATGTCGTTCACCGCGGGCGGCCGCGAGTTCACCGTCCCGGTTGACGGCGTCGATACGACGCGCGCGCGCGGCAAGTTGATGGTGTACACCCCGGCGTATCACGCCGACACCGACACGGCGCCAACCGGCACGGAGTGGGTGCTCGACGACTCGCCGCTCCGGGTTCGGGACGTGCGGATGAACTTCGGCCACACGAAAATCCCGCCACGAGGCGCCGTGCTGTCCTACGGCGGCACGGATCTGCCCGAGAACCTCGCAGCCCTCGTCGAGGGCGTGCACGTGAGCTTTCGACGTCAAGTGGAAGAGCGCCCATGGGTTGATGGACTCCGACCTCGACGAAGCGGCGCACATCGTCAACGGGGCGGGGCTGCTTCGGCGTGAGGGCGAAGTCCTTCGTGACTGGAAGGTCGAAGGGCTGAACGCCGAGGCGTTCACCAACGCGCGCCATCCGCGGACCATGGTCGGCGTCGATCGCGAGGGGTTCATCTGGCTCGCGGCTGTCGACGGACGGCAGCCGACCTACAGCATCGGCATGACCTTCGACGAGATGCAGCGGCTGTGCGACCGGCTCGGCCTCGTGAGCGCCCTCAACCTCGACGGTGGCGGGTCGACGACGATGGTCGTGAAGGGACAGATCGTCAACCGGCCGTCGGACCCGGCCGGGGCGCGGCCCGTCAGCGACGCGATCCTCGTGACGCTCGCGATAGCGCGTCCCTTTAGAATGTCCACCATGACGGATTTGCAGTCACACCTCGCGGCCTACGATGCCGATGCATGGCAGCGCGCCGTGGGCAAGCTCTCCGCCGAGATTCATCCGATCGATCGCGAGGCAACGCTCATCTGGTTCGCGTTCTACCCGCTCGAGCTTCACGTCACGCTCGCGGAAACCACCGACAAGGAGGGGACGGCACGGCGGTTGGGGCTCATGGGGACCTGGCAGCTCGCCGATCAGATCGACAGTTCCCATCGCTTCTTCTACGCGCATCGGTACTGGCCGCAGGTGAAGCTGGCGGTGCAGAACGCGGAGGCGCCGTTCGCCGACGGACCTCGCGGAGCTGGCGAGCGCCGTTGCCACGGCCGCCGCGCGCCGCGCCCGCGTCGATCGCGAGTTCCTGCTCGGCATCTCGGCGGCCGCGCTCATGACCTACCGGCAGGTCGGCGCGGACGCCTTCACCGCCGCGCCCGGCCGCATCCATCTGTCCGAGAAGGCGCGGGCCATGTCCCCGCATCAGGTGTTGAAGAAGCGCGCTCGCGATGACTCGCAGGGTCTGTTCGGATTCGCGCGCGGCCCCCACAAGCGCTGGACCGTGACGTTCGACGAGAGCGATCCCGACGCGACGCTTCACGGCGATCAACGGCCAGGAGATCGCGACGGCCGCGCAAACCGACAAGCGCGACTACAAGTCGCGCGAACCGCGCTGCACGCCCGGCGAGGGTCCGATTCCGGTGGAGTGCCGCGCCGCGTCGTGCGGCACGTGCTGGGTCGGCGTGCTGGGCGGTGCCGAGAAGCTTTCGCCTGTCGTGGATCGCGACGAACGTCGCAGGATGGCGGTGTTCGGCTACACCGACAGCACCGAAGAACGTCCGTTGATCCGGCTGGCGTGCCAGGCGCGGGCATTCGGCGCCGTGTCGATCGTCATTCCGCCGTGGAACGGTCTGATCGGTTCCTGTCGCGCTTCACGCCGGTGAGCGCATCGAGTTCGCGGTCGATGCGTTCACGAATCGCCTGAACCTGGCTCGCGTCACGCGCCTGCTTGAGTTCTTCGACGCGCCTTCCTGATGAGCGCCTGTCCGACATAGTTCGTCAGGGCGATCTGCACCTGTTCGTTCGCGTGTGAAGCCGGCGGAGCTGAACATCTCCTTCGGCGTGACCAGACGCACGAACTCCTGATGCGACATCGGGTTTCCGCCCGTGGTCGGGCCGTTCAGGAAGTCGTAGCCGCGCGAGTACTCCGCGAACGTCGGCAATCGCTGGACGATCTCGAGATAGAAGCGAAGCTGACGTTCGTCGAGCTTCAGCCCCTGCGGCTGGTCGAGAGCGCGCTGCATGCGCGCGACCTGGGACGGTGTCGGCGGCGGGAGCGTCGGCACATCCGAGGGGTCACTGGGCGCCGGCGGCGGGCCCTGGGCGAATGCCATGGCCGGTGTCAGCAGCCACGCCAGAAGGCCCGCTCGAAGGATGCCGAGGTTCAACACAGTGTCATCACCCGTTCGACGACGGACGCCACTTCTCGGTGGCTGCTGGTATTAAGACGTCGCGCACGCGAGCCAAGACTGAGGAGCAAGTCGTGTACCACGGGCGACGTGGCCCACGGTCTTCTCAGGCCTTGAGCACGGCGGGCAGATTGGCCCAGGTTCCGCCATCGAGCACGGCCAACGTCCTCAAATACAGATCGACGTCCGCCGGGTCGTACGACGCCTTCACGGCCGCGGCAGCGGCAGAAAGACGCGCTTCGTCCGGAGGAGTGACGTCCTCGGCGGTGATGAGGCCGTTGTCATGCGGGATGCCGAGGGCGTCGAGAAACGCGCCCATCAGCGGCCGCTGATGACTGAAGTGATACGCGATGAGCGCGCGGGTCGCGACCGTGTCGCCGACGTCGCTGACCTGCGCGAGATGTCGCGCGCGTCGCTCGACCGGCAGCGCCTGAACGCTCCGCGTGCGGAACTTGAGGCGCCGCGCCAGCGTCGCCACGGCTTCCATCTGCTGGACATCGACTTCCGGCGAATCGCGATCGAGCCAGAACGCCTCGGCGGCCAGCACGCGCTTGTCGACCGGCATGTCCTTCCACACTTGCGACGGACGATCCATCTCGCGATTCTATCGAGACTCCGGAGCGCTTCGCCCCCGGGACCCCGACGCGCGTTTCCACTCGAGGGAGAGCTGGCGTCCGTCAGCGCCTTCCTTGGACCCGTCGCACCTGTCGTACCCGTGCTCTTATACTGGCGGTTTCATGTCCGACCGGCTTTTTACACCACGCTTCATCACGATGTTCTGTTACAGCTTCACGGTCTTCGTGTCGCTGTTTCAGCTGCTGCCGGCTGCGCCCTATCGCATTCTCGACCTGGGCGGATCGACCTCGGTGGCCGGATTGTTTCAGGGCGTGCTGACATTCGCGTCGGCATTCTCCGCGGCATTCACCGGTCCGCTGTGCGACCGATGGGGCCATCGTCCCGTGCTCATCAGGGTGAGCATCATCCTGACGGTGGTGACGGCCAGCTACGCCTTCATCGAGAGCTACCGGGTGATGTTGTGGCTGGCGCTCGGCCACGGCTTGATCTGGTCGGCGCTGCTCACGGCGTCGGGCGCGTACATGACGGCGTCGATTCCAGCCGGCCGGCGCGCCGAAGGACTGAACTACTGGGGACTCTCGTCGATCACCGCGATCGGCGCGGCGCCGGCGCTCGGATTCTGGGTCTATCGCCACGGGTGGTTCGCGCTCTGCATGGAGCTGGCCGCGCTCAACTTCCTCATGGCCGTGATCGCGTGGAAGCTTCCCGACGATCGCGCCGAGGCCGCGGAAGCACAGGCGGAGCTTGACCGGATGACGCCGCCGCCCGGTCTCAGTCCGGTGGCGCTCATCAGAACGCACGTGGAATGGCGCGTGCTCCTGCTCGCGATCGGCATGGGCTTCGTCGCATTCGGCTGGGGGGCGCTGACGAGTTTCTCCGCGCTGTTTGCCGACGAGCTCGGCGTGATGCCGCGCAGCGCCTTTCTCACCGCGATGGCGATTGCGACGGTCGTCGGCCGGCTCACGATCGGCCGCGGCATGGACCGTCTTGGCCATCGCCGTGTGCTCGTGCGCTGCTTTCTCGCGCCGCCGATCGGTCTGATTCTGCTCGCCGCCGCGCAGGGACGCCTGAGCGTGATCGTCGCCGGCGTGGTGTTCGGCGCGGGCTTTGGGCTGCTGCACCCGGCCTTCACCGCGTACGCCCTCGAACACGTCGCGCCGAACCGCCGAGGCGCCGCGTTCGGCGCCATCCTCGCGGCGTTCGACACCGGCATTGGCGCGGGCTCGTCGCTGATGGGCAGCCTGATCCACGCGTACGGCTTCCGGCTCGCGTTCATCGGCGCGGCAACGGTGGCGGCTGCTCGCCTTGCCATGGTTCCTCACCGCCGAGAAGCGGCTCGGTTTCCGAACGGCTGACGTTCAACGATTGCGAGGCCCGATGATCGCCGACGCGCACTGTCACTTCTTCTCGTCCGGATTCCTGACGACGATCGGGCGCGAGGCGGGCGTTGCCGAGAACGCCGCGACGTCCTGCCGGGGAAGCTCGGATGGGACGCTCCGGGCACCAACGCCGAGCTCGCGACTCGCTGGATCGCCGAGCTCGATCGACACGGCGTCTCACGCGCGATGCTGATCGCGAGTGTCCCGGGAGACGAAGCGTCCGTTGCGGAGGCGGTGAAAGCGTCACCCGACGCGGATCGTCGGCGCGTTCATGGTTCACGCGGGCGCGCCGGATGCGCCGGCGCGTGTCGAGCGCGCTTTCGCGGAAAGCGGACTCAGTACCGGCGTGCCTCTTCCCTGCGATGCACCACGTGAGCGTGGACGATGCGCGCACGGATGCGATTCTTGCGGTCGCCGCGCGGCATCGGCGCGCCGTGTTCGTGCACTGCGGTGTGTTGTCGATCGGAGCGCGGAAGAAACTCGGGCTGCCGAGCCGATTCGATCTGCGCCTGGGCGATCCGCTCGCGGTCGCCGCCGCGGCGGTTCGCTATCCCGAGGTGCCGGTGATCATCCCGCACTTCGGCGCCGGATTTTTCCGGGAAGCGCTGATGGCGGCGTCGTCGGCCCCGAACATCTACCTCGACACGTCCAGCTCGAACAGCTGGGTCAAGCTCGTTCCGGGACTGTCGCTCCGAGACGTCATGGCGCGAGCGCTTGACGTTGCCGGTCCGTCGCGTCTGCTCTTCGGGACCGACTCGTCGTTCTTCCCGCGCGGATGGCAGAAGGCGATCTTCGACGAGCAGCGTGCCGTGCTGACGGACCTCGGCGTCAGCGCCGAGGATCCAGGCGCTCGTGTTTGGCGGAAACTTCGACCGGATGTCTCGGTCGAGCTTCGTAACTTCTAACTTCTGGCTTCTAACTTCCAACTTCTCAGACCGCGGCCGCTTCACGCTCTGGCGCCCGGCGCTCTCGTCGGGCCTGGCGACGCGGCCCGCCGGGCGCGGTCGTTGATGCGACGGCAGGCCTCTCGGAATCGCGCGCTGAGGGCCTCGACGGCCGGACCGCTCGTCGGCGCCAGCCGCTGCCACGCAGCCTGCGCGTCCTTGACGGTGTCGATTGCCGCGCGCCACTTGGCGTCTTCGTTGGCGCGGCCGCCCATCGCGTTGGTCGCGAGCGCCGACCGCAGCTTGGCGGCGAGCAGCTCGGTGTGCGACAGGCCCTCGGTCGAGTCGTCGATCTCCTCGAGGAACGCTTCGACGCGTCCCACGAGCTTCTCCATGCGCTGGATGACCATGGCCGGATCGAGGTCCGTGCCGGCGAAGGCCTGCGGCGCCACGGCGACCGTGCGGGTCAGCGCGGTGTGCCAGCGATCGGTCAGCACCTTGAACTCCGCGACCGGGATCGGCACGCTGCGGTTCCAGGTCGTCCGCAGCTGCTGCACGCGCTCGCCGAGATCCGGCGCGTTGGGATCGGACTCCGCGAGCCGCTCGAGCTCGACCACGAGGGCTTCGCGTTCGGCGATCTTCGTCGCGAGCGTGATCTGGTGGCGATTGTGGAAGCGCGTGAAGAAGCGATCGGCGGCCGCGCGGAACCGGTTCCAGACGACCTCGGACTTGTTCCGGCGGACCGGGCCGAGCGTCTTCCACTCGGCCTGCAGGCGCTTCATCTCAGAGGCGGCAGAGTCCCAGTCGGTGGAGTCGGCGAGCTCCTCGGCGCGCGCGCAGAGCGCTTCCTTCTTCGAGAGATTGTCGGACCAGGTCTTCTTGCGCTCGGTCAGGTCTTCGCGGCGGCGCGTGAAGAACGTGCTGCACGCCGCGCGGAACCGCTGCGCGAGATCGCGGCCGGTGTCACGCGACACGGGACCAAGCGCCTGCCACTCCGTCTGGAGTTGCTGGAATCTCGTCGCCGGCGCGCGTCCAGTCGGTTCGACGTCGGCGAGCGTTTCGGCTTCGGTGACGATGGCGGCCTTCTTCTCGAGCGTTGCGACGCGCTCCTCGCGGACCTTGGCGAAGTAGACCTCGCAACGCGCGCGGATGAAGTCGGTCGCGGCACGGAAACGATCCCACAGCCGCTGCGCGTTCTGACGCGGCGCCTCGGCGACTTCCTGCCACTTCGCGTGAAGCTCGCGAAGGGCGCGCGCCGTGGCCGCCAGATCCGACGGCGTGACGCCTCGTCGTCGGTCTTCAGGGACTGCACGATGGCTTCGGCCATCGCGATGAGTTGTTCCTGGCGCTGGGCGTTGGCAAAGCGCCGCCACTCGTCCATCTCGCGCAGTTCGCGCACGCGCGGAGCGAGCTGTTCCTGCAGCTTGGCGGAGCTCGGCGACGGCCTCGTCGATCTCGCGGGCGGCCGGCGCCTTGTGGGCGAGATCGTAGGCCGCGCTGATGTCGCGCATCAGCCGGTCGCCCTCGCGCAAGCGTGATCGTGTCGGCGTCGAACGTGCGCTTGGCGCGCTCGACCAGATGCCGGAACTGACGCAGCGCCTCCTGCCGGGCCTGATCGGCCGCGGCTTCAGCGGCGGCTTCGCGTCGGCGGACCGCCTCGGCGAAGCGCTCGCGGGTCGCGTCGAGCCGCGCAATCAGGTCGTCGGCCGGGCGCGACGCGGCGGTCAGAACAGCGGTCAAGCCGCGTGCCTCACGACTGAGAGCTTCCCAGCGCTCCCGGCGCGCCAGGGTCGTCCGACGACAACCCTTCGGCCTCGGCGACGAGCGTCTCCAAGGTGACGCGCGTCTCGGCGAGCTGGGCGCCCATCTCATGCCGTTTTCGGCACGCGGCGACCGCCTGAGCGAATCGCTCTGCCAGTCGGTCAGCCTCCGGGCCGTTGCCGACGAGCGGCAGGAGCGATCGCCACTCTTCTTCGATCGGAACCAGTTGATCGAGGGCATCGCTGCCGTCGAGCGTCTCGACGCGGGCGCAGAGCGCGTCGCGCGTCGCGATGGCCTCGGCGCGGAGACGGCGAATGTCGGCCGCCTCGGCCGCTTCGCGCTCGCGGCGCGTGATGGACTGTTCGGCGGCCGCACGGCCTCGCTCGAAGCGCTCGACGAGGGCGGCGTCCGTCACCGAGAGCGCCGACCACGCGTCGGTCACGCGCGCCAGCTCGGACGTCGCCGCAGAGAGGTCGGCGATGCTCGCCACCTGCTCGACCGCATCGCACATGCGCGCTCTCGCGACGGCGACGCTCTTCGAGCGCCGCGACGCGGGCCGCTTCCGCGGCTTCGGTTTCGTGAATCAGCGTGCGGGCCCGGCGCGCGACGGCCTTCTGCTGGGTGCGGGACTCGACCGAGCGGAGCTTGGCGAGGTCCGGCGCGGTGCTCGACCAGCGATCGAACGCGGCGACGGCGACGTCCGATGAGGACGCGTTCAGCGCGACCTCGAGAATCTCTTCCGGGTTGGTCAGTCGGGCCAGCGCCTGGGTCGCCGTATCGTCGTGCTTCGCTTGACGGGCGATGCCGCTGAGCGCGCGCTCGTCGGTGATGCGGCTGAGCGCGTCGGTGCGAACGGCCTCGGAGGCATCGCTCTTGGCGACGACCGACAGCCGCCGCTGGTCCGCAATCTGCCGAACCGAGATGAGCGGGTCGGCCGACATGTCGTCGGTGTCGTCCGTCGACCGGGCGACGCGGCACGCGAACGCGACCAGCCGATCGAGCGCCCGCTCGCGGGTTTCGGCATCCGGGTCGGAGCCTGCGAGGCGGCCGAGGATGTTGGCATCGACCGCGCGAACGACCGCGGCGCGACGCACCCGAGCGTCCGGATCCGATTCGGCTAGAAGACCAAGTTCGACTAGATCGTCAAGTTCCGAGCGCCTCGAGGCGAACGGCGGGGTCGGCGTGCTTCCAGCGAGGCTGCGGCTTGAGCTTATCCAGAAATCCCATAGGTGTTGGCCAGCACTACATAAGAAAGTCGCGTGCCGTACCGAACGGGGACCCAGTATCGGATGGGCCTCAGCCGCTGACCGTTGTGGCTCAACGAGTTACAGGAAAGTCATCCCGGCAGGGTATTCAGCGCGGCCTCCCGGAGATCCGGCACGGCGAATCCAATAATCCAAAGTACAGAGTTCGGTGGGTCGATCCCGGCTCAGATCAGCTCTTCGAGCCGCGTCACCAGGTCCGCCAGCTGGTCGACGACGGCTCCGACGGTCGCCGGGTCGCCCAAGTCGACCCCGGCGTCCTTGAGGAGCGTCATCGGGTGGTCGCTGCCGCCCGCCGACAGGAGTTCGAGGTACCTGCCGCCGGGCCTCCGCGTTCTCTCCGGGCGACGACTCGGTCATGGCTGCGGCCAGCCGCGCCGCCGAGGCAAAACAGGTGGCGTATTGGTAGACGTAGTACGGCGAGTTGAAGAAGTGCGGGATCCGCGCCCAGGTGATGGGCGTGAGGTCCTCGAGATCGACCGCGTCGCCGTAGTAGGCGTCGAACCGCTCCTTGTAGAGCGCGTTGAGGACGTCGGCCGTCACCGGCTCGTCCCGCTCGACGCGTTCGTGGGCCGCCAGCTCGAAATCCGCGAACAGGACCTGCGTGTAGAACGTGCTCGTGATGTTGTCGATGGCGTGCTGCAGCAGCACGATCCGCTCATCGCGGTCCGTCGGATTCCGCGAGCAGATGCTCGAGCAGCAGCACCTCGCTCAGCGTCGACGGCACTTCCGCCACGAAGATCGTGTAGTCGGAGTACACGAACGGCTGCCGCTCGTGCGACAGCATCGTGTGCATCGAGTGGCCCATCTCGTGCGCGAGCGTGAACACGTCATCGAGCGTGTCCGCCCAGTTCAGCAGCATGTACGGGTGCACGCCGTACACCGACGCGGAGTACGCGCCGCTGCGCTTGCCGTCGTTCTCGTAGACGTCGATCCACCGTTCGCGGAACCCGCGCCACATCCGCTCCTGATAGTCCTCGCCGAGCGGAGCGACGGCCTTGACGATGGCCTCGAGGACGTCGGGGTAGGCGTAGCGCCGATCCCAGTCGATGATCGGGATCGAGAAGTCGTACGGATAGTAGCGGTCCAGCTTGAGCGCGCGCCGACGCAGGCGATGGTAGCGGCGGAGCGGCTCGGCGCCGGCGCGCGTCGCCGTGATCAGGTTGTCCACGACGGTGCGCGGGATGTTGTTCGTGTGCAGCGCCGCGTCGAGCGTGGTCTTGTAGCCCCGCGGCGCGCGCGTGGAACCAGTCGCGCTGGCAGATGCCGTGATAGAGCGTCGCGTAGGTGTTCAGGCTCGACGAGTAGGTGCCGTAGTGGCCGAGAAACGCCGCGCGCCGGTCGGCCTGGTTGCGATTCGTGGCCAGGACGGCGCGGTATTGGCCGTATGAGAGCGTGACGTCCTCGCCGGTGCTGAGCGTAATCGTCGGAAATTTCGCGTCGGCCACCGACAGCGCCTGATAGGCCTCGTTCGGCGCGCCCGAGAGACGGCTCGACAGCGAGAGCAGCTGCTCGCCGCGCTCGTCGAGGACGTGCTCCTGCAGGCGGAAGATTTCCTCGAGCGCGAAGCGGTAGACGGCGAGGTCGGCCGACTCGCTCATCCACGCGCGCACGGTCTCGAGCGGAATCGTGAGGATCTCAGGGCTCAGCCACGACGTCGCCTGTTGCCAGCGCGCGAGCAGCGCCTGCACCTGCTGCCGGCGCGCGTTCACCTGGTTGTCGCGCTGGTCTTCGTCGTACTTGAGCGACGGGTAGAAGTAGACGCGGTAGGCCAGCTGCCCGAGCCGATCGTTCAGCCGCATCGCGGCGAGGAGCCGATCGGCGCCGTCCTTGAGCGTGCCTTTCAGCGCGGCGTACTCGGTGATCAGCGCGTCGAGCTCGCCGCGCGCCCGATCCCACGCGTCCCAATCCGGATAGATGTCCGCCAGATTCCACTTGTGGGCATCGTCGATCTCGGACCGATTGCGAGGGCGGGGTGGAGCCGGGGTGCGCCGTCATAGGGCGATCATATCGGTACCGAACGTAGCGCGACAGGCTCTTGATCCATTCCGCCGCAACCTCGAATGCGCATTCGTCCACCGACTCTCCACGCTTCGACCGCTGCAGCGAGTGGTCGCCGCCCTCGACGAGGTGCAAGCGTGACGTCGGCAGGCTCGCAGTGAGCTCCCGCATCTCGTCCGGCGTCCCGAACGGATCGCGAGTGCCGTGGATGAACAGCATCGGCGCGTCGATGCGCGGAAGATGCGCATCGCGTCGTTTGGTTGGTGCTTCCGGCGGATGCAGTGGATAGCCGAAGAAGACCAGCCCGGCCGCCGGCGGCGCGAATCCGTTTGCGGCGGCGACCTGCGAAGCCATGCGTCCGCCCATCGACTTGCCGCCGGCGAAGCGCTTCGTGTCCGGCGGCGTGTCCCGCGATGACCTCTTCCCACGCCGCCCGATACGCCGCTTCGAGGACGGGCGCCTGGTCGGGACGCTTGCGGCCCGCCTGCATGTACGGGAACTCGAAGGTCACGACCGAAACGCCGTGCGCGGCCAGCCCCCGGGCGACGCGCACATCCAGGGATGTGCCTCGCCCGCGCCCGCGCCGTGGGCCAGCACCAGAAGGGGAGCAGCCGGGCCCCGCCGGATAGCGTTCATGCCGCGATCCTAGTCATGTAGCGGTGGCCGAGGCCGCGAGTCGGCGGTGACGAGCTGCGAGCCGCATGACCGACGGCTTGTCAAATCGACATCCACGAATGTAGATTAGTGGATATGAAGGAGGCCTCGGCGCTCCTGCGGCTCCTCGGCGACCCGGTGCGGTTGCGCCTGCTGCGCGTGCTGTCGCGCGAGGCGCTGAACGTCTCGGAGCTCACCGCCGTGCTGGGTCTGGCCCAGTCCGGCGTCTCGCGGCATCTCGGCCTGCTGCGACAGGCCGGCCTCATCGTCGAGGAACGCCGCGGGTCGTTCACCGTTCATCGCCTCGCGCCCGACGCGGAGGAGTCCACCAGCCCGCGCGCGTCGCTCTGGGCCTGGCTCGCCGCCGAGTTCGCGCGGACCGGGCCCGACACGCGCGCCGACGATGCGCGGATTGAGGAAGTGCGGCGGGTGCGGAAGGAGAGCTTCTCGAACACGGCGGCGGGCAACGAGAGTCGTCAGCTCGTGCCGGGCCGGAGCTGGGCCGCCTGGTCGCGCGCGCTCGGCATGCTGCTGCCGGCCGTTGAGGTCGCCGACCTCGGGTGCGGCGAGGGGTATCTGACGATCGAGGCGGCGCGCTGGGCGCGTCGTGTCATCGCCGTCGATCGGTCCGCCGCGGTCCTGGCACGCGCCAAGGCGATGGCCGATCGTCGCAAGGTCAAGAACATCGTCTGGAAGCGCGGCGCGCTCGAGCGCCTGCCGCTGAAGGACCGATCGATCGACGTCGCCGTGTTCTCGCAGGCGCTCCACCATGCGGACCCGCCCGAGGCCGCGCTTGGCTGAGGCGCGTCGGGTGTTGCGTCCTGGCGGCCGCGTGATCGTTCTCGATCTTCGCGAGCACGACGAGACCTGGGTCGGCCCGACGCTTGGCGACAAGTGGCTTGGCTTCAGCGAAGACCGGCTGCGCCGGCTCCTCGTCGGCGCCGGGTTCGAGGACGTGATCGTCCGCGTCGGCTCCCGCCGCTCCGGCGACCCGTTCGCGGTGCTCATCGCAGGGGGCAGAGCCCTTTTCCACAGATCCAGCCCAAAGGGGACAGAGCTCGACCTCTCGGGCATCGCGGGATATCCCGCTGAACAGAGGACTTGATGACAGCTCGTGCGTGGCTCGACCAACTGCTGACCGACCGCATCGCCATCCTCGACGGCGCCATGGGCACCATGATCCAGCGCCACCGGCTCGAGGAGCGTGACTTCCGCGGCGATCGGTTCGCCGGTCACGGCATCGATCTCAAGGGCAACAACGACGTCCTGGTGCTGACGCGGCCCGACATCATCCGCGACATCCACCGCCAGTATCTCGACGCCGGCGCCGACATCATCGAGACGAATACGTTCAACGCGAACGCCGTGTCGCAGTCCGACTACGGCCTCGAAGCGCTGGTCTACGACCTGAATCTCGAAGGCGCGCGGCGTCGCGCGATCGGCGGCGGACGCGTTCATGCGCGAGTTCCCGGACTCGCGCCGATTCGTCGCCGGATCGATCGGGCCGACGAACCGGACCTTGTCGATCTCGCCCGACGTCGGACAATCCCGCGCTTCCGCAACATCACGTTCGACGCGATGCGCGATGCCTACGTCGACCAGATCCGCGGCCTCGTCGATGGCGGCGTGGATCTGCTCGCTGATCGAGACGATCATCGACGCGCTCAACACGAAGGCGGCCATCGTCGCGTTGCAGGAAGTGCTCGAGGCCAAAGGCGTCGACGTTCCGCTCGTGATCTCGGTCACGATCACCGACCGCAGCGGCCGCACGCTGGCCGGCCAGACGCTCGACGCGTTCTACCTCGCGATGGAGCACGCGAAGCCGTGGGCGGTCGGCATCAACTGCGCGCTCGGCGCCGCCGAGATGCGGCCGTTCATCGCCGAGCTCGCGCGGATCGCCGAGTGCTGGGTCAGCGCGTACCCGAACGCCGGGCCTGCCGAACGCGTTCGGCCAGTACGACCAGCAGCCGGAGGAGACCGGCGCGCTGCTCCGCGATTTCGCCGCCAGCGGCTTCGTCAACATCCTCGGCGGTTGCTGCGGCACGACGCCCGACCACATCGCGAAGGTCCGTGCCGCGGTCGAAGGCGTGACGCCGCGCCCGTATCCGGCCGTCGTGACGGCCGACGGCCAGGAAGCGCCGATGCGTCTGTCGGGTCTCGAACCGCTCGCTGATCCGCGCCGACAGCAACTTCCAGATGATCGGCGAGCGCACGAACGTGACGGGCTCGCGCAAGTTCGCGCGGCTGATCAAGGACGGCCAGTTCACCGAGGCGGCCGCCGTCGCGCTCGAGCAGGTCCGGGGCGGCGCCAACCTCATCGACGTGAACATGGACGAGGGCATGCTCGACTCCGAGCAGGTCATGACGACGTTCCTCAACTACATCGCGACGGAGCCGGAGATCGCGCGCGTGCCGTTCATGGTGGACAGCTCGAAGTGGTCCGTCATCGAGGCCGGCCTGAAGTGCGTGCAGGGCAAGCCGGTCGTCAATTCCATCTCGCTGAAGGAAGGCGAAGACGACTTCCTGCAGAAGGCGAAGCTCGTGCGCCGGTACGGCGCGGCCGTGGTCGTGATGGCATTCGACGAGACGGGCCAGGCCGACACGGTCGCGCGAAAGGTCGAGATCTGCCAGCGCGCCTACCGGCTGCTCACCGAGCGCGCCGGCTTCTCTCCGTCCGACATCATCTTCGATCCGAACGTGCTCGCCGTCGCGACCGGTCTCGAGGAGCACAACGAGTACGCGATCAACTTCATCGAGGCCACGCGCCTGATCAAAGCGACCTGTCCGGGCGTCAAGATCAGCGGCGGCATCAGCAATCTCTCGTTCGCGCTCCGCGGCAACGACACCGTGCGCGAAGCCATTCATGCGGCGTTTCTCTACCACGCGATCCGCGCCGGCCTCGACATGGGCATCGTCAACGCCGGCCAGCTCGCCGTGTACGAGGACATTCCGGCGGACCTGCTCGAGCGCGTCGAGGACGTGCTGTTCAACCGCCGGCCGGACGCCACCGAGCGGCTCGTGACGTTTGCCGAGGAGGTCAAAGGCACGAAGAGAGAGAAGGACGCTGAGGCCTGGCGCGAGAAGCCGGTCGGCGAACGCCTGTCGTACGCGCTCGTGCACGGCGTCGTGGACTTCATCGAGGCCGACGCCGAAGAGGCGCGGCAGAAGCTGGGCCGGCCGCTCGACGTGATCGAAGGGCCCGCTCATGGACGGCATGAAGACCGTCGGCGACCTGTTCGGCGCCGGCAAGATGTTCCTGCCGCAGGTGGTCAAGAGCGCGCGCGCGATGAAGCGCGCGGTCGCGTATCTCGAGCCGTTCATGAACCAGGAGAGCCGACGGCTCGGCGTCGGCCGTCAAGCGCGAAATGAACGGCCGCGTCCTGCTCGCCACGGTCAAGGGCGACGTTCACGACATCGGCAAGAACATCGTCGGCGTCGTCCTCGGCTGCAACAACTACGAGGTCATCGACCTCGGCGTGATGGTCTCGGTGGACCGCATCCTCAGCGAGGCCGCCGAGCAGGAAGGTGGACATCATCGGGCTTGAGCGGGCTCATCACGCCGTCGCTCGACGAGATGGTCGTCGTCGCGCAAGGAGATGGAGCGGCGGCACGTGCCGATGCCGCTGCTCATCGGCGGCGCCACGACGAGCCGGCAGCATACGGCCGTGAAGATCGCGCCGGAGTTCAGCGGCGCGACCGTGCACGTGCTCGACGCGTCGCGCGCCGTCGACGTCGTGTCGAGCCTGCTGAGCGACCGCCAGCGCGACACGCTTCATGACGACCGTGCGTCGTGACCAGGAGACGCTGCGCGAGCGGTACGGCGCGCGCCGTCAGAAGCCGCTGCTCACGCTGGCCGATGCGCGCGCGAATCACCTGCGCACCGACTGGGACACCCTCGAGCTGCCCGTCCCCTGGTTTGTCGGGCGGCGCGTCGTCGAGCCGCCGATCGAGGAGCTCGTCCCGTTCATCGACTGGACGTTCTTCTTCTCGGCGTGGGAGCTGAAGGGACGATTTCCCGGAAATCCTCGACCATCCGCAGCTTGGCGGACCGGCGCGCGAGCTCTACGACAACGCCCAGGTCGTGCTGAAGCGCATCATTCAGGAGAAGCGACTCACCGCGCGCGGCGTGTACGGATTCTGGCCCGCCAACACGATCGGCGACGACATCGTGGTGTATCGCGACGACGCGCGACGAGATGTCGTCGCGCGGTTCCACATGCTGCGGCAGCAGGAGATCATCGCCGACGGCCGGCCGAACCGATCGCTGGCCGATTTCGTCGCGCCGAAGGAGTCGCTGGCGCCGGACTACATCGGCGCGTTCGCCGTCACCGCGGGCATCGGCGCCGACGAGCTCGCGCGCGAGTACGAGAAGGCGCCACGACGACTACAACGCCATCATCATCAAGGCGCTCGCCGACCGGCTGGCCGAGGCGTTCGCCGAGTACCTGCACGCGCAGGCGCGAAAGGACTGGGGCTACGGCAAGGACGAGGTCGCTGTCCAACGAGTCTCTGATCGCCGAGAAGTACCGCGGAATCAGGCCGGCGTTCGGCTATCCCGCGTGTCCGGATCACAGCGAGAAGCTCACGCTGTTCGAGTTGCTCGACGCGCCAGCGGTCGGCATCACGCTGACCGAGTCGTTCGCGATGATGCCGCCGGCCTCGGTCAGCGGCCTCTACCTGAGCCACCCGCAGGCCAAGTACTTCAACGTCGGCCGCATCGGCCGCGATCAGATCGAGGACTACGCCGCCCGCAAAGGCGTCACGATCGAGCAAGCCGAACGTTGGATTGGGTAGTCCACAGGGGGACAGAGCCCTTTTCCACAGAAACGGCTCAAAAGGGGACAGAGCCCGGCACCATGGTTGCCGAGCTCTGTCCCCTTTTGAGCTGATCTGTGGAAAAGGGCTCTGTCCCTCCGTATCATCTTCAGATGCGACGCATTCTCGCGCTTGGCGTGTTGTTGACGGCGGCCTGCTCGACGCCTGCTCCGGCCCCGGCTCCCGACCTCAGGCTGAACAGCGGAAGTACCTGCTCGAACGGGTAGACGACGCCGCAGTCGTCCAGCTGTACGCGGACGGGTTCTCCGCGCTGCCACTGGACCAGAAGGTCCTGATCTGGCACCTGGCCGAGGCAGCGATTGCCGGCCGCGACATCTTCTACGACCAGGTCTCGGCCGACGCGCTCGAGATGCGCGACGTGCTCGAGGCGATCCTGACGCACTCGACGAAGGTCGATCCGAAATCGCTCGCGGAGATTCGCCGCTACACCACGCTCTTCTGGATCAACACCGGGCCCTACAACAACCTCACCGCGCGGAAGTTCGTGCTGAACCTCACGCCGCAGGCCTTGGCTGACGCCGCGCGCGCGGCCGCCGGCGCCGGCGCGACGTTCCCGACCGCGCCGGGCGAGTCGCTCGATCAGCTGCTCGACGAGACTCGGTCCGATGTTCTTCGACCCGAACGTGAAGCCGTCGAGGACCAATCGCAATCCCGGCCCCGGCGTGGACATCCTCACGGCGAGCAGCAACAACCTCTATCGCGGCGTGACGACTGAAGGATCTCGCTGGCTTCAAGGAGCGCTACCCGCTGAACTCGCGCCTCGTGAAAGGCCCGCGCGGCCTCGTCGAAGAGGTCTATCGCGTCGGCGGCCGCTACGATCCGCAGATCCGCGCCATCGTCGAACATCTCGAGGCCGCCAAGGCGAGCGCCACGCCCGCGATGGCGCGCGCGCTCGACGCGCTCGTGAAGTGGTATCGCACGGGCGAGGCCACTGACCGGCGCGCGTACGACGTCGCCTGGGTCGAAGACAAGGCGTCGCCCGTCGACACGATCAACGGGTTCACCGAGGTCTATCTCGATGCCCGCGGCGCCAAGGGCTCGTGGGAGGCGCTGGTGTTCTACGTGAATCGCGAGAAGACCGCGGCCATTCAGCGGCTGGCCGCCGAGGCGCAGTGGTTCGAAGACCGCATGCCCTGGGATCCGAAGTATCGCAAGCCGAACGTGACCGGCATCACGGCCAACGCGATCGACGTCGTGATCGAGACCGGCGACGCGGGCCCGGTCACGCCCATCGGCATCAACCTGCCGAACGACGAAGAAGTGCGCGAGAAGAACGGCAGCAAGTCGGTGTCGCTGTCGAACGTCAGCGAGGCGTATGACAAGTCGGCCAGTCCCGGATTGCGAAACGAGTTCTCCTGGACGCCTGAAGAGTCAGCCCGCGCCGAAAAGTGGGGCGGCCTCGGCGGCGAGATCACGACCAACATGCACGAAGCGATCGGCCACGCCTCGGGCCGGCTCTCGGACCGCGTGAACGGCAAGTCCGCAGGCGTTCATCAAGGAGCACTTCTCCGCGCTGGAGGAGGCGCGCGCCGATCTCATTGGGCTGTACTTCATCGCCGATCCGAAAACCGCGGAGCTCGGCCTGATGCCCGCAGCCGACCAGGCGGACATCGTCCGCGCCGAGTACGAGGGCTACACGCGCAATGCGCTCGTCCAACTGCGGCGAGTGCGCGAGGGCACGGAAATCGAGCAGTCGCACATGCGCAACGCGGCAGATGATCATCCACTGGCTCATCGCCAACACGAAGGCCATCGAGCGCCGTCAGCGCGACGGCAAGACGTTCCTCGTGATGGTGGATCCGGCGGCGTTTCGCGAGGGCGTGGGCCGGCTGCTCGGCGAAGTGCAGCGCATCAAATCTGAGGGCGACTACGCGGCAGCCGCCAAGCTCTTCGACACCTATGGCATCCACTTCGATCCGAAGCTGCGCGACGAGGTCGTCGCGCGCATCGACACAGCTGAACATGCCGTCCTACACGGGGTTCGTGATGCCGAAGCTCGAAGCCGTGCGCGGCACCGACGGCGCCATCACCGACGTCAAGATCTCGTACCCGCTGGATCTCTCGGCCCAGATGCTCGAATGGTCCGAGAAGACCCGGGCGACGCGGACGGAGTTCCTGCGCTCAGCGGGGCGGTGACGCCGCCCCCGCGAGCGACTTCTCGCGGATCGCCCGGAACTCGTTGCCGACGGACCATTCCGGAAACCGGTCGGCGTTCGCGACGCGGTAACCGACGGCAAAGAACAGCTTGCCGTCCTCGGCCGCGCCGGACAGGTCCCACCAATCCTTCACCTCGTCGGACGGCGAGTGGTAGTCCGTCGACGTCCACTCCTTGCGCTTCTCGTCCGCGTAGCCGGGCGGGCCGCCCGACGAACTCGAGCCCTCGCCCGGATTCAGCGCGGGCACGCCGGCCTTCGCGAAGTTGAAGTGATCCGACCGGTAGTAGAAGCCCTTTTCCGGCTCGGCATCGGGACGCAGAACCCGCGTCTGCTCGGCGGCCGCCTCGCGCGCGTACGTGTCGAGGTCAGACGCGCCCAGCCCGACGATCGTCACATCCGTCGTCCGGCCCCACACGTTGACCGCATCCAGGTTGATCGCGGCCAGTGTCTTCGTGAGCGGATACAGAGGAAACGCGGTGTAGTACGCGGAGCCGAGGAGGCCGGACTCCTCGGCCGTGACCGCAGCGAACAGGATCGTGCGCTTCGGCGCGGGCTGCACTTTCTTGAACGCGCGTGCGAGCTCCAGCATCACGCGCGACGCCGCTCGCATTGTCACGGGCGCCGTTGTAAATCGTGTCGCCATTGACCGCCGTGCCAATGCCAAGGTGGTCCCAATGCGCCATGTAGACGACGTACTCGTTGCGAAGGGCCGGGTCGCTCGCCGGTGATCTTTCCAATGACGTTCTGCGAGTCGATCGTCCGGCGCGTCTGCTGGAATGACATTGACGCCGTGGCGCCGAGCGGCACAGGTGTGAACTCGCGTGTCTTCGCCTGCGCTTTCAGCGCGGCGAGATCCTGGCCGGACGCCTTGAGCAGTGCCGTCGCGCTCTCGAGCGAGAGCCAGCCCTGAATCGCCGCCTTCGACATGTTGCCGTCGGGCGTCACGAGATCGAATCGCTCGCCGCCAAATCCCTGCACGACGTTGAAGCCATAGCCTGCCGGTCCGGTTTCATGAACGATGAAGACCGCGGCGGCGCCAAGCTCCGAGGCCTTGTCGTACTTGTAGGTCCAGCGGCCGTAGTACGTCATCGCATTTCCGCCGAAGATCTTCGGGTTCAGCGCGTCCGGCTTCGCCGGGTCGAGCGGGATCGGCGGATCGTTCACGAGCACGATGAGCGTCTTGCCCTTGACGTCCAGGCCTTTGAAGTCATCCCACTCGAACTCGGGAGCCTGCACGCCGTAGCCGACGAAAACCATCTCGGACTTCTCGATGCTCACGGCGTCGGTCACGCGCGGACTGAACGCGACGACCTGATCGCGAGGACGGAATGACTGCGTCCGTCCGCCGCGTGTCACGGTGAGCGGTGACATTTTCGACGGCGTGATGCCGACGAGCGGAACCTTCTGCGTCCACGTGCCGTCCGGGTTGCCGGGCTCGACACCCGCCGCCTTGAACCGATCGACGATGAAGTTGACGCTCAGTTCCTCGCCTTTGGTACCGGGCGCGCGCCCTTCGAACTCGTCGGACGACAACTGCTTGATGTCCGCCAGGATCGTCGCGCTGTCGAGTGACGGCATCTCGGCGACCTTCAAGGCCGCCGGGGGTGGCGTCTGAGAACAGGCAGCGGCAAGCACCATGGCGACGATCGACAACGCGCGTTTGCTCATGAACTGGAGTCTACAATGCGGGCCATGCGCCGGTTCATGCTCGTCACTGATGCTCGCCGCGACCGTGGGATCTCTGCGACGCCCAGGCGCCCTTCAAGACGCCCTATTCGCTCGAGCGACATGCGGGGCAAGCAGGCGGTCGTCGAGACCTCGCTCGGCACGTTCGTCCTCCAGTTGCTCCCGGACGCGGCGCCGAATCACGTCGGGTTGTTCATGAAGATCGCGCGTGACGGCGGGTTTGCCGGCACCGCGTTTCACCGCGTCGTCAAGTACGCCGTGATTCAGGGGGGCGATCCGTTCACGCGCGATCCGGCTCGAGTGGCGGACTGGGGACAGGGCGGGCTGAATCAAGTGAGCCGGGAGCCGAACGCCGAGAAACACACCGCAGGCGCCGTCTCCGCCGTGGCCGATCCGTCGCGACCCGACAGCGCCGGCTCGCAGTTCTTTGTCGCGGTGACCGACCAGCCAGCGCTCGACGGCCAGTACACGGTGTTCGCGCGCGTCGTGGATGGGCTCGAGATCGTCCAGCAGATCTCGGCGGTTGAGGCGGACGCCGACGGACGGCCGCGCGCGCGCGTCGACGTCACAGGCGGTCACGATTCGCGACACGCCGGTCCGAGCCATTCGTCAAAGACAGTCCGGCGGAGCTCGGCCGCTATCGCGCGATCATCGAGACAGACCTGGGGGCGCTCGAGCTCGAGATGCTGCCCGACAAGGCGCCCGAGACCGTCCGTCAGTTTCTTCGGCGTCGCGCACGCCGGCATTTACGACAACACGCTCGTCCACCGCGTTGCGCCGGGTTTCGTCGTGCAGACCGGCGCGATCAACTTCCGCCAGACGCCGCTCACGCCGCACAAATGCGACTCGTGCGAACGCAGGCTCCCGAGTTCACCGAGACGCCCAACGAATTCGGCATCGTCTCGATGGCGCGCGGCGAGGATCCGGCGAGCGCGACGACGTCGTTCTTCATCTGCATCGGACAGTGCCGGACGCTCGACGGCAAGTACACGGTGTTCGCGCGGGTCGACAGGTGGTGCCGAGGCGCTGGACCGAATCGCGAATGTGCCGGTGGACGGCGAGACACCGTTGAAACCGGTGCTCGTGACGAAGGTGAGGATCGAGCAGCGATGACAAGACACCGGGTTTCTGAAGATCGCAGGAAACCCGGTGTCCTACACGTCCGAATCCGGCGCCCATTGGTAGCCGACGCCGCGGACGGAGCGAATCAGCCGTCCGCGATCGTCCTGCAGCGCCTGGCGCAACCGGACGATCGCGTTGTCCACGGCGCGGGGCGTGGGAAACTGCTCCCGTCCCCAGACCTGATCGAGAATCTCCGCGCGGTCCACGACGGCGGGCGCGGCTGTCAGCAGAATCTTCAGCACGTGCCCGTCGCGGACCTGAAGGAACGCGCGCTCGCCGTCGGGCCCCACCACCGACAGCGCTCCCAGGTCGATCGTGCGTCCGCGCGCATGCACGACCTCGGGCACGCGCTGTGTGGCCAGCACGTGACGCACGCGCAGGATGAGCTCTTTCAGGTGAAACGGCTTGGGCAGGTATTCGTCGGCGCCAATCTCGAAGCCCTCGAGCCGGTTCTCCGCCGAGTTCAGCGCCGTCATGAACATGATCGGCGTGAGAGACGTGCGCTTGAGCTCGCGCGCCAGGCCGAAGCCGGATCCATCCGGCAACTTGACGTCGAGAATGGCCAGGTCCCAGCTCTGGCCCGGCAACTGCGCCTGGGCCTCGGCGATCGTGCGCGCCCACACGACCTCGAGACGCTCGCGTTCGAGGCGTTCGGTGAGCGTCCGGCCCAACGACAGGTCGTCTTCGACCAGCAGCACGCGCGGCATCATCGCGCTCCCGGCAACTCGAGGACGACCGTCAGCCCTCGCCGCGCCTCGTCTGGTCGAACGAACCGGAGGACTCCGCGCATCCGTGTGACGAGCTGCCGGCACACGAACAGCCCCATGCCCGATCCCGCGGTGTTGCCGGCGCGCGCGAACGGTTGACCCAGCTCGTCGAAGGCTTCCGCCGGCACTCCCCGCCCATCGTCGGCGAACGTCAATCCGAATGAGCGTGCCGGTGTTCAGCGGCTCGATGTCCACGGCGACGCGTCCGCGCTCCGCCGTGCACGACCGCGTTCTGCAGGAGGTTTCGGATCACAGCATCGAAACCGCGCTGGTCCGCGGTCACGTCGGCGTCGCCCGTGACGTCGACCTTGAGTTCCGGCCAGTCCTCAGCCAGCCTGGCAATCGCGGTGCCGGCGCGTACCCGTTCCGACAGGAGCCGGCCGTCCGGTTGGGCGACGAACAACGAGTTCTCGAGCTGAATCTGGAGGCGGACCGTGTCGTGAAGCAGCCGGTCGAGCGACGTGCGGCGCGGCGCCCTCGGGCCAGTCCTCCCGCAGGCCCTCCGCCTGCAGCTCCACGCTCGCGAGTGATGTCTTCAGGTCGTGCGTGAACGACAGGAAAAACGTTTCGAGCGACTGACGACGCCGGTGCTCGCGCCGAATCGCCACCAGGATCGCCACACCGCCCGCGAGCAGCAGGCTGATGAACGCGATGCCCTCCCAGATGAACATGCGGTGCAGACGCTGAGGCAACGAATACAGACCGAGGGAGAGCCACCACGACGCAAGCGACACCGTCACCGCGAGCCAGCAGGCCGCCATCACGTACGCGAGCCGGCTGTTTCCGTCCGGTCGCGTCACGAGGCCTCCGGACGCTGTGCGGCCTCGACGAGCGCGTCGGCGGCAAGCGCGAGCGTCAAGTCGTCGTGCGCCATCGACAAGAAACAGACTTCGTAGGGAGACGGCGGCAGATAGACGCCGTTCGTGAGCGCCGCGTGAAAGAACCGGCGATACCAGTCCGCCTGGTCAGACGGGATGCGATCCGGCCGGCGGATCGGGTCGCCGTCCTTGGACTGGCGATGAATCCAGAAGATCGACGCGTGGCGCGCGACGGCGAGATCCGATCCGGATTCGGCAAGGCGCTCGGCCAGTCCGTCGACGAACGTCTCGGTCCGGCGCTCGAGCACCATCCATCCTTCGCGATCCGCCATCTGCTCGAGCGTGACGAGGCCCGCGCGCATGCCCACCGGATTCGCGCTCAAGGTGCCGGCCTGATAGACGGGGCCCGCCGGCGCGACGAGGTTCATGAGATCCGCGCGGCCGCCGTAGGCGGCCACCGGAAATCCGCCGCCGATGACCTTGCCGTAGCAGACGAGGTCCGGGACGATGCCGAGCACGCCCGCGGCGCCCTCCGGGCCGCTTCGAAAGCCCGTGATGACTTCGTCGAGGATGACGAGCGCGCCCGCCTTCCGGCATCGCGTCGACAAGGTGCTGGAGCCACGCGTGGCGTTGAGGCAGGAGCCCGTAGTTCGCCGGTACCGGCTCGAGAATCACGGCCGCGAGATCATCGCCCGCGACCTGTGAACACCTCGTCGATCGACCTGCTCGCTATCGAGTGGCGCGACGACCGTGTGGGCCAGCGTGCCCGCGGGAATCCCGGCACTCGTCGCGGCCGTCGGGCCGGCGAGGCCGCTCCCGGCGCGTACCAGCATTCCGTCGGCGTGGCCGTGGTAGCAGCCGTCGAACTTGAGGATCTTCGAACGTCCGGTGGCGGCTCGCGCGACACGCAACGCCGACATCACCGCCTCGGTGCCTGATGAGACGAATCGGAGGCGTTCCAGCCACGGCACGCGCGCGCGGATCCACTCGGCCAGCGCGAGCGAGTACGGCTCACACGCTCCGAACGACCAGCCGCGATCGACCGCTTCGTGCACGGCGGCGGCGACGACCTGATCCCGATGACCGAGAATCAGCGGGCCGAAACTCATGCAGAGATCGATGTAGTTGTGGCCCGTGACGTCGGTGAGCCGCGCGCCGTGGCCCGACGCAAAAAAAATCGGCGTGCCGCCGACGCCGTGAAACGCGCGCACAGGGCTGTGCACGCCGCCCGGCGCGGTTTCAAGGGCGCGCTCGTACAGATCGCGATGGCTCATGCCAGGCCGATGGACTTCGCCCGTCGCGCTCCGTAGGTGATCACGTACGCCGCGCCGGCGCGACGAAGCACGTGCCACGTTTCGGCGAGCGCGCGGTCGAAATCGGTCAGGCCGCGTTCGGCAAGCGCGACCAGACTCGCGTACTCACCGCTCACCTGATACGCGCCGACCGGCAGGCCGGTGGTCTCCGCGATCGGGCCAATCAGATCGAGTGACGTGAGCGCGGGCTTGACCATGAGCAGGTCCGCGCCCTCGTTCGCGCATCGCACGCTCGATCCGATGGCGTCGCGGCGCGAGCGCACGTCGATCTGATAGTGACGTCGATCGCCAAACTGCGGCGCCGAATCTGCGGCCGCGCGGAACGGACCGTAGAACTGACTCGCGAACTTCGTGCTGTAGCTCATCACCGGCACGCGGCCGTGCCCGTGCTCGTCGAGCGCCGCGCGCAGTCTGGCCGTGCGGCCGTCCATCATGTCGCTCGGGCTCACGCCGTCGGCGCCCGCGCTCGGCCGCGTCCACCGCCGAGCGCGCGAGCGCGTCGAGCGTCGCGTCCAGATCGATCCCGCCGCTCCTCGTCGAGGATCGCGCAGTGCCCGTGCGTCGTGGACGAGCACAGGCAGATGTCCACCCACAGGTGGAGCGCGTCACCGAACCGGGACTTGATCGCGCCAACGGTTCCCGCGAGGTGCGAGAAGTCCAGCGACCGCTCGCCGCTTCGTGCCAGGGACGGCGAACAGCAGGAAGTGCCGCACGCCCGCGTCCAGGTCGCGCGCGATCGACTCCAGCGCCGACGGCACGCCGTGACGCGCGTTGTCGCCGAGGCCGGGGATGGGGTCGCTGCCATCGAGGTCCTCGACGACGAAGACGGGCTGGATGAGCTGCGCGACAGAGAACGTCGTCTCGGCGACGAGATCCCGCAGATGCGGTGAATGACGCAGCCGAAGCCGGGACCACGGCTGTCGGGTCGAGGTCAGGACGTCACGTGTGTGTGCCATTGGTCATAGTCCAGCCAGAGGCTGAGGTGGCCTTCAGCGCCCAGACTCTCACGAATTGCGCGGGCCGTGCGCCCAGGGCCGCTGGCGTGCCAGGCGGAGCGTATTCCAGGCTGACGCGCCAGCGCCCGGGCGAACGCGCTGCCGCTCGTCCAGAAGAAATGCGTCCGTCCGGAGAGATCGGGCGCGTCTTCCTCAACGACGTACGTCGCCAGGGCGTCCGGATCGCTCGATTCCGTGTGCGTCAGACGTCGCCACACGATCGGCCGGCCGGCGAGCGCGTCGATGTCGGCGCGCTCGTTGTCGCCAAGCCCGTCCGCGCACCCGTGGACCCAGACGCCGCGCCCGGCCAGACGCTCCCAGGTGCGGAGTCCCGCAGCCCACACGATCCTGCCGGCCTGAACGTCCCATTCCGCGGGCAACGCCTCGGCTCGCGCAATCCAGAATCCGACGTCGTCACTCGGCATCGCCACGCGAAGGCTGCGCCGGCGCGCGCCGCCGCGTTCATCCGGGACGAGGCCACACGCCCTGAGCTGACGTCGGCGGAGGAAGCGCGCCCGCGGCTTCGAGTGACCACGTTTCGGTCTGCGCCTCGCCGACGCGCGCACGAACGCTCACCACGCGGCCGTAGTCGCGGATGAGCACCGTTGCGCCGACCGCCTCGTGGCAGCCACCACCGAACGATTCGAGAATGCTCCGCTCGCGCTCGACGGCTTCCCATGTCGGCGCGTGCGAAATGGCGTGAAGACGATCCAGCAGGTCCGATCGCCCGGCGGCAATCTCGACGGCGAGCGCGCCTTGCGCGGGTGCGGCCGGATGCTCCTTCAGTGGCAGGACCATCCACCGGCATTTCCCGAGCGCGGCGCGCACGGTCGCGACCGTGTCGGCGGGCGAGTCGCTCGATAGCAGGCGGTCGAGCGCCGCCTTGGCCACGATCAAGGCATCGCCGTCGCCGTTGACGAGCTTGTTCAGCCGCGTCGGAATGTTGCCCCGAACCGGCGCGACTCGCAGGTCCGTCACGGGCCACGGCAGCAGACGCGGCGCGGATCCCTGGATCTGCCAGGCGCGGCGCGGCGAAGACGACAGCACGTTGAGCGTCGATGGGCGCGCGGAGACGACCGCGCGCCTGACGAGCAGGACGTCGCGCGGGTCCGCGCGTTCGAGCGTCGCGGCGACGATGGTTCCCGGGTGAGCCCGCGGTCGGCAGATCCTTCCACGAATGGACGACCAGATCGGCCGCGCCCTCGAGCAGCGCCTGCGACAGGTCAGACGTGAACAGCCCCTTGTCCGTCGCGGCCCACAGATCGATCTGGGGATCCCGGTCGCCCGGTCGACGACCGGGTCAACCGCTCGACGGAGATCTCGGGCCAGCGGGCGGTCAGCGCCCGTTCGACGAGGGTCGCTTGGAGGACGGCGAGGGCGCTCGCTCGGCTCAGGACACGTAGGTGCATGTGCTGTTCAATTGTCCTTTGCGAGCAAAACGCCCGTGTCCGCCTTTTGTCGGGCGTATTGACGGACCATTTTGGTCGGAGTTAGACTGCCTTCGCCAACTGAGACGGATCTCAGTTAGCGCCAGCTCGGGCATCAACGAAACAAGGTCCCGCCGGGTGCGGTCACACCCGGCGGGGTACCGAACGTCAGTCTGGCGAGACCGTTATCCACGCGCGTGACGCATGGCCCGTCCGGCACCTGCATTGTAGCGGGAAGCCCGGCCATGACACGCCACAGAGGACAGTGTCATGGCATTCTCTGTCCCGCAAGACTCGTCGCCGTCGTCAGGTCCCGCCTTCGTGGACGACCGTCGGCGCGCTCGTCGCATCAGCCACCTTCGGTCCACGTGTCGCCGCGGCCGAACCGACGCGAATCAACCCGGCGGCGTCAGCCATCATCCTGCAGGTCGAACAATCGATCGGTCCGTGGGAGCGCCCGGAGGACGTGCTGGCCGCCGCGTTCCACGTCCTCACGTGAAGCGAAGCCGGAACAAGGCGTTCAGGATCCACCGGTCCTCCACTTCGAGATTCCGCCCGGACCGCTGAGCGTGGCCCTTCGCCTGTTCGAGCAGGCGACCGGGCTCACCGTTCGTGTCGCGCCGGAGCTCGTTCGCGACCTGACGTCGCCCGGGCGCGCGCGGCATGCTCACCGCTGACAACGCGCTTCGCCAGATCCTTTCCGATAGCCAGCTCGACTCACCGGCTCACCGGCAACGGGCACCGTCGTCGTCGAAGTCCGGCCTGTCTCGGAAGACGTGCAGGTCGACCGCGAACGCGCTTGCCGGTCGTCACCTCGCCGAAGTTCACGGCGCCGCTTCTCGATACGCCGCAGACCGTCACGGTCGTGCCGAAGGAACTGATCGAGGCGCAGGGCGCCACCACGCTTGCGCGAGGTCCTGCGCAACGTGCCGGGCATCACGATGCAGGCCGGTGAGGGCGGCGGCGGTTTGCCCGGAGACACCCTCACGCATCCGCGGGTTCTCGGCCACAAACGACATCTTCGTGGACGGCGTTCGCGACGTCGGCCCGTATTCGCGCGACGCATTCAACCTCGAGCAGGTTGAAGTCATCAAAGGGCCGTCGTCGGCATTTGGTGGCCGCGGCTCGACGGGCGGCGCGATCAATCTCGTGACGAAGTCGGCCGGCTTGGAGTCGATCCGTCAGGGAACGGTCGGCATCGGCAACGCCGGCTACCAGCGGACGACGGTCGATCTCAACGCGCCGGTCAAGGCGCTCGGCAGACGGTGGCGCGCTCCGGTTGAATGCCATGTGGCAGGACGCCGGCGTCCCGGGTCGTGACGTCGTCAACAACAGCGGCTGGGGCATCGCGCCGTCGCTCGCACTCGGTCTGACTGGACAGACGCGGTTCACGTTCAGCTCGCACCACGTTTCGCAAGACAACGTGCCGGACTACGGTCTGCCTTGGGGCTCGACCACGGACCCTGCGACCGGCGAACTGTTTCCGACCGGCGCGTTCGAGGCGACGCCGGCCGTCGATCAAGTCGAACTTCTACGGCCTCGTGAACTACGACTTTGAGGACATTCGCAGCGACATGGGCACGGCGCATGTCGACCACGACCTCCGTCCAGGTCTCACGCTCCGCAACACCACGCGGTACGGCGAGACGCATCGCAATTCCGCCATCACGGCGCCGCGTCCGCCCAACCGCCAGCTTCAGCGCCGTGACATGCGTAACGAGGCGTTCTTCAACCAGACGAATCTGGGCACGACAGTGACGACGGGCGTGCTCCATCACGACCTCGCCGATGGGCATCGAGGCGGGGCGGGAAGTCACCGCGACCGAAAACTCGGCGCAGACGGCCAATCAGCCGCAGACGACCCTTCGCTTCCCGAATCCTGCGGAACGGCCGCTGGACGCGATGCCGCCGATTGTTGGCAATCCAAGCCGTTCCGTGACCGGACACGGTCGGCGGGTACCTGTTCGACACCGATCGACGTGAACTCCGTCGCGTGCAAATCACCGCCGGCCTCCGGTGGGATCGGTCCGAGGTGGACTTCACGCAAACGACACGCGCGACCGGTGACGTCACCGAGCTCGGCCGCACGGACTCGATGCTGAGCTGGCGTGGTGGCGTCGTCTACAAGCCGCGCGCGAACGGCAGCGTCTACCTCGGGATACGGCACGTCGTTCAATCCAGCGTCGGACGCCGGCAACGTCGGCACGGCGCTGAGCGCCTCGGACACCGCCGCGAACAGCGTGAACCTCGAGCCCGAGAAGACCCGCAACTTCGAGGTCGGCACCAAGTGGAGCGTGCTCCGAGGAGCGCCTCGCGCTCACCGGCGCGGTGTTCCACACCGAGAAGACCAACGCGCGCACGCGCAACCTCGCGAACGACCCGTTTGTGCTTGCCGGACGGCAGCGTGTGAAGGGTATCGAGGTCGGCGCGTCGGGCCGGCTCGCCGGTACCTGGATGGCGTTTGCCTCTTACGCCTTCATGGACAGCGCGATCGTCGATTCGGCCAACCCTATCGAGGAGGGCCGCGACCTCGCGCTGACGCCCGAGAACACCGCCAGTCTGTGGATCAGCGGGAACGTCACGCGGAGACTGAACGTCGGCGGCGGCGCGCAGTACATGGACGCCGTGTTTCGCAACACGACGACGGACCTGCGCGTGCCGAGTTACTGGCTCTCGAACGCGACCGTCGCGTACGAGCTGAACTCGCACCTCACGTTGCGCGTCAACGCCGAACAATCTTGGCGACAAGCACTACGTGGACCGCGTAGGCGGCGGCCACTACATTCCAGGTCCCGGCCGGTCCGTGCAGGTCACCACGAGCGTGGGGTTCTAAGCCATGCTGCTCCACGTCCCGTACGTGCTCACGGCGGAACAGGTCACCGCCGCGCGGCATCGGCTCGATGCCGCCAACTGGATCGACGGTCGAGTGACCGCGGGCCACCAGTCGGCGCGCGCGAAGGACAACCTGCAGATTTCCGAGCAGGACATCGTCGCCAAGGAACTGGGCACCCAGATTCTCGACGCGCTGCAGCGCCATCCGCTCTTCATGGCGGCGGCACTTCCGCTCCGGGTGTTCCCGCCGCTGTTCAACCGCTATGAAGGCGGCGGATCGTTCGGCAGCCATGTGGACAACGCCATTCGTCAGGTGCCCGGCACGCCGCATCGCATTCGCACCGATCTGTCGGCCACGCTGTTCCTCTCGCAGCCCGACGAGTACGACGGCGGCGAGCTGTGCGTGGAAGACAGCTACGGCGTCCATCGCGTCAAGCTGCCGGCGGGTGATCTGGTGCTGTATCCGGCGACGAGCCTGCACCACGTGACGCCCGTGACGCGCGGCGCGCGCGTCGCGTCGTTCTTCTGGATCCAGAGCCTGGTGCGAGACGACGGCCAGCGCACGATCCTGTTCGATCTGGACACCGCGATTCAGCGCGATTGGCCAGGACCTGCCGGACCATCCCGCGAGTGTCCAGCTCACCGGCGTGTACCACAACCTGCTTCGGCAGTGGACGGAGTTGTGATGGCGGTTCTTCGGCGTGTCTTGTTCTGGTCCCACCTTGTCTGTGGCGTCGTGGCTGGGATCGTCATCCTGATCATGTGCGTGACCGGCGTCGCATTGACCTACCAGAAGGAAATGCAGTGGTGGGCTGACACGCGGCACTATCGCTCGGCGCCTGCCGCCGGCGCGACGCGCGCGGGCGTCGACCAAATCCTCGACGCCGTCCGTCGCGTTCGATGAATCCGCGTCGCCCACCACGATCGCGTGGCGCGCCGAAGCCGACGCCCCTGCAGCCGTCGCCGCCGGCACGCGAACGCTGTACGTGAACCCGTACACCGCCGCTGTGTACGGCGAAGGCACCGGACAGGGCATGCGTCAGTTCTTTACGACGATGACGAACTGGCACCGCTATCTGGCGTTGGCCGGAGATTCACGGCCCACCGGCAAGGCCATTACCGGCGCGTCGAATCTCATGTTCCTGTTCGTCGTGCTCAGCGGGATGTACCTCTGGTGGCCGAAGTCGCTGACGTGGCCGCAGATCAGGAACATCACCTGGTTCCGAGGCGGACTGCGCGCCAAGGCGCGTGACTTCAACTGGCACAACTCGATCGGGTTCTGGTCCGCGCTGCCCCTCGCGGTCGTCGTCTACTCGGCGACCGTCATCTCGTATCCGTGGTCGAACAACCTCGTCTATCGCCTCATGGGTGAGGAGCCACCCGCGCCGGCCGCCGGCCGTGCGGGCGGTCCAGGACCGGGCGCCGGCCGAGGTGGCGGCGCGGCCGCCGCGACCCGCGTGGTCTCTCCTCAGCGAGCTGACATCGATCGCATGGTCGACCGCGCGATGACGTATCAGGACGACTGGGCGATGGTGACGGTTCGCGTGCCGGCCTCGGCCCAGGAGCCGGTCGTCTTCACGATCGACCGCGGAGACGCAGGTCAACCTAATCTGCGCGGAACCCTGACCATGGCCGGAACAGGACCGGCGGAGAAGTGGGAAGACTTCTCCGCGCAGACGCCGGGCCGCCGGGTGCGGACGTTCCTGCGCTTCGCCCACACTGGCGAAGTCTGGGGATTCATTGGACAGACGATTGCGGGCCTCGTCAGTGCAGGCGGCGCGGTGCTGGTCTATACCGGCGTGTCGCTCGCCGTTCGACGACTCTGGGCGTGGTTCAGGCGCACGACTCGCGTGGCGGCCTCCGTGGCGACATCGAGAAGCTTCGACGCACCAAGCCGTCCCATGTAGTTGCCCGCCAGCGCGAGCCACGGCGGGAGATCCGCCATCCGACTCTGGACATCCAGCACGCCTGACCCGTAGAGCGGAAGCGCGTCGGGCCTGATACGTTGTCACGACGTCGACTGGGTCGTTGATGCGTCCGGTCAGGGCCAGGCGATCGATGGCGGCCGCTCGACACAACTGGCTGCTGTCGAGCAAATCACCGTTCGATCCATCCAGCCGGGTGATCCACGTTTCCACCCTCCACTTCGGATCTTGATCGGCAGGAAAGATGTCGGAGTCGAACCGTACGCCCAGGGCCTCCACGCCGCAGTCGCGCGGGAACAGCACGCCGAACCCGTGGAGATCGCGCTCGTCTGGCTGGAAAGAAGCCCGTCGTCAACGCCAACGTCGTCATCGGCAGCGAGGCGAGTGCCGCCGCGAGGCGTGGGGCATGGGGCTCAACGAGCGGCGCGGCCGCCCTCGCGCCTGTCGCGACGACTGTCGGGACCGAAGGATCGAGCGCTTCGAGCCGCGCGCCAAACTTGAATGTCGCGCCCTGCTGGCGGAGCCGTTCCACGAGCCGATCCATCAGCGCGGTCATGCCGCCGGCGGGCCTCGCGATCTTCGAGACGCGGCCACGGCGCAGAAGCGATCCGCCATCGCCGACGACCGCGCCTGCCGCAAGTTCATCCGCCGCCGCCGCATACAAGCCCTGCAGCGCGGGAGAAATGAGCCAGCGTGTCGGCCGCTGGTCCCCAGACGCGGTCACCCCACTCGAGGACAGTTTCTCGACCCGCTGGAGCCGATCGTCCGGTCAGAGCGCCGCGTGCGGCCCGCAGCGCGAGCGCGACCGTTTCCGCGGCGTCGAGCGGCCAGCGGCGCGGCTGGCCATCGCGGAAGATGTATCGCCGCCCGGCTTCGGTCGACGCGAACTGCGGCGTGATGTCGAACGACTCGAAGAGTGTGGCGACCGACGGAGTCCAGACGAACGCGTTAGCCGCGCCTTCGATGCGGCCGTTCGGTGTGCCAATCGTTTCGATGAGGCCGCCTGGCCGTTCGGCGGCTTCGATCGACCTCGACAGCGAATCCGGCCTCGGCCAGCCGCCAGGCGGCGGTGAGCCCGCTCAAGCCCGCGCCAACTACGCGGGCGGCACTCATGCCGAGGTGGAATACGTCGGCCCTGTTACCTGTTCGCGTCCGAGGTACTCGTCGAAGAACGCCGCCGTGTTGCGCAGGAACGCGCGCCCATCTTCCGGGACCGTGAGCGTCTCGCCGTCGAGGCGAACGAGGCCGTCTTCGAGCAGCGCTTCGAGCGCGCGCGGCGCCCGTTCGGCTTCGGTCGGATCCAGTCTCACGCCGAACGTCGTCATCAACTCCGCGATCTTCCGGCGCCGGCGGCGGTCTTCCGTCGAGAGCACGTGTCCACGCAGCGTCGGAATCTCGCCTGCGCGCACGCGCCGTTCGTACAGCGTCAGCACCTTCTCGTTCTGGTGATAGCAGTCCGGCGTTTCAGAAATGCCGCTGACGCCGAGCCCGAGGAGCGTGCCCGTGTGCACGTCCGTGTACCCCATGAAGTTGCGGTGCAGGCGCCGCGCCTCGGCCGCCTTCGCCAACGCGTCGTGCGGCCGCGCGAAATGATCCAGCCCGATCTCGATGTAGCCGTCGGCGAGAAGCGGCTCGCGCACGGCTTCGTAGAGCGCGCGCTTCGCCGCGCCTTCCGGCACCTGATCGTCGCGGAATCGCCGCTGCGCCGGCTTGATCCATGGAACACGCGCGAAGCTGTAGACCGCGAGGCGATCGGGCGAGAGCGCGAGCACGGCCTCGACGAGCCGGGCCATGGTGCGTTCGGTCTGGCCGGGAAGTCCGTAGATGAGGTCGAGGTTGATCGACGCGTAACCGAGCGACCGCGCGACTCGACAGAGGTCGCTCGGTGAGTGACAGCGGCTGCGCGCGGTTGACCAGGCGCTGCACGTCCGGATCGAGATCCTGGACGCCGAGCGAGAGCCGCCGGAAGCCACGCGCGGCGAGCGCCTCGAGATGCGTGACGTCGGTCACGCGCGGATCCACCTCGACCGAGCCTTCGAAGACATCGCTTCTGCGAGGGCAGGCGCTCGCGAAGTCCGTCCACCAGCGTGCCGAGCGCGGCGCCGGAGAGAAACGTTGGCGTGCCGCCACCCAGGTGAAGTTGCCGCACGGGCGTGCCGGACAGACCGGGCACGGCGCGGAGATACAGGTCGAGCTCCGCCAGCACGAGATCGACGTACGCGCCTTCGCGGCCGTGGTCCCGCGTGATCACCGTGTTGCAGCCGCAGAACGTGCAGAGCGATTCGCAGAACGGGATGTGGACGTAGACGGCGATCGATCGGGCGGGCGCCTCGAGCGCCCTCGCCACCGACGCCGGCCACTCGTCCGCGCTCGGCGTGCGATGCCACTGCGGCACCGTCGGGTAGCTCGTGTACCGCGGCACCGGCACGTCGTACTTGGCGAACAGATCCGCGCCGGCTCAACAGAGCCTCCGGCGAACCGCCTTCACGAACGCGCGCACGCTCGACTCCGGCGTACCGGGCAGCACGCCGTGGCCGAGACCGCAGATCCAGCCGCGCCGGACCTCGGGTTCCAGCGAGGCGAGCGGCGCCAGGAACTCTTCGATCGCGGACGCGAGCCGTCGGCCCTCGAGGTGCAGGAGCGCCGGATCGAAGTTGCCTTGGACGAAGCCCTGCCGCCCCGGTCTGGCCAGAACATCGGCGAGCGACCACCGCCAATCGAATCCATGGCCGGCCCAGTGCGCCCGGCAGCGACTGCCCATCGTCGAAGTGAGCCGGGTGCACACCTCGCGCGAAGTATCCGAGCCGGCCCGGCGCGGATGACGCGATTCGCGTGAGATCGGGCACGATGTGACGCCGGAACGCTTCGGGCGAGAGCTCGCCCGCTGCCGTGTCGAAGACCATCACGAGATCGGCTCCGGCCGCGAGTTGCCGCGCCGCTGCACGCTCCAACACGGGCACGATCGTTCGAGCGAAGCGCCGGTAGAGCGCCATCGACGACTTCGCGTGCGCCAGCGAGCCGCGGTGGGTGCCTTCCACCGCATAGACGAAAAGCGTCCACGGCCCGCCGATGAACCCGATGAGGCCCTTGTCCGTCGGAAGTTGACGTCGCGTCGCGGCGACCGCCTCCGCTTGGAACGCGAGATCGGCCGCGATCGAGTCGAGCGAGCGCCGGACCGCGGTGGACTTCGAGAATCGACGCTTCAGCTGTGGGCCGTCGTCGCTATACGTCAGGCCGAGGCCGATGGCATCGAGCGGAAACAAGAGGTCGCTGAACAGAATCGCCGCGTCGAAGTCGAAGTCTTCGACTGACGCGAGCGCGACTTTCGCCGAGAGCTCAGGATCGCGGCAGAGCGTCTCGAACGAATGCCGGCGGCGGAACGTCTGATACGCGCGCTGATACCGGCCGGCCTGCCGCATGCACCAGATCGGCGGACGGGCCTGCGGATGACCGGCGAGCGCCTGCGTGAACGCGTTCGTCACGCGCATAGGTCGTCCCACCCGAACGGACGCAGCTCGTCGCGGTTCGCGAACGCCAGACTGAGCTCGCGGATCTCGCGTCGCGCCGCGGCAATGCGACCGGCTCCTGGTCCAAGGTGTGTCGCCTCGCGGAAGAGATCATCCAGCGTAATCAGTCGACAACCCCCGACGGGCGTCTGGCGCTCGTGCCGTCCTCGAAGGTCGATGATCTCGAGGATGCGCGGATAGCAACGAGCGAGAGCGTCGATGTCGGTTTGCGGAACAGGCGCGGCCACGATGAGCGTGACGGCCTCGGTCGAACGGACCGTCCCAAGCGCCGCGGTGGACAACATCGGTACCGAGGTCGTCCGTCACCTGGCTTTCGTCCCCACTGATGGATCTCATGTCGTCCGGCGAGCGCCGCCGACAAATCCGCCGCGAGCGCGCCTGTCCCCACGAGCACGACGCGTCGTCCGGCCGGCACGAACCGCGCCGCCATCGGTCCGTAGGCGACGACGCCCACACCCTGGAGATGTCGCTGGCGGATCGACTTCGCGTCAGCGAGCACGCGTTGTCCGACGCGCAAAAGATCGCGATTGGCCGCCGCATCGAGCGAGCCGAGAAACGCTTTGAACTGCGCCTGCACTTCCGTTTCAGCCGGCAAGCGGCGATCGAAGTCCGCAAACCACTTCCAGAAGAAGCGCGTACGCGTCGGCGCCAGTCATGACGCGATCGCCGAGGGCGTCGTCTGGTGAATCGCGAACGAACAGCATGTCGCGCAGACACGTTTGCCACCGCGCGGCGCCAGGCGGGCACGGCGCGGCCCCAGGCGTTTGGTGAATCAGAGCAAGTCGCACGGTTCTCGCATCTTAGCGAGCCGGCCGCGGCGAAGTGTCACCGCTTTGTCCGAACGTCGCGGCTTTGTCCGCAGGCTTGGGTCTCGCTCCGCCCGCCCGTAGCCTGAGGACCATGGCCACGGTGTCCCGGACGGGCATCCTGCTTCTGCAGCTCGGGACGCCCGACGCGCCGACCTCAGGCGCTCTGCGCCGGTACCTTCATGAGTTCCTGCGCGACCGCCGCGTCGTGGACCTTCCCCGTGCGCAATGGCTGCCGATCCTCTACCTCGGCGTCCTGCCCCGGCGTCCCGCGCGCTCGGCGCGTCTCTACAGGAAGGTGTGGACCGCGGAAGGATCGCCGCTCGCGGTGATCACGCAGGCCCAGGCTGACGCCCTCGCGTCGAGGCTGCGCGCCGACGGCGGTGAGATTCATGTTGCCGTCGGGATGCGTTACGGGCGTCCCTCCATCGCCGCCGCGGTGGACGAGCTCGTCGCGGCCGGGTGCGATCGGCTCGTCGCGCTGCCGATGTATCCGCAGTACGCGAGCGCGACGACCGGTTCGAGCCTCGAGCGGGTCTTCGAGGTGCTCGGCCGAAGACGGGTCGTGCCGTCGGTCCGCACCGTGCCACCGTATTTCGAGGCTCCCGAGTACATCGCCGCACTCGTGGCGTCAGTGCGTGATGCGCTTGGGCAGTGGGAACCCGATCACGTGCTGATCAGCTTTCATGGTCTGCCGAAGCGTTTCGCTGATCTTGGTGATCCCTATCCCGATCACTGCCATGCGACCGCGCGCGCGCTGGCCGCCGGCATGGACTGGCCGGCAGATCGCGTGACGATGTCGTTTCAGTCGCTCTTTGGCCGCGAGGAATGGCTCAAGCCGTACACCGATCAGACGCTTCGCGACCTGGCGGCGCGACGAATCTCGCGCCTCGCCGTCCTCTGTCCGGGGTTCACGGCCGACTGCCTCGAAACGCTCGAAGAGATGGGGATGACCAACCGCGAGCTCTACGAAGCCGCCGGCGGCGGCGAGTACCGACTCGTGCCGTGCCTCAACACGCACCCCGCGTGGATCGACGCCATGGCGGCAATCGTCCGGCGCGAGCTCCGCGGATGGGAGCTTGTCAGAACAGACGGCCGTCGTCGCCTGACTCGGTTGGCGTCGCGAACCCATGAACGCCGGCGCCGAGCAGCCGCACCGGCCGGCGGCCGGCCTCGGTCTTCGCGAGCAGATCCACCGCGCGCTGGACAATCTCCACCACGTCGTCAGTGGCCGCACGCGAGTGACTTCGGGTGATCGTCGTGAAATCGTCGTACCGAACTTTGATCGTGACCGTGCGCGCCAGGAGGCCGCGTTTCCGCAGCCATTCGGCGTTCTCGCGTGCCAGCTCCGCGACCTCCTCGCGAATGCGATCCATGTCGGTGAGGTCTTCCGCGTAGGTGCATTCGCTCGACGATGACTTCGCGGGACGGTTGGGTTCGACCGCGCGGTCGTCCTCGCCCGCGGCGAGTTTCTGCAGCCAGTCCGTCATGCTGCCGACCGTGCGCCGCAGCACGGTGGGATCGGCCGTGCGAATGTCCACGAGACGTTCGATGCGCGCCTCCCGGAGCCGTTGCGCGGTGACCGGTCCCACGCCCCACAAGCGCGTCGACCGGCAGTTGTTGGAGGAATGATTCGACGCGCTCCGGCGCGATGACCGTCAAGCCGTCGGGCTTGCGCCACGCCGACGCGATCTTGGCGAGGAACTTGTTCGGCGCGACGCCCGCGGAGGCGGTGAGGCCGGTGGTCTCCTTGATCATGGTTTTCAGCCGTCGCGCGACGTTCACGGCGAGCGGCTCGTTCCAGGCGTTCTCGGTCACGTCGAGGTAGGCCTCGTCGAGCGACAACGGCTCCACGAGCGGTGTCACAGACCGGTAGATGGCGAAGATCTCCTGCGAGACCGCGCGGTACTTCTGGAAATTGGGGGACACGATCGTCAACTCCGGGCAGAGCCGTACGGCGCGGGACATCGGAATTGCCGACCGGACGCCGAACGTCCGCGCCTCGTAGCTCGCGGCCGCCACGACTCCCCGGCTGGACGGCTGGCCCCCGACCGCGACCGGGCGTCCCCGCAGCTCCGGCCGATCGCGCTGTTCGACCGACGCGTAGAAGGCGTCCATGTCGACGTGAAGGATGCGGCGCATCTCAGAACGGGCCCAGGACCGATATCATCATGTTCATGTTCCGATTTGCCGCTGCCCTCGTCATCTTCGCCGTTGCCGTCGCCGTTTCGGTCCCGCTGGTCGGTCAGGCGCCCGCGCCGGCCCCACTCACGCTCCCACAGGAAACGCATCTCGCGAACGTGCGCCAGCTGACGTTCGGCGGCGAGAACGCGGAGGCCTACTTCTCGTTCGACGGCAAGCGGCTCAGCTTCCAGTCATCGGCCAGCCACGGATGCGATCAGATCTACACGATGACCATCGACGGCGGTGACAAGCGGCTGGTCAGCAGCGGACAGGGCCGCACGACCTGCTCGCACTACACGCCCGACGGACGGGCCATCGTCTACGCGTCGACGCACCTGGCCGGCGCGGGGTGTCCGCCCGTGCCGAGCATGGCGCAAGGCTACGTCTGGCCCGTCTACGACAGCTACGACATCTTCCGGATCGGGAGTGACGGATCAGGTCTCACCCGGCTCACGAACACCCCGGGCTACGACGCGGAGGCGACGATCGCGAAGGATGGGCGGATCGTCTTCACGAGCGTCCGCGACGGCGACATGGAGATCTACTCGATGAACGGCGACGGCTCCGACGTGCGGCGGCTGACGAACCTGCCCGGTCCCGACGGCGGGCCGTTCTTCTCGCCGGACGGATCGAAGATTGTGTTCCGCGGCCGGCATCCGCAGCCGGGCGCCGAGCTCGACGACTATTTCAGCCTGCTGAAGACAGGCGATCTGGCGGCCGACCAATCTCGAGCTCTACGTGATGGACCGGGACGGCAGCAACCTCCGCCAGGTGACGAAGCTCGGCGGCGCGAACTTCGCGCCGTTCTTCACGCCCGACGGCAAGCGCATCATCTTCTCAACGAACCACAAGAACCCGAAGGGCCGGGACTTCGACCTGTATCTCGTCAACCAGGACGGCACGGGCCTCGAACAGGTGACCCACAGCCCCGCGTTCGACGGCTTCCCGATGTTCTCACCCGACGGCCGTCTGCTCGTGTTCGCCTCGAACCGGAATCAGGCGAAAGAAGGGGACACGAACGTGTTTATTGCGCAGTGGAGGGACTAACTCGGTTCCTCGTTCCAGGGTTCCACGGTTCGGGTTCGGGGTTCCGCGTTCAGAGTTCGGAACCCTGAACCCTGAACCCTGAACCAGAACCCTGGAACCGTGGAACCCTGGAACCCTGGAACCGACAAGTGTCTTCCACTCCCATTGTCCTGACCGCCGTCGGCGACCTCATGTTCAACGGCTCGTCCGTGAACGGATGGAGGTGGCCGGCGACATGGCGTGGAGTCTTCGCCCGGTGCAGGAAGTGCTCGGCCGAGGCGATGTGTTGTTCGGAAACTTCGAGTTCCCCGTGTCGGTGGCTCGTCGCGCCGAGCCCGGGTGTAAGCCGGAACGCGTCAGTCCGCCTGGCATCGGCCGCGCGCTTCGCGACGCAGGCTTCCACGTCGTCAACTTCGCGCACAACCATCTTTACGACTTCGGCGCCGAAGGCGTCGAGTGCACGCTCCGCGACATGGCGGACGGCGGTCCCGCGTGCGTCGGCGTTGGCCGGAACTGCCGCGGAGGCACGCCGGCCCGTGGTCATCGACACGGCATCCGGGAAGCGGATCGGGTTTCTCGCCTATGCCACGGCCCACATGGCGGTGGACAGTGCGCACGAGTACGTTGCGGCTGCTTTCCGCACATCCCGACCGTTCAAGCGGACGTCGCGGCGCTTCGGCCCTCGGTGAATGCCGTCATCGTGTCGTGCCACACCGGCGCCCAGTTCAATCCATATCCCGCCCCAGAAACGCGCGAGTTGGCGCGGGCCGCAATCCACGCGGGGGCGTCGGTCTTCCTTGGGCACCATCCGCACGTGCCTCAGGGATACGAGCGAATCGACCACGGCATTGCCGTCTATAGCCTGGGAAACTTCGTCGCGTCATCGCGCCGCGAGGAGACGCGGCGGACTTTCTTTGTTCGCATCGCGCTCGATGGGGACCGCGTCGCCTCGCACGAGATCGTGCCCTGCTCCATCGGAGACGATGGACGGACGGTCCTGGCTGACGGCGACCTTGGCCGAAGCATCTCGGCGGAAATCCAGCGCCTCACCGACGACATCGCGCAGGGTCGAAGCGACGACCTCCACTTCGACATCGCGCGATCCCGAATGGGCTCGCAGTACGTCGCGACCTGGTTGCGCGAGTTCCGGCGCGGCGGACCGGGCGTGATTCTCCGCAAGCTCCGGAATCTGCGGCCGTACCACGCGACGCTTGTGGCGCGAATGTTGGGAATCAGGAGGTGAAGGCGCGGTTCCAGGTTCCGTGTTCCAGGTTCCGGGTTCTGGTTCCGGGTTCAACGTTCAGGGTTCTGAACCAGGAACGCTGAACCTTGAACCCGCACCATGAACCCGAAACCATGAACCCGGAACCGTACTGAATATCGCCCCGTGGCGAAGAAGAAACCCACCAAATCCCCGTCGCTCTTTGATCGCATGGACGGCGATGCCGCCGTCGTCTCGAGGCCGCCGGGCGGACCACCAAATAACGACGAACACGTCGCGTTGCACGAGGCCGCGCAGGAGCGGTATCTCAACTACGCGCTCTCGGTCATCACGTCGCGCGCCCTGCCCGACGTTCGCGACGGCCTGAAGCCGGTTCAGCGCCGCATCCTCTACACGATGTGGCAGCAGAACCTCACCGCCGACACCAAGCACCGCAAGTGCGCGAAGGTCGTCGGCGACGTGATGGGCAACTACCATCCGCACGGCGACGCCGCGCTCTACGAGACGCTCGTCCGCATGGCGCAGCCGTTCTCGCTGCGCTATCCGCTCGTCGACGGATCCGGCAATTTCGGATCGCTCGACGGCGACAACGCGGCCGCGATGCGCTACACGGAGTGCCGCCTGGCTCGCATCAGCGACGAGATGCTGACCGAGATCGACCAGGACACGGTCGCGTTCCGGCCGAACTACGACGGCACGCGCGATGAGCCGGTCGTCCTGCCGGCGCGTATTCCGAATCTGCTGATCAACGGCGCCACGGGAATCGCGGTGGGCATGGCCACCAACATCCCGCCGCACAACCTCACCGAGGTGTGCACCGCGCTCGTGAAGATGATCGACGCCGACCTCGAGATGTCGTCGGCGCAGCTCCGGCGCTACATCAAGGCGCCGGACTTTCCGACCGGCGGCCAGATCATCAACACCGCCGACGAGCTGAAAGAGATCTACGACACCGGCTCCGGCACGATCCGGATGCGCGCGACCTGGCAGAAAGGCCCGGACTCACGCGCGGGCCAGACGATCTACATCACGAGCGTGCCGTACACGCAGAACAAGTCCATGCTCGTCGAGCGCATCGCGGACGTCGCGCTCTCGCGCAAGCTGCCCGCACCTCGTCGACGTGCAGGGACCTGTCCACGGACGATGTGCGGATTGCGCTGGAGTTGAAGCGGGACGCGGACCCGAAGATGGTGATGGCGTATCTCTACAAGCACACGCCGCTCCAGTCCACGTTCCCCGTGAACCTGACGTGCCTCGTGCCGACCGAGAATCCCGCGGTCTCGAAGCCGGAGCGGCTCGACCTGCACGACGATCCTCTGGCACTTCCTCGACTTCCGTCTCCACGTCGTCACGCGCCGGCTCGAGTTCGAGCTGGCGGCGCTCAAGCGCCGCATCCACATCCTCGAGGGCTTCGAGACGGTCTTCGACGCGCTCGACGAGATCCTCAAGATCGTCCGCAAGTCCGACGGCAAGCAGGACGCGGCCGAGAAGATCATGAAGCGGTTCTCGCTCGACGCCGAGCAGACCGACGCGATCCTCGAGCTGAAGATCTACCGGCTGGCGCGCCTCGAGATCCTCGTCATCCAGCAGGAGCTCGCCGACAAGCGGAAGCGCGCGAAGGACATCGAGGCGCTGCTCAAGAGCAAGGTCAACCGCTGGAAGATCATCCGCGACGAGATCGAGCTCGTGCAGAAGACGTACGGCGACGCTCGGCGGACCGAGATCGTCGGTCCGGTCGAGGAAGAGGAGTACACGGCCGACGACTTCATCGTCGAGGAAGACAACGTCGTCGTCGCTCACGCGCGACGGCTGGGTGAAGCGGCAGAAGGAAGTGAAGGACGTCGCGGCCACGCGCGTGCGCGAGGGCGACGCGGTGCTGGCGGTCCTCCCGGGCAGCACGCGGGCCAGCGTGGTGTTCTTCAGCAACTTCGGCACGGCGTACACGACGAAGATCACCGAGGTGCCGGCGTCCACCGGCTACGGCGAGCCGATTCAGAGCCTGTTCAAGTTCAAGGACGGCGAGAAGGTCGTCGCGGCGCTGAGTCTCGACGCGCGCGGCGGCGTGATGACGTCGAAGAATCCCGAGGTCGCGCCGCCGGTTCACGCGGTGGCGGTGACGAGCGACGGCTACAGCCTGCGATTCTCGCTCGAGCCCTTCATGGAGCCGAGCACGCGAGCCGGGCGGCGGTTCGCGCGGGTCGCCGAGGGCGCGGAGGTCGTCGGCGTCGCGCGGATCACCGGGTCGGAGATCATCATCGCGGCCACACGCCAGGCGCGCGCGATGCTCTGCAAGGCGGACGAGATCAACTTCCTCGGCCGGCCCCGGCCGGGGCGTCATCCTCATCAAGCTGCAGAAGCAGGACGATCGCCTGCTCGGCTTCATCGCGTCGGCCGGCGATCGCGATCTGATGACCGTCGAAACCACGCGCGGCGCCGAACAGACGATCAGCACCGGCAAGTACGAGGTCACCGGCCGGGGCGGCAAGGGCCGCGAGCTCCTGCAGCGCGGCCAGTTCACGCGCGTCGTCCCGCGCCCGGTCGAGGCGCCGGTGACGGAGAACGGCACGTAAGACCCTGGCGGAGCTCGTAAGTCGGATGAGGTTCCAGATTCGTTCCGCGACGAAGGAAGACGCGGCGGTCTGGGTTCGGATGCGCGAAGCGCTCTGGCCGGAACACGCGTCGGCCTGGCACGCGACGGAGGTCGACAAGTACTTTGCCGGCCTGCTGAGCATGCCGCTGGAAGTGCTGATTGCAGCTGACGACGACGGCCGGCGATCGGTTTTGCCGAGCTGTCGATCCGTGCGTACGCGGAGGGCTGCGAAACCGATCGGGTGGCGTTTCTCGAGGGCTGGTATGTCGCGCCCGAGGCCAGACGTCACGGCGTCGGCCGCGCGCTCGTCGCGGCTGCCGAACGGTGGGCCGAGCTGCCAGGGCTGCACGGAGTTCGCATCGGATGCCGTGCTCGACAACATCGAGAGCGCATCGGCGCATGCGGCGCTCGGATTCGAGGAGACGGTCCAGATCCGCTGCTTCCGAAAGCCGATCGTTCCGACAATCTCGAGGCCGGCGACCGCGGCGGGCATCGAGATCGCCGAGGCGCAGTCCGACCGACGTCACCAGGATCCGCGACGAGATCAAACGCGGGCTGATGACCTTCAACGTCGAGCACGCCGGTCCAGCCAACTATCAGGAGCTCGCCCTTACGGCACGTGACGCGTCAGGCGGTCTCGTCGGCGGTCTCTACGGAAACACGGCCTGGCGGTGGTTGTTCGTCGATCTGCTCTGGGTCGACACGCCGTTCCGCCGGCAAGGTCTTGGACGTCGTCTGCTCCGAGCCGCCGAGGCGCGCCGCGCGAGCACGAGGCTGCACTCGCGCGTACCTCGACACGTTCGACTTCCAGGCGCGACCCTTCTACGAGCGTGAGGGCTACGTCGTGTTCGGGACGCAGGACGGGTATCCTCCGGCCATCGCAAGTTCTATCTGGGTAAGGCCCTAGACTAGAAGTCGACGGCTTCGTGTCACCACACATCTCCGTCATGCTCGCCGTCACCGACGCGTAGGAGCCGCTCGCGCGACGTGTAACCTGGGTTCGGTTCGAGATTCTCGGCGCGCATTTTTCCGATTCGACAATCAGCCCGCAGAGGCTCGGGACGCCGACCGCGTCATCGCGCGAGCGCTCGACGCCGGTCGCAGTTGGACACTAGAAATCACCATGCGCCCTGGGGCCCGCATCGGCAGGGCCATTTCTTCGATCCCTTTGGACATCTCTGGCTCGTCGGCGATCGGTCACCGCTCAGCAAGCATCCGTAACCGGTCCGCGAACATGTCCACCGTCTCCACCCGTCTCGCCGCCATTCAAGCGGGCCTGCGCCCGCTGCTCGACTTTCTGAACCACTCCGAACACGCGAAGCGCATCGGCGATCCGACGATCTGCGATTTCGTGTTCGGCAACCCGCACGAGATGCCACTGACGGGCATCGTCGAGTCCATCCAGCGGCATGCCGTCCCGGAAAACAAGGAATGGTTCGCGTACACGACGAAGATTCCGGCGGCCGTCAAGGCAATCGCGAACTCCCTTCGTGCGCGGACCGGCCTCGATTTCGAGCCAGCCGACATCTACCTCGCGCCCGGGACGTTCGCGGCGATCGCCATCGCGCTGCGCGCGACCGTCGACCCCGGCGACGAAGTCATCTTCATCTCGCCGCCGTGGTTCTTCTACGAGTCGATGATTGCGGTCATGGGCGCGACGCCGGTCCGCGTCACGCTCTCGGGGCCCGCATTCCGCCTCGACGCCGACGACCGTCGAGGCCGCCATCACGTCCCGAACCCGCGCCATCATCGTCAACTCGCCGCAGAATCCGACCGGCCGCATCTACACACAGGAGGAGCTGGACGCGTCTCGCCGGCGGTGCTGACGCGCGCGTCGCAGCGGAACGGCCGGCCAATCCTTCTGCTCTCCGACGAGTCGTACAACCGCATCCTCTTCGACGGCCGCTCGTTCGTGAGTCCCGGCGCTCGCGTATTCCGCACACCCTGGTGCTCTACACCTACGGCAAGCAGTTGCTGGCGCCAGGAGAGCGGCTCGGGTACGTCGCGATTTCACCGTCGATGGGATCTCGAGACGACCTGCGAGAGGCCGTGCTCTTCTCGCAGATCGTCGGCGGCTGGCAGTTTCCCAACACGACGCTTCAGCGCGCCGTGCCGGATCTGGAGCAACTGTCGATTGACATGCCCGCACTTCAGCGCCGGCGTGACCGCATGTTCGAAGCGCTCACCGGGCTGGGCTACGAGGTGACGAAGCCCGAAGCGACGTTCTACATGATGGTGCGGTCGCCGATCGCGGACGACCGCGCGTTCACCAGCATCCTCGCGCGCCACGACGTCTTCGTAGGGCCAGGCCACATCTTCGAGATGCCGGGCTACTTCAGGATCTCGCTGACGGCAAACGACGACATGGTGGGGCGGGCGCTTGCGGGCTTTGAGAGCGCCCTGAGGGACGCCCGCCATTGACTATTGGTTATTGACTATTTGCTATTTGAGATTGGTCATTTGTCATTTGTTATTGGATGTGGGTGCTTCGGGTGGCGCTCGGCCTGAGTTGCCCCGATCAACAACCAATAACCAACAACAAATCTCCAAATAACCAATAGCCAATGCCAAATAGCAGATGGCGATTGCGGCTACGTCGAGTCTCTCAGCAACGTAGCCGCAATCGCCTCCCACTCGTCGTCGAGCGATCCCTTCGCGGCTGGCTTGGATGCCCTCGCATACCAGTAGCCAGCGTTGCCCAGGTCGCCTTCCTTGCGGTGCAGGTACGCATGAATCCAGGCGCCGGTTGGGCCGTCGATGTCCTGTGCCACGTTGTGCGCGGCATTCCAGTCGCCGCGGCCGTCGTGCCACAACGCGACGAGCGCCGGTGCCAGGTCGGCTGGTGGCGAATCGTCGCTGAGCGTCAGCCGGAACTCGGCGATGGTCATCCGAGGAGCCCCGCGTAGTAGTCCACCACGCGCTGGTGCGCATCGGGCCGGGTATACGCGTCACGTTTGCCGCGACACAATCACATCGGCGATGACCGCCGCGGCTTCTTCCGCGGTCTGCGCTTGTGCGAACTGGCGCGAATCCGGTCCGCCATGCCGCGCCCGCACACCGAACTCCGTGCTGCACGATTCCGGGCGAGACAATCGAGAACTGAATCCCGGGGTGCGTCAGTTGCACTTCGTCGCGGAAATTCGCCGTGAGCGCGTTCATGAAGTGTTTGGCCCCGCTGTAGGCGGAGCGGTGCACGGCGTAGGGAATGCGACCGAGCTCCGACGAAAGATTGATCACGTGGCCGGTGCCGCGCTCCTTGAAATGGGGCAGGACCTCCTGGATGCCGTAGAGCACCGACTTTACGTTCACGCGAATCATCTGGTCGATGTCTTCATCGGTGAGCTCAGACGGCTGCCGCGTGATGCCCTGGCCGGCGTTGTTGACCCACACGTCGATGTGGCCGAACCGCTCGATCGCGGCGTTCACCACCCGGCGGACGTCATCGCGAACCGTGACGTCGGCGACGACGGTGAGCACGCGGTGCGCCCGATCGGGACGCCACGTCCTTGAGCGCGTCCTCGCGGCGAGCCACGAGCACCAGGCTCGCACCTTCACGACCAAGCTGTTCCGCGAGCGCCGCGCCGATACCGGCGCTCGCGCCTGTAATCACAATGACCTTGTCCTGCACGATGCCTCCAGACGATTACTACGTTACGCTGGAACGTGTCGATCCAACTCGAGGTCGTTCACGCGGATGCGCTCGACAGCCGGGCGAGGGCGGAGATCATCGCCCTGTGCGAAACGGCCTACCGCGAAGACTTCTCCCGGCTCTTCGAAGACTTCGCTGGAACCGTCCACGTCCTCGCCCGTGACGAACGCGGCGTGCTGGCGAGCCACGCCATGTGGGTGACGCGATGGCTGCAGCCCGAGGGGCATCCGCCTCTGCGGACGGCGTACGTCGAAGCCGTCGCGACCGCTCCGGACCGGCAGGGTCGTGGCTTCGGCACGGCAGTGATGGAGCGTCTGGTGGACGCGGTACGCACGGACCCGGCGTGGGAGCTTGCGGCACTCTCGCCCGCGGTGCCCGAGTTCTATGCGCGTCGCGGGTGGGAGCCGTGGCTCGGTCCGCTGGCGATTCGGCGAGACGGCGCGCTGGAACCGACACCAGCCGACGAACTCGTCATGATCTACCGTCTTCCGCGAACGCCGTCGACGATCGAGACGACGTCGCTCTTGACAGCCGAGTGGCGCGTGGGCGAACTGTGGTGAGAACTCTGAGATGAAAAATCGTCTTTCGCTGGACGTGTCGTGGCCGCCCGGCTCGAGATCTGACGGGAGTTGAGATGCCCTCTGTCCACTGGCGCCGACTCGACCTCCCAGGCCGCGACCACGCCGAACTGACATCAACGCCACAGGGCCACCGCCTCGCCGGCGGCGCGCACTTTCACGACACCGAAGGACTGATCGCGATCACCTACGCCGTCACGTTGGCGCCTGACTGGACGACACGTTCAGGCGCCCTGCGCGTGATGGATAGCGCGGGACGAAGGCGGCTCAACATCACGTCAAACGGCGCGGGGGAGTGGATGGTGCAAGGTCGCGCCATGCCCGCCGTTTCGGGTTGCGTCGACCTCGACCTGGGATTCACACCGGCGACCAATTTGATCGCGATCCGTCGCCTGGCCCTCTCCGTCGGCGCCAGCGCGGAAGTCACGGCCGCCTGGTACGACTATCGGACGCAGACGCTGGAGCGCCTCCGCCAGATCTATCGCCGCATCTCGACCGGCGAGTATGTTTACAGTTCTCCTGATCACGGCTTCAACTCCACTCTGCGAGTCGATGAGCACGGCTTCGTTCGACGCTATCCTCCTCTTTGGGAGGAGGCCTGATGTCGCGCGGCGACGTCGCACACGATGCGCTAGCGCGGTCGCACGTCCAGCCTTCGGAGGATCCCTATGCGGTTCCCGGTCGTCGCGCTCGTCCTGGCTCTCGCCGTTCTGCCCATGGCCGGCGCCGTGGAGGCCCAGAATTCAAACCGTCCGAACATCATCTTCATCATGACGGACGATCATGCGGCGCACGCCATCGGCGCGTACGGATCGCGCGTCAACAAGACGCCGAATCTCGATCGGCTGGCGCGTGAAGGCGCGCTCTTCACGAGCGTGTTTGCGACCAACTCGATCTGCACCCCAAGCCGCGCGGCGATCCTGACCGGCCAGTACTCACACCTCAACGGCGTGACCATGTTCAATCGGTTCGACAGTTCGCGCATGACGGTCGCGAGGTTGCTGCAGCAGGGCGGCTACTACACCGGGATGATCGGCAAGTGGCATCTCGGCAGCGATCCGGCCGGCTTCGATCGCTGGGAGATCCTGCCCGGCCAGGGCGTCTACAACGATCCCGTGTTCTACACCGCGACGGGGGAGACGACGTACACGGGCAAGTACGCCACCAATGTGATCACGGACCTGGCGATTGATTTTGTCGAGAAACGTCCGAGGGACAAGCCGTTCTTCCTGATGATGCATCACAAGGCGCCGCATCGTCCGTGGGAGCCGACCGACGAGCACGCGGCGCACTTTGCGGCGCAGCGGATTCCGGAGCCCGTGACGTTCTGGGACTCGTACGCGACGCGCACCGACGCGCTCCACGAGAACCAGCAGCGGGTCGCCGCGGATCTGACGAATCGCGACCTGAAGATCGCTCCACCTGCGGGGCTTGCCGGGCCGGAGCTCGCCAAGTGGCTCGCGACGAAACCGGACTCGGTCACGGTCGTCCGCGACGGCGCCAGCGTGACTCTCACTGGCGAAGCCGCTCGTCCGGTGGAAGTACCAGCGCTACATGCAGGACTACCTGGCAACCGTCCAGTCCGTGGACGACAGCGTCGGCCGCGTCCTCGCGCTGCTCGACAAGACCGGTCTCGCGAGAAACACGATGGTCGTGTACACGAGCGACCAGGGATTCTTCCTCGGCGACCACGGCCTTTTCGACAAGCGGTTCATGTACGAGGAATCGATCCGGATGCCATTTCTCGTCCGCTGGCCCGCGCGGATCAAACCGGGAACGAAGAGCGATGCGATGGCGCTCAACATCGATTTCGCGCCGACGTTTCTCGAGATCGCTGGCCTGCCGCCCTCAGCGGACATGCAGGGACGAAGCGTGCTGCCGCTCCTGACGGGCCGCACGCCGGCCGATTGGCGCACGTCGATGTACTACCGCTACTACCACGACCCCGGCGATCACAACACGCGGGCGCACTACGGCGTGCGCAACCGCACGCACAAACTGATCTATTTCTGGAAGAAGAATCAGTGGGAGCTGTTCGATCTCGTCAACGACCCGTACGAGCTGCACAACCTCTACGGTGAGCCCGGTCAGGAGAAGCTGACGGAGTCGCTGAAGCAGGAACTGGCGCGGCTCAAGCGAGCCGTACGAGACGACGACCAGCTGGCGGACGAGCAGATCCCGAACGGTGTCGACGGCCCGGTGGCGAAATTGAGAGGGAAGTAACCACTCCGCAGTGAATCACCACGAAGACATGAAGAATCAAATCAAGACCCCCTACTGTCTTCATTGCCTTCACGGTTCAGATCTTGCGTGCGCCGGCGTAGCTTCCATCAGGAGCGTTAGAGCCTTCTTGACGCTCGTGTTGCCTGCCAGGCTGCCTTTGTAATGGCCAAGGCGCGCGACGACGAGGTCGTGTGACGGGATGATGAAGACGTTCTGACCGCCGGAACCCGCCATGAAATACGCGTCCTTCGGAATCGGGTAGCCGCTATCCGAATTGATCCAGAAGAACCCGCCGTAGATCGGGCGCCGATCCGCCACCCACGCCGGCCCGGCCGTGCTGACGAACTTCACGAAGCCTTCCGGCAATAGCCGCTCGCCGTTCCAGACGCCGTCCTGCAGGTACAAATTGCCGAGACGCACCCAGTCGCGGGCGGCCAGGTACGCGTACCCCTGCAGGACGAGGTTACCGAACGGATCCGGCTCGAGCACCGCGGAACGAATACCGATGCGATCGAACAAGGCCCGCTGAGGGTAGGTGAGGTAGTTTTCGCCGCGCTTCTCGACCGCAAGGCGAATCAGGTAGTTCGCGAGCACCGGATCGGTGTTGCGATACCGTCCGACCTTCCCGGCCGGCCACTGCACTGGCCGCGTGGCGGCGTATTTGAATGTGTCCACGGCGCCTGTGTAGAAGAAGAGGTGGTCTGGATACGTGCCGTTGGGATCGAAACCCGGATCCAGGTGCGCCCGGATGCGCAAGCCGCTCGACATGTTGAGCAGATCCCGGATGCGGATTGCCGCGCGCGGATCGTCCGCGCCCTGCCATTCCGGAATCGGCGCCCGCTGATCGAGCGTGTAGACGCCGTCCTTGATCAACATCCCCATCAGCGTCGCCGTGATGCTCTTGCCCATCGACCAGCTCTCGAGCGGCGTCCGCGACGTGATGCCGGGACCGTAGCGCTCCGCGATGACATGGCCTTTCCACGTCGCGACGAAGGCGGCCGTCATCTCGCCGGCCGGATCGAACGCCGCGTCGAGTGCGGCCTTGACCTTGGCGCCGTCGAGCCCGGGTGGCATCGGCTCGGTCGGGCTGGTCGTCCGTTCACCCATCGGCCAGGGCAGGCGCGCCGGGTCGGGCAGCGTGCTCGTCACCTTCACCGGCGTGAAGTTCACGGTCGTCTGCCCCTTCGGCAGCGTCACGCATCCCTGGCTCCCGAACACCCTGGCCTCGCGGACTACGCCGTTGGGTAACGTGACGCGGACGGAACGCGTCTGGCGATCAATCACGGGCTTGCCGAGTTTCGCGCGCGACGCGACCGGGCCGGTGAAGTAGCCGACGTTCTCAGCCGCGAACTCCGGGTCGAGCCCCGTCACGAAGACAGCTGAGCACATGACGGTCGCGAATCCGGCCGCGTCCAGCTCGAGCGCGTCGCCCGGGCGGCGGCACGTACGGCGTCTCGATCTCGAGCGCCTTCGCGCGTGCGATGATCGCCTCGGGCGCCGGCAGCTCCGGCAACGTGGCGGTTGCCGGCGGCGGCTCGGGGCGGCCGCAGCCAGTGACTGCGATGACAACGAGCGACGCGACGAAACGATGGGTGGCAGAGGCCCAGAGGCGCATGACGATGGATTGTGCGCTAAAACCACACAGTCCGGTGGTCGTGGCGAGTAGAATTCGGAGTCTCCACAGCCATGACGCCTCCTCGTCCAGAATTCCTCTCCGTGGCTCCGCAGTTCACGGTGCCGGATGTCGTCGACGCCGCGGCCTACTACTGCGATGTTCTCGGGTTCGAGAATCGCGGGTTCTTTGGCGATCCCCCTGAGTTCGTGATGCTCGGGCGAGGCGAGGTCGAGGTCTTCTTCAATCAGAGCCGGAGCGTCGCTGGTCAGCCTCGACTACGCGCCGCGGTCGGCTACGACGCGTATTTTCACGTCACCGGCCTCAGGCCGCTCTTCGAAGAGCTGAAAGAGCGAGGCGCCACGATCATCGAGGGACCGTTGACGCGTTCCTACGGCATGCACGAGATCGTGATCGAGGATTGCCACGGCTTGCGCCTGGCATTTGGCGAGGACCCGGGACGGCCGTCCACGCGCGGCGAGGAATAGACACGATGCGGCACATCCTTGTCACGGTTCTGGCGTGTTTCGTCTTGAGCGGCTCCGCGCATGCACAGTCGTGGCAACCTCCCGCCGACTCGGCGCGATGTCCGTCGCGCTGGGGCGCCGCCGACGAACGAGGCGCGGGCAACCTGAAAGGGCCCGAGGCGGTCCTGCGCGCGGCGCGGCTGATTCGCACCGGTGAAGTCATCGAGCTCGGCCAGGTCTTGTCGGCGACGATGCCGATGCCCGCGACCCGGCAGTTCGACGTCCACACGAAGCGGACCTTCATGAATCCCGAGTCCAACCGGCGCGGCTCCAACGAAGAGCTCGTGGTCGCCGAGATCGGGCACGCGGGGACGCAGTTCGACGGCTTCGCGCATCAGACGATCGGCGACAGTCTCTACAACTGCTTCAAGGTCAATGACGTCTCCACGCGCACGGGCTTCACGAAGCTCGGTGTTCAAAACGTCGGCGCCATCGTGACGCGCGGCGTGCTGATCGACGTGGCCGCGCTCAAGAGCGTGGAGACGTTGCCGGACACGTACGAGATCACCGTCCAGGACCTGCAGCAGGCGCTGTCGAAACAAGGCATTGCGCTCGGGCGGGGTGATGCGGTGCTCGTTCACACAGGCTGGGGAAAGCTGTGGGGCAAGGAGAACGCGCGGTACCAGGCGACCAACCCTGGCATCGGCGTCGCCGCGTCGGAATGGCTGGCGGCGCAGGGTCCGATTCTCGTGGGCGCGGACACGGGTCCGGTCGAAGTGAGCCCGAACCCGGACAAGCAGCTGTCACTTCCGACGCACCAGATCATGCTCGTGATCAACGGGATTCACCTGCTCGAGAATCTCAAACTGGACGAGCTCGCCGCCAAACGCGTCTACGAATTCGCGCTCATCGTGGAACCGCTCAAGATTCAGGGCGGCACCGGGTCGTCGGTGGCACCGATCGCGATCCACTGATGAAGGGACATCTCCTGATCGTCCTGGTGCTCGCGGCGGCGCTGTCCGCGTCTGCTCAGGAGATCGAGATCGCGACGACCCTGTCGTTCACGGAAGGCCCGGCGGTCGATCGCGCGGGCAACGTGTACTTCACCGACCTCATCACCCAGCGAATCATGAAGCTCGGCACGGATGGCGTGCTGTCGACCTTCCGCGAGAACAGCAACGTCGCGAACGGGCTGCTGATCGATTCCGAGGGACGGCTCGTCGCCTGTGAGGGCGCAACGTTCGAACGGCCGGGCGTCAAGGTCTCCGGGCGCCCGCGGGTGACTCGGACGAACCTGACAACCGGCGCGATGGAGGTGCTGGCTGACGGCTACGACGGCAAGCCGCTCGACGGTCCCAATGACGTCACGATGGACGGCAAAGGCCGGCTCTACTTCACCGACCTGAGCGGCGCGGCGGTCTACCGGATCGACGCACCGGGCAATGTCGCGCGCATCCTCATGGCGCCGGAGATCCAGCGCCCCAACGGCATTCAGGTGTCGCCGGACGACCGGAAGCTGTACCTCGTCGAGGCCAACGGCGCGCAGGGCGGCGCGCGCATGATTCGCAGCTACGACCTCCAGCCCGACGGGACCGTCCGCAACATGAAGGTGCACTACAACTTCTCTCCGGGCCGCAGTGCGGACGGCATGAGCATCGACAGCCAGGGCAACCTGTACGCCTCAGCAGGGATGAGTCAACTGCGCGGCACGTCGGAGACGCTCGACACGAAGACCGGAGTCCACGTCATCTCGCCGGAAGGAAAGCTCATCAAGTTCATCCCGATTCCGGAAGACTTCATCACGAACAACGCCTTTGGCGGCCCGGACATGAAGACGCTCTACGTCACCGCCGGTAAGACTCTGTACAAGTTGCGGACCGAGATCGCCGGCTTGCCTCGCTGAGCACCCCATGTCCTCATCGACAGTCGTCAAAGCGATCGCGGCCATCATTGCGGTGTGGCTGCTCGCACTGAACGCGTCCGATGGGTCGCTCGACGCACGTCAGCAGCCGCAGACCATCAATCACTACGTGCGAGTGCGATCGTCGGTGCCGGCGATGGCCGGGCAGATGGCGCAGATCTACGTGCGCGAACGCGCGGCGGCCGCGGCTCTCAAGGCCGCGTCGTCGCCGCAGCGAAAAGTTGTGCTCTTCGTGCACGGCGCCGGTACTCCGGCCGAAGTGGCCTTCGACACACCCTTCAGCGATCACAGCTGGATGGCGTATCTGGCCAATGCCGGCCACGACGTGTTCGCGATGGACCAGACGGGTTACGGACGTTCCACGAGACCAACCGTGATGAACGACCCGTGCAACCTGTCGGCTGCGCAGCAGGCGACGTTCGTTCCGGCGCTGCTGGCGGCGCCGTGCGCGCCGAGCTATCCGCATCAACTGGGAACGATCGAGTCGGAGTGGGAAGAGATCAACGCGGTGGTGGACTACGTGCGCGGTCTGCGCGGAGGTCGATCGCGTGAGTCTCGTCGCGTGGTCGCTCGGAGCGCCTCGGTCCGGCGGATTTACGGCGAAATACCCGGACAAAGTCGAATCGCTGGTGATCCTCGCGCCGGCCTTCAATCGGTCGGCGTCTGGCACGCCGCCCGCGTCGCTTCCACGCGACGGCGTGCCGATGAACACGCAGTCGCGCGACGAGTTCATCGCCAACTGGGACCGCCAGGTGGGCTGCGCGAGTCAGTACGATTCGGCGGTCCGTGACGCGGTCTGGTCCGCGATGCTCGAGTCCGATCCCGTTGGCGCGACCTGGGGCACCGGGTGTGCGCCGCGCGCCATCGACGACCGTGTGGGGCTGGAACCGCGAGGTCGCGAAGCGGCTCCAGGTGCCGACCTTGCTGGTGGCGGGCGCGCACGACAAGCAGGTCCTGCCGGACCGTGTTCGCGAGCTCCATGCGGATCTTGGGTCACCGCAGAAGGTATTTGTGGATCTTGCGTGCTCCTCGCACAACGCCATGTGGGAGCGGAACCATGCACTCCTCTTCAATGCGTCGCTCGAGTGGATCACTCGCGGTTCCGTCAACGGCCTGAAGGCCGGAACGGTTCGCCTTGGCTATTGAGCGCGATGCCCGCTTTCGCCTCTTCGCACATTCGTCGCGCGATTCGATCGATTCGGACCGGATCCTGATCGCTCGGCCGCCGGAGGACCTCATGACCGATTTCGGCGGGAGATCGACGTCAGGGCTGCGGCGGCTGCTCGCGACGGTTCTGGTCACGCTGGCGTCGCTGATTCTCTTCGATGGCCTATGGGCAGGCGGCTCGCGAATTCAAGGACGTCGTCTACGCGAACGTTGGCGGCAAGGATCTCGGCCTCGACGTCTACTTGCCGGCCGGCGTTCAGTCGCCGCCGCTCCTCGTCTGGGTGCACGGTGGCGCGTGGAGCTCGGGCACGAAGGCGCAGGCTCCGATGGTTTTCGTCGCGAACGGGTTCGCCCTGGCCAGCATCGACTTCCGCCAATCGACCGAGGCGCGGTTTCCGGCACAGGTACACGACATCAAGGCGGCGATCCGCTTCCTCCGCGCGAAAGCTGCAACCTACGGCTACCGCGCTGACCGGATCGCAATCGGCGGGTCCTCGTCTGGCGGACATCTCGCGGCGCTCGTCGGCGTGAGCAACGGACACGCGGAGCTCGAGGGAACCGTCGGCGGCCACGTGAAGGACTCGTCTGCGGTCCAGGCGATTCTGGACTACTACGGCGCCTCGAACCTCACGACGATCCTCGCGCAGTCCACGCCCTTCGGACTGAACATGCGGCGTCCGGCACTCGAGCGCTTGCTCGGCGCCGCGCCGGAGCAGGCCACGGAGCTCGCGGCGCTCGCCAGTCCGGTGATGCACGTCGATCGTAGCGACCCACCACTGCACTTGCTCCACGGCGACCAGGATCCGCAGATGCCGATCAACCAATCGCACGAGCTCGAGGGGGCCTACAAGAAGCTGGGGCTCGACGTTTCTTTCGACGTGGTCTACGGCGCCGCGCACGGCGGGGACCGCTTTCTCGCCGGCGAGTATCTGAACCGCGCGGTCGCGTTCCTGCGCCGGACGCTCGGGACGCCATGAGCCATGCCGAGGGTCACCACACAGGGCGCCGCGATCACGTGGCGCCATCCGCGTAGCGTTCTGAACGCCGACGCATCGAACGCGGAACGGGGAACGGGGAACCAGGAACGGATCATATGAATCGCTTCACGGTCTCGCTGTCGGTCATCGTTCTCGCAGGCTTGGCCGTCGTGGGCGGCCAGGAGTCTTCCGCGAGCGCCTTCTTCGATCGTTTTGCCGCGGAGTGGATGCGCCGGCAACCCGGCCAGGCGACGGCGACCCGCTACTTCGGCGGCGCTGAGCAGAACGCCCTGGACCGGCTCCTGGCGCCAGAAACCGACGACTTCGCGCGCGAGACGGTCGCGCTCGCGCGTCGCGGTCTCAAGGAATTGGCGGCCCTTGACAGGGCCCGCATGACCGATGCCGAACGCGTTTCGGCAGACCAGATGCGATGGCAGCTCGAGGTGATCGTGGAGGGCGAACGTTTCCGCGACTACGACTGGTCGCTCGATCAGTTCAACGGTGCGAACGTCCGCCTGCCCAATCTGATGACGGTCGTGCATCCGGTACGGTCCGAGGCCGACGCCCGCACCTACATCGCGCGCCTCGGCGAGATGGACGTCCGCATCGCGGAGGCCACGACCCGTTCCACGGTCCAAGCCTCGAGGGGAATCATTCCACCCGCGTTCATCCTGCGTTCGACGATTTCGCAGATGCGGCAGTTCGTCGCGCCGGCTCCGCGCCAGAACCCGCTCGTGGGCACCTTCGTCGAGCGCATGAACGCGGTACCGGCGCTCACCGCGACGCTGAAGGACCAACTGACCGCGGAGGCCACGTCAGTCGTCGAGCGCGAGGTTTACCCTGCGTGGCGGCAGGGCATTGCGGCGCTCGAGTCGCAGCTTCCCCGCGCGACTGAGGACGCGGGGCTCTGGCGGTTCAAGGATGGAGCCGAAGCCTACGCGCACAACCTGAAGCAGTACACGACGACGAACATGACCGCAGCCGAGATTCATCAACTCGGCCTCAGCGAAGTCAGCCGCATCGAAGCCGAGATGGACGCGGTCCTGCGCAAGCTTGGCCTGTACGAGTGGGACGGTGAAAGAACGAATCACGGCGCTCGAGCGCGAGATGAGGTACCCGGAGACCGACGAAGGCCGTCGTCAAATCATGGCCGACATCGACGTGATGATTCGCGATGCGGAGAAGCGCGCCAGTCTGGTCTTCGACGTGCGCCCGAAAACGGCAGTCATCGCGCAGCCCTACCCCGAATTTCGATGGGCGAGCGCCGCCGCGAGCTACGCACCGCCGCCGCTCGACGGATCGCGGCCGGGGATCTACCAGATGCCGCTGAGGACTGACTACATGACGAAGTTCGGGCTGCGAACGCTCGTGTACCACGAAACCGTCCCCGGCCATCATTTCCAGGTGGCGCTCTCGGTCGAGAACCCCAGCCTGCCTAAATTCCGCCAGGTTCGAGCGTTCGGCGGCATGTCTGCCGTGAGTGAAGGCTGGGCGCTCTACGCGGAGCGTCTTGTCGCGGAGGAGGGTTGGTACGAGGGCGACCTCGAAGGCCGGCTCGGGCAACTGAATGACGAACTCTTCCGCGCGCGGCGGCTGGTCGTCGACACCGGACTGCACGCGATGCGCTGGACGCGCCAGCAAGCAATCGACTACGGCATCGATTCCAGCGAGGTCGAGCGTTACGTCGTCTACGCGGGCCAGGCGTGTTCGTACAAGGTGGGCCAGCTCGAGATCATCCGGCTGCGCGACAAGGCGCGCAGCGCTCTCGGAGCCCGCTTCGACACCCGGCAGTTCCACAACGTCGTGCTCGGCGCTGGGATCGTGCCGCTATCCGTCCTCGGGGCCGAAGTGGACGCCTACATACTATCGGTAGCGTAAGATACGACCGGTTCATTTCTCCCGGAGGAATTCATGCGGATTGCCACGGGCAAGCTCGTTCTTCTCTATTCCGTCCTTCTCGGCGCTTTCGTTTCCGCGCAAGGTCCGGCCACGCCACCTCCCGCGGGACAGGGCCCTGGTCCGGGCGCCGGTGGCCGGCAGGCCGGTCCGCCTCAGAACCTCAAGGTGCTGCCGAAAGACTGGTCCCGCCAGCAGGTTCAGCAGCTGATGCAGACGTTCGTCGAAAGCCTGGGCGTCGGCGCCCCGGCCGGCGAAGCCTGCGGCCACTGCCACTCGGTGGACCCGAACGCGCCGCCGCCCCCGCCCGGACGCGGCCCGCAGATGGACTTCGCGCTCGACACGAACGAGACGAAGGACATCGCGCGCAAGATGATCCAGATGACGATGGCGGTGAACGCCGACTACCTGAAGGATGTCGGCGAGGCCACCAAGAAAGAAAAGGTGACCTGCTTCACCTGTCATCACGGAGAGATAACACCAGCCGTGGCGCCGGCCGCAGGCTGGGCGCGCGGCAACTTCACGCTGATCCCGCCGGGGCCGACCGTGCCGGCGCGCGGCGCTGGCCGCGGCGCACCTGGTGCACCCGCAGGCGGCGCGCCGCCACCGGCGCCGCAGGGGAACTAAGATCCGTGTCGTCGTAGCGCGGAGCTAGCTCCGCGTCGAGGTCCATGGGACGGTGTTCCGGTCCGCTACGTACGGTCGCAGCAAGTGCCAGGAGTTCGTCGTTGTCCAAGACGCGGACCGAATCAGACAGCATGGGCGAGATCGCGGTTCCCGCGGACCGCTACTGGGGCGCCCAGACCGAGCGATCACTCCATCACTTCAGCATCGGCCGGGAGCATTTTCCCCGGCCGATGATTCGCGCGCTCGGCGTGCTCAAGAAGGCCGCCGCGCTCACGAACGGCGACCTCGGCACGCTGTCGAAGGACCAGGTCGATCTGATCGTGCGCGCGGCCGACGAGGTCATCGACGGCCAGCTCGACGCACATTTCCCGCTCTTCGTCTGGCAGACCGGCAGCGGCACGCAGACGAACATGAACGTGAACGAAGTCATCTCGAACCGCGCGATCGAGATGGCCGGCGGGGTCGTCGGCTCGAAGAAGCCGATTCACCCCAACGACCACGTCAACCGCGGGCAGTCGTCGAACGACACGTTCCCGACGGCCATGCACATCGCGGCGGCCGAGGAGGTCGTCCATCAGCTTCTGCCGGCCGTCGATCAGCTCAGCGGCACGCTGCACGCGAAAGCCACGGAGTTCGAGGACATCGTCAAGATCGGCCGCACGCACCTGCAGGACGCGACGCCGCTCACGCTCGGGCAGGAAATCTCCGGCTGGGTCGCGCAGATCGATCTCGCCACGGCCGCCATCGAGGCCGCGATGCCGCCGGTCTATGAGCTGGCGCTCGGCGGCACGGCGGTCGGCACCGGCCTCAACACGCACCCGGAATACGCGGTCCGCAGCGCGAAGCACATCGCGATGCTGACGGGCCTGCCGTTCAAGACGGCGCCGAACAAGTTCGCCGCGCTGGCCGGTCACGAGCCGCTCGTGGCCCTTCACGGCGCGATCAAGACGCTGGCTGTCGCGCTCATGAAGATCGCGAACGACGTGCGCTGGCTCGCGTCGGGCCCGCGTTCCGGGCTCGGCGAGATCGTGATTCCCGAGAACGAACCCGGCAGCTCGATCATGCCGGGCAAAGTGAACCCGACGCAGTCGGAAGCGATGACGATGGTGTGCGCGCAGGTGATGGGGAACGACGTCGCGGTGGCGATCGGCGGCGCCTCCGGCAACTTCGAGCTGAACGTCTTCAAGCCGCTCATCATCCACAACGTGCTGCAGAGCATCCGGCTGCTCGCCGACGCGTGCACCAACTTCAATCGGTTCTGCGCGGTCGGCATCGAGCCGAATCGCGCGCGCATCGACGAGAACCTGCACCGCAGCCTGATGCTCGTGACGGCGCTCAACCCGCACATCGGCTACGACAACGCCGCGAAGATCGCGAAGAAGGCGCACAAGGACGGCACGACCCTCAAGGAAGCGGCCGCTGGCTCTGAAGCTCGTGACCGCCGAGCAGTTCGATGAGTGGGTGGATCCGAAGAAGATGACCGAGCCGGGCGACTAAGGACGCGGGTCCAGGCGCAACACCTGGACGCCGCTAGCGGACTGCAGCACCGGCAATGTCGAAACGGCGACCTGAAGCTCCGCCCTGGTGAACGGGAACGTCCCCATCTCCGTCGCCACGACAACGGCGCTCTTCGAGGCTTGGGATGTCGGGCCGTGCGGTAGTATAGAAGATCTTGTTGCATCGACTGATTAGGCACTGACAACTGCCCTGAGAATACGACCGACTGCTACTGGCGAGACGGTCAGTGCCGCTGCGCAGAATGGTGCAATGCTGTGACGCGCCTCCGGTCGGCGGTGATCGCGTCGATAATGGTGAGGAGAGATTGTCCGCTGGGGCCGGCCACGTCACGCCGCGACCAGGGGTGCGCACCGCGAGATCGCTTCATCGAGACCACCGTATGTCGTTGGATTGGAAAGACTTTCAGGGCGTCAACGCCGCCGCAGCCCTCGAGCTTTACGATCGCTTCCGCGCCAATCCGGCGTCGGTCGACGAGAGACGCGCGCGTTCTTCGAGCGCGTCCCGCCGCCAGCGTCGATCGGAACGACGCTGGCCGCGGGCGAGCCGAAGCGGCGCCGACAGGTGGCGCGTGTCCCCCCGCGCCCCACCTCGTGGTCGGCGCCGTCAACCTGGCGCAGTCGATTCGGCGTTACGGCCACCTCGCGGCCGAAATCGATCCGCTTGGCAGCCGGCCGATGGGCGATCCCGCGCTTCGGCCGGAAACGCACGGCGTCACTGAAGCCGACCTTCGCTCGCTTCCGGCGTCGCTGTTCGATGGTCCCGTGGCCGAAGGCGCAGACACGATGTGGGACGTCGTCGAGCGGCTGCGGGCGATTTACTGTTCGACGACGGGCTACGACATCGCGCACATCTTCGTTCCTGAGGAACGGCAATGGTTGAGCGAGGCGATCGAGACGGCTCGGTATCGCGCGCCGACCGATCCGATCGATCCGATTGCGCTGCTCGACCGGCTGACGGACGTCGAGGCGTTCGAGAGGTTCCTGCACCGCACGTTCCCGGGCAAGACGCGGTTCTCGATCGAGGGGCTCGACATGCTCGTGCCGATCCTCGACGAGGTGATTGCCGAGGCGGCCGAGTCCGGCATCCGGCAGGCGTTCATCGGCATGGCGCATCGCGGGCGCCTGAACGTGATGGCGCACGTGCTCGGCAAGCCCTACGACCAGATCCTCGCGGAGTTCAAGGATCCGGTCCGCGGTGAGCTCGGCAACGAAGGCATTCAGTGGAGCGGCGACGTCAAGTACCACCTTGGCGCGTCGCGGGCCGTTGCCGGCGGAGAACGCGTCGAGCTCGTGGTTTCGATGCCGCCGAACCCGAGCCATCTCGAGGCGATCAATCCCGTGCTCGAGGGCATGGCGCGCGCGGCGGGCACCGATGCGTCCAAGCCCGGGCCGCCGACCTTCAATCCGGATGCGGTGCTGCCGATCCTCATCCACGGCGACGCGGCGTTCCCCGGCCAGGGCGTCGTGGCCGAGACGCTGAATCTTCACCGGCTCGACGGCTACACGACCGGCGGCACGATCCACATCATCGCGAACAATCAGATCGGGTTCACGACCGATCCGTCGGACTCGGCCAGCACGCTCTACGCGAGCGGCCTCGCGCGCGGCTTCAAGATTCCGATCGTGCACGTGAACGCCGACGATCCGGAGGCGTGTGTGGCGGCCGCGCGGCTGGCGTTCGCGTACCGCATGAAGTTCCGCCGCGACGTGCTGATCGATCTCGTCGGCTACCGGCGCTACGGCCACAACGAGGGCGACGAGCCGGCGTTCACGCAGCCGGTGCTGTATCGCAAGGTCAGCGAGCACCCGACCGTGCGCGATCTCTGGGCGCGGACGCTCGAAACGCGCGGCGTCGTCGAGAGCGGGCGCGCGCAGTCGCTCGCGAACCTCCGGCTCGACGGCATGCAGCGCATGTACGACGCGCTCGATCCCGAGAAGAGCCTCGTCGAGGCGCCGCCCGAGATTGCCGCGCCGGGAACGGCCGCTCAAACGAAGACGGCCGTCACGCTCGGCCGCTTGAAGGCGCTGAACGAGAGCCTCCTGACCGTGCCCGAGAGCTTCACGGTGCACCGGAAGCTCGATCGCGGCCGCGAGCGGCGCCGGCAGGTGTTCGCCTCCTCCACCGAACGCACGATCGACTGGGCGGCGGCCGAGGAGCTGGCGCTCGCGACCATCCTCGAAGACGGCACGCCGATCCGGCTGACGGGCGAGGACGTCGAGCGCGGCACGTTCAGCCATCGCCACGCGGTGCTGTACGACGCGCAGAGTGGCGCGCGGTTCTCGCCGCTGCAGGCGATGCCGCAGGCGAAGGCGTCGTTCGAGATCCGCAACAGCCCGCTGACCGAGAACGCCGTCGATCGGATTCGAGTACGGCTACAACATCCAGGCGCCGGACCGGCTCGTGATCTGGGAGGCGCAGTACGGCGACTTCATCAACGGCGCGCAGCTCATGCTCGACGAGTTCGTGCTGTCGGCGCGCGCGAAGTGGGGCCAGGAGCCGTCGCTCGTGATGCTGCTGCCGCACGGCTACGAAGGCCAGGGCCCGGACCACGCGAGCGCGCGTCCCGAGCGGTTCCTGCAGCTCGCCGCCGACATCAACATGCGCGTCGCGAACTGCACGACGGCGGCGCAGTACTTCCACCTGCTTCGCCGCCAGGCCGCACTGCTCGTCAAAGATCCCCTGCCGCTCGTCGTCCTCACGCCCAAGAGCCTGCTGCGGCATCCGTTCGTGGCGTCCGCTCCGCGCGATCTCTCCGAAGGCCGCTGGATGAAGGTGATCGACGACGAGGACGCGTCGAAGCGGGCGGACGACATCAGGCGCCTCGTCTTCTGCAGCGGGAAGATCGCCGTGGATCTGCTGACCAGTCCACACCGGACCCAGTCGCCCGCCGTCGCCATCTGCCGCGTCGAGCAGCTGTTCCCGCTTCCGGTGAACGAGATGCTGCGGACGATCGACAGCTATCCGAAGGTCGAGGAAGTGCTCTGGGTCCAGGAAGAGCCGGAGAACATGGGCGCGTGGGAGTTCGTGCGGCCGCAGCTCGAAGGGCTGGTCGGATCGCGCCGGCTCGCCGTGCTCGCCCGGCCGCGCAGCTCGAGCCCGTCGGAGGGCTCGGCCGCGCGACACGCGAAGAACCAGGAACGGCTGCTCGCGCGCGCGTTCGAAGTGGGCGCGAAGACGCGCGTGTCATGACCTCGGGATCGAAGGATTGATGACATGTCCGTGAACATCGTGGTGCCCGAGATGGGCGAGTCCATCGTCGACGCGCGAATCGCGCGCTGGCTCAAGAAGGAAGGCGACGCCGTCGCCGTCGGCGAGCCGCTCGTCGAGCTCGAGACCGACAAAGTGGACGTCGAGGTCAACGCGCCGCAGAACGGCGTGCTCAAGCAGATCGCGCACGCCGAGGGCGCCGACGTGAAGATCGGCGACGTGCTCGGCACGATCGCGGAAGGCGCCGGGTCGACTGCCGCGCCGGCAGCGACCGCTCCTGCGGCGGCGGCCCCAGTGGCCGCCCAGCCGAAGTCCTCG
>CAVSRY010000016.1:0-49050 GCA_963730485.1 uncultured Acidobacteriota bacterium | reverse complement strand
ATGCGCGCGCCCGGCGCCCACTCGACGACGCCGCGGTACATGTCCACGATATACAGCGTGCCGTCCGGGCCCGGTCGCCATGTCGATGGGCCGGAATAGCGGATCGAGCGACCGGATGAACTCCGATCGCAGGTAGGCGTTCTCGAGGCGCGTCAACCCTTCGCGCTTCACGACCTTCAGGCGCCGGACGATGCGCGCGACGATTTCGCCGTAGAGATAGTCTCCGGCGAGATCCTTCGGCAGCCGGTCGCCGCGGAAAATGTCGTTGCCCGCGCCGGCCGTGACGTACATCAGCGAGCCGTCCGGCATGCGGGTCGCGGGCAGGCCGCCCGCGATGTCGCCGACGAGAATCGGCGCGCCCCACGTCGTGTTCAGCTCCGGATCGAGCTGATCCGGGGCGTTGAACGTGCCGTAGTGAATTGGAAACTGAAAGTACGACGGCAGGCCGCTGATTCCCGCCTGAAACCACATCTTGCCGTCGTCGTCCTGCGTCGCGCCCCACTGCGATCCGGTCGCCCCGGTCGGTTCGCGAATCACGCCGGTGGGCGTCCAGCGAACGCGGAATGCGTTGACCGTGCTGTAGAGCCAGTTGTCGAGCGCCCAGACGAGGCCGCTCGGCTGGCCACCCAACGCGCCGCCGCGACCGAAGTTCGTCGTGAACACGGTCTTCTCGTCGGCGGCGCCATCACCGTTCGTATCGGTGAAGCGCCAGAGCTCGTCGCCGTCGTTCTCGAGCGCAAGGATCGCGTTCGCACCGAACGGCAGGACAAGGCGAGGGAACAGCAGCCTGTCCACGAACACACGGTGGTGCTCGTACACGCCGTCGTCGTTTCGATCCTCATGGACGGAGATCCGGCCGACGGGCTGAAGCAGATCCTGTCCGTCGGCCGTCTGTTCGTATCCGCGCAGCTCGATGACGAACATGCGTCCGTTGCCGTCGAAGGCAATCTGTCCCGGGTTGTCGATGTCGGGATCGGCGAGGACGGGCTCGATTCGATAGCCGGGCGGCAGCCAGAACCGTTTGGCCTGCTCCGCGGGTGGCAGCGGCGCGAGTGGCGGTTTCGCGGACAGATCGGCGTCGGCGTTGAGCGGATCGTCCGCCCGCGGCGCGACACGCGCGCCCCGCCCGGATTGCTGGCCGGCGTCGACACTCGTGTCCAGGGCGAACGCGGCCACGACGAGCAGGAGCGCGCCCACGACGACGCGGAATGATGGCATCACGCGCGGCAGGATATCTGAGTTCTGTCCTGACTACGCCATCTTCATCACGCGCCCGATCGCGATCGACATGCGTTCCCATTCGCTGGCTTCGAGCGCGAGCTGGCGCCGGCCGGCGCCGGTGAGCTTGTAGAAGCGCGCGCGGCGGCCGAGCTCGGACACACCCCATTCCGCTTCGATCCATCCACGATGCTCGAGGCGGTGGAGCGCCGGATAGAGCGAGCCCTGGTTCACCTGCAGCACGTCCTGTGAGATTTGCTGGATGCGATCGGCGATCGCCCACCCGTGCATCGTCCCGACCTGAAGCGTGCGAAGGATCAGCAGATCAAGGGTGCCCTGGAGAATGTTGGGAACGGTCTGCCGGCTCATGGTGTCGAGACCTCGACACTAACGGACGTTGGTGTCGAGTGTCAACACATGGCGACTACTCGCCGATGAGGCCGTGATACCGGCCCATCCAGTACGGCAGCAGAAAGTACGCGCCGTCGTCTTCGGTCCGGCCGCCGTTGCCGCCGTCGAGGTTGTACGGGTTGCCGTTCCATTTCGACATCGGCAGCTCGTCGTACGGCAGCACGACCAGCGCCTGGCGGCGGCCCTGACGGTCCGGCGACGTATCGATCGGCACGTCCAGTCGATGCGAATTCGCCACGGTCCACTGGATCGTGTCCATGGGGATTTCCTGCAGCGTACGCAGTGTCTCGGCGCGGTCGAACTCGGCGGCGCCGGTACCGGCGGCATAGATGAGATTCCACAGCGGATTGCGCTCGGGACGCTCGATTCGCCAGCTGCGCTCGAGGCTCTCCTTGTAGACCGCCAGGAGTGCCGGATCCTTCTCGAATTGAAGCAGCGGGTAGTACGACAGAAACGCGAGCTCGTCGTCGGAGTGGTTGATCGAGCCGGGCACCATGATCTTCAGGTTTCGCGTCAGCAGGTGATAGCGGTGTGTGCTGACGAGCGAGTCGTACGCCGCCTGATAGCGCGCGCGTGAGTGCGAATCGCCCGCCATGTAAATCGCGACTCTCAGGTGCGCGAGAATGTGAAGGGCTCGCAGGCCCGTCTCGTCCGCATCGTTCCAGATGAGGTCAGGCGACCACCACCCCCACCGCGTCCGCTGTCCGTCGACATCGATGAGCTGATAGTTGTGCTCGAGGATGTGATCGGTGATGCGGCCAAGCGTGGCGCTGAGGACCCGCCTCTCCTCCGCATCGGCGACGAGGTCGTAGTAGATCGGATAGACGAAGTAGTGGCCGACGATCTCGTCCGAGCTCGTGTCGCCCTTCCAGCGCCATCCATCCTTCGTGTCGTGCCACTCGCCGTCGGCGGGTTGATCGTCCACGCCAACCTTGATGAATGACCGCGCCGGAAAGCCCGGAATCGAGGTGATCGACTCGAGGCGCATGATGGCCTGCATGCCCGTGCGCGCGTTGTTGCGGGCATCCACGGCGCCGGTGACCTTGAAACGAAACGACTCGGCCGCGACATACATCGCGGTCCAGAGACCATCGTTGTCCGTCGAGGCGAGTTGATTCGACGAGAGATCGCCGGCGACGCGCAGATGCGAATCGGCGGTCAGCCCCCAACGGTTGTGGCGCGCCTGCACCCGCTCGACGAACGCGCGAGACTTGTCCGCGAGGCGTCATCGGCGTGTACTGCACGTGTGAGTAGCCCTGCGGGGTCTCGATCCACACGGACGCGCCGTCGATCCCGATTCCGGTCACGCGATCGTGCGGAAGCCAGCGCAAGCCCGCAAAGTAATGACGGCTGCGGTCGTTCCGATTCAGGCGGACGGCGCCCCGCTCCGTCCCGATCCACACGATGGCGTTGGACTCCTCGGCAAGAACCGTGACCTCAGCGACCGGTAGCGACACCCCAGCCGCGCGGATGGCCGCGAGCTTCGCCTGATCGACGCCTCGCTCCACGCGTACGCGGCCCTGGGTGAGGCGACCGAACTCGTCGGCGGAGTGGAATGATCGAGTCTTCTGCGGATACGTTGCCCGCGGCTGCTGGGTTGCGGCCAACGTACCGACGGAGAAGACCAACGACACGAGGATGGCAGCCCGAATCACGCGGCGATTGTAGCGCCCGCGCGGTGGCCATTGGGCCCGTTGTGAGTCGTCGGCGCCCGTCGGGGCGCCTCGTGATTCATCGGGGCCCATCGGGCCCCTCGTGGCAGAATCGCGCGATGTTCAAGCGCATGGTCGCCCTCTCGCTCGTGGCCGGCGTCAGCCTGGCCGTGTTCGCCGGGACACGCCGGCCCGCGCAAACCGAGCCCTTCGACGTCGTCGAGGCCACGATCGCGAACATGCGTAGCGCGCTCGAAGGCGGTCGCGTGACGTCGCGGCGCCTTGTCGAGGCGAGCCTGCAGCGGATTGCGACCTACGAAGATCGTCTCAACGCCGCGATCACCATCAACCCGCGGGCCCTCGACGAAGCGGACGCACGTGACCGCGAGCGCGCCGCGAACAAGGTTCGCGGACCGCTCCACGGCATCCCGGTCGCGCTGAAGGACAACATTCACACCACCGACATGCCGACGACAGGCGGCGCGCTGGCGTTCGACGGCTTCGTGCCGCCATACGATGCGACCCTCACGCGCAACCTTCGCGACGCCGGCGCGATCATCATCGCCAAGACGGTCATGACCGAGCTGGCGAACTGGGTCGCGACCGGCATGCCCGGTAACTACAACGCGCTGTCTGGCTACGGTCTGAATCCGTACGACCCGCGGCGGGATCCGCGCGAAGCCACTGCCGATGGCCGTCCGGCGCTCGCCGTCGGCGGGTCGAGCTCCGGCATTGGCACCGCGGCCAGCTTCTGGGCCGCAAACGTTGGGACGGAGACGTCCGGATCGATCCTGTCGCCATCCAACGCGAACATGCTCGTCGGCATCAAGCCGACCGTCGGCCGCGTCAGCCGCTACGGCGTGATTCCGATCACGGCCGACCAGGACACGCCGGGTCCGATGGCGCGAACCGTGGCTGATGCCGCCGCACTCCTCGGCGTTCTCGAGGGCGCGGTGCCCGATGCCAACGACGCGGCCACGAAGACTCTGCGCCGCGCCTGCCAATCGCGACTACACGGCGTTTCTGGATGCCATGCCCTCAAGGGTGCGCGCATCGGCGTGCCTCGCGCCTTTTTCTACAACGCCGTCACGCCGCCGGGCGCGACGACGCCGCGCGGCGGGCTCAACGCGGACCAGGCGAAGCTGATGGACGAGGTCCTCGCGATCCTCACGGCAGCAAGGTGCGGTCATCGTCGATCCGGCTGACATCCCCAGCGTGGTTTCGACCGACGCCAGCAGCAACTTCCTGCTGTGGCACGACCTGCGGCGGTCTCGACGGCGCGAAAGGCCAGGACGCCAGCTGTTCCGTGGTGTTCAAGTACGGCATGAAGCGCGACTTCAACGCCTGGCTGGCGTCGCTTGGGCCGGCGGCGCCGGTCAAGACCCTGACCGAGCTGCGGCAATGGAACGTCGCGCACCAGCGCGGTGGCGCGATCAAATACGGCCAGGCGCTACTCGATATCTCGGACGAGATGGATGTCGCCGCGGACCGCGCTCGCTACGAGGCGGACCGGGCGAAGGATCTGCGCTTGAGTGGCGTCGAAGGCATCGACGCGACGATGAAGGCGAACCGGCTCGACGCCCTGCTTTTTCCCGGCGGATCCGGCGCCAGCCTCGCCGCGCGCCCCGGCTATCCCACGATCATCGTGCCGGCCGGCGTCGTGCCCAATGCGCCCACGGCGGCGTTCCCCGCGGGATTCGACGCGAAGCCTGCGCCATTCGGTGTGAGCTTTACCGGGCTCGCGTGCGCGGAACCGCGTCTCATCGCGCTCGCGTACGCGTTCGAACAGGCCTCGAAGCGGCGCGTGCCGCCGGGATTCTGAATCAGCGGCCGGATGCGAGCGACATCGTCGTCCAGATTTCGAGCGGTTTCCTCTTGCCGTCGTCCTCGCGGTATTTCGCGAAGCCGCCGCCGTACCAGGGGTCGCCACCAATGAAGCCGGAGTCTCCGACCAGTCGAGGGTGTTGTCCGCGACCGACCGGCGCTTCCGGAGTGGCAATCCCGAGACCGATCTGTACGGCCCGGCGCGACGCCAACCGCATAAGTGCGGGACGATGTCTTCTGCAGCGGGATTTTCAGTTCGTACGCCACTTCGGTCTCCGCGCGGCTCGACGCGATCTCGATGCCGAGTTCCGGATTGAGATCGACCAGTCGGCGCTGGTTCTTGCCGGGGCCCAGCACATCGAATCGGTCGAGTACCGTCGTCGATATGCCGGCTGGACCGGCCGCCGGCGCGATCGGCGTCATGCCTGGCAACACAGGCTGCTCGACGCCTGCGATCCTCAGACCAAAGGTCTCCGCGCGCCGGCCGCCCGGATCGAGCCAGACGATGAGGCCGGTCGAGAGATAGGCGATCGACTCCGGGTCCTTCGCCGACACGACGAGGTACAGGAACTCCCCGTCATTGACGGCGCCGACGGTCACGCCGCGGTCGAGCAGTTCGGGCGCTTGCCACTCGGCCGATAGACCGTCCACCGTGACGGCCTCGGTCCGCCACCGGCTCGTGAGGCCGGCGGGTGCAGCGACGACGACGGCGAGGAGTACAAAGGTCGCGAGGCGCATGGAACCCTCTGCGCCATTGTGACCGATCCGCGCGAGCCGGAGCGGGGCGTTGGGTCCCCCGCGAAAAAAGCGCGTCGGGGGTCCGCGGCCCTCGACGTGGCTCGGGGCGTCCTGAGCGGGTCCAAGGTCGGGCGCAGCCCCGGATCTCTATCGACGAATGAGTGGGACGGCGACGCGGACGCGAACGTCTGGCATGAGACCGGTCCGCTGGCAGAGATCGATGAACGCCTCGACGAGATCGCGCCGGCGCCAGCCCTGGGTCACCTCCTGCAGGAGCAGCTCGAACGCCTGCTCGGGTTTCATCGCGTGGCGATAGGGCCGCCGGGTAGTGAGCGCGTCGTACACGTCGACGATGCCCATGATTTGCGCGAGCATCGGTATGGCGTCGCCACGCAGGCCGTCGGGATAGCCGGAACCGTCGAGGTGCTCGTGATGGTGACGAACGATCGGGCGCACGCGGCGCAATGAGTGCAACTCGCCGCACAGGCGCTCGCCGATGATCGTGTGAAGCTTCATCGCTTGAAACTCGCTGATCGTGAGGCTGGCCGGCTTTTGCAGGACGGTGTCGGACACGCCAATCTTTCCGACGTCGTGAAGAAATCCGCCCCACTGAAGCGCGGACAAATCGTCGGTGTTCAATCCAAGCTCGGCGCCGAGCGCCGTCGAGTACTCGGCGAGCCTTTCGCAATGTCCTTCCGTGTAACTGGTCGCGCGCTTCGATCGTCAGCGCGAGGCTCGTGATGACCGATTCGGCCGAATCGAGATCGTCGGTGAAGCGCTTGAGGCGCATGAGCGAGCGGACTCGTGCGATGAGCTCGTCGAAATTGAACGGCTTCGCCAGGAAGTCGTCGGCGCCGGCGTCGATCCCTTTGATCTTGTCTTCGAGGTCGTGCAGCCCGGTGATCAGCACGACGGGAATCAGCCGGGTCGCGGGATCGCGTTTGATCTGCCGGCACACCTCGAAGCCGTCGGGCTCGGGCATGAGAACGTCGGACAGCACGACGTCGGGTTGTTCGCGGTGCACGATGTCGAGCGCATCGTGACCGTTGTGCGCGGTATGGACCGTGTAGCCCTGCTCCTCGAGAAGGGTCTCTGGCCAGGAACACGTCGCCGGGGTTGTCGTCGACAACCAGGACGCTGCCGCGCCGACCGGTTTGCGGTTCCGTCACGTGAGTTCCGTTAGCTTCCCGGCGTCCATCCACACCCTTAGCCATGTGACTTATCGGCCAGACGTGAGGCTCGTCGCAGTGGTCCTTTCGGCCGATTCTGTCGGTGGTGGCAGCCCGGAATTACAGAACTGTTGCGTGGTGTTTCGAATCCTGCCCGCCCTGGCTGATAAGGTGATGCCCGGCTCTCATGCGCTCCGTCTTCATTGCCGCTTTTGCCCTCGTCTGCACTATCGCGACCCTGGTGGCCGCGTGGGTGCCTGCAGACAGCCAGACGCCGCTGGCGACCGGTGATCGGCTCGTCCTCGTGACCCTGGACGGTTCACGCATTCAGGAGATGTTCGGTGGACTGGACGTCGAGATCCTGCGTTCGACCTTGCCGAAAGGCGCCGCAGTCGAATCGGACCCGACCTATCGGCGTTTCTACGCGGGCACCCCTGAGGCGCGCCGCCGCAAGCTCATGCCGTTCTTCTGGGACGTGCTGATGACGAAGCACGGCTCGATTGCCGGCAATCCGCGGCAGAAGAGTGCCGTCACGCTGACCAACTCGCACCGGTTCTCGTACCCGAGCTACTCGGAGCTACTGACGGGAGAGAGTCGACGACGAGGTCATCAAGAGCAACGATCGAGTCCACAACCCGCGTGATGACGTTGCTCGAAGCGTTGAAGGCACATTTGAAGCTGTCGTCGCTCGAGGTCGCCGTGTTCGCGTCGTGGGATGTCATGAACGAGGTCGTCGAACACACGCCAGGCTCGCTGACGGTGAACGCGGGTTACGAGGCGTTCGACCTGGCGTGGCCCGGCGCGCGCGAGCTCAGCCTGCTCCAGTTCGAGACGCCGACGCCCTGGAACAACGTGCGTCACGATGCGTACACGTTCGGACTCGCGATGACCCATCTTCGTGCCGTCAAACCCCGCGTGCTCCATCTCGCGCTCGGCGAAACGGACGACTGGGCGCACGACGGCCGGTACGACCGAACGCTCGAAGCCTACGCACGCAACGACAACCAGCTGCGCGAACTGTGGATGTGGCTGCAGTCGCAACCCGAGTACCGCGATCGCACGCACATGCTGATCACGACCGACCACGGCCGCGGCCGCACGTCGGCCGACTGGCGGAACCACGGCGCGGACGTCGCGGGCGCCGAAGACGTGTGGATGGCATTTGTCTCGCCGCGATTCGCCGCGCGCGGCGAATGGCGTGATCACTCACCGCTCTTCTCGAACCAGGCCGCGGCGACGATGGCCTCGTGGATGGGCCTCGACTGGAACGCTGCCCGGCCACGAGCTGGTCGGGCGATCACATCGCGCTGAAAGAGCACGGGAAGAGATTCTGGCATTGCTGATTTGAGATTTGAAATTGATGATCCATTGATGATTGATGATTGCGGATTGATGATCGCGGATTGAGAGCTCTCAATCGTAGAATCGTCAATCTGAAATCGACGGATCATCGATGGATCATCAATCTCAAATTTCAAATTCTCAATGCCAGCTTACTGAGAGATCAACTCTCGACCACGCGCCCGTCGAACAACGTGATGTGCCGCTGGGCCATCGCGATGTAGTGCGGGTTGTGGGTCGCCAGGCAAATCGTCGATCCGGACACATGAAGCTCCTGGATCGTGCGCATGACCATCTCGCCGGCGCTCGAGTCCAGGTTGCCGGTCGGCTCGTCGGCCAGCACGATCGGCGGCTGGCCGGCGATCGCGCGCGCGATCGACACGAGCTGTTGGTGGCCGCCCGACAGCGACGACGGCCGCTGCGTGGCGCGCGAGACCAGGCCCACCCGCTCGAGCGCCGCCATGACGCGTCGCCGGCGCTCGTCCGGACTGGTGCCCTTGATCGTCAGCGGGTATTCGACGTTCTCGTAGACGGTGAGGTCCCCGATCAAATTGAAGCTCTGGAAGACCAGACCGATATCGACGTTTCGTGTCCGGGCGCGCTCGTTGGGCGAGAGCCGGTCCGTCGGCCGCCCCTTCAGCAAATACCGGCCGGAGGTCGGCGTGTCGAGCAGGCCGATGATCGACAGGAAAGTCGACTTGCCGCATCCCGACGGGCCCGACACCGAGACGAATTCGCCCGCGCTCGATCGTGACCGTGACGTCCTGGAGCGCCACCGCCGGCTCGCCGGCGTCTCCCGGAAAGTGGCGAGTAATGCCCTGCAGTTGGATGAGGGGCGTGCGCTCGTCCGGAACGGACGACTCGGGCTCATGCCGGGGTTCGCGCTTCCACCATGCCACGGTGGTCTATTGGACGGAGCCCGGGGGTGAAATGTTGGCCCGTTCTGACTTCTACTTCTCCCGTCGGACTTTCGGTTGCTGGCTTTTCAGCAACCGACTAGTCCCTCCAGAGCCACTCCAGAGCGGCCGGCAGCGTCTGCTGCTTGAGCGCGCGATCGCCGTGGCCGGAATTCCGGGCGAAGACGAACTGATAGCGGTAGCCTTTCGCGGCCAGCACCCGGGCCATGTTCTCGTTCGCGACCACCCAGTCGTGCATCTCGTCTCGCATGACGTTCGGGTTCAGCAGGTCGCGGTCTCCCACTTCCATCCACAGACGAATCGGCTTGGCCGGGACTATTGGGAATGAGACGGCGGTGGAACTCCCAGGCGCCGCCGGGCGTCTCGGGATTGGACGGCCACTGCTGGTTCACGAACGTTCCGGAGTAGGTCAGCACGCGATGGTAGAGGTCGGTGCGATACCACGCCATGATCAACGCGGCCGACCCGCCCGAGCTCGTGCCCATCGTGGCCCGGCGATCGGGATCCTTCGTCAGCCTGACGTTGGCCTGCGTCTCCACGAACGGCAGCACCTCAGTCTCAACGAACTCCGCATATCGGCTGGACATCGTGTCGTATTCCAGCCCGCGCTGACTGCCCTGTGCGTCGCCGCTGCCATTGCCAATCGAGATCGCGATCATCACCGGCACGCGTTTCTCGGCGATGAGATTGTCGAGCGCCGTGAACAACAGCTGATCGGGTCCGTCGGCGCCCACAATGAACGGCGCGACGGTGCCGGGTACGTACTGTTGCGGCACGTAGACGGCCACGCGCCGCGTGTATGGCGCCGGATGGCTGGTCGTCACGACCAGTTTCGCGGGATCGGCGGCGTCTGGTGTACCGAACGTGCCTGGTTCCCGTGCGATGCCGGGATAGAACCTGCTGTCGGCCGAGCTCATCGTGAGGTTGTGGATCGTTCCCTGCGGCACGCCTTCCTTCACCGTCATCTCGGGCGCTGGGTCGTGGGTTGGTCCGATGATGAAGTTGCCGTCCGCGTTCGAGGGTGGCACTGCGCCGTCAGGAAGCTCCTTCGCGGTCACATATCCGGGTGTGTAGGGATCGCGAGTCGGAGGCGCGGGACGCGCGGCGGGAGGTGCCGGCGGCGCCTGCACAGGCTCGGCGCCAAGGTCAGTCGTCAGACACAAGGCCATTACCAGGCACAGTCGAGTTGGTCGCATGCGCCGACGAAAGTAGCGCCACTCAAGCGGGGGCGCAAGAGCAGATAGCCGGCCGGAGCGAGGGCTCGCCTGTCAGGCGAGCGCGATGAGCTTCACGACGCCGAACGCCAGAGCGACGACGATCAGAAGGGGCACCGCGAGGGTCATCAGGGCCACGCCGATTCCGAAGAGCGCGCCCAGAACCCCGACCGCCGCACCGAAGACACCGGCCACGAGGCCGACGGCCAGTCCGAACAGGCCACCGACAGGCCGAAGACCAGCCCGAAGAGCGCCGCCGGCCAGGCCAAACAGCCCGTCGGCCAACCAGAAGAGCGGGTTGCCCACGAACAAGACCAGCCCCAACACGACGAAGAGCAGTCCAATCGTCTTCATGGCAGTTCCTCTCCCAGGAAAAACACGGCCGGTCCCGAAAAGTTTCATGGTTTTGAGGGATACGCCTAAAGCCGGCGAAAGTTCCGGATCGATCAATACTCGGCAGTCGTGCGGTCCACCTACGCCAAGGTCCTGATTCTCCAGGCCGTCGTCCTCGCCGGCCTCTGGATGCTGCAGCAGGCGTTTCTCTAGCCGCCGACCCCCCCAGTCCAGATGCACCCCGTCGACTGGATCGTCGTCGTCGTGTTCACGGCCTGGATCGTGTACGACGGCCTGAAACGCACGAAGGACAGCCACGAGCTCGAGGGCTACTTCCTCGCGAAGCGCAGCATCCCCTGGTGGGCCGCCGGCATCTCGGTCATGGCCACGCAGCTGAGCGCCATCACGATGATCGGCACCACCGGACAGGCGTATGCCGACGGGATGCGGTTCATCCAGTTCTACTTCGCGCTGCCGCTGGCGATGGTCATCCTGTCGGTGACGCTCGTGCCGTTTTTCTACAACTCGCGCGTGTACACCGCGTACGAGTACCTGGAGCAGCGGTTCGACGCGAAGACGCGGAGCTTCACGAGCCTGCTGTTCCTGCTGTCGCGCGGCCTGTCGGTCGGCGCGGTCATCTCGGCGCCTGCGGTCGTGCTCTCGCTCGTGCTGGGATGGAACCTGACGGCCACCGCGCTCGCGATCACCATGCCCGCCGTGGTCTACACGATGTTCGGCGGCGTTCAGGCCGTCACCTGGACCGACGTGAAGACGATGTCGCTCATCGTCGGCGGCCTGTTCGCGATCATCGTCGCGGCGCTTCTCGGCCTGCCGGACGGCGTCAGCATCGGAGACGGGCTCGCGGTCGCGGCTGCGACCGGCCGGCTGCGCGTCTTTGATTTCTCGTTCGACCTGTCGAACCAGTACACGTTCTGGTCCGGCACGATCGCCGCGCTGTTCCTGTTCTGCTCGTACTTCGGCGCCGACCAGAGTCAGGTGCAGCGCTATCTGACGGCGCGGTCGCTCGACGAGGCGAGGCAGTCTCTGCTGATGAGCGCCTACTGGAAGATTCCGCTGCAGGTCCTGGTGCTGCTCGTTGGCGTGCTCGTTTTCGTGTTCTACACGTTCAATCCGGGCCCGCTCATCTTCAGTACCGCAGCGGAGAAGCGGATCCGGGCGGGCCAGTCCTCGGACGCGTATCGCGCGCTCGAAACCGAGTTCCAGGGAGCGCACACGGCCGGCCGATCCGCCGCGCTGGACCTCGCCGCTGCGCGCGACGCGGGCGACCCGGTGCGAGTGTCGGCGGCGCAGACCGCCGTGGTGAGCCATGAGCACGAACTTCAGGCCGTGCGAGCCAAGGCCACCGAGCTCGTACGTCAGAGTGAAGGCAACCGGGCGTTCAACGACGTCAACTACATCATCCCGACGTTCATCCTCACGCAGTTGCCGATTGGCGTCATCGGCCTGTTGATCGTCGCGATTCTGATGGCGGCCACCGACACGATTGCCGCCGAGCTCAATTCACTGTCCACGGCGACCGTCATCGATTTCTACAAGCGCTGGTACCGGCCGACGGCATCGGATCGTCACTATCTGCTCGTGGCCAAGCTTTTCACGGGCTTCTGGGGACTCTTCGCGTGCGCGATCGGCATCTGGGCCGCGGAGCTGGGTTCGCTCATCGAGGTGGTCAACCGGTTTGGCTCGTTCTTCTACGGCTCGATTCTCGGCGTCTTCGTGCTGGCCGTCGGCTTCCGGCGTGCGACGGCGAACGGCGCGTTCTTCGGCCTGCTGGCCGGGATGGCTTCAGTGGCCTGGGCGGCGTCGTTCACGAAGGTCGCGTTTCTCTGGCACAACGTGATCGGCGTCGTGGCAGTCGTGATCGTCGGTCTCGCGATCAGTGCGATGGACCCGGCGAGGAAGCGGACTCGCTAGCGGGATCCTGCCGGTGGGCCACCGCGGCAATCACGGTGGTGAGCTCGCCGGGATCGACCGGTTTTGACACGTGCATGTCGAAACCGGCCGCGAGGCAGCGCGCGCGGTCCTGCGGCCGCCCGTACGCCGTGAGCGCGATCGCGGGCGTCGCCCCTCCATCGAGGCTCGATTGCGCGCGAACCTTGCGAATCAGCGAATATCCGTCTTCGCCCGGCATCTCGATGTCGGAGACCAGCACGTCGGGATGCCAGCGCTGGAACATGCTCAGGCCCTCGGTCGCCGAAATCGAGGTACGCACGTTGGCCCCGGCGGCGGTGAGGATCGCTTCGCCGAGCGCGAGCGAATCGCGGTCGTCGTCAATGACGAGCACGTTCAAGCCATCGAGCCGAACGATCGGAGATCGGATCTCGACCGATGGCGCGGCCGCCGGCGGTGCCGGAACGGTCTCGGCCGGCACGGCGGCGCTCGACGCCGGCAACGTCACGACGAACGTCGCGCCCTGTCCTCGTCCGGCGCTGTCGGCGGCGACGGTGCCGCCGTGCAGTTCGACGAGATGCTTCACGAGCGCGAGCCCGAGACCGAGGCCGCCGTGCGCGCGCGTGCTCGAGCTGTCGGCCTGACGAAATCGCTCGAACACGTGAGGCAACACCTCCGGCGAGATTCCCTGGCCCGTGTCGCTCACGACGATCTGCGCGTGGGCGGTGACTCGGTGCAACGCGAGCTGAACGTGTCCGCCTCGCGGCGTGAACTTCACGGCGTTGATGAGGAGATTCCAGACGATCTGCTGGAGCCGGCGCTCGTCGCCCGTGACCGTCGAGGCGTCCGGATCGATCGTGGTCTGAATCCGGACGCCCTTGGCGTCGGCCGCGGGACGCACCGCATCGAGCGCTCCCTGAAGCACCGCGCGCATATCGACGGCCGTGAACTCGAATCGCATCTTGCCGCTCGTGATCCGCGAGAGATCGAGCAGGTCATCGATCAGCTGCACCTGCACGTGGGCATTGCGGACGATGGCGTCCTTCGCGCGGTCGGCGAGCTCTCCATCGTGGGCCGGTGTGGTCTGCAGAATCCGCGCCCAGCCGTACACCGCGTTGAGCGGCGTGCGAAGCTCGTGCGACAACACGGCGAGGAATTCCTCCTTGGCGCGATCGGCGGTCTCGGCCACCTCGCGGGCATGACGTTCCTTGCGCAGGAGGTCCTCGCGTTCCGCCTGGCTGCGATCGAGCGCCTCGGCGGCGCCTTTCAACGCCGCGCCGACGTCACGGATTTCCTGGATCGACGTCTTCGGCGCTTCGGGCGGCGAGCCGCGGCCGACCGCCTCGGCCGCCGCTCGGAGGGCCGCCACCGGCCGGTTGATGCTGCGCGCCACCCACATCGCCCCGATGGTGCCGAGCCCGATGGAGAGCAGGACACCACCTGCGTAGACGGCGAGCGAACGATACGCCGCGGCGTCCACGAGTGACGTTGGAATCCCCAGCACGGCGATCCAGCCGCTCGACGTGAGCCGGCTGTACGGCGTGAAGATCCGCTCGCCTTCGAGCGCGTACGAGACGCCAAACCCTTCGGCGCCGCCGCGGTTCACGACGTCCTGCGCGGTTTCGGACAACCGGCCGCCGAGGTTCTCCTCGTGCGCGCGCGATCGCGCCACGCGGCGCCCGTTGGCATCGACGATGGAAATCACCCAGTCGGCCGGAACCTCCTGGCGCGTGAGGGCGTTGCGGATCGCGTCCGGTCGCATCAGGCCGGTGACGACGTACCTGACGGCGCCGTCACGAATCACCGGCGCGCGCACGCGATACAACCAGCCCATGTCGGGATCCTGAACCAGGTTGCCGACGACCGACGTGCGCGTGCGCACAAGCCGATCGAAGCTCTCGGTGTCGGCGATTGCCGGCGTCGCACGGCCCTTCGACAGCACGCGTGTCGACGATCGGTGTGCCGTCCGGCGAGGCCAGCACGATTCCCGCAAGGTTCGGCTCGTGACTCACGACGCGCTGCGAGCGGTCCAGGAACCCGGCGAAGTCGTCATCGTCCAACGTTCGCGTCGTGGCAAGTGTCTCGAGAACCGCAATCGATCGCCCGAGCTCGGCGTCGATCGAGTTGGCCACCGACCGCGCCAGCTCGACGCCGACGCGTTCGGTCTGGGCGTCGTATTGCCGATCGAGCGCATAGAGACCCGCACCAGCCAGGATGGCGAGTGGCAGCGTCCCTGCCGCGGAGAGGGCGAAGAGACGTCGTCGAAGCGGAACCCCGGTCACGAGCGATCTTTTCCAGACGGCACGGGTCGCCGCCGCTGACTGAGCGGCGTGGGGAGCGAACGACCAGTCATCATAGGCGCAGTTGGCCCTGGAACGGGCCGTTTTCACTCCTGGTCGTCGGCAAACCGATACCCGACCCACGGCTCGGTCAGCAGATACCGAGGCTTCGCGGGATCCGGCTCGATCTTCTTGCGGAGTTGTCCGACCAGGACGCGAAGGTGTTCGGGCTGCTCGGTGAACTGCGGACCCCAGATCGCCTTCGAGATCGCACGGTGCGTCAGGACGCGGCCGCTGTGGCTGACGAGCAATGTGAGCAGGTCGAACTCTCGGGGCGTGAGGCGAACTTCGGCGTCGTCGACCCGCACGCGGCGGCGATCGAAATCGATGGTGAGGTTGCCTTTGGTCAGCCGTCCCCGAAGGGCGTCGCCGCGAGTCGGCGCCCTCCGCAGCGCCGCTCTCACCCTGGCGAGAAGTTCTTCGGGTCCGAACGGCTTCGTGACGTAGTCATCCGCGCCGCGATCCAAGGCCGCGACCTTGTCCTTCTCCGCGCCGCGCGCCGACAGGATCAGAATGGGCGTCTGGCCGCGCTCCCGGATCTGCTCGCAGACGTCACCGCCGTCCATGTCCGGCAGCCCGAGGTCGAGGATGACGAGGTCGGGCCGTTCCTGCTCGAACAACTCGACGGCGGTGCGACCCGTGCCGGCGACGCTCACCGCGAAACCGCGTGCACGAAGCAGTGGCGCCATCGTTCGCTGCAGCGCGGTCTCGTCGTCAACGAGCAGGATGCGAGCGGGCCCGCTCACGAGAGCAGTTCCGGTTCGAGCGGTGTGGCCATGCGGCTCTCGACGGGCACGGCGAGCGTGAAGACAGCTCCTCCATCCGGATGATCCTCACCCCAAATGCGCCCGCCTTCCGCCGACAGCAGACCCCGAGAGATGGACAGTCCCATGCCGGAACCCACGCGCGCCGCAGGCCGGTGTGCCCGGCGCGGTTTCTCCGACAGACCAATGCCATGGTCGCGAACGACGAACCAGATCTCGTTCGCGAGCGCCTTGACGGTCACGGAGATGGCAGATCCTGACGCGGAATGTTGCGCGGCGTTCTCGAGCACGTGCGCGAGCGCCGCGGAGGTCAGTCGCGGGTCGAGACTGCACGAGCCACGACTCGTTGCCGCTGTCCACGTCCAGCCGATGCTGAACGAGCGCCGACTCGATCTGCTGAGTGGCGGCTTCGATGATGTCGGCCGGCGCCACCCATTCGCGCTCGGCGGTCACCGCGTGCGATTCGATCCGGGCCATGTCGATCAGGTTCTGAAACAGCCGATTCAGTCGGACGAGCTCGGTCCGCACGACCTCCGCCTGCTCGAGACGCTGCTCATTCGTCAGCCACGATGCATTCAGGTTGTTGGCCGCGACGGTGAGTGCGGTCAGCGGCGTTTTCAAGTCATGACCGAGCGAGGCCAGGAGCGAAGACTTCAGTTCGGCACTGTGACGCGCCACCTCCGCCTTCGTGGCCTCGTCGGCGCGAAGCCGGACCTCCGACGACAGATAACTCGCGACCAGGCTCACGAACAGCAACGTGAACAACGCCACCCAGTGCTGGGCGTCCGCAATCGCCAGCGTGCCCGTCGGCGGCAGAAAGAAGAAGTTGAACGAGAAAAACGCCATCAAAGAAGTGGCGACCGCGACACGCCAGCTCGAGACCGCCGCGACGACAACGACGATGAGGAGGAATGAAAGCGCGACGATCGTCGGATCGGTGACCCGCGTCGCCCAGGCAAAGAGGGTCGTGAGGCCGCTGACGGCGGCGACAGCGGCCCCGAAGCCGCGGCCGTCCGTCAAGTACGGGAGAAAGCGAAGTGGTCGGAGGGATCGCACCGGCGTCCTGCCAGCCGCTTTGATTGTGACGCTGCCAAGGGCGAAAGGCCAGCCAGGAGTCTCGAGCCAGGCGCACCAGCCGCACGCCGCGGCGACCGCCAGAAGAAAGCCGGCGATCGGTGGCAGGAGAGAGAAGACCGTGACCAGTACCGCCGCAACGACGAACGTCGCCAGGAGAGCCGCCGCCCGCCGGACGTTCCACATGCCCTCAGGCTACGGCCCGTCGGCATAAGGAAACCGTGAGTGCGTTCAATCGTCCTTATGACTTCCTAATGCCGAAACACGTTACTTAGTGGAGCGTGACTGCATTCGGTATTTACACGCGTACCAAGCGGCTGGTGGTTGGCCGGCCGATCCCCTCGCATGCGGCGCATCACGAACGCCTTTCGCGCTTCACCGGCCTCGCCGTCCTGTCGTCCGATCCGCTCTCGTCGGTGGCGTACGCGACCGAGGAGATCCTTCGCGTCCTGATTGTGGCGGGCGTCGGCACGCTGTACTTCAGCACGCCCATCGCGGTGCTGATCGCGAGCATCCTGGCTGTGGTCGTGTTCTCCTACCGGCAGACGATTCACGCCTATCCGAACGGAGGCGGCGCGTACATCGTCGCGAAGGAGAATCTCGGCGAAGTCCCCGCGCTCGTGGCGGCGGCCGCGTTGCTGATCGACTACGTGCTGACCGTGTCCGTCAGCATCGCGGCGGGCGTGGCCGCGATCACGTCCGCGTTCCCTGGCGGTGGTCTGAATCCTGTCTTCCTGGCGATCGGCTTCGTCGCGGTGCTGACGGTCGGCAATCTCCGTGGCATCCGCGAGTCGGGCCGGCTCTTCGCACTGCCCACCTACTTCTTCGTCGTGAGCCTCCTGGTGCTGATTGGCATCGGAGCCTGGCAGGTCCTGACCGGCCGCATCGTCCCGGTCACGTCGGTGACGCCGATGTCGTCCGCCGGCCACACGCTGACGGCGTTCCTGCTGCTCCGCGCGTTCGCCAACGGCTGCACGGCGATGACCGGCGTCGAGGCAGTGTCCAACGGCGTGCCGGCGTTCAAGGCGCCCGAGGCGAAGAATGCCGCGGCCACGATGATGACGATGGCCGTGCTGTCGATCACGATGTTCCTGGGCATCACCGCGCTCGCGAGCGCGTTTCAGATCGTCCCGAGCGAACACGAAACCGTCGTGTCCCAGCTGGCGCGCGGAGTCTTCGGTGGCCGGGGTGTGCCCTACTACCTCGTGCAGGCCGCGACGATGCTCATCCTGGTGCTCGCGGCGAACACCGCGTACGCGGATTTTCCGCGGCTCGCGTCCATCCTCGCGCGCGACGGCTACGTGCCACGGCAGTTGCTGAACCAGGGCGACCGGCTCGCATTCTCCAACGGGATCATCGGACTGAGCGTCTTCGCGGTTCTGCTGCTCGTGATTTACCGGGGCGACACGCACTCGCTGATTCCGCTCTACATGATTGGCGTGTTTCTCTCGTTCACGCTCTCGCAGCTCGGCATGGTGCGGCACTGGTGGCGGGAGCATCGCGAAGGCTGGGCGACGAGCGCCGCCATCAATGGCTTTGGCGCGCTCGTGACGGGCATCGTGCTCGTCGTCGTCGCCATCACCAAAGCTGCCGAAGGAGCATGGGTGATCCTCTTGCTGATCCCACTGCACGTCGCTACTCTTCCGGGGTGTCCGGCGGCACTACCGGCATGTCGCGCAGCAGCTGTCCTTGAATGGCTGGACGCCGTCACGACGCCACAACATCGTGATCGTCCCGGTCGAGCGGCGTTCACCGCGCAGTCGTACAGGCGATCGAGTACGCGAAAACCCTGTCGTCGGATGTGCGGGCCGTCTACGTCAGTCTTGACGCGGCCGCGGCCGAGCAGGTCGCCGCGTCGTGGAGGATCTGGGGGCAGGGCGTTCCGCTCATCACGCTCGACTCGCCGTATCGCTCACTCATGGAGCCGCTGCTCGAGTACATCGAACAAGTCGGTGGAGATCGGAACGACGCGTTCGTCACCGTCGTTCTGCCGGAATTCGTCCCGGCGCGATGGTGGCAGCATTTGTTTCACAACCAGCGGGCGCTCCTGATCAAGGGCGCACTGCTCTTCAAACCAAATGTCGTCCTGACCAACGTGCCGTTCCATCTTTCACACTAGCACCCGGCCGAACGACAGACCGCACCGCTCGTCGATGAGCCCGAGAATGACTCGGGATACACCTCGCCGGCGCCAAACATCATCGCCCCAGGAGTTGGATTGCTCGCGGCTGAACGCGCCGCGGCGGCTGCCCGTTGAAGTCGTAGAACGCCGCACGCAGGCGGCGTTCTACGATCAACCTCTCTTACGCTTTCGTCGCGGATCGGCGCTCGGGCCTCCGGCCACGCGCGTCGAACGCGGCGGCCTTTCGGGCCTCTTCCTGCCTCTCGCCGATCGCACCCTGCACCCAATGCGGGCGGCTGGGATCGGCTCCTGACAGCGCCGCGCGAATCCCGGCGTCCGACGTGGCCATCATTGCGGCTTCCTTGGCGGCGTCCTGAGTGTTGCCCGTGCCGGTGGCGACCGTGGGGCCATGCTTCAGTCCGTTTCGGTCCAGCGAAAACACTGAACACGTCCAACCCCGGTTACCCCGGTCGAATCTCACTGTGTAGCTCATGACTGCATCCAATTCACTCCTGCCGAGACTGATAGCTCACATCGCAATTGCGTAGCTCAGATCATCGAGTTCAGCGGCCGCAGGGCACGGGCCCGGACCTTTCGGCTCGCCGGCTTGGCCTTGAGCATGACCTGCTCCCCGGTAAAGGGGTTCCGACCCATGCGTGCCTTGGTCGCCGGCTTGTTCACGGCCCTCAGCTTCAGGAGTCCGTTGAAATTGAACTCGCCGCAGCCCTTCTTGCCCAGGTCAGCCGCCATGATCTGGCTCAAGGTGTCGAACACTTCCTTGACCTGACGGGGCTTCAAGTCGGTCCCGGCGGCGATTTGCTTGATGGTGTCGCTCCTGGAACGGCGGGTGGAGGCGGCGGTGATCTTGAGCGGCTTCTTCTTCATGGTTTTGGACATATCCCTCATGCTGACGCTGATTCGGTGCTGGGTCGAATACCGAGCACATCTGGCGCTGTCAGTGTACAGGGTTAGGAGCCGTTTTGAGCCGGAATATGCAGCTCTCAGCGCGCAGATCGTGCGGAGAGCCGGTGAAAAGTGCGTTTTGAGGCACGCTCACTGACGCGAAGCCGACGTTCGAGGCGCGCAAAGCGGCTCTGGAATTGAACTTGCAAAACCAATGGGCGCGATGCGGTCACCACGACGGACCGCCTGTCTTCTCGTGGCCAGTGTGCCTGTCGGCGGCCAGCTGCGACCGCCGCAGCGCGCCGCCGCAGCCCTCTCCCCAGCCACCGGCTGCCGCCTCAACATCAGAGACCGTCGCCACACGGTCCCGTTCAGATCGAGATGAAGAACGTCCGTTTGCATATGGACGAGGGCATCGTGCTGCGACATCAGCCGGCTACGCGGCGAGATGAACGGCGGTCAAGGCCGGTCAGCCCCCGGTGTTCGACGATCCGCGGTTCGTATGTGCTGCACGTGTCGACGGCGGAGATGACGCATGGCCATGCCGAGCCTGAAGTCGCTCCTGAACGATCACGTGTTCGCGGGCGAGCATGCACCGCTCAGTGACATCACGGTGAAGGTCGAAGACGGCCGACTCGAAACAGAAGGGGACGCTCCACAAAGGGCGTGCCTTTGCCCTTTTCAATCGGAGGCGACCGTGTCTATCGCGCCCGATGGGCGCCTCCGGCTCCATGCGGAATCGAGCCGCGTCCTTGGCATCCCGGCGAAAAAGCTCATGGAGATCTTCGGGCTGACGCTGGACGACGTCGTGAAAATCAAGGACCAACGTGGCGTCGAAATCGACGGCAATGACGTCTTGATCGATCCCGGCCGGGTGTTGCCACCTCCGCGGATCGCAGGGACGGCTCGACGAGCGTCGACCTGGCGAACGGACGGCTGCAGTCTGAGGATCTCGTCGACGTGCCGGAAGGCGGAAGCGGAGGCGTCGCTCGCGCCCGCCGACACCAAGGCGCCGCCACTATGTCTACTTCGCGGGCAACGAAATCCGGTTCGGCAAGCTGCTCATGACCGACACGGACTTGCAGCTCATCGACGCTGACGAGCGGGATCCGTTCGACTTCTTCCCGGCGAAATATCAGACACAGCTGGTTGCCGGCTACTCGAAGAACACGCCCGCCGGTGGTCTCCGCACCTACATGCCGGATTTCAACGACGTCAGACCGACGACCGATCTCCGGCCTGGGCAGCCCCGCCGCTGACAAGGTGGTAGATGATTGTTGGATGGAATTCAGGCGGCTAGGTGGATCGGGATTCAAGGTGCCCGTGTTGAGCATGGGCACGGTGACGTTCGGCGGCGGCAACGAGTTCTTCAAGGGATGGGGTGAAAGCGACGTCGCGCATGCGACGCGTCTCGTGGACATGTGCCTCGACGCGGGCGTGACGATGTTCGATTCCGCCGACGTCTATTCGCATGGGCTCGCGGAAGAAATTCTCGGCAAGGCGCTCGGCACGCGGCGCCAGCACGCGATCATCTCGACCAAGGGCACGTTCCGGATGGGCGACGGACCGAACGACGTGGGTTCCTCCCGCTACCACCTGATTCGCGCCGTGGAGGCGAGTCTGCGAAGGCTGGGCACGGACTACATCGATCTCTATCAGCTGCACGCCTTTGATCTGACCACGCCGGTCGACGAGGTCATGGGCACGCTCGACGACCTCGTGCGCGCCGGCAAGATTCGCTACATCGGCTGCTCGAATTTCTCGGGCTGGCATCTGATGAAGTCGCTGGCCGTGTCAGACAAGTACGGGTATGCCCGCTACGTTGCGCACCAGGCCTATTACTCGCTCGTCGGCCGCGAGTACGAGTGGGAACTGATGCCGCTCGGCCTCGATCAGCAGGTTGGCTGTGTCGTCTGGAGCCCGCTCGGCTGGGGGCGTCTGACCGGCAAACTTCGCCGTGGGCAGCCCAAGCCGGAAATCAGCCGTCTGCACACGCCAGTCGTCGTCGAGAAGGGCCCGCAGGTCGACGAGGACTATCTGTACCGCGTGGTCGACGCGCTGGATGAGGTCGTCAAGGAAACGGGAAAGACGTTGCCGCAGGTCGCGCTCAACTGGGTCGTGAACCGGCCGACGGTCTCGACCGTGATCATCGGCGCGCGGAACGAGGAACAGCTCCAGCAGAATCTTCGCGCGGCGGACTGGACGCTCTCACCCGAGCAGATCGCGAAACTCGATGCGGCCAGCGCGACGCCTCTCGTCTATCCGTACTGGCATCAGCGCGACTTCGCGGAACGGAATCCTCCGCCTGTCTAGCTGGACGTGACGCCACCAAAGCGCCCGCTGAAATCCCTCGACCGCGTCCTCTCGAAGGCCGGCGTCGGGTCTCGCACCGAAGCACGCGGCTGGATTCTCGCGGGCCGCGTGACCGTGAACGCGCGCGTCACGCGAGATCCCGATCGCCGGGTGGACATCGCTCGCGATCGCGTGCATCTCGACGGGAAGCCGCTCGTCGCGCGCGAGCGCGTCTATCTGCTCCTGCACAAGCCGACCGGCTACGTGACGACGTACAAGGATCCTGAGGGACGGCCGACGGTCTACGACCTGATCAAGGACGTGCAGACGTTCGTCTCGCCGGTCGGCCGACTCGACCTGGACACGTCAGGTCTGCTGCTCCTCACCAATGACACCGACGTTTGCCGATCGCGTGACGAGCCCCTCGTCCCACGTGCCCAAGACCTATGTGGTCAAAGCATCGGCCTTACTGACTGACGCCGACCTTCAGAAGCTTCGAGACGGGCGTGACACTCAAGGACGGTCCGACGCGGCCGGCGTTGGTCACGCGACTGAACGACTCGGCCAGGCATACACAGTTCGAAATCACGCTGACCGAAGGACGGAACCGCCAGGTGCGGCGCATGGTGGAAGCAGATTGGCGCGCGGGTCGTCGCGCTCGCGCGCGTGAAGATCGGCCCGATTGCGATCGGGACGCTCCCGGCCGGCAAGTGGCGCCGGCTGACGCGGGCCGAGGTGGCATCGGTCTAAAGCTCTCCCTATTGCCTTCCCACACGAGACCGTGCATACTCATGTGGGAATCCAATATGAGCACAAAGACCGACGTGTGGCAGGGGACGCTGGCGCTGATGGTCCTCAAGACGCTCAACGCCATGGGACCGCAGCACGGATACGGCATCGCGCGGCGCATCGAGCAGACGAGCGACGACTTGCTGTCGATCAATCACGGCACCCTCTATCCCATCCTTCTCAAGCTCGAGCAGGAAGGCGCCATCGCATCGGAATGGGGCGTCTCCGAGAACAACCGCCGGGCGAGGTTCTACCGGATTACGAAGACCGGACAGAAACAGCTCGCCTCGACGGTCAACCAATGGACCCAGACGACGGGCATCGTCGCTCGCTTCATTGCTCTCGAGGGGGCTCTCAAGGGGGCGCTGAAGGAAACCAAGTCATGACTCGCGCGCTCCGCCGCACCTGGAATCGGCTGCTGGGAAGCCTCGTTCGACGGCAGTCCGACGGTCGTCTTTCCGAGGAATTCTCGTCGCACATTCAGCTGATGGCCGACGATGAAGTCCGCAAGGGCGTGCCGCGGGACGAGGCGACTCGCCGCGCCAGACTCCGGTTTGGAAGCCTCGAGTCTGCAAAGGAAAGCTATCGCGATCAGCGCCGGCTGCCGCTGCTGGAGATCGTGTTCCAGGATGTTCGGTACGCGGCGCGCGGAATGCGCCGCAACCCGGGCTTCGCCGCCATTGCGATCCTGTCGCTCGGGATCGGCATCGGCGCGAACACCGCGATCTTCTCACTCGTCAACGGCGTACTGCTCACACCGCTCACCTATCGCGATCCCGATGCCGTGTTCGTCGCGCGCGAGCTCACCAGTCTAGGCACCAGCCCTGTCAATCCCGTGCATGCGCGTGCGTGGGCCGTCGAATGTCCCTCGCTCGAGCATGTGGCGTTGATGCAGAGTGGCCGAGCCGAGCTCTTGACCGGCGGCGAGCCCGCCGCACTCCGGTCCGTCAATGTGGGCTACAACCTCTTCACGCTGTTTGGCGTGGAGCCGATCCTCGGCCGTTCGTTTCGCGCCGACGAGGAGCAAGCCGGCAACAACCGGGTCGTGATGCTCGAAGAGTCGGTGTGGCGCACGCGCTTCAACGGTGACCCGGCCATCGTCGGACAGCCCATCACGATCGATGGCGAACCGACCGAAGTCATTGGGATCATTCCCTCGTCGTTTCGGTTGCCCTTCGCGCCAGGCATGGATGTCCGGTTCGAGATCTACCGTCCTCTCGTGCTGAGCACGGAGGAACTCGCGCGGGTGAATGGCAACTTCAACTACTCGGCCGCGGTCCGTGTGAAGCGCGGCATCACGGTCGAGCAGGCCCTCAACGAAATCAATGCGGCACAGACGCAGTTCCGCCGGACGACGGGTCTCAGTGTCAATCTCAGGGCCACGCTCATCCCGGTCCACGAGGTCGTGACCGGTGACGCGCGGCTTGGCCTGTGGATGCTGGCCGCGGCCGTCGGCGCTGTGCTGCTGATCGTCTGCCTCAACCTCGCCAACCTCCTGCTCTCGCGCATGGCGTCGCGCGCGCGCGAAGCTGCGATTCGAACGGCGCTTGGGGCGAGCCGCACGCGCCAGTTCGGCCAGGTGCTGACCGAGAGTCTGCTGCTCTCGGTCTCTGGTGGAATTCTCGGTGTGTTCCTCGCCCGCTGGGCACTGACGCTGCTCGTCGGCGCCACCTCGATCGACATCCCGCGGCTGGACGAAGTGGGCCTCGACACGCGTGTCCTGATGTTCGCGCTCGTTCTGACCGTCCTGGCCGGCATCCTGTTCGGGGTGCTGCCGGCGTGGCGGTTCTCGCGCCTGGACCCGCAAGCCGCTCTGCGGGCCGGCAGCCACACGACCACGGAAGCTCGCGGCGGATTGCGTCTACGCCGAGGGCTCATCGGTCTCGAAGTCGGCATGAGCGCCGCACTGCTGATTGTGGCCGGTCTCCTCACGAGCAGCCTCACGCGCCTGCTCAGCGTGGACAAGGGATTCGACGCGAGCCAGGTGCTGACGACGAACGTGAACCTCACGAGCGGCCGGTACGCCGACCCCGAAATCAGGACACAGCTCTTCGATCGGCTTCTGGCGACGATGAACGCCCTTCCAGGGATTGAGGCGGCGGGCATCATCACCGCCTTGCCGACACAGGGCGAGACATGGAACGACGCCATCTACCTCGAGGGCGCGTCGCCTGAAGGCCGGCATCCCGTGAACAATCGCTACACGAGTCCGGAGTATTTCGCGGCGATGAACATCCCGATTCGTCACGGTCGCGCGTTCGACGAACGCGATCGCGACCGAGGCGTCGCGGTCCTCTCCGAGAAGGCGGCCAGACTCCTCTGGCCTGATGATCCTGCGCCAGTCGGCCGCCTCTTCATGGGAGAAGACGACAAGATCAAGACGCTCGTCGGCATTGCCGCCGAGGTGAGAGCCACGCTGGACGAGGATCCGCAGGCGCACGCCTACTATCCGTACTGGCAACGCGTGCCGGACGGCGCGGCCGTCGTCGTTCGGACGACCGGCGATCCGATCGGGGCGATGTCCAGCCTTCGCACGGCGATCCGCCGCCAGGACGCGCAACTGCCGATCGCGCCGATCCGGACGATGGACGAGATCGTGGATGGGTCGGTCGCGCGCCGGCGATTTCAATCGATCCTGATGGGAGTATTCGCCGCGTCCGCACTCATCGTGGCCAGCCTCGGGATCTACGGCGTCGTCGCGTACTCGGTCGTGCGCCGGCGCAACGAACTGGGTATTCGCATGGCGCTCGGTGCGCGTCGTGCACAACTGCTCGTCTTGGTGATTCGTCAAGGGATGATGCCGGTCGTGATCGGGCTGGCCGCCGGCGTGGCCGTCGCGCTTCTCGCCAGCCAGTCCATTCGTGGGCTGCTCTTCGAGGTTCAGCCGACCGACCCGCTGACGATTGCCGGCGTCTCGGTCGCGCTTCTGTGTGTGGGAGCTCTCGCCTGTTTCGTTCCGGCGCGTCGAGCCGCGAGGACGGACGCCGTCGCCGCGCTTCGCATCGATTAGTCCAACTGGCGCGGCATACGCGCCTGCTACCACCTGTCGTCAGGGTCGTCACGACATGCGGTGACACGGGCCGGCGCCGCCACTGGGCCCGGTTGTTCGGCGCCATGACTGCGGATCGTTTGGGCAGGGCTGGAGATGTGACGTGGAACATCCTATGCTTGCCCACTCGTCCCGATGTCCCTCCCGCATGATGCCGACGTGATTCAGCTGGTCGATGGCGACGCCGCCAACGTGGAGGAGCTGCGCGAGATGCTCGGCTCGCTCGGCCGTGTCGTCGTGGCACACAGCGGCGAGGACGCGGTCGGCGTCGCCCGAGGCGCACGCCCGCTGGTCATCCTGCTCAATCTCGTCCTGCCGGGCATCGACGGGTACGAGACCTGCCGGCGCCTCAAGGACGACCCGAAGACTCGGGACGCCGCGGTGATTCTGGTCTCGAGATCGCACGACGCCACCGCCAGAGCGCAGGGATTTGAGGCAGGCGCCGTGGACTTCGTCTCGCTGCCCTTCGTGCGCGACGACGTGATCGCCCGCGTCACGGTCCATCTCGCGATTCGGCGAGACCTCCGTGAGGATGAGGGTCTTTTCGCCTCGACCACCCGTGACGTCCGTGATGCCGTCGAGGCGGTCGAAGACCCTGACTTTCCAGACCCTGCATTTCAGATCCGGTGATGTCCTGGCCTCACGCTTCCGCATCGTGTCCTACCTGGCGCGGGGCGGCATGGGCGAACTCTATGAGGCGGAGGATCTGGAGCTGCACGAACACGTCGCGCTGAAGACCATCCTGTCCACCGTCGCTGGCGACGAACGCTCGATCCAGCTGTTCAAGCGCGAAGTGCATCTCGCGCGGCAGGTGACCCACCCGAACGTCTGCCGCATCTATGACGTCTACCGCCACCGGCCGCGGACGGTCAGGCACCTGGAAAGGAGGTCGTCTTTCTCGCCATGGAGTTGTTGTCTGGCGAGACGCTGGCCGAGCGGCTTCATCGAGTCGGCCGCATTGACGACCGCCGAGGTCCTGCCCATCGCGAGACAGATGGCCGCTGCGCTGGCGGCGGCCCATCGCGCTGGCGTCGTGCATCGCGACTTCAAGAGCCACAACGTCATGATCGTGGAGGCGAAACACGCGGATGAGGAAGCTCGAGTGGTCGTGACCGATTTTGGTCTGGCGCGCCGAAGCACTCGCGATCACGCCTCCGCATTCTCGCTGTCGATGACCGACGTGACTGAGATCTCCGGCACCCCGGCGTACATGGCGCCCGAACAGGTCGCGGGCGGTCCGGTGACGCCCGCGACCGATGTGTATGCGTTTGGTGTCGTGTTGTACGAGCTCGTCACCGGCGTCTGTCCCTTTGTGGCGGACACGCCGATGCGGACGGCCAACAAACGGCTGCTGGAACCGCCGCCGTCCCCCCGCGTCCACGTCCCCGACATCGATCCTCGATGGGAGGCGACGATTCTCCGCTGTCTTGCACGAGAGCCCGCGGATCGCTTCACCAATATCGCGGACGCTGCCGCGGCGTTGGAAGGCCCGGCGTGTCGAGCCGGTCCGGTCCGCGTACGCGCGCGACGGTCGGCGCCCCTGGACGTCGCGGCCGCATCGATCGGTGCCCTTGCCGTCGGCCGCGGCAGGCTACGCGTGGTACGCCGCGGAACGGACACCGGGCATCACCTCAATCGCCGTACTGCCGTTCGAGACCACGAGCACGGAGCCGGAGCAGGAGTACTTGTCCGACGGCATCAGCGAAGCGCTCATCAGCCGTCTCTCCGAGCTGCCGGGGATCAAGGTCGTCGCGAACAGTTCATCGTCGCGGTACAAGGGCCAGAAACCCGACCTGCGGGAGGTCGCGCGCGCGCTCGACGTTGCCGCGATTCTGGCCGGCAAGGTGGTCGAACGCGGCGACAGCCTCACCATCAGCGTCGAGCTGATCGATGGGACCGATAGCACGCACCTGTGGGGCGACCAATACGTTCGCAAGCCGGCGGACCTGATGCAGGTGCCGGACGAGATCTCGCGCGGCGTCGCCGCGAAATTGCAGGTGCCGCAGACCGCCCGCGATCCGACGCGGACGGCGATGTCGGGAGCCGCCAATGCCAGAGCTTACGAATTGCTCCTCAGGGGCCATTTCCACCGCGCGAAGGGGAGCACCGACGATCGGCAGCGGGCCCGCGAGTATTTCCGTCAGGCGATCGAGGCAGATCCCAAATACGCGCTGGCGTATGCCGATCTCTCCGATATCTATCGGAGCCTGATCAACAGCGGTCAACTGTCAGCGACCGAATATCTCCCCAGAGCGAGAGCGGCGGCCGAGACGGCGCTCGAGCTGGACGAGACGCTGGCGGACGGTCATTACGCGCTCGCCAACCTGATGACCTACAGCTGGGAATGGATCGAGGCGGAACGACGCTACAAGCGATCGATCGAGCTGAATCCGAATCTCGCCCTCGCACATCGTTGGTACGCGTCGTACCTCCGCCTGATGGGACGGCATGATCAAGCGATCGCCGAGATCACGCGCGCGAGAGAACTCGACCCGCTCTCACCGGGAGTCAACGCCACGCTGGCGTTCATCCTGTCGTCCGCCGGTCGACACGATCAGGCGCGGGCGGCGTTGGAGAAAACACTGGAACTGGATCGCGGGTATCCGTACGCGCATCTCTATCTCGGACACCTGTACATGGCGCAAGGGGACCCCGCGAAGGCCATCGACGCGTACCGGCAGGCCGCGACGCTCGGTCTCGACACGCCACCGACACAGATCGCGCTCGGCGCGGCGTACGCGCGCGCCGGTCAGACAGATCGCGCGCGAGCCACGCTGGCGGAGTTGAGGCGCCGCACCGAGAATGTCTCGCCCAGTGAACTCGCGATCCTCCTCGTCGCATTGGGCGAGCCGGAGCAGGCGTTGGCCTCGCTCGAGGACGCCTACCGCGCGCGCGACCCTCACCTCCAGCAACTCGGCGTCGAACCTGGATTCGATCCGTTGCGCGCCGAGCCGCGTTTCAGGGACCTGCTGCAACGGATTGGCCTTGAGGATAAGGCGAGATCAAGTCAGAAGTGAGAAGTATGAAGTCAGAATGTCGGACTCTCGTCCAGTTGCTTCTGACTTCTGACTTCTCAGTTCGAACTTGATCAGCGAGTTATACTCGCCCACCAATATGTCCGGCGAGATCGATCGCCGCGAGTTCGTGAAGCTGGCCGGCGGCGTGGCGGCCGCGGCCACCGGCTGGGACGCCGCGCTGGCGGGCCAGACGCCCGCGGCGCCAGGCCCTGACGCGGCAGAGCGCGACCTCGTGCTGCTCGCGCTCGACGCCGCGCGATCGGCCGGCGCGAGCTACGCCGACGCGCGGATCATGCGCGGCAACACCGAATCGCTCACCACGCGCGAGCGCCAAATCACGGGAGTCAGCAAGACCGAGACCTACGGTATCGGCGTGCGCGCGCGCGTCGGCGGTTCATGGGGATTCGCCGCGACACGGGATCTCACGAAGGACGCCGTGGCCGCCGCGGCGAAACACGCCGCGGGCATCGCTGCGGGCAACAACCGCGTCAATCCGGTGAATTCTCCCCTGGCGCCGACGCCCAGGGTCCCGGATGGCCGATGGATCACGCCGCACCAGATCGATCCCTTCACCGTGCCGATCGAAGAGAAAGCGCAGCTGCTCTTCAGGACCAACGAAGAGGCGCTGCGGGTCAAGGGTGTTCGGTTCGTGACGTCGAGCATGACGTCGATCAAGGACAGCCGGCTGCTCGGCACGACCGACGGATCGCTGATTCAGCAGACATTTCTGCGGATGAGCCCGAACGTCAACGTGACCGCCGTGTCCGACGACAACAGCGACTTCCAGACACGAAACGGCTCGGTCCCGCCCCGCGCCGCCGGCTGGGAATACATCGTCGCGGTCCGGCTCGACGAGAACGTCCACCAATGGGCCGAAGAAGCGGTGGCCAAGCTGACGGCGGCGCCGGCCGAACCAGGCGTCTGGGATCTCGTGCTGCATCCGTCACACCTGTGGCTCACGATCCACGAGTCGATCGGGCACCCGACGGAGCTGGATCGGGCGATGGGATTCGAAGCGAACTTCGCCGGCACGAGTTTTCTGTCGCCGCCCGAGCAAATGCTGAACAAGTTCCGCTACGGCCCGGAGTTCATGACCGTGCTCGGCAATCGCACGGAACCTGGCGGCTGCGCGACGTGCGGGTGGGACGACGAAGGCGTGCCGGCGCAGTCGTGGCCCATCGTGGACAAGGGGATGTTCGTCAACTACCAGACGACGCGCGACATGGCGCCCTGGATTTCGAACATCACGAAGACCCGCGGGAGCCATGGCGCCGCGCTCGGGCAGGACTGGAAGTCGATTCCGTTTCAGCGCATGCCGAACGTCAGCCTGCAGCCGAACCCGCGCGAGCTCACCGAAGACGACGTGATCGCGCGAGACGAAGCGCGGCATCTACATCGAGGGGGACGGTTCGTTCTCGATCGATCAGCAGCGCTACAACTTCCAGTTCGGCGGACAGGCGTTCTGGGAAATCAAGGACGGCAAGCGCACGCGCCTCCTCCGCGACGTGGCCTATCAGGCGCGCACGCCCGATTTCTGGAATTCGCTGGCGCTCGTCGGGGGCAAGCGCACCTACCGGCTCGGCGCGGCGCTCAACGACGGCAAGGGTCAGCCGCAGCAGGTGAACGCCGTGTCCCATGGCTGCCCGATCGCGCTCTTCCGCAACGTGAACGTCATCAACACGGCGTGACCATGCAGGCCGGACAGGTCACACGCCACGGGCTCACGGCGGACGAGTCGCGTCAGCTCTGCCGCAAGGTTCTCGGGTACGCGACCGCGGACCACACCCGCGTGAACATCGAGTCCGGATTGAGCGGCTTCACGCGAGTCGCGATCAATCGCATCACGACGGCCGGCGAAACGACCGACGTGACGGTCCAGGTGACGAGTGTCTTCGGCAAGCGCGTGGCGTCGGTCGAGACCAACCGCCTGGACGACGACTCGCTCCGGCGCGCGGTCCGGGACGCGGAGGCGCTGGCCAGGCTCGCGCCCGAGAATCCCGAATATCTGCCCGGAGCTCGGCGAACAGAACTACCTCGACGTTGGCGGCTACTACGCGAGCACCGGCGACCTGGCGACCGAGTCGCGCGCACAGGCGGCGTCGCTCGGGATCGGCGCGGCCAATCGTGCGGGCGCGATCGCGGCCGGATTCATCGACATGCGGGCCGGGTCGTCGGCCGTCGCGACCTCGAACGGCCTGTTTGCCTATCGCGCGGGCACGGGCGTCGCGTCCACGTTGACGATTCGCACGCGTGACGGACAGTCGTCGGGCTGGGCCGGCGACGAGGGCGCGGACTGGAGCACGATCGAATCGGCGCGGATCGCGGAGGACGCGCTCCGCAAGTGCAACGACTGGCGCGGCAAGACCGCGCTCGACCCCGGCAAGTACGACGTCGTGCTCGAGCCGACCGCTGTGGGCATGCTGCTCTCGCGCCTGCCCTCGGTCTTCGATGCGCGGCAAGCGGACGAGGGCCGCTCGTACTTCGCGAAGCGCGGCGGCGGCAACCGCCTCGGCGAGAAGCTGTTCGATTCGCGCGTCACGATCGTCAGCAATCCGGCCGAGAAGAATGCGGAGACCGACCCCTTCAGCAACAGCTGGTCAGCCCGTCGCGCCCGAGGTGTGGGTGGAGAACGGCGTGCTGAAGACGTTGTCGTATTCGCGCTTCTGGGCGATGAAGCAAGGCGTACCGCCGCGCGCGGCGCCGTCGAACGTGATCGTGTCAGGCGGCGACGCCACCCTCGAAGACATGATCGGGTCGATCAAGCGCGGCGTGCTGATCACCCGTTTCTGGTACATCCGCCCGCTCAACCCGCGGACCGTCGCCTTCACCGGCCTCACGCGCGACGGCACGTTTCTCATCGAGAACGGCCGGATCAGCCGGCCGGTGACGAACTTCCGATTCAATCAGTCGCTGATGGACCTCCTGGCCAACGTGGACATGGTGGGTCGCGCGACGCGGGTTGCGGCGGCCGAGAGCGGCTCCGCAGGCATTCCTGTCGTCACCCCGGCCCTCAAGGTCCGAGACTTCACGCTGTCCAGCGTGAGTGACGCGATCTAGGATCCGGCCGCGGCACCCGATGCGGCTCGGAACTCGACATGGGGCCGGCAGGAGCCGAACGCTCGCGCTCGGCGCGGCCGTGTCTGTGGCCTACGTCGCCGCGGCACTTGTCGGGTTCAGGTTCGCGTTTGTCGCCGAGCAGATCAGCACGGTTTGGGCGCCGACCGGCATTGGGATCGCGGCGCTGCTCCTCCTCGGCGTGTCGATGTGGCCTGCCGTCTGGGTCGGCGCGTTTGCAGCAAACGCCCTGTCGGACGCGCCCTTGTGGACCGCCGCTGTGGTCGCGTCAGGAAACACGCTGGAAGCCGTTGCCGCGGGCTGGACGCTTCGCCGGTTGCCGCAGTTCGACCACAGCCTCCGTCGCATCAATGATGTCGTCGCGTACACGATCGTCGGCGCCGGCCTGAGCTCCATGCTGAGCGCCTCGATCGGCGTCATCACGCTCTGTGCGGCCGGGGTGCAATCCTGGAGCCGCTTTTCATTTCTGTGGCGCGACTGGTGGTTCGGTGACGCGATCGGTGCGCTCATCGTCGGTCCCGTGATCCTGACTGTCACGAGACAGCGTGCGTGGTCGCGCGACCGGTGGATCGAAGCGTCTCTCCTCATCATCGGCGTGGCGCTCACGACGCATCTCGTCTTCAGCGAATCGTTCGGGTTGGCGACGCACCCGCTCGAGTACGTCATCTTTCCCTTCGTGATTGCCGCGGCGATGCGAAGCGGTCAGCCAACCACGGCGCTCGTGGTGTTCGTCGCGTCGGGCGTGAGCATCTGGCACACGGTGCGCGGCGTCGGGCCCTTCGCGAGCCCGGATGTTCATGACAGCCTGATTCTGGTCCAGGCGTTCATGGGCGTGCTTGGCGGCACGGGCCTTGTGCTCGCCGCCGCCACGGCGGAGAGGATCACCGGCGACCGTCGTCGAGCGGCCGCGCACTCCATCGGCGAGATCCTCGCGGGCTCGCCGAATCTCACGGTGGCCGCGCCGGAGATCGTGCGTGCGGTGTGCCGGAACCTCGAGTGGCACGTGGCCGCGCTGTGGCTGGTCGATGCGGAGCGTCACCGGCTCCAGTGCCTGGCCGTCTGGACCGACGAGGGCACGCAGGCGACCGCTTTCGTCGCCCTGACGCAGTCGACCGAGTTTCCTGCCAGCGTCGGTTTGCCGGGACGGGTCTGGTCGTCCGGCGACGCTCACTGGATTCCAGACGTCACCGAGGACCCCAATTTCCCGCGGGCGCCGGTCGCGCGCGCATCCGGACTGCACGGGGCGTTCGGATTTCCGATTCGGTTGGGCCACGAGGTACTCGGCGTGATCGAGTGCTTCAACAGACGGGTGCTGCCGCCGGATCCTGACCTCCTTCTCACGATGTCGGCCGTTGGCAATCAGATCGGCCAGTTCATCGGCCGCATGCGCGAGCAGGCGGCCGTTGGCGAATGCCAACCGCGCCAAGGACGAGTTCCTCGCCACGCTGTCGCATGAGCTGCGCACGCCGCTTGAACGCGATCGTCGGTTGGACGCGACTCCTCCTCGACGGGAAGATGGACCAGGCAAGCTCGCGCCGTGCGCTCGAGGTCATCGATCGGAACGCGCAGCTCCAGGCGCAACTCGTGGGCGACATCCTCGACGTGTCACGCATCATCACCGGCGGCGTGCGTTTGAACCTGCGGCCGGTGGACCTCGAAACCGTGGTGGGCTCGGCCCTCGACGCCGTGCGGCCGGCGGCCGTGGCCAAGGGGGTTCAACTCCTCTCGAGGCTCGCGGCGTCCAACCGGGTGGTTCAGGGCGATCCCGAACGGCTGCAGCAGGTCGCGTGGAACCTGCTCGCCAACGCGGTCAAGTTCACGGCGTCCGGCGGTCAGGTCACCGCGGAACTCGACGACGGATCGAATGGCAGGGTGTGCCTGCGAGTGCGTGACGACGGAGCCGGCATCGATCCGCGCTTCCTGCCGCATGTGTTCGAACGGTTCCGACAGGCGGACGGCTCACTCAGCCGGCAACATGGCGGGCTCGGTCTCGGCCTCGCCATCGTCCGTCACCTCGTCGAGCTTCACGGGGGCACCGTCAAAGCCGACAGCCCGGGCCCTGGCCGCGGATCGACATTCACGGTCGAGTTGCCGGCGCTGATACATACCGCGCTGGCGACCCGAGACGAGCGCGATCGGGCTGTCGCCGACGGCTCAGCGGACCTCGCGGCGGCGCCGTTCGCCGGTTATCGTCTGCTCGTCGTCGACGATCACGAAGACACGCGCGATCTGATGTCGACTCTGCTGTCGTCTCTGGGTGCCCACGTGGACGCGGTGTCATCGGTGCCTGAGGCGCTCGAACGGCTGGATGTCGTGCGGCCCGACGCAGTGCTCGCGGATATTGGCATGCCGGGCTCGGATGGATTCGACCTGATCCGCGAACTGCGTCGCCGCGATACCTCGTCGGGCACACGGCTTCCAGCGGCCGCGATCACCGCCTACGCCAGCGAAAACGACCGGGCTCGCGTGCTGGCCGCGGGATTCGACTGCTACGTCCCGAAACCTTTCAGTGCGCCGGCGTTGATTGCGGCCGTGCAGTCGATCTGTTCACGCAGATCCTGAATCCGGCGAGGTGAAACGGAGTCCCCGTCGGCCGTGGCAAGATGAAGTATTCGCCATGCAGAGAGCACGCGACTACTTCGACTACCTGAACCACGCCTATCTGGCCGTCCACAAGACGAAAGAAGATCTCTTCTGGGCGACGTACATGGCCACGAGCGATGACCACGAGGGCTTCGCCCGCGCCGAGAGCGCCTACAAGGAATTCATCGCCGACCCGGCCAAGCTCGCCGACACGCGCGAACAGCTGGGCGCCCGTGCGCGCCGAGCCGGCGGGTCCGGAACGCGACGCGTTGCTGCACGGCCTCACCGGCTGGCTCGCGGTCTTCGAAGCCAACATCATCGACAGCCCCGAGGGCCGCACGCTGATGCGCGAGATCGTGGACGCCGAGTCCCGTCTCTTCGAACTGAAGCGCGGGCACGAACCGCGCCACATCAATGACAAGGGCGAGTCGGAAGTCGCATCGCTCCCGATGCTCGCCACGAACCTGGCGACCAATCGCGTCGAGGCGCGCCGGCGAAGCTCATTCGACGCGCTCCGTGACATCGAGCACTGGGTGCTCGATCACGGCTTTCTCGAGCTGGTGGCGCTGCGGAATCGTTTCGCGCGGGCGCTCGGCTACGACAACTACTTCGAGCTGAAGGTGCAGAAGACCGAGCGCATGGAGACGACGGCGCTCATGCGGATTCTCGACGACTTCGTCAGGCGGACGGATGCCGCCAACGCGCGCGCGCTCGCCGAACTTCGCCGGCAGCACGGCGACGACGCCACGGCGCCCTGGAATCTCCGCTTCTTTGCATCGGGTGACGTGATCCGGCGCCTCGATCCCTTACATGCCGTTCGGGCTCGCGCTGCGGCGGTGGATTCACAGCTTCCGGCGTCTCGGCATCCAGTTCCGCGGCGCGACGATGCAGCTGGACCTGCTCGAGCGGCCCGGCAAACACCAGAACGGCTTCTGCCACGGACCAGTGCCCAGCTGGATCGCGGAGGATGGCCAGTGGGTGCCGGCGGCGATCAACTTCACGGCCGAGGCGAAACCGGATCAGACGGGCAGCGGCCTTCGCGCGATCAACACGCTCTTCCATGAAGGCGGCCACGCCGCGCACTTCGCGAACGTGGTCCAGAACTCGCCCTGCTTCTCGCAGGAGTACGCGCCGACCTCGATGGCGTACGCGGAGACGCAATCGATGTTCTGCGACAGCCTGGTGTCGGACGCCGACTGGCTCATGCGCTACGCGACAACCGCCGACGGCCGCGCGATTCCGCCCGCGCTCATCATGGAGCGGATCGCGAGCAGCCAGCCGATGCGCGCGTTCGACGCGCGGTCGATTGCCGTCGTGCCCTACTTCGAGTCGGCGCTGTATCAGATGTCCGACGACGACCTGACGCCCGACGCCGTGCTCAGGTTGGCGCGCGAGACAGAGCGGCGCGTCCTCGGCGTCGAGAGCCCGCGGCCGCTGCTGGCCATTCCTCACCTGCTCAACCAGGAATCGGCCGCGTCGTATCAGGGATATCTACTCGCGCTGATGGCGGTCTCGCAGACGCGCGCGCACTTTCTCGGCGAGCTCGGCTATCTCACGGACAACCCTGCGATCGGGCCCGCGCTGGCCGCCCACTACTGGGAGCCCGGCAATAGCGTGGACCACAACAGCATGCTGCGCAGCCTGACGGGCGACGGCTTTTCGGCCCGGCCATCTCGCAGACGACTGCAATGACTCGGTGGAGGAGGCCTGCGCCCGAGCCGACGAGATGATGCGATCGGCGGCAACCCGCCAGTATCCCGAACGGCGTGCCCGCGAACCTCAACGCCGACATCCGCATCGTCCATGGCGCCGAAGTGATCGCCGATTCCAGCGAAGGCGAAGAGGCCATGTGCGACCGCTTCGAGGCGTGGGTCCGCGCGCACTACGCGGCTCCGGCAGACTGAGTACCGGACGGCCTCGATCCAGAGGAATATCACGGCTCGCCAAAGCCCGACACGACTACTCCGTGATGGCTCTTCCTGCCAAAGCGGCATACGATGGCCGCCGCCGCCAACTGATGCTGCCGCCGTCCGCTGTTGTCGATCCGTACCGTCTCTCACCGGACGCCGTAGAGCCGCCGCCCGACACGATCGCGTCGGCGCTGGGTCGCATCGGGCCAGGCATGGTACTCGCCGCGTCGATCGTCGGATCCGGAGAGCTGATCGCCACGACGACGCTCGGCGCCCAGGCGGGGTTTTCACTGCTCTGGATCATTCTTCTGAGCTGCGCGATCAAACCCGCCGTCCAGGCCGAACTCGGCCGCTACACGATTGCGACCGGCCACACCGGCCTGGAAGGGTTCGACGCGGTGCCGGGACCGAGGCCGATCCTTCGATGGCTCGTCTGGGCGTGGGCGGTGACGGTCGTCCTGACGCTGTTGCAGATCGGCGGGATGTACGGCGGCGTGTCGCAAGTGCTCAACGCGTTGATCCCGGCCGTTCCTGTGAATGTGTGGGCCGGCATCTGTCTCGCGGTGACGTTGGCGCTGCTCCTCGGTGGCGGCTACGACCGGATTGAGCGATTCGCCTTCGTCAAGGTGGGTCTGTTTACACTCCTGACCATCTGTGCGGCGGCCATCCTGTTGGCCGGCCAATCCATTCACGGCTTCCGACCTCGCGTCAGGCCTCCGACTGGACCTGCCGTCAACCGGACTGGCGACGGCGGTCGCCGTCTTTGGTATCACGGGCGTCGGCGCCACCGAGCTGGTGATGTATCCGTATTGGTGTGTGGAAAAAGGATACGCCCGTTTCACCGGTCCACGGGATGGCACCGCGGAGTGGGCACAACGCGCGCGCGGTTGGATTCGCGTGATGCACCTCGACATCCTCTGCTCTCTCGTGATCTACACTTTCGCCACCGTCGCGTTCTACCTCCTGGGCGCGACCGTCCTCCACGGCATGGGAGTTGTACTTGCCGACCGCGATATGATTACCCGTGCTGTCCAACATCTACACGCAGACACTCGGCGAGTGGGCACTCTGGCTGTTCTATCTGGGCGCCGTGGTCACGTTGTACGGAACGGTCTTCGCGTCAACAGCGGCACATGCCCGGCTCTTCGCGGATGCGGTCCGTATCGCCGGAGGTACCCAACGCGATGACGCCCGCAGCCGTCTTCGATGGCGGAAACGCTTCGTGGTCGTCCTGTCGGCGGTGCCGGTCCTGTTGTTCTGGTTCTTCCGGTCGCCGGTCCAGATGGTCGTCGTCGGCGGCGTCGCCCAGGCGCTCATGCTCCCCCTCATCGGCATCGCGGCGATCTATCTTTGTCACCGTCGCCTTCCTGCTGACGTCCAACCGTCGTTGGCGACGACAGTCTTGTTGTGGGTGTCCACGGCGGTCATGGCGGCATTTGCCCTGTACTACGTCCTGTCGCGCCTCGCCTGAGGCTGCGGTCTGCAGGGTGAGGTCGTGACGATGCCCTGGGAGTTCCACTCGACGGCAGATTGACCGCCGGCGTGCTCGGACTGACCTGAACGCGAAGGTTGGCTCGCAACGTGCAACAGGACGAGCTGAGCCATTCGATGACGAGAATCACGGTCCTCGGCCGCTCAGCGGCTGTCGCGATCATGGTCATCTCTCGCCGCTCCGACACTCGTCGGAGCGCAAGCGCGTGCAACTCAAGCCCCGCTCTCCACCAGAGACGATCTCCGAGCCGCGGGGCTTCATCGCCGAGCCGGACGTCATCGAGCGCGCGGCGATCTTCAGCGATAGACGATTCGGCACCGGCGAACTCGTGGTGGATGGCGATTCGGACTCGCTGAGTTGACCCCGGAGCCGGATCGATCTCGGGCTCAGGCGGGGTATCGGCGTTGGGGCGCGAACGACCGGTTTGTGGCCGAAGCGTCAGCAGGCTTCTCCATGCGCGGCTACAGCGCGATTGCCGGACGGTTCGAGCTGCCGCAGCTTGCCCGAAGTCGAATGGCGGTCGGTACGGAGTTTCGCTGGCAGGACTACACGCAGCTGTCGGTACTTCTGGTCAGCGGCCCAAACACGCTCGAGACCGACGTCAGCCAGTATCGGCTGCGTTCCAGCAATCTCGTGGGTTACGTCACGCTACGGCCGCACGATGGATCTCGATCGACGCCGGCGTCGGCGTGTTGAGCCCAACGTTTCTGCGGAGCAGCGGGACCGTTCAAGCGCGATCGTCCTGAGACCACGCGTCGATCTTCGCGGCGACCCGGCCTTTTCGCTCGCTGAACAACCGCCGTTCGTGACGTCCGCAATCTCGCTGACGCCGATACTCGCGACTTCCCTGGCCGCCCGTTGCGCGGTGGCGTCATTCACTTCGCGGCGACTCGCTACTCGGATCGCGACGGAGGCGCCGCAAGTTTCCGGCGCTATCAGGCAGAAGTCGCGCGGTTCATCCCCTTCGCGGCGGCGGCGGTCGTGCTCGCGGTACACGGGCGCTTCGTCGGCTCGGACACCGGAGAGGGACAGTTCGTTCCGTTCTATCTGCAGCCAAGCCTCGGTGGCCAGAACTCGCTGCGGTCCTACGACGACTATCGCTTTCACGATCGGAACCTGCTCGGTCTCAGCATCGAAACCCGCGTCGCCATGATGACGCACGTGGACGCCGCATTCTTCGTCGATGCCGGCAATGTCGCGCCGCGTGCCGCTGACCTCAATCTCGATCGACGGTCGTATGGCGCCGGCCTTCGGCTGCATTCGCGCCGACAGACCTTTGCGGGCGTCGACGTGGCGCACGGCGCGGAAGGATGGCGAGCCATCTTCCGATTGACCGATCCGCTGCGCTCTCTCGGCTGACGCGGAGAACGGCGGTCGTGCCGTTTGTGCCGTGACGAGCGCAGGTGACTTCATGACGCGCGGTACGAGCCATTCCGGGACATTTCGTCGCTGCGCGATCGTCACGGTCGCGGCATCGCTTGCCTGCGCCGGCGTGAAGAAGCCGCTCGAAGCCCACCGCGCGAGTACCCGGGCGCGAGCTTATGGGTGGAGCCCACCAACCTCGCCACTCGCGATCTCTACTACGGTCCATGGGGCCGCGATGACGCGCCGGATCCGAACGCGGTCTACACGCTTGTCGAGCGGAAACACACCGGCGTCAATCTCGGCCTGACCGTCACCGATCCCAAAGGGCGCGAGTGGAGCGTCAAGCAGCCGTACCCCGGCAATGTCGATTCCAGAGGCCCCGGTCGAAGTCGTGCTGTCGCGAGTACTCTCGGCGGTCGGCTACCACCAGCCGCCGGTCTACTACCTGCCGGCGTTCACCTGAAGGACGACTTTGGGACGCGCACCGAAGTCGGCGGCCGCTTCCGACTGAAGCACGAGGCGTTGAAGGACGACGGCGTCCTGGCAGTGGGAGCGAGAACCCCTTCGTCGGTTCCCGGCCCTATCAGGGCCTCATCGTGATGCTGATGATGTTCAACAGCACGGACTTCAAGAACAGCAACAACTCGCTTACGAGCGCAAGCGCGGGGACGATCATCGAACGGTGGTACGCGTCCGCGACATCGGCGCCGCACTCGGCGATACCAACCGGCTCGCACCGAGAAAGAACCATCCGGCTTCATTCGAGCGACATCCGTTCGTTCTCGGCGTCAAGGGCGGTTGGGTGGACTTCGCGTACAGACGGCTGGTACCGGAACCTCGTCCGCGATCGCATCACGCCCGCCGACGTCGCTGGGCGAGCAACCTGCTCGGGCGATTGAGCGAACGGCAGTGGGCCGACGCGTTTCGAGCCGCCGGCTACGAACCGCAGGTCGCCGGCCGCTTCATCCGCGCGTTGCGCGCGAAGATTCAGCAGGGGCGATCGGTCGCATCAGTCGAGACAACACGTCCCCTACTTCCGCACCCACGTCTCGATGAACTTTTGGACGTTGCCTCCGCCCTGGGTGGCCGCTTCGACCGTCATCGTCTTTCCGTCCGCAGACACCGTGCCGTTGAACGTTCCGACGGCTGGCCATTCATCTTCACAACCGCGCTGTAGTGACGATCGTCCACGCGCCTGATCGCCATCATCTGGCCTGACGGCTTGCCACCAACCAGTGTCGGCGCTTCTGTGCCATCCATTGGTGAGTCGACGGTCATGTCGTCGCGGGCTGGCCGCCCATAGGCGGTATGAGCTAGATGAAGCGAAGTCCGCCGTTGCAACACGCCTCAACGGTCATCGTGATGCCTTTGCCCTGTGCATCGGTCCGGACCCATGTTCGTGCCGACGGCAAGTTGTGCGTGAGCCTGATTCGCCACGCCCACTGCCGATAGGAACACGACGCCGCAGATTAATCGTTTAGCCGCTCGGACGGTTCCCATGATGACCTCTGCGAAAGGGCGATTCTAGCCGCGAATCTGCGATCACGGATCCACTATGCTGTCCGTGCCGTTCACGCGGACATTCAGGTCACAGAAAGTGAGTGCGTTTGCAAGCTGAGCTCGTCATGGTGAACGCGTTCGTGGTTGGCCTGTGGCTCCTGGTGGTCACACTCGGCCTTCAGGCAAACCCCGGTGACGGAACGGCCCTCCTTCGTCAGCCCGGCCGTCTCCTCCGGTCGTTGACCTCGATGCTGGTCGTCATGCCCGCTGTCGCAACGGCGCTGGCGTACATGTTCGACCTCGAACCTGCCGTCAAGATTGCCCTGGTCTCGCTGGCGCTGTCCCCCGTACCGCCGTTCCTGCCGCCCAGAAACATCAAGGCCGGCGGAGAGTCCTCTTATGCGATCGGGCTGCTGTCGCGACGTCACTCGTCTCGATTGTCCACGTTCCCCTGGCGTTAGCGCTCCTCTCGCGGGTTTTTGACATCCCGTTGGGTCTTTCGTTCTTGCACGTGCTCCTTCCGGTTGGCTCAACGGTGCTCGCCCCCTGCTGGTGGGACTGACGATCAGACGATTCGCTCCCCGACGTTTGCCGCGCGAGCCGCCGAGCGCGCGGGCCGGCTCGCCGCGGTCTTGCTCCTCGTGGGTATGGTCCCTCTGCTGCTGATATCTCTCTCGCAGGCGGTGCCGCTCATCGGCAACGGAACCCTCCTCGCTATGCTGGTGTTCTGCCTCACTGGTCTTGGTGTTGGGCACCTACTCGGAGGACGCGTGCCGACGGATCGCTCGACGCTCGCCATGTCGACAGCCGCGCGTCACCCCGGGGTCGCCTTGGCCATTGCCAGGGTGAACTTCCCGGAACAGACGCTGGTGCTTCCTGCTGTCTTCCTTTACCTCGTGCTCAACTTGATTGTGTCGCTGCCCTACATCAGGTGGGCAGCCAGGCAAACGACCTGACTCCACGTGGTGCCGTCACGCTTCCGCGAACTGGATGACGATCTTGATGTCGTCCGGCTGCCGCTCCAGGGCGTGCACGAAGTCCTCGGGCCGCTCGCGCCGCGTGATGAGCTGCGCAGCCAGGAACGGTCCGCGCGGGCCAGGGCCTCGCCGCCTTGTACCAGTGGCGCTTGTTGGCGTTGACGCTGCCGACGACCACGTTGTTCCGCAGCACGACCTTGGCGGCGACATCGGCGGCGGGAGGCCGACGCGTGCGCCCGCCGCGGCCCACCCCGGTGAGGCACACGACGCCGCCCGCCGCGACGGCCTGGAACGAGTCGGCGATCACCTGCCCGACGCCGGTGCATTCGATGATCACGTCCGGCTCGAAGCCGACCTCCGACACCGTGCCGGAGTGGTAGGTCGCCCCGAGGGCACGCACGAGCTCCGGCTTCGGCCCGGAGTCGACGCGGTCCAGGACGTGGACCTCGAGCCCGCGCTGCTCTCCGACGAGCGCCGCAAGCAGGCCGATCGGCCCCGCGCCCGTGACCAGCACCGTCCGCGGCTCCCAGAACGCGCGCTGGCCGACCGCCGCGACCTGCTCCCACGCCTTCGCCACGACGGTGGTGGGCTCGAGCAGCACGCCCAGGATGCCCAGCGACGGATCGACCTTCATCGCGTACTCGGGCTCGATCCGCCAGCGCTCGGACATGAACCCGTCGATCTGCTTGATGCCGCGCTCGGTGTACTGGCCGTTGCGGCACATGTCCCACTCGCCCACGGCGCAGTTGGGGCAGGGCACGGGGTCGGGACGGCGGACGATGCCGACGACGAGGTCGCCCTTCTGCAGCGCGCTGCTCGGGCCCGGATCGACGACGCGGCCGAGCGACTCGTGGCCGAGCACGAGGCGCGACTTGCCGGGCGGCGCCCAGCCGTACTGGCCCTCCACGATCTCGACGTCGGTCCCGCAGACGCCGACCGCGACGGCCTCGACGAGGACCGATCCGCTCACGCGCGTCCGGCTCCGGAACGTCTTCGAGGCGCGCGGTCCCGGGCTTGCGCGGTTCGACGGTAATGGCCTTCATCTGAGTCCCTTCTGACTCGTGGGCGCGGCGCCGCCAGGGTTCCTTCCGAAGAATCTGTGGAGCGCGCCTCGACAAGAGTCTACTGGAGTGGATCAGTGGCGCGGTCCACAGGCAATGTTAAGGATCCACATCACCTGGCCTTGAAGCGCGCCGGCGTGAATCGCGAACGCTTGCGGAGGCGTCCGACATAGCCGAAGTCATCGCGCTTCCAGGCCGAAACAACCCGCGCCGGATTCCACGGATCGTACACGGACTTCAACACCCGGAACGATTCCTCGATGAAACGCTTCTGGACCGTATCGGTGAGCATGACGCCCAGCGACGTGTGATCCAGCGGGCGGTTCCAACTGACGTGGGTTGGTTCGTCCGGCAGTGATCGTCCTTCTTCACTTTTGTCTGTTTTTCCGAGCGTATCTTGAGCTTATTCTCGGAAATCTTAAGGCATACGATCGCCTGACCTCTTTGAAGGAGGCCGACGTGAATCGTAACAAGCTCCTCTTCGGACTCGCGCTGATCGCATGGTGCGGCGTGACCGGGGGACGCCTTGTTGATGCGAGGCAGCCAGGCGTGCAACAGGCGCCTGCAGCGACTCCGTCCTCGCAAACTCCGCCGAGCACGTCGACGCCCGCCGGCTACGCGGGCAGCGAGACGTGTGTCGTCTGCCACACCGACCAGGAGGCCAGTCTCAAGGGCACGCAGCACGGCCGGGCGAAGAACCCGCGGTCGCCGGCCGCCGACAGCGGGCTGCGAGAGCTGCCATGGCCCCGGCCAGGCGCACGTCGACGACGAGGCCAAGGGGCACATCCGAAGTTCCCGGCGATGAAGCCCGCGGAGCGCGAGCGCAGACGTGCCTGACCTGCCACAACCGCGGCACGCACGCCGGCTGGGAGGGCAGCACGCACGAGGCGCGGAACCTCTCGTGCACGACCTGTCACAGCGTGCACAAGCCCGCGTCGTTCGAGCAGCAGCTCGTCAAGGCGACCGAGACGCAGCTCTGCGCGACCTGCCATCGCGCGCAGGTGGTCAAGACCGAGCGCGCCGTCGCGCACATGCCGGTCCGCGAAGGCAAGATGTCCTGCTCGTCGTGCCACAACCCGCACGGGTCCATCAGCAACGTCAAGGCGCTGAAGGTCGGCAACTCGGTCAACGAAAGCTGCATGAGCTGTCACGCCGAGATGCGCGGGCCGGTGCTGTGGGAGCACGCGCCCGTCCGCGAGAACTGCGCGACCTGCCACGACCCGCACGGCTCGTCGAACGATCGCATGCTGGTCGTCCGCATGCCGATGCTCTGCCAGCGCTGCCACGTCGCGACGCGGCATCCCGGCGACGATCTACGACAACAACGCCATCACCGTGAACAAGAGCAACCGGATGTTCGGCCGGTCGTGCGTGAACTGCCACTCGAACATTCACGGCTCGAACCATCCGTCGGGCCAGTTCTTCATGCGGTAGCTGAGGCCGCACATGCGCATGCGCATTGCACTCGTCTGGCGTTCGTCATCGGCTGGCACGTGTCTCGCTGGGCGCAGTGCCGGCGCTGCGCGCAGCGACAGCCGCGCCAGCGCCGCCGCGCGACGCCGCCGGCCGACGCCGGCGCCCGCGCGCCGTCGAGGTGCCCACGCGCAGCCTGTTCGCGCCGACCGTGGAGCGCAGGCGCAGATCTCGGCGGCCGGTGGAGCAGCGTCGACGGGCGACCCGGCGCGGTTTCAGCGCTACGAGGACCTCGCGCAACGGCCTGCTCTTCACCGACGCGCGCTACGCGCGCGAGACAGACGACTGGTTGTTCCGGGTCGGCGCCGACAACGTCGGCTGGCGCGATCAGCGCTTCTTCGGCACCTACGAGCGGACCGGACGGTTCGTCATCTCGGGCCTGTGGGACCAGATTCCGCAGTTCTACAGCGTCGATACCCGAACGCCGTACTCGCCAGCGCCCGGCCCGAGCCCGCTCGTCCTCGACGACGCCGACGCAGCTCGCGATCCAGAACGGCCAGGCCGATCGCAATCGCGTACGTGCCGCATCGCCACTCAGTTCGACCTTCGCGAGCGGCGAGACATCGGCAACATCGCTGGCCACCGTGCGACGCCGACCGACGAGCTCGACGTGAAGGCGGCGTTCACGACGACCAAGCACACGGGCGAGCTGCCGTGGGGCGCCAGCTTTGGCTTCAGCAACGACGTGGAGGTCGCGCTGCCCTACGACTCGCGCACCAACGACTTCAACGCTCGGCGCCGAGTGGACGAACGGCCGCGGCATGGTGCGGCGTGGCGTACGACGGCTCGTGGTTCAACAATCTCGACGACACGCTCGTCTGGGACAGCCCGCTGCGCCTGACGACTCGACGAGCGCACCCGGCCGCGGCCGCATGGCGCTCTGGCCGTCCAACTCGGCCCAGACCATCAGCGCCGCGGCTCGCGAAGTTCGCGCGGCGCACGCAGGTGACCGGATTCGTCTCCTACGGCTTCTGGAGCAACGACGAGCTGCTGCAGCCCTTCACCATCAATCCGACGCTGCCGCAGATGGCGCTGCCCCGGAGCTACGACGAGCGCCGAGGCTCACGTGTTCTCGACGAACATCAGTCTCGTCTCGCGGCCCGCGACCGACTGGCGGTTCAGCGCGCGGCTTCGCCGCTACGACTACGACAACCAGACTCCGCACGCGAGCATCCCGCAGTTCATCAACTACGACACGTCGGTGACGACGTCGACGACCGGCGGCCCGGAGGTGTTCGCGCACAGCCGGACGAACTTCGACACCGACGCGACCTGGACAGGGCTGCAGCCGTTCGCGCTCACCGTGGGCTACACGCACAACAACGGCGGGTACGATTTCCGCATTTTCGAGTCCAGCGGCGAGGACGTGCTCACGCTGAAAGCGGATGCGATCGGGTGGCAGTGGGCGACGTTCCGCGCGAACTACCAGCGCTCCGATCGCACGGGCTCGGGCCTCGATGAATCGCTGCTGACCGAGATTGGCGAACAACCGGCAATGCGCCACTACGACATCGCCGACCGAACGCGAAATCGCTTCACCGGCCAGGTCGACGTCACGCCGAACGAGGCCTGGACCTTCAGCGCGTCGCTCGGAGCCGGCACCGACGACTTCCACGACAGCTACTTCGGACTGCAGGAGTCGTCGTTCCGCATCTTCACCCTGGCGGCCGACTTCCAGCGGCCGGACGGGCTGGGCGCGGGCGGCAGTTACGACTACGAGCGGTATGCCGGGCTGCAGCGGTCCAGGTCGGCCAGCCCCGGCCAGACGCCCGACCAGGTCACCGACCCGAATCGCGACTGGACGGCCGACTCCGAGGAACGCGTCCACTACTTCTCGATCTACGTGACGCCGCCGCGTATCGGCCGCACACCGAAGCCCGGTTCTCGTACGACTACGCGAACTCGCGCGGGAACTACGTCTACACGGTCGTTCCTGGCGGGCCGCTTCCTCCGCCGCACAGCTCCCGGAGGTCTTCAACAAGCTGCAGGAGCTGCGTCTCGATGTGCGGCATCGGCTGGGGACGAAGTGGCCGCGACGTTCGAGTACCTGTACGAGCCGTTCGACGTCTATGACTTTGCGTTCGACCCGTCGGTCGTCGATGGCATCTCCCAGCCCAGCTCGCTGGTGCTCGGCCACGTGTATCGGCCGTATACTGCCCACTCCTTGGTATTTGGCCTCGTACCTCTGGTAGGGCCCGGTCGCACGGTTCGGCAACGGAGGATCTCATGCACAGAACGATCGTCACGATGTGTGGGCTGTTCGCGATGGCGCTCGTCGCTCCCAGCGACATCGCGTTGGCTCAGGATGCCGCCATGGTAAGAAGGGCCAGCAGGTCTACGCCGCCCAGAAGTGTTCGGTCTGCCATGCCATCGCGGGGAGGGCAGCAAGACGAACCCGCTCGACGGCGTCGGCAAGAAACTGTCGGCCGACGAATCCGCGCCTGGATTACGACCCCGACGGAAATGACCGCCAAGACGAAGTCCACCAAGAAGCCGCCGATGCCGAACAGGTACAGCAAGCTCCCGGCCGGTGACCTCGACGGCTCGTCGCCTACATGCAGAGCCTGAAGTAGCGGAGCGCCCGTGTCGAGTCGCGCGGCGCTCGCTCGTCATCCGCTCGCCATCGTCGGCGCGTGATCGCGACGGTGCCGCCGTGGTGTTCATCGCGCTGACGATCGCCGTCGTGGTCGGGTTGCTCAACAACCCGTACGCCGGCCTGGTCGTCTTCGTCGTCATTCCGGCCGTTCTTCGTCCTGGGGCTGCTGCTGATCCCGGCGGGGATGTGGCTGCAGCATCGGAAGCTCCAGAGGGACCCGAGCGCGGTCGCGGAATGGTCCGTCCTGGACTTTCGCAAGGCACGGGTCCGCCGCACGGCGCTCGCGATCATCGCGCTGACCGCAGCCAATCTGGTCATCCTGCTGCTCGCCGGGTACGGCACGCTGCACTGGATGGAATCGCCGTCATTCTGCGGGCAGGTGTGCCACGCGCCGATGCACCCGCAGTTCACGGCGTGGCAGGCGAGCACCCATTCACGCGTGCGCTGCACCGACTGCCACATCGGCGAGGGCGCCCGGGCGTTCCTGCACTACAAGTTCGTCGGCGTCCGTCAGCTGTACCACGTGGCGACGAACCAGATTCCGAGGCCGATCCCTGCGTGCGCGGACATGCGACCGGCACTCGAGGTGTGCGGAAACTGTCACTCGCCCGAACGGGGATCGACCGATCAAGTCCGCGTCATCCGCGAATTCGCCGACGACGAAACGAATACCGAGACGACAACCGTCTTGCAGATGCTGCTCGGGGGTGTGGGTCAGCCAACCCGCACGGGACGCGCGATTCACTGGCACGCGGATCCCGCGGATCGCGATCGAGTTCATCGCGACCGACAAGGAACGGCAGACGATTCCGTACGTGAAGGTGACCGACGCGAGCGGTCAGGTGCGGGAGTACACCGCCGATGGCACCACGCCCGAGCAGCTCGCGCAAGGCGAGCGTCGCACGATGGACTGCGTCGACTGCCACAACGTCGTCGCGCACCGGATCTCACCGACAGCGGAGCGTGCCGTCGACGAGGCGATTGCCGCGGGCCGGATCAGTCGCACGCTGCCGTTCGTCCGGAGGGAAGGCGTCCGGCTTCTCAAGGCAGAGTATGCCGCCCAGGAAGCGGGCCTCACGGCTATTGACCAGGGTTGAGGACGTTTTACTCGTCCCGGGCAGGCGCGACCGACTCCCGAGAGCTCGACCAGGCGGTCGGGACATTGCGGGCCTTGTACGGCAGCAACGTGTTTCCCTCCATGAAAGTCACGTGGGGCGTGTACCCGGACAACGTCGGTCACATCACGTCCGCAGGTTGCTTCCGCTGTCACGACGGCAGCCACACCGCCAAGGACGGGACGACCATCAACGCCGATTGTGAGTACTGCCACAGGCAGATCGAAGTCCCCGCCCCCGCCCTTCCTGTCGTTCCTGAGTAACGCGACGCCTGCACCGGGTCGCCTCGTCACGCTGGCTGGTTCGCGAACAATGGCGTCAGAGTAGGCACGACATGCGCGACAGGTCTCTCGAGAGCATGCCATCTGGCGATCATGTAGCCGGTGCAGCCGGATCCCCGACGCGCGCGCTGGTCCTTGCGACGATCTCGTTCGCACTGCTCGTTCGCCGCGTGGGGTCTGGTTGGCGGACTCGCCTCGGTGTTCACTGGCCTCTACAGACTGACTGCGTCTGAGACCGCGTTCCTGGTGGCGGTACCGGTACTGCTCGGCTCGTTGGCACGGCTGCCGATGGGCATGCTGACGGATTGGTTCGGCGGACGCCTCGTCTTCACGGCGTTGCTCGCGTTCTCGTCGCTCGCCGCGTTCATCGTGCCGCTGACCGGCAGCTACGGCTCACTCCTCGTGGCGGCGTTTCTCATCGGCATGGCGGGATCGTCCTTTGCTGTCGGCGCGCGCGTTCGTCTCCAGGTGGACACCGGCGGCCCGACAGGGCACGGCACTGGGCGTCTACGGCCTGGGAACGATGGGCCAGTCGCTGTCGGTGTTTG
>CAVSRY010000015.1:0-16162 GCA_963730485.1 uncultured Acidobacteriota bacterium | reverse complement strand
CGAGCCAACGGGTGACCAGGCGGCCTACGTGACATACGCCACGGCCAGCGCCGCCCCGCAAAGCGCGACGATTGGGAGAAGAGGCATGTTGTCGGCAATCCCTGCCGGAGGAACGGGCTATTCTAGTCCGTGATCACTGATTCCCCCGCCCGGAACACCACGCGATCACCGATCTGGTAGTTCAGCAGCCCGCACAGAGCGACGGCCACCACGTTGGCCACGATCACGTCAATGCCCGTCGCGTGGACCACGACCGCGACGATGATCACGTTGCCGGCGAGTGAGACGACGCCGTTCGCCGCCGCGAAGCGGAGGAATGTCGCGACCGCGCCGGCGGGAGCCGTCGCGCGGTCCGCCCAGGTCCACCGCCAATGCCAGAGGAAATTGTGGACGACCGTTGCGGCGACCGCCGCGGCGGTGGCCGCCACATCGGGAATGGCCAGCCACCGGGTCAGGAGCGCGACGGTGAGGAGCTGCACGACGAATCCGGCGGCGCTGACCGTGTTGAATCGGAAGAAGCGCCGGGCACTCAGTGGGAGCGACCTGTCCCACTGGACTCGTGACCGTGGGAAGAGGTTCGAGTTCGTAGAGCTTTCGCGTATTTGAGATGGCGGAGAGCACGAGTGTGAAGGCCAGTCCGATCGCGCCGATGACGCCACCGACGTCGAAGAGCAGGAATTCCTGACCGAACAGGTGGGCCGTCGGCTTCGACAGGGCGACGAGGTTGCCAATCGCGAGCAGGATGCGGAGCTCGGTCGGCCCCACTTTGAAGAAGCTCATCCGGAACGTACCGAGGACGTGCGTGGCGAGGAACACCTCCACACACAACATGAAGTACGAATAAGGAGCACCGCCGCCACCCACGGTGACATGTAGCCGGAGAGGCTCATGCCGCCGATGAGCAGCGCGATGCCGAATTCGTCGATGACGTGGTCGACGTAGAAGCCGTAGCGCGGCCTCTGGCATTGCCGCACGCGCGCGAGCGTGCCGTCGAGACTGTCGCCAAACCAGTTCAGGGCAAGACAGAAGGTTGCGGCCACGAGTCCCAGCGGGTTGGCGCTGGCCCACCAGTACGACAGCCCGGCGCCCAGCATCGCCACGAGCGCGAGGATCGTGAGATGGTCGGAGTTGATGCGCCGGGGCATCCGCTCGGCGAGCCAGACAAGCGTCCGCTTCTCGAGCGGGGCCAGAACACTGGTGAGGTGACGGGTGGGGTCTTGGTAGCCAACAGACATGGGAAACAGCCTCCACACAGGAAGGCGAAATTAGTGGACGGAAGGGCTCATGTCGTTCCGCGTTCCGTTCCGCGTTCCCCGTTCCCGGGAACCCTGAACCAGAACGCGGAACGCGGAACGTGGAACGGGGAACGACGTGAGCCCTTTGTCGTGTCAAACTCGCACTACCCGGTATGATTGTTTACAGCCCGGCCGCCCTGTTTCTCGTCGCGACGGTGGCGATGGCGGAGACGAGTCTGGTAGCCAGGCTCAAACCCGAGACCGTCTCCGCCTGGAACACGTACGTCGCGGCCGTTGAAAGCCGTCGCGCGAACGAGCGGAAGGACTCGCGGCGATTTCTCGTGACCGACTTTCAGCCCACGGCGGCGGCCGATCGCAAGGCGGTCCTGGCCGGCGGGGTTGTCGCGCGTCGCCTGGAAGGGGCGCGGTCCGGCGCCGAGCGCGTGGACGTACCGTCAGGGCGCGTCCACCACTGGCGCGGCGCCGTGTTCATCCCGGGTCCCTCCGTGCCGGACTTGCTCTCGCGAATCGAGAGCTCGGATCCCCCGGCGATCCAGGATGACGTGATCAAGTCGTCTGTACTCAAGCGCCAGCCCGGAGCCGTGCACGTCTTCCTGAGGTTGCAGCGCACGAAGGTCGTGACCGCGGTCTACAACAGCGAGCACGACGTGCGATTCGAGCTCGTGAGTCCCACGCGAGGGGCGAGCACGAGCGTGTCCTCGAAGATCGCCGAGGTCAAGAATCCGGGAACGCCGACGGAAGTCGAGCTGCCGCTCGGCGACGACCGCGGCTTTCTGTGGCGACTGAATGGATACTGGCGCTACGAGGCCGTGCCCGGCGGCGTCATCGCCGAGTGCGAATCCCTCAGCCTGAGCCGCGACGTGCCAGTGCTCGTGGACTACGTCATCGGACGTGTGATCGACAGCACAGCGCGCGAGTCGATGGAAAGAACGCTCATCGCGCTGCGCGCGAGATACCAAGCCGAGTAGTCCGACAGGTGCGACGGGTACGACAGGTCCGAGGAACCAGCTAACGCTCGTCAACCTCTTTAGTTCTCAGAACTAGGGAAGATGGCGAGCGCCAGTTGGCTCCAGGGACCTGTCGTACCCGTCGCACCTGTCGAGCCCGCCTGTTCTGTCCTCGTCAAAAGCCGCCCTGGTCGTAGCAGGCTCGACAACCGCAATGTCAACCAAGACGGCCGCGGACGCCGCGACGAGCAGCATCCCCCACGTCTCGCGCGCGAGAAGTGCGATGACACCTTCCACCGCGAGCACGCTGGTCATGAGGACGTCGCCGGCCAGACGCCACGGCGCCGATTGACGCTGCTCGCGGCGCCAGCGCGCGCGGTCGAGGTCGGAGGCGAACCAGGCGTGCAATCGGACGGCGCCTGCCGCCGTGGCGCCGACGAGACCACCGACGAACAGCGGCGTGCCGAGCGGCTCGGAGAAATCACGGAGACGCCACAGCGGCAGAAGAAGCAGGGCGTAACCGATCGTCGCGGCCGCCTGATGAAACTTCCACCACCACATCGCGCGTCGTGAGGTCGCCGCCGGCTCCGGCGTCGGCGCGCGCGCGTCCTGCGCGTCTTCGAGGGCCGCGACCAGCTCACGGGCAGACAGGAACCGATCCTCGGCACGCTTGCGCAGGCAGGTCTGGACGATACGCTCGAGATGGCCGATGGTGACCGCCGATGCGTTCGGCGGCGCGCGTTGGCGAAGCCGCTCCGGTTCGGCTTCCAAAATTCGAGCGATCGTGGACGCCGGGTCGTGACCGGCAAACGGATTCACGCCCGTCACGAGTTCGTACAGGACCACGCCGAGCGCGAAGAGATCGGCGCGGCCGTCGACCGCCGCGCCGCGGATCTGCTCGGGCGACATGTATGCCGGCGTGCCCAGGACGCTGCCGTCGGCACTCAGCGTGGCGTCGGTCGATACCGAGTCGTGAATGCGCGCCAACCCGAAGTCGAGAATCTTCACGTCGCCGGCCGGCGTGCGCATCACGTTCTCAGGCTTGAGATCACGGTGAATCACGCCGCGCTCGTGCGCCACGGCCAGCGCGCGCGCGATCGCAAGCATCGTCTCGATCGCGCGCGCCGGTGTGAGCGGGCCACGGGCGAGCTCGTCGCGCAGCGTTTCGCCCGGCACGTACTCGCCGGCAATGTAGAGGTGGTCGTCGATCTCCTCGAGCGCGAAGACTGTTGCGATGCCTGGATGATGAAGCGAGGCCGCCGCGCGTGCTTCGCGCCGCAGGCGTTCACGCCGGGCCGGATCGTCGACGTGCTGCGGCGCGACCGCCTTGAGCGCCACCGTTCTCCCCAGTCGTGAGTCCTCGGCCAGGTACACGACGCCCATCCCGCCTTCACCGAGCAAGCCGCGAATGAGGTAGTGGCCGATTCGTTCGGGCACGTCTTGGATCGAGACGAGCCGCGGACGTCTCGATGAAATCCGTCGCCCGATTGTGCGCGTGAAGAAGCGACAACACCTCGCGCCGCACCGTGTCATCGTCTGTGGCGCGTGCCAGGAAGGCGTCGCGCTCTTCGGTGGGCAGCTCGATCGCGCGGTGGAAAAGATCGCCGATGCGCGTCCAGGCGTCGCGATCGGACGGGTCCCGATGGGTCACGTCACTCGCGCCCTTCGAGCTCGCGCAGGAGCCACGCCTTGGCCATCGTCCAGTGCCGTTTCACGGTCGCCGGTGAGATGTCGAGCGCCTCGGCCGTTTCCTCGACCGAGAGTCCGGCGAAGTAGCGGAGCTCGACGACGCGCGCGAGCGATTCGTCCACGGCAGCGAGCTTGGTCAGTGCCTGATCGAGAGCGATGAGGTCGATGGTCTGGTCGTGACTGCCATCAGCCAGCAGTCGTTCGTCCAAGGTGACCTGAACCTTGGGACCGCCACGCTTGGCCGCGCCCCGAGCGCGGGCGCGCTCGACCAGAAGGCGCCGCATCGAGATGGCGGCGATGGCCACGAAGTGGCCGCGGTTCTGCCATTTGACCGGCTTGTCGCGCGCGAGGCGCAGATACGCCTCGTGAACGAGCTCGGTCGCCTGCACCGTCCGCGCCCGTTCGCGACGGAGGTATCCATCCGCCAGCCGCCGCAACTCGGCGTACACGTCGCCGACGAGGTCGTCGACCTTCGGGTCGGGCACGCGCAGAGATTAGCAGACGGTTCGAACGGTTTCGAAGGTTACGCAGGTGCGGAGGTTGGTACGGGGTTCGGGGGAAGGTTCGGAGGAAGGTTCGAGGTGCGCGGCCCTAAGCTCCAAGCTGTGAGCCCTAACGCCGTGCCCGAAGCCCGAAGCCCCCTTAGCCCGACGCCCCAAGCCCAAGCCCAAGCCTCAAGCCACAAGTCTCTCCACCGTCCACAACAGGCCCATCACACCGACCGCCGCCGACGCCAGCTGTGCCACGGGCCGCTGCCAGGATTCGCGTTGCGACAACACCAAACGCAGGATGACGGCCGCGGCGGCAATCACACTGAGCTGTCCCAGCTCGACGCCGATGTTGAAGGACACAAGCATGCCGATGAGGTCGGCGTGCGAGTAGGGCAGTTCGGACATCGCGCCGGCGAAGCCGAGACCGTGCAGCAGGCCGAACGTGAAGACGACGACGACGCGCCAGGGCTGCAGGCGCGACGTGAACAGATTTTCGATGCCGACGTATGCGACCGACAGCGCAATGAGCGGCTCGACGAGGTGGCCGGGGGCGTTCACGATGCCGTAGAGGCCCAGGCCGAGCGTGACCGTATGAGCGATCGTGAACGCGCTGACTTGCCACACGAGCTGTTTCAGTCTAGGACTGAGCAGAAACAAGCCGAGCACGAACAGGATGTGATCGAGACCTTTCGGGACGATGTGCGTGAAGCCCAACGAGAGACCCGCCCAGACCGACACATGCGGCTCTGTCAGCCGATCGACCTCGATCGGGCCGCTTGACGCCTGACCGTCGAGCCAATAAATCGTCTCCGCGCTTTCGCCGAGCCGGATGACGAGAGGGTACGTGCCGTACATCAGGTCCGTGGACCAGGTCAGCGTAGGACGTACGTGGGGCGCGACTTCAGTCGCGCCGCATTGGACGCCGAACTAGAGTTCGGCGCGACGTACTGCCAATCCCGCGGCGCGCTTTCCAGGTGCATCGTTGCGAGGCCACGATCGTCAACGAACACCGCGCCCGGTCGCGTCGTCAAGCCGAACACCGTTGAACGCGAGGACGGCATGGTCGGACAACGTGGGGGCGAGAGACGTGAGTCGCGCGGTCAGTTCCTCGCGCGTTTCCGGCACCGTGCCGACAACGGCGTCCCAGCCAGCGCCTCGAGCTTGGCGACGAGCGCGGCAGCGTCCGACGCGACGGCGATTTCGAGTGTCTGACTATCGCGCAGGGCGATCACGACGCTCGTGTCAGAGGCCGGGTGCGCGCTGAGGCGCACAGCGGCCGAGAGTACGAGCGCGAAGCAGAAAACGACACCGGGTTTCCGATGTCGCGCGCGAGGAAACCCGGTGTCGTTGAGAGTCATCGCTGTGCCAGCCTCGTGGTGTGTCCGCCGGTGTAGCCCATCGCCGCGGAGTGACGGAGGATGTCGCGATCGCGGGTGCCCGTGCGTCGCGCGTCCGCCATGGCGTTGCGCGCGTCCCCGAGGCGTCCGGCGCGGAAGTACGCCCACGCAAGCGCGTCAGCCGTGAAGATGTCGCGACGTTCCGCGATGGCGGCTTCGGCCACTCGGACGGCCTCGTCTGCACGCCCTGAGCGATCCGCCAGGAATTTCGCGAGCCGCGCGGGCTCGGGCGTATCCGACCGCCATGCCGCCTCCGCGAGGCGGTAGTTCCGCTCGGCTTCATCGGTTCGGCCGAGCGCCATGAGGAGATCGCCCGCCAGCGCGAAGTCGCCGGCGACCGGGCCATCGCCGAGCCGCTTCTGGACGATTGCCAGCGCGGCTTCGTACCGTCCGGACGCCGACGCGACACGCGCCAGGCCGTCGGCTGCCATCGGATGACCGGGAAATACATGGTCGGCGTGCGCGAACTCCCGCGAGGCGTCCGCGAGGCGGCCCATCTCGAAATACAGGTGTCCGAGTTGAGCGCGATGCCACGCCACGGCTTCCGCGTCGTTCGGGCTGGTCGCGTCGAGCGCCATCTTCATGATGTCGAGCGCTCCGGGCAGGTCGCCCTGCAGCTCTCGTGCGTACGACGCTCGCGCGTAGGAGGCCGCCGTCGGCTTCAGCTCGTTCATGCGATTGAAAGCCGAGAACGCCTCGTCGTACTCACCGAGCTCGAGGTGGGCGTCGCCGACCAGACCGTGGACGTACGCATCCTTGGGCTGCGCCGCCAGGCAACGCGTGCCTTCACGGAGCGCGTCGCGGAACTTGTGGAGTGAGAGGTAGGTCGCGGCCAGCAGCCGGCGCGCTTCGTAATGTTCGGGATCGCGAGCGAGGGCGGCCGTCAGCACCCGTTGAGCTTCGACGGCTCGTCCCCCGTGCCCGGTCACACGCGCCTGACGCAGGAGGATGTCGCCCAGCGCGACCGCCGAGGAAAGTTCGCCGGGATTCTGCTGGAGGTCAGCCCGCGCGCGATCGGCACGGCGGGTGAGTTCCTCTCGCGACGTCCCGGCCGTGGTCGCCGTCGGACGCAGATTGATTCGCGACGTCGGGCGTGGCTCCGGCGCCGGGGCACAGGCGGAAATGAGGAAGGCCGCGCAAACGGCGACCGCTGTCAGCGTGGATTTCATATCAATCACCGGGCGAACATCACCATGAAGACCTGAAGAACATGAAGAACGCGAAAGGAATGTCTCCATGTCCTTCATTGCCTTCATGGTGAACGCCTGTGCGTCTCTTGCCGTTACTGATTGCCCGCCGTCGGCAGCGGGACGTACGGGAAGTCCGGCAGGAACGGCTTGTCGTTCGCCGGCACGCCGTCGCCGAGCTGCGCGTTGATCCCGCCGTTGAACGCCGGCGTGAGCGGCGTCGCGCCAGCCATCGCGCGCAACGCGATGTCCACGACGTCGTCGGTCAGTCGTCTCCCGTTCGGGAAGCCCGCGACGTCGCCACCAAGCACGCCGAACGGATTCGGGTTCGCGGTCGGCGGGATGGCCATGTTCAGCCGCAGCATCTCGGACGGCGTTCCGCCGTCGACCTTGTTCAGACCGGGGATGCCGGTGAGAAAGATCGTCACGAGATCGTTGCGCGGAGCGGCCGGCGACGGGATGTTGAAGAGCGCGAGCAGGAGCTTCGGCACTTCGGGGTCGAGGACGAACGGCAGCGCTGCCGCGTCCTCCTTCGGCTCGAGCGCGTTGAACGCGTCCTTCGAGCTCGAGCGGGATCACCACCTCGTTGACGAGCGGCTGACCGAGGCGCGAGACCTGGACGAAGGCTTTGCTGTGCTTCTCGCGTCCGTTTCCGCGATTGGTCACGTTCGGCCGGCTCGCCGTGGACCAGACGCCGATGATGGCGGCCGGATCGGTGGCCGACGTCGGATTCGCGCCCGTGCGCGTGAGCTGGGCCATTGGAATCTCGATCGCGATCGTGTGCACGTTCTTGCCGGCGAGCGCGTCGAAGTTGTCGATGTCGGCCGGCGGCACGGCGAGCAGGTCGAACACGTTCAGATCGACGAAGAACGGATCGTCACGCTGACCGGCAAACACCCGTGAGCCATCCGACAGCTGCCGGACGGCCTGTGCCGCCAGGGCGCCGTAGTTCGGCGTCGAGCGAATGCCGACATTGACCGGCGGCGTCGGCAGGTCGCTGCCGAGCACGGTCTGGTGCCCTAGTCCCAGCCGACGCCTGCCCTCGATGCGCGTCACGTCATAGAACTGTTTGACGTTGAACGACGTCGAATCCAACGATGTGATCGGGCCGGTGTTGTAGAGGAACGTGTTGGGGTTTCCGATGGACGTGCGGAACCGGAACTGATAGGTCACGTCCTCGACGGCATCCGCGTCGTTGTCCACCATGATCTCGTAGAGCACGTTGTCGTCGAACTTGAAGAAGTTCGGTCCGCCGTAGCCTTCTTCGAATGGAATGAAGTTCGCGATGAGCGTCACGCGATCCGGATGAGCCGGGCTGACAAACGCGTACACGTCGGTGTTGTCGGCGAGCGGGTCCTGGCTGGTGAGCGGGGCCTCGCGGTGGCTCGAGGCGCGAAGCGACCCGGTCAGCGCGATGGCCGCGGTCGTCAGGATGCCCGCGAGCATCCACGTCTTTCTTTTCACAGTCACCTCCTGGCACAACTACGGAGGTGACGGAGGAGTGGATTGCGAACCTGCGGTTCGGAGGTGCGAGGGTGCGGAGGTTCGGAAGTTGGTACGGAGGTTCGGAGGAAGGCTCGGAGGTTCGGAGGATGGTTCGTAGGTGCGGAGGTTGGTGCGTTTGATATGGTAGAGGTCTCCGGGTCCGACGCCCTCCGGGAAAGCCCGGCCCCAATCGATATGACACGACAGACAGAGGAAGTGCCTGAACCGGCCGTTCGCCGGTCAATGTGGAATTTACTCAGTGCCGTCCTGCTCACCGCCACGGTCGCGTGCGGCGGAGGAGGGGATGGTGCGCCGGGTGGCGCGGGCGGTCGAGCCGGCGGTCCGCCGATGGCCATGCCGGTCGGGATGGCCGAGCTGAAAGCGGCGCCGGTGGACGACGCGAGTGAGTTCGTCGGCGTGCTGAAATCACGCCGCTCGAGCGCCATTCAGCCGCAGGCCGAGGGCTTCATCACGAAAATTCTCGTGAAATCCGGCGACAAGGTGTCGGCCGGCACGCCACTTTTCGAAATCGACAACACGCCGCAGCAGTCGGTCGTCGCCGGGCTCGAGTCGGTGCGTGCCGCCCGCGAGGCGGACGTCGCGTTTGCGCGTTCGCAGCTCGACCGGGCCAAGAAGATGCTCGACGTCGGCGCGTCGAGTCAGCAGGAATTCGATCAGGCGACCAACGCGGCGCGGACGGCCGAAGCGCAGCTGAAGGCGCTCGACGACCAGATTCGGCAGCAGAAGGCGGAGCTGGCCTACTACCAGGTCCGCGCCCCCATCGCCGGCGTCGTCGGAGACGTCCCCGTGCGTGTCGGCGACCGTGTGTCGAAGGCGACGGAGCTCACGAAGATCGACGACAACACGCGGCCTCGAGATCTACATCAACGTGCCGGTCGAGCAGGCGACCAAGCTGCGCACCGGGCTGCCGGTGCACCTCGTTGACGAGACCGGCCAGATGCTCCTGACCGAACGGTCTGAACTTCGTGTCGCGCGTCCGTCGACGAGAACACGCAGACCGTGCTCGCGAAGGCGCCGCTGAGCCGTGCCGGGATTCCGCAACGAGCAGTTCGTGCGCGCTCGCATCGTGTGGAGCACCGCGCCGGCGCTCGTGATTCCGCTGACGGCCGTCATGCGGGTGAGCGGGCAGTACTTCGTGTACGTGGCGGAGCCGGCGCAGGGCGGCGCACTCGTCGCGAAGCAGCGCGCCGTGACCCTCGGCGCGGTCGTCGGACAGAACTACGTGGTCCAGGGCGGCGTGAAGGAAGGCGAGCGCATCGTCGTGTCCGGCATCCAGAAGATCGGAGACGGCGTACCCGTGCAGGCCGCACCCTCGGGGCCGCCACCAGCCGGTGACGGGCGCGGCGCCGCGCGCGCCGGCCGAGGGAGGCCGCTAGGTGCTGTCGCGACTGTTCATCACGCGGCCGGTCCTCGCGACCGTCTGCTCGCTCCTGATCATGCTCGCGGGCGCGATCGCGATTCCGACGCTACCGATCGCGCGTTTCCCGGAACTGACGCCGCCGGCGGTCACCGTGTCCGCGTTCTACACGGGCGCCAACGCGCAGGCCGTGGAGAGCGCGGTGACCACGCCGCTCGAGCAGGTCATCAATGGCGTCGAGGGCATGATGTACATGACCTCGTCGAGCACCAACACGGGCTTCGCGAGCATCAACATCACGTTCGAGATCGGGCGCAACCCCGACCTGGCGGCCGATTGACGTCCAGAACCGCGTCAACCAGGCGCTCGGGCGCATGCCGCCGGACGTCCGCACGAACGGCATCTCGGTGACGAAGGCGACGACGGGCTTCCTCGGCGCCATCGGCTTCTATTCGCGCGACAACCGGTACGACGAGCTGTTCATCAGCAACTACGTCGACCTGCACGTCCGTGACGCGATCCGCCGGGTCCCTGGTGTCGGCGACGTCATCATCTTCGGCGAGCGCAAGTTCGCCATGCGGCTCTGGCTCGATCCGGACAAGCTGGCCGCGCACGGGTTGACGGCGGCCGACGCGGTGGGCGCGCTCCGCGAGCAGAACGTTCAGGTCGCCGCCGGGAGCATCGGTTCGGCGCCGTCGCCGGCCAATCAGACGTTCCAGCTCAGCGTCCGCGCCGAAGGCCGGCTCTACGACGTCTCGCAGTTCGAGAACGTCGTCATCAAGTCCGGCGCGAACGGCGCGCTCGTGCGCATCAAGGATATCGGCCGCGCCGAGCTCGGCGCCGAGAACTACACGTCGCGGCTGCGATTCGCCGGCGTGCAGGCGTCCGGCATGGGCATCACGCTCCTGCCGAGCGCCAACGCGCTCGACACGTTCCAGCGGCGTGCAGGCCGCGCTCGAGGAGCTCCGGCCGCACTTTCCGCCGGGCCTCGAGGCGCAGATCGCGTTCGACAACGTCGGCGTCGTCCGCGAGTCGATCATCGAAGTGCTCAAGACGCTCGGCGAGGCCATCGTGCTCGTCGTGCTCGTGCTGTTCGTGTTCCTGCAGAACTGGCGCAGCACGCTGATTCCGGCGATCACGATTCCGGTCTCGCTCATCGGCACGTTCGCGTTCATGAAGCTGCTGGGCTTCTCGATCAACACGCTCACGCTGTTCGGCCTCGTGCTCGCGACCGGCACGGTCGTGGACGATGCGATCGTCGTCATCGAGAACATCGAGCGCCACATGCGCGAGTACGGCAAGTCGGCCATGCGGGCGTCGGTCGACGCGATGGCGGAAGTGTTCTCGGCGGTCGTCGTCATCGGCATCGTGCTCGTGGCCGTGTTCGTCCCGGTCGCGTTCTTTCCGGGCATCACCGGCCGCATGTATCAGCAGTTCTCGATCACGATCGCGTGCGCGGTCATCATCTCGGTGTTCAACGCGGTCACCCTCACGCCGGCGCTGTCCGCGCTCCTGCTCAGTCACGAGGTCAAGAAGCAGGGCGCGTTCTTCCGTCGGCGTGAACGGCATCATCGACGCCAGCACGCACGTCTACGTTCGCGTGGTTCGGCGGCTGCTGCGCTGGGAGATCGCGATGCTCGTCATCTTCGCGCCTCGGCCTGTGGGCGACGTATGCGATCTATCGCGCGGTGCCCAGCTCGTTCGTGCCGGCCGAAGACGAGGGCTACTTCATCGCGATCATCCAGGCGCCGTCGGGCGCGTCGCTCGACTACACCACCGGGCTGGCGCAGCAGGCGGAGAAGATCGTCATGGCGGACCCGCAGGTGCTGGCCGTGTTCTCCGTCGCGGGGTTCAGCTTCTCGGGCGCCGCGCCAAACCAGGGGCTGATGTTCGCCCGGCTGCGGTCGTACGAGGAGCGCCGCGAGGCGTCGCAATCGCTGACGGCCGTGATCGCGCGGCTGCAGGGGCAGCTCTTTGGCGGGATCACCGGCGGACTCGTCATCCCGATCGCGCCGCCGTCACTTCAGGGCGTGTCGCAGTTCGGCGGGTTCCAGATGCAGGTCGTGGACAACTCCGGCGGCCCGATCGAACGACTCGCGCAGGTCACCGGCGACGTGATCGGCCGCGGCAACCAGTCGGGTCGCGTGGCGGGGCTCTTCAGCAGCTTCACGGCTGACGACCCGCAGCTCGTCGTGGACATCGACCGCGATCGGGCGCGCGGGCTGAACCTGCCGATGAGCGCGGTCACCGACACGCTGCAGGTCCTGCTCGGATCGCAGTACGTCAACGACTTCGACTTCAACAACCGCGCGTATCGCGTGTACGTGCAGGCCGACCAGGCGTTCCGGTCGCGGCCGGACAACCTGCGCCAGTTCTACGCGCGAACCACCACCGGCAACATGGTGCCGCTCGACACGGTCGTCCGGCTGCGCGAGACGACGGCGCCGTCGGTCATCAGCCACTTCAACCTGCAGCGGTCGGCCGAGATCACGGGGTCGCCGCTTCCGGGCGTCAGCTCCGGTCAGGGCATCCAGCTCATGGACCAGATCGCGGCCGAGGCGCTGCCGCCGGGCTTCGATCATGCCTGGGCCGGACTGTCGCTCGAGGAAATCCGGGCGGGCTCGCAGGCCGTCCTGATCTTCGCGCTCAGCGTCGTGGTCGTGTATCTGATTCTCGCGGCGCAGTACCAGAGCTGGGTCCTGCCGGTGATCATCCTGCTCGGCGTGCCGCTGGCGGTGTTCGGCGCGCTGTCGGCGCAGCTCCTGCGAGGCTTCCAGAACGACGTCTTCTGTCAGATAGGTCTCGTCATGCTCGTCGGCCTTGCGGCGAAGAACTCGATCCTGATCGTCGAGTTCGCGGAGCACCTGCGGCAGCAGGGATCGTCGATTGTCGACGCGGCCGTCGAGGCCGCGCGCATCCGGCTGCGGCCGATTCTCATGACGTCGCTGGCGTTCATTCTCGGCGTGCTGCCGCTGGCCATTGCCACCGGCGCCGGATCGGGCGCGCGCCAGTCGGTCGGCACGACCGTCATGGGCGGGATGATCACGTCCACGTTCCTGTCGATCGTCTTTATTCCGGTGCTGTACGTCGCCATCCGCACCGTCGCGCCGGGCCGCAAGATCGAGGAGCCATTACGAGGATGAGACCAGCGAGACTGGAGCGGCGCATGCGTAAGGCGACGAAAAAGGGGTCGGGACGATTTTTCGCGTCCGGCCCAGTCCGAAAAATCGTCCCGACCCCTTTTTCGGCTGCGTTTCTCCTGCTCGCCGCCGCCATTCCCGCCTTCGCGCAGACGCCGACCGTCCGGCGCGTCGAGTTCGACGAGGCCGTCAAGCAGGCGCTGGCGAAGAATCCGTCCAATCGCTGGCGCCGCCGTCTCCGTCGCCCAGGCGGAAGCGAACCGGCAGCAGGCCAAAGCCTTGACGAGGCCCAGCATCACGGCCGCGCATCAACAGCGTCACGAACCAGACCGAAGTCGCGTTCGAGGGTGCCGGTGTCGTGTCGCCCCGGACCCAGGTCGCCTTCAGCGCGACCGCGTCGGCGCCGCTCTTCATCGCACCACAGTGGGCCGCCGTTCGGCAGGCCTCGGATCAGATCGACGTCGCCAACCAGGACGCCATCGAGACCCGGCGCCAGGTCGGACTGGCCGCCGCGACGGCCTACCTGACGGTCATTGCCGCCCAGCGGCAGGTCGAAGTCGACCTGCGCGCCCTCGAGACGGCCCGCGCCCACCTCGAATATGCCGACCGGCGGCTCGAGGGCGGCGTCGGCAGCCGGTTGAACCAGCTTCGCGCCGCGCAGGTCGGTGTCCGACATCGAGACCCGCCTCGAGAACGTGCGCCTTGTGCTCAGCCGCGCGCAGGAGGCGCTTGGCGTGCAAATGGCGGAAAACGGCCCGGTCGATGCGGGCGCCGCCCCGGCGCTCGACGGGCCGACCGACGGCGAGCCTCGACGAGCTCGTCGCCAACCGGCCGGACATGAAGGCCCAGATCCTCGCCGTCCGGGCCGCCGATCGCGTCGTCCGGGACACGAGCAAGGAGTGGTTTCCGACCGCGTCGGTTTCCTTCAATCCGCAGTACGTCACCCCGTCCGGCCTGTTCCAGCCGTCACGGAGCTGGCGGCTGGTCTTCGGCGTGATCGCAGCCGGTCTTCGACACGCACGGTCGGAGCCCGCCGCGCCCTCCGCATCGTCGCGCTCGACCGCGAGCGGGTGGCGCAGACGACCGTCGAGATTCAGGCCCGATCCGAAATTCGTATCGCGCAGGAGGCGGTCCGCAGCTTCGAACGGGCGCTGACGAGCGCCCGACTGGCCGCCCAGCAGGCCGCCGAGGTCCTGAAAATCAGCACCGCGGCGTTCGAAGTCGGCGCCACCACGAACATCGAGGTCATCGACGCACAGCGCTCGTCGCTCGACGCGGACACCGCCGCGGACGCTCATCGAGGACGCCTTGCGGCGTGCCCGACTCGATCTTCTTGTCGCGGTCGGAAGATTTCCGCAATAGCCGCGGCCGATCTTCGTGTAAAGTGCGTCTCGAATTTCGCGCAGCCGGATCCTCCACCGGCAGGAGAAACGCTCTAAAGCTCCAGATCCACGTAACCGAAACGATCGTGTGACGGTACAGGGGTGCTTCCCTCGATGTCTCATCGCCCTGCGATTCACATTCTTCTCACCGCGGCGGCGCTCGCCTGCGCCACGCCCGCTTTCGCGCAAGACCCGATTGGGTTCTTCGAACGTCCGGGCCTCGACGATTGAGGCCAACCAGTTTTCGGATCGGGAGGTCAGCGGACTGCTGACCACTCTCGACGCCCTGCTCGCCGATGAGCGGGAAGAGAAGGACGCGGCGGCCCAGAAAGCCGCGACCGACAAGCACCTGGCCGATTTCGTGCGGCAGCTCCAGCGCGGACGGCTGGCCCCGGCGCAAGAGCTCAGGGTGACGCGCCATCTCGACGCCCTGGCCATGGCCGAGCCGGCCGACAGCGCGACGATCGCCGGCGTTCGCCGCATGGTCACGACCCTGCTCCCGGGCAAGGTCGCACCGGACATCGTCGGACCTGACCTGGACGGTCAGACGTTCCGGCTGAGCGACCATCGGGGCAAGGTCGTCGTCCTGCTGTTTTCCGCGGAATGGTGCGGCATCTGCCGGACGCTCAACCCCTACGAACGGCTGATGCAGGACCTTTACAAGAACTGGCCGTTCTCCATCCTGAGCGTCGAAACCGGGTCGAGCCCGGCCGTGATGAAGCAGAGAAAGGCTCAGGAGTCGCTGCGCTATCGCTCCTGGTGGGATGCGCGATCGGATTCCGGCGGGCGCGGGTCGATTGCCTCGGCCTGGAATGTCGCCGGCTATCCGGCGATTTACGTGCTCGACGGGCAAGGCGTCATTCGATTCGTGGACGTCCGCTACGAAGACCTGCTCAAGGCCGTCCGTCAGCTCGTCAACGAACGCACCACGACCGCGACGGTGGGCGGGTAAAGCTCCGGCGGTTCGTGGGTTCGCCGTACGCAGGTGCGGAGGCGAAACGAACCATCTGACGCGCGCCAATTGTCCGAATTTGAAGGATGGCAATCGGCAGAGCGTTCCTGTCGCCTTCGAACCTCCGAACCCCCGCACCTCCGAACCACACTCTTTCAGACAACAAGAAAACAGACCGGGCGTCCGGAGACACCCGGTCTGTCCTGTACTGACGCTACTTCAGTGTGCTCAGCGACTACGCCGGGCAGGTGTTGGCGACCATCGTCACCGTGCGGGCGTTCAGTTTCGGGAAGCGCAGCTTCGTCCGTCGCTTGACCTCGACCTGCGCCCGGCCACCCGGGGCCGGCGTCACCTTGATCGCCGCGCTCTCGCCGCCGACGATCCGAACCTGGTGGTTCGAGATGCGGCTTGAGGTCGGCCGCGCCCGCTGACCACGACGACGTAGGACTTGCCCTTGTCGCTCGGCCGAGGCCGTGCTCATCTTCGCGTTCTCGAGCACGAACACGTTCGGCGCCGAGCCCTGGATCAAACACCCCGTCAGGGTGATGTCCGTTGCTTGTCCTGGTCGGTCGCGACTGGGCACCGGTGACGGCTGCGGCGCTGGAGCCGGAGCTGCCGGAGCCTGCGCCGCCGGAGCCGAGCGCCGGCTGCGACTGCGGGGACTGGGGCCTGCGCGGCGTAGAGCGAGCCCGCCACCGCGAAACTGAGCATCAGACTGAGAGCTGCACGTTTCATTGGATCTCTCCTTGGTTGAGAAACTTGGAGGGGTCTTCTGTCCGTGCTGGGGGTGTTCGGTCAGTCTTACCCAAACGCTGTGCCAACCATGAGCCCCCAAGAGACCGGGTGTACGGGCGGATG
>CAVSRY010000014.1:0-152394 GCA_963730485.1 uncultured Acidobacteriota bacterium | reverse complement strand
GATTTAGTGGACACGACGCCGGCGTGATAGCGCCGTCGCTTCAAACGCCTCGGGACTGACGCCGCCGACGTGACTATGACGGCGGGTGGGATTGTAGAACGAGTCGATATAGGCAGCGACATCGGCCGACGCCAGCTCACGGTTCTTGTAGATCTGCTTCTTGATCCGTTCCTTCTTCAAACTGCCAAAGAAGGATTCCGCGACGGCATTGTCCAGCAGTTGCCGCGTCGGCTCATGCTGGGCTCCAAGTGATTGGTTCGACAGAAACGCCGCGGAACCCGCCGATGCAGTGGAGCTCGAGGACGTCTGAGCACATCGCATCGATGGCTGCGAGGAACGAGCGTCACGGTTCGACAGGCCTTTCACGCATATCGCAGATCGCGTGTCTGAAGATTCGTCAGGACATTCCAGTGCGCTGCTCGTGTCGGCCGGTTCTGCCGGAGGAACTGGCCTTCGCTGTCGGTCAGTGAACGGCCAAGGGTATCCTCTTTGGCCAAGCGGGCTTCTTCCAGGCGCTCCTCGACCACACGCAGCCTCTCTGCGACTCCCGACTCTCCACGCTCTGCCGCAACGTCTCGTGCCAGACTGACGACGTAACCGAGGCGGTTCTGGAGGTTCGCGCGCTTCACTTCATCGAGAAGCCAATCCCAGTTCATCTCGGGAAATCGGCGAACCAGCCACGGAAGCGCGACGGTCACGCGCGCCGGCACCTCCTGCTTGAGCGCGGCCAGCAGCACAGTCGCAGGATTGCGCCGGCTCTTGCCGGTCGCCAGATACGCCGAAGCCCGGGTACTCGAGCTCTCCGAGGACCTGTGGCAGCGCTTGCGCCGCGACGCTGACCTCCAGCGGAAGCCCGGTCGACAAGTCCGGCAACTCACGAGCCAGTTGCTTCGCCACGTGGTCCGGAACGCGACGCTTGTCGTTCTCGACGAGAGAGATACGGCTGCGACACCTTCCAACGGGCCGCCGCCTGCTCCTGCGTCAATCCCAGCCGCTTGCGCGCGGCTTTCACTGCTGCGCCAGACATCGGGGTCCCTCCAGGAACCGTTGTGTCGTCTTCGTAACAGTCGGCTCGATTATAACTTATTTTGTAATATTCAACCAGACGGCCCGTTTCGTGCGGGCCAGGCACTCCCCCGCCGGGGGTCGACGGCGGACACGGTTCCAATGGCGACCTTCCAGCCGCCGGAGGCTCGAAGGGCCGGTTCGGCGTAGTATGGCCACAGTCCGGCGGAATACACTGCAGTAGAAAATGACGCGGACGAAGAAGAAGACCATCACGTCGGCGTCCGTCGGCGAACGCTGAAACACCAGCCGTCCGCCCACGCGACCGCGAATGGGTCCTTCGTGACGTGCCCGCTGAACTTCGGCAGCAAGTCGACCGGTGGGCGAACGACTGGCTGCGAATGAAGTTCCATCGCTTTCTCGAGCTTCGCGCGGCGGATCCTGGCCCGTTCAACTACCCGGTCGAAGTGTTCTCCGAATGGCGCGGGAAGGCCTTCTACCTGTGTGTGCGCTACCGTACCGGCAAAGGAAGGCCACCCGGCGATTTCGTTGTCCGCAGCACGCGTCTGACGATGACTGGGTTTGGTCGATTCGACCTCGCGTCCTTCCGTCACACCGAGCGGTGGTTCACGGTCTATCGCGGCCTGCTGGCCACTGAGTGCTTCCGGGAGATCGAAGGGAACGAGATCTTCTGGCCGGTCACGTGAGGCGGCCAGCACGCGCACGCAACTTCAAGCAAACACCGCAAGCGGATCGTCTATGGGCATGCCGCAGCGCCTACATGCACCTGAGTCCAGCGGCGCTCGACAGCGCGATTCGGCTGCTGGATCAGCCGTTCGCCGTCAGAGTTTGGAGGCTTTTGGAGACGGGGAGGGTCCCCGAAGGAAAGATCAACAGCTAGAACAACTTAAATGGCGGTGAGGCAGGGATTCGAACCCTGGGTACAGGTTTAAGCCCGTATAACGGTTTAGCAAACCGCCGCTTTCGGCCACTCAGCCACCTCACCATTGACCGTCGGAGCCTATTACACCCGACCAGCGCTTCGCGGTGTTCAAGTATATGTGACGGACGCTGACCTGGTCACAAGACTGGTCACAAGAACGGAACGCTCACCGAGGAACACGGACCTTTCGGCATCCGCGCCAGTGGTTCGCCGCGGACAAGGTGCGCACACTCGCACTCGACCGGTACGTCGGCCGCGTGCAGTAGCCCGCGAAAAAGGGGTCGGGACGCTTTTTACGCGGAACGTTAAAAGCGTCCCGACCATTTTTCGGTGATAATCAGCCACACATCACCCACTGAAGGGGCCATCGTATGTCTCATCAAATGGATCTACGGAACCATCGCGGCGTTCGTGTTCGTGCAGGTCGCGCTCGCCTCGGGCCCCACGCACTTCAGGCCTGAGCCGGCATTCAACGGAACGACACTGGCTGGTTGGCACCCTGTCGGGCAGGCCGATTGGCGCGTGGAAAAAGGCGAGATCGTCGGCACGCCCAAGGCGCCCGGCGGCGGCTGGCTGGTGCTCGACAAGTCCTATCAGGACACGGGGTTCTTCGCGTCGTTTCGCTGCATGGGCGGATGCAAGACCGGCGTCATGCTGCGCGCCGAAAAAACTGCTGACGGCATGAAGGGCGCCTTCGTGTCTCTCAATGAGGGCGACCTGGCGTCGTACAACCTGAAGCTCGACGCCCAGGGTCAAGAGGTTGCGCGGGAAGCCCTGCGCGGCGGCGCCGGCACGACGCGTATTGCGCCAGCCGCGGCGGCTGGCGGGCGCGGTGGCGCGGCGGCCGGACGTGGCGCGGCCCCGGCGTCCAGCCGGTGGTGGCGAGATGGCGGCTCCGGCTCCGGCCGGTCGTCGGCGCGGCCGCTGGCCGCGGCGCGCCGGCTCGGGGAGGCGGCGGTGGCGGTGGCTATGCCGGTCCCGCCGGAGCGCCCGTCGGTCTTCGCGCCGAGGAATGGAACACGGTCGAGGTCATCGTCGATGCCGAGGTCCTGCGGGCGTCGCTCAACGCGATGGGCGCCAGCGGCGGTGGCGGTACCGGCATCGCCGGCGGCGGGACGGGCGACGGGACGAAAGGCTTCGGCCCGGTCGCGCTGTATGTCGGCGGCACCGGCGAAGTCCGGTTCAAGGAAGTCTCGGTACGCGATCTCGCGCCGAAGATGGAGGCACCGGAAGAAACGTCCAGCCGATTCAAGGGGCAGCGCCTCAGCGACTTCTACTACGCGTGGTCGGCCACGGCGGCCGACTTCAACCACGACGGCGTGATGGATGTCGCGGCCGGCCCGTTCTACTATCTCGGTCCCACCTACACCGAGCGCAGAGAGTTCGCGATCTCGCAGACGTTCAATCCGAGCAACCAGTACGCGAGCGGCATGATCAACTTCGCCTACGATTTCACCGGCGACGGATGGGCGGACATCCTGATGACCGCGGGACGGCCCGTGGTGCTGTACGTCAATCCGAAAGGTGAGTCGCGGCGCTGGGACAGCTACTCCGTCGTGCCGTCGGTGTCGACCGAAGAAGTGCAGTTCAAGGACGTGGACGGCGACAGCAAGCCGGAAGTGGTCTTCGGCGGTGGCGGCGTGGTCGCCTACGCGAAGCCGGATCCCGCGGATCCCACCAAGCCGTGGATGGTCCGGGCGGTTTCCGAGAAGATTACCGTCAATGCGCACGGCATTGGCGTGGGCGACATCAACGGCGACGGCCGCATGGACATCCTGCAGCCCTCCGGATGGTGGGAGCAGCCGGCGAACAACAGCACGCCGGATCCGTGGGCGTTCCATCCCGAGTACTTCGGCCGGGGCGGCGCGGAAATCAGCGTCTATGACGTGAACGGCGACAGCCGCAACGACGTCGTCACCGCCATCGAAGGGCATGGGTGGGGTCTGTCCTGGTTCGAGCAGAAACGCGACAGGGACGGCGCGATCTCGTTCGTCGAGCACGAGATCATGGGGAATTTCTCGAGCAAGAACGCCGGCGACGTCGTGTTCTCTCAGCCGCACGCCTCGACGATTGGCGACATGGACGGCGACGGAATCCCCGATCTCATCACCGGCAAGCGCCACTACTCCCATCAGGAGAGCTGGAGCGATCCGGACCCGTATGGGGCCGCGGTGCTTTACGTGTACAAGACGGTTCGCGATCCGAAGGCCCCAGGCGGAGCGAAATTCGTTCCGGAGCTCATTCACAACCGCTCCGGCGTCGGCTCGCACCTTCAGGTGTTGGACGTGAACAAGGACGGCACGCTCGACATTCTCACGTCGGGCACGCGGGGCACGTTTGTATTCACGGCAAAGCCTCGCGCGGGAACCGCGAAGCCGGCAGCGCGGTAGGAGACTTCGCTGTCAAGTTCGAACTTCGAAGGTAGAAGTCAGAAGCAACTGAACTTTCTGACTTCTACCTTCTTACTTCGCACTTGTCCGGGTCTTATCTCCCTTTGACCGCCGAGGGCGCCGGGGCGATGGTCGCCGGGTACGCGTGGTCGAGGACCGACCACATGAAGTCCGTCCGCATGCGCGCGCCTGAGTGGCATCCCATGCATCCCATTTGCACGCGGTCTTGATCGAACGTCTCCAAGGTGACGTTCGCGAAGGCCGATCCGGCGCCGACGCCCGGAAAGGTGGTCGAGGCATCCCCGGTGACGGTCACGGCAACGGGGTTCGCCTGATTGCCGGGCACGCGTGACCACTGCGTCATCACCAGTTGGTACTGCCCCCACGCCGTGTCTTTCAACAGTCTTCGATAGCGCGTGTTCATCGCGGCCGTGTTGGGATGAATCGGCATCCTGGCGTACCGGACCACGTTGAACGGCTTCACCGGTTGAGGCGCGAGCGGAACGAGGAACAGGGGGTTCTCGTCCGGCATCTCCGCACGCCCCACCATCGTGAAACGTGAACGTTCCGGGCCCTTCAGCTTGCGCCGGCGGGACGTTGTCCACGTGCTCGTAGGTTGACCAGGACCATTGCGGACGGCTCGGCGTTTTCTGGACGACGTGCAATCCGACGAGTCCGACGGTGACGCGGGAACACGTGCCCTTGTCCGGATCCTTCAGGATCGCCGTGCGCGTGTAGTACCGGCGCGTCTGCGCTTCAGTGAAACCCGCCATGTCGAGCCAAGCGGCCTTGATGGCGAGCGAGCCGTCCGGAAACTGCATCGCTGGCACTGAGGCGGCCGCATCCGTGACGGCCGGAAGCTGGCTTCTCAGGTAGTACCTGTTCGCCACGATGAAGTCGTAGGCGGGCTGGTTGTAGAGCGTCTGGTAGCGGACGTATCTCCCGTTCTGCGCCACGAGGGGCCCCACGAGCGTGCCGAATCCAGACTGTGCGACATCGCCGTACGCAGTACTGCTGGCCAGGACGATGTCGCCGAACTGCGGGTTCACCTTGCAGGCGTTGTGCGCGGCGGTGTCGTAGTCGTTGAAATTCGCGGTCGGCGCCGTGCCGTCCTCGTGGAAGACTTCCCACAACGACTTGTAGGTTTCGAACACGCGCGGACCCGCGTCGCCGAGCGTTTTCGTTGTGTCGGCGACTCCGCGCTTGTCCGGCGCCGCGGGCCAGACCATTCCGACGAACAGACGCCAGGAGTAGTCGTCGAAGTAGTCAATCGCGACTTCGCTGAAGCCGTCCGGAATGCAGGTATCGAGCGGCTGCTGGGGAGATGACGCGTCCGGAACCGGACGAGCGGGGCACGCTTGCCGCGGAGCGGCCGCGAACGCGCCGAGCGTGGCCACGGCAGCCACCACCACGGCGGTCAACTCGAGCGTGTATGACCTTGAGACCGGCATATGTGGAGCCGGTGCAAATTATATCGTGGGGCGTTGTCGGGCCGGGGCGGACCAATAGGCGAAGAGTGCTATCGCCCCGTCCACCGGGAGGCGCCACGTTCTACGGCAACAGCAGGCGCTATGACGACGCGACGGACGAAGACACGCTGGCGTCCGCGGTAGAGGCGGCTCGCGGGTCGTGAAAGAGTGAACGCGTCCGTTGCAGAATGGGCGCCGCGACCATGTCCATGTTTGCCAGCACCACGGCGACGTAACCGTCGCTGTAGAACTCGAGCGCCGCGTCGGCGCCGGGCAGATCCCCGCCGTGCCCCCACACGCCCGGCACCCGTTCGCGCATGACGCCGAAGCCGTACGACGATGCGCCGAGTTCGACCTTGGGTGTCTTCATCAATTCCAGCGTGGCAGGCGACACGAGCCGGCCGTCGATGAGTGCCGACGCAAATCGAAGGACGTCCGGGCCGGTCGAATACAGGCCGCCCATCGCGCCGCCTGGAATCGTGTGGAGATACGGATTCGGATGCCACGCGGGAACTCCAGGCGCGGCCGTCCCGAGCTCCACGGACTCGAGCGTGTAGCCCGTGGTGAGGTACGGCGACACCGCCGTGAGCTCATATCGCGCCTGTGGACGCCATGCCGCTGGGCCCGAGGATCTTCAGTCGGAGGTAGTCTTCGAACCGCATGTGTGTCCTGGCGGCAATCACGTCGCCGAGCCATCGAAAGCGAAGGTTGCTATAGAGAAAGCGTGAGCCAGGCGCGAAGGCCAGCGTGTTCGGATCGCGATCGAGACCAGACGTGTGCGACAACAGGTGCTTGATGCGCACGTCCTGAAAACGGGCGTCGGTCGAGACGCGGTCGGCAAGATCGAGGCAACCCGATCATCGAGCGACAGCACACCAGCTTCAACGAGCTGCAGGGTCGCGACGGCAGTCATGAGCTTGCTCAGCGACGCGACGTTGAACGGCGTGTCGAGGGTGACCGGTACGTGGCGGTCGCGGTCCGCCTCACCCCACGCTTTCGCGTAGAGCACAGCGTCGCGCCGGCCGATCAGCACGACGCCGGAAAAGGCGTCGTGCCCGGCAAGACGACTGACGTATTCATCGATGTTCCGTGTTCGCTCGGACTCGGTGCCGCGCACGGGCGCCACGACCAGCGGCCGCGTCGCGATTCCAACCTGAACCAGCGAGACCGGATCACCAGGCGCATTCCCGACCTGGACGGCGACCTGATCGATAGACTCCGTCAGGTCGTTGCGTAGCACACCGACCGCAAGATCGGGACGAGGCGTGCAGACACGTATCTCCAACAGCCCGTCGCTCTGAAGACTCAGCCGGCTCAAGGCGACGACAGCCTCTTCACGCGCGTCGCGCGCTCCACTGTCCGTTGTCCACGCGGTCTCGATGGTCTGTCGAAGCGCGGCGAGATCACCCTGCCGCACCGCGTCCAGAACGCTCCGTAGGCGGGTGACTGCGGGACCGTCGTTGAAGGTGCAGGACGGCGGACTCTGGGCAGTGGGAATGCGGGGACGAGCAGGACCAGGACGGTTGCCAAACACGGTGTGCCGCATCGAGACCTCGTGTGGTCATAGGACGAAGGATCCGGCGGCACCGGTTAGCCGCGGCGGTATCCTATTCGCTTGCCGAATCCCAAGGCGGCAGGTCGCTCCACGCGGCACACGAGCAACAGGACGACGCGCACATGGACCGGGGGCCGGAGCGCGGAGCGCGATCCACTCGTGTGCGACGGTGACGAGCTCACCAGCCCTGAGACCGGCCTGCGCTATCGCGTCGATCGTCTGCTCGGCCAGGGCGGATTCGGTCAGGTCTATCTCGCGCAACGGATCGGTCGGTCGCACGCCGTGCCCGAGAGCGTGTGCATCAAGGTCAGCCGGCGGATCGACGGATGGCTGCGCGAAGCGTACTTCGGCCAGTTGCTCCACGATCACCCGCGCGCGATCCGGGTCTTCGACGCGTTCCCGATCGTCCACACCGGCAGGAAGCCGCTCTATTGCCTCGTCATCGAGTATGCCCGTCACGGCGACCTGAGCGCGTTTCTGCATCGCACCGCCCGCCGGTGGAACGAGACGACCGCGCGGCGCGAAATCGCCGGAATCCTCCAGGTGCTCGGCAAGCTTCATCGTGGCCAGATGCTGCACCGTGACCTGACGCCGATGAATGTCTTCGTCTGCGATCAGTCCCGCCTCAAGCTCGGCGATTTCGGCATCGTCCGGCAGCAGAGCGACCGGCGCGGTATTACCGCTCACACGCTGAATCCGCTCATGGCGCCGAGCGACGTCTTCGGGGGCGCGGCGCCGAAGTGGCAGGCGCGCGACGACGTCTACCAGGTCGGCCAACTGCTCGGGATGCTGATCAAGGGCGACGCGAGCCGCGCGGATTCGCGCGCCTGAAGTGCGCAAGCTGCTCGTGCGGCGACGATCTCAAGGAAATCATCTATCGCTGCATCGGGGAGCGCCGGAAGCGCTATGAGAGTGCCGACGAGCTGATTGACGCGTTGTCCAAACCGCCCGCCGCCGCTGAAAGCCGGTGGCGCCGGACGTTGAAGGGCGTCCATCTGGCGTTCACCGGCATCTTCACCAAGACGCGGCGGGAGGTGCAAAAGGCCGCCAAGCGAGCGGGCGCCGTTGTCCATGGCATGCCGTCGGTACGCACGACTGTCGTCGTCCGCGGCCGGCCGAACGCGCTCCAGGCGGCAGGTCGCGACGCCGGACGCAAGCTGATGGAGGTCAAGCGGCTCCGCGACAAGGGCATCGCATCACGATCATCAACGAAGCCCGGTTCTGGCGATTGGCGGATCGAAGGCGCTAACCGCCGGCTCGCTGTTCGCCTGCGGGGAGTCCAATACGGTGGGCCACTGACCAGGAGGTCCCGATGCGACTCCCAGTTCTCACGCTGACAATCTTGTTCCTCACCAGCCCGGCGTTCGCACAAGGCACGATCAACGTCTCCGGCCGCGCTGATCTACGTCGTTCCTGACGAACTAATCGTCGGTCTGGGCACTCGAACGTTCGTATGCGTCTCTCGCGCAATCAAAAACCACGTACGACGCGGAGACCGCGACCCTGCTCCGCCGACGATCCGGGGCTCGCTCGTCACCCCGCGCGGCACGTTCGAAACCGGCGACGCCGATCGCCAGTTCAACCATACAGTCGATTTCGAAGCCGCTCAGTTTGCATGGCCATGCGGAATTCGGCCATGAGGGCTGATTCGTCGGCGGGCGTTCACCGTACGTCGAACGTTAATCCCAATCTCGCTCAGAACGGGACCAACCGCCCGACATCGCGCTCGACCAATGCGGCGCGATCGCGTCATGGCACTGGTGCTGCGCGCTTCGACCAGAACCACGGAAGTTCCGGCGACCGGCTCGACGGCGGCCGTGGCCGCCGCGCGTCGAGAAGGCGGACCTGCTCGCCGGGGAGCATGGCGGCGGCCGTCGGCAGACCCGTGGCTATCCATGAGAGGATGACGGCGACTCGTACTCAAACAGTGTCGCGATCTGTGGACCTGTCCGACCTGGCGACGTCGCCACTACGTGCGAACATGGGCCGTAACCCGGCACCGGCGAACAGGTGTTCGAGGTGCAGACGGTCAAGAGCATGCTGTCGATCATGTTCACGTGTGGCATGTACGACTACTACGGGAATGGGCGTATCGCGTTCGGCGTGCCGGCCAAAAGCGGTGTGAGCGGCGGTCTGATGGCCGTGGTGAACCGGCAACTGGGCATCGCCACGTATTCCCCACGGCTCGACCGCCGAGGCAACAGCTGCCGCGGCATCGAGCTGTGCGTCGAGCTGGCGGCGCGGTTCGGCCTGCATACGTTCGATTGTCTGAACAGCGGCTCGAGCTTCCTTGAGGTCATGCTGCAGGACCAGACCGAATCCAACGCCTGACGGACTGCCAGCTCCCGATGCGGCGGCGCTGCTAATCTGACCGGGCAGCCCGATGCAGCGTTCCCCCGTTTCAGCGCCGGACGTGATCGTCCGCGCCGGTGAGGCCGGCGTCCTGTACGTGAAGGACCGGCGGTCGCTTGGTGCTTTTCCCGGCCGGATCACGGAGTGGCTCGACGATTGGGCGGCACGCGCGCCCGATCGGGCGTTTCTCGTGGAGCGAGATGCCGCTGGCGCCTGGGTGTCCCTGACCTACGCGGACGCGCGCAGACGCGTCCGCGCGTTGGCGCAGGCGCTCATCGATCGACGATTATCCGCGGAACGGCCCCTCGTGATCCTGTCCGCCAACAGCGTCAGTCACGCCCTTCTCGCCCTCGCCGCGATGTACAGCGGGATCCCGTACGCTCCGGTGTCACCCCCTATTCGCTGCAGTCTCGCGACCTCGGCGTGCTGAGGAGCATTAGGGCGACGATGCGACCGGGCTGGTCTTCGCGGCCGACGGCGCCGCGTTCGAACGCGCGTTTGGCGTGTTCGGCGCCGATGTCGAAATCGTCACGTCCTCGGCGACGGTAGTCTCGAGGCCAGTCGACCCCGTTCGACGAGCTGGCGCTCACACGACGAATCGCCGGCGGTCGACGACGCGCACGCGGCGGTGGGTCCGGACACTGTCGCGAAGATCCTGTTCACGTCCGGATCGACGGGTCATCCGAAAGGTGTGATCAACACGCAGCGGATGCTCTCTTCGAATCAGTCGATGCTTCGTGCCGTGTTTCCGTTTCTGGCCGAGGAGCCGCCCGTCCTCTGCGACTGGTTGCCGTGGCATCACACCGCGGGCGGCAACCACAACTTCGGGATCGTGCTCGTCAAACGGCGGCACGTTCTATATCGACGGTGGCCGGCCGACTCCGGACGGCATCGAGGCGACGGTGAAGAATCTCCGCGATGTCGCGGCCAGTGCGCATTTCACGGTGCCGCGCACGTACGAGGCGTTGCTGCCGTATCTCAAGGCCGACGCCGAGCTGCGGTCGCGGTTCTTCAGCCGGCTCAAGTTCTTCTTCTATGCAGCAGCCGGACTGACCCAGCACCACATGATGAACTGCAGGCGCTTGCCTCGAGACGACCGGCCGTCGGCTGCTCTGGGTCACCGGCTTCGGATCGACGGAGACTGCGCCGTTCGTGATGTCGACGGGCAGCGCCGGTGCCCACGCAGGCTTCGTCGGGTTTCCCGTGCCTGGCGTGGAAATGAAGCTTGCGCCGGCGGCGAGAAGCTCGAGGCACGGGTGCGCGGACCGAACGTCACGCCCGGGTACTGGCGTGATCCGGCCATCACCGCAGCGGCCGTCGACGAAGAGGGCTTCTACCGAATGGGTGACGCGCTTCGGCCGGTGGATGCAGGCGATCCGTCGAAGGGCTTCATGTTCGATGGCCGTCTCACCGAGGACTTCAAGCTGTCGAGCGGCACCTGGGTGAGCGTGGGCCCGCTGCGAGCACGGGTCCTCCTGCATCTGGGACCCTACGTGCAGGATGTGGTGATCGCCGCACCGGACCGCCCGTTTGTCGCGGCGCTCCTCTTTCCCCATATCGCGGCCTGCCGACGGCTTTGCCACGGCCTCTCCCCGACGCGCCAGCCGCCGGTCGTCCTGGCCCATCCGCGGGTGCGTGAGACTTTCCTTCACATGCTCAGCGAATTGGCTGCCGAAAGCACGGGAAGCTCCACACGTGTCGCTCGGGCCATCCTTGTCGACGTTCCGCCGTCGATCGATCTCGGGGAGGTCACCGACAAGGGTTCTCTCAATCAGAGGGCGACGCTCAGAATCGGGCCACGCTGGTCGAGGAGCTTTACGCGCCCTCGCCATCGAATCGGACCATCGCCGTCTGAGCGTCTCGGGTGTCAGACGCTGGATCTATTGCCGAGGATTCCCGGGCACGTCAGTCGAAGGACATCCAGCGCGGCATCTGGAGCGGTCGTGATCACGGCGTCGGTGCCCTGCGACGTGAACCTCGTGAGGATCTCCTTGGAGATGCCGAACCATTCGTCGCCAGTCGTACACTTGCCAGGTATCGCCCTTCGTTCCGATCGGTCAAGAGCTGGCTTCTCGGGTAGAGCGACGGTCCTTCCGGCCCCGCAAGCGTGGCGACCGTCGTCACACAGTAGTCGTCGGCCGCCACGGCATCAGGCGTTGACTCCCTCATGACGAACACCCTGGCATCGCGACGCTCGGACGCATTCGCCCGCGTGGGATGCCGTGCCCTCGCCGCCAGAGCGGCCATGACCTCTCTGTGGCTTTCTGACGCAGCCTCGTCCGAATGATCGAAATGTGCCCGCTCGCCCGGCCTCCGCGGAAGCGCCTCCCACAGCTTCGCGCGTGCCAGTTTCTTCTCGAGATCGCCGCGGCTGACGAACATGTCTTCGAGGCTGGCGCCAGGTGGCGAGTGCCCGCGCAACGTGTCCTGCGCGATGTTGGACATCACGTCCGCGATGAATCCGTAGGTGATCCCTTGCGGTGAGTACGCGCCCTGCGCGGATCGAACGCCACCGCGTCATGGCTGATGTCCTCGGCGAGCTCGCCGATCAGGACGCCGTAGCGGCTCAGGCAACCGAGCTGGGTCTCGCCCATCGCCGTGTACCTCACGTGGCCGCTCGTGGGCTCGAGGAACAGGTCCTCGATCATTACGTATGGAGCCAGCAGATCCAATCGAGTGAGATAGAGCTCGGGATCGGCAGACAGCGCCTGAAGAATCGCGTCCGCGAGATCCAGCCGTTCTCGATCGTCGTGTTCGTCGCGTGCGGTCCGGTAGGCCTCGAGCAGGCACACGAGATCGCGCACGAGAAGGGCGCCGTCGAGCGCGTTGGAGTTGCGGGTGAACGCGAGATTTCGCGGATCGTCCAGGGGCTGTCCGGTCTGCCACACGCGATAGCGCCGCTGAGAACGGAGGTGACCGCCTGCCAGCCTGGCGCCCGCGTTGTGCAGCGCAAGACGCCGTGGCCCGTGGAGCGAGGCGGCAATCCGATCGGCAATATCGAGGTACGGCTTCAGGTGTTTCGTCAGTGGCCCCTGGGCCGTCTGGATGAGCCACGCGGCGTCGCGAAGAAACACGGCCGGGCTCTCCGGTCCGTTCAATCGATCGAGGCGCCGCTGGAGATCGTCGAGCCGATCCGCTGCGTCTTCAACACGCTCATCCCAGATTCTGAGACTGAGACCTTCCAGCAGACGAAACATGAATACGGCATAGAGGGTCTCGGCATACCGGAGCCGCCCGCTTCGGCCGGGCCATCGGTGATGTCCCCAATGCTGGTACGCGCGGAGAATCAGCTCCAGCGGATCGAGCTCGTTCACGAAGGCGTTTTCCGTCGCGACCGGCTCGAACCCGTCGGCCAGATGCTTCGCGGCCAGTTGTCCTTTGAGCCGTGACAACTCGGGTGGAAGCCCGGCGAGTCCGAAGAAACACGCGTCGAACGATCGCTCGAAGAACGGCCGGTCGCGGCGACGCGACGTGTCCTTGTCGCGCACGTTGAGGAGCGTGCGCTCGATTCGGTCGACGATGTCCTGACGCTGATGCAGAAAGCGATCGACGAGCGCGAGATGGTCGGAGAAGAGACCCAACCGGCCGGAGTATACCCGGCCACATTGTCGTGGCCTTGCACGCGCTACAATTCGTCGAATCATGGCGTTCGTCGACTGGCAGATCGAAGGCATGGAGCTCGTCAACTGCAACTGCAACCAGGGCTGTCCGTGTCAGTTCAACAGCCCGCCGACGCACGGCCACTGCCGGGCGCACATCTGGGTGCACGTCGAGCGCGGGCATTTCGGGGATGTGAAACTCGATGACACCCGCTTCGGCATCATGGCCGCGTGGCCCGGCGCCATTCATCAGGGCAACGGCACCCATCAGGTGTTTGTCGACGATCGCACGACGCCCGAACAGCATCAGGCGCTCGAAACGATCGCCAAAGGCAAGGAGACCGAGCCTGGCAAGGTGATCTGGTTCATCTACGCCGCGATGTCGACGACGTTTCTGCCGACAGTCACCGCCCGAATCGATCTCACCATGGACGCCGACGCGCGCGAGGCGACGGTCGTCCGTCGCGGGTACCCTCGACGGCACGGTGTCGCCCATCCGAAACCCCGTGACCGGCCTGGCGTCGCGCGCACGGCTGACGTTGCCGACGGGAATCGAATTCACGGACGCGGAGTGCGCCAGCGGGACCGCAAAGTCGAGAGGCCCGATCGACATCGACTTCACCAAGACTCACGCGCACTTCGCCAAGTTCAACTGGAGTACCCACGGCGTCGTTCGATAGTCCGGTGGGCTTCGCCCCCGCGGCCCCGCCTGCGCGCTCGCTCGCGGGGCCCCGACGCCCCACTCCGTTCGCGCGGGCTCGCTGGCGCTCGCTCAAGTCATGACTCTTCTCGAACGCGCACTCGATCGCGATCGACTCATCCTATTGATCGGCCTCGCTGGAGCAACGGCCCTGACGTGGGTATGGATCATCCCGATGGCCCGGGACATGTACGGCCCGATGACCGGTCCGGCTGCATGGATGATGACGCCGGTCTGGGATGCATCACACGTCGGCCTTCTTTTCGCGATGTGGACCGTGATGATGAGCGGCATGATGCTGCCGTCGGCCGCGCCCACGGTCCTGCTTTATGCGGCCATCGTTCGCCGGAGCCACGAAGCCATGCGCATCGGTCTCGCGCGTACACCTTTGCCGCCGGCTACCTGCTGGTGTGGACGATTTTTGCCGCCGGGCGCCGTCTTGCTTCAGCGAGTCCTGACCAGTCAGCTGATCCTCTCGCCCATGATGGAGCTCTCCAGCCGGCGCGCGTCAGCCGTGGTCCTGGCCCTCGCCGGGGTGTATCAGCTCACGCCATTCAAGCGTGCGTGCCTGTCCGTGTGCCGTTCTCCCGCGGCGTTCGTCGCGACACACTGGCGCGACGGACCGCTGGTGCGCTACGCATGGGCATCGCGCACGGTCTGATTGTCTGGGCTGCTGCTGGGCGCTGATGCTTCTGCTCTTCGCCGGCGGCGTGATGCACCTGCCGACGATCGCGCTGCTGTCGGTCTTTGTGCTCCTCGAGAAGGTGCTCCCGCTCGGCCAGCACACGTCGTCGTTCACGTGGACGACTGGGAGCGTGTTACTCGCGCTAGCAATCTGGCAACTGCGCTAGCGGAGGGGCGAACTTCGCCGCCGTGCCGCGAGAGCGGCTGGAGAAGTGGACGCGCGCTTAACAAAATATTAGTGCAGCGGTATCCGAAACAGATTGCGTTGAAGCTCTGTTTTCTGAAACAGGTACGTGGCGGGGCTGAGCCCGGGAAACACTTTCTCCTGATCGATCGCGAGCGCACCGGCCAGTTTCATGGCGTCGCCGACCGAATCGATGCCGGACGGGGGGAACACTGGAAGCGACTGACCGGCCGGCACGGGGATCGCGACCGTCCGTTCCTGAACGCCCGTCAATCCCATGCCGGCCTGCACATAGAAGAATTTCCCGTCGGATGACCACTGGGCATTGCAGCCGGATTGACAGATCGTGCGGGGCGCCGCGCCGCGAAGGGAAACGGCGAGTGTGCCGCGGAGGGCACCCGGCGTGGTCGCCGTGGTCCTGGACGAAAAAACGATCACCCACTCACCGTCAGGCGACATGCTGATCTTGTCCAACACCGGGACCGTCGTCACCGGTTCGGTATCCCACCCGCTTTCTTGATCCGGACGAGCTTCGTCCCGGACTCGAGCGACCGGAACACGAGATATCCGTCAGTGCCGAACGAGACTTGATCGCCCTTGTCCGCGATCTTGCGAGGCGGTGTGCGTCGATCGATGGGAGCCAGCCAGATCTCTGCGGGACCGCCGAGCTCCTGTCGCGTGAACGCCACTTCGGTCTCGTCGGCCGAAATGTCGTAGTCCTTCACCGCTAGACCGGGCAGCACGCTGACGGTGTTTCCCGACCGGAGGTCCATCGATCTGAGCTCGGAGGTCGACGGCTCCCAGCCGATTGACGCCGACAGGATCAACTCCCGCGCCGCGAGATAGAACACGGGTGAGCCATTCCGCGACAGCCTGGGAGACGCGGCATAACCCTCTGCCACGATCGCTCGCTCGCCCGTGGCGTCGTGACTCCAGATCGCGCTTCGACGCGTTCCGACCGATGTCACCAACCAGCGGCCGTCCGGGCCCAGCGCCACGCCCTCTTCTTCGCTGGGGCCAAAGGTGATCTGCTCCGGCACGCCGTCTGGGAACCTCTGACGCCAGAGGTGCGAGCGGTTGTCCACGGACGCGCTGAAATACATCCAGTTTCCGTCCGGAGACCAGGCCGCGGACGGTACACGTTCCTCGAGGTCCGACGTATCGGCCAGGAGAGCTTCCATCGAACGGCACGAGCCGGCAGGGCAGACCGAACTTGTGCGACTGGTCCATCTCGACGACGAGGACGGACTGACCGTTCGGTGATGCATACGCGAAGTGGGCCATCCCCTCGTTCGCGGGAAGATAGATCTCCCGCCGGTCGGCGCGACTTTCAGAGGCTGTCACCGTGGCCATGTGAAAGTGTTCGCCCATGACCTCGCCAAACAGGACCCGTTGACCGGCGATCCAGGTGAGCCCGGAGGCGTTCGGCAAAAGCTCCGTCGGCTGGCTTCCACCCGCCGCGCGTACCGTCCGCGTATTGAACTGCGTGGGCCGGTCCATCGCGATCGTGGTGTACGTGACTCGTGCACTGTCAGGCGTAAATACCGGGCCGTACTTGCGATCCGCGTCGTTCGTGAGTTGTATGGCATCGCCTCCCAGGATCGGCTTCACGTAGATCTGGCCGGTGCTGAAGAACCCATCACTGCCGCGCTTGAACGTCACCATGCGGCCGTCCGGCGACACGCTTGGAGCCACGGCCGAATCGGAGAAATTCGTGATCTGCACGTACTCCGACGGCGAAGTCACCGGCACGGACGGTCTCGTGGAATAGAACAATCCCGCCCCGCTGGCCACCACCACGATCGCAAGCGCGATGAGCTGAAGGGAGCGGCGCGAGGTACGGGGGGCTTTTGAGGCCGACGCGACGACGGCGACTCCGCCCGATCGGCCGCCCGGTTGGTCAATCTCGAAACGCGTGTCTCCGATGTCCCGCAGGCGACGCTTCGGATCTTTTTCCAGGCATCGCTGCAGCAAGTCGCGAACTGTGCCAGGCGTCGCCTTCGGAAGCGCGTCCCACTCCGGCTCGCCACTGAGGATCGACACGATGGTGTCCGACACGGTGTCACCCGTGAATGCGCGGCGACCGGTCAGCATTTCGAACAGCACGCAACCGAATGCCCAGATATCCGTGCGCTTGTCCACGACCTGACCGCGCGCCTGTTCAGGGCTCATGTAGGCGGCAGTGCCGAGAATCACGCCCGGCCGCGTCATGCCCGCGGGGCTCGTCAACGTCGGCGAATTGGCCAAATCCAGTTCGCCGGAATCCGAGTTCCGCCCGGGATCGGAAGGATCGAACGCCTTCGCCAAACCGAAGTCGAGCACCTTGACGGTGCCGTCGTCTCTGACCTTCACGTTCGCGGGTTTCAGATCGCGATGGACAATCCCCCGCTCATGCGCGGCTTCGAGCGCCGCCGCGATCTGTTTCGCGATCGACAGCACCTCGGGAAGCGGGAGACCTGAGCCTTCGGCCGAGGCGCTTGCCGAGCCCGACCGAGGACCAGAGGCTTGGGGTCGGTGACGGCTGATACGCTCGGCGAGCGTGGCGCCCTCGACCAGTTCCAGCACGAGCGCATGCACAGTCCCGCTGTCTTCGAAGCCGTAAATGTGTCCGATGTTCGGATGACTGAGGGAGGCGAGCACCTGGGCTTCGCGCTGGAAGCGGGCACGCCGGTCGGAATCGGTCGCAAACTCGTCGGACAAAACCTTCAGCGCGACGTCGCGGTTGAGCTTGGCATCGCGCGCGCGGTAGACCTCACCCATGCCACCCGCGCCCAGCGGAGCCTCGACGACATACGGGCCGACTTTCGTTCCGGCAGCGAGACTCATGCGCCACTCCTATCGCGTCGAGGGCAGGAGGACGGCATTCGGGGCTCGAGCGCGCGGAGCCTTCCGCCGGAAGCCTGTCAGGTGTCCTGTGACACTAACACGCCGATTCGACCTGGAGCCGGGAATGAACAGGGCGAGACGCGAACCGCCGCGTGGTCACGGCCAGCCGCGGCTTCGCTATACTCGCCAGCCACAACGAGGCGGCGGCAACGCCTGACGCGAAAGGAACGCGGCCATTTTTCAACGGCTCCATCTCCGATCTCCAGGAACGGCTGGCGGCCGAACACTACGTGGCCGACCGCGGGCTGGCGGTGTCGCTGTTCCTCGCGCTCCGGCTGCGACGCCCTCTCTTCCTCGAGGGCCAGCCGGGCGTCGGCAAGACGGCCCTGGCCGCCGCCGTTGCCGCGGCGCTCGATACCGACCTCATCCGCCTGCAGTGTTACGAGGGCCTCGACATCACGCACGCGGTGTACGAGTGGGACTACGCGCGCCAGCTTCTCGAGCTGCGCATCCTCGAAGCGGCCGGCGGCGCCGTGGACAGGAACGCCACGCGCCGTGAGCTCTACAGCGACGCCTTCCTGATCAAGCGTCCGCTCCTCCAGGCGATCGACCCATCACGGACCCGTCCAGCGGTCCTTCTCATCGACGAGATCGATCGCGCCGACGACGAGTTCGAGGGCTACCTGCTCGAGCTGCTCGCTGAATTCCAGATCACGATCCCCGAGCTGGGCACCGTGCGCGCCAACGAGCCGCCGCTCGTGATCCTCACGTCGAACCGCACGCGCGACGTCCACGACGCGCTCAAACGCCGATGCCTCTATCAGTGGATCGACTACCCGAGCTTCGACAAGGAGCTGGCGATCATCGAGAGCCGCGCACCACAGGCGTCGGCCCGCCTCGCCCGCCAGATCACCGCCGTCGTGCAGGAACTTCGCGTGGCCGAGCTGTCCAAGGCGCCCGGCGTCTCCGAGACGCTCGACTGGGTCGCCGCGCTCACGGCGCTCGATCGTGAAACCGCCGATCTCGCCGCGCTCGAAGAAACGCTCGGCGTCGCGCTGAAAGCCAACGACGACATCGACGCCATCCGCGGTGAACGGCTCGCTGGAATCCTTGCCCGCGCGGCAACGCGGTAGACGAGTGCAGTTTGCCGGAGTGACGGCGTTCATCGAGAACCTGCTCTCGTTCGGCCGGCTGCTTCGCCGGCTCGGCCTCGACGTCCACCCGGGGCGCATGCTCGACGTCACCGAGGCGCTTCAGCACGTGGATGTCGGCAACGCGCGACGAGGTCTATTACACGTGTCGAACGCTGCTGGTGCATCGCTATGACGACCTCGCGATCTTCGATCGCGCATTCGATGCGTTCTGGAACGGAAGACACGATGCCTGCGATGGCGCTGGGTGTTTCTGAGCAACCTTCGGAGCCTGACGGCGATGACCCTGCGGCCGACGGCATCGGACGGCTGCGGACCTGGAGCGACACGGAGCGGCTGGCGACCAAGGACTTCGCGGAGTTCACGGCCGAGGAAGAGGCCCTCGCCCGCGCTGCGCTTGCGCGGCTGGTCTGGAACCCCGGCGAACGGCAGACGCGCCGCTGGATCCGCGGATCCGGACCTCGCCTCGATTTCCGGCGCGCGTTGCGACAGAGCGTTCGCACGGGCGGCGACGTCTTCTCGCTGCCCCGCCGCGAACGCCGTCGTCGTCCACGCCCGATCCTCCTGTTGTGCGACGTCAGCGGGTCGATGGAACGATACTCGCGGATGCTCCTGCACTTCGCGCACGCGCTCAGCCATCGCCATCGTCGCGTGGAAGCGTTTCTGTTCTCCACGAGCCTGACGCGGATTACCCGTGAACTGCGACCGCGGGAGCTGGACTCGGCGGTGGCGGCGGTGTCACGGTCGGTGCCGGACTGGTCGGGCGGCACGCGAATCGGGGATGCCCTGCAGAGCGCTCGCGCCGGCCGGCAACCCGCCGCGCTCTCCACGGCGGCCCTGTCGTGCTTCTCGTCTCGGACGGCTGGGACCGCGGCGACCCGATCGTCCTCCGCAACGAAATGGCCCGGTTGCAGCGGAACTCTCATCGCCTCGTTTGGCTCAATCCGTTGATCGGCACGGCCAACTACGCGCCGCTCACTCGCGGTCTTCAGGCGGCGCTGCCGTTCGTCGATGACTTCCTGCCGGCGCGGACCCTGACGAACCTCGCCGACCTCGCGATACATTTGAACGCGCTCACGCCAGGCCACTGATCGCTGATGGATATTTCAGGCACATACACGTTCACCGCGCCGACCCACCGCGTCTGGGATCTCTTGATGAATCCCGACACGATCGCGTCGTGCATTCCCGGCTGCGACCGTTTCGAACCCGATGGCGAGGATCGCTATCGGGTGCGGCTTATCGTGGCGCTCGCCGCGGTGACCGGCACGTACGACGGCCTCGTCGTGCTGTCAGAGAAGGTCCCGCTCACGTCGTACCGGCTGACCGGCGAGGGACAAGGCCGCGCCGGATTCGTCAAGGGAAGCTCGGTCATCACGCTCCGCGCCGACGGCGACACGACGATCGTGGACGTCACGGCGCTCGTGCAGACGGGAGGCACGATCGCCCGCGTCGGACAACGAATCATCGGCGGCGTCTCGAAGATGATGCTGGACCGGTTCTTCGCGTGTCTTGCAGGGGAAGATTTAGCTTCGGGTTCCAGGGTTCCAGGGTTCCACGGTTCTCGTTCTAGTGAACCTGGAACGAGAACCAGGAACCGTGGAACCCTGGAACCCTGGAACCGCCTGGAACCCTACTTCCTCGCCAACGCGGCGTTGATCGCGCGCCGGCGAACACACCGATCATCGCGCGCCGGTACTGCTCGCCGGCGTGAATGTCCGAGTTCACGTTCGCGACGGCCGCGCCCGCGATCGCTCGCCGCCGCCTCGATCGTGTCGCTGGTCGCGGGCCGTCCGGCCAGCGCCTGCTCGACGTTCGTCAGCCGCTGCGCGTGTGAACCGGCGCCGGTCAGGCCGATGCGCGCCGACGCGATCGTGCCGCCGTTGACCTCGAGTGCGGCGGCGACTCCCACGATGGCGTAGTGGGATGCCCGCTGATAGAGCTTGGCGTAGGCCGCCGTCCGAATCGGTCTCACGTGCACGGCGGCAATGATTTCATCCGCTCCGAGATCGACCGTGAAGAGATCCTGGAAGAAGTCTTCGGCCTTGACTCGTCGCCGGCCGTGTCGGTCCGGCGAGCTCGAACTCGGCGCCAAGCGCCAGCATCACGGCCGGGTAGTCGGCCGACGGATCGGCATGGGCGAGGCTGCCGCCCATGGTGCCGCGGTTGCGAACCTGCTGGTCGCCAATGGTTGCCGCGGCTTCAGCAAGCACGGGGCAATGCCGGGCGAGCACCGGCGACGTCGCGACGTCGTGATGCGTCGTCGCCGCGCCGATCACGATCTGGCCGTTCGCCTCGCGAATGCCGGAGAGTTCCGGAATCCTGGCGATGTCGATCAGACGTTGCGGCTCGCTCAGACGCAGCTTCATCAGCGGAACAAGGCTGTGGCCGCCGGCGATGATCTTGCCGCCACCGGCGCCAGCTTCGCCACGCGTCGTCGAGCGACGTCGCGCGCTCGTAATCGAATGCGCTGGGAATCATGACGCGTGGTATCAGCCTCGCCCTGGATCGATCTTCCACAGCTTCTCGGGGCGCAGCATCATGTCGATGTGCTTCACACCGAAACCGCTCAGCGCGTCCACGGCCGCGGAAACGATGCACGGCGTCGAGCCGAGCGTGCCGGCTTCGCCGACGCCCTTGGCGCCCAGCGGATTGACCGGCGTCGGCGTCACCGTGGCTGAGAGCTCGAACCGCGGGAAATCGGTCGCGCGCGGCAGCGCGTAGTCCATGAACGAGCCCGTCACGAGCTGGCCATCGGTGTTGTAGACGGCCTCCTCGATCATCGCCTGGCCGATGCCCTGCGCCAGGCCTCCGTGAATCTGCCCCTCCACGATCAGCGGATTGATCAGGTGTCCGGCGTCGTCGACGGCAACAAGTTTCAGGAGCTTCGGCTCACCGGTCTCGCGATCGATCTCGATCATCGAGATGTGACAGCCAAACGGGTAGGTGTTGTTGCTCGGCTCGAAATAGGCGTCGGCGCTCAGCCCTGGCTCGTCCAGGCCTTTCGGGAGCGGCACGGGGATGTAGGCAAAGGCGGCGACGGCCTGGAACGGCAGCGCGGCGGCGGGCGCGCCCGTGACGCCGATCTTGCCGTTCTCGAAGACGAGGTCCTCTTCGCTCGCTTCGAGCAGCGCCGCGGCGAACTTCGCCATCTTCGTCTTCACCTTCGTGCCGGCCATGTGCAGTGCCGCGCCGCCCACGGCCTGCGACCGGCTGCCGAACGTGCCAACGCCCTGCTTCGAAATGCTCGTGTCGCCGTGCTGAATCGTGATGTGTTCGATCGGCACGCCGAACTGGTCCGCCAGCATCTGCGCGAAGGTCGTCTCGTTGCCCTGTCCGTGCGGCGAGGCGCCCGTCGTGGCCGTGATGCGGCCGTCGCGTTCGATGGCGACGTGCGCGTGCTCCCAGCCGCCCATCGGCAGCGTCGAAGACGGGCCGATGCCGCACACCTCCACGTACATCGCGAGGCCGAGCCCGACAAGCCGGCCTTCGGCTCTCGCGGCGTCGCGTTCCTTCTTCAGCCCTTCCCAATCCGCGGCCTTCAATGCCGCGTCGAGCGCCTTCTCGTAGTCACCAGAGTCGTACACGGCGCCCATCTGCGTCTGGTACGGGAAGGCGTCCTTCGGGATGAAGTTCTTCCGGCGCACGTCGGCCGGATCCATCCTCAGCTCGCGCGCCAGCATGTCGATCGCGCGCTCGACGAAGTAGGTGGCCTCGGGCCGGCCGGCGCCGCGGTACGCGTCGGTCGGCGTCTTGTTGGTGAAGACCTCCGTCAGCGTCGCGCGAATTGCCGGAATCCGGTACGTCGCGCTCGCCATCAGTTGCGTCAGCGTCGGGATGGCCGCGGTCAGCAGCATGTTGTACGCGCCGATATCCGCGACGATGCGCATCTTCAGGCCGAGCACCGTGCCGTCACGCTTCGCGGCAAGATCGACGTCGCAGATCAGGTCGCGCCCGTGGGTCGTCGCCACGAATGCCTCGGATCGATCCTCGATCCACTTCACCGGGATCCCGAGCTGCTTCGACACGCCGCGGTGATGTACTCCTCGGCGTAGATGTTGATCTTCGAGCCGAATCCGCCGCCGACCTCCGGAGCGATCGCGCGAATCTGATGCTCGCCGAGGTCGAACATGCCCGCAACCTGCGTCTTGAGAATGTGCGGGTTCTGCGTGGACGACCAGATCGTCAGGTGATCCTTGCCAGGCTCATAGTGCGCGACGACACCGCGCGTCTCGATCGAGCTCGGCACGAGCCGATGGTTCACCATCCGCTGCGAGATCACGACGTCGGCGCCGGCGAACGCACGATCGATCGCGGAGTCGTCCACCGTCTTGCCGTCCGCGCTGACACCCGTCCCGCTCGGCACCGGCCCGAGCGCGATGTTGTTCGCGAAGCCGGATGGATCACGACCGGCTTGCCGGTCGTGGCGAGGTCCGGATCCACGACCGCGGGCAGCGGTTCGTACTCCACGACGACAGCGTCCGCCGCGTCGCGGGCAAGGTAGCGATCGCTCGCGACGACCACCGCCACCGGCTCGCCTGCGTACCGGACGACGTCGATGGCGACGGCACGATGCTCGGGCGATGGAAACGGCGTGAGGATCGGCAAGGGCTTCACGAGCTTCGCGATCTCGGCGCCCGTGTACACCGCCTCGACGCCGGGCATTGCCTTCGCGGCGCTCGTGTCGACGGAGCGAATGCGGCCGTGCGCGATGTCGCTGCGCTTGAAGGCCAGATGCAGCATCCCCGCGAGCTTGACGTCGTCGACGTACGTGCCGCGTCCCTGGATGAGGCGCGGATCCTCGCGACGCTTGACGCGCTGGCCCACGAGCTTCGGAAGGACGGGAGACGTGGTCGGCATGACTAGCTCCTCGTTCCTGCGGCGCGCTGGATCGCGTTGACGATGTGCTGATAGCCGGTGCAGCGGCAGAAATTCCCGGAAATCCCTTCACGCACCTGCTGCTCGGTCGGGTGCGGGTTGTTCTTCAGGAGATCGACGGCGGACAGGATCATGCCCGGCGTGCAGAATCCGCACTGGAGGCCGTGCTCCGCCCAGAACGCCTCCTGCAACGGATGAAGCTGGCCGTCGGTGGCCAGCCCTTCGATCGTCGTGACCTCGGAGCCGTCGGCCTGGACGGCCAGAACGGTGCAGCTCTTCGCGCTGCGGCCGTCGAGCATGACCGTGCACGCGCCGCACTGGCTCGTATCGCACCCCACGTGCGCGCCAGTCAGGTGCAGCTGCTCGCGCAGGAAGTGGACCAGGAGCATCCGCGGTTCGACGTCGCCCTTACGGACCTTGCCATTGACCGTGATCGAGATGTGCGCCACGCGACCTCCCGAGGTGAGACGCGATTATAGGGGGGCGCGGCTCGCAGCGGCGGTCTTTGACCTTCAGTTCCGCCTCACCGCCGCGGTCGAATTCGCCCGCGGTGCAGTAGACTCCGCCCCGGGGCCCATGTCCCGACTCACTGCCTCACAGGTCGCCGGAGTCGTCGCGCTCGCCTCCAGTCTGGCGGGATTGGTCGTCGCTGCACCTGTCACGCTCGCGCAGAGTAGCGAGGCCGCGCTCGTCCGGCGCGCCCGCGCGATTCACGATCGCGTGATCACGCTCGACACGCACGTCGACTTCAACCCGGCGAATTTCCAGTGGTCGCGTAACTACACGATCGACCTGGGCACTCAGGTCAGTCTGCCCGGAATGGCGGCCGGCGGGCTCGACGCGGCATTTCTGATCGTCTACGTCGGCCAGTCGACCGAGCCCGACGCGTTCGAGCCGGCGGGCTTCGAACGCGCCTATCAACAGGCGCTCGAGAAATTCGAGGGGATCCATCGGCTCACCAGCGTGCTGGCGCCCGATCGGATTGGCCTCGCGCTCACTCCGGCCGACGTCGCGCGCATCGCCCGGAGCGGCCGGAAGGTCGCCGTGATCGGCATCGAGAACGGCTATCCGATCGGGCGCAACCTCGGACGCGTGCGGGAGTTCTGGGAGCGAGGCGGACGGTACATGTCGCTCGCGCACAACGGCCACAGCCAGCTCTCGGACTCCAACACCGGCGAGGCGGACAACCAGTGGGCGCACGGCAACGGCCTCAGCGATCTCGGCCGGCAGGTGATCGCCGAGATGAATCGTTGGGGCATCATGGTGGACGTCTCGCATCCGTCAAAGGGCTCGATGATGCAGGCCGCGGCGCTGTCCAGGGCGCCGATCATCGCGTCGCACTCCGCCGCACGCGCGCTCTGCAACCACTCGCGCAACATGGACGACGAGCAGTTGCAGACGCTGAAGAAAAGCGGCGGCGTGGTTCAGGTCGTCGCGTTCGACGGTTACGTGAAGTGTGCTCCTGCAGAGCGCGCGCGGGCGATTGCCGCGCTCCGCAAGGAGTTCGGCCTGGCGGAACTCCCTGGACGCGGCGGCCGCGGAGCGCGTGGTGTGCCGCCTGCGGCCGCCGCGGCGCAGGGCACCACGGCAACGGCCGCCGGAGCCGCGGCCACGGTTTCCGTCGGCGGACGAGGGGCTCGACGCGGCGCCGGGCCCGACGCGGCGGTGCAGGCGCTCGCACCCGATCGCCGCGCGCAGTACGACGCGCGCATGGCCGAGATCGATCGGACACACCCGCCGGCGGACGCGCGCGACCGTCAAGGACTTCGTCAACCACATCGACTACATCGTCAAGCTGATCGGCATCGACCACGTCGGCATCGCGTCCGACTTCGACGGCGGCGGCGGCGTCGACGGCTGGGACAGCGCCGCCGAGACGTTCAACGTCACGCTCGAGCTGGTGCGCCGCGGCTACACCGAGGCCCAGATCGCCAAGATCTGGAGCGGCAATCTGCTCCGCGTCTGGGGCGAGGTCGAGATCGATCGCGAAAGGTATCCAGGCCAGTTCGCGCTGACGCCGTCGACGAGAAAGACGAGGACAATCAGGACAATGCTGCACAGAACGTTCGCCACGTGTCTTGCGATCGGCCTTGTCGTCGGCGTCCTCACGGCAAGGGCCGATCGGCAGGGCCTTGCCCGCTGGACCCGCCGGCCGCTGAAGACCAGCGCGCGCCCGCGGTCGAGCCGATCGACACGGATCTGAACGGCAAGATCCGCGACGAAGGGCTCGAACGTTCCCGGCTCGAGTGGATCGTCCACTATCTGACCGACGTGTACGGTCCGCGCCTGACTGGCTCCCCTAATCTCGAAAACGCCGGACGATGGGCGATCAAGACCATGGAAGGTTGGGGACTGCGGAACGGCCGCATGGAACCGTGGGACTGGGGGCACGAAGGCTGGCTGAACGAGCGCGCCGCCGGACACATCGTCTCGCCGGTCAAGGATCGGCTCGAGTTCGAAGTCGTGGGATGGACACCGTCCACCAACGGCACCGTGACCGCCGAGGCGGTCCATCTGGTGGCGCCGCAGGGACCGCTCGCGGCAGATGCGGGTCCCGGCGGCCGCGGCCCGGTTCGCCTCGGACCGACTGAGTCCGAGCTCACGGCGTATCTGGAGTCGATGGCCGCGAAGGTCAAGGATCGCATCGTGCTCGTCGGACCGCCGTCGATTGTCGGGGTCAACTTCACGCCGCCGCCGCTGCGGACACCGGACGACCAGGCGCGCGCCCGCTACGGCGGCGCCGGCGTGCCGGCCGGCGGGCGACGAGGCGGGGAGGACGCGGCCGCGGCGGTCCGGCCGAGCCAGGACGACTCACCGCGCAACAGGTCGCCACGCGGCTCGCGGAGTTTCTGCGTGCGAATCGTCCGGCGCTCCGGATCTTCGACGCCGGACGGCCTCACGGACAAATCGCGGCGTTCAACGTGGTCGGGTACAACTCCAGCCAGACCGTGCCGACCGTACTCATGCGCAACGAAGACTACGGTCGCATTGCGCGTCTGCTCGCGGATGGCGGGCCGGTGACGCTCGAGTTCACGGTGGTGAACCGGACGTATCCTGCCGGACGGACGGCGTACAACGCGATTGCCGAGATTCCCGGTACGGACAAGTCCGACGAGGTCGTGATGCTCGGGGGACACCTCGACTCGTGGCACTCGGCGACGGGCGCCACGGACAACGCGATCGGCTGCGCCGTCATGATGGAGGCCGTGCGCATTCTGCAGACCGTCGGCGCCAGGCCGCGCCGCACGATTCGCGTGGCGCTCTGGAGCGGCGAAGAACAGGGGCTCCTCGGCTCGCGCGCGTACGTGGCGGAACACTTCGGCACGGCCGAGGCTCCGAAGCCCACGTTCGGAAAGCTCAGCGCGTACTGGAACGTCGACGGCGGCACGGGACGTATCCGTGGCGCGACGGTGTTTGGCCCGCCGGACGCGGCCGGCATCGTGACTCGACTCCTCGCCCCCTTCGATGACTTCGGCGTCTACGGCGCGATCGCCACCAGTGGACGCAACGCCGGTGGGACCGACAGCGGCGCCTTCAACCTCGCCGGATTGCCCGGCATCAGCACTGCGCAGGATTCCATCGAGTACGAGACGCACACGCATCATACGAACCTCGATACCTACGAACGGATTGTCTGGGACGACGTGCGGAAGGCGGCCGTGATTACCGCGTCGGTGGTGTATCACCTGGCGACGCGCGAGGAGCTGCTGCCAAGGTTTGCGGCAGATGCGATGCCCGCGGCTCCCGTCGCACGCGGTCGCGGTGCCGGTCAGTGAGTCGTGAGACGCTACAGGTTGCTGGCCACCGTGGCCATGGTCTCGCGCTGGCGGTCGAGGACAAACTGGCGAGCCTTCGCGAGCCTGACGCGGGCAGCGCCCGGATCCTTCGCGAGGGCGAGAACGGCGGGAACGACGCGGCGCACCTCGGCCTCGATGTCGAGATCGAAGAGCCAGTCGCCGAGCCCGATGTCGCGCCACATGAAGCCCTTGCTCGTCTGCTCGGCAAAGCGACAAACGATCGCCGGGATGCCGTTGCCGACGCACATGATCGGCGAGTGCATCTCCAATCCGAACAAGCCGGCCGATCGCGTGTAGGTGGAGATGGCTTCGTCGGTCAACCAGTACCGATCGCGCCAGACGACCCGCCGCTTGACGTCGGCAGGTAGCGGATCCACGAGGATCTCCTTGCCCAGCTTCACCTGTGTTTCATCCTCGGGGCACACCAGGACTTTCAGCGGCGTCTCTCGGACGACGGCGATGATCGCCTCTCGAAGCGGTGCGTTGTCGTGCTGCTTCATCGCTTCGTTGCGAGCGTGCCGGGCGGCGTCGAACGGCGTATTCCTGCCGGCGATCTCCCAATACGGTGTGAAGCGGGTTCTTGGAATCACACAGAGAAACCGGCCGGGCTCGAGTTCCTGTGCGGCGAGAAAGGCGAGGGCCCGCTCGTCATCTCGTACGTCTGCGGCAAACGCCCCGTCCGGAGCGAACGCCATCACAGGGCAGGTGACGCCGTGGCTCTTCGCGAACGCGAGCGAGACCGAGTCCCGGAAGAACGCGAAACGCGCCGCGCTGAGGATCTCGATGTCCGCGGGATTGGCGCGGTTCATCTCCTCGGGCGTTCCGTAGACGCCGGGAAACGTGATCCCGTAGATGCCGTACGGTTTGCCCGTCTCCTGACTCCAACGCCTGACGTCCGCGCGGCCCACGAGCGAGGGGCCGGAACCATGGAGGAGAAAGTCGCACTCTCGAAATGCGGCCTGCACTTCGTCCGGCGTGCGCACGAAGCCGAGCCGCGGAAATCGCCGGCGAAGGAGCGCGTCGACGCCGTGGCCCACGTCCGACGGCCACAACCGGACGTCCACGCCCGGAATATGTTCGGCAATGAGACGCAGGACGCCCGGCGTGTGACCGATGTCACCGATATTGACCGTTTGCCATGACGACCGAAGCAGGATGGTGCGAGGCGCCGGCAGACCGGCGAAGACACCGGCAAGCGCTGCGGCGTGCGAGAGAAATGTCCGGCGATCGGTCATTCGGGTTCGGACCGTGGCGTCACGCTCAACGGCGACGGATGAGGAGGGAACATCACATTCACGCTCCACGAAACGCTTCGTCAATCACTCGAGCCCAGGCGTGCAGGATCGTGATGTGGACCTGCTGGATCAGAGAAGTTCTCGAGGACGGCACGAGGATGCGGCAGACATCCTCGTGCTTGCCAATGCGACCGCCGTCCCTGCCGAGCAGCGCCACGAGCGACATCCCTTTCGAACGGCCTTCGACGAGGGCGCGCTCGACCGATGCGGAGTTGCCCGACGTGGAGATGCCGACGAGCACATCGCCCGGCGCGCCGAGCGCGCTCACTTGCCGGGCAAAGACGGAGTCGTACCCGTAGTCGTTCGACATGGCAGTGAGGATCGAGGTGTCCGTGGTGAGGGCCACGCAGGGCAGCGCCGCGCGCTCGGTCTCGAAGCGGCCGATCAACTCCGCTGCGAAGTGTTGTGCGTCGGCGGCCGAACCGCCGTTGCCGCATACCAGGATCCGGTGGCCGGCCTTCAGCGCGTTCACGATCAGTCCGGCAGCCTCGGTGACGACCGTCAGCCAACGCGACGGACTTCCGTGCCGCCTCAATCGATTCCTCGAACTACCCGCGAACGATCTCGTGCATCTCGCCTCACAATCCCTGATAGGCCCGAAACACCGCCCTGAAATACTTCAGCGTGCGAATCGGGTCCGCGGATTCGGGAATCTCCGCGAAGCAATAGCCGTCGAACTTCATCGCGACCAGCGACGCGATCAGCCGGCGCCAGGGGTACTCGGCCAGAAACAGATCCCGCATATGGATCTGGCCAATCTGATTGCGCACGAGCGCGAACGCCGCGTCGAAGCCGCCGTCGAGCAAATCGTCCTGGTTGGAATTCCAGCAGACGCGAACGGCCGGGTGGTTCCCGCCGTAGTCGAGAATCTTTCGGATGCGCGGAAGACGCGCGGTCTCAGGTCCGTGCACTTCGAGCTGGATCTTCACGCCGTGATCCGAGGCGAACGCGCCGCACTCGGCAAGCGCTTTGCCGATCTGCTCGAGCGTCTTCGATTCGGGAACGTCCTTGGGCAGCCCGTTCGGCCGAACCTTCACGCTGGGCGAGCCGACATCTTTGGCCAGCTTCACCCACTCCTTCGTCTCGTCGATGTTCTTCCTCAGGATGGCGGGGTCAGGCGAGTGGTACTCGCAGGTGGTGCCGAGGCCGCCGATCTTGACCGGCGATCCCTCGAACGCTTTCCGGACCTCCGCCCTGGCCGCGGGTGGCAACGCGATCTCGACACCGTGCTTGTGCGTGGTCCGCAGCTCGACCGCGTCCATCCCGACGTCGGTGAGATTCTTGATGATGGTCGGGACGTCCCAGTCCTTGGCGATGAGGTAGGTGACTGTTCCGAGCTTCAGGCCTTTCGGCTCGACCGATGCCGCGGGCGTCTGGCCGCCCTGATCGTCCACGACTCCGGCCAGCGCAGGCACGCCGACGGCGGCGGCAAGGAAGTCTCGTCTGTCCATCGGCGGAGCATACTCCACCGGGAACTGACGCTGCGGCTCACGGTTCATGGTTGCTGGTGGCTACCGGACGGGTCGATTCTCCCGGTGCGATTGGCAATCGTCGAACGCGGGATTGTTCCGGGCATCGAGGTCGTGCAAGCCGCCGGCCGTACGTGACGGATCGACGACGCCCAGCCGCCTGCTGACGAACAGGACCTCGTAGGCCCAGGAGGGAAACGGCGCCAATCCATCGAGACAACTCGCGTTGTTGAAATGGATGTGGGCGACATGGAAGAAGCGTGTCAGACGCTCCACGACGCGCAGGTACTTCTCGTCCTCCACCCCGTGAAACTCGACGGCCATCTGGTCGATTTGTTGGAGCACATCGTCCGAAGCGTGCAGGAACGAGTTCCACTCGGCGCCTTCGACGTCGATCTTGAGGGCGATGTGCTTCCCGCGATCGCCGTTCTTCGCAAGCTGGCTGGCGAGGGTGTCGAAGACCCGGCCGTCTTCTGTCTTGGAGGCGTCACCCACGCACTCTGGATGAAACACCGTGTCGCCACCGGGACACGCGGGCACGGTGGTGTTGAAGCAGTCGTACTGGTGGAGCCGGACCTGGAGCTTCGTCGAGATGTCGCAGCCCCACTTGTCGTAGCCGGAGATCCCGTACGAATAGCCCACCTGCACCGAGTCGAGCAGGTTCCCGCACATGAGGTATCCGCCGTCGTTCGTTTCGCCGAATCTCTCCAGCGTGCAGTTCGACAACGCGACCGGCCGCAGCAGGTCGAACAACGATTGCCGGTGTTGCATCGCCGCCGCCGCCCGCTGCCGAGATCGGTACACCTTGACTTGATTGCGCACGACCAGGGCGACGCCCACGATGAGGACGAGAGAGGATACCGCCGTGCCGATCAGCCGGTGCCGTCGGATCGTCAACGTGCCAGCTTACTGAACCCGGAGCCGGTATTCACTATCAGGAGAAAGCGCTGGCCAGCGCTGACGGGCGCCACGATCTCCTGCGGACCGAGGCGGGTTCCTGGCGCCAGCGACACGCGGTGGATTATAGGACCAGCAACGGGCCAGCCAATCCTGCCGCGTCGAGAGATCAGAACAGGCCCGGATCCGTGCGCTAGAGTTGGACGGGGGTTTCTGTGCCAGCAGCCGGAACTGTTGTCCTTTGCGCCTGGTTCACACTCGCGGCCGCGCCTGTTGGCGCACAAACGACAGGCAAGAACGAGCTGACGATCTTCGGCGGGTTCTCGCTGGCCGACGCGACCACAAGCGCCTCGAGGGACCCGCAGATTCTGGCGCTTGATCGCTCGCCTATTCCGCTCATCTACCCGCCAATTTTCAGCGTCACGAGGACGCTCGACGGCAGTGGCGAGCTGGGTGTCCGCTACGGGCGGGATCTGACCGACACGCTCACGCTCACTGGGGACTTCTCGATCGCGCCGGCGCACGAACTTCTGGCGCGCACGTCGCTTGGCTGCCCCGACACGCTTGTGTGCATCGCGTCCCCGGCGCTCGGGCTCATTGCCCCTGACTTCCTGTTCTCAGAACGCGTGGTCGCCTATCACTACGGTGGCGGCCTCGCCATGAAGCTGCGTCCTGGAGCGGTAACGCCATCCGTCACCGCGGGACTGGGCGGAGTCACGTTCGCCGGAGACAATTACCGTGAGTCCTCGCTGGCCTTTCGTGTCGGCGGAGGCGTGTCGGCCGCGGTTCGCAATTTGACGATGGGAATTGAGGTCCTCGACGTCATCGTGTCCGATCACTTCGTCACGAGCCGCGTCGAGCACGAACCGCACGTTCGGATCACGTTCGGCGTGCGGTGGTAGACATGCGCTGCGCGACAACTAGCCGCCGTTCGCCCGCACCGCGAGCACGTCGATCGACACGGACTTGATCAGCGCGTAGACCGGCATCCCCACGACGAGCTGCAGGCGCACGACCGCATCACGTGTCACCTGCGCCAGGAGCAGCAGGCGACCGACCGCGACCTGCACGATCGCGTGGTCGGATCCGGCATCGGCGTGAATCGCCGACACGGTGCCCGGCAGGATGTTGTGCAAGCTCAACGCGTCAGGCTGCCGCGTCGCGAGAATGACTTCGCGCGCCGGGACGCGCACACGAACGGCAGCCCCCACAGCCGGCGCCCGATCGGCGGCCAGCAGCGTGCCGCCGTCGAACGAAAGCTCGACGAGCCCGCGGTCCGCTAACGTTCGCGTCACCGTCGCGTCGAAGACGGCTCCCAATCCAAAGGCGTCGCCGAGCCAGGGCAGATCGGGACGGCTCATCAGCGCCGTGACCGGGCCACTCGCCACGGCCTTCCCCCGCTCGATGACCAGCACGTGGGTGGCAAGCCGCACGACGTCCTCGAAGTCGTGCGTGACCAGCACGAGCGGCATCTGCAGCGTCCGGCGCAGCTCGTCGATCTCGTCCTGGAGGCGACGACGCACGGCGCGGTCAACGGCGGCGAACGGCTCGTCGAGGAGCAGCACTGCCGGGTCGCGGGCGAGCGCTCGTGCCAAGGCGACACGCTGGCGTTCGCCGCCTGAGAGCTCGTGTGGCCTGCGCCCTGCCCGTTCGGACAGGTGCACCATCGTCAGCAACGCGATCGCGCGAGCCTGGCGTTCCTCGCGTGGGCGGTGCCCAAGCGCCGTCATCACGTTTCCTGCCGCCGTGAGGTGCGGAAACAACGCGTAGTCCTGGAAGACGAAGCCGACCGACCGTCGATGCGGAGGCACGAACGTGCCGCGTTCGGTGTCGACCCAGTCCTCGCCGCCGGATCGAACGGAGGCCTCAGTCGGCCGGTAGAGCCCGGCGATCGTGCGAAGAATCGTCGTCTTTCCGCTGCCCGACGGACCGAAGAGCGCGAGCACGTCGCGCGGTTCGCAGGTGAAATCCACGTCGAGCGGAATGGGACCCGCCTGCCGGAGCCGGACGGAGAGTCGCTGATCAGCCACGGCGAGCCACCACGCGGCGGGACAGGGCGGTCGTCGCCATCAGCGTCACGACCGAGACGACGAGAAGCGTGGCGGCCATGACGCCGGCGCTGCGGTCGTCGAAGGCCTGCATGCGATCGTAAATCGCGATGCTGAGCGTGCGCGTTTCGCCCGGCAGATTGCCGCCAACCATCAGCACGACGCCGAATTCGCCGAGCGTGTGGGCGAACGTGAGGATCGCCGCCGTCAGAATGCTGGGCCACGCCAGCGGAATCTCGATGTGCACGAGACGCTGCCAGGGCGTGAGCCCGCAGCATGCGGCCGCATCGCGAATCTCCGCTGGGATGGACTCGAATCCGCGCTGGATCGGCTGGACGACGAACGGGATGTTGGCGATCGCCGATGCGAGGAGGAGGCCCTCGAATGAGAACGGCAACGCCTGACCCATCACGGCCTGAAAGGCCTGGCCGAGCGGCGAACGTGCGCCAAACGTGACGAGGAGATAGAACCCGAGGACCGTGGGAGGCAACACCAGGGGCACGGTGACGAGCGCCTCGACGAGCAGCTTCCCGCGAAAGTCGCGCACCGCGAGCAGACGTCCACACCAGATGCCGAACGGCAGAAGAATGGCGACGGTGCCCGCACCGAGCCAGAGTGAAACGCTGAAAGCCGTCCAGTCCATGGACGACTACTCGGGCGCTGAATAGCCGTGCTTCAGAAACATCGCACGCGCCGGCGCAGTTTGGAGATAGGCGTAGAACCGTTCGGCCACCGCGCCGGCACGTTTGAGCAGGACCATCCGTTGCCGGAGTGGTGGATGATCGGCGTCTGGAATCACGGCGGACGTGCCGCGGTCCGAGAATCCCGGACTCGACGAAGAGGGAGTACGCGATCAGGCCGCCGATGGCATTCCCGGTCGTCGCGAACTGCGCCGCCTGGGCCACGGTGTCGCCGAGGACGAGATGGGGACGAAGAGCCTCCCACAACCCGCGTTTGCGCAGAACAGCTTCAGCGGCCTTGCCGTATGGCGCGACGTCGGGATTGGCGATGGCGAACCGGCTGACGCTGCCGGCCTTCATGAGGCGGGCGAGACCGTCGAGACGTTCATCCACCGTGAGGGGAGACCCGCGTGGGCGCAAAGAGGGCCAGCCGGCCGATGGCGTACACGACCCCGGCGTCACGCGTCAGACCAGCCGCGGTGAGCTGCTTCGGAAACTCCTCGTCGGCGGCCAGGAACACCTCGAACGGCGCACCGTCCTGAATCTGCCGCGTCAGTGTCCCTGACGCCCCAAACACGAGCTCGACGCGCGTGCCCTGCGCGCGCTCGAACGCCTTGGCGATGTCAGTCAGCGCGAAGTTGAGGTTCGCCGCCGCGGCGATCGCCGGTGGCTTCTGGGCGGACAGTGCGGGCGCCCCGGGAAGTGCGACGACCGACAGGAGCGCGATGAGGCACGCGAGATGCCTCACCAGAGCACCATCGAGTCCCGGAACAGCTCCCGCAATGCGTCTGGCGTCACGGGACGCGGAGACAGCTTTGTCACGCGATGCTGCGGCGCAGTGCCTTCAACAAGTCGATCGACGTCCGCCTCGGTGTATCCGATCGCGGCAAGACCGTTCGGCATGCCCGTCGCGCGCATGAGCGCAATGATTGCCGCGGCCAGGCACTCACCGGCCTCCGATGCCGGCACGCCGCCGGTGTCGGCGCCCATCGCGGCCGCCATCTCGAGGTGCCGCTGCGGATCGGTCGACGCGGTCCATCGGAACACGGCCGGGGCCGTCAGGATCACGGACATGCCGTGCGGCACGAGAGCCCGCTCCTGCGGATACCCAGCGACGCGGAAGGTCTTGACCAGACCGGAGACCGGATACGACATGCCGTGGCAGAGGTGCACGCCGGCGTTGCCGAACCCGACGCCGGCGAATGTCGCCGCCAGCAGCATCTCGGATCGCGCGTCGGCGTCGTCGCGAATGGCGCCGAGGATGTTACGCGCGGTCATCTCGACGGCGCGATGCGCCCACACGTCGCTGATGGGATTCGACCCCTGGTAGGTCGTCCGCGCCGCGGGACTCGCCGGCGCCTCGCGCTGGTGAAATGGCAGCGCCGTGTAGCTTTCGAGACCGTGACACAGCACGTCGAGCCCGCTGCACGCCGCCACCGTCGGCGGCAGCGTTCGTGTGTTCTCGGGATCGACGATGCCGACCACGGGCCGCAGCGCGCGGTGAGCGATGCCGGTCTTCGCGCCCATCGCGACGAAGTCGAAAATCGCGACACCGGTCGTCTCGCTTCCGGTACCGGCCGTCGTCGGCACCGCGATCAGCGGCTTCAGCGGTCCGGGCACGGGTTCGGCTCGACCGATTGGCGCATTCACATAGGCGAGCAGGTCCGCCGGATAGGTCGCGTAGAGATTCGCGGCTTTGGCGGTGTCCATCACCGAACCGCCACCGACGGCGACATAGCCATCGAACTTCCCCGCGCTCGCGAACTGGATGGCTTCCTGAAATGACCCGTCGGTCGGCTCCGTGCGGACGCGGTCGAAGAGCACGGCGTCGACATTGGCGTCGGCGAGCGACGTCATGGCGGTCTTCACCGGCGGCAGGCTCGCGAGCCGCTCGTCGGTCACGACCATGACGCGCCGGCAGCCGAAGCGTGACACGTCGTACCCGAGCTCCCGCGTCATGCCCGCGCCAAATTTGATGGACGAGGTGTCCATCGTGAAGCCGGTCTCGTGTCGTGGCATCGTCGCTCCTGGCTCTCAGGACTTCGGGGTGAGATCTTATATGGGCTGAGCGAGCGGAGGTCACATGAGCAGGTTCAAGCCCGTCAACTACAACTCGGTTTCACCGTACCTGATCGTCAGCGGCGCGAGTGGCACGATCGCCTTTCTGACTCGGGTGTTTGGCGCGGTCGAGCTGCGGCGCCATCCGACGCCGTCCGGCACGATCATGCATGCGGAAGTTCGCCTCGACGACACGGTCGTCATGCTCGCGGATGGAACGGACGGCTGGCCGCCGATGGCCTCGCACGTTCACGTGTACGTCCGCTGACGTGGACGCGACCTACGCGCGGGCGCTGGAGGCCGGCGCCGTCTCCGTTCAGGCGCCGGTCAAGAAAGAGGACGAGGATAAGCGCGGCGGTGTGAAAGATGCGGGCGGCACCACGTGGTGGATCGCCACCAAAGTCGCGTAGCTACGCCGACATCGCCACGTGCCGGCTCCAATACGGCCGCAAGAGCCGTCAGCCGACCGGGACGGTCTTGATTTTCGTCAGGACTTCTTCGAGCTGCACGGCAGTCGTCTGCAACTCCTCGAGCGCATCGGGATCGATCTCGTAGCGCAGGGGGTGCTTGCGAATGAGGTTCATCCGATCGGTCAGCCGATGGAGGATGCGGACGGTGTTGACGTCAAACTTCATGGTGCCCAACCACGTGATTGAGGTTGAAGACCATCCTGGAGGGGAGGGTCCAGTCCCGGTGAAGGGAGGAGGACAGGATGGGCCGACGAGCGCTCTCGCCGCGAGAGCTTGGTCAGGGTAGCGGTGAGCGAGGCGGTCGTCAAGCAAAAGCCGCAACGGGTTGAACCCGCGTACCGATCACGTTCCTGAGGGTGGCTGCGGGCCACGAGTACGACGGATTTGCGAGCACGTCGAACATCGCCGCCGAATCGCGCTTGGCGCCGCCGCGCTGCTGGAGCGTCGTCAGAACGGCGGCCGCAGCCGAGCTCGCGGGGAGCTCGATGCCGAGGCTCCTCGCCATGTCGAGCACGATGTGGATGTCCTTGTCGTGAAGGCGCGATTCGACGTTACCGTCGAACGCCTTCGCGATCATCTTGGGCGCCTGCAACTCGAGCATGCGGCTCGATCCGAATCCGGTCAGGATCACGTCCTTCACCCTGGTCGGATCCACGCCGGCGCGTTCGGCGAGCAGCATCGCCTCGGCGGCGCCCAGCATGTTGACGATCGTGCAGATCTGGTTGCAGGCCTTCGCGACCTGACCCGCGCCGCTCGGTCCGATGTACGCGATGGTCTTGCCGTAGCACTCGAGCGCTGGCCGCGCGCGCTCGAGCGCGGCCTCGTCGCCGCCAACCATGATGGAGAGCGTTCCCGCGGCCGCCGCCGTCGCGCCGCCGGACACGGGCGCGTCGAGCATCGAGATGCCTCGCGCCGTGAAGCGCCGATGCGATCCGCCGCGCACCGTCGGGAACGATCGTGCTGTGATCGACGACGATCGATCCGGGACGAGCGCCTTCGACAATCCCCGCGCGCGCCGAGCGTGACCTCTTCGACCGACGCCGTGTCGAACACCATCGTGATGGTCACGTCGGACTCGGCCGCGGCGTCGGCCGGCGACGAGGCGGCCCGCGCCCCGCTCGCGACGAGCGGCGCCATCGCGTCCTGACGCCTCGCGAACACGGTCACGATCGTGGCCGCGCTTGACAGAGTTCTGCGCCATGGGCGCACCCATGGCGCCCAGACCAATGAATCCGACACGCATGGCGATCTCCTATCGAATCGCGAACGCGATGACGTTCGCGCCGGCCGCGACGGCGACGTGCTGCCGTGCCGTCGAACATGTACGTCATGGGCGAGGATCGCCACGTGTGGTTGGTGGGGAAACTCCACAACGGCGTTCCGGTCATCGCATCGGCCGCCATCAGACGGCCGCTCTCTTCACCGAAGATGACCAATCCGCCCGCCGTCGTCAACGTGCCGCCCCAGGAGTCGCCGGGCCCGGCTTGCGGCAGCTCCCATCGAATGTCTCCGGTGTGAATGTCAATCGCCCTCAGAATGCGCCGCGGCACCGGATCGCCTGCGATCTGCTGTGTTCCACCGAGGTACGTCTTGCCGGACTGCCACTCGCCGCCGTCACTCTTCGTGTAGATGCTGCACTTCTCGAACGTCTGCACGTAGTACAGACCCGTCGCCGGATTGAACGACGGCGAGAACCAGTTGGTCGCGCCGTCCTGGGACGGACAGACCTTCGTGCCTTGCGGCGTGGGCTCCTGATTGGGCTGTCTGATCGGGCGGCCGTCCGCTCCGATTCCACTCGCCCAGGTCAGGTTCTTCACGAACGGTTTCGCCAGGAGCAGTTTGCCGTTCGTGCGATCGAAGACGTAGAAAAAGCCATTGCGGTCGGCGTGCAGCATCAGCTTCAGTGGCTGGCCCTCCCACGTCTCGTCCACGAGCACCGACGTCTGCGTCGCGTCCCAATCCCAGAGATCGTGCGGCGTGAACTGGTAGTACCACTTCATCCGGCCCGTCTTCCGGTCGAGCGCAAGGATGCATCCGGCGTAGAGGTTGTCGCCTTTGCGATCGTCGCCGTTGTACTCCTTGCTCGGATTGCCGACGGGCCAGTAGACGAGATCGAGCGCGGCGTCGTAGCTGCCGGTAAACCACGTGGGCGCGCCGCCGTGATCGATGTCCTTCCCCTGCCACGTCTCCGATCCCGGCTCGCCGCGTTTCGGCACCGTCGAGAACCGCCACACTTCCCGGCCGGTTGTCTGATCGTGCGCGACGACGAAGCCGTTGGCACCGTGCTCGCCTCCACCGACGCCGGAGATGACAAGGTCGCCCGCCGGCAGCGGCGCGACGTTGCGTAGTAGTTCTTCCGCCAATCCGTCCATCTCGGTGTCCCACAACAGGGCGCCGGTAAACCGGTTCAACGCGATGACGTGCGCGTTGTCGGTCACCATGAACACGCGGTCGCCGGCCACGCCAACACCACGATTCACGTTTCCCGTCGTCTGTCCTTGTGTGCGAGGACGCCGGTAGTGCCAGATCTGGCGGCCGCTGCCGGCGTCGAGCGCGAAGCACTCGTTCGTGGACGTCACGTACATGATTCCGTCCACGACCACCGGCGTCATCTGCAGACGTGGCGAGCCCGGCATCGTGAACATCCAGGCCGGCGCCAGGCGCGTGACCGTCTCACGATTGATCTGCGTCAGCGTCGTGTACCGGTTTCCGCCGGGGTCGCCGTTGTACGACGGCCACGAGCGATGCTCAGCCGGCTCGCGCACGCGATCGCCCACCCGCCGAAGCAGATGCACGCGCCCATCCGCCGTTCGCAATTGCACGTCGTCGAACCCTTCGCCGAGGACACGGCCGCGAATGGTCGCGCCGTCCGTCGTTTGAAACGTTTCGCTCGCGCGGTGCGTCCGGAGAACTGACGATCGAGCGCAGGTACCGGACGAGCGTGGCGACCTCGGGATCGGCGACGAGACCCGCGGGCATGCCACGGGCCGGCAGTCCTTCACGCAGGAGTTTCGCGAGCTCGGCATCATCGCGCGCCGGAAGGCGAGTGACGATCGATGGCCCCATCGGTCCGCCAGCCGCGTCCGCGCCGTGGCATCCGCCGCACCGCGTTTCGTACATCTGCCGGCCAGGATTCGGATCCTGCGCCGGAGCCGCGAGCACGAACCAGACGAGCGCGAGTGCGGCTGAGATCAGCGTCATCAGTTGAATGTGCCGGAGTCAGAGGGCATCAGCTCACTCCAGAAGCCGCGGTCGGGTTTTCGAGGGGGCAAGTATACGATCCGCGCTCCGAGCGGACCCGGCTCATGACGTCAATGGCGGACGATATCTCAATCCGCCGTTATGATCGCCTCCCGATGGCTCGATCGAAGGCGATGTCTGCGAAGCCAACGTTCTTCGCGACACCCGCGGCGTTTCGCGCGTGGTTGGAGAAGCACCACGCCTCGGCGCCGGAGCTGCTGGTCGGGTTCTATAAGACGGGACAGCGGCAAACCCAGCATCACGTGGCCGGAGTCGGTGGACGAGGCGCTGTGCTTTGGCTGGATCGACGGCGTCCGGCGCAGCCTCGGCGCCGGAGGCGTACTCGATCCGCTTCACGCCACGGAAGCCGACGAGCATCTGGAGCCGGATCAACGTGGACAACGTCGAGCGGCTGACCAAGGCGGGCCGGATGCGCCCGGCGGGCCTCCGCGCGTACGCGGCTGCGCACGGCGCGAGAGACCGGCGTGTACTCGTTCGAGCGCGATGAGTCGGCGCAGCTGACGGCCACCGAAGAGAAGGCGCTCCGCGCGAACAGGAAGGCTGCCGCGTTCTTCGACGCGGCAGCCTCCCTGGTATCGCCGGGTCGCGATCCACTGGGTCACGAGCGCGAAGCGCGAGGAGACCCGCGCGCGCACGGCTGGCCAAGCTGATCGCGAAATGCGCCGCAGGCCAGCGGATCGGCGAATCGGCAGAAGGCGGGAACGCGCGAATTTCTGCCTTCTGCCTTCTGCCTTCCACTCACCGAGAGCCGCATCGCCACTTCCTCGAGACGGTCGTAGCTGATCGCGGCGCCGCGCTCCATCCCGGTCGACGATCACCATGTTGCGAACCTCGAGCGACGGATACTCCGCAGTCAGCGTGATGCGCGTCTTGCCGTGTTCTTCGGTCAGCACGGTCGTCACGACGGACACGGCGTCCGGAAACGGCTCGAAGATCTCCGTGAACACCATTCGCCGCGGCGCGTCGATCTCACGGTACTCGCCGTAGAACACGACGCGCTTGCCCTTCGGCGTCTGGTTGACGAATCGCCACGCGCCGCCCGGTCGGAGATCGACCTCACACTCCGGCACCGTGTACCCGTCGCCCAGCCGGCCCCACCACTCCCTGATGTGCTCCGGCTTCGTCAGCGCCTCGAACACGAGCGCGCGCGGCGCGTCGAAGAGCCGCGTCATCTGGATCTCGCGATCCGACGGGGTGGTGACCTTGAAACTACTGCTGTTTGCCGCGCCGCTGACGACCATGGGCATTCTCCTTGGTTTGGGACTTGGGTCTTGTGGCTTGGGACTTGATTTGTTCCAGATATGTGTCGAGTCGATCGAAACGCTCTTCCCAGATCGCCCGATAGCGCTCGGCCCATGCGGCCACGTCCTTGATGGGCCGCGCCTCGATGCGACACGGCCGCCATTGCGCTTCGCGGCCGCGCGTAATGAGCCCGGCGGTCTCGAGCACGCGCAGGTGCTTTGAAATCGCCGGCAGGCTCATGTCGAACGGCTCGGCCAGGTCGGTCACCGAACATTGACCAGTGGCGAGACGGGCCAGAATGGCCCGTCTCGTCGGGTCGGCCAGCGCTGCGAACGTCATGCTCAAGGAATCAGTCGCCATACGGAACCGTACGCGTGTATTTAACCTATAGGTTAAATACAACAGGCCGACATGGAATGTCAAGGCGGGTCTAGAATTCACGGTCTATGACATCAATCGTTCGTCGTGCCGTGAGCGGGCTCGTTGGTCGCGACGACGGCCGGCATGCTGTCGATCGATGCCGTCGTCGCCCAACCGGCGCCGCGCGAGGTGCTGCTCTGGCCGGACGGCGCACCCGGCGCCCTCGGAACGGAGGACAGCGATCGTCCGTCGCTGACGATCTATCTCGCGGCGCGGACGGCGGTACCGACCGGCGTCGTGGTGGCGCCCGGAGGTGGCTACGGCGCGCTTGCCAACGACCACGAAGGGCGGCAGGTCGCGGCGTACTTCAACGCGATGGGTGTGAGCGCGTTCGTGCTGCGATATCGTCTCGGGCCGCGTTACCACCATCCGATCGAGATCGGTGACGCGTCACGCGCGGTCCGCTACGTGCGGGCGATGGCCGGCGAGCTCAAGATCGCGCCTGATCGAATTGGCCTGATGGGATTTTCGGCAGGCGGGCATTTGGCGGCGACCACCGCAACGCTCGCAAACGCCGGACGGCCCGACGATGCGGATCCGATCGAGCGTGTCAGCAGCCGGCCGGATTTCCTGATTCTCGGATACCCGGTCATCTCGTTCGATCCGGCGATCGCGCACATGGGATCGCGCCGGAATCTCCTCGGAGACAATCCGGACCCGGCGCTCGTCACATTGCTCTCTGCCGAGAACCAGGTCACGCCGAACACGCCGCCGACGTTCCTGTTTCACACGACGGCGGACGCGGGCGTGCCCGCGGAGAACAGCGTCCGCTTCTACCTCGCCCTCAAGGCCGCGAAGGTGCCGGTCGAGATGCACATCTTCGAGAACGGGCCGCATGGCGTCGGCCTGGCCCTGGGCGATCCCGCGCTCAGCGCGTGGCCCGTACTCCTGACGAACTGGCTGCGCGGTCGAGGGCTTCTCGGGCGGCCATGACGACCACCTCGGCCACGGCATCCCGTGGTCACAAACCGCCCTCACCGCCGACCGTGAGGGCGAGAGGCGCCTGCGCTGCTTCGCCCGCCTATTTGAGCCGCGCCTTCGGCTCCCGGGATGTGGCTGCAAGTTTGCACGGATCCGCCGCCTAACGAGATTCTCATTCGGAGGTCCCCCTATGTTCAAGACATCAGTCGTCGTGTCCGCGCTCGTACTGAGCACCGCTGCCGTCATGGCCGCGCAAACCAAAACCATCCCAGGCGAAATGACGACCGTGACCGCCACGGTCCAGGCCGTTGAGCTGCAAACGAGGACGCTGACGCTCAAGAAGAGCGACGGAACCTTCGTCACGCTCGTCGTTCCCACGAGTTACACGCGTTTTCCGGAAACCAAGGTCGGCGACATCGTGACCGCCCGGTACTACGACAACGTCGTGTTCCGGAAGCTCAACCCGGGCGAGAAGCCGGTCGACACAGGGTCTGGCGCGATCACGAAGGGTGAGGGAAACCGGGTATCCGGCACTGCCGCGGTACAACGAACCATCACGACGAAGATCACGGCAATCGACGAGAAGATTCCCTCGATCACGTTCTCGGGCCCCAACGGCTGGGTCTACAGTTCGAAGGTGCAGGACCGGAACGCGCTCAAGACCGTGGCAGTCGGGGACCAGGTGAACGTCACCTGGACCGAAGCGCTCTCGATCACCGTCGCGCCACCGCCGCCGGCGAAGTAGAAAGCTAGACGCGCGTGGTGGGCCGATGCAGGTCCCACCACGCGCGGGCGCGCTCGTCGGTCCAGGCGTCGAGACCGGAGACACGTTCGCAGACGTTGCGACAGCTCCCGGGCGGACTGCGGTCGGTCCGCCGGGTTTTTCGCGAGGCACGACATCACGAGCGCGTCGAGTTCGGCCGGGAATCGCGTATCTCCACCCGACTGGAGGGCGGCACCGGCTCCGTGTGTGCGTGATGCACGAGAAGCCCCATCACCGTGTCCGCCGTGAACACGAGCTGTCCCGTGAGCAGCCAGTACAAGACGCAGCCCGTCGCGTAGATGTCGGCACGTCCGTCGATGCCCGACTGACCGAGTGCCTGCTCCGGCGCGATGAATGCCGGGGTGCCTTGCACCTTGGTTTCAGTCGTCTGAAGAATCGTGTCCAGCGACGAGGCATCGGCGGCCCTGACGATGCCGAAATCCAGGACTTTCACGAAATCGTGCATCGCCGCCGTAACGGCACGACGAAGATGTTCGCGGGCTTGATGTCGCGGTGCACGAGGCCGTGCTCCTCGGCCTCCGCCAGCGAGTGGCACACCTGCCGGATGAGATGAATGGCGCGCTCGGCGGGCACCGGACCATGCCGGCGCACGAGCGCCTCGAGATCGAGCCCGTCCAGGAGCTCCATCACGTAGTAGAACCCGCCGTCGTCGGCGACCCCGAAATCCCAGAGCTCGACGGTGTGCGGCGACCGCAGCTCGGCGGTGACCTGCGCTTCGCGCTCGAATCGCCGCCGGATGATCGGGATCGCCACTCGTTGCCGGCGAGCGACGGCCGGATGAGCTTGATCGCGGCCGGCCGTGCGAGCAGTCGATGTTTCGCGCGCCACACTTCGCCCATCCCGCCCTGCCCGAGCCGCTCGACCAGTCGATAGCTGCCGAGCTCGCGCGCGCGACTCACTTCCTTGCCCAATTCGTAGACCACGCGCGCGCCGACGTAGCCCAGCACGACGACGAGCAGGTACGGAAAGACGACGTTGAAGAAAAACTCGTCGCCGGTAGGACGGAAGGTGGTGCGCTCCGTCAGCATCATGAAGCCGATCATCGATCGGGAACCGAACTGACCGCCGCCAGCATGATCGGCACGGCTCTTCAGCGGTGACGTCGGGACCGACGACGACGTAGAGCGGCATCCAGACGGCGACCCAGGACAAGCCGATCCATCCGTTGTTGTCGAGCCTGATCGGATCGATGTATTCGGCAATCGCAATGCCGTAGCTGCTGACGACCAGAAACACGAGGCCCAGATTCATGACGACTGTCATCGGCACGCGCGTGCCGCGCGTGAAGATGCCGACGACAAGCGCCAGACCAATCGAGAGCACGTCGGGCACCCAATAGGCCGGATTGGCGACCATGCGGGCGCGACCTTCACCCGTGACGAGCCGGCCGAGGAACGACGACAGGAAGAACACGAAGGCGTAGACCAGCGCGAGGCCGCGGAGCCTCCGTGCGCTCTGGCTCAGCACTCGGTCGACAGCCCGCGCGTTGGCGCCGAGACCGTTGGCCCCGGCTCCTGCGGCCGCAGCAGCGTTTCGCTCGTCGGCGGGGGACTCATACGCGTCACGAGATTAGAAGACATTTGCTATTGGTTATTGGTTATTTGCTATTGCATTGGTTATTGGGCTATTTGCTATTGAGCTCACACTGCACAATTCGGAGGTGATCATGTCTGGCGCTCGTGCGGTCTTCGCAGGCCTTCTGTCGTCCGCTCTCGTGATCGTGCAGCCGGGCGCGCTCGGCGCACCGCTGCCGCCGCAAGCCCCAGCTTCGCAGTCGGCGGCGAAAGCGGAACGAACCGCCTGGTACTTCTACCGCATCAAGTGGGGTTTTCAAGCCGAGTGGGTCGACCTCTTCCAGAGGAATCACCTGCCCGTGCTCAGGGCCGAGATGAAGGAAGGCCGCATCACGTCGGTGAGGACGTTCGTCCCGACGTACCACGGTGACGGGCGCGCGGACTGGACGTTTGCCGTCGCAATCACGTTCAAGGACGCCGCGGCCATGAACGGGCCATCCAACGAGGCGGCGATCATCAAGCGGCTCTTCCCGGACCAGGCGAAGTTTCAGAAGGAGGAGCAGCGCCGCTTCGAGCTCCTCGACGCGCACTGGGACGTGCCGCTGAACGAGCTGGAGCTGAACTAGCGGAGTCCGCGCGCCTCGACGCGGCTCGGGGCGTCCTGAGCAAATCGACGGAGGGGGCGAAGCCCCAGGATCCATTCAGTTCAGCGCATCGACGACTTCCCAGATCTCCGTACGGACGACGTCACGTGACTTGCGGGTGCGCGCGACCGAAGCGGCGAGGTCGCCGTTGGGATGCGCTCGTTTGTACGCCTCTGCGTCGTTGGCCGCCTTGATCGACGCGTAGTCGTTGAACAGCATCGTCGTCACGAAATCGAACGGACTGCCGGTGCCGCCGGGCACCATGTAGTCCCACAGCACCCACCCGACGCGATTGCCATCCTTCGTCAGGACTTGATGCAGGGGTTTCCAGTCTTCGCGTTCGACCTTCAAATAGTCGTCGGCCATGCCGTCCTTCACCTTCATGAAATCGAGCACGGCGTACTTGAAGGGCTGGGGCGTCAGGCCCCGCCACATAGTCGACGCGGCCGTACAACGCCTGTCGCACGATCGGGCCAAGCTGGCGCGTCCTGTCGATCATCACTTTCGCGCTGATCGGATTGGTTTCGCGCACGACGGCGCTCCAGCTCGCGGCCGCTTCCGTCTTCGCCCAGGTGTCGTGGTAGCTGACTGACGCGTAGTTGTATTCGTCGTTCGCTCCCGTCAGGTGCACGCGGTAGAGGATCCAGTTGGCGACGCGGCCAGCCTGTCGCTGTGTCTGGAAGATCGGTCGCCATGTCTCCCGCATGAAACGCTCGAATTCAGCCTCCGAACCCGGCGCGACGCGATGGTAAGCCACACGCGCGAACGCGGCCTGCGACATCTGCGCAGGCGCCGTGTTCGACGGCGACTGCGCCGCTGGTCCGGCACTCGCCAACACCAGCGCGAGCAACAAACCGATCTGGCCTGCGGACATATCTGTCCCCCTATCGAGGCGGAATCGCGTACAGCCGCAACTCGGGGCTGCTGACCACGAGCGGCAGAGCGAGCTGCCAGTTGCCGAATGTCAGGACGTCCCGCACATCATAGCGCTCGCGGATCTGCTGCCACCGTGCCATGTCAAAACGTTCCCACGCGTCACGGTTCGGCGCGTTGGGAATCCTGCCTCCTCGCCGCGCGGCCGCAGGCGGTGCAAAGAGATCCATGTCGTAGACCATCCGGAGGATGCCATCGACCGTTGGTCCACTTTCGATGGCGTACGGCAGGCTGTCCAGAGTCAGCCCGTCGATGAGCACGGTTCGACGAGTCCGAAGCTGAACAAGAGAAAGATCGCCCGCAGTCGCGAGGTGTCCTTCGCGTGTCGCGGCAACAGCCAGCACCGGATCCGGCGTGGTGTCGCGCAAGTCCGTCCGGGACTCGCTGAGCAGCGGACTTCGCGGCAGGAGAACCATGACGACAAACGCCATGGCGACGACGATGACCGCGGCCAGGACGATCGGCCGGCCGGCAAAAGCCGCGCGGTCCGGGGACGTCGAGTTTTCGACCGGCAACCGACGATCGACGAAGGCCAGCACGGTCGCAACTCCTGCGATGGCCAGCAGCAGCGTGGACTGGTCGAATCCGATTACGTTCGGCGAGCTCAGGATCAACAACGCGGCAGCGGCCGCCGCCGTCCATCGCGACCACTGGCTCCGGCCGCTGGATAGCACACCGACGATCACGGGCACGGCCGCGAAGAGCCCCATATTCAGCAGGCGCGCCGGCATACCGATGATGAGGCTGTTCGGAAGCCACTCCGGTGGCAGCAGACTGAGTGCGCCGAGCGGCAGACTCGACGCGGTGGCCACGATTAGCACCCGACACGCGATCCGTGTCGCGTTGCCGCGAATCGACGGGAACCACGCCAGGATCACGATCGGCAGCACGACATTGATCCAGGCCCCGAGGCGCGTCCAGTCCACGGGCCGGCGGTGCTCGTCCCAGAATGTCGTCCAGGCCAGCAGATAGCGCCGTGTCGTCTCCGGGTCCGGCTGCGGAATGGCCGGCCGCAATGCCAGGTGAAACGCGAAACTTACACCAGCGACGAGGAGACCCGCCGCAAGAAATGTCGCGAGCTCGCGGACGGCGGTCCGGTCTCTGCGCCAGCTCAGGATCGCCGCGACCACGACGAACGCAATCATCGGCGCGCCGGTGGATGTGTGGACGGCGACGGACAAGCCGGCCAGCATGGCGCCGGTGCGCAGAAAGCCCGATCCGACCAGCCCGACGGCGAGGAGCGTCAGCGACAGCCCGAACATGCCGAACGTGTGGGACCAACCCATCAGCATCACGGGATAGATCGCGTCGTGCATCGTGACGCCGGAGACGAGGACGAGTGGCGGGACGCCGATCGCAACCCAGAATCGGCGGCCGATCGCGAACGTGAGCATCGCGAGCGCCTGGCACGACAGCATGCCGGCCACGCCGCTCACGATGAACGACGCGGCGCGCTCCGACAGGCCGGCAGCCAGCGCCATCGTCACGATTTGCGTGATGAGGCTCCACAGCTTCGCGTGAAGGACGAGGAACGGACTGTCAGCGGTCTGGTGAACCAGCCCCGCACCCATCTGCGCGAATTCGACAGCCCACTGCCATTCGGCGTGGGCGAGACCGGCCCACATGCCGAACACACCGCTTGCGACCAGCGTCAGACGCGCCTGATCTCTCAAGAGCCGTCGTATCATACGCTCCCTTGCGCATGACCACTGAGCCCGCGTCGGCGCTCGACCGGGCTCGGCAGAAGGCGTACCGGCGGCTCATCCCGCTGCTGTTTCTCGCGTACGCCATCGCGTACATCGATCGCACGAACGTCTCGTTTGCGAAGCTGACGATGTCCGCCAGCCTGGGCCTCGACAACGCGCAGTACGCCCTCGCCTCCGGGTTCTTCTTTTTTCTCGGCTATCTCCTGCTCGAGATTCCGGGCTCGCTCATCGTCGAACGCTGGAGCGCGCGCAAGTGGGTCGCGCGCATCATGATCTCGTGGGGCATCGTCGCGGCGTTGACGGCGGCCGTGACGACGCCGCGTGAGTTTTACGCCGCGCGGTTCGCGCTGGGCCTTGCCGAGGCCGGGTTCTTCCCGGGCATCATCGTCTACCTGACGCACTGGTTTCCGGCGCGCGATCGGGCCCGCGCGCTCGCGTTCTTGCTCCTCGCCCAACCGTTCGCATTCATCATCGGCCCGCCGATCTCCTACCCGCTGCTGCGCATTGGCACCGACGAGGTCGTCAACGGCGTCGTCGTGCACCACCCGGAACTTCTCGGGCTGGAAGGCTGGCAGTGGGTCTACATCGCCTGGGGCCTCCCGGCAATCGCGCTCGGATTCGTCGTGTGGCTGGTGATGCCTGACCGGCCGGCGGACGCACGCTGGCTCACGGCGGAGGAACGCGACGCGCTCACGGAGACCATCGCCGCGGACCGCGCCGCGGCTGGACCTCGCGCGCACATGAGCGTGATGCAGGCACTGCGGCAGCCCGTGGTGCTCCTGCTCGCGGCGGCGAACTTCCTCGTCGTCATCGGCCATTACGGCGTGGACTTCTTCCTTCCGACGATTCTCCAGCGCTGGTATTCGCTCGGGCTCCAGGACGTGACGTCCTTCATCGTCATTCCCTACATCGGGTTGTTCATCGGGTTTCTGGCCGTCAGCTGGAGCTCGGACCGGAGCCGGGAACGCTGGCTGCACACGGCCCTTCCCATGCTGGTCGGCGCGACCGCTTTGCTTCTGGCGACTGTCGTCCGGGGACACCTCGGCATCACGCTGGCGCTCTTCACGGTGGCGGTCATTGGCATTCGGATCTACCTGCCGCCCTTCTACGCGCTGCCGGGCTTCTTTCTGCGTGGGACCGCTGCGGCCGGCGCCATCGGGTTCATCAACACGCTCGGCAACTTCGGCGGCGCCGTCGGCCCGTATGTGATTGGCGCCGTGGAAAAGACCTCCGGCGGCTTCGAAGGCGGGATCTATTTCCTGTGCGGATCGATTACGCTGTCCTCATTCATCATCCTGGGACTTCGCGCCTGGCACGGCCGGACGGCAACGATTTGAGGGCGAACGCCGTCCAATAGGGTCACCGCGGTATGCATTCGATCCGCTTCGCGCTCCGCTACCTCGGCCGCAATGCGGGCTTTGCGACGCTCGCGGTCGTGATGCTCGCGCTGGGAATGATGGCGACGACGGCGATGTACAGCGTCGTGTACGCCGTCGTCCTGGATCCCTTCCCGTACAAAGACGTCGACAACCTGATGAGCGTGCGTGTGACCGCGCCCGGGCAACCCGGCGGCCGCATGTACTACACGACCGACCAGTTCCTCGAGTTCGCGGAGCGCAATACGATCTTCGAGGGCACGGTCGCGTCCACGATCAGCGACGTGTTGTGGACGAACGGTCCCGAGCCCCAGCGCATTCGCGGCAACTACGGCACGCCGAACACGTTCGAGGTGATGGGGGTCCCGGCGCTCGTCGGGCGCTACTTCGGGCCGGCCGACGTCGCATCGGATGCCGAGCCGGTCGTCGTGCTCGGCTACCGCTTCTGGCAACGTCAGTTTGGCGGCGACCCGAAGGTCGTCGGCACGGAGCTTCGGCTCAACGAGCGAATGCGGCGGGTCGTCGGCATCATGCCGAAGCGGTTCATGTGGCGCGGCGCGGATGTCTATCTGCCGGTCGTGCTCAAGCGCGGTGAAGTCGTCGAGGGCATCCGCAGCGTGCACCTTCTCGGACGGCTGAAGCCGAACGTGTCCGAGGCACAAGCATCGACCGATCTCACACCAATCGTCGAGGATCTGAAACGCCGCGAGCCGGCCCAGTGGCCCAATCAGTTCCGTGTCGGCGTCTGGTCGTTCAAAGAGACGTTCCCCAGCAGCATCCGTGAAAATCTCTGGACCCTGTTCGGCGCGGTGGGGCTGCTGCTGCTCATCGCGTGCGCCAACGTCTCCAACCTCCTGCTGTCCAAGGCGACGGAGCGTCAGAAGGAAATGACCGTACGCGCGGCGCTTGGCGCGAGCCGGGCCGGCATCGTGCGCCAGCTGCTGGTCGAGAGCCTCGTGGTCGCCGCGGCGGCGGGCGTTCTGGGCGTGGCACTCGCGTCGGTCGGTCTGAACGTCATCCTCTCACTCGTCCCGCCCGACACGATTCCGGACGAGTCGGAAGTCGCGCTCAATACGCCTGTTCTGCTCTTCAGTTTCGGGATTTCCGTGGTCACGAGTGTTGTGTTCGGTCTGGCTCCGGCCCTGCATGCGACCTCGTCTGATCTCGTGTCGTCGCTTCGCGAAACGAGTCGAAGCGTGACGGGCGGCCGCTGGCAGGCTTTTCTTCGCAAGTCACTCGTCGTGGCAGAAGTCGCGCTGTCGCTTGTCCTGCTGGTCGCCGCCGGCCTGCTGATTCGGACGTCGCTTGCCGTCGAGAACGTTGACGTCGGCTTCAGAACCGAGCGTGTCTTGTCGATGAGGGTGCCGGTCGCAGAGCGTCGATATCCAGACCGCGAGCGACGCGTCGCGTTCTTTCAGGACTTGATCGGCCGGCTGAGCGCCATGCCCGGTGTCGAGTCGGTGGGCGTGAACACCGGCGTTCACCCGTTCGGGGGCCTGAACGCCGCGGTCGAGGTCTCTGGTGGACAACCAGACACCCGGCCGTCTTTGATTCATCAGACCAGCGCGGACTACGCGAAGGCGCTCGGCATCAGGCTGATTCAGGGGCGGTTCTATTCGGCCAGCGATGTCGAGCGCGGTCTTCCGCTCGCGCTCGTCAATCAGGCGTTTGGACGTGCCCGCCTCGACGGGCAATCACCCCTTGGGCACACGATTCGAATTCCGAGGTTGAGCCAGCCGCCGTTCGACATTCCGGCGACGGCGTTCGAGATCGTCGGAGTCGTCGGTGACACGATCAACCGCGGCGTCACGAACGAGGTCGGGCCAGAGGTCTACGTGCCCTACACGCTCGCCGGACGCGCCGATCGCGTCGTCATCCTCGCGCGGAACGATGTCGGCAGCATCACCAAGTCGGCCCTCGCCCAGGTCTACGCCATCGACAAGGAGCAGCCGGTCACCGACGTGATGAGCATCGACCGCGCGCTTGCGGATTTCGCGTACGCGGAGCCACGCTTCAACGTGGCGCTGTTCACGGTCTTTGCCGTGCTCGGCCTGGTCCTCGCCGTGGTGGGCGTCTACAGCGTGATGGCGAGCTCGGTCGCCCGGCAGGTACACGAAGTTGGCGTGCGTATGGCGCTCGGCGCCAGTCCGGGCTCGGTGTTCGGCATGGTCGTGGGCCGTGGCGCGCGACTCATCGCCGCCGGGGTCGCGGTCGGCCTTGTGGTGAGCGTGCTGGCGGCGCGCGTGCTCGAAGGCTACGTCTGGCGGGTATCCACCGTTGATGTCTTGACGCTCAGCCTCGTCTCGCTGCTCCTGCTTGTCACGGGCCTTCAGGCGTGCGTTTGGCCGGCTCGACGCGCGTCGCGGATTAGCCCCATCTCCGCGCTCCGGGCCGACTAGTCGGGCACGCCGGAACGGCCGCGCCCTCCCATCGCCGACGTCTTCCGAGCCAGGGCCTACCGGCCCGCGTTCACAATTCGCAAATACCTGCGCCACGGGCCCACGGCATCGCCGTACAACTGGGCCATCGCTCGCGAGATCTGCATCAGATGATCCAGGTCGTGAACCACCCACGTTGAGAGGTGCTGGCCGAGCGTGACCGGACCAAATTCCGGATGCGTGCCGCGGCGCTCGAGATCGGCGGAAGACAGCCGCAATTCCTTGAGACGCGCCAGGCTGTCCGCTCTCGCCGCGTCGAACGTGTCGAGCAACTCCGACAGCGAACGACCTCGCGACACCTCGAACTGAGCAAATCGGTCGAACGGCGGGAACGGCACGTCCTCACCGTGGGCGAGGATGTGCTCGACACGCGGCATCCAATCGGTTCGCTCGCCGTGGATCAGGTGTCCGACAACGTCGAACGCGTTCCAGGTATCGGGTCCCTCGGTCTGAACAATCCACGGTTCCGGCAGTCCGCCAAGGAGTTCGCGAAGGACGCCGGGCGTTCGACGAAGGAGCGGCAGTGCCGTGTCGAAATCGAACGCCATGTCACGAGGAGCCAGACGAATCGGCCGGTTCGTTCCGAATCCAGCTCAACGCGCCAGACGGGCACCGCTCCACCTGCGCCGCGATCGTCGCCGAGTCAGCAGGCGCGAGATCGATCCATGGCTTCAACCTCGGGCGAAAGACCGCTGGGAGCCCGCGCGCGCAGATCCCGGAGTGACGGCAGAGCTCAGGTTTCCAGACGACGGTGATCTCACCGTTGGTGTAGTGCTTGGTCATGACGGTGTGGCATGTAGGCCTTGTAGGAATGTAGCTCATGTAGAAGGCGAACGCTCCTCTACATGGCCTACACGACTACAAGTCCTACATGCTTTGTCGTCTACCGCCGCCGATCCCTCCGGTCTTCTCTCCGATCCCGGATGTCCTCGCGGCGATCGCGGACGTCTTCGCGCCGGTCGCGAACATCCTCGAGACGATCGCGGCGGCCACCGACGTGACGGCGATCCCGAACATCTTCGAGACGGTCCCGCCGATCTTCGCGTCGGTCGCGGACGTCCTCACGCCGGTCGCGAATGTCTTCAAGACGGTCTGGCGAAAGCCACGGCCGATGCCTCGGGCCGCTCGGCCCTTGTGCCGAAACCGTGGACGGCAACGCCATCAGAATCGTCAGTGCCGCGGCCATTCCAAGCAGTCGCATGGTGTCCCCCCTCCTTCAGGCGCTCTTGGAGATTGGACCGCGCGGGCTGAAGGAAGTTACGTTGGGGGTCCATGGCGGTACCAGCCGTCCGCATTCGCACGATTCATGATCGTCCGCCGAGACCGGAAGCGCGATATGTCCTCTATTGGATGATTGCGGCGCGCCGCACGTCCTGGAACTTCGCGCTGGACCGCGCCGTTCAATGGGCGCGCGATCTCGAGCAACCGCTCGTCGTCCTCGAAGCGCTCGAGTGCGATTACCCGTGGGCAAGCGACCGGCTGCACCGCTTTGTGATTGACGGCATGCGCGACAACGCGGCTTCGTTCGCGAGGTCGGGCGTCACCTACTACCCGTATGTCGAGCCCGAGCCTGGTGCGGGCCGCGGTCTTCTGGCGACGCTCGCGTCGGACGCATCGGTCGTCGTGACCGACGATTCACCCGTCTTCTTCCTGCCTTCGATCGTTCGGGCGGCGTCCCGGCACATCGAGACGAGGTTCGAGGCTGTCGACGGATGCGGCATTCTTCCGATGCAATGCACCGGCGCGAGGTCAGGTGTTTCCGTCAGCGTATGCGTTTCGACGCTACCTGCAGCGAGAGTTGCCGCCACACCTCGATGTCCGAACCGCGTCGGTCGCCGGTTCGTTCAGGATCGTTGCCGGCGCTCGAGGCGATTGCGCCGGAAATCCAGAACCGCTGGCCGCCTGCGGATCCGGCGCTCCTGTCGGGCGCGCGCGACCTCGGAACGCTGCCGATCGACCACACGCGTCTGTCCGGTCGCGATCGCGGGCGGATCGACGGCGGCACGCGCGCGTCTCGACGAATTCCTGGCGACGCGTCTCGATCGCTATGGCGAGGGACGCAATCATCCCGACGAGGACGTGAGCTCCCGTCTGTCGCCATACTTGCACTTCGGCCACATCTCAGCCCACGAGATCGTGCACGGTGCGCTCGCGTGCGTGGACTGGACGCCGAAGGCGCTGTCGACCACCGCGCGCGGCACCCGCGAGGGTTGGTGGGGCGTCACGGCGCCGGTGGAAGCGTTTCTCGATCAGGTCATCACGTGGCGAGAGCTCGGCTTCAACATGAGCGCGCGGCGTCGCGACGTCGCCTCGTTCGATGCATTGCCGTCCTGGGCGATCGTGACGCTCGAGAAGCACGCGCACGATCGACCGGGCACACGTCTACACGCTCGACGAATTCGCGGCGGCCGCGACCCACGACGAGGTGTGGAACGCGGCCCAGCGGCAACTCACCCGTGAGGGCCGCATCCACAACTATCTCCGCATGCTGTGGGGCAAGAAGATCCTCGAGTGGACTGTCGTCCCCACGCCAAGCCCTCGACGTGATGATCGCGCTGAACGATCGGTACGCCGTGGATGGCCGCGATCCCAACTCCTATAGCGGCATCATGTGGGTGCTCGGCCGCTACGACCGGCCGTGGGCGCCGGAACGGCCGATCTTCGGGACGATCCGGTACATGAGCTCCGCAAACACGATGCGCAAGCTTCGGCTGAAGGAGTACTTGCGACAGTACTCGACGGTCGGACAGAGTGTCGGCTCACGGTCGTCATCGGACGTAAAAACCCGCCCGACCCCTTTTCGGTGCATTAGCATGTCCACGTCGTGCCGGATCGATTGGCGCATCGTGTCCTCGCGATTCGCCGCCGTCGCCCTGATCGTCGCCCTCGTGGCGGTGACGGTCTTTCGCGTCACCCGAGCGTGGCCGCGCGAGGCGCATCTCAACTACGTCGAAGGCATCTGGATCGGTCTGGCCATCGACACGAGCCAGGGAACGCTGTATCGCCCTCTCGACGGACCGCTCGGCTACGGCGGCACCCGGTACTTTCCGCTCTTCTTCACTGTTCACGGTGCGTTGATTCGCGCCGGCATCAACCCGATCGTTGCGGGCTATGCGCTCTCGGCACTCTCGGTCGCGCTGCTCGTCGCGTCAGTATTCGTTTTCCTCAGACGGCTGCACGTGGACGCGATCGTCGCGTCGTTGGCGGCGGCGGTCACGCTGGCGTGCCAGCCGGTTCAGATGGCTTTGCTCGTCATCCGCGGCGACGCGCTTCCGGCGGCGTTCGCCTTGCTGGGCCTTTCGGCGTCCGTGAGCACGGGCCGCCTGGCGCCGGCCGCCGTGTTGTTCACGCTGGCGTTTGCGACAAAGTCCACGAGTATCTACGCGGCCGTCGCAACCGTCGGGTTCTTCGCCGTCACGGGGCGCCGCCGTGACGCGATGCGTCTCGGCCTGATGGTGCTGGTCGGCATGGCGGCCACGGTGACGATCATGGAAGTGGCGAGCGGAGGCCGAGCGCTTTCGACAATTGCCGCCAGCGCGGGCGGCGGATCGGGACTCGCCAGCGTCCTCGGCGCGCCGGTGAGCTTCGCGCGAATCTTGAGGCGGGTGCCGGAGTCGACATTTTTCATTCAGCTCGGCGCCGCGGTCCTGCTCGTTCGATTGCTACGGCCCGCCAGCGTGGCCGAGGCCGGCTGGCTCCTCTCGCTCGGCGCCACACTCGTCATCTATGCGTCGCCCGCCACCATTGAAAACCATCTTGTCGATCTGACCGCGCTCAGTGTGGTCGTCGTCGCCTCCCTCGCGGGATCGCCGCGATCGTCGCCCATCGCGGCGCCTGCGGTGCTCGCGGTGCTCATCGCCGGTGGCGTCGCCGCGGGAAGTTCGGCGGTTTGGCGATCCGCCACGCTGGACACGACGGACCTCAGATCGTCACGTGAAGCCGTCCTCCGCGCGATCGGACCGGCCAGCGACCGGATGTTCGCGGACAACCCGATGCTCGCGGCGTCAGCCGGGGCATCGCCGTACCTGCTCGATCCCTACATGTTCTCGGTCCGCCTCGCGAGGGATCCTCGCGCGCTCAGCCGTCTGAACGACGACGTCGCACGCCAGGCCTTTGAGGTCATCGTGCTCGAGCACGTGAAGTTCGATCGCGCGGAGGTCGAGACCTTCCCAGGTGGGACGTTCGGTGCCTTTCGGTCCAAGGTCCTCGAGCACTACCGGTTGGACGCCGTTGTCGAAAACCGGGACATCTATCGGCCACGGCGCTGACGACCACCGAAGAACGACAGGTTGCTTGATACCACCGTCGCCATGTGAAAAGCTTGCCGGCCGAGAGGACAACTTATGGCTTCGCGCTATCTGTCCGTTGGCGCCTGTACGGCGCTCGTCTCAAGTGTTGTTGCAGGTGTGTTGTCGGCTGGGTGCTCGCCGGCGCCGCCTCCCGCTCCCACGACTTCGGCGCCCGCGACCCCGGTGGTTCGCGTCGAGTCCCCGAAAGTCTTCGATGGCACCAGCCTCAACGGCTGGAAGACCGTCGGCCCCGCCCAGTGGAAGGCGGAGAACGGTGACCTCGTCGGCACCGTCACCACGGGCGGCGGCTGGCTCGTCCTCGACAGCGTGTACGGCGACACAGGGGTGGAACTGACGTTCGAGTGCGACAAGTGCGAGCCGGGCGTCATGATTCGCAGCTCGCAGCAGGGTAACCAGACGAGCGGCGTCTTCTTCGAGTTGTCCGGTCCGAGCGCGGGCACGTTGTTCCGTGTCGCACTCGACGCCGAAGGACGCGAGGTCTCCCGCAAACCGATGCCGCGATACACGGCGCAGATCGTGTCCGAAGGCCCGAAGTACCTCGTCACCGGCGGTTGCGCGCCGGTCCCCTGCACGGGCATCAAGGACGCGCACGGCGGCGGCGCCGGCAGCCCTGGCTCGATCGTTGCGCAAGGCGCGATGGCACTGAAGGTGGGTGCGCCGAACACGCTGCTCTTCTCCGCCGGCGGCGGCAACGTCCTGACCGGCAACTTCAATGGCACGCGCATCCCGAACACGGTCATGGACGATGGTCCGATGCACGGCCGGATCGCGCTCAAGGTTGGCGGACCGGCGGGCGCCACACTGCGCGTGAAGCGGGTCTTCGTGCGCGACTACACGGTGCGCGTCGCCGGCATCGCGCCGGAGCAGACCGACCCGCGATTCCGCAAGATTCTCCTGAGCGACATCTTCTACGCCGAAGGCGTGGGCGCCGGCGATCTCAATCGCGACGGCAAGATGGACGTCGTCGCCGGACCGTTCGTCTACCTCGGCCCGGATTTCCAAGAGGCGCGCGAGCTCTACCTGCCGGCCACGGTCAACATCGCGGGCTCGGAATATCCCGGCGGCCCTCCGACGCCGCAGGTCGGCGCGATCACGCACGGCAACTACCCGCCGTCATTCATGTCGTGGGTGTACGACTTCAACAACGATGGTTGGAACGACATCTTCCAGGTCATGTCATTCGGACCACGGCCGACCTTCTCGGGTCACGTCTTCATCAACCCGAAGGGCGAGCGCCGGCACTGGGACAACCACGAAGTTGTGCCGCTCATCACGAACGAAGCGAACCAGTTCGTGGACGTGGACGGCGACGGCAAGCCCGAATTGACGATGCAGTTGGCGACGAAGTCGAGCTGGTCGGACGCGCAGGTCGGCTACGCGAAGCCCGACTGGACGGACGCGACCAAGCCGTGGACGTTCGTGCCGGTCTCGGAGAAGGGCACCTGGAGCGGTCACGGTCTGGCGACAGGTGACGTGAACGCGGACGGTCGCGTCGATCTCGTGTCACCGGTCGGCTGGTTCGAGCAGCCGGCGAAGGGCACGGCGCCCGGCCTGTGGACGCTGCACAAGTCGCGTTTCGGCAACGGCGGCGCCGACATCTACGTGTACGACGTCAACGGCGACAAACGTCCCGACATCGTCACGAGCCTTGCGGCGCATGGCCCCGGGCTCGCCTGGTTCGAGCAGAAGGCGGACGGCTCGTTCGAGCAGCACATGATCATGAACGCGCCGGCGGATCGGAAGTCGCCGGAGGAACTGGCCTTCACGGAGCTGCATGCGCTCACGTTGGCCGACATCGACGGCGACGGCCTTCAGGACATCGTGACCGGCAAGCGGTGGTGGTCGCACGGCTACCGGTACGACGAGGAAGACGACCTGACACATCCGCCGGTGCTGTACTGGTTCAAGCTCAACCGGTCGGCTGACGGCAAGGTCGAGTACACGCCCAACCTGATCAACAACTACTCAGGTGTCGGCGTGCAGGTCGTCACCGCCGACATCGACGGCAACGGTAAGCCCGACGTGCTTCAGTCTGCACGCAAGGGCACGTCGATTTTTCTCAATCAACCGTAGACAAAGGTTCGAGGTTCGGGGGTTCGGGGGTCGCAGGCGACTGGAATCAACTGACGCAGTCATCTTCTCCAATAGGAAGGTGGCCATCGCTGGTGGTTCCACTCGCCTCCGAACGTCCGAACCTCCGCACGTTCGAACCGCATCGTCTCTTCTACGCCGCACGGCTTGACGCCACGCTCCGGCTGCAATAGTTTGCAATCAGCCCTTCGTATCAACTTCTTGAAAAGAGGATAAGAACCATGGCTCTCCAAATCAACGACGTCGCGCCGAATTTCGAGGCGGACACCACCGAAGGACGCATCAAGTTTCACGAATGGATGGGCGATTCCTGGGCGGTGCTCTTCTCACACCCGAAGGACTTCACTCCGGTGTGCACGACCGAGCTCGGCTACATGGCCAAGCTCAAGCCCGAGTTCGACAAGCGTAACGTCAAGATCATCGGTCTCTCGGTGGACCCGGTGGACAAGCACAGCAAGTGGTCGGCCGACATCAAGGAAACGCAGGGCTACGCGCCGAACTACCCGATGATTGGCGATCCGGACCTGAGCATCGCCAAGTCGTGGGGCATGCTGCCGGCCACCCTCACCGGCGACGCCGTCGGACCGTACCGCCGCCGACAACCAGACCGTGAGAAACGTCTTCGTCGTCGGGCCGGACAAGAAGATCAAGCTCGTCCTGATTTACCCGATGACGACGGGCCGGAACTTCGATGAAGTCCTCCGCGTCATCGACTCGCTCCAGCTCACGGCGAAACACAAAGTCTCCACGCCGGTGAACTGGAAGCAGGGCGAAGACGTCATCATCGCCGGCTCCGTCTCGGACGAGGACGCGAAGAAGGTCTACCCGAACGGCTGGAAGTCGCCGAAGCCGTACATCCGGATCGTGCCGCAGCCGAAGTAAGGGCAGGTCCGACGGTCCGGGGGTTCGAAGGTCCAGTCGAAGCATCGGCCCTCGGACCTCGGACCCTCGGACCGCTCGGACCACGGTGCTTTTCCAACAGTTCTACCTCGGCTGTCTCGCCCACGCGTCTTACCTCGTCGGTGACGAGGAGACGCGTGTGGCGGCCGTGGTCGACCCGCAGCGTGACATCGATCGCTACGTCAGCTTCGCCAGCGAGCATCACCTCGAGATCAAGCACGTCTTCCTGACGCACCTGCACGCGGACTTCGTCGCAGGCCACCTGGAATTTCGGAATCGTTTCGGCGCGACGATCTACCTTGGCAAATCGGCCAAGGCCGAGTACGCCTTCGTGCCGGTGGGCGATGGCGACGTGGTCCAGTTCGGGAAAGTCCGGATTGCCGTGCTCGAGACGCCGGGCCATACGGTTGAATCAATTTCACTCGTCGTCTACGACCTCGCGGTGAGCGAGAACGACTCCCCAGGGCGTGCTGACCGGCGACACGCTGTTCGTCGGTGACGTCGGCCGGCCCGACCTGCGAGTCGCGCTCGGCTGGTCCGCGAGCGATCTCGGCGGGATGCTGTACGACTCCCTGCACAAGAAAGTCTTGACGCTGCCGGACACCGCAGCGGTCTACCCCGCTCACGGCGCGGGCTCGTTGTGCGGCAAGGCCATCCGTCAGGAACGGACCTCGACGATTGGGATGGAACGGCGGACGAACTACGCGCTGCAACCGATGACGAAAGCCGCATTCGTCGATCTCGTGTCGGCGGAGCAGGTGGAGGCGCCCGACTACTTCACGTACGACGCGGTGCTGAACACCAAGGAATTGCCGTCTTTGAGCGAAACGCTCGCCCACGAGCTGACGCCGCTCTCGACTCGATCGCGTGCTCGAGCTGCAGCGAGCGGGCGCCGAAATCATCGACACTCGCGACCCAACGGATTTCGCGGCCGCCCACCTGGCGGGGAGCGTCAACATCGGGCTCGGCGGCCAGTACGCGACGTGGGCCGGCACGATCCTGCGGCGCGATCGGCCGATCGTGATCGTCACCGATCCGGGACGCGAGCGAGAGAGCGCGCTCAGGCTCGGCCGCATTGGTCTCGACAAAGTGGCCGGGTACCTCGAGGGCGGATTGGTCAGCCTCGACGCGCACGCCGGCCTGACCCGTAGCACTCAACGCGTCAGTGCGGCCGTCGCGGCCGAACGACTCCGTCAGGATCGAGCACCGGTGCTGATCGACGTGCGGACACCGCCTGAAGTCTCGAAGAAAGGCATCGCGGGCAGCGTCAACATCCCGCTGGCTCACCTGGTCGAGCGTGCCGGCGAGATTCCGCCGAATCGGCCGGTGCTCGTGTACTGCGCCGGCGGTTATCGATCGTCCATTGCGTCGAGTCTGCTGCAGCGCGCCGGCATCGATGACGTGTCCGAGATTGCAGGCGGGATCACCGCGTGGGAAGCGGCCGGCCTGCCGGTCCGTACGTAGCGCCGGGCCAAGCCGGCGTCATCAGTCCCGTTTTGGCGGCCCCGCCGGCCGCAGGGCGGATTTTCTCCCCAGCCTTCCATCCGTTGTGACAACGGCCCCGGCTCTGCAAGAATGTGCCGATCGGGTGGTGGCCGCCGAGGCCTCCTCGAGTCCCGGACCGCACTTGACTTGCCGTGGTAGGTGGCGACCGGCGAGCACCACGACAAGTGCGTCCCGTGGTTATGGCAGCCGGCGAGGGGTTCATGATCAGGAATCGGAACACGGTCGAGCACTACAAATGGGGCCACTCGGATGGGTGGCGCCTACTGGATCGCGCGGACCTGTCGGTGATCCAGGAGCGCATGCCCCCCGGTTCGGCCGAAGTGAAGCACCTGCACCGGCGCGCGCGGCAGCTGTTCTACGTGCTCGAGGGCACGATTGAAATGGAGATCCGCGGCGAGGTCCTCGCACTGGGGGCCGGGGACGCGCTCGAGGTCGCCCCCGGTGAAGCGCACCGAGTCCGAAACACCTCGTCGTCCGACGCGTCGCTGATTGTCATTTCGGCTCCATCGACGGCCGGCGACCGCGAGGAAAACGAACCGCTGCAGCCGTGACCCTTCCTGTCACACCCCGGATTCACACTGGGCTGTGTGATGGGAGGCCCAGTGGATCACGTCGAGCAAGGCCAGCTTTTCGAATCGAACGTCGTCAGCCTCGCTGAGTTCCGCGAAGCGCCGGCCACCGTATCAGCCGATGGCTCGTGCCCCGTTCCCCGTTCAACGTTCCCAGTTCAGATGTCGAGCGCTCGGTCAATCGCGCACCAGGCCCGAATGCTTGCCGCATCTCACGGGAACGAGGGAACAACGGAACGGAGAACGGCGCGTAACTAGCTTCGCCAAGTGCATTCGGCGCTATTGGGCGATTTGCTATTGGGGAGTCCGGCGTCCAGCTGGCACAATAGCCTGAAAGCCATGCCTAGCATCTCGAGACTCGTCGTCACCAGCGCCCTCGCCGGGCTCGTCGTCACGATCTCTCTGCACGCACAAGCGACCCGGGCGCGGCCGAGGGCAAGCGATTCAGCTGCCGGACGGTGCTGGCAAGGACCTGGTCCAATCCATGTGCATCGCGTGTCACCAGCTGAACATGATCACCGGCGCGGCCGGCTATGACCAGAAGGGCTGGCGCGATCTCGTCACGACGATGGTCGCGTTGCCGGAACCGCAACTGAACACCGTCGCGACCTACCTCGCGACGAATTTTCCCGAGAAGCCCGGGCGCAAGCCGAAGCTCGTCGCTGGCGACACGACGCGTCACGATCAAGGAGTGGATCGCGCCGACGCTGGGACAGCGGCCGCGCGATCCGCTGCAGACGGCTGACGGCACGATCTGGTGGGCGGGCATGTTCGCGAGCCTGATCGGCCGGCTGAATCCGGCGACTGGCGAGATGCGCGAGTACAAGCTCGCGCCCGACGCGCGGCCGCACAGCATCATCAACGATCAGGCCGGCAATATCTGGTTCACGGGCAACGGCAATGGCACGGTCGGCCGTCTCGATCCACGCACCGGCGAAATCAAGGTCTACCCGATGCCGGATCCGGCCGCGCGCGATCCGCACACGCCGATCTTCGATCGCAAGGGCACGCTGTGGTTCACGCTCCAGGGCTCGAACATGGTCGGCACGGCTCGTGCCGTCGACCGGCGAGATCAAACTCATCACGATGCCGACGCCCAATGCGCGGCCGTACGGCATCATCGTCAACTCGCAGGGCGTGCCGTGGGTCTGCTACAACGGATCGAACAAGCTCGCCAGCATCGATCCGGCGACGTTGGCCGTGCGCGAATACGCGACGCCCACGCCTGATTCGCGCATCCGGCGGCTCGACGTGCTTCGCGACGACACGATCTTCTACGGCGATTCGCGCGGGTATCTCGGCCGCTTCGATCCGAAGACCGGCGCGTTCAAGGAATGGCCGTCGCCGAGCGGCGCGAACTCTTCACCCTACGCGCTCGTCGTCGTCAACGACATCGTCTGGTACAACGAGTCGGGCCAGCGTCCCGACGCGCTCGTGCGCTTCGATCCGAAGACGGAGAAGTTCCAGAGCTGGGCGGTCCCGTCAGGCGTCGGCATCATGCGCCACATCCGCGCGACACCGGACGGGAACATCGTCATTCACCAGAGCAGCTCGAACAGGGTCGGTCTAGTGACGATCGGTAAGAAGAGCTGAACGGGCTTGGGACGTGGGTCCTGAGGCTCGGGGCATGGCTCAAGCCCCAGGACTCAAGCCTCAAGCCGTCAGAACTTGAACGTCACTCCGCCTGTCGCGCGCCAGAAGTTCGCTTTCGGCAGCGGAAGATCGTCGAGACCGCCGACGTCGGTAATCTCGTCCCACGACAAGTCACCCGCCTGAAAGCGCCGGACGTCGGCACGGAGACCGATGTTCGTGCTTGGGAAGAACATCACGCCGCCGCCGAAGTTCCAGCCCACGTCGTCCGCGCTGGCGCTGAAGACTGATCCGAGAAACGGCACGTCCACGCTGCCGCTGAGTCTGACGATGCCCGCGCCGGCCGAGACGTACGGCTGAATGGGCCCGCGCGGTACGCGGAACATGAGGTTGCCCATGTACGTGCTCAGGCGCGCGTTGAGATCGACGCCCGGAATTCCTGTGTAGCCTCCGAGCTGCGTGCGGGCGGCTTCGAACTCGACACTCACCAAACCGCCGAGGCCGATCCCTCCGCCGAAGGTGCCCTTGTTTTTCCCGTCATCGATGAAGGTAGCCCCGCCAAAACCTGACAGGAAGACGTCTGCCGCCGCCTTCGCGGGGGCCACGAGCACGAGACAAGCAGCGAAACAGGCGGCGAGAATAAGTGAGTTACGTCGCATGCTGCCTCTCAGTGCAAGAACCTCGCCGTCGCTTGCAGGCGGATCGGGCGCTTGCTAGACTCGCCGGCCTCCTCGATGTTTCTGCGCTTTCGTCACCGCCTGATGCAGGTCTCGGTCGTGGTGTCCATCCTGGCGGGCAGTTGGGCGCTCGCGGTGTTGCTGACCGGCGGGCTCGCGTTCCAGCTTGGAAGCCTCCATCTCTCGTCGCGCCATGCTCTCAACCCGGCGATTCTCGCGGTCCTTTCAGCCGTCGCGGCCTTCAAGCTGGCCACACGCGATGAGCGGCGACGTGACTGGCCGTCGCTCGTGTCGTCGACCATCGCGATCGGCGCGGCCGCAGCGGTCGTGTCGTTCGGACTGTCGAAGGGCCTGTTCGTCGCGGCGGCGTCCGACGCGTACGGATACGTCAGCCAAGCGGATCTGTGGGCTCGCGGCGACGTGATCGTCCAGCAACCCTGGGCGCGAGAGATGACATGGCCTAACGCGGCCAACGCGCTCGCGCCGCTTGGATATCGGCCGCATCGTCCGGCACCGCACGGCACCGACATCGTCCCGATCTACTCGCCCGGGGTGCCGATGCTGATGGCCGCGTTCAAGCTCGTCGGCGGCGCCCGTGCGGTTTACTACGTCGTCCCGCTCCTCGGCGGCCTCGCCGTGTGGATCACGTTTCTCATGGGACGCCGGCTGGCCGGACCATTCGTGGGTGCGGCGGCGGCGGTGCTGCTCGCGACGAGCCCGACGTTCCTGTTCGAGATCACCGCGCCGGCGAGTGACGTCGCGGCGACGTTCTGGTGGTCGCTCGCGCTCTTCGCGCTCATGTTCGACTCGCGATCGGCGGCGTTCGGCGCCGGTGTGGCGACCGGCATGGCGATTCTCACCCGACCGAACGTGGCGCCGCTTGCGCTGGTGCTGGCGACGCCGGCGATCGTGCGAATCATCAGGGCGTCTTCGACCGAAGACCGGCGTCACGCATTGCGGCGCCTCGCTGTGGTTCGCCGCGGGATCGCTGCCAGCATGCGCATTCATCGGGCTGCTGAATCGCGAGCTCTACGGCTCGCCGCTGTCGTCGGGCTACGGTTCGCTCGGTGACTTGTACGCGTGGTCACACGCGTGGACGAACCTCGCGCACTACGCGCGCTGGCTCGTCGAGACGCAGACGATGGTCGTGGTCTTTGCCGTGGCCGCGCCGTTCGTCGTGCCACGAGTCGACGGCGCTCTTGTGGCTCGGCGGCATCCTCGCCATCTTCGGTTTGTACCTGTTCTATCTGCCGTTCGACGACTGGTGGTACCTGCGCTTCCTCATGCCGATGTTCCCGGCGTTGTTCGTGCTGACGAGTGTCGTGCTGCTCCGGGTGGTGACTGCGGGACGAGTCCTTCTCGCGGCAGTGATCATCGCGGCGCTGGCCTGGCATGGCGTGAGTCTGGCCGCCGAACGTGGGGCGTCACACGTATGGGAGGCCGAACAGCGCTACGCCGAGGCCGGCGCGTACGTCGCGTCCGCCCTTCCCGAGCGGGCCGCGCTGCTCTCGATGCAGCACAGTGGCAGCGCTCGCTTCTACTCCGGCCGCATCACGGTGCGGTACGACTTCATTGGACGGAACGACCTCGATCGTGTGCTCGGCGATCTGAGACGGCTGGGCTACCAACCGTACTTCCTGCTCGACGAGGCGGAGGAAGCTGACTTTCGCAGTCGATTCAGCGGCGGGAGCTCACTCGGCGCGCTCGACTGGGCGCCAAAGGCGACGCATTCATCGTGGGAGCGTTCGAATCTACGACCCAGCCGACCGACAATAGAAAAGACCTCTGAGGTCTTTTCTACTCGCGCGGCGCACGCGGCCATTTCGGGCGCAATCGAGACGAGCTCGAGCAAAGAAGCCGCCACCCGGCATGCCGCGCGAGAATCCGTTGAAGCCGCCGCGCGTCGATCGGATCAGCACGCTCTTCGCGTCCACGGGCATCGTCGCGGCGCTCGCGCAGAACGTCGACCAGAGGCCATCACGCTGCAGGTACTGCTCGACGTTCGAGGCGTAGAACGCCGAGACGACCATCCCCTGCTGCCTGAGGTAGGCCGCCACCGCGCGAAGCGCCTTGGGACCGCCGAAGTTGCCGACCACGGGCACGATCAGGTTGCGCGTGTGGAGGTCCTTGATGAACCGGAAGTTCTCTTCCGAGGCGAGGTAGCTCCGATTCACGCCTTGATCGTCCGTCGCAGTCATCAAGTCGGCATACGTCGGAAACTGCCCACCGCGGCCGCCGCCATTCAACTGGTAGTAGATGCCGGGGCCGCCGGCGAACCACGAGCCGTACACGTAGTCGATTCCGGTCCGATCGCCGTCGACGAGACCGAATTGGTGGGTCTTCGTCAGGTGCGCCACGATTGCGCGAAGGTTCTGGTCGTAGAGCGACGGGCTTGGGGCCGCGTGCGAATACGCCTCGAAGATTTCGGCGGCCGTCGACGACGGTCCGAGGCCAGGAGGACGAGGACGCGAGAACAAGCGGGACACGAACTCGGCGCGATCCGCGGAGAGCTCGAAGAGCGTCTTGTACGTCAGGTGGAGATCGAAATTCCCGCGCCGGATGTCGACGATGAACGCCATCGCGGGCCGGACCGCGGCGATGTAGGTGTAGTTCTGCTCGGATCCGACGCCCACGTACGCGCGTCCCGGCGCCGTCGTCGCCATGAGAGACGGAACGATCGACTGGAAGCGCGCCTCGTTCGATACCAGATTCTCTGAATGAAAGGTGCCATCTGGCTCCGAGAATCCGGACGCCAGGCGCCAGAACTCGGCGTCCGTCAGCCTGGCCGGTGCGGCGGCCGCCCGGGCGCGCTGACGGCGCGCGGGACGTCCGACGCCGCGAACGTGACGAATCCGACGAGGAGCGCGAGGGCGAGGCGACGGCTGAGCATGGCGGTCGAGGCGTTCCGCGTCATTATCCCGCGACAGTCAACGATTGCCGGCCCGCGTCGTAGGATTCTTTCGAGGCCCATCATGCACCGTCATTCTCTGCCCGCGCTGTCAGTCGCCGCCATCGTGATTGCTGCTTCGACGCTCGCCGCCCAGCGGGGCCCGGCGGCCGATCCGCTCGTCCGGGAGAACGTCACCGTCAAACTGGCGCCGCACACCTACGTCATCCCTGACGGCAACGTCGGACTCGTCCCGAACGTGGGGATCGTCGTGGGCAGTCGCGCGACGCTCGTGATCGATCCGGGCCTCGGACGCCGCAATGGCGAAACCGTCCTTCGCGAGGTCGCCAAAGTCAGCAAGAACACCGAGGTCTACATCGCGTCCACGCACTTTCACGCCGAGCACACGACGGGATACGTCGCGTTCCCGGAATCCGCGAAATACGTGAACTCGACCGTGCAGGAGGCCGAGTTCGCCGAGGGCGGCATGCCGATGGTGCAGATGTTCTCGAAACGGTCGCCCGCCACGGCCGACATCTTGAAAGACGCGGCCCGCAGGCCGGCGGCCATCACGTTCGACCGTGAATACCGGCTCGACCTCGGCGGCGTTGCGGTGAGATTCCTCGTCGTGGGCCCGACGCACACGCGCGGCGACACCGGGTTCTTCGTCGAGGGCGACAACGTCCTCTTCGCCGGCGACGTGGTGATGAACAACTCGTTCCTTGCGGCCACGCCGGTGTCGAGCATGAAGGCCTGGCTCGCGGCATTCGACGCCTTCGAGGCGATGAAGCCGCAGACGATCGTGCCGGCGCACGGCGCCGTGGGGCCCGGCTCGATCATCGCGACCAACCGTCAGATCATGCAGGCCGTCCAGGCGCGCGCCCGCGAGCTGAAGGCGCAGGGCCGGTCGGCCGACGAGACCGCGACCACGATTCAGACCGAGCTCGCGGCTCAGCACGCGGACTGGCCACGCGCGAACGGACTCGCGGCGGCGGCGCGGGCGGCCTGGGCGGAAAGCCAGTGACAAGTCAGAAGTGAGAAGCCAGAAGTTAGAAGTGAACTGGACGACCGGATCTCCTCAATCGCGACCGGGCGGCCTTCCGCGACTGACCGCGCTGCAGCCAGCGAGGCCTCGACGGCCCGGATGCTCTCGACGACGCCGACGGGCGGCGGCGCGCCGGCGCGGAGCGCATCGACGAACGCCTGCATTTCGATCCGATACGCCTCCGCGTACCGCTCGGCGAAAAAAGGCACCTGCCCGTCGCGCGCGGCTGAGGCGAGCGCGTGCGGCGGATTCTCGACAGTCAACATGCCGGCCGATCCGAACACCTCGATGCGTTGGTCGTAGCCGTACGACGCCAGACGGCCGTTCTCGATCACGCCCAATACGCCACCGGCGAAACGCACGCTCACGAGCGTCGTGTCCCAATCCCCGTGCCGCTCGAACATCGGATCGATGAGGCGGCTCGCGCGCGCGTACACCTCTTCGATCTCCAGGTTCAAGCAGGAACCGCGACATGTCGAAATCGTGGACGGTCATGTCCATGAAGATGCCGCCTGACCGCGGGATGAACGCTTCCGGCGGCAGCCTCGAGTCGCGGCTGACGATGCGCAGCGTGTGCGGCCGGCCGATTCGCCCGGCAGCCACGTCTCGTTGGAGCGCGGCAAACGCGGGATCGAACCGTCGCTGGAACGCCACCATGAGCGTCACGTGCCGTCGCTCGACCTCCGCCTGAATCTCGCGCAGCGTCGGTAGCCGAAGGTCCAACGGCTTCTCGCAGAAGATCGCGAGGCCCCGACGCGCGGCGGCCATGACGATCTCGTGGTGCGTGTCGGTCGGCGTCGCGATCACGATCGCGTCGAGGTCGTCCGAGTCGACGACCTGCCGCCAATGGTCGGCGATGCGCTCGATGCCGAGGCCGCGCGCGAGGCCGGCGAGGTCCGGCTCGGTCGGGTCGGCCCATACGACGGCGTCGGCGCCCTCGATGTGCCGGGCCAGATGTTCGGCGTGGACCCGGCCCATTCGGCCGGCGCCCAGAATGCCGAACGCAACGTGTGCGCGGTCTGCGATGACATGGACGGTAGCGTATCAGCTCCATTTCGGAGCTACAATGGAACCATGGGGTTGAGTCTTTCGATCAAGGAGGTTCCTCCCGCGCTCGCGAAGGCACTCCGTGAGCGCGCGGCCAGAAACCATCGGTCGCTCCAAGGCGAGCTGATGCACATCCTCGAATCGGCGGTGGGGCCCAAACCATTTCGGGCGCGCGAGCTGTGGGACGAGATTCGGAAGCTCGACTTCACGACACCAGACGAAGCCACCGCGATGATCCGGGAGGACAGGGACTCGAGGTCGAAGTGAAACGCGTCGTCGTCGACGCCTCCGCGCTGGCGGCTGTGGTCTTCCAGGAACCGAAGGGCGAAGCCATCCGAGATTATCTGAACGGCGCCCTCGTGTTCGCGCCGCCGCTGCTCAGGTTCGAGATGGCGAACGTCGCGTGGAAGAAGGTACGGCAGCAGCCGGCAAGAGGTGCGGAAATCCTCGGTGCACTCGCAGCCGTCGATCGGCGCTCCAACATCAGTTGGCAGGATGTCCAGCCGATCGACGTCGTGCTCATGGCACGAGCGACCGGCCTTTCGGTCTACGACGCAAGCTACCTGTGGCTGGCGGGATCGCTTGGGGCGGAACTGGTGACGCTCGACGAACGGCTTGCGGCGGCGAGCGCTGCTATAACCGGCTGACCCAATGGCCAGGACGAACCAGCTTGTCGGGGCTGGCAGGTCCAAACATGGGAAAGTCGTGACAAAAACGCGGCCAAGAACACACAGGGTCTTGACGCAGCCGCACGTCCCTTCGCTGTAGCCTTTCGGCACTCTGAGGAGGCTGGCATGGAAGGCACGGCGGCGCTCGATACGGCGGCGGCGCTCGGACGACCACTCCTGCAACTCGTCGAATCGGGCGGGCTCCTCCTAGGGGGTCTCGCGTTCGCAGGGGCCCTTGCGACGGCTTTCTGCCTGGGCCGGTTGATTGAACGAGCCGTCACGGAACTGCATGAGACACCGCGGATTCCGCCGCCAGCGTGATAGTGCCGTAGCAGCCGGCGGGATGGGCGACGCGCAGGGGCGCTATGGCGCGGGCTTGTACGTCCTCACCGGCTGCTCCGTCCACTTGCCGTCCCGCTGCTGAGCCCCCGCAGACGTCCACTCGTCGGTCCCGATACGCATGACCGATCGCACGCGATCGAGCTGATCGACGGGCCGTGGTTCTCGCCTTCCGTCGCGATCGCGCCATCCTCTCTGATCGCGATGGTGCCGGTGACGTAGCCGCCGGTGCTGTTCCAGTACCACCACACGATGCGCTGCGCGCGCTGATCCCAGGCATAAATCGTCTCACCCTCGTAGACGACCTTGCCGCCGGCGCGCACGTGATGGACGTTGCGAAGAAACCTGGCGCCGAGGACCCATTCGAAACGCTGAGTGTCCGTGACGTTGTTCCCGGGAAACTCGGCGACCCAGTCTCGGCCGACGAGCGGACTGAAGATCGCCAACTGGCCGAGCGGTTGGGACGGCTGGGCCGGATGCGCGACTGCAGCCAGGGCCAGAACGACTGCCGCGATCGGCGACATGGCTGCAGTCTACTGCCAGCTGACACGGTCAACGCTCAGTCTTGACCGAAACATCACCATGGGCTGACACGTTTGAGCGGGTCTCACGCCTACGATGGGCCCGTCGTGCTGTGGACGCAGGTGGTTGCCGCCGTCGCGGTCGTCATCCCGCTCGGGCTGGACCTCTACATGCCGGTCCCTGACGAAAACCCTCTACGGGCCGATCAGATTGCCCTCGGACGCCAGCTCTTCTCTGACCGGCGCCTGTCGCGCGATGGATCGCGTGCCTGCGCGTCCTGCCACAACCCCGCCCGAGCGTTCTCCGACAGCCGCCGGGTGGCAGTCGGTGTCTTCGGACGCGTCGGCCGCCGCAACGCCCCGGCCCTCATCAATCGCGGCTACGGCCGCGCCTTTTTCTGGGACGGCCGCTCGACCTCGCTCGAAGCCCAGGTCCTCGCGCCCATCATCGACCCGAACGAGATGGACCTCACGCTCGCCGAGGCTTCGGCACGGGTCGGACTGACGTCCGACGAAATCTCACGCGCGCTGTCGAGCTTCGTGCGCTCCGTCCTCTCGGGCAATTCGCGCTTCGACCGCTTCGTCAACGGCGAACGGTCCGCGCTCTCGCCAGCCGAACAGCGCGGTCTTCAGGTGTTCCGCGGGAAAGGCAATTGCACCGCGTGTCATGTCGGTCCGAACTTCAGCGACGAGCGGACGCACAACACCGGCGTCGCCTGGGACCCAGTGCGCAAATCCTTGTCCGACCTCGGACGTTTCGAAGTTACCGGCAAGGACGCCGATCGCGGAGCCTTCAAGACACCGACGCTTCGCGAGATTGCGCGCACCGCCCCATACATGCACGACGGCAGCCTCGCCACACTCGAAGACGTTGTCAATTTCTACGAGCAGGGCGGGAGAGCGAACCCGTATCTCGATCAGGAGATTCGATCGATTCGTTTCACGGCCGACGAGAAGAAAGATCTCTTAGGCTTTCTTCGCTCACTGTCCGCAAGAGACTGAGGAAGATGACGAGCCGCAGGCTGGCTCCTTGGACCTGTCGTACCCGTCGTACCTGTCGGACCTGAGCTAGTGATCCCTGGGCTTGGCCTTGATCATCCCGATCTGGACCATGAGGCCGGTGAAATCGTAGATGCGCCGGTCGCGGACGATCAGACCGTCGCGCAGCGTGAGCAGGAAGACGAGCTGGAAGTGAAACGGGTTGCCGCTCGGCGGCAGCCCTGCGAATCCACCGGTGTGCGTGCCGGAGATGGACGACACGATCACGATCTCGTCGCCATCGATCCGCGGCGGCTCTGGGAGAAACGTCGCGTCCGGGAAGGCCTTGAAAAACGCCTCGAACGCCTTCCGCACGGCCTCGCGCCCGCCGACCGAACCGCCGAGCGGGCTCTCGACGGCGGTCATGTCCGAGTACAGCTTCAGGAAGGCGACAGGATTTCGGTTGTCGAGGGCAAGCTGCCAGTCGTCAACGAGTTTGACGATCTCGTCTCGGGTCATTTGATCATCCCGGGGGCTTCGCCCCGCGGACCCCCATCGCGCTCACTCGCGGGGACCCCAGCGCCCCGCGCCGTTCGCGCGGCTCTCTCGCTCCCGCTCGTTCGACTCCACATCCCGGGGGCTTCGCCCCGCGGACCCCCATCGCGCTCACTCGCGGGGACCCCAGCGCCCCGCGCCGTTCGCGCGGCTCTCTCGCTCCCGCTCGTCATCCCGATATCCCGGGGGCTTCGCCCGCGGACCCCCATCGCGCTCACTCGCGGGGACCCCAGCGCCCCGCGCCGTTCGCGCGGCTCTCTCGCATCCGCTCGTTCGCCTTGCCGAGGGGCGCGGACCCATCACCTCGCGCTGAATTGAGAGAGACGAAAGCCTAGCACTCCTCGACGCCGGACGCCCGCCGGGTGTGCGGGCGGGTGGCGTTTGGTATTCTGCCTGCCCGGGTTCATTGTGGAGGCATTCATGAAGCGTTTGTTCACAGGATTCTGTCTCGTCGTCGGCGCAGTGGCATGCACACCGGCGCCACCACCGCCTCCCGCGCCACCGCCGCCCTCCACGGCGATTCGCGATTCAATCAGGGGGCCGTACAACTCGGTGAAGGACAACATCACCAAGTCCCTGCCGTTGGTCGCGGACAACAGACTCAATTTCCGCCCGACGCCGGCCGTCCGAAGCCTCGGGCAATTGTTCGGCCACGTGGCCGATGCGAACTACCTGTTCTGTGGCGTGGTGGCCGGCTCCCGGCCCGCAGGAACGGGGAAGGCGGAAGAGCTGAAGACCAAGGCCGAGCTGGCCAAGGCACTGGCGGACTCCTTTGCCTTCTGTGACAAGGCGTTCGACACCCTGAACGATCAAACAGGCGCTGCGGCGGTCACCATCGACTTCATCAACAACATGCCGAGCACGAAGCTCGGCGTGCTGGCGTTCAACTCCGCGCACGACTGGGAGCACTACGGGAACATCGTCACCTACCTTCGCTTGAACAAGATCGTCCCGCCGTCGAGCGCCGCGACTGGGAGCCAATAACCGACGGACGTTTTCCCTCGCCGCTGACTCGATGCCCCCAGTCTTCGAAGCCGCCGACAACCGCCTGATTCAGCCGCGCAATTCACTGCAGGAGGTCGTCAGGCACCGGACGTTCCTCGTGTACTGGGTGTGGCGCAACATCTCCGCGCGATACCGGCAGACGACGCTTGGTCCGATTTGGGCGCTGCTGCTCCCGCTTCTGAGCGGCATCGTGTACGGGTTCGTCTTCGGCGTCTTTCTGGGCCTTCAAACGGGCGGGGTGCCCTACGCCGTGTTCGCGATCACGAACCTCGTGTTGTGGACGTACGCGACACGGACGATCTTGACGGGCCCGGCGGCGCTGCTCGGCAACCTCGATTTGATCACGCGCGTCCGATTCCCGCGCGAGATGTTTCCGCTGAGTGTCTGGCTCGAAAGCCTGACCGATCTCGTGAGTGCTGATCGTGGGGTATCGGCTGTTCAAGCAGCAGGAGTGGCGAATTGCCGACCTCCTCTAATCCCATCAGCCTCTCGCGCGTCTCCAAGGAGTACAACCTCGACGGGCCGCTCGAGATCCGCCGGCTGGCGGGCCGCGTGTCGGATCTGCTGTCCGGCCGGCATACGCACCCGGTCGAGCGGCGCTACGCCCTTCGCGATCTCACGCTCGAAGTCGGCGCCGGCGAGACACTCGGTGTGATCGGGCACAACGGCGCCGGAAAGACCACCTTGCTCCGGCTGCTGGCGGGCGTCACGCTGCCGACCACCGGCCGCGTTCGTATCACCGGGCGGGTCGCCGCCCTCATCGGGCTCGGCATCGGTTTCCATCCAGATCTGTCCGGGCGCGAAAACGCGCGGTTGTACTGCTCGCTCATGCAGTTCAGCCGTCGCGAGATTCCCGATCGTGTCGATCAGATTCTGGAGTTTGCCGAAATCGGCGACTACGTGGACTCCGCGTTCAAGCGGTACTCGTCCGGCATGATGGCGCGCCTGGGATTCGCGGCGGCCATCTGTGTCTATCCGGACGTGCTGCTGCTCGACGAGGTCCTGGCCGTCGGCGATCTGAGCTTCTACCAGAAGAGCCGCGCGGCCCTCGCCGAGCTCGCCTCGCGATGCACCGTCGTGCTGGTGTCCCACAGCCTCGAGGCTGTTCCGGAGTTCTGCCGACGCGCGATCTGGATCGATCACGGCCGGCTGCGCGCCGACGGTCCGTCGCAGCAGGTCGTAAACGAGTACCGGCAGTCGCAGATGGGAACGGCCGCGGCGCCCGGCACGTAACGCGGTCAGCGCATTTCCAGGACAACCTTGCCGACGACGGCACCGCTCTCGAGTCGGCGATGCGCGTCTCGGGCAGCCGCCAGCGGGAACACACCATCGATGATGGGCCGGGCGGCGCCGGAGGCCACGAGCGGCCAGACTTCACGTTCGAGCGCGGCCGCGATCGCGCCCTTCTCGCGCGGCGTGCGAATGCGCAGAGTGGACCCCGTGATCGTCAGGCGATTCATGAGCAGCCGTCGCAACGACACCGTCGTCGTCTCACCGCCCATCACGCCGATCTGCACGAGCCGTCCGTCGCGGGCAAGGCACTCCAGATTCCGTGGCGTGTAGTCGCCGCCGATGATGTCGAGGACGACGTCGACACCTCGACCGTCAGTGGCGGCCTGCACCGCGGCGACAAAATCCTCGGATCGATAGTCGATGGCTCGAACGGCACCCAGCCGTTCGCAGGCTCGGCACTTGTCGGCCGACCCGGCGGTCGCGAGAACCTTCGCGCCGCGAGCGGCCGCCAGCTGGATCGCGGTCGTGCCGATGCCGCTCGTGCCACCATGCACGAGCAGCCACTCACCCGCCGTCAGACGGCCGCGGTCGAACACATTGGTCCAGACGGTGAAGTACGTCTCCGGCACTGCTGCCGCCTCGATCAACGTGAGACCCGTGGGCACCGGCAGACACTGGACGCCCGGCGCCACGCAGAGTTCAGCGTAGCCGCCACCCGCGACGAGCGCGCACACCTCGTCGCCAATCTTCCAGTTTCGGCCCGATGCGGATCGGGGCGCACCGTCTTCGCCAGGCGGACCCAACGCCACGATCCGGCCGGCCACTTCAAGACCTGGGATATCCGTCGTGCCTTTCGGCGGTGGATAGCGCCCCTCACGCTGCATCAAGTCGGGACGATTGACGCCGGCGGCGCTGACGCCGATCAACACCTCGCCGGGACCGGGGACAGGGTCGGGACGATCAACCAGATGCAGGACGTCAGGCGGGCCCGGAGACGTGATGTGGATGGCTTTCATTGGTGCCATTCGAGTACGCGCGGACGCGGCAAGCGGCGACCCACGCGCTATAGCCAATCACAATACAATAACCAATAAGAAATAGCCAACGGTTACCGTTATTTGACGGCCACCGGCCCTCTCAACCGGTTGATCTGGCGCACGACCATGAAAATCGCAAACGCAATGATCAGAAATTGCAGGATGGTGTTGATGAAGTTGCCGTACGCAAAGATGGGGAGTCCCGAGGCTTTCGCTTCGGCCAGGGTGTTGTACGTTCCCGCGCCGGATGACAGCACGAGAAACCTCGAACTGAAGTCGATACCGCCGGTCAGCAACCCGATCACCGGCATGATGAGGTCGTTCACGAGCGAATCGACGATCTTGCCGAAGGCGGCGCCAATGACGACGCCGACCGCGAGGTCGATCGCGTTGCCCTTGTTCACGAACTCCTTGAACTCCTGCATGAGCGCCATCGGGACCTCCTCAAATGTTCGCTATCGCTCGTTCGCCGTGTCCGTGAAACTGAAAGAGATGACGAGCGTCAGTTCGTTCCTGGGACCAGTCGTACCCGTCGCACCTGTCGAACCTGTTCGAACCCGTTCGAGTGTGAGTCCCCTGTTATACCCCCAAGCTCTATGTCTTGTTTGTCGGAGTTTTGTCCGACCGCGGAGCCGCCGCCGTGCCGGTTGGTAGAGTAACCAAGTTCTCATGCGCACGATTTTCCTTGCCCTCTCTCTGACCCTTGCGCTGACTGCTTCGGCACTGGCGGCTGAAGTTCAGGGCAGCGTGACCGATCGCTCCGGCGGTGCTCTCGAAGGCGCCGTCGTCCGAATTCTGAATGTCGCCACCGGCCAGGAAATCACCGCGACGGCGGATGCCTCGGGGCGGTTCCGTTTCCCGAACCTGCGTCCGGGCATCTACCGCGTCGCCGCAACCTTCGTCGGCTTCTCGGACGCCTCGCGGACCGTCGTCGTCACCGACGACAACCAGTCCGTGACACTCGACTTCGAGCTGCAGCTCGGTGCGGTGGAGGAGGAGGTCACGGTGTCGGCCGCCCGCGGTGAACGCGACGAGGCGACGCTCCCGCTCCGCACGGACGCCATCAGCGCGAGGGCCATCCGTGAGATGGCGCCGGTCAGCACCGGTGACGCGCTGGCCGCCGCACCCGGCGTCTCGGTCGTCGGGTCCGGTCCCTTCCAGGTTCGCCCGCGGCTGCGCGGCCTCGACTCGACACGCGTGCTCGTGCTCGTCGACGGCGAACGTTTGAACAACGCGCGAACCGCCACGGACCGCGCGGGTGTCGAAGTCGGCCTCGTGGACGTCGACTCGATCGAGCACATCGAGGTCCTGGGCGGCGCCGGGTCGGTGCTCTACGGCACCGATGCCCTCTCGGGCACGATCAACATCGTCACGAACCGCGCCCGGTTCTCCGATCGCCGCCTCTTCACGGCGGGCCTGAACGCCTTCTACAGCTCCAACGAGAACGGACAGCGAGCGACGGTGGTCGCTGGGGATGTCGGATCGCCGCTGGGCGATTTCATTCCGCGGCGGGGCCGAACGCTTCGACAACTACGAGGCGGGCAAAGACTTCGACGAGAGCTCGCAGCAGTTCTTCGACGACGGCGCGCATCGTTCAGGGCGACACGATCGACGACAACTTCGGCTTCAACTTCAACAGCTTTCCCGAACCGTTCAACGCGCCGTTCACGCGGACGAGCGCCGAAGTTCCCAGCTCGGGGATGGACGGTTCGTCGGCGAACCTGTCGGCGATCGCGCAGGTGACGTCCTCGCAAACGCTGGAGTTCAAGTACCAGCGCCGCCGCACGGACGAGGTGGGATTTCCCGACTTCCAATCGCCGTTCTTCTTTCAGGAAATCACGCTGCCATGGAGCCGGCTGGACAAGATGTCGGCGACGTACTCGGTGACGAACCTCGCATCGTGGTTCCCTCGCCTGACGGTGACGCCGTATTACCAGCGCCAGGATCGGCTGCTCCGCAACCGGCTGCCGGCGCAGTTCCCGGCGCCGACGGCCGTGACATTCTTCCCGATCAACGTGTTCCGGCTGAACATCGAGAGCGACACGCGGCAGCAGGTGTGGACGCCCGGCGTCGACGTGCAGGCCACGTTCCAGTTGGCGCGCTCGCAATCTCCTCACCGCAGGCGTGACCGACGTATCGCGACCGCAGTGAGGACGAGCGCACGAGCACGACGACCACGACGACGATCGGCCAGGTGGCGCTCGGCGCGCGAGGTCCGGCCCCGACGGTCTATCCGTCGCCCATCGTGCTCGGTCCGCCGTCGGTGACCCATCCGGTGCGCGTGCCGAACTCGACGTTCCAGGACGTCGGCGTGTTCATGCATGACGAGTGGGACGTGACCAACAGCGTGCGTGTCACCGCCGGCGTTCGCATGGACGGCTATCAGGTGAAGACCGAGGCGACACCGGGGTACGAGATCGATTCGCTCATCGAAGGCGCCCAGCCGCCGATCAATCCGGCGACCTTGCCGGACATCAACGGTGAAACGATCGATCGCACGGCCGTCACCGGCGAAGCGGGGCTTGTCCTCTTCGGCAGCCGGCCGGTCAGCGTGTTCGCGCACTACGTGCGGAGCTATCGCCATCCGAACCTGGAGGAGTTGCTCTTCGCCGGACCGGCGACCGCGGGCAGCATCGTGCCGAACATCACGGTTGCGCCCGAGAAGGGTCACAACGTGGACGTCGGCACGCGCTTCCGGTTCCCGCTACCTGACCGGCTCGCTCTCGTACTTCAACAACACGTACGACGACTTCATCTCGACCGAGATCGTGGCGGCGGTCGGATCCGGATCGAGCCTGGAATCGATCTCCCAGGCCATCAATCTCGCCAAGGTCCGGATCCAGGGCGTCGAGCTCGAAGCCAACGCGCCGTTCGGCGTCGGCTTCCTGAACGTGCTGCCGTACGGCAACGCCTCCTACACCCACGGCACGGTGCTGGAAGGCACGAGCCCGCTCTCCGGCCTGTCACTGGACAACAAGCCGCAGGACAACATCACCCCGTGGAGGATCAATGGCGGCCTGCGCGTGAGCGATCAGCAGGAGCGCTGGTGGAGCGGCTACAGCGTGCGCGCTGCCGGACAAGGTCACCCGCGTGTCGCCGCTGCTCGACGAATCACCATTCCTGATTGCGCAGGATCTGATGGCGCTCGACGGGTACGCGATCCACCGCTTCGCCGTGGGTTACGACTGGCGGCACGGCGATCAATCGATCGGCGTCGTCGCGGCGGTGGACAACCTGACGGACGAGTTCTATCGCGAGCAGTTTCAGTTCGCACCGGCGCGGGGCCGGTCGTTCACGCTGTCCCTTGCTGTGAGGGGCGCACAGTAGCGAGTGCGATCCGCGGTCCACTACCTCCCGATTCTGACAACGGCGCTGTCGGCGCTCTTCGCGACATCGCTGTACCGGCGCTGGAGAGCCCGCCGATCGCCCCACCTCTGGTGGTGGGCCTTCGGCATCACGACCTATGGGCTCGGCACGGCGATCGAGAGCACGATCACGCTCGGCGGCAACAGCGTGCTGCTGACGAAGGTGTGGTACATCGCGGGGGCCATTCTCGGCGGCTACCCTCTGGCCCAGGGCTCGTTGTACCTGTCATGGCCACGACCGCTCGCGAACAAGCTGACCGTCGCGAGCCTGACGCTGGTCGTCGTCGCGGCCATCCTCGTCATCCTCTCGCCCGTCAACCTCGCCGCCCTGGATCCTGTGCGGCCGTCCGGCGCGGTCCTGCAGTGGAGCTGGGTCCGCCTGCTCACGCCGTTCATCAACGTGTACGCCGTGTTCTTTCTGATCGGCGGCGCCATCCGCAGCGCGTGGCGCCACTACCGAGAGCGCGGCCACAAGTACCGGGCGGCGGGAAACGCCCTGATTGCCCTCGGAGCGATCCTGCCGGGCGTGGGAGGCTCGTTCGCCAAGGCTGGCATGGTCGAAGTGCTCTATGTCGGTGAGTGCATCGGCATCATGCTGATCTGGATCGGCGATCGCGTCTGCTCTAAAGAGCACGTGGGAACACGAAAGGCCTGACGGACCCAGGGCGGGCAGGTTCCCGCCCTACCGTCTAGACTAGTCATTCCATGTCGGCCGGGGTGTGGACCGTGATCGCGGTCCTGATCGTCGCGAACGCGCTCTACGTCGCGGCGGAATTCGGGGCCGTCGGCGCGCGACGCAGTCGCATCCATCGGATGAGCGACGACGGCAACTGGCTGGCGAAGCGGTTGCTGCCGTTTCTCGAGACGCCGGCCGGACTGGACCGCTACGTCGGCGTGTCGCAGATCGGCATCACGCTCTCCAGCCTGATTCTCGGCGCCTACGCTCAAGCGACTCTCAGCGGGCCACTCACGACGGTCATCAACTCGTGGTTCGACCTGACCGCAACGACGGCCCGGTCCGCCGCGATTGTCACCGTGCTCGTCACGCTCACAGCCGTCCAGCTCATCCTTGGCGAGCTGGTGCCGAAGGCCATCGCGTTGCAATTCCCGACCCAGACCGCTCTCGCAACGGTTCTGCCGATGCGGTGGTCGCTCTTCGTGTTCCGGCCTTTCATCGCTTTGCTCAACGGCGCGGCGATCATGCTCCTTCGCGCGGTTGGGTCCAGCGAGCAGGCGCATCGTCACCTCCACTCGCCGGAAGAGATCGACCTGCTCATTGCCGAGAGCCGCGATGGCGGTTTCCTCGAACCCGAGGAGCAGCAACGGCTCCGTCGCGCGCTCCATCTCGGACGCCGGCGCGTCCGCGACCTGATGGTCGGCCTCGATCGGCTGACGATGGTGCCGCTCGATGCGTCGTGGGAGGACGTAGAGCGCGCAGTCACGGCGAGCCCGTTCAGCCGGCTGCCCGTCTATTCCGGCAGCCGCGATCACATCGTCGGCATGTTGCGCGTGAAGGACCTCGTCGAGCGCTACGCCGCCGAAGGACCGGTCCGGCTGGACCGGCTGCTGAGGCCGGTCGTGAACGTGGCCGAGAGCCTGGCGGCCGATCGCGCGATCACGGAGCTGCGCGAACGTCGCGTCCACTCCGCCATCGTCGCCGATGCAGACGGGCGCGCGGTTGGACTGGTCACGATTCAGGACTTGCTCGGCGCCTTGCTCGGAGCGCCACAGGAGGTTCGCACGCCATGACGGGCCTCTCGGTCGTCCTGCTGCTGAGCCTGTTGCTCATCCTGATCAACGCGCTGTTCGTCGCGGCGGAGTTCGCGCTGATCGGATCGCCCAAGGCATCGCTCGAGGGACGCGCATCGCGCGGTGACAGGTTCGCGGCGAGGATCCTTCGCACGCTGACTTCGCCAAAGCGTCAGGACGAGTACCTCGCCGCCTCGCAGCTCGGCATCACGCTGGCCAGCCTCGGTCTCGGCATGTACGGCGAGCATCGGCTCGCGGAGCTCTTCGAGCATTGGGTTGGCGGCGTCGGCTCGCTGGCGAGTGCCGGAGTGGTCGCCAGCGTGCTCGCGCTCGCGCTGCTCACGATCGGGCACATCGTGCTCGGCGAGATGATGCCGAAAACCATCGCGCTCCAGCATCCGATCGCCGTCGCACGATTCACGGACTGGCCGGTGCGGTTGACGGCAATCGTGCTCTACCCGATCGTCCGCATCGCCTACGCGATCGCGCGGGCCACGCTGCGGCTGATCGGCATCCGACGCCGGGAAAACGTCCACGAGCAGATCTACACGCCGGAGGAGCTGCAGCTCATCGTCGAGGAGAGCGAGCGCGGCGGCGCGCTCGCGCCGCGACTCGAGCCGAATCGTGCGCGAGCTCTTCGAGTTCGGCGACCTGACCGCGGCGCAGGTGATGGTGCCGCGCGTCCGCGTCGCCGGCATTCCCGTCGGCGCGACGGCCGACGATCTCCGGCGCGCTGGTCCTGCGGCCAGCGGCGCACGCGATATGCCGTCTACGAGGGCGACCTCGACCACATCGTCGGCATGGTGCACGTGAAAGACCTGCTTCGACTGCTGACCCAGGGCGGAGCGCTACGCGCGGATGATGCGCGCCGTATGCCGGTCGTTCCCGAAACCGCGTCGCTCGACGATGTGCTCGCCACCATGCAGCGCGGCCACGCCCACATGGCCGTCGTCATCGACGAGCACGGCGGCACGGCCGGCATCGTCGGCCTCGAGGACATCTTCGAGGAGGTCGTCGGCGAGATTGACGACGGCGTACCGGCGACGCCGTCGCTGGTTGCGCAGGACGACGGATTGGTTCGTGCTGCCGGGACCGTGCGTCTCGATGAGCTGGGACAGCATTTCAACGTCGACCTCGAACACGAGGAGGTGGACAGCGTGAGCGGTCTTGTTCTGGCGAGGCTGGGACGGCCGCCGGTCAAGGGCGACCGCGTCGACTACGGACGTCTGCGCCTCGAAGTGACGGCGACCTCGGGAAGGGGGGTTAGAGAGGTTCGAGCATCGTTGCTACCGGAAGAAGCCTGAGGATCAGTGGTTCGCGGGTGCGTAGGTGCGGGAGGTTTAGTTCCCTTTGAACCTTCCTCCGACCCCCGTGACCAACCTTCGCGACCTTCGAACCTCCGCACCTCCGAACGCTCCGCACCGCAGTTAAGCTAGAACCTGAGGAGTGTTCACATGAAAGCTCGCTACGTCCTGGCGGCCGGTTTGGTCGCCCTGACCGGCTTGGGCCTTGGCGCTCAGCAGGCCCTGCAGTCGGGACTCGACCGCTCGACGTTTGACACATCCGTCCGGCCGCAGGACGACCTGTTCCGGCACGTCAACGGCGCGTGGCTGACCCGCACCGAAATTCCAGCCGACCGGGCGATTTACGGGACGTTCGTGCAGTTGACCGAACAGGCCGAGACCGACCTCGCCGAGATCATCCAGGGCACGGCCAAGTCGCCGAACCGGCCGCCCGGCAGCAACGCTCAACTCATTGGCGATCTCTACGCGAGCTTCATGGATGAGGCCGCGTTGAACTCGCTGGGTGCGTCGCCGCTGAAACCTCATCTGGCGGAAGTGGATGCGCTGAAGACCACGGCGGAACTGGCTGAACTGCTCGGCAAGTTTTCGATGATTGGCATTGGCGGGCCCGTCAACGGCTTCGTCGAAGCCGACGCCGGCGACCCACGCAAGTGGCCGTCTACCTCGCCCAGGCTGGGACGGCGCTGCCCGATCGTGACTACTACCTGAACAGCGACCAGCGCTTCGTCGACATCCGCGCGAAGTATCAGCAGTACCTCGAGAAGGTGTTCACGCTCGCGGGCCGGCCGAACGCCGAGGCCGACGCGAAGCTCGTCCTCGCGCTCGAAACCGACTTCGCGCGCATCCAGTGGACGCGCGTCGAGAGCCGCGACGCCGTCAAGACGTTCAACAAATACCCGGTCGCCAAGCTCGTGCAGGACATGCCGGGCTTCGATTGGATGGCATGGGCGAGGCCGCAGCAGCTCGACAAACAGGCCGAGTGGGTCATCAGCCAGCCCTCCTTCTTCAAGAGCTTCGCGGCGATGGTGCCCGAGCGGCCGCTCGAGACCTGGAAGGCGTGGCTGGCGGCGCAGGTCATCACGAACTACGCGCCGCTCCTCAATCAGCCGTTTCAGGATGCGGCGTTCGAGTTCTTCGGCCGCACGCTCAGCGGGCAGCAGGAACAGCGTTTGCGCTGGAAGCGCGGCGTGCAGTTCGTCAACGGCTCGGTTGGCGAGGCGCTCGGGCAGTTGTACGTCGCGCGGCACTTCCCGCCGGCGTCGAAGGCCCGGATGGAAGCGATGATCGCGAACCTTGTCGAGGCCTATCGCCAGTCCATCAGCGAGCTGGATTGGATGACGCCCGAGACCCGCAAGGAAGCGCTGGCCAAGCTGGCGAAGTTCACGCCGAAGATCGCGCTATCCGAACAAATGGCGTGACTACAGTGCGCTGAAGATCGCCCCGAACGATCTCGTCGGCAACGCGGACCGCGCCACCAGACTCGAATCCGAACGCCAGATCTCGAAGCTCGGCAAGCCGGTCGACCGTGAGGAATGGCTGATGACGCCGCAAACGGTCAACGCCTACTACAACCCGGTCAAGAACGAGATCGTGTTCCCCGCCGCGATCCTCCAGAAACCGTTTTTCGACGTGATGGCCGACGACGCCGTCAACTACGGCGGCATCGGTGCGGTCATCGGGCACGAGATCGGGCACGGGTTCGACGATCAGGGACGCCGGTACGACGGCGACGGCAGACTGCGCGACTGGTGGAGACCTGCCGATGAAACGGAATTTTCGAAACGCGCCAAGCTCCTCGTCGAACAGTTCAACCAGTACAGTCCGGTGCCCGGCCTGACCGTGAACGGCGAACTGACGCTGGGTGAGAACATTGGTGACCTCGGCGGTCTCGCCATCGCGCATCGCGCGTACACCATTTCGCGGAAGGGTCAGTCGGCACCCGTGATCGACAACCTGACGGGCGATCAGCGCTTCTTCATGGGCTGGGCGCAGGCCTGGCGGGCCAAGGCGCGAGAGAACTACCTCCGGCAGCAGGTCCTGGCCGATCCGCATTCGTGGGCCGAGTTCCGCGCGAACGGTCCGCTCGGCAACATCGATGCGTTCTACACGGCCTTCAACGTCCGGCCGGGTGACAAGCTCTACCGCGCGCCCGAGACCCGCGTGAAGATCTGGTGACGACGTCGGGCAGCGATTCGTCCGAAACCGGCCGCTACGATCTCGTTGTCATCGGCGGCGGCCCGGCGGGTGAAAAAGCCGCCGTGGCCGCCGCGTTTTTCGGCCGGCGGGTTGCGCTCGTCGAGGCGGCTGCAGCAGGCCCCGGCGGCGCGACGGTCCACACCGGCACGCTTCCATCGAAGACGCTCCGCGAGAGCGCGCTGTACCTGGCAGGATTCAGGCGGCGTGAGCTGTACGAGAGCGTGCGCGAGCACTTCGCGGATCGCCCGTCCGCGTCCGATCTGACGCGACGGCTGGCGACCGTCCGTTCGCTACAGACCCAACAAGTCCTCTCGAATCTTCGGCGGCACGGCGTCGAGCTCGTCGCCGGGCGCGCGTCATTCGTGGACGCTCACACCGTTCGCGTGGACGATCGTTTGTTGCATGCCGAGTTCGTCCTCGTCGCCACCGGCTCCGCGCCGCGCCGTCCGCCTGGCTTCGATTTCAGCGACCCTGAAGTCTTCGACAGTGACACGGTGCTCGGCCTCGATCGCATACCCGAGTCGCTCGCCATCGTCGGTGGCGGCGTGGTCGGCACGGAATACGCGTGCGTGTTTGCCACGCTGGGCGCCGCCATCACGGTGATTGACGCCGCACCGCGACTGCTCGGTTTTCTCGACGAGGAGATCTCGGACGCCCTCATGGAGGCGATGCGGCGCCAGGGCATTGTCCTGGAGCTCAATGACGAGGTCACCGGCGTGCAACGCCGTGGCAATGACCTCGTCATGACGCTCAAGAGCGGCGCGACGAACGTCGTCGACCGGGTGCTGGTCTCGGCCGGGAGAACTGGACGAATTGAAGGGCTCAACCTCGACGCCGTCGGCGTGCAACGCGACGACCGCGGCCTGATCCGTGTCGATCGCGACTACCGCACGACCTGCCCGAATGTGTTCGCGGCCGGGGACGTGATCGGCCGGCCGGCGCTGGCTTCGGCCTCAATCGAGCAGGGGCGAATGGCGGTCGGCGCGATGTTCGGCCTCACGTTCCCGGCGCGCGACTGGTCCACGTTGCCGACCGGGATTTACACCATCCCCGAGGCGTGCGCCTGCGGTCCGACCGAAGCTCAGCTCATCAAAGATGCCGTGCCGTACGTCGTCGGCCGCACACTGATCCGGCACAACGCGCGCGGGCAGATCATCGGCGACACCGACGGCTTCGTGAAGCTGATCTTCCACCGCGAGACACGGCGCCTGCTCGCCACGCACCTGATTTGCGAGCGAGCGACCGAGCTCGTCCACATCGGCCAGGCCGTGATGCGCTTTGGCGGCGGCATTGATTACTTCCTCGAAACAGTCATGACGTATCCATCACTGGCCGAGGCCTACAAGATGGCCGCGTACGACGCACTAACAGAATTGTCACGGGGAGGCGATCGGCCTCCGCCACTGGAGTGAAGTGCGGAATGTTCTAGTTCGAGTCCTGAAGTCCGCAGGAGGGAGCCGTCTGCACAGCCTATTCGGCAGTGGCACGTGACTCGGCCACAGCTGCGTCATGCCCGCATCAGCGCGGCGGTCAGCATGCTCAACTGATGTCGAGTCGTCTGCCGCGGCCACGCCGTCGGAGACAACATCAATCCGATGGCCGAGCAGGCGACGATGGCGCTCGTCCTCGGCGGTCTGGCGATGCTCAAGCGCCGAGCCGGAAGGCCAGCTATCGGTAGTACTGGCTGTACATCCCTCGCCTGAACAGCAACCCGCCCAACGGGCCGAGCCAACCCAGCACGTAGTACATGTAGCCGAGGTCCATCAACTCGATCAGGTTGCCGTCGAAGTCCCGACGAAGAAGAAGGAATGGCCTCGCGGTGAACGTTCGGGGCGACTGACGCACTCGACGCCCTTCTGCTGCAGGTAGTCGTACCAGCGCGAGAGGTTGCGGACATTGAACGAGAAGTGGGTCAGCCCCACGCGGTTCCAGGGAATGCTGACGGCCGGTTGCTTCGGTTCGAACGCAAAAATCTCGAGGACGCCGCCGCCCGGAACGCGAACCCAGCCAATCTTGCAGCTCGGCGCGGCCCCTTCGACGCCGAAGAAGGTTCGAATCCTTTCGGGCGGCGTATCCGCGACACCGACGAGCGGACACCCGAAGATCTCCCAGTAGAACTTCACCGCCCGGTTGAAATCCGACACCGTGATACCGACGTGGCTGAACGATCGAACTTTCATAATGCGTTCTCTCTGTGCGACGCGCCGGCGCGAAGCTCCGTTTCCGCGATGTGATCCGCCGCGCGCAGCGCCTGCGCGATGATGGTCAGACCGGGATTGACCGCAGCCGACGACGGGAAGAACGACGCGTCGACCACGAACAGGTTCGACACGTCGTGCGTGCGGCAGAAGGGGTCGAGCACCGACGTTCTGGGGTCGACGCCAAATCGCATCGTGCCGCACTGATGCGTCGTGTTCCTCGCCCCCGCCGAATACGCGAACACTCTTCGGCGACCAGTAGCCCAGTTGCGTCAGGACGCGGCGCAGTTCATCGACGAGTCGCGCATGCGCGCGCACGTTGTTCGGGCGGTACACAAGGCGAATGCGCCCATCTGGCGCAAGGGTCACGCGGTTGTCGGCACGCGGCAGATCCTCGGTCATCGCGAGCCAATCGACCGCGCGTGACACCCACGCATCGTAGGCCCAGAGCGGAATGTGCCGCCACTCGATGCCTTTGTAGCTCCACGTATCGCCGACGATCTTTGCCATGACCGGGTGCGTCCGGCCCTGCGACTGGATTTGCCCGAGCGGGTACGGGCGGCCGGGGCCCGCGAGGTAGAAGTCGTTGATGGCGACCGTTTTCTGGAAGTCGTCGACGTTCAGTCGCCACGGCGAGAAGCCTTGCATCATGGTCGCCAGATGCGCCATGTAGTGGCGCCCGACGAGACCGGACGAGTTCGCGAGGCCGTTCGGGTGTCGATCGTTTGCCGACCGCAGCAGAAGCGCGGTCGAGTTCGCCGCGCCTGCCGACACGATCACGAGCGACGCCTCGATGCGGTGCGTCGTGCCCTCCTGTTCCACCTCGACCGCCTGCACACGGCGACCGGACGGATCGGTGATCAGCCGGCGCGCCATCGCGCCCGTGCGCAAGGTCACGTTCGACCGCGTGACCGCGGGCTCGATGCCGCACGACTCGGCGTCGCTCTTCGCGCCCAGCCGGCAGGGGAAGGAGTTGCACGTCCGGCAAAGGATGCATCCGCCCTCTTCGCCGGGGCGCAGCAATCCGAGCGGCAGCGGCGAGGGATGCAGACCCATCGCTCGAAGCCGTTCGACGAGACCAGCCATGTTCGGTGCGTGGGGAATGGCCGCACGCGGGAACGGCCCGCGAGGCGGCTCCGTCGGATCCGGTCCGGCCTCGCCGTGCACGTCATACATCGCCTCGGCCCGGTCGTAGTACGGCGCCAGCGTGTCGTAGTCGATCGGCCAGGCGGGCGAGATGCCGTCCTCGTGTTCGACGGCGTCGAAATCCTCGCGCCGAAGCCGATAAAGCACGGAGCCCCAGAACTTGGTGTTGCCGCCAACGTTGTAGTGGGTGTACGGCCGGAACGCGCGGCCTTGCTCGTCGAGCCACTCTTCAGTCGTCCGGTATCGCAGTTCGCGCCACACGACGGCCGGGTCCCAGTTGGCAGCTTCCCGCGGAACCACCCCACCTCGCTCCAGGATCAGGATGCGCGCGCCGGTGCCGGCAAGCGCGTGGGCGATGGTGCCGCCGCCGGCGCCGCTGCCGATGATGACGATGTCGAAGTGTTCGGTCACGATCGGGCGGGATTCGCGTAGGCGAGATCCATGAGCCGTTGGTCCTCGATGGCCCGCTCGAGGCTCATCTCTGGTGCGCGGCCTTCACGAATCGCCCCGACGAAGTCGCGATACATCGCCTGATAGCCGCGGATGTCGCGGAACCCGGGAAAGATGACGCGCGGCAGCCCCTGGCCCCGGACGACCACCACGCCACCGTTCGACTCGAACGTGATGACGCCCGAGCGCCCAAAGAGCTTCGACGTGCGGAGTCCACGGAAGAACGACGGAATTTCACGCGAGTAGAACAGCGCGCCAACCGCGCCGTTGTCGTACCTGAATGCCACCATCATGCTCTTCACGCGCGAGTCGCCCTGTGCGCCGCTTCCACGGCCCGCCGGTGCGGGCCGAAAGCCTTCGATCGACGTGATCGCCGGGCCGAGGCTGCCGGCCAGGTGCAACCAGTGAATGCCTTCTTCAAAGAACGCGTCGCCTCCCGCCATCGTTTCGTCGTTCCGCCAGTCGTCGGAGGTCTTCAAGCGGTGCGCGATCGTCGTGAAGCTCGCGAACACCATCTCGCCAATGGCGCCACCGGCAATGAGACGACGCAGGCAGACCGCAAGCGGCTTGTAGTGGTCGTTCTCGCCGACCAGCACAACCCGTTTGGCGCGATCGCGAGCCTCGACCGCAGTCTCGTAGTCGGCCAGTGCGGGAAACGCCGGCTTCTCGACGAGCACGTGCTTTCCCGCCGCCAGCGCCTGAAGCGTCAGGTCGAGATGAAACTTCGGCGGTACGGCGATGACCACGGCGTCAACGCCAGGATCGGCAATGGCGGCCGCGTAGTCCGGAAAGGTGCCGGCGCCGCCCCACCGGCGGCACATCGCGTCCGAGCGTGCGGGGTCGCGGCTGGCGTAGCGGCGCACGATGTCGCCGCCAAGCGCCTGCAGGTTCCGGCTGTGAACGCCTGTGATGAACCCGCAACCGAGGAAGGCGATCTGGACGGGCCGAGCCAAGGCGCTTTTATTATCGGCTACATCTCGAAGGGACTTCCCTCCATGAACGCGGGAGGCGCGACGCCGGCCAACGTCAGGAGCGTCGGCGCAAGATCGCGCATCGTGGACGTTGCCGCGCCCTCGCCGATCGGTATACCCGGGCCACGCGCGCAGAAGTAGGCGTCGTCACCGTGGTATCCGAGGTACGGATAGTCCGGCTCCCCGTGGTTCGGACCGACGATCGGCCGGTCGAGCTGCGTCTTCACGTCGTAGTCGTCGGTGAGCACACCGATGACGTCGGGAAACCGGTCGAGGTGCTCGCCGTCGAAGAGCTCCTCACGAGGAATGACCCGCTCGAACGCGCGGTGGCCGCTTTCAGGGTCCCTGAACTCGGAGAGGCGATCGATGATCTCGCGCCGGAGCGGCTCATAGTCGGCGCGGGTCACGATGCCGTGCGCTTGCCGGCCGGCCAGATTGATCTCCACGCCGGCGAGCGGGCAAAAGAAGTCGAGCCCGTAGGCGCGCGATCGCGACCAGTCGACGAACGCGGTGTTCTGCGTCATGGACGACACCCGCCGGCGCAGTCGGCCGGTGATGCGGTTCGCGAGAACGTGGTTCAGTCGCTGTCGCTTGGCCCACGAGACCGCGCGGTTCGTGACGCCGACGGCGCCTCGGCCGGCGAGCGACGACGTCCTGGCGGTGAGGTAGCCGGCGTCCAGAAGCCAGCGATTGATGCCGAAGACCTGGCTTGGCGCCGCTCGCCCGCCGTGATCCGAGCACACCACGACCGTGTCCTCGTCGCCCATCGTCCCGGCAAGCCGCCCGATCGTCGCGTCAACCGCCTCGTAGTAGCCGTAGATCCGTTCGAGCGCGGCCGGATTGTCGGGCCGCGAGAAGTAGTGATGTGCGACATCCGGCGTCGGCAGACAGGTGAGGACGACGTCGTATTGCGAGTCACGACAATAGTCGCCCGTCACGGCTTCGATGCGCTGCAGGTTGTGAGTCAGGTATGCGCTCACGCGTTCCGAGTCTTCGTAACGCAACGTCAGCAGGCGATGCTCGCTGAACGGTGGCAGCGTGCGGCCCAGCTCCGGTGGAAAGGTCGGAGGCCGTCGCTCGTCGGTGAGAGGAAAGCCGCTGATCATCACGCCGTTCACGGGCCATGGCGGGTTGGTCATCGGCAGGTAAATCGACGCGACCCGTCGCCCGGCCTTCGACAGGATCGACAGCACCGTACGATCGCGATAGTCGGCACTCGACGCGGCATGCCCGGCCATGCCGTCGTACGCGCGTGAGTCGCGATCGATGTAGTCGATGACGCCATGCGTCGCGGTGGACTGCCCCGTCAGCAGCGTGACCCAGGCCCCGGCCGCGATCGGGAACTCCGTCTGAAAGTACCGCTGGTGGCCGCCGCGACGAATGCGGTCGAGGCATGGCAGCCGGCCGGCTGAAAGGAGCGGGGCGAGGTAGTAGCGACCCGCGCCGTGCATGAAGATGACGAGAAGACGCGGATGTGTCATGGGGCGTCGACCGTGCGATACATCTCCAGATACTCCGCGGCGAGCACCTCGACGTCGAATGCCCGGAGTCGCCGTCGCGCATGCGCCACGCACGCCGACTGGAGGGCCTCGTCGTCCGTGAGCCGTCGAATCGCGGCGGCGAGGCCCGGGCGCGTCACCGGGATCGACGAGCAACCCGTCCACTTCGTGCTCGAGCATCTCGAGAATTCCACCGGTACGCGAGGCGACGACGGGCACACCGGCCGCGTAGGCTTCGAGCAGCGCCAGCCCTTGCGGCTCGTTGAGCGACGGGAACACGAAGACGTGCGCCTTCGCGAGAACCTCGATCGTTGGGTACAGCGTGCCCGCAAACGTGACCGCGCGCGCGACACCGGCGCGCTCGGCCTGACGTTCCAGCGCGTTCTGCTCCGGACCCTCACCCACGATGACAAGCCGGGCGTTCGGATAGTGCCGCCGCAGGATCGCGAACGCCTCGATGAGGACTCGGTGGCCCTTGGCGGCGACCAACCGGCCGACGGTGACGATAACGGGCCACTCGGCGTGACTCTGCACCGGCCGTTCCGTGATGTGGAACAGCGCGGGCTCGATGCCGCAATGAATCGTGAGAAGGTGGGTGCCAGAAACGCGGAACCGCTCGCGAGTGAATTCGGCGGCCGCGCGCGATCCCGCGATCACCCGTCTCGGAAGCCGTAGCGCCGCTCGCGTTGCCAGGGTCTTGAGCGCCGTTTCCTCGCGCGTCTGATAGACGAGCGACACGACCGGCGCGCCGGCCAGCCGCGCCGCTGGAACGCCCCAGAACAGTCCGGCCTCGCCATGCGTCTGCACGACGGTCGGACGCAGCCGGCGAAGCGCGGCTGCCATGCGAACGATCGCCACCAGACCGGCCCTGGACGACTTGTTGAACGCGACCACTGGGATGCCGGCAGCTTCGATCTCGCCGGCCAGGCGCCCGCGCGGTCCGACGGTGAAGACGTGCTGTGCTATTCCGCGCGACGCGAGGGCCCGGGCGATTCCGCGCAGGAAGACCTCGCCGCCGCCGATGTCGAGGTGGTAGATGACGTGGACGACGTGCAATCACTCTCTCAGCGCGAACGCAAACAACGTGTCCCCCGCGGCGACGAGGATGTGCTGGCGTCCGTCGATCAGGTACGTCTGCGGTGCATTCGAGACGTTGCCGATGCGTGCGTTCCACAGGATGCGACCGTCTTTCGCGTCGTAGGCGACGAAGTTGCCGCTGATGTCGCCCGCGAACACGAGGCCGCCGGCCGTGCTCAACACGCCATTCCCGGCCGAGCCGTTGATCGGCGGATAGCTATGACGCCACGCGATTTTTCCCGTGCGGTAGTCGATCGCGGCCAGGTAGTTGCTGTTCGTGCCGAGCGGTGTCTGGGCAAAACCGCCGAGCCCCATGGCGCCGCGCGGGTCCGTCTCGGTGAGATAGAACATCGTGTAGTTCGCGGCGACTGGCACGTAGAACAGCCCGGTTTGCGGGCTGAAGCTCGGCGGCTGCCAGTTGACGGCGCCGCCCGTGGACATCGACACGAGCACGCCACCCACCGACGGATCCTTCGCCGGATCGGGCACGGGCTGGCCTTTCCCGTTCACGCCCGTGGACCAATTGACGACGTCAGCGAACGTGCTCGTCAACAGGTGCTCGCCCGTCACGCGGTCGAGCACGAAGAAGTACCCGTTGCGTGCCGCCGTCATGATGAGCTTCCGCGGGCGGCCGTTGAACTCGCCGTCGTAGAGGACGGGCGTCTGCGCCGAGTCCCAATCGTGGGTGTCGCGCGGCGAGGTCTGATAGGCCCAGGCCATCTTCCCGGTGTCCACGTTCACCGCCATGAGCGAGTTCGTGAACAGATGGTCGCCAGGCCCGCGCGGTCCGGTCATGAACGCTGGCGTCGGGTTGCCGGTCCCGAAGTAGTAGAGATTCGTGTCTGGATCGAAGGCGCCAGGCATCCAGGCTTGCGCGCCACCGTATCGCGCCGCGTCCAGGCTGCCCCAGCTGTCCGCGCCAGGGTCGCCGGGCTTCATCGGCACGGTGTAGAACTTCCAGCGCAGCTTGCCATCGCGTGGATCGAACGACTGCAGGAATCCGGGTGAATCGAGATCGTTGCCCGTTCCGACGATGACGTGGTCGCGAACGATCACGGGCGCCGGCGTCGAGAAATACTGGTGCTCGAACGGCGCGATCACCGTGTGCCAGCGTTCCTTGCCGGTGCGGGCGTCCAGGCTGACGAGATAGTTGTCCGGAGTCTCGAAGAACAACCAGTCGCCATAGATCCCGACGCCGCGGTTGCCGATGTGGATGCCGCCGCGGGTCTTCCAGAAGTAGTGCCAGATCGTTCGCCCGTCGCGCGCGTCCACGGCCCAGACGTTGTCGGGCGCCGTGACATACAGCACGTCGTTGACCTGGACGATCGATCCCTTGATGTTGGCGCCGCCGCCGAGCGCGGCGTCCGGCCCTTCGCCGCCCACGATGGTCGGTGCGCCGCCACCGCGTGCGCCGCCGTTCGGGCCGGCAGTCACCCGAGCCGTCCAGGCGAGCGTCAGCGACTTGATGTTCGACGTGTTCACCTCGTTGAGCGAGCTGAACCGCTTCCCGGTGTAGTCGCCCGAGTAGGTCGGCCACGTGGCGCCGAGCGGCTTCGTGATGTCCGCCGGATCCAGCCACAGTCGCTGGGCCATGAATGCCGGCGCGCCGACGCATCGCTCCCAGCAAGACGATGAGCAGAGATGTCAGGCGCCTCATTTCAGCGAAACCAGGTACGCCGTGATGTCCTGGATCTCCTTGTCCGTGTAGCGCGGGAGCAAATCGCGATGCGGCTTGACCGGATCGACGATCTCGACCTTCGGCACGTCGCCCGCGGCGGCCGAACGATCGCGGCATGCCGTCGGCCGGCACGATCGTGACCGTGAAGTCGTCGATGCGCAGCAGGCGTCCCTCGGATCGTTCGCCGGACGGCAGCGTGACGATGCCGTCACGGGCCGCAGGTTCGAGCCGGGCCCGCTGGCGCGGCCACGCCCTGACACCGGCATCAGCCAGTAGTCCTGCAGCTCGCGCGCGACCGAAAACCGGGCGGCGATGCCCTTCAGATCGCCGGTCGTCGAGTGACACGAGCGCAGCGCGCCTGAAATGCCGCCGCGCCGCTCGTCGCGTTGCCGACGACGACCGTCACCGGCACGTTGCGCGCGGCATCGTCGCCACCGACGGAGAAACTGTGGATGAAGTCGGCGATGTCGGCGATCTGCTGTTCGCCAAGCGCGATCGGCGGCATGCCGGCCGCCGGACGCCCGTTCCGCACGACGTCACCGATGAGCTCGCCTTTCTGATCGCTGAGCACCAGCTGGGATCGCAGAAGGTTGGGACCGCCGCCGTCGCCGCCTCGCGCGTCCGTTCCGTGACAGAACGCGCAGTGCACGCTGTAGAGCGCCTTGCCGCGCTCCAGAATCGCGGAATCGACGGGAGGACGAGCCGGGTAGGGGCCGGCGCCACGTCCCTGCTGCGCCGCCACGGTGGCGGTGAGCGTCACGCAGGCGGCGACGAAAGCGATGTGAGGACGCGCGAACGGGACATCCGGACGGATCTTACCTACATACCGACTGTAATTCCCGCACACGGTCATCAGCGCCTGACCCGGTAACGCCTGAGGGTTCCTGAAGACGACGTACAGGTCGTGGACGCCGGACGTCGGCGTAAGAGCGATCGTGGTACCGGCCGGGCCAGGCCCGCCGCCAGCCTGTGCCGGAGCTGACCCGGCCGGCCCCGCGCCACGTCCACGCGGTGGCGCAACGCCAACAGCCGCCTGACCGATGATGGCGCCCGTCGTGGCGTCGAGCCGGATCTCGATCGCGCCGCCGGCGGCGCGCATCTCACCCGCCGTGCTCGCGTTGACCACGACCGACGAAAGGCCGGACATGTCGATCTGCCGGTAGCCGAGGTGTCCGCCGTGCATGACCGTCACGGCGACGTTCCTCGTTTCCGCGCCGTCGCCCGATCCCGTCGCCCCGAACGTCACGTTCTCGACGATGTCGGCCGCGGCAGGCGTCAACGCCGGCGATCGAAGCACCTTCGTCGCCACCGTCGTTTGTGCCGGCAAGTTGCCGACACGGTTGTCGGTGTAGGCCGCGCGAATGACGACGCGGCCCCGTCCGCTGTCGTCAGCGGGCAATGACCGGCGTGTATCGGCCCTCGAGCGGCATCGCTGAGATCGCAGAATCGGTCGCCTTGAGCATGAACTCGATGATCGTCCTGATCTCGTGTGTCGTGAGCGTGGGATGCGGCGGCATCTCTGCCTCGCCCCACACCTTCGATCCGCCCATCCGCACCTTCATGGCCAGCGCGCCAATCGTCGTCGGATCCGCGCGGTATTTTTCGGACAACATCACGAAGGTTGGACCGACAGACGGCGTGTCCCGCGTGTGACAGCCGGAGCAATCAGTGCGCGCCATCATGGCTTTCGCGACGGCAAATCGGGTCGTGGAATCCACCGGCCGGCGGTCGGCCTCGAGCAGCGGCGCGAGATCGAAGCCGGCGGGCACGTAGTCGATGCTGAGCGCGACCCGGTCCGAGGCCGTCGTCGCATCCTCGCGATCGGACACGGCCACGGAATAGTCGATTGGCGCGCCGGGACGAAAGAACGTCTGGTTGAGGCCGGTGGCGCGGATCGCGATCGCCGGCGGTGTGTTGCCGGCGACGATCTCGACCGACGCCGTGCTGGTCAGGCCCGCCGGATCGGTGGCCGTCAGCGTCGCGGTGTAATTGCCCGCGGTCGTGAACGGCACGCGCGGGTTGGGCGACGAGAAGGTCCGCGCCTGGCCGGTCGGTGAGGTCACACGCCAGGAGTACTGGAGCCGGTCCCCGTCGGGATCCACGGTTTCCGACGACGACAGTTCCACCTGCAGCGGGACAGGCCCGCCGACGGCGCTCGCCGCGACCTTCGCCCTCGGTGCTCGGTTGCCGGCGTTGTATTCGATCTTCACGAGCGAGCTGTCGGGGCTCTTGCCGAACCAGACGCTGCCGTAGTCGAGCACGTAGAGATCGCCTTCGGGCCCGAACGTGATGTCGATCGGCTGGAGCGGACGGTACGACGGCAGGAACCGCTCCATGGAGACGTAGCGGCTGTCGGCGTCCATCGTGATCGACATGATCCAGCCGCGCTCGAACTCGGTGGCGAGCCACTTGCCCTCGTAGTAGCTCGGGAATGGGCGTTTCGCATCCTTCTTGACGTCACCGCGGTGATAGATCGGGCCGCCGACCGCGCTCTTTGCGCCGGAGCCGAGCTCCGGATACCGCTCGGAAACCTCGTACGAGTACGCGATGAACGCCGGCTGCGCCGGCGGGAGTTCCCGCAGGCCCGTGTTGTTCACCGAGTTGTTGATCGGGCCGCGCCGGGTCCATCGGCGGTTCCAGGCGCCCGGTGATGAAGTTGCGGAACTGAATCCCCTCGTTCTCGCCGATGAAGTACGGAAATCCGAAAAACCCCGCGGCGCGCGCCTGATTGAACTCGTCGTGCGGCGTCGGCCCGCCGGTCGATCGCTGATCGGATGGACCGACCTCGCCCCAATAGACGAACCCGGTCCGGCTATCCACCGACACGCGCCACGGATTGCGCATGCCCATCGCGTAGATTTCCGGCCGCGTCTTCGGCGTGCCTGGCGGGAAAAGGTTGCCCTTCGGAATCGTGTAGGTGCCGTCAGGCTCAGGATGAATGCGCAGGACCTTGCCGCGGAGGTCGTTCGTGTTCGCCGTCGCGCGCTGGTCGTCGGAATTCTCCATGCCCGGCCGTTCGTCGGTCATGCCGCCGCCCGTGTTGTTGCCGACGGTCATGTAGAGATTGCCGTCCTTGTCCCACGCCATGCCGCCGCCGGTATGACAGCAACGCTCGCGTTGAGCCGGATGCTCGAGCAGCACGCGCTTGGACGACTCCACGAGCGTCAGCTTCGTCTGGCCCTCCGGTGTCTTCACGTCCTGCAGTTCCCATCGGGCCAGCACCCACTTCGCGACCTGTGGGTCGGCGTACTTCATGTACACCCATCGGTTCCTGCTGAAGTTCGGATCGATCGTCAGCCCGATCAGCCCTTCCTCGGCCTCGGTCACGCGTCCGGACGCGCTGTAGTACTTCGTGTTCACCGGAATCGTGGCGATGAGCGACGTGGCTTTCGTCGCCGGATCGTAGACCTTGAAACCGCCCTTGCGCTCGATGATGAGCGCGCGTTCGTCGGGCAGCACGGCCACCATCATCGGCTCGTCGAGCTCGCCGTGAGGCACGAGGACAATCGGCGTGAAGCGGGTGTCGTCCGGCTTCATGGACGCGGTCGACGGCACCGCGGTCTGGGCCGTCAGCGCGGTCCACAGGACGAACACGAATACCAGGCCGAAAGCCGTAGATGTCAGCAAACGCCGGTCGGAAGTGGGCATCGTCGGACCTGTTTTGGTTGCGCTTAGAATATGGTGTTCGTCACTCGTCCGCGAAGGGATTCTGCCGGTGTCGGTCACACTCAGCGAGTTTGCGAAGAACCTGAACGTCGAAACGGCTTTCACCGTCCTGGCCGTGGCCAAGGCCCTGAAAGCCAAGGGGAAGGACGTCGTCGAGCTCGAGATCGGCGACAGCCCGTTCGAGAGCACGGCCTCGGCCAAGGCCGCCGGCGAACAGGCCATCCACGACAACCAGTCGCACTACTGTCCGTCGCCGGGCCTGCCGGCGTTTCGCGAGGCCGCGGCGGCCTTCGTGCGCAAGGAATTTGGCATTCCGGCCAGCGCGGAGCACGTCATCGCCGGGCCGGGCGCGAAGATCTTCCAGCAGTTCTTCTGCGAAGCCTTCCTGAATCCGGGCGACGGCGCGCTGGTGTTCAGCCCGCACTTCCCGACGTTCCTGCCGAACATCGAGCGGCGGCAGGCGCGCGCCGTGCTGGCGCCGCTCAGCCAGAAGAACGAGTTCCGTCCGGACGTCGATCGCATCAAGCAGTTCCTCGCCGAGGACCCCTCGCCGAAGGCGATCTTCCTGAACTCGCCGCACAACCCGACGGGCGGCGTGGCCACGGAGGACGACCTGAAGGCGATCGCGGACGTCGTCCGCGGCAAGAACGTCGCGGTGTTCAGCGACGAGCCGTACTGCCACATGGTCTGGAAGGGACGGCACCGCTCGCTGCTCGAGCAGCCCGGGATGCTGGACCAGGCGGTCGCGGCCTACACGTTCAGCAAGTCGTACAGCATGAGCGGCTGGCGGCTGGGGTTCGCGGTGTCGGCGGCGCCGATCGCGGACGCGATCGGCAAGATGATCAACACGTGCCTGTCCTGCGTGCCGCCGATCGTCCAGCTCGCGGGCCTGGCGGCGCTGCAGAAGGACACGACCGAGCGCGACCGCGTCATGCAGCTCTTCCGCGAGAAGGTCGTGCTGCTCACGACCGGCCTCAATCGCATCGAGGGCATTCACTCGCTGGATCCGACCGCGACGTTCTACGTCTTCCCGAACGTCGCGCCGATCTGCAACCGGCTGGGGATCACGAGCCACGGGCTCGCGCTGTACCTGCTCGAGGGCGCGGACGACACGTTCGGCGTCGCCTGCCTCGGCGGCGAGTGCTTCGGCGAGGCGGGCGCCGGGTTCCTGCGCTTCAGCTGCGCCGAGCCGAACGAGCGCCTGCAGCAGGCGCTCGATTTCCTGCCCGTCGCCCTGAGCCGGACGGACCGCGTAAAGGCGTATCTCGCCTCGCACCCGCAGTTCCGGCTGGCGAAGCCGTACTGAGAAGAGGTCGGGTTTGAATTGATTACGGTGTCGCGTTGTCATGACAGCTGCGACGCCGTACGTCAATTCAAGACCTGACCCCGACTTTCTTGAACCGCGCGACCTGCGCGGTGATGGCAACTTCAGTTGGCAGGCGCTCCATGCTGCTCGCGCCGTAGAAGCCGACGATGCCCTTCGTCCGGTCGAGCACGTACTGCACGTCGTCGGGCTCGCTGATCGGACCGCCGTGACAGATGACGAGCACATCGTCGCGCACGCTCTTCGCGGCGTCGTGGATGCGCTGAATGGACGTGACGCACTCGTCGAGCGTGAGCGCGGTCTTCGCGCCAATCATGCCCTTCGTCGTCAGGCCCATGTGCGCGACGAGCAGGTCGGCCCCGGCGCGCGCCATCGCGACCGCGTCCTGCTCGTTGAACACGTACGGAGTCGTCAGCAGGTCCATCTCGCGCGCGAGGGCGATCATCTCGACCTCCTTCGCGTAGCTCATCCCGGTCTCTTCGAGGTTCTGACGAAACACGCCGTCGATCAGGCCGACGGTCGGAAAATTCTGGACGCCGGCGAATCCCAGCCGCTTCAGTTCGGCGAGGAACACCGGCATCAGGCGGAACGGGTCGGTGCCGCAGACGCCGGCGAGCACAGGAATCGTTCGCACGACCGGCAGAACCTCGCGTCCCATTTCCACGACGATGGCGTTGGCGTCGCCGTACGGCATGAGCCCCGACAGCGATCCATGACCGGCCATCCGGAAGCGGCCCGAGTTGTAGATCACCAGAAGATCGGCGCCGCCGGCCTCCGCGCACTTTCCGGAAATGCCGGTGCCGGCGCCTGAGCCAACGATGGGGATTCGGCGCTCGACCAGGCCGCGAAGACGGGTGAGGATGCTCGATCGCGTCAACGTCATCAGGACTACTGCCCTTTCCCGCCCGTTGGCGGTGAAGTGGGAATCGTGGACGCGTCCTTCGGCGGGTTGCGCCCGATGAATGGGTGCTGCTCGAGATCGACGACCTGGCCGCTGATTGGCCCGCACTCGTCCGACAACCAGTACATGACGGCGGCGGCAATCTCGGCCGGCCACAGAATGCGGCCCGCCGGCGCGTAGACGCGCGGCACGTTCCGGTACCAATCCTCCGACAGGCCGTCGTCCTTCTTGCGCGCGGCCTCCCGCTCGGTCAGCACCCAGCCCGGGTTGATCTGGTTCACCCGAACCCCGTCCTCGCGCATCAGCGTGTCGCCGAGATTGCGCGTCAGCGTCATCAACGCGCCCTTGCTGACGCTGTAGGCCATCAGGTTCGGTTCGCCGCTCCACGCGTTGACCGAGCCGATGTTGAGCACCGAGCCGTCGTGTCTTGCGAAGCCAGGGGAGCGCGGCCTTGATCAGCGCGAATGGCGCAATGGTGTTGACCTCGAGCATCCGCCGGAACATCGTCGAGATCGGTCGTGTGCAGATTCGATCGATCGAGCATGGCCGCGTTGTTGACGACGGCGTCGAGCTGGCCGAAGCGATCGACGGCGGCGCGCGACGAGCCGGTCGGGCGCGCCACTCGGCGGTGATGTCCTCGATGTGCAGCACGGCGCGTTCGGACCCGAGCGCCGCGACGACGGCCTCGCCGAGGTCCCGCTCGAGACCGTTGACGACGACCCGCGCGCCCTCCGCGACGGCGCGCTCGGCGATCGCTTTGCCGATGCCGGTGCAACTGCCGGTGACGATGACGACCTTTCCGTCGAGACGCATCAGGACTTCGTTCCCCGTTCCCCGTTCCTCGTTCTCGTAGGCCCCTATGCGGGCTTGAGCACGCTCTTGACGAGTGCGGCTTCGTGCATGCGGTCGAAGGCTTCGTGCCACTCGGCGATGGGCCAGACGCCCGCCGATGATCGGCCGGACGTCGAGACGCCCGCTGGCGAGCAACGCGAGCACACGCTCCCAAATCGCCCAGTGGTGGCTGAATGTACCTTGCAGCGTCACGTTCTTGAGCACGATCGGATCGAGGCTGACCCCGACCGGATCTCTTCCCCATCCGACCTTGGTGATCCAGCCGGCCGGACGCACCAGGTCGATCGCGATGGCGAGCGTCTCGCTGACGCCCGCGGCGTCCACGACGACGTCCGCGCCGAGACCATCCCTGGCGCGCGCCCACTCGCCGGCATCGCCGACGATCGTGGAGCAACCGTACCGCGCGGCGATCTCCAGCCGCCGCCGATCGCGCTCGAGGCCGACCACCATCACCTCGGCGCCGCTCAGACGCGCGAGCGCCGCGCACAGAATGCCGATCGGCCCGGGGCCGAGCACGACGACGCGGTCCGCAGGTTTCAGGCGCGTGTTCTCAATCACCGCGTTGAACGCGACCGCGCACGGCTCGGCGAGACAGGCCTGCTCGAACGGCAGGTTGTCCGGCACGCGATGGAGGCATCGCGCGGGCACGCGAACGTACTGCGTCATGGCGCCGTTCACGCCGTAGCCAAAGCCGAGTCGCGAGGGATCCAGGTTGTAACGGCCCACCCGCGTCATCGGGCTGGCGCCGTCGATCACTGCCGCTGTTTCGCTGACGACGCGGTCGCCGTCCTTCCAGCCGGTGACCCGACGGCCGACTCGGGCGATGTGACCGCCAAACTCGTGGCCGAGCACGACCGGGTAGTTCACCGCCCACGACTGGTCACCGGTCCACTGATGAAGATCGCTGCCGCAGACGCCGATGTTCGCAACTTCGAGCAGCACGTCTTCTTCGCCGATCTCGGGCATCGGCACGTCGCGAAGCTCGACGGATCCTGGCGCGGAGGCGAAGTTCACGACGGCGACCGGCATGGCGGTGGGGTGAGTGTATACTCCGCCGCATCTGGACTTGATCACATCTGGATCACTCATCTGGGCAGGAGGGTCACACCCATGACATCGTGGCTGGAACAGTCGTCGGCAATCTGGATCGCGGCGGTGCTGGCGCTGATCTTCGGAGCGGCCCTCCAGGCGGATCCCGATCAGGGCGGCGGTGCAGCACCGGCCCAGGCGCCGGCCCCCGCGACCCAGAAGCCGGATCCGGCGGGTCCCGTGCGCGACGCCAACGGCGCCGTCATCGGGTTCACGAGCATGGCCGAGATTCCCGGCACGCCGTGGCGCATCCACGACGCCGCCCGGCCACACCCGCGCGTCGTCACGCCCGGTCCCACGGCGAGCGCGCCGCCCTCGGACGCGATCGTGCTGTTCGACGGCAAGGACCTCTCGAAGTTCGCGCACTCCAAGGGCGGACAGCTTCTTGACGCGCAGTGGGCCGTGCGCGACGGCTACTTCGAGGTCGTCCCCAAGACGGGCGGCATCGTCTCGCGCGACAAGTTCGGCGACGTTCAGCTCCACCTCGAGTTCGCGATGCCGAACCCCGGCCGCGGCGCCAGCCAGGACCGCGGCAACAGCGGCGTGATTTTCATGGGCTTCTACGAAATCCAGGTGCTCGACTCGTTCGAGAGCATCACCTACGCGGACGGACAGGCGGCGTCGATCTACGGCGAATATCCGCCGCTCGTGAACGCGGCGCGGAAACCGGGCGAGTGGCAGACCTACGACATCGTGTTCGAGGCGCCGAAGTTCAAGGGCACGACGCTCGTGACGCCGGCGTATGCGACCGTGATCTGGAACGGCGTGCTCGTGCACCATCGGCGCGCGCTGATGGGCCGCACGTCAGCGACGATGACGGTGCATGGATACACACCGCACGACGCCGAGCTGCCGTTTTCGCTGCAGGATCACTCGCACCCGGTGCGGTTCCGGAATATCTGGGTGCGCCGGCTGACCGGGTACGACCAGCCGTGAGTAGGGGTCAGAGCCCTTTTCCACAGAAACGGCTCAAAAGGGGACAGAGCGCCGTAAGGCAGCTCTGTCCCCTTTTGAGCCGAAACTGTGGAAAAGGGCTCTGACCCCTACATGAACAGAATGCTGACGGGGGTCGGCGCAGGAACGGGCTCGCCGACCGGCGTCAGCGCGCCGGTCGTCTGGTCGATCCCGAAGACCGCGATCGTGCTCGATTCCTGATTTCCCGCGAGGAGCCATCGGCCCGTCGGATCGATCGTGAAGTTGCGCGGCGTCTTTCCGCGTGTGGACTCGATCTCCACGAGCTTCAAGGAACCGTCGTCGGCCACGCTGTAGACCGCGATGCTGTCGTGGCCGCGGTTGGATCCGTAGACGAATCGCCCGTTGGGATGCACGTGAATCTCCGCCGTCGTGCTGGCGGTCACGCCGGCCGGGAGCGTCGACACCGTCCCAATCACCGAGAACGCGCCGGTCGCGCCGTCCCATTTGAGGCTCGTGATCGTCGAATCCAGCTCGTTGATCACGAACGCCTGATGGCCGTTCGGGTGGAACACGAAATGCCGCGGGCCGGCGCCCGGCTTCATGGCGACCGATGGCGGCGTGTTCGCGGCGAGCGCGCCTGCGGCCGGATCGAATCGATAGACCATCACGCGATCGATGCCAAGGTCGGTCGCGATCAGGAATCGGTTGGCGGCGTCGAACGTGACCGCGTGTCCGTGCGGACCTTCCTGTCGTCCGGTCGGGCCTCGGCCCTTCCCGGCAACCACCGCGACGGCCGGTTCCAGCCGCCCCTCGGCGTTGACGGGGAAAAGTGAGTAGTTGCCGCCGGTGTAGTTCGCGACGGCGAGAAAGCGGCCTGTCTTGTCGAGCTCGAGGTGGCACGGATGGGCGCCGCGCGAAGACTGGGTGCTGATGGCGTCCAGCTTCGCAGCGCGTCGCGTCGACCGCAAATGACGTCACGCTTCCGCTCGGTGGCGCCCTCGTAGTTGTCGAGCTCGTTCACCGCGAAGACGACCTGCCGGTCCGCGCTCGCCGTCAGAAAACTCGGGCTCGGCGTCGTCGCGGCGAGCCCGCGTGGCGTGAGCGCGCCGGTCGCGTCATCGAACTGAAACGCGTAGATGCCTTCGCTGCCGGTTGCACCGCCGGTGTACGTGCCCACGAACACCAGCCGTCCCGGCGCAGGCTTTGGAGCAGCGGGCGGTGGAGCGTCCGGACCTCGAGCACGAGAGCGCTGCACATGGCGAGAGCGACGAGAGCGAGTCGAGTCACGACTGGAGTATACGAAACCGGGTTTCTCAAGACACCTTTCATCGCAAGTTCCGATGCTGGCTCCGAAGGCGCGACAAATCGGCCTGCTCAATCCTGAGCTCGCGCGCGATGCGACCGATCTCGTCGCCCTCCTCCGCGCGAATCCGCGCGTCGGTCGCCGCCAGCGCGAAGAGACACTCGACGAGGTGAAGGCGCTGCTCGTACGAGGTGTTGCGCTGAAGCTCGCGCGTCACGAGAAAGTCGTCCGTCGCGCCGAACAGACGCTGCTGGCGCGTCGCCATCTCGACGACGAGCGCGGCCTGATCGGCCGGCAGTTCGCCTTTTTCCCGCACCAGGCGCTCCATGACGCGCGCCTCGTCCGGCGTGATCACGTGGTCGGCGGCCGCCAGCCGGCTCAGGACGAAGGCGAAGCCGGCGATATAGCGGGCCCGACCCGGGTCCATGACGGTCGAGCTCGGCGGCAATCTGCTGGATGCTGTCGCTGTCGGTCGATTCGGGCCCGGACGTGAAACCGAGAAATGCGAGGATGGACGCCATTTCTGGCCCGATTCTAGTGCGGCTTGACAATACGTGTCACAACATCTATTGTGGTCACATGCGCATCGCGGATCTGAACGAGGAGCTCAAGCAGACCCGGCCCTTCCGGAGCGTCGAGGAGGAGGCCGCCCTCAGCATCGTCCGGACGGCGGCCCTCGCTCGAGCACACGTTCGCCCAGGCCATCAAGGGATACGACATCACGTCCACTCAGTACAACGTGCTGCGGATTCTACGAGGCGCCGGCAGCGAAGGGCTCTGCCGGAACGAGGTCGGTCAGCGCCTGCGTGCGCCAGGTGCCGGATGTGACGCGGCTGCTCGACCGCATGGAACACCTGGATCTCATCGCACGACAGCGCGGCGGCAAGGACCGGCGCTACGTCACGACGACGATCACGAAGAAGGGGCTCGATCTGCTGAAGAAGCTCGACGAGAAGGTGGACGCAATCAATCAGGACCTGCTCGGGCATCTGGACGCCGGAGCGTCTGAAACAGCTCATCTCGCTGCTCGACGCCGCCCGACACCGGCCCTGATTTTTTTCATCTAATGAGTGTTTAAACACTAATTGTGAAGACATGCACTAAACGGAGGAGACATCATGACCACTGCTACTGACGACCGCTGTTGCGACGCACACCTACGAAATCGACAAGGCCCATTCCGAGGCCGCGTTCCAGGTCCGGCACCTTCTGACGAAGGTGCGGGGACAGTTCGCGGACTTCGATGGCGCGATCGTGTTCGATCCGGACGCGCCGGAAGCGGGATCCGTGCGGTTCACGATTCAGGCCGCCAGCATCAACACCAACGAGCCCGCGCGCGACGCGCACCTGCGCTCGGCCGACTTTTTCGCCGTCGACGAACATCCGACGCTGACGTTCGTGAGCCGGCAAGTCGAGTCGCGGAACGCCGCCGAGTTCGACGTGATCGGCGATCTCACGATCCGCGGCGTGACGAAGCCGGTCACGCTCGCGGCGACCTACCTGGGCTCCGCAAAGGATCCGTGGGGCCACGACAAGATCGCGTTCGAAGCGGAGACGACGCTGAATCGGAAGGACTTCGGCCTGCTGTGGAACGCGGCGCTCGAAACGGGCGGGTTCCTTGTCGGCGACGAGGTACGCGTGCAGCTGTCGATCCAGGCGGTCGCGAAGTAAGACGCTGACAAAAAGTGGTCGGGTGAATTCTTTGAAAAGAATTCACCCGACCACTTTTCTATTTCGGTTGCGCGGCCGGCACGCGTTTGCCGCTCGGCAGCTCGATCTGGCACTCCTTGAACCAGCCAGGCTGCGACTGGTTCGTCCCGCCGCGCATGGCGCCGCCGGATGTCATGACCTTCATGTCCGCAGCGAGCAGCTTCCTGCCCGACGGCGTCAGCGCACACACCATGGTCATCTTTCCCGGCATCGTCTGCGTGTAGCCGCAGGCGCCGTTCTCCTCACCGAGAATCGTGTGATCGACCACGAACGACGCCATGAGCGGATGCGGCGCCCGCATTTTTGAGGCGGTGCACGTCTCGAGGGCCGCCACGAACGCGCCGGCCTCAACCGGCGACGACAGTTCCTGCCTGGCGTCCACGGCGGACGCCACGATGACGACCGCGCTCAAACCCATACACAACTTCGTCTTGCTCACGGAACCTCCCTTTCCTCTTGCTTTTCGGCAGGTGCTGCGTGGAGGCTGAGGGCTGGGCATGCGTATCCTCAAACTGCTGGCGGCCATCGCCATCCCTCCGGTCGTGATCTTCGGCGCACTCTACCTTTTCGCCGGGCCTGCGCATCGAGCTCACGGGCGGCGGGATGCCGCAACTCGTCTTCAGAGTGGATCACGACGAGCAGGCGGCGTTGATCGCGAGGCACCGCGCGGCGCAACGGGCAGCGATGCCCGCACCAACCGCGCCCATCACCGCGTCGCCAGCTCCAGTCGCGCCCCCGACCAACGTGCCGGCGGATGCTCCGGCCACGCCGACAGCGGTCGCGCCGGCGGCCGGACCTGGTGCGGAGAAGCCGCCGTACTGGACCGACTTTCGTGGCCCACGGCGCGATGCCGACTATCGCGAGCGTCCCCTTCTCGCGACCTGGCCGGCCAACGGCCTCACACCGCTTTGGAGACAACCGGCAGGCGCTGGCTATGCGTCGTTTTCCGCTGCGCATGGACGGGCCTTCACGATCGAACAGCGAGGACACGAGGAGGTCGTCGCGGCGTACGACGTCTCGACGGGCCGCGAGTTGTGGACTCACGGATGGACTGCCCTATTCCGCGAATCCATGGGAGGCGACGGGCCGCGCGCGACCCCCACATGGTTCGACGGCCGCGTGTATGCGCTCGGCGCCATGGGTGAACTGCGATGTCTCGATGACGCGACGGGCCGGCTGGTGTGGCGGACGAACATCCTCGACGACAACGGCGCGCGCAACCTGATCTGGGGCATGGCCGGCGCGCCGCTCATCGTCGGCGACGCAGTGATTGTCGCGCCGGGTGGACCGAACGGCCATTCGGTGGCCGCGTACGACCGACGAAAGGGCACGCGCCTCTGGTCGTCACAGAACGAAAAGGCCGGCTACTCCTCGCCGATGCTCGTGACCCTGGCGGGTCGCGAGCAGATCCTGATTTTCACTGGCGTCGGACTGCTGAGCGTGACGCCCGATCGCGGCGAGCGGCTCTGGTTCCATCCCTGGCGCACGAACGCCGACATCAACGCCGCGCAGCCGCTCGTCATCAGCGAGAACCGCGTGTTCATCTCGTCGGGCTACGACGTCGGCGGCGCCGTGCTCGAGATCGTGCCGGACGGCGCCGGCTACGCGGCGCGCGAGGTCTGGCGCAATAACCGGATGAAGAACCGGTTTGCCGGATCGGTGCTCCACGACGGTTTCATCTACGGACTCGATGAGTCGATCATGGCGTGTGTGGATGCGGCCACGGGCGAGCTCAAGTGGAAGGGCGGCCGCTACGGCTACGGCCAGCTCGTGCTCGCGGGCGATCGAATCATCGTGCTGACCGAACGGGGAGATCTCGTGCTCCTGGCCGCAAACCCTGACCGGCACGAGGAGCTTGCCAGTTTCTCCGCCGTTGAGGGCAAGACCTGGAACATGCCCGCGATCGTCGATGGCGTGCTGCTCGTTCGAAATCTCCGCGAGATGGCCGCGTTTGATTTGAGGCATGATGCGCCATGAATCTCCGCACCCCGTTCATCTTTGTCGTCGGACTGGCCCTCGGCATGTTGGTGCGCACCGGCGCGGCGCAGGAGCAGCGCCTGCCGGGCATGAACGGCATCAATCACCTGGCGTTCGCCACGCCAAAATATGACGAGATGATGACGTTCTACACGCGGACACTCGGGTTTCCCGAAGCGTTCACGAACAGAAACGCCACCGGACAGCCGACGTTGACCTACCTTCAGGCGAGCCGCGGGACGTTTGTCGAGCTGATGCCGGCCGGCGCGGACCGTGCCGCCGGCTTCACGCACTTCGGTCTCTACGTCGACGACGTGAAAGCGGTCGCGGCCAGGCTGCGCGAACGCGGTGTCCAAGTCGGTGAACCGAGAATCATCGGCAGCGGTTCGTTGACCGTGGGCGTCACCGATCCCGACGGCAACCGCCTCGAGATCAGCGAACTTCCTGCCGGCGCGCCGGCGCGCAAAGCGATGGAAGGCTGGAAATAGCCGGCGGCAGAACGAGAGGCGCGATCTGCCTACAGGCTCGCCACCCGGGCCATGCGGGCAATTTTCTCGGCCCACGCCGGCTGACGGACCCATTCGAGCGCGGATTCCATGTCGTAGAAAACGCCGATGCGAAGCCAGCCGGCGACGAACGCGGCGAACCGGCGCGCGAACACGAAACTCATATCGTTCGAGACCACGACCGCGCGACGCTCCAGCGTACGAGTGCCGATCAGAAATCGCGCGCGATGCGCCACGATGAGCAACACGCGCGGGTTGATTTCACCGGGCAGCGCCTCGCGCGCATCGATCAGCTCGGGGCGCCCCTCTCCACGTCGCCGCCGGAGCGCGCGAAGGTGATCGTCGATGTCTTCGAGCGTGACGGGCCCAACTATCGTCGTGCGTAGAACTCGATCCTGTTGATCGAAGTCCCGGTGGAACGGCATGGGGGAGGATGCCTCCTGGAAACTGTGCGGGGAGTATAGCCAGATGTAACAGAAGATCAACGGCGAATCATGTGATTTTCGATCGGTGTCGCGCGAAAAAGTCCGCCGTGGCGGCGATGTCGCCACGAGCGTAGACTTTGGCCCATTCAATTCAGTGCGGAGAGGTGCAGATGCGTGACATTCGGCGTCTTCCGCGTGGCTGTCGTCGCCGTGGTGCTGATTCTAGCCGGAATTCCGGAAAGCGGAAGGCAGGCGGCCGCGCAAAGCGCAGCATCGAGGGAGTGGCCGACCTACGGCCACGACGCCGGCGGCCAGCGCTTTTCTCCGGTGTCGCAGATCACGCCGGACAACGTCGGCCGGCTGTCGGTGGCCTGGGTCTATCGGATGCGGCCGGCCACGCAGCCGGGAGCGAAGTTCGCGTCGAGCGAAGTCACGCCGCTCGTCGCGAATGGCTTGATGTACATCGCCACGCCATACGGCCGGGTCGTGGCCGTCGATCCCACGACGGGCACGGAGTCGTGGGCCTTTCAACTGCCGTCCGGATCGCCATCCACGCGCGGTGTCGAGTACTGGCCCGGTGACGCGCGAACTCCCGCGCAGGTCGTCTTCGGCTCCCCGGGCGGGCAACTCTATTCGCTCGACGCGAAGACCGGACAACCCAACCCGGCGTTCGGCAATCAGGGCGTCGTCAATCTCAACACGCCCGAGGTGTTGCAGGGCTATCAGGGCCGCAACGGTCTCAGCTCGCCGCCGTTGATGTATCGCAACCTCATCATCACCGGCGGACAGACCCAGGAGAACTCCAAGCCGCGGACCGGCAGGTGACGTTCGGGCCTGGGACATTCACACCGGCTCGCTCGTGTGGACGTTCCGATCGGTGCCGCGTGCCGGAGAGCGCTTCAACGACACGTGGGCCGGCGAGAGCTGGCAGCAACGCACGGGCGTCAACGTGTGGGGGTTCCTCACGGTGGACGTCGCGCGCGGCATCGTCTACATGCCCTTTGGCGCGCCGTCATGGGATCGATACGGCGGCGACCGGCCCGGCGACAACCTCTTCAGCACGAGTCTCGTCGCCGCCGACGCCAACACCGGGAAGTACCTCTGGCATTTCCAGGTCGTGCACCACGACATCTGGGACGCGGATTTGACAGGCGCCGCGGCCCTCGTCGACGTCCGCCAGAACGGCCGCACGATTCCCGCGGTCGCCGTGCTGAACAAAGTGGGTCTGCTGTTCCTGCTCGATCGGGTGACCGGTGCGCCGATCTACGGCGTCGAAGAGCGTCCGGTCCCCCAGAGCGAGGTCCCGCTGGAGCGGACGTCGCCGACGCAGCCGTTCCCCCTCAAACCTGCACCGCTCGCGCGAATGTCGATGACGCCTGCCGATGTCGCGACGCTCACGCCGGAGCTCGAAGCCGAGTGCCGAAAGCTGATGGACGGCGTGCAAATCGGCGGTCCCTATCTGCCGGTCGGATACAACCGTCTGCGACTGCAGTTTCCTGGCAATCACGGCGGCGTGAACTGGGGCGGCACGTCGTTCAACCCGGATCTTGGCTACCTGTTCGTGAACACGAACGAGTTTGGACAGATTCAGGGACTGACCGATCGTCCGCCGAACACGACCGGTCCGCCTGCGGGTGGACCGGGCAACGCCGCGGGCGACGGACCGGGCATCCTGTACCAGAACATGCCCGGCGGCGGGCGTTTCAAGGTCGGCAACCTGATGTGTCAGCAACCGCCGTGGGGACAGTTGACCGCGGTCAACGTCAACACCGGCGAGTTCGCCTGGCGGGTGCCGCTTGGCATCACGGAGAGCCTGCCGCCCGACAAACAGCGAACTGGCCGTCCGGGCAACGGCGGGACGATTGCGACTGCCGGCGGCCTCGTCTTCGTCGCGGCGACCGACGACGGGCGATTCCGTGCGTTCGACGCGAGAACCGGGAAGGAACTGTGGGCGGTCAAGCTTCCGGCGGTGGCGCACGCGACGCCGATGACCTACGAGGGGCGCGACGGGCGGCAGTATGTCGTGATCGTCTCGACTGGCGGTGGCGCATTCGACGCGCCCGTGATCGATGACAGTGTCACGGCGTTCGCGCTGCCAACGCGGTAGCCGGCTGAGCGGTCTCCACGCTCAGCCGACGCGTGAGGAGCGGGCCCGCAAGACTCCAGCGGAGGCGGCCGTAGAAGAGCGTCCGGCGATCCGCGGACGCGTGCTCATAGCTCTCGGGGTCGGCGCTCGCGTGCAGGTCCGACCCAGGCAGGATCTGATGGGCGAACTCGTGAGCCGCGACGCGTCCGATGCCGCGACCGATACTGTCGACGATCGTCGCTCGGTCAGCGTCGCGCGGCGCGTAGCTCAGCGCCAAGCCGCTCACCGCTCTGAAACTCACCCACCCTTGACCGCCGAGCGGACCCAGCGCCAGCGATTCGCCTGCCGCGAGAGGTCGTGGGCCGGGACGAGGCGGTAGATCCTGTACGACTCGCACTTGATATGCCGACTGTTGGTGATCGGAGAACGCCAGTCGCAGCCCGGCAAACGCTTGCAACAGCTCGACCTCGGCGACGCGTTCGATCCGCTGAATTTCGGCGGGCGCCAGTTGGCCCTGAAGTTGCTCGCTCGGCCGGGCGACCTGAAAAGTGGCACTCTCGAACCAGAAGCGCGCCCGCGCCGGCTCGCGCGAGGCTAGCCACTCCACGCTGGTTCCCGCCGCGATGGCGAGGCCAAGCGCGCCTGCGGCGATCGCGGTCTGGGTTCCCGTCACGGCACAGCTATGGTACCCGCTTCAGCTCGAGATGAAGGTCGTCGAAGAGCACAGCCAGTTGGCGGTTGTCGTCTCCGACTTTCGCCTCCCGTGGTGATCGCGCGTAGCCGTAGTCGAACGCGATCGCGTTGAGGCTTCTCCTCAAGACGCCGGGCGGCACGTCGAACGCGTAGTCCGCGAACGCCGGACTCCATCGTCACTCTCGTCACGAGCACGCCGTTGACGCGGACCTCGAGGGTTTGCGGCGGGCCTCCGGGATACTCGAACGGCGCCGCCCGGAAGCGGATCGAGTAGTCACCGAGATCGTACCGGCTGGCCCGGATTGATGTAGCGCGGACCCATGAGCGCGACGCCGATGGTGGACCGTTTGGTGACGGCCCATCGGAAGCTCATCTCCGAATTGCGTTCGCGGTCGGCCCATCCCTCTCCAAGGAACTCGACGTCACCGGCGCTGCCAACGTCAATGTGCGCGTTGTTGTACCGCCGTGTTCCGAGCCGGTCGTACGACGCCGGGATCGAGACCGGTTCGCATCTGGAAAATCAGATTCGCGGGAAACGAAAACGGATTGCCGACGCGGTTGACAGCCGAGTGGACGATCCGCTCGACGCCAATCGCCTCGTCCATCGTGATTCTGCCGGTGCGCATGTCGCGCATCAACAGCACGTTGCCGGTGATGAGCACGCCGAGCGATCCCGTCCAGAGCGCGGCGGGATGTTCGCGTCCCCAACGGAGAAGCGCCGAGAGTCCCAGGATGAAGAGCAGGACACAGCCATCGAAGCGGCGTCCGCCGAATGCCGAACCGCCCCACCACGTGGTGACGGCGCCGTTCACGTAGACCTGCGCGGCGAACAACAGAACGAGCAGTGATCCAAGACGCCAGTCGCGGCGCAGGAAGAACGGCACGCCGATCAAAGAGAGGTACACGATCGGGTGCCAGGCCAGCAGGCCGTGGTTCGGGGAGAAGAGCACGTCGAGCAGCAACGAGTCGCCCCACCACTGCTGGCCAGCCTGACCGTGTGGCACGGCCAACCAGCCACCGTTGACGACCTTCCAGAAATACATCTGCGGCAGAAAGGCCGCGAAGAAACCGGCGGCGGCAATCGCCAGGCCTTGCGCGTCGGCCCCGATGCTCGTCCGGTCTCCGCGGATCGCGCGCCACAACGCCGCGATCCCGTCGAATGCGAGCGGAGCCAGAAACACCGCGTTCTGCCAGCGGACCATCGTCATCAGCCCGCCGGCGAGGCCGAGCCACAACCATCCGCGCGTTGTTCGATTCGCGCGGGTGCGGTGCCAGAGAAACAGGAAGAGCGTGACGCTGAAGAGTGAGTTGCCGTGCGTGTACGAGCTGTCCACGGCCAGGTACCAGAGGACGAACGAGCCCGCACAGACGATGAGCGTCGCCGCAAGCGACAGCCACCTGGAGAAGTAGTCGCAGGCAATCCGGTAGGCGAGCACGAGGCCGGCGAAACCGTACGTCAGCGTGCCGAGCCCGACGGCCATCTGGTACGGGTAGTAGTAGCCTTCGTGACGAAAGTTCCCGCCGAGCACGTTCAGCGACCAGCAACCAGATATGCGCCACGAGGTAGAACGGCAGCCAGAGCAGAGCGCTGCCGAACGGGAAGATCCGGGCCTCGTCTGCGCCGAACTCGCGCGCTTCATCGATGAAGTTGAGATCGCGGTCGAAAACGATTGAGTGCAGCTGCGCGAAATACTCGCGGCCATCTCCGCTGGCCCGATCGAACGCGCCGTGAAACACGATGAGCAGCGCGAAGAAGAACGCGACCCACACGAGGCCCGGACCATCGACCGCGCGCCACATCCGATGGACGATCCGTGGACGGAGGCCCTCTGTCCGTCGCGCCATCCAGCCGAGCACTGGCACCAGCGCGAACATGCCGACGAGCGCCGCTGGCAGCCAGTCAGCAGTGGGCCGCGTGAACTTCAGGATCAGGGCGTCGAAACTGAACGCCGCCAGGACGACAAGAACCGCGTGGATGACGATCCACGCCGGAGAGTAGGATGTCCGCCCGTTCGGCACGTCTCAGGAGGCTACCAGATCGCACCGAAGGCGAGACAGATCAGTGCGTTGCCGGTCGCCATCACGAAATCGTCGGTGCCGCGGGGCGAGGCGAGCTCGAGCACGCTGTTCGAGATCGAGACGACCACAGCCAGACCGATCCACGAGGCTGGCAACCCGTGAGTCAGTACAACAACCAGGCACAACACGAGCGACGCGACGAAGCCCGAGACGGTTCCGCCGACCGATTTGCGGTTGATGTCGCCAATGCCCCAGACGCGCAGCGTCTGCTTGCCGAAGAGCGAACCGCCAATCTCCGCCATGCGCGTCGGCGGCGATGTACGAGCCCCAGATCATCGCGAAGACGGCGGCAAACTCGTGCGGCTGGTACACGACCGCAAGCCGGGCACCGATCGGCACGAGAATGAACTTGAAGGCCAGCCACAGCGTGGTGATCAGCAGACAGTTCGCGCGGGCGAGGACGCCGTCCATGACGCGCGACTGCGGGCCGTAGAACGCCGCCGCCAGGAAGCCGTTGCGATAGTAGAAGGCGAGAAAAATCCAGTTGGTCAGAACAGCGTCGAACAGATTGTCCGTGAGAAAGGCTGTCGCAAACCTCCCCGTCTGCGTACGCTCAATCTCGAGGTAGAGATAGTAGAACCCGGCGGCGGCCAGCGTGATGAACCGGCCACGCCTGCCGATCATGTCGACGATACGGATCCGACGCTCGGAATAGCGCGACGTCAACGACGCGACGTCGAATGGCGCGTCCATCCGCGACGAGAACGCCTGCCGTATCTCCTCTTTCGAAAATCCCACCCATCGAAGCAGGCGTGCCTTGATCGCGTACCAGATGAACCCCCAGCCCGACGTAGAAGAACAGCACGCCGCCCAACACGCGGCCGAGCGCTTCGAGCGAGGCGTTGTATTCGCCGAAGAACGGGATCGGCCGCTGTGTGAGGACCGCGAACAGCCAAAACGCCGTGAGTGCGACGTTGACGCCAAGCGCGCCTCGAAAGACCCTATCGGCGGTCGCGCGGCGCTCGTCGAAGGTCGCGGAGGGCGTCACGGGCGGGTATTGTTGCACGAGTGAAAATCGCCAGAGCGCTCGTGATCCTGTGCTGCGGCGGGTGCGCGCTTGGCGCGCCGCGCGTGGCGACCGACCTGGAGCCCGTCCTTCGGCGGCATCTCGCCGATGCCGCGATGGCCCCGCTTGGCGACGCAGCGACCTACCGAGTTCAGGCGCTCATCTCGACCGTGGACACCGCGCCTGGACGCGCGCCGCGACTGAAAGGTCGGGCTACCGGCTTGGCGCCGAGTACCTCTATCCGGCCAGCGCCATCAAGCTCGCGGCGGCCGTCGCGGCGCTTCAAACGATCGAACGCCTCGGCGCGGCGAACGGTTCGATCGATCTCGCCGACACGCCGCTCGAGATTGCACCCCTGTTCGACGGCGATCGCCCTCAACAGGAGGATCCGACGAACCTGGCTGGTGGACGGATCACGGTGGCGCACGAGATTCGCAAGCTCGCGCTGGTGTCCGACAATCAGGCATTCAATCGCCTCTACGACCTCGTCGGCTACGACGAGCTCAACGCGGCGATGCGGCGCCTCGGCTTCGACTCGACGGTGATCACGCACCGGTTGTCAGAAACGCGCGCCATTCCGGATCCTCGCGCGTCCGCGGCGGTCACCTTTCACCCACCGGGACGTGCCGCCGATCGTCGTGCCGGCACGCACCAGCGCGAGACCTCTCGGCAACCGGGGTCCGGGACTTCTGATCGGAACCGCATACATTCGGGGCGTTGAAACGATCCGGGAACCGATGGACTTCTCGCGACGCAACGGCATGTCGCTGCTGGATCTGCAGAACCTGCTCGTGAAGGTCGCGCGCCCCGACATCGACGTGGGCGGACCGACCGCTCAGGTTGACCGACGCACATCGCGCACTGCTCCTCGACGCGATGACTCGGTATCCGTCGGAGTCCTCGAACCCGGTGTACCCGCCGGCCGCGTTCCCGGACGACGTCTCCAAGTTCCTGCTCCCGGGAATTCGGCGCGTTTTTCCCGTCACGCGGCCCGGCGAACGCATCGAGGTCACCGGCAAGATCGGCCAGGCCTACGGTTTCACCGTCGAGAACGCGTATCGTGCGAAATCCGGCAAACGGCCGGGCGGTCTTTGTGGCCGCCGTCATCTACACCAACAGCGACGGCGTCCTGAACGACGACCAGTACCAGTACGACTCCATTGGACGGCCGTTCATGGCGGAACTCGGCCGGCTGGTGGCGAACGAGTGGCTGAGGTAGGCTACGCGCACATCCCCATGGCTGACCCCTTGGATGACGTTGGATCCGGGCTGACTCGCCGCGAGTGGCTGAAGCACGCCGGCATCGCCGGCGCGGCAGCTGCGGTCGCGCCAATCGGCGCATTCGCGGCCGAGCGTCGCTCGCCCCAGGGCGATCCGCTCGAGAATCTGACGGCGCCGGAAGCGGCGGCCCTCGACGCGATCGTGGCTCGACTGATCCCCACCGACGAGAACGGGCCCGGCGCGCGTGAGGCCCGTGCGGCCCGCTACATCGACCGTGCGCTCGGCGGTGCGCTGGCCGCCTCACGCGACGCCTATCGAACCGGTCTGGCCGCAGTGGACGCGCACGCGCAACGCGCAAAGGGCGGAGTGTTCGCCACGCTCTCCGCGCGCGACCAGGACGACGTGCTCCTGGACATGGAACGCAACACCGCCACCGGGTTCACGCCGAGCGCCGCGACGTTCTTCAACCTGCTTCGCACGCACACGTTCCAGGGCACGTTCGGCGATCCGTACTACGGCGGCAACGCGAACTTCGTCGGGTGGGATCTGCTCGGCTATCCCGGTCTGCGGCTCGCCGTCAGCGCCAGCGACCAGCGGCTCGACGCGAAGCTGACACCTGTGCGCACGTCCGCGTACGACCTCGGCATGTTCTCGCCGAGACCTGCGCGGGCGGGTCTCATCCGGCTCATCAGACACCATGGCGACTAGGCAGCGGCCCACCGACGTCGTCATCATCGGCCTTGGCGCCACGGGCGGCGTCGCGGCACTTCCGCTGACCCGAGCCGGACTGAACGTCGTCGGCCTCGAAGCGGGACGATGGCATTCGCCGTCGGACTTCGCGCCCGACGAGTTGCGAAACAACTTCCGCGGCTGGCCGCAGGCCGCGCAGAAGGCCAATCGCGAGATTCCCGACGTTCCGGCCGAACGCCTCGTCGCCAACCTTGCCGCGGCAGGCGATCCACCCGATGATGAACGGCGTCGGCGGGACGACGCTGCACTATTGGGCGCAGAGCTGGCGGCTGAGCCCGTGGGATTTCAAGGTCGTGAGCGAAACGACGCGCCGGTACGGCGCGTCCCGAATCCCTAAGGGATCGACGATCGAGGACTGGCCGCTGGACTACGCCGAGCTCGAACCGTTCTACGACGCCGTCGAGTATGAGATTGGCGTGTCGGGCAAGGCCGGCAACATCGGCGGGACGATCGATCAGCGCGGCAACATCTTCGAGGGCCCGCGGCGGCGCGAGTACCCGATGCCGCCGCTCAGGAGCACGCGGCTTCACCGAGATGATGGCGGACGCCGCGCCGCAAGCTCGGATGGCACGCGCTTCTCCGGGACCGGCCGCGATCAACTCGCAGGCGTATCAGGATCGCTCCGCCTGCCTGTACCACGGCTTCTGCAACCGCGGCGGCTGCCACGTGAGCGCGAAGAACTCGACGGCGGTCACGACGATCCCGAAGGCGCAGGCGACCGGCCGGCTCGAGGTCGTGACCGAGGCCACGGTCACGTCCATCAACGTCGACGGCGAACGGCCGCGTCACCGGCGTGACGTATCTCAAGGACGGCACGCGAGGTGATTCAGCCGGCGGCGGCAGTGCTGCTCGGGCTGCTACGTGTACGAGAACGTGCGGCTCTGCTGCTCTCGAAATCGCGCGCGTATCCGAACGGCCTCTCGAACAATCACGGCCAGGTCGGCCGGCACTACTTCAGCCACAACCAGGGTGCCGGCATTCATCGGGCTGTTTCCTCGCAACCTGAACAACTGGTACGGCTTGCCGGCGCAAGGCACCGGCATCGACAACTGGGCCGACGACAACTTCGATCACTCCGGCCTCGACTTCATCGGTGGCGGCAACCTGTTCGCGTATTCGGATCGGCGGCCCATTGCCGCCGCCAACATGAACACGTTCGGCCGGGCACCTCTGTGGGGCTCGGCGTGGAAAGCGTTCATCAAGGAGAACGCCGATCGCTGGAGCAATGCCTACGTCCAGAAGACAACGCTGCCGTATGAAGACAACTTCCTGGATCTGGATCCCGTGGTGAAAGATCCGCTTGGATTCCCCGTCTGCCGGATCACGTTCGAGTTCAAGGAGAACGAGCGCAAGATCGCCGCGTTCATCCAGGAAAAGGCGGTCGAGTGGTACCAGGCGGCCGGCGCCATCGCCATCGTCCGCAGCATGCTCGGATCGAACGGGCCCGTCATCCCACGCCTACGGCGGCACGCGGATGGGCGACAACCCGGACACGAACGTCGTCGATCGCTGGGGCTTCTCGCACGAAGCGCCCAACCTCGGCATCCTCGGCGCCTCGGTGATGGGAACGAGTGGAGCGAAGAATCCGACGCTGACGATTCAGGCGCTCGCCTGGCGCACGGCCGATCGTCTCGCGACGAACTGGAAGTCGATCGCCCAGTCAGAATTCCTTCGGGCGACATATCCGCTCACGGCAGGCTCTCGGCATCGAGTCATACGAGATCACTGGCGCGCTCGGCGCCGGCGACTCGCGCGCTGAGCCAGGGCGTCGTCAGATCCACGACCACACGGTCCGCCGCCACACTACGCACCCGTTCCGCGTCGGCGGCGGCCACGCCCGGCCCAATCACCAGCACGTCCGCGTGCGTGAGGAGGCTGCCCAGATCGCCGCAGACCCGATTGGTCAGAAACGCAAGCTCGGCGGCAAGCGTCTCGGGACGACAGAGCGGTTCGAAGACGCGAAGATCGCACCCTTCGTCCACGAGCGCGCGAGCGAACGCCGTGACGGGACTGCCGCGGAGATCGCGCGCGTCGGGCTTGAAGCCGAGGCCGATGAGCCCGACGCGGCGTTTCCCGGTCGACAGCACGGCTTCGACGCTTCGACGAATCTGCCGCGTATTGGACGACTGAATGGCCGCAAGCAGCGGAGTGTCGATCGCCTGACTCTCCGCGCTCCAGACCAGCGCGTCGACATCTTTGGCGAGACACGGCCCTCCGAAGGCGAAACCCGGCCGCAGGTAGGCGTCCGAGATGTTGAGTTTCCGGTCCATCGCGAAGATGCGCATCGTCTCGCGCGGGTCGGCGCCCCCTCGGCCGCGATCTCGGCCATCTCGTTCGCGAAACAGACCTTCAGGCGTGAAAGGCGTTCGACGCGTACTTGACGGCCTCCGCGGTTCGGATTGCCGTCGTGACCAGCGGCGCGTCGACGTCACCGTACAGCGCCGCAATGCGCCCGGCAGTCTCGGGTGTCGTCGCGCCAATCAAGACCATGGGCGGCGAATAGAAATCCCGAATCGCCGTGCCTTCGCGGAGGAATTCCGGATTCGCGCCGACGGCGATCGCGGTCCCGGACCCCGCCGTGGCTTCTAGCGTCGGAAGGATCACGTCTTCGACGGTGCCCGGTAGGCAGGTGCTGCGAAGCACGACCGTGAACGGCCTCGCGCGGCCTGACAGGGCGCGTCCAATTTGCTTCGCGGCGTCTCGAATCGCCGTCGTGTCGGGCTGTCCATTGGAACGGCCCGGGGTGCCGACGCAAATCAGCGCAATGTCGGTTTCGTTGACTGCGAGGCCGACGTCAGCAGTCGCCGTCAGATGGCCGATTGTCGCCTCGGCCACGAGCTCGTGCAGGCCTGGCTCGTCGACTGGCGCTCGGCCGTCGCGCACGAGCCCGACTCTTCGGGCATCGACGTCGACGCCGACGACCTGATGGCCGGACTTCGCCAGGCACGCCGCGGACACACAACCGACGTACCCGAGACCGAACACACTCACCTTTGCCATCGGATATTCTCTTCCTCGAAACGCACGTAAGACCCGGCCGCCGAGACGGCGAGGCGCGATACATCGTATGCCGGGGCCAGCGGGGGCAATGGACGCGGAGCGCGCGAAGTACTTCGACCTCTACCAGCAGGCGCTGACATCAACCACACGATGCCCGGAGACCGCACAGGGACGCGGCATCGTCACGTGCGGATCGCAGAAATTCGCGCCGTACCTGTTCATCCTGATCAAGAGCCTGCGACACCACGGCTGCACCCTGCCGATTGAGCTGTGGCACATGGACGGCGAGATCAACGAGCCCCTGAAGCAGTGGCTCGAGCCGTACGGCGTGACGTTCAGGGATGGCGGCGCACTGTCGTGGGGACGAAACCGACTCTTCAACGGGGCGCACGGCATCAAACCGTATTCGGTTGTGCACAGCGCCTTTCGCGAGGTCCTGTTTCTGGACGCCGACAACAGCGTCTGTGCCGATCCGACGTTTCTCTTCGAGACGCCGGAGTACCAGCAATCGGGCGCGTTGTTCTGGTCCGACCCTGTCGCAGCCACGACGAAGCTCGGCGCGGCGCAGCTCCGGAAGGACTTCGGCCTCGAGCCCGGCGGCGAGGAGTTCGAGTCCGGACAGTTCGTCGTGGACAAGACGCGCGCATGGTCGGCGCTCATGCTCACGCTTCACCTTAACGAGCGAAGCGGCTATTACTACCGGTACCTCTTCGGCGACAAAGAGACATTCCGGATGGGCTTCGACGCCGTCCGGCAGCCGTACGTCCTCGCGACGCAGCCGAAAAATATTCCCGATCGCGACTGGCTGAACAAGGGACACGTGCAGTACTGGATCGACGGCACGCCGCTGTTCTTCCATCGCGTCGGCCGCAAGTGGGAAATCATCGTGACGCGGCAGGAGAACCACGACCTCTCCCATCTTCCGCCCGCGCTCGTGTCCGAGATTTTCGAGGAGCTTCAGCGGCGCTGGCCGGAGGTCATGCCGCTTCGCGAGCGCGCGCGCCCGTACCTTGGCGTCATGAGGCGAACGCTTCAGCCGATGTGGATTCGGCCGTATTTCAGGTGGCTGACGTCTCTGATGCGGCTGTACACAGATCGCGGGCGCCGTTAGGCGCCGGCGATCGAAATCCCGAATCCCGATCTACATCTACGCGCGGCGGCGACGCGCCCTGAAGGCGGCGGCAAGTCCCGCTCCGGTCAGCAGCCAGCGTGGCAGGCTCTGGGACGGGGTTAAGGCTAGATTGCTGGTCTCCTGCTGAACGACAGCGACGCCAAGAAATCTGAGTTCGCTGGCCGCTGGAGCGACCGAGTAAAAGAAGAGTGAATTCACGCCATGCCTGGTCGACTGTCGCGATCCCGAGTCCCGAGTCTAAGGCTGTTGCCCGTTCCGGTCAGCGAACGTCGTCGAGATCGTTGGAGATATGTCCACATCGCAGTCTCGGCCGACGGCGTCTCCCGTCAAGGCGTTCTGGATCAAAGACGACTTCCAGGAACCCGATACCGGTGATCCTGACCTGCGCGGTAAATCCGTCACGGCATCGTTGAAACGTAAACCGCTCTGTGCTATCGACGCCGAGACCATCAGGGTCCGTAGCGTGACCTCGTCGTCCGCCACCCCGAGGCCGTCGCCGTCACACGCCAACGCTCCGACCGTCGCACGGCGCAACTCCCGTGGACATCGGCAGCGTTGAAGCTGAGAAGAAATCACCGAGAGCGTTGCGTGGTCACCGTGACTTTCAGGCCGTCGTAGGTCGTCAGCGAGGTGAACCCGGCAAGCCCCTTCCGCGTCCTCCCCACGCATCGGCATCGGTGAAGTCGATCAGTGCGGCGTGCGCTGGACTTGCGACGAACGCCACGAGTGCGGCCGTGAGTAGAACGCTGCGGAGGGGAGTCATGGTGGTCACCAGTAAGCAATCGGGAGGCCAGATCCGTCAGCGTGCCGGCTCACCGCGCGAAACACCTTGAATCTCTGTGCGATAGTTTGAGTTTGTTGGGCCGGGCAGGTTCGAGGTCCATCCGCGACCGCTAGAGAAAAAGTCGACGTTGGGCCGACTAAAGAGCATTCGGCGGAAGCCGACCAGTTCGGCAGCACGGCAGTGATGCCGAGCGACGACTGCGGGCCACAATCTGCTAGCATCTCGCCCACTCGGAACCTCGAGATGGCCCTCCCCCAGACACGCCTCGCCGGCCTGTTGCTGGTCGCCACCGTGCTCTCGGCCCGCCTCGCCATTCCCACCCGCCAATAGCCGGCCGCTTCATCGTCGCGGAACGTATGCCGGAACTTCCTGATGTCCTTCTCTATATCGGGGCGCTGGAATCGAGAATCGCCGGCAAACGGCTCGATCGCGTTCGTGTCGCGAGCCCGTTCGTTCTGCGAACGGTTTCGCCGCCGTTTCGCGCCCTGGAGGGACTCCACGTCACGGGGCTGTCTCGCCTCGGCAAGCAAATCATTCTGAATTTCGAGAACGATCTTCATCTCGTCGTTCACCTGATGGTGGCCGGACGTTTTCAATGGCGCGCGCCGGGCAAGACCCTTGGCGGCCGGAACACGTTGGCGTCATTTCACTTTCCGGATGGGGTGCTCTTTCTGACGGAGGCCAGCAAGAAGAAGCGCGCGTCGCTTCACCTCGTCTCGGGCGTGACGGAGCTGGCCCGATTCGATCGCGGCGGAGTCGACGTGCTCGGTTCAACACCAGACCAGTTCACCGAGGCGCTCATGCGCGAGAACCACACGCTCAAGCGCGCATTGACCGATCCGCGCCTGTTCAGTGGCATCGGCAATGCCTACTCGGATGAGATCCTCCATCGCGCGAAGCTGTCGCCTCTACAGCTCACGTCCAAGTTGTCGGCTGACGGGATCGCCCGGTTGCACGAGGCGACGAAGGCGACGCTGACGGAGTGGATCGCCCGGCTGCGCGACGAGGCTGGCGATCAGTTTCCGTCGAAGGTCACCGCCTTCCGGCCTGAGATGGCGGTGCACGGCCGGTTCGGCAAGCCCTGCCCCGTCTGTAGCACCTCGGTGAGGCGCATCGCGTACGCCGAGAACGAGTGCAACTACTGTCCGACGTGCCAGACGGGCGGGCGGCTGCTCGCCGACCGCGGCCTCTCGCGCCTGCTCAAGCAGGATTGGCCGAAGGATCTCGACGACTGGGAGGAGCACTTCCAGGCACGACAAGGTTCGACCCCGGTGCGATAGTTGTCGTCGTACTATCCCTTCGCCGTCGTGAATTCGCGCCCGACCCCGACCGTCTGCGTCGTCGTCAACGTCGGATTCGACGGACCGCTTCGAAACCTCGCCCAACGGTGGGATGGCGCGCTCGCCCGGTGCCTGCACGTGGCCACGTACCAATCGCTTCTCGTCCGGCGCCAGGTGCCAGCTGCCACGTACGTCTTCTCGGATTTCGAGCGAGTGCCGTCCGCTGACATGGCAGGCGTGCTTGCGCTGTGGGACACCCTTCGCGCGTCGAGCTCCGCGCACCTCGTCAACGACCCACGGCGCGTGCGGCTGCGTTTTCAGCTGCTACGCGGCCTCTTCGAACAGGGCGTCAACGACTTCAACGTCTATCGCGCGGACGAAGACCTCAGCGCCGTCCGCTTTCCGGTGTTCGTGCGTTGCGAGCATGACCACGGCGGCCCGCGAACGGCGCTGCTCACGACGCGAAGCGCGCTCGATGACGCCCTCGACCGCCTGCGCGCGAAGCGAGCCTGGCGATCGCAACTCCTCGTGACGGAATGTTCGGCTGATGCTGGCGACGACGGGCTATTCCGCAAGTACGGGGCGCTCCTCGTCAACGGACGTGTCGTGCCCTGGCATGTGATCGCGAGCCGCACGTGGCTCGTCAAAGGGTCCTCCCGCGTCATGAACGATCGGATCCGCGAGGAGCAGCACCGGTATATCGCGGACAACCCGCACCACGGACCAGATTCGTGAAGTCTTTGCAGCCGCACACATCGAGTACGGACGCATCGACTACGGCGTCGTTGACGGCCGGCTGCGCGTGTACGAGATCAACACCAACCCGGCGATCGGCGGCGCGGGACGTCGGCGGCGCAAGCCCGGTGGCCGGCAGAAGACCGACCCGGCGGTGAGTCAGCTGATTGAGGCGTTCACGGCACTGGCCGATCGCTGCCCGGCGCCGGGCACGTGGATTCCATTGACACCTCGCCGCGGCGTGCTGCCGAGCTGGGCGTACCAGAGGCTGCGGCACGGGCAGAGCCTGCTCGCCCGTTATGCGCACCGTTCAGGAATCCGGTAGGACTTGTCTGGGCGAGCGCGAGCGCGCGCGAGTAGCTTTCCGGCCAGTCACAGCGATCGAATACCGGTTGCCCGCGTCAGGCCGGCAGTCGTAGTTCGACGCGGAGCCCGCCCGTAACGGCGTCACTGAGCGTGACGGATCCGCCATAGAGCTCGGCGAGATCGCGGACGATGGCCAGGCCCAGGCCGGAACCCGGGCCCGACTCGTCCGCTCGGACGCCGCGGCGGAGCACGGCTTCACGCATCGCTTTGTCGAGACCGGGACCGTCGTCCTCAATCGTGACGAGGACGTTCGGTCCCTCCGCGGCCGCCGTGATGAAGACGCGCGAACGCGCCCACCGGCAGGCGTTGTCGAGCAGATTGCCCAGCATCTCGTCGATGTCGAAGGATTGTCCGCGGGCGATCGCGGCGGGATCGAGCCGCCGGTCGAAGACGAGGCCGCGCTCGGCGTGCAACCGCTCCAGCGCGCGGACGAGTCCTTCGACAGACTCGGCGATGACCACGCGACCGCTGAAGGAACGGCCGGGAACCGACGCGCGCGCGTGGGCAAGCTGATAGTCCACCTGCTTGCGCATCCGATCGACCTGGTGATGGATCGACACGGCAACGTCGCGCTGGCCGGCCCGCTCCGCCCGGTCCGCTTCGTGCGCGAGCACGGCCAGCGGTGTCTTGAGACCGTGCGCGAGGTCGGCGGCCTTGGTCACGGCGCGTTGAACGGCCTGGTCGCGTTCGTCGAGCAGCCCGTTGAGATCGTCGACGAGCGGCTGGACTTCAGAAGGATACGTGCCGTCGAGCCGGTGGTGGCGGCCCCCCCGGAGTCCGGCCAGCCGGTCGCGCAAGGTACCGACGCCCGAGAGCCCGCGCCGAACCTGCAGGAACCCCGCGACCATGAACAGCACCGCGACAGTCGGCACGATGAACCCGTAGGCGAGCGCCCGATGGACACCGATCGCGGCGGTGGGATGGTGATCGACGGCCATGGACAGACGCCACGCTCGCAAGAAGCAGCAGGCCGATGGACCAGAAGAGAGCGCCGCTGAACAGACGACCGCGAAGTGACGGGCCGCTCATGATGGAGGGGGCGGTGACAAGCGGTATCCCAGCCCGCGTACCGTTTCGATGAACGACGCGCCGAGCTTTCGGCGCAGCCTCGCGATGAACACCTCGACCGTGTTCGAATCGCGATCGAGGTCACGCGCGTAGATGTGGTCGATCAGCTCGCTGCCGGAGACGACACGGTCACGATGGTGCATGAGGTACGACAGCACGCGAAACTCGTGACTGGTGACCCGGACGGGCTCGCCGTGCAGTGTGACACGCACCTGGCGCGGGTCGAGTGTCACCGGACCGCACTGAAGAACGGCGTTCGCGTGGCCGCTGGCTCTTCGAATGAGCGCGCGCAGCCTCGCGAGCACTTCTTCCATCCGGAATGGCTTGGCCACGTAGTCGTCGGCCCCGCTGTCGATCCCATGCACCTTCTCGTGCCAGCTCGCGCGGGCAGTCAGGACGAGCACGGGTATGGTGACGCCGCTGTTGCGCCACTGATTGAGGAGGGTCAGCCCGTCCACTCCCGGCAGACCGAGATCGAGGACGATGGCATCGTAGACCTCGGTTCGGATCAGAAAATCCGCGCGCGCGCCGTCGCGCGCAGCGTCGGCCGCATAGCCGGCCTCGCTCATCGCATACGTCAATTGCTCGGACAACGACGGCTCGTCCTCGACGATCAGCACGCGCACCCGAGCCTCCTGACCTGCCGTTATAGCCGATCCGCTCCTGAACGGCGGCTGAACAGCGCGTTCAGCGCGGGTTCAGCCGCAGCCACGTACTCCTCCTCCGCATGACACGGTACGAACTTCGGCTACACCATGGCCTGGACGCACGCGCATCTGGTGCCCTTTGCGGTTGCCGCGGTGCTCACGATCGTGGCGCTGCGGCGGCGATGGCCACGATGGCCGGACGATCGTTTCGATGCCGCGGTCAGCGTGGCCGCGATCGATCACCTCAACCAGGAAGGCGTGTCGAGGGCGTTCCACGAAATCAATCGCGTCCTGAAACCCGGCGGCCAGTTTCTCTTGATCGTTCTCAACGTCGACTTCTGGGTTCGCCTGGCCTATCCCATGCCGCACGGACACGGTTACTTCAACCATTCCGCAAGCCCCGACCGGTGGCGGTCGCAGCTCGAGGCGGCCGGATTCGAAATCCAGGAGGAAGGCACCAGGCCGGCAACGTTGTACGTCCTGGCGAAGACCGCGCTTACGCCATAGCCGGAGCGAGCACACGCACGAGCTGCCGGACGTCGGCCATCGTCTCGACGGCTTCGATGGCCGCGAGCGCCCGGGTGATCTGATCGTTCGACATCACGAGCTCGGCGCAGTCGCGGAACTTTCCGTGAAGCTCGTCCCGCGTGAACGGCTTGTCGGGTCCGCCTCGATAGCGTTCGTCGGCCGGCTCGACCAACGTGCGGCCGTCCAAGAGATCGACCTCCACGATGCTGCGGATCTTGTCGTAGCCTTTGGCTTCGATTCCGGGATCGAACACGCCGGTGACACGCCGCATCATCTGCTGGACCGGCGCACTGGCCACGAATTCGTCGGTGAACTCGCGCATGCCGGCCCGTCGCCGCAGGACGATCGCCGAGAGCAGGAACGGGATCGAAAACTTCGCCTCGAGCTCAGTCTTCACCATCGTGTAGCGCAGCGGCTCGAGGATGTTGTTCCCGGCGCGCAGGCGGACCGCCTTGATGTTGTCGGCCGTCAGGTTGTGCTGAACGACGACCTTGAGCATCGCATCGAGACTCGGGTGGCTCAGCGAACCACAGGGGTATGGCTTGAAGGAGACACCCGGGGTGAGGATGGCGTAGGGGTTGCCGAGCGCAGGAATCAGGCGATCGAGATCCGCGCCGCCTCCGAGCACCTGGAAGAAACCCCACGGTCCATCCAGACCAGCCGTGCCGCCGGTGAATCCGCGGGACGCCAGCTCAGCCGCGAAGATGCCGTTCTCGGCGGCGCGTCCCGCATGGAGCGGTTTGGTCATCGATCCGAAGTTCACGCGGATGCCACTGGCGACGCTCGACGTGATCGCCAGCATGTGATCGATCTGCGGGCCGGTCAGCTTCATCAACCGTGCCGCGGCTGCGGCCGCACCGAACGTGCCCGACGTGCCTGTGCTATGAAATCCCCGGCGATAGTGCGCCGGGTCGATGGCCTCGGCGACCTTGCACTCGACTTCGAACCCCACAAGAAACGCCTCGAGAAACGTCTGGCCCGACGCGCCGAGCCGTTCGGCGATGGCGAGCGAGGCCGAGAGCGCCGGAATGGTCGGATGCGTCAGCAACCCGAACGTTCGATCGGGCGTCGTGGATAGCTGCGTGTCGTCGTAGTCCATCGCGTGCCCGCTGGCACCGTTGGCCAGCGCCGCGAACGACGCCGGCGCGCCAAACGGGTTGCGCCCGAGAATCGTCGCATCACGCCGATCGCTGGCGGCCTTCACGTACTCGCGGACGATCTCGCTGCCGGGCGCGGTCGAACCGGCGAGAATGACGCCGAATCCGTCCACCAGACACCGTTTCCCCTGCTCGACGACCGCAGCGGGCAACGACTGGAAGGTCGTCCGCAGGATGAAATTACGGACGGCCTCCGTCGCGCCTTTGATCGCCTCGCCTTCGAGCTTCCGGGGCGCGGGCGCCGCGCTGCTTTGAGGCGAGAGCAAGCCCGCGGTCCCCCCGACGAGCACGTCCAGAAAATCCTTTCGCGTGAGCATGCCTGCCTCCATGGATCCGGTAGTCTGACAGTGATGCGCGGTCCGCTCATTGTCGCCGGTCTCGTCGCGTGCGCATCGGCCTTGCTCGTCGCTCAACGGCCATGGGCCGGCGGCTTCGAGGCCCTTCGAGCGCCAACCCGGCCGGCCTCCAACGTGCGGTATGACGGCCGGTTCACGTTCGTACGCGTGAGCTATCAAACCCTGCCGGACGGCTACTGGTACCGGGGCCAGCCGGCATGGTCTCATGGCTACCCCACCTCGGAAGAGAACTTGATGCGGATCGTCAGCGCGCTGACGAGCGTCGCGCCGCACGTCGAGGAGACGAACGTGCTGTCACTCGACGACCCCGAGATCTTCAAATACCCGGTGCTCTATCTCATCGAGCCGAGCTGGTGGGACATGACGGACGGCGACGCCGTGGCGCTCCGCCAGTACCTCGACAAGGGCGGCTTCGTCATCGTCGACGACTTCAAGACCGAGCAGTGGAGAGGCGGCCGCGGTTGGGCGCAGTTCGCCGACAACATGGAACGCGTGAAGGCGGACGCCGAGTTCATCGATCTCGACGTCTCGCACCCGATCTTCCATCAGTTCTTCGATATCGACTCGCTCGATATCTTCCCGCAGGCGTACAACAGCGGCCGTCCAGTCTTCCGCGGGCTCTTTGTCGACAACGATCCGTCGAAGCGACTCAGCATGTTCGTCGCCTACAACACCGACATTTCCCAGTTCTGGGAATGGTCCGAGCGCGGCTTGCGGCCCATGGCGCAGACGAACGAGGCCTACAAGCTCGGCGTGAACAGCCTCATCTACGGGCTGACGCACTGAAGAACATGACGCGCCCCCCTTCCCGCCGGCGCTTCCTGCAGCACGCCACGCTGGGCGCGACGGCGCTGGCGTTGGACGCCCGTTCCGCGCGCGCTCAGATCGCGGGTGACCGCCCCGCGCGTGCCGAGGGCATCTCGGTGCTGAACCCGCGCGGCCGCGTGCCGGTCGGGCTCATCATCGACGACTCGACCTGTCTCGTGAACCTCAACCGATTCGCGATGCCGCAGTTCGACACCGCCTTCGGCGGACGCGAACAAGAGCCTACCTGCGCAACTGGCGTGAATGGCCGGTGGAGATTCCCGACGCGTTCGTGCGCAAGTTCGGCGAGTGGTGCGCCGAGCACGGCGTCAAAGGCAAATACAGCATCGTCCCGTATCCGGCGTGCGTCGGCCGGCTCGACCGCGAGCTGCCTGGATGGACCGACCAGGAGCTGGCCGCGAGCATCGACCTCGTCCGGACGCTGATGATGCCCAACTGGGACATCCATCCGGAGATGGTCACGCACACCCGCGTCATCGACACGAAGACCGGGCATCCGTACCCGGACCATTCGCTGAAGTTCATGGAGAACTGGGACTGGACGACGGGCCGGAGCGTGGATGAGATCGCGAACTACATGGCGTACGCGCTGCAGATCCTGAAGAACGTCGGCCTGCCGTGCGAAGGCATCACCACGCCCGGCGGCTTCGGCAACCGCGCCTTGCCCGAGCTTGCGCAGGCGACGGCCGAGTCGGTGCGCGATGTATTCAAGGCCGAGGTCCCGCACTACTTCCGGCATCTCTATGACAGCGGCGAGCAGAGCGTGGCGCCGCGCGTCGAATATGCGGCTGGGCTCGACGGCGCCGATCCCCGGTGCGTCGTGAGCATCATTGGCTGCACCGGCGACTGGACCGGCGGCTGGGACAACACACCGCCTGCCGGCGTCGACCGGTTCATCACCGAGGACTTGCAGCGCGGGCGGATGGTCGACGTGATTCAGCGCGGTGAGCCGGCGCTCATGCTCGCGCACTGGACCGGCATCTACTGGAACGGCCAGGAGCTGGGTTTCAAGATCTTCCAGGAGGTCGTTCGCCGTCTGCACGCGCGCTTCGACAACCTGCGTGTGGATGAAGCTGAGCGAGGTCGCGCGCTACTGGGCGGCGAAGGAGCTGACGCGAATCGTGCGGGATGATCGTGGGCTGACGTTCAGCGCGCCGTTTGCGTGCCCGGCGTTTACCGTGCGCGTGTCCGCAATCTCCGGCACGGGTCCAAGACTCTCGACCTCAGGATCGTCGGTCCCACTGCGGCAGGTCAGCCGGCCGCTCGAACTGACGGCCGGCAGCTGGGTTCGGTCGGGGCGCGAGGATATCCTTTGCGTGGACTTGCCCAAAGGTACGTCGCGCGTCGCCTTCTGATCGGAGGTGTTCGATGAGAACGCCGCTCCTCACGTCCGTCGCGGTGCTCGGTTTCGGTGTCGCACTTGTTGTCGCGCAGGGGCGCGGCGGCACGCTCCCGCTCGGCCAGCCCGGACCGAATCAGCCTGAAGGCAAGTCGCCTGACCAGGGCTACGTGCCGGACGCCTGGAATCCGCACGAGGGAGCGCTGCTCAAATATCGCGTGCAGATTCGCTTCGGCGAAGAGCCGGACACGATGCCCGACGGTTTCAAGTTCGGCCGGGTCTCGGCCGTGACGACCGACGCCGCCGGCAACGTCTACGTGTTTCAGCGCGGCGCGAAGGCCGATCCCATCGTCGTGTTCGACTCGTCAGGGAAGTACCTGCGCTCGTGGGGCAAGGGCGTCTTCGGCAATCCTCACGGCCTGCGCGTCGACAGGTCAGGCAACGTGTGGGCCATCGACAACGGCAACCACCAGATCTTCAAGTTCACGAACGACGGCAAGTTATTGCAGTCGTGGGGCACGAAAGGCGTCGTCGGAACCGACGACAAGACGTTCGGCCGACCCACGGACATCGCGTGGGACTCGAAGGGCAACTTCTACGTGTCCGACGGCTACGGCAACACGCGCGTCGTCAAGTTCGACGCTTCGGGCAACTACGTGACGGCGTGGGGCACGCCGGGCGACGGCCCGGGCCAGTTCCGCGTGGTGCATTCGATCGGCATCGACTCGAAAGACCGGTTGTACGTGAGCGACCGTGAAAACAACCGGATCCAGATCTTCGACGTCAACGGGAAGCTGCTGAAGATGTGGACGCATCTCGGATGTACGCAAGGGATCTTCATCACGCCGAAAGACGAGATGTGGATCCTCACCCATCGCAACAACACCGAGAACATCACGTACGACACGCTGGCGGGACGGTTGATGAAGATCGACCTCGAGACCGGCACGGTCCTGGGATCGATGGAAAGCCCCGGTCACTTGCTGACCGTCGCCGCGGACGGCGCCATCTATGTCGCCAGCCTGACCGGCAACATCTTCAAGTGGTCGCCGTATCCGGCCTGGCCGCAGCGAGCGCGATAGTCATTTCTTCCTGACCTCTTTGTCCAGCCAGTCGGCGGACCATCTGAGTATGCGATGGCCCGTTGAGTCAGCCGCAATGAGTTCGTCGTCGAGCGCCACGCAAAGTCCAGCGGGCGTGAACGTTGACCCGTCCATGGCTTGGTCGATCGTCATCAAAGGGCTGCCATCCGGGCGCAACACCTGAACACGATTGTTTCCGCGGTCGGCGACGAACAACCACCCTTTGGTGCCGACGGCGACGCCATGCGGTGACTGGAAACGCCCAGGCTCGCGGCCCGGGCCTCCAAAACTCGAGACGAAGTCGCCGGCCTTCGAAAACACTTGCAGCCGATGGTTCCCGGAATCGGCAACGATCACGTTGCCGGCCCGATCAATCGTGACGCCAAGGGGCTGACGCAATTCGCCGCGGTCCGCGCCTGGACGACCGATCGTGTGAGTGAGTCGGCCCGCAGCGTCGAAGACCCGAACCACGTCGGCTCCGAAGTCCGCGACGTACGCCTGGTCGTCCACGTCAACCCAGATATCCCGCGGATTCTTCAGGCTGGGCGAAAACATCATGCTCAGCGCGCTCCACATCACTACGCCGGCGAGACCGAGCGCGACCAGCGCGAGGACAATTTCTCTCGACCGAAGCAGCCCGAACGCGAATGCGACAAGCCCCACGATTCCGGCGACGACGAGTACCGGTGCGGCAAAGACCACGAGGCGCTTCGCGGCCTCAACACCGGTCGGTGTGCGGCCGAACTGCGAAATGAAACGGCCGTCGGGCGTCCAGACTTGAATCCGGTTGGCTCCCGTGTCGGCGACGAGCAATGTGCCGTCCGTTCGCCAATGAACGGCATCCGCGTAGAGCAGACGACCCGGCTCTGCGCCGTAGCCGCCCAGGATTTCCGCCGGACCTGCCGGGTGGACCACAACGATTCGATGGGCGAGGTCGTCACCGACGAAGACACGACCGTCTGGATGACACCGAACGCCCGCGGGCCCGGAATAGATGACGTGCTCTCCCTCTTCACTGCGTTGGCCACTCATGGGTCGTTCCCCCACGCACCATGCGCCAACGATGGCCAGAGACAACCAGGTTCGAACGGTGGCAGTCGTCATCGCGATGGCGTACTGCGATAGCCTACGGCAGTAGGAGTTGAGCTCGATGATTCGCATGCATGTCCGTCTTGTTGTCGCAGGCCTCGCGTTGGTCGCCCTCGGTTTCTCGGGCATCCTCGCGTCGGCACAGGAAGGTCAAGCGCCCCAAGGTCAGGGCGGCGGACGCGGCGGGCGCGGACGCGGCGGCCCACCACCGACGCCACCGCCCACGCTGACCTGCACATCGAAGGCGACCGAGTGGGACAACAAGGTGCCGCCCGCCCTCGCCCGTGAAGGCTTCGTGTCGATCTTCAACGGCGTGGACCTGACCGGCTGGCAGGCGCTCATCGACATCGGCACGCTGCGGTTCGGGGCGGGTCTGAACCCGGCGGATCTTCAGAAGCTGTCACCGGCGGAACGCGCGACGAAGCAGAAGGAGTCGAACGACGTCTATTTGAAGCATTGGTCCGTCGTGGACGGCATTCTGATCTTCGACGGCATCGGCGCCAACAAGGAAACGGGCGAGAAGGGCGGCCAGAACCTCCAGACCGTCAAGGAGTACGGCGACGTCGAGTTGTACGTGGACTGGTGCGTCCAGCAAGGGACGGACAGTGGCGTGTACCTGAAGAACGCGCCGCAGATCCAGATGTGGTTCAACCCGCTCGGCTCCGGCGGGCTGTACAACAACCAGACGGGCCCGAGGAATCCCCTCGTCTTCGCGGACAACCCCGCCGATCGCTGGAACACGTTTCACATCATCCAGCGCGACAACGACATGACGACCATCTGGCTCAACGGTCAGCTCGTCGTCAACAACGTGAAGATGGAAAACTACTGGGACCGCACGAAGCCGCTGCCGGCCAAGGGCAACATCGAGCTCCAGTACCACGGCGAGAAGCTGTACTGGAAGAACATCTTCGTCAAAGAGCTGAACTGAGTGCGTTCTCAGCGCAGGACGACGCGCGAAATCGCGACGCCGAGCCGCCGTCGATCGACCGGCCCGCGCGACGCCTCGGTCGCAAAACGCAAGACAAGGCCTTTCGTTCCCGACGCACAGTTGCCGAGTGAAAACACCCCGGACCAGTTGGCGCGCACGTCCCCTTCGAACAAGGTGCAATCGTTCGCCTGGATCTTGAGCATCTTTGGCGGACCTGGCGTCATCGCCACCTCCACGAGCACCTCGCGCGGCGGCGTGTGAGTGAACAGGTTGGACAGCTCTGCCCAATCACGCGTCCACCGGAATTCCCGCTGGTCTTCGATTCCTTCCAGCCCGTAGAAGTTCGACTGAACGACGCCCCAGTCACTCGCCGCTTCGGAAATCAGGTTCAAGTCGGCGGGCCGGACCCCGCCAAACGTGGTGCGACGAAACAGAACGTTTTCGCGATCCGATTCCACGACAAAGACCTCGACGACGTTTCGTCCCGGCTTCCAGACATCCACCGGGGGCGTTGCCAGCCAGCCGCGAGGATTCGACTCCCAAGTGCGCGTGACGGCCGCGAGCACGCCGTTGATCGCGACGCCGACGATGGCGCCCGGCCGTGGTGAAGCGAACCGACCGCTGACGTCGAAGGGGATCGCCTCGGCGTCAGGATCGACGTCGTCGAACGCCCAGGCATAAGTGAGCTCGACCGGACCGCCGCCATCAACCACGCGCAAGTCGGTGAGTGGTCGGCCGACGAGCCGATCGAAGGGAGCGAGTCGGGGTGCGCGATGGACATTCGCGGACCCATCGCCAAAGAGATCGAGCTTCCGACGGAGTGCCGCTCGCAGATCCGGGCCGCTGGCCCTGATGCTCCTCGGGCGACCGCTCGTCCCCGAATACATCGTTTTCGTCGGCCGTTCATACCTAGCCGGGTTCAGAAGCGACGAGCCGTCAATTTGTCCCGACAGGCGGAGGCCGAGCACATCAGCGATGGTCGGAAGAACGTCGATCGATTCGGCGTTCACGTCGCTGATTCGTCGCGCAATGGGCATGCCCCGAGGCACCTTGACAATGAGGGGGATGCGCATGATCTCGGCGGCGCTCCGTGTTGAAAACGCTCGCTGCGACGTGCCTGGCACAAAGGATACGCCGTGGTCCGAGGTGATCACGATCAGCGAGCGGTCGTAGAGATCCGCGTCCTTCAGACGCTGCACAAGTTCGCCGACCAGCCCGTCAACAAATCCGGTTTGCAGCAGCTGCTTTTGATAGTGCTGCGCGACTGCCCACGACTGGTCCCGACGCCAGCCGCCTTCACCCTTGCCGGGAGGCTCGACGGCAGTCTTGTTCTCCCGATTGCCAGGTAGCATGCCGTAGGGGTGATGGGAAATGAGCGTGTGGAGAAAGTAAAGAGACGGCTGCGGATCGGTTCGCTCGATGCCTGCGATGAACTTCCGCACTGCCCTGAGACGGCTCATCTCTCGAGCGTCCGCCGGCTCCGCCACAGGCCCGTACCGGAGTTTTGAGAACTTGCGGCAGGCAGGCTGATCGTCTCGTCCATCGACGACTCCGCATCGTCGAGCCGGCCGGGTGCAATGTTGTCTCCGAAGCCTGCCCAGGTCTCCGTCGTCTTCGGTAGGCCGGCGGTCAAATCGCTCGTCAGCGTGGCGTGCAGGAATATTACCCGCAGGTCCCCCGCCATCGCGCGGATTCGGTCCGCGACTGATGTGTCTGGAAGGTCGTCCGAACACCATCGAGCCGGGCACAAGCTCGTCAATGTTTCGTCCACCTCGAACCGATGGGAGTTGCCGAGCAATGTGAAGAGATTGTCTGGATGGTCGGCCAGGGTTGGCAGGGCCGAATGACGAGGATGCCGGCCCGAAAGAATCGAGGGCACCGCCCACTGCGTAAAGTCGTTCACGGCCGTCGCGTTACGAAACCAGATGCCGTCGCGGGCGAGCGCCCAGAAATTTGGGTACAGAGCCCGGTCGATGTCGCGACTCCGATCCAACAACGAGATGAGTGGAAGCTCGTCGAATACGACCACCACGACCGGCGTGTCTGTCGAGGCACGACCGGTGACAGCCGGTGCCAGCATGCTGGCGCGGCTGAATGGTTCGAGCACGAGACTTCTGATACCTGGCGCCGCCAGAAAATTCGCGGGAACCGCGATCACCGCGATCCCCAACATCGAGAAGAAACTGCGGGCGACCGGCAGGCGCAGATACAAGACGGCGACGCCGACGGCGGCGACGACAGCAAGAGGAACGGCCACGAACCACGCCCTCAGGCCCGCCTGAACCGCCACCTGCATTGCGAGGATCGACGTGAGCGCGGCCAACGCGAACAGCAGCGATGCTTTGCGCGTGCGAGGTCCGACCAAACCAATCGCCCAGACGTTCGCCGCCAACAGGAGGGGCAGCAGAACGACCACGCCCGCCGTAAGGGCAAGGATTTCGGCGGCGCCGGCACGATGCGCGATAAAAAATTCCGGACTGGCGCCCAGCGGTCCCAGGAGCGGCTGTGCGATGGCCAGGCTCGAGAGGCCTGCGAGGTGCAGCCAAGCGCTCCGAGTCACGGGAACTGAGTATATGGCCGGGCCGCGACGGTCAGTCAGGTTCGGCGCGGTCTGACAGCAGGCCTGTTGGTGTTTGCCTGCAGCATTTCCGTCCGCCGGATGAGTCGGCGCCAGACGGTGGTCGGCTCCGGGTCGAACACGAGATCGGTCTCGGCGGGAACAACATGCCAGGCACCGGCGAGCGTCTCGCGCTCGAGTTGTTCGGGACCCCAGCCGGCGCGGCCGAGGTACACGCGGAATCGATCGGGATCGGTCTCTGACGTCAGCGTCTGCTCGAGTCGCTCGCGTGTCGCAACCAGGTCGACGCCGGGAACGACGGACCGTACGCCTGTCATCCCCGGTCGCGATCGGATGAGCACGATGGCGCTCGTTCGTGCCACGGGCCCGCCCGCGAACGCCGTGCTCGCCGTGTTCGCGCCGAGACTGAGGTCGTCGAAGACGCGCGCGAGACTGACGTCCGTCCGCACGTTGACGACCAGACCCGCGGCGCCGTCCTGGTCGTAGTCGGTCAACAGCACCACCGTTTCGGCAAAATTCGGATCGCGCAGCGCACGCGAGGCCACGAGGAACTTGCCGGGCGCGAGCGCCTTGACCTCACCTGGCGGCGTACGCCCCAACGGCCCCTGAACGGGCGGGACTCCCGTCATCCAGAGACACAACGCGACGAACGCACCCGCGAGACGTCCGGTCACGATGAATCACCGCAGCCCAAGTACTCGCAGATCCTGCAGCGACCAGGCCGGTCCGCCCTCGACCTCCGCGGTCAAGGTGATCCGTAGTGCGGTCGCACGCGTCGGCGGAAACGTCACGATCGTGCTCGGTCCACGCGACGCGCTCTCCGCCACGGTCGTCCACGTCGAGCCGTCGGACGAGACCTCGACCTTGTAGCCGCGCGGGAACCCGAAGCCCGATAGTTCCTGAGGCTGCACCACCGCGCCGCTGGCCGAGACGGCCGCGCCGGTGCCGCCCGGCACGGGTGACTGAAACTGAATTTCGGCCAGCGTCTGCGATGCGGGCATGTCGATCTGGAACCACATGCCGGCGCGTTGATCGGTGCCGCTATTCCAGCCCGTCAACGTCAAGCGCGCCGCTGGCCGCCTCGTTGTTCTGACTCGCCGACATCTTCCAGCTGTCCGCGAAGCAGCTGAACCGGCAATGACGCGGACAGCTCGCCGACGGTCCAGCTGGTCGTCCGGCTCGCGGTCGAGGCCCGCACGCGCGCGACGTCCGCCGGCGTGACGCCACCGGCTGCGGTTTCCGAAGCTCGCGCGGACGTACGACGCCACCGCCGCAATCCACTCGTCGTCGTTCGCCGCCATCGGAATCATGACGTCGGTGTACGTCCGGCCGTCGATCGGCCCTGTGACTCCGTGCAGGATCGCCTTCACGATGTAGTCCCGATGGCTCGAGACGCGCTGCGATCCGGCGAGCGCCGGCGCCATGGTGGTCCCAAGTTCGGGCTTCGGCGTACCAAGCGCGTCGGGCCCGTGGCAGGCGGCGCACAGCTCGTTGTAGATCTGCCCGCCACGATCGAGCCGGGCCACGTACTCGGGATCGAGCGCCGCGCCGCCACGGCCACCACCACGACCGGCGGTCGCCGGTGGATTCAGGATGGCGTTGGCCACCACCTGCACGCCGCGCACTGGGTTCCGATCCATGGCCGCTTTGATCGCCGTCGGCGCATTGGCGACATTCCAGCGATTCATCGTCAACATCGCCTGAATGGCGACGTCGACGTCCGGATCTTCGGTCAGGCGCTCGTAGTCGGCGCCGAGCGATCGGTCGCCGGCCTTGTAGAGCGTCTCGCTGGCGCGAATCGCCTGAATGCGCATGCGCGGCTGACGGTCCTCCATCAGCTGGCGGGACAACGCCGCGTCGAGCGCGCCGAGTCCCTCGAGCGTCCACAGCGCGTGAAACCGCGCGAGGAGATTCGATGACGTCCGCGCCATCGTGCGGAGCGCCGGCACGACGGACTTGTCCTGCTTGAGGACCAGCAGCTGCTGCGCGGTGTCGCGCCACCACCCGTTCGGGTGCGCGAGATGCACGACGAGTTGCGCAGGCGTCTCGTCGTTCATGCGTGGGACACGCAGGTCTCGCCGATCGCATCGGATCGATCGGGCTTCACGCCGTCATAGACGAGCCGCCAGATGCGCCCGAAGTGAATGATCTTGTCGAGCGCGTACTGCTCGATGCGCTGCCGGAGATACGTGCCCGGCCGCGCGAAATTCCCGACCTGGATGATGCCGTGGTACATGTCCGTGATGTACGACCGTGCCGTCGGGCGCGGTCGTGACATCCACCGGCCGGAACAGCGGGTCGAGCGACTTGATGAACTCGTTGTTCGGATACGCGTTGTGAAGAATCGTCAGGCCGTCCACCTTCTCCGGGTGAATGCGGCGCACGATGCGGGCGACCGGCTCGCCGTACAAATACTCGCCCACCAGATCCGGCGGCAGCCGGTGACCTCGATAGATGTCGTTGCCGGCGCTGCCGGTCACGCTCTTCAATGAACCATCGGGCATCCGCGTCGCGCCGAGGCCGCCCTGCATGTCGGCGACACGCACGGGAGCGCCCCACGGAATCCGGAAGTCCGGCTCGTACTGGTCGGGGATCGCGAAGTTTCCGGGGACATTGAACCCGTACACGATCGGAAACTGAAACGCGACCGGTACGCCGGGCGCGCCGCTCTCGAACCAGATCTTGCCGTCGTTGTCCTGCGTGACGCCCCACTCGCCGCCGTTCGGCGCCGTCGGTTCCTTGATCACGCCGTGCGGCGTCCACCGCGCGCGGAACGCGTTGTACGTGCTGTACATCCAGTTGTCGAGCGTCCAGGTGAGAAACGCCTTCCTGGCCTTCGATGTTCGCCAGCCGGCCGTAGCCGGTGTCGAAGAGCTCCTTCTTGTCCGCCACGCCGTCGCGGTTCGTGTCGGTGTACTTCCACAGCTCCTGCGCGTTGGATTCCTTCGTCAGGATCGTGTCGGGACCAAACGGCACGACGAATCGCGGGAACACCAGGTTGTCCACAAACGCGGTGTGTTTGTCGTACACGCCGTCGTTGTTCGTGTCCACGTGCAGCGAGATCCGGCTGATCGGATCGAGCTGTCCCGTCATGTCCGCGTCGATCATGTAGCTGCGATCTTCGACGACGAACATGCGGCCGTTGCCGTCAAAGGCGATCGCGGTGGGTTCCTGAATGATCGGATCGGACAGCACGAGCTCGAGCCGGTAGCCGGGCGGCAGGATGAAGTCTTTCAACTGTTCCTCGGGCCGCTTCGCCTTGATCGGCTCTCGCTTCGTGAAGTCCGGGACCGTGTTGATGTCCGGCCCCTGGCCGCGGCCGCCGCGGCCGCCACGGCCTCCCGCGGCAGGCTCGGCCTGCGGGCCGCTCGCCGGCGGCGTCTGACCGGCACCCGCCACGGTGATGCCGACGCAGACGACGACCAGCAGGAACGTCAACACGCCGTCGCCCGGCACACCCTGAGGTCATGCGCCGGATTCTAGTGCAGCCACGTTAGTCGTCGAGCACGAACGTGCTCGCTAATCTCATCGAGCACGAACGTGACCATCATGTTCACCTGGTATTCCGTGATCCGCCCGCCGTCGCAGCGCACCTGCTGCTCCTTGATCCACGCACTGCGGATGTTTCGCAGCGTCTTGCCGGCCCGTGCGAGTCCCTGCTGAATGGCGTCCTCGAAGCTCTTCGACGACGTCGCGGTGATTTCGGACACTTTGGCGATTGACATGGTGGCTCCTTCGCTGGGGTCAGCTGCAGACAGTATGATGCCGACGCGCCCGGCCCGCGCAGCGTCGCGCCATCGATCACGAGACTGGAGATGTCATATGAAACGTCTGGGCGTCGCATTGATGTCAGTCGTCTCCCTCGGCGCAGGGTTTCACGCCGCGCAGCGGACCTCGGCGAAGCCGCTCGAGATCTGGGTCGTGGATGTCGAGGGCGGCAAGGCCGCGATCTACCGCTCCCCCACCGGCCAGACGGCGATGATCGACACGGGCTTTCCGGGGGCGAGAGACCTGGATCGCATCGTGGCCGCCCTGGCAGAGGCGGACATCAGGCAGGTCGACTACCTCATCTCGACGCACTATCACGTCGACCACATCGGCGGCCTCCTCGAGCTGGCGAAACGCATCCCGATCGGCACGTTCGTCGATCACGGGCCGACCGTTGAAGGACCGGACGTCGCGCAGATTCCGCCGGGGCCCGACGAACTCACCGTGACAAAACCGCGCGAACAGATCGAAGGCTTCCAGGCGGCATACGCGGAGCTCTATCGCAAGGCGAAGCATCTCGTCGTCTCGCCCGGAGACCGCGTGCCGATCACCGGTCTCGACTGGCGGATCGTGACGGCCGGCGGCAAGGTGCTGAGGACGCCGGCTCTGCCGGGCGGGGGCAGGCCGAACGCTTCCTGCACGAACTTCACCCCTTTGGCTGGTACGGCCGGGATGGTCGATCCCGACGACGCGCAGTCGGTTGGCAGCGTGGTGATTCTGGGACAGTTTCGCGCGATCGACCTCGGTGACTTGTGGCGCACGAAGGAGCTGGAGCTCATGTGTCCCAACAATCCGATCGGGACGGTCGACCTGTACTTTGCCAGCAGTCACGGCGCGATCGCGTCCGGTTCCCTGCCGCTCGTGCACGGCCTCCGGCCGCGCGTCGCTCTGATGCAGAACGGCACTCGCAAGGGAGGCGCCCCTGGTCCGATGCAGACGATTCTCTCGTCGCCGGGGCTCGAGGCGCTCTGGCAAATGCACTGGTCGTACAACGCGATGCTCGAGCAGAACAGTCCGGGGTTGTACATCGCGAACATCGAGGACATGCCGACCATTGCCGGCGTGCTGACGGCACCTCCGCGCGGCCGCGGTCCAGCCGCGACCCTCCCTCCGACAGCCGCGCCGCCCGCACCCGCGGTCGCGGCGCCTCCGGCCGCATCGGCCCGCTCCTCCCGCGGCACCGCCCCAAGCAGGTCGAGGCAATGCAACGGGACATGTTCCCGCGTATTCCCTCAAGATCACGGCCTCCGCCGACGGGAGCTTTACCGTGACGAACACACGCAACGGGTTCAGCAAGACATACGGACCGCGCGCGCCGGCTCGCTAATTCGCGCGACCACTGACAGATTCGTTTCGTGATGCCTGCCGACGTACGGCGGCGCACGGCCAAGCTGACATTGCGCTCTATCTGTCGGCCACGGCGGGTCGACTAGTGAACGGACCGCCTGAGCACGGTGCCCAGGCGGTCCGATCACGGTGTGTGTTCTAGAACAGGAACTTCAACGTCGCGTACCCGCGCGTGCCGGGCTCGAACAGATCCGCCATCCCGTAGCGCGGGTCGAGAGCGTCCGCTCCATCCGGCGTGGCGAGGATCAGCGCGTTGTAGTCGTAGCCCTGCGACAGGTCCGACGTCACTCAGATCGATGTATGACGACGTCCGGTCGGGCACGATGCCGCCCTTGTTCAGGTAGTTGTAGACGTGCCGTGCCGTCTTCCGGTTGAACAGATTGAGCACGGTCAGCTCGAGCCGCACCGATCGGCCGGCCGCCATCGGAGATGTTGTGCGACAGCTGGAGGTCGGTCCGGACGAGCGCGGGCGTGCGGCCCATGTCGCCGCGGCCGTTCACGAACAAGTCCGCGCTGTTCGTGGACGTGACGTAGGTCGAGACCGGCGTGCCGCTGCCGGCATAGATGAACGCCGCCGATGTTCGTGCCCCACGGCATGCGTGTAGCTGCCGTAGAGCTTCAGCACGTGCGGGCGATCGGTCGCGAGACGGCCCGTCGACGTCGAGGTTGCCGTGCGAATCCCACAGCAGCTCGTCGAGGTCCCACGCGCGGTTGACGTTGCCGCCCGGACGGAACGACGCTCGACGACTGCTGCTGCGCGACGGCCGATCCGCCGCCGGTCGTCGGCGTCGTGATCTCGTCGGACGAGGCGAGGCCCGCGTAGTTGCCCCAGAGACGGCTCAGCGTGTAGTTGGCGCTGAAGAACCAGTTCCCGGAGAAGCGCCGGTTGAAGCCGAGCTCGAGCGCGTCGTACTTGCCGCTTCGGCCGAGGCGTCGCGAATCCGGAGCGGCGTCGTGCCCGTCGGGAACTGAATCCGACGTCGACGCGCTTGCCAGGGTTGCCAATCAGGTAGCCCTCGTCGCCTTCAGCGTTCAGGAAGCCGATGTCCTCGATCGTCTCGAGGAGATCGTTGTGCACGTAGTGCACGGTCACGACGCCGTGGTCGCCGACCTGGAAGTCCGCGCCGAAGCTCGTGCTCGACTGCTTCATCGGCTCGATGTCCGGATCGATGTCCTGGTCGAACGACGGCACGCGACGATCGCGGCAGGTGCCGGGGTTCATCCAGATGTCCTTGCCCGGCATGTTCGACAGGCTGAGGCTGTCGAGATCGAGCGTGTCCAGACCGCGATAGTAGATGCACCACGTCTCGGCGCCGAACGATCCGCGCACGCAGCTCGTACTTCGTCCAGTCGTAGTACAGCCCCCAGCTGCCGTACAGCTTGACGCGTCCGTCGCCGTAGAGGTCGTAGGCCGCGCCCAGCGCGCGGCGCGAGCTTCTCGCCGAACCCGAACTGGAAGGCCGTATCGAGGAAGTCCGGCCGGAACGTCGGAACCGTCTCGTTCTCGGTGCGCAGGCCGAGGTTCAGCGTCAGGCGCGAATTCGACGTCCACTGATCCTCGACGAACAGCGAGTGGATGTTGTTGCCGGCCTTGTTCGTGATGCGGCGGTCGTTGACCTCGTAGTACCCGTAGGTGCCGGTCCAGCCCGGCTCGTTGACGGAAGCGTCGATCCCCAGAAGATGTTCACGTAGCCGCCCGGGTAGAACGAGTTGATGTCGTTCTCCGTGCGCTGGAAACCGTAGCCGGCCTGCATCGGCGTGCGTAGCCAAGCCCAATTGAACAGGTGGTCGTAGTCGACGTCGAACGTCGCGCGCTTGGTCGTGTCGAACGTCGGTGATCTGGGCGCGTGGCGTGTTGGCGAACGGCGCCGGCCCCTAGAGCGACGGTGGAATGATGGCGTTCACCGATTCCGTCGAGTTGCCGTAGGTGTACGGCGTGATCATCGGAATGCCGGAGTCGGCGTACTGGTCGCGGAAGAAGCCGCCTCGGCGCTCACCATCGACGACGGCGTCAGCGTGAAGTTCGACCGAGCCCGGTGGCGCTCGTCATGTTCGTTTCGTAACCGCGATCGATGTTCGCGGCCAGGCCCGACTGCGCGCGGTTGATGAAGTTGGGCGTCGCGCCGTCGTACGCCGTGAGCGTCCCATCGGCCTTCGTCGGCGTCCAGAGGACGCTGCCGTTCACGCGCACGCGAGGCAGCGCGAGCGTCAGCTTGCCGAATGCCTGCTGCTCCCAGATGGTGCGCGTGATCGTGTTGCTGGTGCCGTCCGTGTAGTTGTACGGGTCCGTTCGACGGTCGCGGCGCGGCGAATACGACCCGAAGAAGAACAGCCGGTCGCGGACGATCGGGCCGCCGAGCGATCCGCCGAACTCACTGATCGCCTGGCCCGGCTCTCGTGTCCTGCATGTAGAACGCCGTGTCTCTCGTTGTTCGGTTCGAGCACGAGCCGGTTGACCGGGCTTGGCACGCAAGCGCGCTGCCCTCAGCAAAGTAGTGGCCTTCGCCGTGAGAACGTGTTGCCGCCGCTCTTGGTCACGGCGCTCACGACGCCGCCGAGCGCCCCGCCGTACTGCGCGGAGATGCCCGTCGTCTTGACCTGCACTTCCTGCAGGTACTCGAACTGCGTGTTCTGGCGCGACTGGCCGTTGACGAGGGAGTTGGTCATGATGCCGTCGATCGTGAAGGCATTCTCGGCGCCGCTGGCGCCGTTCACCTGAATGCCGCCTTCGACTTGGCCCTCGTTGACCGAGGGCGCCGTGATCGCAATCGACTGGAAGGACCGGGCCTTCGGCATCCGGTTGAACTCTTCCTCCGTCACGTTGTGCGCGCTCTGCGTGCTGCGGGTGTCGACGAGCGGACGGCGCGCGTGACCTGCACGGTCTCGGTCTGCGCGGCGACCGAGCAGGCGACCAGGCAGCTCGAACGTCGCGCCGAGCAGCACGAGCACGTTCTCGCGCTCGACGTTGGCGAATCCCGTCTGGCTGAATCGCACGGTGTAGCGGCCCGGCGCCGAGCTCAGCACGATACCGTCCCTGGCGCATCGGCCGTGACGGTCCGCACTTCCTGGGTCTGGGTGTTGGTGATGGTGACCGTGGCCCCGGGAAGGGGCGCGTTCTGCTGATCGGTGATCTGCCCCGTCAGGAAGCCGAATCGTTCCTGAGCCAGAGCGTCCGCGGGCACACTCAGGCGCGATGGCCATGAGTGCCAAAGCCAGCATCTTCGGCATGTCGGGGCCTCCACTGGACACCGCGCGGGAGGGGCCGCAGGGTGCGGGTCCGGGTGTAACGCCTTTGCAACTCCAAGGCCGTTGGCGCTCGATAATCGATTCGCATGGATTCAATCGAAAACGCTCGTAGGAGAGGCGTGCTGGAAGCCAGTACGAATTTCTTCCCACCCGTCCCACCTGGAACGACAAAAGGTGGACCTTCGTGTTTCTTTCTACGACTTTGTGGATTTTCGGTGGCGCGCGAGAGTGCGTCGCGAGTAGGCGAAGGGCTTACTGGGATCGGGGCTGAATCGCGCTGAACACTATTGTTTGTTTCGGGCGCGCCGCAGACAGGAACGTCCGGGTTATCCCGGAACGACCGCGGGCGGCGACGAACGGAGCGGTGTGGGACGCGGAATGATCACCCACGAGCGCGCCCGGACAGATGCCCCGCGGGGAAGATTCTGAATCCTGACCTGGAGCTCGCGCGGCCGGCCGTCACGGTCTTCGAACCGCGGCTCGACGCCAAGCACGTAGTAGGCCGACGATTCGGCCAGAATCCGCTCGAACGCGCGTCGTGCACTTTGCCCGATGCTGAACATCGCCCCGCCGCTCGGATCCACCAGCCGCTCGAGCGGTCGGCCGAGGAGCGCGATGTCACGGCCGCGATTGTCGCTCGTGCGCGGGCGCGCGCCGAGCGCGGCCGATCCCAGTTCCATGCGGCGGGTATCAGCGAAGAGCGCGTAGACGGTGGCGTTCGCGCGCGCGGCCTCCTGCCCGACGAGCGTGCCGAGCTCCGCACCGATGTCGGGCCGGCCGCCCGGGCGGTCCGACGAGACCATGCCGCCGCTGATCAACACGACCGTCTTCCGGTGCGGCGAGCCTGAAAGCGCCGTCAGAAGCGCACGGAAACTCGCGAGCCGCTGGGTGACGTCGCCATCCTCCATCTGCGCCAGCATCCGGGCTTCCGCGATGACACTGCGGCCGCACACCTCGGGATCGCTGCTCGCGGCGCAGATCTCCGTGACGCGGTGCTGGCGCAGGGCATCGAGCGTCTGCGTCGTCGAGACGGTGGACAGGTCCACGATGTCAGACGGATTCAGGCCGTACGTTCCGCCGTCCGCGATGAACCGCTCGCGCGTCCCAACGAGGCGCTCGAGCGCCAGAACGACCTGACTGCGATCGGTCGTCAGCGTCGTGACGCCCTCGAACGGGAAGGGATAGATCGCGACGACATCTTCCGGCTCGAGGGCGTTGACGAATTGCCGTGCTTCCTTCAGAAGCCGCTCGAGACCCTGGGGACGAAAGCTCATGACGTCCACCGCAAGCACGAAGACCCGGCCCGGGACGTCGGCGTTGGGATCGACGGGCGGAACGGACGAGCGGCCGACGATGCTGCTCCAGGAGGTGCCGCGAACCATGCGCAGCAGGTCGACCGACAGCACCGATCGCGGCTCGCCCTGGATGGACACTTCGAACTGATCGCGGCCGCAGCCCCGTCAGCGGGCGGCCGTCCTCGTCCACGATCTGGACGTCAACCGCGATGAGGTCCGTGCCGGATCGAAACGTCGGCTGCTGGGAAACGAGGGGCTGGGCAGCGACGGCGAGCCACACCCCGGTTGCCGCGAGCAAGGGCAGAGAGTGGAGTCGAGGCATGGCCGTTCCTGGAGGGATGGTCAGGTTCGAGCATACATCGTCGCGCGGACCGCCCAACGGAGCTTTGCGGCAGACGCCCGGCGATTTGCGCGGGTTTCCTCCATCGTCGACCGGATGACCGTACGCGCGACGTCCGAGAACACGCCCGCTCGATGACCCGCCTGAAACGCCTTCTTCACGCGGCGATCCTCGCCCGAATGAAAGGTCAGAATCGCGACACGGCCGCCCGGCGCCAGGCAGTGCGGTATCGCGCGGAGCAAGGCGTCGAGCGCGGCGAACTCGTCATTGACCGCGATACGGAGCGCCTGCAGGGTACGGCGGACTGACATTTTCACGTCGGGCTTCGGCAAGTTCGGAAACGCCGACGTCAGTCCCGCGCGGACGGCGCGATCGACGGCTTGCGTGGTCCTGCGGAGACGTCGCCTTGAGCAGACGGGCGATGAGATCCGCGTGCGGCTCGTCGGCGTTCTCGCTGAGCAGACGCGAGAGCTCGTCTTCGCTCACCCGTGCCAGCAGTCCGGCGGCCGACTCTCCGCGCGAGGGATTCATCCGCATGTCGAGCGGACCATCCATCTTGTAGGTGAAGCCGCGATCGGGGTTGTCGAGCTGCATCGACGACACGCCGAGGTCCGCGAGGATGACGTTCGCCGCCTCGAGCCCTTCGGCGGCCATCACCTTCGGCAGACCCGCGAAATTCGCGTGACGCGCGACGAACGTTTCAGGGCCGAAACCGGCGCTCCGCAGACGCGCCTCGGTGCGCGGCAGCTCGATCGGATCGACGTCGAGGCCAATCACGCGGCCCCCGGGCTGGACCCGTTCCAGGAGCGCCCGGGCATGCCCTCCCCCCCGAGCGTGCAGTCCACGGCGACGTCGCCGGCGGCGGGCCGGAGGCACTCGAGCACTTCCTCGACCATGATCGGACGATGCGTGCCGGCGAGCGTTTTGCCCGAGGCGACGATTTTCTCCACCTCCGCGGTGTACCGCTCGGGATTCAGCTCTTTGTATTTCTCGTGGAACGCGCGCGGATGGGTGCCCGAGTAGCGCGCGCGTCGCTTGTGCGGCCCGGACTGGTCAGGGATCGGCGGACTCACGCGGATACTTTGCCACGGACGCCATGAGGCGTTCATACACAATTTATTTTCGTTTTCTACTGGATTGCCAGTATGGACTAACTCCCACCCAGTCACTAGCCTGCAGGTCCGCTGACCGCGCCTCCGCCACGTTTTGCCCGGGATTTGGCTCCCGGGCTTGCCGTTGCTCATGGAGCGGTCGAGCGCGGCCCGATATCTCGGGTCGAAGGAGCGGATGGATGGAAAGAGCGCGATGGAAACTGCCCCTTCTCGTCGGGGGAATCCTGCTCGCAGGCGCGACTTCTGCGCTTGCGCAATCCGGTAACGCCGCACTCACCGGCACCGTCGCCGACAACGTCGGCGTCGTTCCCGGAGCGACAGTAACCGCCACTCAGGCGCAGACCGCAACGGTCCGCACTGCCGTGACGAACGACCAGGGCGTCTTCCGTATTCCGGCGATGCAACCAGGCCGGTATGTGGTGAAGGTCGAGATGGACGGCTTCCGGCCGATCACTATCGACGAGTTCAACTTGCTGGGCGGCGAGGTCCGCGAGCTCGGACGACTCGTCACTGACCGCCGGCGGCGTGACCGAATCGGTCACGATCACCGCGGAAGTCACGCCCGTGCAGACCGCGAACAGCGCGCTCACGCGCAACATCACGGGTGACACGCTGGTCTCGGTTCAGGTCAAGGGCCGCGACGTGTTCGGCATGATGAAGATCCTGCCAGGCGTCATGGACTCGCACACGAGCCGCGACTACGCGCAGTGGAACTCGGGCCGCTACCTGAGCATCAACGGCGGCAACTCGCTCAACAAGAACACCACGATTGACGGCGTCCCGGTCGGCGAAGAAGGCGGCAACGGCACGACGCACATCACGCCGAACATCGACTCGATCGGTGAAGTGAACGTCATCACGAGCGGCTACAACGCCGAGCACGGCCGCCAGTCGAGCGGTCTCGTCAGCATCACGACCAAGTCCGGCACGAACCAGTTCCGCGGGTCGGGCTGGTACAACATGCGCCGCGACGAGTGGAACAAGAACGACTTCTTCCGCGAACAGTCCGGGTCGGCGAAGCCGTTCTTCGAAGTGAACATCGGCGGCTACAGCATCGGCGGCCCGGTCATCATCCCGAAGCTCATCGACAGCCGGACCAGCGAGAAGAAGGTCTACTTCTTCCTGTCGCAGGAGTTCACGGAGGACATCCGGCCGACCGACGTCTTCCGCACGAACATGCCGACCGCGCTCGAGCGCACGGGCGACTTCTCCCAGACCTACATGGGGAAAGCCACGCTCAACGCGGATGGCTCCATAACGGGCCCCGGCGCCAACAACCTGCAGCCGATCATCGATCCGCTGACGCTGACGGCAGTTCCCCGGCAACGTGATCCCGCAGAACCGGATCAACCCGGTCGGTCAGAACGTCATCAACCTGCTGAACCTGCCGAACAACGTTCGCGACCGAACGACGAACGCGTACAACAACTCGAACGATGGGCGCGACACGACGCCTCTGCACACCCGGACAGAATTTCGTCTCGCGTGGCGACATCGTGTGGAGCCAGAACACCCGGTTCAGCACGCGCGCGTTGTTCGACCGGGACGACAGCATCACGTACAACGTCGTACAGCCCGGCGAGGCCTCGTCCAACAACGTGTTCCCGGGCGACCTCGTCACCGGCTCGATGACGAAGGTCATCAACCCGACCATCGTCAACGAGGTGACTGTGGGCTACAGCCACAATCACTACGGCTTCCGCGACGGCAAGGGCGAGGTCAACCAGGAGACGTACACGCAGGTACTACCGTGACCAGTATGCGTGGTCGGGCGGTCTGCCCCGGCTCGAGGACTTCGCCCCGAACCCAGGCCCGATCGGCTTCAGCCGCTACAACAAGCAGGAATGGCCGTTCATGCCGGACTTCCTGTTCTCGGGCGGCAACCGCAGCAATCTCCAGCCGTGGCGGCCGTTTGGCGGACGCTCGCGTCTCGCGATGACCTGGAACGAGAACTATCGCTTCACGTTCCAGGACGACCTGTCGTGGACGAAGGGCCGCCACAACTTCAAGTTCGGCGGCTTCACCGAGCGCGACAGCAAGACCGAGCCCGGATCGGCCACCTACACAGGCGTCTTCGACTTCGGCCACAACGCGGACAACCCGATCAGCTCCGGCAATGGCTTCGCCAACGCGCTGCTTGGTGTCGTCAACAGCTACTCCGAACTCGACAACCGCGTCGATCGCGACAACCTGCACTGGTACAGCGCGGCGTACGTTCAGGACAGCTGGCGTATCAACTCGCGGATGACGCTCGACTACGGATTGCGCGTCGAGCACCACGGCGCGTTCTACGAAGGTCGCCAGGAGAACTCGGGTTTCGACCCGAGGCTCTGGGATGCCATCGCAGGCGCCGCTCCTGTACAGGCCGGCGTGCAAGGTGCCGACGCGCTGGTAACGCGGCCTGCGGCGTCGGCCAACCAGGCCGCGATCGATCCGCGGTTCCCGGACGTGTTCCTCTCACGCGCGTACGTCGGTTCGACCGTCCCTGGCACCGGTTCGATCACGAACGGGATGTGGGTCAACGGGATGAACAGCCACCCGACGAATCCGGACGCGGGCAAGAAGGACGGCTGGTACTACGACCTGCCGATGTTCTCGTGGGCACCGCGTGTCGGATTCGCGTGGGACGTGTTCGGCGACGGCAAGACCGCCATTCGCGCGTCCACGGGGGTGTTCTACAACTTCGTGGCGGGTCTGTACCCGTTCAACGGAGGGGCGCTCGTCAGCCGCACGCGGACGATCCGCAACGCGACGATTGCAGACATCGCCACGCTCGCGGCGTCCGGCACGGCCTTCGCGGAAAGCCCGCAGACCGCCGCGTTGCCGAACGGTTTCCCGCTGGCACTCCCCGGCAAGACGATGGACCCCGGCAAGCTCGAGCCTGAGCGCAACTACCAGGCTAACCTCGCGTTCCAGCGCGACATCGGCTTCAACACCGTCGCCGAGGTCGCCTACGTCGCCAACATCGGCCGGACGTTCCGACGGACGAAGACGACGAACAACGTTCCGATCGACGCGTACGCGAACCCGGCCAACCTGTTCAACAACGAGCCGATCAACGCGAACTTCCTGCGCCGCGACTACCCGGGGCTCGGCAGCCTTCAGTACCTCGCGACTCAAGACGACGTGCTCAACTACAACGCGTTGCAGACGAGTGTCCAGCGCCGGCTGTCACACGGCCTGCAGATGGGGTTGGCCTACACGCTCTCGTGGAACCGAGGCGTCAACGGCTGGGACTTCAGGACGGAAGAGCTCGGCGGCAAAGAGGGCCTGCGTGACCGCTACTACGGCCCGCCGGCAGGAGACCCGACCGGCGTGGACACCGGCGTTCAGGACCGGCGGCACATGCTGGTCGTCAACTACTCCTACATGATCCCGAACCCGACGCCGAACGTCGCGATCCTCAAGCACATCCTGAGGGATTGGGAAGCGTCCGGCGTTGTGCAGGCCGTCAGCGGATCGGCATTCAATCCTGCCTGCAACACGAACATCGCCGGCGTCAGCAACACCGACCCGACGCTGTCGGCGTTCGGGGTCCGTCCGGTGCGAGTTCGTGCCGGGTGAGGACCCGTTGACGCCGTCCGGCCCGGACCGCCGATCCCAGCATGCACGATGCCTTCAAGCCGCACTTCAACCTGAACGCCTTCCGCCGGCCGCAGCCGGTGAACGGCCAGGGCAACGACGGAAACGTGCCGGTCGGTTTCCTGCGGCACCCCGCCTGGCAGAACTGGGACTTCACGCTCGCACGTCGCATCCCGGTCAACATCGGCCGGGGCGGCAGCGTCCGCGTGCAGGCGCAGTTCTACAACATGTGGAATGCCGTCCAGTTCCAGCGGATGGCGGCGGTGTATAACTTCACCACCCCAACCGCTGCCAACCCGTCGGGAAACACCAACACCACCACCGGGCAGTACGATCAGATCGTCAACCCGTTCAATTTCGGGTTGACGGTGAGGATGGATTACTGAGGTTGGACGACTAGCGAAGGACACACCGGGTTTCCCGATACGTCGGGAAACCCGGTTTTTTTAGAGCCTACCTACCAGCGGGGCTCGCGACGACGGCCGCCGCCACCGCCGCCAGCACCAGCGAACGAGCCCGGACCGTCGTTCGTCTTCGGCCGCGCCTCATTCACCATCAACCGCCGTCCGTCCACTTCCTTCTCGTTGAACCGCTCGATCGCGGCCTTCGCACCTTCGTCCGTCGCCATCTCGACAAAGGCGAACCCACGCGAGCGGCCCGTCGCCTGATCGGAGATGATCCGGACGGACTCGACCGGACCGGCTTCGGCAAACATCGCGTTCAGGGCCTGATCGTCGGTGGAAAAAGCAAGGTTCCCAACATAGAGCTTTCGATTCATCTGTCGTTCTCTCTTCCTGTCTGCACATGCAGAGCTGCCGCAACGAGCGGCGTCACGAAACTAGCCTGGTGGACCATCCACGGAACTGCTGCAGGGCAAGAGGGGAACGAGAAGCGCTCGATCGGCTCAGCGCGATGTCAGCGGCGGGCTAACGTAACGACCTGATGATACCCCGGCTGGCCTCCTGGCCGCCAGAGACGCCTGGGATCGCGGGATCCGTGCTATTTCTTCCAACCATGCGAAACGCCCTGACGATTGGCGTCGCGGCTTCGGCTCTCCTGACGGTGCTGAGTGGGGCCGCTGCCGGACAGTGTCTGCCGATCACAGTGGGCAACCAGGACGGCAACTACCTCGTCCCGGGGGTGCGCGGCGACATCGTCTACCGTCGCGTCAACGGTGTGACGCTCGCGCTCGATGCCTACGTCCAGCAGACCGGGGATCGACGTCCAGCCGTCGTCGTCCTTCACGGCGGCAACTGGGACACCGGGAGCCGGGTCGCGTTCACGGGACAGTTTCTCGAACTGCTGACGCGGGCCGGCTACAACTGGTTTTCAGTGGACTATCGATTGAACGGCTTGGCGCGGTTCACCGAGGCGGTCGACGACATCCGCGCCGCCGTGGAGTTCGTGCGGTGTCATGCCGCCGAGTTCCGGATCGATCCGGACAACGTTGCGCTCCTCGGTGAGGATGCGGGCGCACAGTTGGCGTTGTGGCTTGGTGCCGAGTCGCCGAACGGCGTGCGAGCGGTCGTCAGCATCGGTGGTCTCTACGACCTCGCCGGCGTGGCCGGATTGAAGACACATCCGGCAGAACTCCTCGCTCGAGCCTCACCAGCATCGCGCGATCTGCGGCAGATGCCGTCGGTGCTCGCCATCCACGGCGGTGCTGACAGCGAAGTCCCTCTTCGCCAGGCGGACGAGTTCTGTGTGGCCGTCGGCCGAGCGGGCCGATCGTGCGAGTTCCTCGCAGTCGAAGACGCGATTCACCGGCCGGAGAACTGGCGGCCGTCGCAGTGGGGCTACAAGGCGCGCCTGACCGCGTGGCTGGCGCAAACGCTCCGTCTGCCGGCAGCGAGTCACACGCCCTACGTCACCCGTCTCCAGAAGGACGTTCTGTTCAGTCCGACCCATAGCCTGGCGCTCGATGCGTGGGCGCCGCCTGGCCCCGGACCGTTTCCCGCCGTCATCATCGCGCACGGCGGCGGATGGGAAGCCGGCGACAAGGTGACGTACGTCACGCCATTGTTAGAACCGCTCGCCAAAGCCGGCTTCGCATGGTTCTCAATCGACTATCGCCTGACGCCCGAGTTTCGCAACCAGGACCAGCTCGACGATCTTCGAGAGGCCGTCCGGTTCGTGCGGGCCAATGCGCAACGATTCCGCATCGACCCACGCCGGATCGCGATTCTTGGCGAATCGGCGAGCGGCCAGATGGTGGCCCAACTCGCCACCGATCCAATCGACGGGGTCGCCGCAGTCGTGTCGTTCTACGGGGTCTATGACTTCCTCCAGATGACGGCGAGCTTCGCGCCGCGCTCCGTGCCCGCTCGGTTGTTCGGGTTGACCGCGATGAACGCCGAGGCTCGCGACGTCCTCACTCGCTTCTCGCCGCTGCATCAGGCAAAGCGCGGCATGCCTCCGCTCCTGCTGGTACAAGGCACGGCCGATCGATTGCACGCGCAGGCGCTGGCCTTCAGCGCACGGCTGGATCAGCTGGGCGCCGACTACGAGCGGCACGACGTGCCCGGGGCGCCGCACGGTGTCGAGAACTGGGAGGGCCATCCCGAGTGGATGGCGTACAAGAAGACGCTCGTGGACTGGCTCGCGCGGAAACTGGCCGTGCCCTAGATTGGCGAGCTACGATACGACCCATCCGTGGAGGAGTCCTGAGCCATGACCGATCTGACCTCGTCTCGATCCCAATCGCTTGCTCGACGGGTCTCCGTGCTCTTGCCGCTTCTCGTCATGCTGCTGGAGGTTCCCACGGTCGTGGCGCAACGGCCCGTTCCAGTCCCGGCTCCGGCCCCGGTTCCGGACGCGCTCGATCGGATGAACGAGTCGATCGACGCGCTGACGAAGAAGGTCTGGCCCAGCGTGGTCCAGATCCAGGTGACCAGCTACGGCGCTCGCGACCAGGCGGGTCGAGGCAACGCCAACGCCGTCTTCGGTCTCCAACGATCAATCGGCTCGGGATTTGTGATCGATCCGGACGGCTACATCATGACGAACGCGCATGTGGTGGACGGCGCGCAACGGGTTCAGGTGGTCCTGCCGGCTGCCGATGCCGACGGAAGGCTGGCGACGGCCCTGTCGGGCAAGACGAACATTGTGCCCGCACGGATCGTGGGCACTTCCACTGAAATCGATCTCGCCCTGTTGAAGATTGATGGCGTGAAAGTCCCGGCGCTGCCCCTGGCGACGTACAGCAACGTGCGCCAGGGCGAAACGGTGTTCGCGTTCGGCAGTCCGAATGGACTTCGCAACACGTTGACGCACGGGCTCGTGTCCGCGGTGGCCAGGCAAATCGATCCCGATTCGCCGTTGATCTATCTCCAGACCGACGCGCCGATCAACCCGGGAAATTCCGGCGGACCCCTGGTCAATATTCGCGGCGAGGTGGTCGGCCTCAACACGTTCATCCTTTCCCAATCCGGCGGCAATGAAGGTCTGGGATTTGCCATTCCGTCCGCGACCGTCAGGACGGCGTTCCGCCAACTGAAGGAGTATGGCCAACTTCGGCGGCAGGCGGTCGGCATGAGTCTGCAGACAATCACGCCGGCCCTGGCGGCCGGGCTTGGTCTCGCCAGAGACTATGGCGTCATCGTGTCGGATGTCTGGCCTGGCGGGCCGGCGGAAGCCGCGGGTATGAAAGTCGGCGACGTCCTCGTGTCGGTTGATGGCCAACCAGCCGACAACCTGCCAACGGTCGCCTACAACTTCCGCCTTCGAGATTCGCCGGAGAGGGCAGCCATCGTGGTCCAGAGAGGCACGGCACAGTTCAGCCTGAGTGTCGCCACGGTCGAGGATCGGAACGAACTCGACGCCGTGTCCTCGACGGCCGACGTTGAGAAGAGCACAGTGCGTGAGCTCGGCATCGCCGGCGTCGAGATCGATGCACGGATCATTGCCGTGGCACGGGGACTCAGAGCTCAGAATGGCGTCATCGTCATGGCCCGCGTCGCTGGCGCCACGACCGAGGTGCCCGTCCTCGTGAGGGACATCATCCGCAGTGTGAACAACCAGCCGG
>CAVSRY010000013.1:0-112705 GCA_963730485.1 uncultured Acidobacteriota bacterium | reverse complement strand
GACCGACGGCCGTGACAGCCCCGCCTTCCGGACGCTGACCGACGCCGTGCTCGCGATCGCCGCCGAGCGCGAGGTCGAGCCCGTGCTGCAGCGGCTCGTCGACGCCGCGCGCGAGCTCGCCGGCGCGCGCTACGCCGCGATCGGCGTCCCCGACGGCGAGGGCGGCGTTCGCGCGCTTCATCACCTCCGGGCATGAGCGACGAGCTGATCGCGGCGATGGGGCCGCTGCCGCGCACGCACGGGCTGCTCGGCGCGATGCTCGAGTCGCCCGAGCCCTACCGCACCGACGACATCCGCGCGCGACCCGCGCTTCCGCGGCTGGTGGCCGCGGCGCATCCGGACATGCGCTCGTTCCTCGGCGTCCCGATCGTCGCGCGCGGGCGCGTGATCGGCGCGTTCTACCTCACCGACAAGGAGGGCGCGGAGGCGTTCTCCGACGACGACCAGCAGCTGATCGAGATGCTCGCCGCGCACGCCGCGATCGCGATCGAGAACGCGCGCCTGTACGAGCGCAGCCGCGAGCTGACGCATCGTCGAGGAGCGCAACCGGCTCGCGCGCGAGCTGCACGACGCGGTCACGCAGAAGCTGTTCGGCGTCGTCGCTCACCGCCGAGTCGGCGGCGACGCTGCTCGACCGCGACCCCGCGGCGGCGCGCGACGCAGCTCGAGCGCCTGCAGCGAGCTCGCGCGCGAGGCGCTCGAGGAGCTGCGCGTCGCTCATCTTCGAGCTGCGCCCGCCCGCGCTCGAGGCCGAGGGCCTCGCGACCGCGCTGCGCAAGCACGTCGAGGTGCTGCGCCGCGTGCACGCGGCCGGCGGATCGAGCTGACGCTCGGCGACCCGCCGCGGCTGCCGGCGCGCGCCGAGGCGCGAGGTGTTCCGCATCGCGCAGGAGGCGCTGCAGAACGCGCTGCGCCACGCCGGCGCCGAGCACATCGACGTGCGGCTCGAGGCGCGGCGACGGCGGCGCTCGTGCTCGCGGTCGCCGACGACGGCGTCGGCTTCGACCCGGCCGACCGCGGGCTGCGCGCGCGCCGGCTCGGGCTGACGTCGATGGAGGAGCGCGCGCGCGGGCTCGGCGGCGCGCTCGACGATCGACTCGGCGCCCGGGCGCGGGCACGACCGTGCGGCTCGAGGTCGGCGCGCGTGATCCGCGTCCTCATCGCCGACGACCACGCGGTCGTGCGCCAGGGCCTGCGCACGTTCCTCGAGCTGCAGGAGGACATCGAGGTCGTCGGCGAGGCGGCGCGACGGCGAGGAGGCGGTCGCGGCGGCGCGCCGAGCGCCGCGCCCGACGTCGTGCTGATGGACCTCGTCATGCCGCGGCTCGACGGCGTCGCGGCGATCCGCGGCTGCGCGAGCCGGCGCCGGCGGCGCGCGTGATCGTGCTGACGAGCTTCGCGACGACGAGCGGCTGTTCCCCGCGGTCCGCGCGGGCGCCGCCGGCTACCTGCTCAAGGACGTCGAGCCGGCCGAGCTCGTGCGCGCGATCCGCACCGTGCACGCGGGCGAGGCGCTGCTGCACCCGCGCGTCGCCGCGCGCGTGCTCGAGGAGCTCGCGCACGGCGGCGACCGCGCGCCGCGGTCGACGTCCTCACCGCCGCGCGAGCGCGAGGTGCTCGCCTGATCGCGCGCGGGCGCTCGAACAAGGTGATCGCGCGCGAGCTCGGCGTCTCGGAGAAGACGGTCAAGACCCACGTCAGCCACATCCTCGCCAAGCTCGGCGCTCACCGACCGCACGCAGGCGGCGCTGTACGCGGTCCGCGAGGGGCTCGTCGAGCCCGGGGTCCTAGGACCAATTGCCGATGGTGACGCGGGCCGCGCGCGCGCCTAGCGTGCACGGCCATGCCCACCGCCATCGTCACCGGCGCCTCGCGCGGCCTCGGGCTGGCGCTCGCCCGGGCGCTCGCCGAGCGCGGCTGGCGGCTCGTGATCGACGCCCGCGACGCGCGGGCCGCTCGAGGCCGCCGCCGCGGAGCTCCCCGAGGTCGTCGCCCTCGCCGGCGACGTCGCGCGACCCGAGCCACCGGCGCGCGCTCGTCGACGCCGCGGGCGAGCGGCATCGACCTGCTCGTCAACAACGCGAGCGCTGCTCGGGCCCGAGCCCGCAGCCGGCGCTCGCCGACTACCCGCTCGACGTGCTCGAGCGCGTCTACCGCGTCAACGTGCTCGCGCCGCTGGCGCTGATCCAGCTCGCGCTCCCGCGCTGGCCGACGGCGCGCCGATCGTCAACGTCACCTCCGACGCCGCCGTCGAGGCCTACGAGGGCTGGGGCGGCTACGGCTCGTCCAAGGCCGCGCTCGAGCAGCTGACCGCGATCCTCGCCGCCGAGCACCCGGACCTGCGCGTCTACGCCGTCGACCCCGGCGACATGAACACGCGCATGCACCAGGAGGCGTTCCCGGGCGAGGACGTCTCCGACCGGCCGCCGCCCGAGGAGCAGCGTCCCCGGGCTGCTGGCGCTGATCGAGGGCGACCTGCCCAGCGGCCGCTACGCGCGCCGGCGAGCTGGCGAGTCGCGCGCGTGAGCGCCGCGCTCGCGTTCACGCTGCCGCCCGCCCTCGAGGCGGACGAGCCGCCCGAGGCGCGCGGGCTCGCGCGCGACGAGGTGCGCCTGCTGGTCGCCCGCGCGCGACGGCGCGCGCTCGTCCACGCGCGCTTCCGCGACCTGCCCGCCCACCTCGCGCCGGCGACCTCGCTCGTCGTCAACACCTCCGCGCACGCTGCCCGCCGCGCTGGACGCCAGCGCGCCGACGGCAGCGCCGTCGACCTCCACCTCTCGACGCCGGTCCGCCGGACGGCGCGCTGCCGACCGCTGGGTCGTCGAGCTGCGCCGCGACGGCGCGCGCTTCCGCTGCGGCCGGCGCCGGCGAGCGGCTCGCGCTGCCCGGCGGCGGCCGGCGGAGCTGCGTCGCGTCCGTACCTCGGCCCGGCGCGGCTGTGGGTCGCCGCGCTCGACCTGCCGGCGCCGCTGCGACGCCTACCTCGCCGCCCACGGCCGCCCGATCCGCTACGGCCACGTCGCGGCGCGGCGCGCCGCTCGCGCGACTACCAGACGGTGTTCGCGACGAGCCGGGCAGCGCCGAGATGCCGAGCGCCGGCCGCCCGTTCACGCCGAGCGCGTGCTCGCCGGCCTGGTCGCGCGCGGCGTCGCGGTCGCGCCGATCGTCCTGCACACCGGCGTCTCGTCGCTCGAGCGCGGCGAGCGCCCGTACCCCGAGCGCTACCGCGTCCCCGCCGCCACCGCGCGCGCCGCGTCAACGCCGCGCGCCGCGGGCGGGCGCGTGATCGCGGTCGGCACGACGGTCGTGCGCGCGCTCGAGACGGCGCCGCGCCGCGACGGCCGCGTCGAGCCGGGCGCCGGCTGGACCGGCCTCGTGGTCACGCCCGAGCGCGGCGTCGCGCGGTCGACGGGCTGATCACCGGCTGGCACGAGCCCGACGCGTCCCACCTGCTGATGCTCGAGGCGGTCGCCGGCCGCGACCTGGTCGAGCGCTCCTACGCCGCGGCGCTCGACCGCGCGGCTACCTCTGGCACGAGTTCGGCGACTCGCACCTGATCCTGCGCTGACGCCGAAGGCCCTCCTGTTCGACGTCTTCGGGACCTGCGTCGACTGGCGCACGAGCGTCGCGCGCGAGGCCGCGGCGCTCGGGCTGCCGGGCGAGCGCGTCGCCGACGCCTGGCGCGCGCGCTACCAGCCGCAGCTCGAGACGGTGCGCAGCGGACAGCGCGAGTGGGTGGTGCTCGACGTGCTGCACCGCGAGGCGCTCGACGCGTGCTCGACGAGCTCGGCCTCGAGCTGGGGACGCGCCGAGCGCGACGCGCTCACGCTCGCCTGGCATCGCCTCGATCCCTGGCCCGACGCCGTCGAGGGGCTGACGCGGCTCAAGGCGCGCTACGTGATCGCGCCGTGCTCCAACGGCCACATCGCGCAGTCGGTGAACCTCGCCCGCCACGCCGGCCTGCCGTGGGACGCGATCCTCGGCGCCGAGATCGCGCGCGCCTACAAGCCGCGGCCCGCGCGTCTACCGCGCGAGCGTCGCGGCGCTCGGGCTCGAAGCCGGCGAGGTGATGATGGTCGCGGCGCACAACGGCGATCTGGCCGCCGCGGCGGCGCTGCGGGCTGCGCACCGCGTTCGTCCCCCGCCCGCGCGAGCACGGGCCGGGCCAGACGAGCGACCTCCACGCCGAGGGGACTGTCGACGTGGAGGCCGGTGACTTCCTGGTGCTGGCGGACGCGCTGTGTGTGACCGATCCGTCCCACGCGCGCGGCGGTCGCGGTCATGATCGAGCGATGCGCGCGCTTCGCCACCTGCTCGCGATCGGCCTGCTCCCCGGGGTGGTCGCCGGGGTCGTCCCGGCGCTGACTCGCCGGCGACGAGCTCGCGGCGTGGCCGCTGATCGTGCTCGGCGGCGCGACGCTCGCGCTCGGCCTCGCGCTCATCGTCCAGACCGTCGCGCTGTTCGCCACGGTGGGGAAGGGGACGCTCGCCCCCTGGGACCCCACCGCGCGGCTCGTCCTGCGTGGGCCCTACCGGCGGGTGCGCAACCCGATGATCAGCGGCGTGCGCGCGTGCTGCTCGGGGAGGCGCTGCTGTTCGGCTCGCCGGGGCTGTTCGCCTGGTTCGGATCGTCTTCGCGATCAACGCCGTCTACTTCCCGCTCGTCGAGGAGCCCGGGCTCGGGCGCGCTTCGGCGCCGACTACGAGGCCTACCGCGCCGCCGTCCCGCGCTGGCTGCCGCGGCTGCGCCCCTGGCATCCCGCCCCTTAACGACAACGGCCCGCCGGATCGGCGGGCCGTGCCAACGTCAGTGGTTCTGCTGCTTAGAGCGGCTGGACGTTCGCGGCGTTCGGGCCCTTGGGGCCGTTCTCCTCGTCGTAGCTCACCTTCGCGTTCTCAGCGAGCGACTTGAAGCCGCTGCCCTGGATCGCCGAGTGGTGCACGAAGAGGTCCTTGCCCTCGTCGTCCGGGGTGATGAACCCGTAGCCCTTCTCGTCGCTGAACCACTTCACGGTTCCTGTTGCCATGGTGCTTCCCTCCTGGGAGCTGCGTGCTGCGAAACGCGGAGGGTGCTGAAAGGCAACAACTGCGGACGCTGGCACTGCTTGTGGCCGAGCCGTTTGCTCGACCCTGAAACACTAAGTCTAGCTGTGTACGGCCACCGGCGCAGCCACAGGTCGTGCAGCGGGTCGCCGGCGGCTCCGCCACGGGCGCCCTGCCACCGCCGCGGAAGCGGCTGAGGAGGTCGAGCCCGGCCCATGCGGCGAAGCGAGCGCGCCGACGGTTCCCGTCGCCGTGAGCAGCACGCCCGGCGGCCGCGGTGAGCGCGACGCCGTCGGCTGCCGAGGATGACCACGACGGCCGCCGCGCCGACGCTCGGGCCGATCGGCAGCTGCGCGAGCACGACCATCGCGATCAGCACCGCGGTGGCGTCGAACACGGAGGCGTCGACGCCGAGCGCGTGCAGCACGAGCCAGTTGCGGGCGATCTGCGCGAACACGGCGACCAGCACCAGCGCGATCACGCGCGTGCGGCCGTCGAGGCTGCGCAGCACCGCGAGCCCGCGCCAGAAGCCCGCGCCGCGGCCGGCCAGGCGCCGCAGCCGCCGACCACGCGCGGCAGCGACCGCGAGCGCGATCAGCGGCGCCCACCAGGGCAGGCCGAGCGGCCCGACGAGCGTGAAGGAGCTGAGCGCCGCGAGCACCCCCTCGATCGCGATGATCGGGATCTCGGCGGCGATCAGCGCCGGGATCCTCGGGGTGTCGTCGGGCGCGCGAGCGGCGCAGCACGGCGATCCGCGCCGCCGCGCCGAGCTGCGTGTTGACCAGGCTGCGCGAGGTTGCCGAGGCCCGCCGGCGCGGTACAGCCGGCGGCGGCGAGATCGTGCGCGCCCGCCGCCGCGACGCAGCGTCGCCAGGCCTCGCAGCGCGAGACGAGCGCCAGCAGCTGCAGCGCGGCCGCGAGCAGCAGCACCCACAGCGGCGCGGCGCGCAAGCGCCGTCGGCGAACTCGTCGCGCCGGTCGGCCAGCACGAGCGCGAGCACGACTGCGACCGCGAGCGCGCCCGCGGCGGTCGCTGCGGCGCTGCTGCGTCCCTTCCGGGTCATTGGTGGCTCAACGCCATAAGAAGCCTGCCCTGTTCGGCGCCCACGGTCCCGAACGGTTAGGCCCCTACGAGACTAGTCGCTCCGCAACCGGCGGCCGGCGCCCGCCCCGAGGAGTATCCTGAGGGCGCTGTTTCGTGGCGCTCGTCTACGTAGTCAGGAGCGACCTATGAGCGAAGAGGCCCAGGGCCCACCCCGCGGGGAAGCGGCGTGGAAGGCCGAGAAGCACGGATCGCGGCGAACAACGAGGCCGCCTACGCCCGCGGGCGCAAGGCGCGCGCGTCGAAGAACGCCGAGGCGCAGGCGCGCGAGCGCGCGGCCGCCAAGCAGGAATCCAAGAACCTCCCGACGCAGCCCAAGTCACGGTAGAGCCGGCACAGCGGCTCGAGCAGCTCACCGCCGAGGCGACGTACCACCGGGAGCGCCTGGCGCTCTACCGCGCGCGGGCATACGCATCGAAGCCGATCAACCCTGATCGGATGCGCAGGCTCGAGCAGGACGCCGCCGCGGCGAACGAGCGCCTGCAGCGGGCGCGCGCCGCTCGCTGAGCCACGCGTCGCATCCCTGGTATCTGCCTGTGCAATGCTTAGGCAGATGGAGGATCTCAGTCTCGGGCAGGCGGCGCGCGCCATCGGTGTCAGCGTCGACACATTGCGCCGCTGGGACCGTGCCAGCAAGGTCGAGACGGTCCATGCGAGTTCGACGGGCCCACTCTGAATGACGCCGGCGTTGTTGACCAGGACATCAAGCTGGCCGACTGCGGCCAGAACGTCGGCCATGGAGCCGGTTCAATCTCTTGGCCTGTCCGCAGGTCTGCGACGAAGGTGAGGACATCAGCGCCTATGGCCCGCAACTCGTGGCGAGCGCTCTGCGTTCACTTGTTGTTCGCGAGACCCAGAACGAGTCGCGCCCCCTCAGCCGCCAAGCGTCGTGCCAAGGCTAGCCCGAGGCCCCGTGCACCACCCGTTATCAGCACCACTCGTGCCCTGAAGGAATACGAGGGCGCACGAAGTCGCCGCGTCAAAAGTGCCGCGGCGATAACCGCAGACAGGGCAATCCCGAGGCTGCTTCTGACGATTGTGCTACGCATAAGTCCGGCCTCCGGCCGCCCCTGGTGATACCGTCCGCACCAAAGGCCGCACAAACGACGTTGCAAGCGAGGTGCCGGAGGCGAACATGCTCGGGTGCGCAGGCGCACTCGCGGTCTGAGCCTCGCAGGCTGATGCAGTGACACGGATTGAGCGCTGAGCGTGGACCTCGCTGAATACGTCGACACCCTCACGGTCGCCTGCGCCGGCTCTGGCGGCCTACAAGTCGACGTCTGTCTTGACACCGGCCGACGTCGTTAGAGATAGCCCACTACGGGAATCGCGACTGCTTTGGGGAGCTGACGATGCTGGCCCGCGAGATCGCGAGGATGAAGTCGCCGTGCCGTCTGACGTCGTGAAGGGCGAAAAGATTTTAGAACTGGCCAAAACGGCCAGATTTCTGTATTCGCAGCAGGATTTCGCGGAACGGCGTCGATTGCTCGACACTCTGCTATCGAACTGCACCTTCGATCGCGGAACTCTCTGTCCCACTTACACTTCGCCGTTCGACATGTTCGCGAAAGGCAACGAACTGGAAATTGGCCGACATCGTCGGCCACGCGCCGCTCGTCGCGCTCCTGCGCCAGGCCGTGTCCAAGAACCGCGTGCCGCAGAGCCTGCTCTTCGCGGGGCCCGAGGGCGTCGGTAAGAGGGCGGTGGCGATGGCGCTCGCGCAAGCCGTGAACTGCCCGCGCCGGCAGAACGGCGATGCGTGCGGAACGTGCTCCACCTGCCAGCGGATCGCGCGCGGGCAGCATTCCGACGTGACCGTGCTCGATCGCGGCGACGAAGCGTCGATCAAGATCCCGGCGCTTCGCGATCGTGTGCTCGAGTCGGTCAACTATCGTCCGTTCGAGGCCGTCCGGCGCGTCTTCATCATCGATCCGGCGGACGCCATGACCGTGCAGGCGCAGGACGCGCTGCTGAAGACGCTCGAGGAGCCCCCGTCGGCCGCCATCATCATCCTGGTCTCGGCCTATGCGGACACGCTGCAGCCGACGATCCTCTCGCGCTGCCGCCGCCTCCGATTCGGGTTGCTCGTCGAGGCGGACGTCGCACGAATCCTGAAGGCGCAAGGCATTGACGCGGGATCAGCGCCCCGCCTCGCCGCACGCGCGGGCGGCACGGTGAGCCGGGCTCTCACCGGACAGGACGAGTTCGACGAGGATCGAAGCGCCGCGCTCGGCCTTCTCGTCGCTGCGCGCGGCCCGGCGGTGCTGGCCCGGCTGAAGGCGTCGGCCGTGTTGACGCGTCACGATTCGGACCGGCGCGATCGCGAGGCGTTGTCGGATCGGCTGGCCGTTCTGTTGTCGCTGCTGCGCGACCTCACGGCAATCGGCGCGTCGGGCGCGCTGCCGCTCGCCCATGCCGATCTCGCCGACGATCTCGGCGGCCTCGTCTCTGCCTTCGGCACCGAGCGTGTCTTGAGCGCCTTCGCCACCGTCGAAGCCGCCGACGACGCCCTCGGTCGAAACGCCAGCCCGAAGCTCGTCGCGGACTGGATTGCGGTAACGATTTGAGGCTTGAGGCTTGGGGCTTGAGGCTTAGGGCCGGCTTAGAGGCATCGTGCTACACTCCCCGTTGTCGCGATCACCGTGGGTGATCCGTCCGGCATCGGACCTGAGATCGCCGTCAAGGCGTCACGCGATCCGCGGGTGACGGCAGTGTGCCGTCCCGTGCTCTACGGCCCGCACACGGCGGACGCGATTGCATTGTTTCCGCGGGGTGAGGTGAATGCCGCGTCGGGTCGTGCCGCCTACGACGCGATCGTGAGCGCCACCACCGACGCGTTGGCCGGCCGAGTCCAGGCCATCGCGACGGCGCCGATCAACAAGGCGGCATTTGCGGCGGCGGGGCTGCCCTGGAAAGGGCACACCGAGCTCCTCGCGCACCTCTGTGGCGTTCGTGACGTCGCGATGATGTTCTGGTCCGACAAGCTTCGCGTCATTCTGGCCACTGTTCACATACCGCTCGCGCAAGTGTCGCGGGAGCTGACGACCGATCGCCTGCTGTCTGTTATTCAGCTGACGGCTTCATCGCTTCCTCGATTCGGCCTGACCGCGCCCCGACTGGCCGTGGCCGGGCTGAACCCGCACGCGGGCGAAGACGGGCTGCTCGGGACGGAAGACCGCGACGTCATGGCGCCGGCCGTGGCTCGCGCGCGCTCGGCGGGCATCGACGTGTCAGGTCCCTGGCCTGCGGACACGATCTTCGTTCGGGCCGCGAGAGGCGAGTTCGACGCCGTGATCGCGGCGTACCACGATCAGGGACTGGTGCCGGTCAAGCTGGTGGCGTTCGGTCAGGCCGTCAACGTGACGCTGGGTTTGCCGATCATCCGGACGTCAGTCGATCACGGCACCGCGTTCGACATTGCAGGGACAGGGCGTCGCGAACGCTGGGAGCCTGGTCGAAGCCGTGCTCTTGGCGGCCCGGCTGGCCGTGAGCCCTAAGCCCTAAGCCTTCAGCCTCTTCAAGTCCGCGTCCACCATCATCTCGATGAGTTGCTCGAACGAGACCTTCGGCGTCCAACCGAGGCTGGCCCCGGCTTTGGACGCGTCGCCGATCAGGTGGTCCACCTCGGCCGGTCGCAGGAACGCGGGATCCTGGACGACGTGCTTCCGCCAGTCGAGCCCGACCCGTGCGAACGCGACCTCGACGAGATCCTGCACCGAGTGGCTCTTGCCCGTGGCGATGACGTAGTCGTCGGCTGCGTCCTGCTGCAGCATGAGCCACATCGCCTGGACGTAGTCGCCCGCGAATCCCCAGTCGCGCTGCGCGTCGAGATTGCCGAGCCTCAGTTCCTTGGCGAGGCCGAGCTTGATGCGTGCCACGCCATCGGTCACCTTGCGCGTGACGAACTCCAGGCCGCGCCGCGGCGACTCGTGATTGAAGAGGATGCCGGAGACCGCGAACAGTCCGTAGCTCTCGCGATAGTTCACCGTGATGTAGTGCGCGAACACCTTCGACACGCCGTACGGGCTCCGCGGATAGAACGGCGTCGTTTCCTTCTGCGGAATCTCGCGCACCTTGCCGAACATCTCGGACGACGACGCCTGGTAGATGCGAATCGAGGGATCGACGACGCGTACGGCCTCGAGCACACGAGTGACGCCCTGGGAGTTGAACTCGCCCGTCAGCATGGGTTGATCCCAGGACGCGGGCACGAAGGACATGGCCGCGAGGTTGTAGAGTTCCGTCGGACGCACACGCTCGAGCGCGCGGATGATCGAAAGCTGGTCGAGCAGGTCGCCCGGGATCAGCGTGATGCGATCGAGCAGGTGCTCGATTCGCCAGTAGTTGGCCGACGAGAGACGCCGCGTGACGCCGTACACCTCGTAACCCTGATCGAGCAGCAGCTCCGAAAGATACGAACCATCCTGACCGGTAATCCCGGTAATTAGTGCACGCTTCGGCATGAGGCGACCACCATAGCACACGAGTACAATCGTCCGCGTTGTCCGTCGCCGTCCTCGTCGTCAACTACCACGTCTACGAAGATCTCGACCGCGCGCTGTCGTCGATTGAGCCGTTCCTTCGAGCCGGCGACGAGGTCGTGGTCGTCGATCAGGAAAGCGACGCCGGTCAGATTGACGACGCTCGGCCGGCGTCATCCGCGCGTCACGTTCGTGCCGACCGAGCGGAACGTCGGCTTCGCGGCCGGTGTCAATCTCGCCGCGCGCGCCTCGTCGGCGCCGTTTCTCCTGCTGCTGAATCCGGACTCGGTCATGGATGAGCCGGTGATCGAGCGGCTCGAGCGTTACCTGCTCGACCATCCGCGCGCGGGCATTGTGGGGCCGCGCGTGCTGAACGAGGACGGGACAGTCCAGGCGTCAGCGCGCCGCTTTCCAGGGTTCTCGACGCTCTTCGCCGGACGGTCGACCTGGCTGACCAGACGTTTTCCAGGCAACTGGCTGTCCGCATGGAACCTGCCGGCACGGCAGGCCGATGCGGCCGTGGCTGTGGACTGGCTCGCTGGGTCGTGTCTCATGACGCGACGCAGCCTGTTCGACGCGCTGCAGGGTTTCGACGAATCCTTTTTTCTGTACTGGGAAGACGCGGATTTCTGCCGCCGGGCCGAGACGCGAGGCTGGGAACGCATCTACGTGCCGACCGTGTCGGTCCGTCATGCCGGAGGGCGGTCCGCCGCGTCGAATCCGGCGCCCGCGATACGCGCGTTTCATGCGAGCGCATTCCGCCTCTTCGATAAGCACGCCGGGCCGCTCGGCCGCATGATCTCGCCGGCCGCGCGCCTCGCGTTGTGGTTGCGGGGAGAATGGTTCGCCAGAAAGTCTCAGCGGGAGTTCACGCGCTCTCGAGGTAACGCTTGAGCGCGTCCTGCCACGCGGGCATGACGACGCCTTCGCGCGCAAGCTTCTCGTTGGAGAGCGCCGCGAATTGCGGGCGGTTCGCGGCGAGGCCGGCGTCGGCCATACGGATCTTCACGGATCGCGGCATCCGGGCGGCCGGCGAGTCCGGCGAGCTCCCGGGCCAGCGCCGCCCAGTTCGTCCAACCCGTGTTCACGCAGTGGTACACGCCGTACGGACTGCCGCGCTCGACGATCGCGGCGGTTGCGGCGACGACATCCGGCACGTAGCTCGGCGAGACGGTTCGATCGACGAACGCGCGGACTTCCTCGCCGGCACGAATCGACGCGAGCATGCGGTCCACGCTGCTTCGCACTTGAGGACCGCCGAACAGGCTCTCGACGCGTAGCACGTAGTGCTGCGGCGTGTCCTGGGCGAGCCATTCCCCGAGCAGTTTCGAGCAGGCGTAGGTGCTTCGCGGGTTGGGCGTGTCATCCTCGACGTACGGACGGTTCGCCGTCCCGTCGAAGACGAAGTCCGTGCTGAAGTGCACGAGCGTCGCGCCAATCTCCGTGGCAACCCCGGCGAGCGTGCGCACGCCCCAGGCGTTGGCCGAGAGCGCGGAGAGCGCGTCCTGTTCGGCCGCGTCGACCTGGTTGTAGGCCGCGCAGTTGACGATCAGATCCGGACAGACCGACGAGACGAGGTCGCGCGCGGCGACCGCGTCCGCGATGTCGAGGTCGTGTCGCGTCATGGCCACGACCTCGTGCCGGCGCGACAAGCCCTCGGCCATGGCGGAGCCGAGCTGGCCGGCGGCGCCAACGATGAGTGCCAGCGATCTCATGACCGGCGTTCGTGGAACTCGGCGAGGCAGGTGACGACGCGTTGCTGTTGCGCGAGCGTCAGCTCGCCGTAGATCGGCAACGCCAGCACGCGCTCGGCCGCGCGTTCGGCGACGGTGAAGGTATCCGACGTCCGCCCGAGCGTCGCGAAGCACGTCTGCCGATGGAGCGGAATCGGGTAGTAGATCTCGGTGCCGATGCGGCGTGACGTGAGGTGCGTCCGCAGCGCATCGCGTTTCGGTGCGCGAATCACGAACTGGTTGTAGACGTGTGTGTACCCGGGCGGCTCGACCGGCAGCTCGATGGTGCCGACGAGCCCGTGCTCCGCCATGAGCGCCCGGTACCGGTCGGCATTGCGCCGCCGCGCGTCCGACCATCGCCTGGAGATGAGGCGACTTCACCCGAAGGACCGCCGCCTGAATGGCGTCGAGACGAAAGTTTCCGCCGATCCGCGTGTGCACGTACTTCGGCTCCGCGCCGTGGTTGCGGAGCAGCCGGATCTCGTGGGCGAGCGAGGCGTCATTCGTCGTCACCAAACCGCCGTCGCCGAGGCCGCCCAGATTCTTCGACGGGAAGAACGAAAAACATCCTGCCGTGCCAAGTCCACCGGTCAGCTTCCCGTGATACCTCGCGCCGATCGCCTGGGCGGCGTCCTCGATCACCGGGATGCTCGCCTTGCGCGCCAACTCCAGGATCGGGTCCATGTCGGCGGAGAGCCCGTAGAGATGGACCGGCATAATCGCGCGCGTTCGCGGCGAAATCGCGCGCGCCACTCCCGCGATCTCCAGATTGAATGTCACCGGATCGATGTCCACGAAGACCGGCGTGGCGCCGACTCGGTGCACCGACCCGGCCGTCGCGAAAAACGAAAACGTCGGCACGATGACTTCCGCGCCGGGCCCGACGCCAAGCGCCATGAGCGCAATGATCAGTGCGTCGGTGCCCGAGGACACGCCGATGGCGTGACGTACTTCGAGCCGCTCGGCGAGCTCGCGTTCGAGCGCCTCGACCTCGGGTCCGAGGATGAAGCGCTGACTGTCGGCGACGCGCGTGAGCGCCTCGATGATCTCGTTGCGGATCGGCGCGTACTGCGCCGAGAGGTCGAGCAAGGGGACCGCGGCGTCGCCCGGCTGTGCCATGGTCATGCCGGCGGCGCCGGGTTAGCGAATGATGATGCGGGGCTCGCCCCAGACCGGCAGATCGCCGTCCACGTTCCCGCCGGGGAAGGTCTTCAAGAACAGGTTCACGGTCTCACCGGCAAACTCAGACAAGTCAATCTCGAGATCATTCCACCGGCGGTCGCGCAGGATCCCCGTACGGATCGATCACCATGTGCAGCACCTCGTCATCGTTCATCGAGATGCGGAACGAGACGCCGTCGCCCGCAATCTTCCATCCTTCTTCCTTCGAACCGGCACTGACGATGAGCCAGGCATTCTCCGGGACCGTGACGGACCAGGCGATCCGGCTCGGATTCTTCGTGACGATGGCCCGTTTGGTCGTGCCGGCAATCGTCACGTCCGCCATGCTGAACGTGTCGTCGCCTGGCGGCCGTTTCTCGACGGCCTTGGCGAAATCGTCGACGAAATTGACGACGACGTTCTCGGACTCACCACGGAAAGCCAGCCACGCGATAAGGCCTGCCAGCACGACGACACCGGCCACAATCCAGACAGGACGTTTCATGGGCGTCATTATACCCGCCGAGACTTGACGGCGGCGCGGGTCTCGCGGTCCGCTTCGCGTCGGCGAATCGTCTCGCGCTTGTCGAACATCTTCTTGCCCTTGGCCAACGCGATCACCAGTTTCACCCGGCCCTTCTTGAAGTACATCCGGAGCGGCACAATCGTCAGGCCCTTCTCCGTGGTTTTTCCGAGCAGCTTGTTGAGCTCGTCGCGCTTCAGCAGGAGCTTCCGTGGCCGGATCGGGTCGTGCGCGGCGTATCCGCCGTGGCTGTACTGGCCGATGTGCGTGCCGAGCAGGAACGCCTCCGCGCGATCGAGGCGGCAGTAGCTGTCACGCAGGTTCACACGACCCTCGCGAATGGCCTTGACTTCGGTTCCGGTCAGGACCAGACCCGCCTCGAACGTCTCGAGGATGTGATAGTCGAAGCCGGCTTTGCGATTGTCGGAGATGAGCTTTTCGGTGCGGTCCTCGGCCATCAGATCTACCGTGCTTCTATCGTCGCCCGATGACCGCGTAGTCCTGGAACGTGAACAGGCGCGCGTTGAGTTTGGCGACGTTCTCGTTGAAGGCCTGAATCACGTCGTCGATCGCCGGCGGCAGGTCGTGATCCGGGACGACGACCGGTTGAAGCCGGGCCGCCTCGGCGACCGGCGACTTGTACTCGACGCGGACATCGTGGAAGCCGCTCACCCGCAGCATGTACTGCAACGTCTCCGGGTGCAGCGGTCGCACGTGCGTCAGGTCGCGAATGTAGCTCTCGAAGAACGCCAGCCAGCACGCCGGGTTGATGGTCTCGAGGACGATGAGGCCACCTGGCCTGACCTTGTGCGCGGCGGTCTCGAGCAACGTCCCGAGGTAGTCAGGGGACAGATGTTCGACGACCTGCGCGGCGAAGACGCCGCCGAGCGCACCGTCGCCGAGCGACGACGAGGTACGCCAGCGCATCTCCCGCGTCGACGCTCAGCCCGCGGGCACGGGAGGCTTCGACCATCGCCTGATTGACGTCGATGCCGCGCGAGGAAATACCGCGCGCGCGGAGCAGCTCGAGAAACTCGCCACGGCCGCAGCCGATATCGAGCACGTCCGACTGTCCAGCGAACAGCTCCACGTATTCACTCAGCCTGCGGGAAATATCCTCAGGCGATCCGCGGAACTGATCTTCGAAGCCCAGGTATTTGAACGCGTTGAGATCGGGCGCCGGTGCTGCGGAGCCGTCCTGGTCCTGTCGGCCCTTCAGGGGCGTGCAGCGAACCGGCGCTCGTCATCCTTTCAACGTCCCGTTTCAGAGAAAGCGCCGTCTGCTGAGCCAGCGTCGCCGTCGCCCGCACGTCGTCAATGCCCGCCAGGCGTTGAACGAAGCGATCCTCGCGGGCGCCGAGCGACTCCCACCGCTTGAGCCAGGTGTCGGTCACCGCGCTGAGGCCGGTGTTGAGCACGTCCTGCCGGCCGGCGACCGACCGATCTTTCGTATCCACGTACAGCGTCACGGTCTGCAGCAGCTGCATCAGTCGTGACTGGAACTGGATCTGGCTGTCGATGTGAGCGGTCAGGCCCGCGATCAGCGCGTCGGTCGCGGCCTTCGACTGCTCGTGGGCGGCGACGTTGCGATTGAGGTGATCGACGATCGTCGAGTTGAAGTGCCGTTGAGACGCGAAGATCGGGCCGACGATTCCCCAGACGAACGATCGCAGCCGGCCCTTGAACGAGCGGTCCGCCGTGTTGGGGCCGGTGGGGAGGTCCCAGCTCTGGTTTGCGTCCGGCAGCCGTGTGGCGTCGTACGGCGCCGGATGCGCCGCCGAATCGCCGCGAGCGGCGATGGCGCGATCGAGCGCCGTCAGGGCGTCGTTGTACCGACGGTCGGCTTCCTGGCGTTCCTGCTCGAGGCGCGCGAGACGCTCTTCAGACGATCGCTCACATCAGCTCCGGGGCGAGCCGGTGACGAGGCCTTCCACGGGGCTGCTGGCCGAGGCGTATCGCTTTCGCGGAATGCGTCCCGCGAGAAAGGCCATCCGGCCGGCTTCGACCGCACGCTTCATCGCGCCGGCCATCATCGCCGGATCGGATGCGCCGGCAATCGCGGTGTTCATCAGCACGCCGTCCATCCCCAAGCTCCATCGCGATGGCCGCGTCCGAGGCCGTGCCCACGCCGGCGTCCACGATGACAGGCACGCCCGCGTGTTCCTTGATGATGGCCAGGTTGTTCGGATTCTGGATGCCGAGGCCGGACCCGATTGGCGCGCCAAGCGGCATGACGGCGGCGGCGCCGGCATCTTCGAGCTTGCGGCAGGCGATGGGGTCGTCGCTCGTGTAGGGCAGGACGACGAAGCCTTCCTTCACCAGCACGCGCGTGGCCTCGATCAGCGCTTCGTTGTCGGGAAAGAGTGTCCGTTCGTCGCCGATGACCTCGAGCTTGATCCAGTTGGACAGCCCCGCTTCCTGTGCCAGCCGTGCGGTTCTCACCGCATCATCCGCGGTGTAGCAGCCGGCGGTGTTCGGCAAGATGAACACACGTGTCGTGTCGATCCAGGACAGGAGCGACGCCGGACCCGTGGCTCGGAGGTCCACGCGACGCACGGCGACCGTCACCATCTCGGTGCCCGATGCATCGTGCGCCTGGCGCATGACCTCGTGCGAGGGGTACTTGCCGGTGCCGACGACCAGGCGTGAGCCGAAGGTCCGGCCAGCGATCAGCAGGGGGTCGTGCATCCGGTCACTTTAGCAGGCCATCCGGACTACGGTCCGCCAAGCGTACGCATGCGGCGGCCCGCGGGAACCGCACGATGCCCGGCTTCCGGCTTCGCGCGTCGGTGTCCACGTCGTCGAGCGAAAACCGCAGGCGCTGCACCTCGACTTTGTGGCGGTCACAGGTGGCGCACAGCGATCGAAGCGGTCTTCGGGCAGCGATTGGATCGCGACGATGAGGGTCGTCACAGCGCCCGACGCCTCCGTGAGCAGCCGGTCAAGATCCTCGAGAGTGCCGAGCACGCGCACGCCTTCCACTTCGTCGCGTCGGCGGGCCGGATCGTCGTCAATCAACCCGAACGGCGTCAGGCCGCGCGCAGCGTTGCTTCGGAGCTCTCGGACCGCGAGTGCGCCGCGAGGTCCCGCGCCGTAGACGAACGCCAGCCGCTCGGGCCGCTGCCGGCGGCGGAGGAACTCGTCGAGCGCACGCAGCGCGAAATGCTCGCTCCACAGCAGCGCCACGACGAATAACGCCGCGACCGCAAACGCGATTCGTGAGTAGCCTTCGAACCGGGTCAGATACAGCACCGCGATGACCGAGCCCGCGGATCCGAGCGCGGCGCCTCGCAGAATGGTCACCGCGGCGGACAGAGCGCTCCGCACCGGCACATGGCGATATTTGCCAGCAAGCCAGAGCCCTACGAGGTGGATGCTCGCCACCACGGGGAGGATGTCGTAAAGTGATCGAGAAAGATGCTGAACCGCTCGGGCTCGCGAAACCGCGTGACCAGACCGAGGTAGTAGGCCAGCGCGATCAGCAGGACATCGAGCCCGACTTCGTACAGCCGGTAGCGTGCGGTGAGCTCTCCCGGCAAGGGCGAGCGCGAACGGCGTCGCGTATCCGATCGCACGTCAACGTGCGCGAGGTACACGCCGAGCACGCCGACCGCAGCGGCGTACGAGGCGACGATGGCCCATCCGATGGTGGCGCCGAGCGTCTGGAGCGCAAGGGCCGCGAAGCCACCGACCGCCGCGACGCCGTAGAGCACGAGCACCGCTGCCGCGATCATCGGTCCCGAGTGCCACCAGGCGATGCGACAGATGGTCGCGCCCGCCGACGAACGCACTGCGGCCCGAGAGCTGTCTCGTCAGGATGACGAGCGCGGTGTCGGCACACGGCACGAGCAGCAGCACCACCGCAATCGTGGCGCCACCGCCCTCGATCTGCAGGTGCGGCACCGCCAGGAGTGTTGCGCTCGCAAAGAAGGCGCCGAGCAGGTGGCTGCCGCCGTCGCCCATGAAGATTGATGCGGGGTGCCAGTTGTAGATCAGGAAGCCGGCCGCGACGCCCGTGATGGCCGCGACCGGGAGGGCGAGCGCCGCCAGGAACGGCTCACCGCTCACGAGGAGCGACGACGACCAGAAACGCGCCGGCGATGGTCGCCACGCCGGCCGCCAGGCCGTCGATGTTGTCGAGCAGGTTGAAGGCGTTCGTGATGCCCACGAACCAGACCACGGCAATCAGCGCGTCCGCGACCGGCTGACCCGTGATGCTGACGTTCGGCGCCAGGACGAGGAACCCATCGCCGTCGCGATTTGGGCGGCGAACTTCACCGATGGACGGGTGGGACGCAGGTCGTCCACCAGGCCGAGCACGAACATCGCAAGGGGCGCGCGCGAGGAGCAGTGGAGCTCGCCGGTGCGGGCGACCGGCACGCGACCAGCAGGAACGCGATGGCCATGCCGGCGCCGCCAAGCTTCGGCACCGGCCGCCGGTGCCATCGATCTTCAACAGGTTGTTCGAAGAGGCCGCCGCCTCTGGCCAGACGACGAACGAGAGGGACGAACATCGCGGCCAGGGCCAAGGCCGCGGCGAACACGATGAGCACGCCGCGTGACAGGCGTCACGCGCTGCCAGCGAACCCCCGCCGATGAATGCGACGATTTCCACTTCCGCGCCCTCGGTCACCATCGTTTCGGCATGTCGAGCCCGCTTGATTATCACGCGGTCGCACTCGACAGCCACGACGCGCGGATCGATCGCCAGGCGTTCGAGCAGCGCCTGTACGGACATCGGGCCCGGCAGCTCGGCCGGATCGCCATTCAGAACAATTCGCATGACAGGTCGCCGAAGCCCGCGGTGAGCGCACGGGCCTGCGACAACGGATCGTACTCCAGAACCGGCGGGTGAGAGACCGTTCTTGTGCGATTCGCGGCGCGATCGATGACGGCAAGGTACTCGTCGCGCATTCTCGCGAACGTGTGCGTGCGCTCCCAGTAGCGTCTGGCCGCGCGTCCGAGCCGATCGCGAAGCGCCGAGTCGGTCGCGAGGCGGCCGAGCGCGAGACCGAGCGAGTGGGCCTCGTCGAGGATATCGATCGCGACGGTGACCGGCTCATCGTCGATCGACTGCCACGTCCGCGGATCGATCGACGGCACGTGGGACTGGTGCACGAGATCGGTCACGACGGTGGCGCGACCGGCCGCCAGCGCGCGGAGCCAAGGTCCCGACGTCTCGAGCGCCGACGGCCATCGGAGGTTCAGCGAGACATCCACGGCCGCCACCGCCTGATCGAAGGCGAAGTCGTCCAGATCTTGCCGGAGGATCGACCGCCTCTTCGATGCCGGCTTCACGCGCGTGACGACGCCAGTCGAGCGAGGGATGAACGTTGCCGGCCAGGAGCAGGCGCGACGAGGGTCGCGCCCCGAGGCAGGCTCGGAAGGCGCGAATGATTTGGGGCACGCGTTTCTCGACCGTCAAGCCGCCGAACACCCCAAACGCCACCGTATCCGGCGCGAAACCGAGGGCGGCCCTGGCCGATTGGCGTTCCGGCTCGCTGAATGGAACCTCGCGGCCCTCGCCCAGCGTGAGGTACTCGACGGGCTCGCCGGGACACGCGCTCTGGAGCTCGGTCGCCGCGCCGAGTGAATGAACGGCCGTGGTCCTGGAGACCATGACGACGTCCCGAACCATGGGCCACATGTAGTAGTACGACCCGTCGAACCCGGACACGCCGAGCTCAGCCGCGTCAGGCGCGACGTCGGGATGGTTCCACGCGAACTCGGTCCGGTATCGCGCCGCGCCTTTGCGCAGCAGGTGCGCCGCGGCGCGCGCGTGGTGGAGCCGCGCGTCGTGCAGCACTGCCAGGCCCGGCCATCGGAAGAGATACGGCCAGATGAACTCGTGCAAATGCGAGTTGCCGAGCTGATAGACGGTCAGATCGTACTGGCCGCGCGACCGCACGCCACAGAAAATCGTGCGCGCTTTGGACACGCACCTGTCCGGCCGAGGGCGGACCGTCCGGATGGCGCGCATCGACGGCCGTCTCGCGGACACAGACGTCGATGCCGTGGCCCGCGGCCGCGAGCGCCGGCACGAGCTCCGCGGACCGGCCGGCCACGCCGCTCCGGTCGGGGGGCCACGGGGAAAACCAAGCCAGGCGCATGGCTCGAACCTTACAAGGGCAAAGGGCAGAGGGCAAAGGGCAAAGGAGAGGGAGAAGGGAAGAGGGAAAGGGAAGAGGGACAAAGGGAGAGGAAGGGGGAACGGCCTATCGCTTCTCAGGAACGTCAGGAGGCGGTGTTCTCAGCCGCCGCACCGAGACGGTCAGCATCGCGATGAACTCTGAGGACTCTCTCAGTAATGGCGCAAGGTCCTCGGTCCATTCGGGTTGGGTGGCGAGTAGGCGAAGCCAGTGGCGAGTCTCGCGTGCTTCACGGAGCGCGATCGCGTACTTCGATCCCATGTCGCGACGACTGTTGGCGACCTGCCCTTCCTCCAGGTTTGCGCCGATCGCCGAGACAGACCTGAACAGTTGATCGGTCATGTGCGACTCAGCCGGCCCGGCTGCCGCCAGCCGCGAGTACCGGCTGAGGACGGCCGCCGCAAACTGAAAAGCCCGTTCGCAAAGGTCTTGTCTACGACCGCCGTGACCAACGAGTCGGAGCAACGTCCGTGCCTGAGGAACGCCCTTGCGGGCGAGGCGCGTTCTGGCGGGAGTGAGGTTCTTGCACTGAAGGCCTCATGACAGGTCGCAGTTTCTGTGACCCCTGCCTTGTCCCTACCTCTGGCTTCTCTCCTTCCTCTTTCCCTTTTCCCTCTTACCTCCCTTTGCCCTCTGCCCTTTGCCCTCTGCCCTTGAATGTCCGCAGACGGTTCGCTTAGCATCTGAGCTTGTACGGCGCGGGTACAAGCGCACCGTGCGGCCTTTTTCCGGTGGGTTGCTGCCCTCAGCCTGCCGGACTCACTCCCCGGGAGACGCCTGACCGATGGAAGGTTTTCTGCCCATCCTCATCATGATCGGCCTCGGGGTGGGATTTGCCGCGGGCAACGTCCTTCTGTCGCAGTTTGTCGGGCCGAGAAAGCCCACGCCCGAGAAGATGGCGCCCTACGAGTGCGGCATGCCGGCCGTCGGCGACGCCCGCGAGCGGCAGTCGGTCAAGTTCTACCTCGTCGCGATGATCTTCCTGCTCTTCGACATCGAAGTGGCGTTTCTCTACCCGTGGGCCATCGCCTTCCGGCAGCTGGGCGTCGTCGGGCTACTGGCAGATCGTGGCGTTCTTCGCGCTCCTTTTGACCGGGCTACATCTACGTGTGGCGAAAGGGCGTGTTCGATTGGAGCGGCGAGCGTTCGTGAACGGATTGGCCTATGTCTGAGTTCGAAATCCCGGTAGTGACGACGACCGTCGAGAAGATGGTGCAGTGGGCCCGTCGGTCCGCCATCTGGCCGGTGACGTTCGGCCTGGCGTGCTGCGCCATCGAGATGATGGCGATGAGCTGCGGCCGCTACGACATCGCGCGGTTTGGCGCCGAGGTCTTCCGCGGATCGCCGCGTCAGTCGGACCTGATGATCGTGGCCGGACGCCTCTCGAGGAAGATGGCGCCGGTCCTGCGCCGCATCTACGACCAGATGCCCGAACCCAAGTGGGTCATCTCCATGGGCGCCTGCGCGAGCTGCGGCGGCGTGTTCGACAACTACTCGATCGTGCAGGGCGTGGATCAGGTGGTGCCCATCGACGTGTTCGTGCCGGGGTGCCCGCCGCGTCCCGAGGCGCTCATCTACGGCATCGTGCAACTCCAGCGGAAAATCGACCAGCAGCGGATGAGCGCGTAGGCAGCTGGAGGCCCCGGCAATCAATGAACGCGACTGACGTTCTTCACATTCTGCGGGCCCGAGTTCCCGATGCGTCGCTCGACGAGGCGTCGGGAGTGGACATGCCGGCGATCGTGGTCGATCGCGAGCACATCCTGGAGGTGTGCCAGGTCCTCCGCGACGACCCGGATCTGCAGTTCGCGCTGCTCGTCGACGTGACGGCGGCCGACTACCTGCCCGCGACGCCCCGGTACGAAGTGGTTTACCTGCTGGCGTGCCTGGGCGGGGCCTACGCCACCGGGCTGCCGGCGCCGGCGCGACGGCTGCGCGTCAAGGTGCGGGTGCCAGACAACGACCCGCGCATCTCGAGCGTCGTGTCCGTGTTTCCGGGGGCTGCATGGCCGGAGCGTGAGGTGTTCGACCTCTTCGGCATCCTGTTCGATGGTCATCCGGACATGCGACGGATCCTCATGCCCGAAGATTGGGAAGGACATCCGCTGCGCAAGGACTATCCGGTCCAGATTCGCAAGGACACCGCGTCCTGGCAGCCGGTGCAGATTACGGCGGACGAGTTCGCGGAGAACATCCGCCAGCAGCGGGAGCTGGCGTCGCGCTACGCGCAAAGCCCCGGCCGCGATCGTCGGGACTGACGCGTCCGACCACGAGACACGATGCCTGAGATTCGCACCGAGACGATGACCGTCAACATGGGGCCGCAGCACCCCAGCACGCACGGCGTGCTGCGGCTGGTGCTGGAGCTCGATGGCGAGACGCTCGTTTCGATCAGCCCCACGATCGGCTACCTCCACACCGGCATCGAGAAGACGGCCGAGCAGAAAAAGTGGCAACAGATCGTGCCGCTTGTCGAGCGGATGGACTACCTCGGCTCCGCAGTCCAACAGTCTGGGGTTCTGCCTGGCGGTCGAGCGCCTCATCGGGATTGAATCGTCGATTCCGGATCGCGTCGTCTGGATCCGGGTGCTGATTGCGGAACTGCAGCGGCTGAGCAGCCACCTCGTGTGGCTGGGTACGCACGCCATGGAGATCGGTGCGATCTCCGTGATGATGTATTGCTTTCGCGAGCGCGAGCAGCTCCTCAATCTCAACGAGATGCTTGCCGGCTTCCGGATGTTCCCGAGCTATCTCCGGGTCGGCGGCCTGCGCGAAGACCTGCCGCGCGGGTTCAAGCAGGCGGTCAAGGACTTCATCGACAAGTTCCCGGCCAAGCTGGACGAGTACGAGAAGCTCCTGACGAAGAACCAGGTCTGGACCAAGCGGACGAAGGGCGTCGGCAAGCTCTCGCGCGAGGACACGATTGCCATGGGGCTCGTCGGTCCTATCGCCCGCGCCGTGGGCATTCCGTACGACGTTCGGAAGACCTTCCCGTACCTCAAGTACGACACGTTCGATTTCGAGGTGCCGACGGCCACCGAGGGCGACGTGTTTGCCCGGTACACGGTGAAGCTCGCTGAGATGCGCCAGAGCGTTCGGATCTGCCACCAGGCGCTCGACCGCATCTCGCCGACCGGCGCCTACGATTGCGGCGACTACCGCTACGTGCCGCCGCCGAAGGATCGCGTGTACACGGAGATGGAGGCGCTCATTCAGCACTTCCTCCTGTACTCGCAGGGATTCAACGTCCCGAAAGGCGAGTGCTACGTGCCGGTCGAGGGGCCGCGCGGCGAGCACGGCTTCTACATCGTGTCGGACGGCACGAATCGACCGGTGCGGATCAAGTCCCGCGCGCCATCGTTCTTCGCGTGCCAGGCGCTGCCGAAGATGGTCGTCGGTGGCCTCGTCGCCGACCTCATTGCGGTGATCGGATCGACGGACGTCGTGATGGGAGACGTGGATCGATGAGGGCCGAACCTTCGTCAGGGCAAAGGGCAGAGGGCAAAGGGCAAAGGAGAAGAGGGAAGAAGTGTGAGGGCGAACTCGCTCTGCCGCGCAGCTTCGTGTTCGTCGCCTTTTCCCTTTTCCCTTTCACCTCTTTTTTGCCCTCTGCCCTTTGCCCTCTGCCCTGACGAAGGCGGTTTCAGCGAAGGAGCCGGCCAATGAGTTTCCACCCAGCGATGGACTATGCGCGCCGCAACGTCTCCGCGCGGACGCTACCCGAGGAAGGGCCGGCTTTCGAGTACACCGCCGCCAACCGGGCAAAGCTCGACGAGATTTGTTCGCGCTACCCGGCCGACCAGCGCAAGTCCGCGATCCTCGCGGCGTTGTATCTCGCGCAGCATCAGCAGGGCTATCTCACGCGGAACGCGATGCGCCACGTGGCCGGCGCCATCGGGTGCACGCCGGCGGAGGTCGAGGACGTCGTGTCGTTCTACACGATGTTCTACACGCGGCCGGTCGGCCGCCACGTCCTGCAGGTGTGCCGTACGCTCTCGTGCGCGCTCATGGGCGCGGAGCGCGTGACGGAGGAATTGTCCGAGGCGCTCGGGATCAAGCCGGGCGAGACCGACGCGTCAGGCGAGTTTACGCTGCTCGAAGTCGAATGCCTGGGCGCGTGCGACCGCGCGCCGGTCGTCGGCGTCAACGACCACTGGCACGAATGTCAGAGACCCGACGCGGTCAGGCAGCTGATTGACGGGCTCCGCGACTCGCGGTCGCGGCAGCCTTGACGGGCTGCCATCTTGCGCGTCAGCTGGAGAAGAGCAGTGATGACGGATCAAGTTCGAACTTAGAAGCCAGAAGTTAGAAGTCAAGCGACGCGGAGCAAGCGCCCAGTCGCTTCTGACTTCTGGCTTCCGACTTCGAACTTGTCAGCGACAGTGACCCAGATGGAAGCACTTCTCACCAAACACGTTCGTGAGCCCCGCGGGTACACGCTCGACTTCTACACGAAGCAGGGCGGGTATGAGGCGCTGAAGAAGGCGCTGGCGATGACGCCCGACGCCGTGATCGAGGCCGTCAAGGCATCGGGGCTTCGCGGCCGCGGCGGCGCGGGATTCCCGACCGGGCTCAAGTGGCAGTTCGTCGACAAGAAGTCCCCGAAGCCGAAGTACATCTGCTGCAACGCGGACGAGAGCGAGCCGGGCACGTTCAAGGATCACGTGCTCATGGAGCGCAACCCGCACCTGCTCTTCGAGGGCTGCCTCATCGGGTGCCACGCGATCGGCGCGAAGGTCGCCTACATCTACATCCGCGGCGAGTTCTTCCACGTCCAGGAAATCCTCGAAGCCGAGCTCGAGAAGGCGCGTGCGGCCGGCTACGTCGGCAAGAACATCCTCGGCACGGGGTTCGATTGCGAGATCTACGTGCATCGCGGCGCCGGCGCGTACGAAGCGGGCGAGGAAACCGCGCTGATCGAGTCGCTCGAAGGCAAGCGCGCGCAGCCGCGCCTCAAGCCGCCGTTCCCGGCGGTCGAGGGCCTCTACGGCTGTCCGACCGCCGTCAACAACGTCGAGACGCTCTGCAACGTGCCGCTCATCATCGAGCACGGCGCCGAGTGGTTCGCCAAAATCGGCCCCGAGAAGAACGGCGGGCCGAAGCTCTTCTGCATCAGCGGGCACGTGCGCAAGCCCGGCGTCTACGAGGCGCCGATGAACGTGTCGCTCAAGGATCTGATCTACGACGACAGGTTCGGTGGCGGCATGCGCGACGGCCGCGCGTTGAAGTGCGTGATTCCCGGCGGGTCCTCAGTGCCCGTGCTGCTCCCGGATCAGATCGACGTTCCGGCCAGCTTCGACGGCATCGCCGCGGCGGGATCCATGCTCGGGTCGGCCGGCATCATCGTGATGGACGACACGACGTGCATGGTCTGGGCGGCGGAGAACCTGCTGCACTTCTACAAGCACGAGTCGTGCGGCAAGTGCACGCCGTGCCGTGAGGGCGGCGACTGGCTCCACCGGATCCTCGGCAAGATCGAGCGCGGCGACGGCGCGATGCGCGATCTCGACCTGCTGCTCTCGATCAGCAACAACATTCTCGGCAAGACGCTGTGCGCGTTCGGCGACGCGGCGGCGACGCCGGTGCTGTCCACGATCCAAGATGTTCCGCGCCGAATACGAGGCGCACATTCGCGAGGGCCGCTGCACCGTGCCGGCCCCGTGGCGCGCCTCGTCGCGCGTCCACGCGGGGGCGCACTAGGCCATGCCGTTCGGCATCACCCCCGAGCTCATCGCGCAGCTGACGGTCATTCGTCGTGATCTTCCACGCGCTGCTGATCTCGGCGGCCGTGCTCGTGTACATGGAACGGAAGGTCGCGGCGTTCGCGCAGCAGCGCTACGGCCCGTACCTGGTCGGTCCACGCGGTCTGCTTCAGCCCATCGCCGACATCGTGAAGCTCCTGTTCAAGGAGGAGCTGCGGCCGAGGCGGCGGACACGGTGCTCTTCTACGTGGCGCCGATCCTCTGCGCGACTGCCGCGTTTGCGGCGTTCGCGGTGATGCCCGTTCGGCGCCGACACGACCTTCTTCGGCCTGCTCGATCGGCCGATCCATCTGGCGGTCGCCGACGTCAACGTCGGACTGCTCGTGATCTTCGCGATCACGTCGATGGGCGTGTACGGCATCGTGCTGGCCGGCTGGAGCTCGAACAGCAAGTACTCGCTGCTCGGCGGCCTCCGGTCCTCGGCGCAGATGATCAGCTACGAGCTGTCCTACGGCCTCTCGTTCGCGGCCGTGATCATGCTGGCCGGGTCGCTGTCGCTGCGCGAGATCGTCGGGCACCAGGAGGGCTACTGGTTCGGCGTTCATTCCGCAGTGGTACATCTTCCTGCAGCCGATCGGCTTTCTGATCTTCCTGATCGCCGGTGTCGCGGAGACCAACCGCGCGCCCTTCGACTTCCCTGAAGCGGAACAGGAGCTCGTCGCCGGATACCACACCGAGTACAGCTCGATGAGCTTCGCGCTGTTCTTCCTGGCCGAATACGTGAACATGGTCACCGTGTCCGCCGTGGCGACCGATCTGTTCCTGGGCGGGTGGCACGGACCGATCCTGAACAGCCTGGGCCTCGGGTGGGTCTGGTTTGTGATCAAGCTGTTCGCGATTCTCTTCTTCTACATCTGGATGCGCTGGACGCTGCCGCGGTACCGGTACGACCAGTTGATGGAGTTCGGCTGGAAGTGGCTGCTCCCAATCGCCGTCATCAATCTGCTGGTCACGGCGGGCGTGGTCGTGTATTTCGGCCCGCGATTCGGCTGGTAACCGACCGATGGATGCCCTTTACTTCTGGATTCTGGCGACCACGACGGTGGTGGCGTCCGTGCTCGTGGTGGGGCAGCGGAACCCGATGTACAGCGTCGTGCTGCTCATCGTGTCGTTCTGCGCCCTGTCAGGGCTCTACGTGCTGCTTGGCGCACCGTTCGTGGCGGCGATTCAGATCATCATCTACGCCGGCGCCATCATGGTGCTGTTCCTCTTCGTCGTCATGCTGCTGAACGTGCCGACTGAGGATCCGCCGACGGGCTACCACGCGCGGCTCTTTGGCGGCGCCGGGCCGCGCCGGATTGGCGCCGTGCTGTCGCTGCTTGTTCGTCGTGCAGCTCGCCTGGGCACTCCGCCAGATTCAGGGCGCGCCGCTGCCGTCGCGTGAGGCGCAGCCGTCCTCCGACGTGGAAACGATCGGTCTCAAGCTCTTCACCGACTACGCGTTCGCGTTCGAGGCGACCTCGGTGCTGATTCTCGTGGCGATGGTGGGCGCGATCGTGTTGGCGAAGAAAGAGAAGGCGTGATGCTGCCCGAACCGACCTTCAACTCGTACCTGATGCTCTCGGCCGTGCTGTTTTCCATCGGCACGGCGGGCGTGTTCCTGCGCCGCAACCTGATCACGATCCTGCTCTCGGTCGAGGTCATGCTCAACGCGGTCAACCTGACGTTCGTGGCGGCGGATCGGTACTACGGCAGCGTCGATGGACAGATCGTGGTCTTCTTCGTCATGACCGTGGCCGCGGCCGAGGCGGCCGTCGGGCTGGCCATCATCATCTCGCTCTTCCGGCACCGCGAGTCGTTGAGTCCGGACGCGTTCACGTCCCTGAAATGGTGACTTCGTGCTCGCACTGATCCCCCTCCTGCCGTTTGCCGGGTTCCTGCTGAACACGACGTTCGGCAAGCGCCTGCCGAAGGGCGTGTCGGGCGCCATCGCGACCGCGGCGATGGGCCTGGCGTTCGGCGTGTCCGTGGCGGCCGTCTGGCGCCTGCTCGGGACGGAGCCGGTCGGTGGCGTGCGCGCGATCGACGAGGTGCTCTACTCGTGGATCGCCTCGGACCGGCTGAACATCCCGCTCGCGTTCCGGCTCGACCCGCTGTCGTCCGTGATGATCCTGGTCATCACCGGCATCGGCACGCTCATCCACCTCTACTCGACCGCCTACATGCACGAGGAGTCGGACGCGGAGTTCGCGCGTTACTTCTCGTACCTGAACCTGTTTGCCGCGTTCATGCTCGTGCTCGTGCTGGGCGCGAGCTTCCCGGTGATGTTCATCGGGTGGGAAGGCGTCGGGCTTGTGCTCGTACCTGCTGATTGGCTTCTAGCTACACGAAGCAGTCGGCCGCCGACGCGGGCAAGAAGGCGTTCGTCGTCAACCGCATCGGCGACTTCGGGTTCATCCTCGGCATGGCCGGTCTCTTCGCGACGTTCGGCACGCTGGATTTCCAGGGCGTCGCGCGCGCGGTTGCCGAGTTGCCGGTTGAGGCGCACTTCGGCCTCCTGACCGGGCTCACGCTGCTCCTGTTCCTCGGCGCCACGGGCAAGTCGGCGCAGTTGCCGCTGTACGTCTGGCTGCCGGACGCCATGGAAGGCCCGACGCCGGTGTCCGCGCTCATCCACGCGGCCACGATGGTGACGGCCGGCGTGTACATGATCGGGCGCAACGCGGTGCTCTTCAGCCACGCGCCGATCACGCTCGACGTCGTCGCGGTGGTCGGATGTCTCACCGCGTTGATGGCCGGCACGATCGGCCTCGTGCAGAACGACATCAAGCGCGTGCTCGCGTACTCGACGGTGTCGCAGCTCGGGTACATGTTCCTCGCGATGGGCGTCGGCGCATTTTCCGCCGGCATCTTCCATCTCTACACGCACGCGTTCTTCAAGGCGCTGCTGTTCCTTGGGTCCGGCGCGGTCATTCACGCGCTGCACGGTGAACAGGACCTGCGCAAGATGGGCGGGCTGAAGAGCTCGCTCCCGGTGACCTACTGGACGTTCCTCATCGGCACGCTGGCCATCGCCGGCGTCCCGCTCCTCTCCGGGTTCTTCTCGAAGGACGAGATTCTCTGGAAGACCTTCTCCGAGGGGCACGTGGTGCTGTGGGCGCTCGCGGTCGTCACCGCGTTCCTGACGGCCACGTACATGTTCCGTCTTCTGTATCATGACGTTCTTCGGCGAGCGCCGCCACGGCGACGACCACGCGCCCATCCATCACGACGCCCACGGTCAGCACGCGCACGCCGACCACGGTCATGGGCACGGCGGCGGACACGGCCTGCACGACGCTCCGCCGGCGATGGCGATCGCGCTCGTTGTGCTCGCGGTCGGATCCGTCCTGGCCGGATATGTCGGCGTGCCGAACGCCATCGTGCACGGCGGCAACCGCATCGAGGCGTTTCTCGCGCCGAGCTTCGAAGCCCCGCTCGAGGTTCCCGCGACGGAGGCCGTCTGCGGAGGAGCACCACAGCGTCGGTCTGGAACTGGGTTTGATGGCGCTGTCCACCTTCGTCGCCCTCGCCGGTATCGGCGTCGCGACGACGTTCTTCCTGAAGGCGCCGGAGCGTGCGACCGCGATGTCCGAGCGATTCGCCGGGCTGCACCGGCTCCTCCTGAACAAGTACTACGTGGACGAGGTGTACGACGCGTCCGTCGTGCAGCCGATCAAACGAACGTCCAGCGGCTTCCTGTGGCGCGGCGTGGATGCCGGCCTGATCGACGGCACCGTCAACGGCGTGGGCCTGGCCGTCCGCGGCTGGAGCGCGGTGCTTCGCCGCATGCAGACCGGATCGGTGCGCGCCTACGCGATGTCGCTCTTCGTCGGCGCGCTCAGCGTGCTGGGGTACTACCTCTGGCGATGAATCCTTCCCTTCCTCTCCTCAGCGCCATCGTCGCCTTGCCGGTTGCCGGCGCGCTTGCGCTGCTCGGGCTTGGCCGGGGCCGCGACGCGCTCGTGCGCCAGGTCGCGCTCGGCATCTCGCTCGTGACGTTCGTGTTGAGCCTGGCGCTCGTCGCGGGCTTCGACGCTTCGTCGGCGGACTTCCAGTTCGTGGAACGCCACGCCTGGCTGCCCGATTTCGGCGTGTCGTATCACGTCGGCATCGACGGCATCAGCCTGTGGCTCGTGGTGCTGACGACGTTCCTGACGCCGATTGCGCTCTTGTGCTCCTGGGAGTCGGTCGAGCACCGGGTGCGGGACTTCTCGCTGTTCATGCTCACGCTCGAAGCCGCGATGATTGGCGTCTTCGTCTCGCTCGACCTGTTCCTGTTCTACGTGTTCTGGGACGCGATGCTGATTCCGATGTATTTCCTCATCGGGATTTGGGGCTACGACCGCCGCATCTACGCGGCCATCAAGTTCATCCTCTACACGATGGCGGGCAGCGTGCTGATGCTTCTGGCCATCCTCTGGCTCGCGTATCACCACCAGGCGGTGACCGGCGTGCCGAGCTTCGACCTGGAACTGCTGACCGCGCTCGACGTCCCGCGCAGCGCGGAGATCTGGCTGTTCCTGGCGTTCGCCGTCGCATTTGCGATCAAGGTGCCGCTCTTTCCGTTCCACACGTGGCTGCCGGACGCGCACGTGCAGGCGCCGACCGCCGGGTCGGTCATCCTGGCCGGCGTCCTGCTGAAGATGGGGACGTACGGGTTGCTGCGCTTCGCCTTCCCGCTGTTCCCCGAGGCCACGATCGTGTTTCTGCCGTGGCTGGCGACGCTGTCGGTGATCGGCATCGTGTACGGCGCGCTCGTCGCGATGGTCCAGCCGGACATGAAGAAGCTCGTGGCGTACTCGTCGGTCAGCCACCTGGGGTTTGTCGTGCTCGGGCTCTCGGCGTTGAACGTGAACGGCGTTCAGGGCTCGGTGTACCAGATGCTGGCGCACGGCATCTCCACCGGCGGGCTCTTCCTCATCGTCGGGATGCTGTCCGACCGACGGCACACGCGGCAGATTTCGGAGTTCGGCGGCCTCAAGAGCGTCGCGCCGAAGCTCGTGGCGGCGTTCCTGCTGATCACGCTCGCGTCGGTCGCGCTGCCCGGGATGAACGGGTTCGTCGGCGAGTTCCTGATCATCATCGGCGCCTTCGGCAGCACCGCGCTCGAGGGCGCGCGCATCTACACGGCGATCGCCGCGACCGGCGTGATCCTGTCGGCCGTGTACATGCTGTGGATGTTCCAGCGCGTGAACTACGGTCCGCTCACCAACGACAAGAACCGGGGACTGCGCGACCTGAGCGTGCGCGAGTGGTTCGTGATCGCGCCAATCTGCGCGATGGCGATCTTCATGGGCGTCGCGCCGGGGTTCTTTCTGAAGCCGATGGAGCCCGCCATCCGAAAGACGATCGCGCAGATCGTCCCGAGCACGGCGCCGGCGAATGCCGGCGCGGCCGATCGGCCGGTCGATCGCCCAGCCGGTCGCGACGAGCCGGCGACCACGTCGCCGGCTGAGGTCGTCGCCGCAACCACGACGGAGACGCAGGCGCCCTCGCGCTGAACATCATGGGCACCGACATCCTCGCCAACATCATCCCGATCGTTCCGGTCCTCATCGTCGTGCTGTCGGCGTGCGCGGTGCTCCTGGCCGAGGCCTTCCGCAAGCCCGGCGAACAGATGCCGGTCGCGTTGCTCGGCGTCATCGGCCTCGTCGGCGGCATCATCACGTCGGTGTCGCTGTGGGACCAGCCGGACCTCGTCGGCTTCGGCGTCATCGTCGTCGACCACTACACGGTCTTCTTCAACGTGCTCATCTGCGCGATCGGGCTTCTCACGATTCTGATCTCGTCAGGGGCGGTGGAACGCGATCAGTTGCCGGTGGGGGAGTACTACGCCCTCATGCTGTTCTCGCTGTCGGGCATGATGCTGATGGGCGCCACGCGCGACCTGCTCATCATCTTCCTGGCGCTCGAGATCATGTCGCTCTCGGTCTACGTCCTGACGGGTCTCAAGCGGACCAGCGAGCAGAGCGCGGAGGCCGCGTTCAAGTACTTCGTGCTCGGCGCGTTCTCGAGCGCGTTCTTCCTCTACGGGATCGCGTTCGCGTTTGCGGTCACCGGCACGACGAAGCTCGACGAGCTGGGCGTGCGCATCGCCAGCTCGACGCTGGACCCGGGCATCCTCGTCATTCTCGCCACGGTCCTGCTGCTCGTCGGGTTCGCGTTCAAGGTGTCCGCCGTGCCCTTCCACATGTGGACACCGGACGCGTATCAGGGGGCGCCGACGCTCGTGACCGGTTTCATGTCCACGGGCGTGAAGGCCGCGGCGTTCGCCGCGTTCGTCCGCGTCTTCCTCACGGCGCTCGAGCCGCTCCGCGTGGACTGGGTGCCGGTCGTGTCGGCGATTGCGGGCCTCACGATGATTGTGGGCACCGTCGTGGGCGTCGCGCAGTCGAGCGTCAAGCGCATGCTCGCGTATTCGAGCATCGCGCACGCGGGCTACCTGCTGGTCGGCCTGGTCGCGGCGAGCGCGGCCGGCAAGGCCGCCATCCTCTTCTACCTGGTCGCCTACGGCGTCACGAATCTCGGCGCGTTCGGCGTGCTCGCGGCGCTCTCGACGGCCGATCGTCCGCACGACGACATCCGGGACTTTGCCGGGCTCTCGGCGCGAGCGGCCGGGTCTTGCCGCGTTGCTGACGGTGTTTCTGCTGTCGCTCGGCGGATTCCCTCCGACCGTCGGATTCGTCGCGAAGTGGTACATCTTCAACGCCGCGATCCAGGAGCACCTGGTCGCGCTCGCGATCCTCGGCGTCCTCACGAGCGTCGTGTCCGTGTTCTTCTACCTGCGCATCGTCGTGCAGATGTACATGACGGACGAGCGCGCGCCGGGCCATCGGCCGGCGCTGACCACGCTCGCCGCCGTCGGGCTCGCGGTCGCACTCGTCGTCGTGATCTATCTGGGCGTGCTGCCAGGGGCAGCTGCTGACGATCGCGGCCGAGTCGGTCAGGACGATCTTCTAGGAAGCATGTCAGGTCATGTAGGCCTTGTAGGACATGTAGGATCTGATTCATCTAGTCATGTCTGACGCGAAGCCGCCTGAGCGCGTTCTGCCGGACGAGCCGACCCATCGGCCGCTCGAGCGGTTCTGGCCCTACGCGGAGTTGTCCGAAGAGCCGACCGACGAGGAACTTGCGAAGCTCCATCCCGAGATCGCGGCCGTCGTCTTTGGCGCGCCGGCGCTGCCGTTCTCAATCTCGCTGGTGTTCCCGCGCTTCGAGGGCGAGCGGTACGCTCGCGCCGTGGAACTTGCCCGAGCGTCGGACGAGTACATCGAGGTCACCGTCGACGGCGTGCTCCGGCATCGCGCGCGATTCTTTCCGCGCGATCGACCCGAGCGGCTACGCGACTTGTATCAGGTCGTGTGCCGACGTCGCGGAGACCGAGGTGCTCGTGGACGATCAGCCGGTGCCCTACGCGCGCGAGCTGTGGCTCCCGCTCGTCTGGTGCCTGATTCGATGAAAAAAATGGGAGGGGAAGTGGCGGGATCGGAGGTTGAGGGACCGGAGCACGGCGCACCGGTCCCCCAAGGTGGTCTAGCTCGGCTTGGTGACGTTGCCGGCCTGCGGTCCCTTCGGACCGTCAACGATCTCGAATTCGACCTGCTGGCCTTCCTCGAGCGTCCTGAAGCCGGAACCCTGAATCGCGGAAAAGTGCACGAAAACGTCGTTGCCACCCTCGCGTTCGATGAAACCGTACCCCTTCGCGTTGTTAAACCACTTGACCTTGCCAGTAATACGCATACTACTTGCCTGCCTTGCATGACACGCGGCGGTGAGCGCCACGTTAACCCCCCGCCGTGTCCGCTGCGAGCGCGACGGGGTACAAAAAAAGACCGCGACACGCGGCCTCATCTACGACGTCGGCCCGCCCAACGTCAACCGGCGACTCTAGACATGTCACCCCTAATTGTCAACTGGTTTCATGTACTGGGCATCCGCCCAAGTGTCGGACACAGAGGCGTAAATGCGGGCTCTCATCAGTGTTTCGGACAAGACGGGCCTCGTGCCCTTTGCCAAGGGCTTGGCGGCGGCTGGGTGGGAGATTGTCTCCACCGGGGGGACGGCCAAGGCGCTCCTGGCCGCGGGCCTTCAGGTCATCGGCATCTCCGACGTCACCGGGTTCCCGGAGATGATGGACGGACGGGTCAAGACGCTCCACCCGAAGGTTCACGGGGGCATCCTCGCGCGCCGGCAGCGGCCAGACGACCTGGCGTCGATGGCCGCTCATGACATTCGGCCGATCGACATGGTCGTCGTGAATCTCTATCCGTTCGCCGAAGCGGCCGCGAAGTCGGCGCTGCCGTTCGACGATCTCGTCGAGGAGATCGACATTGGCGGTCCGAGCCTGGTCCGCGCGGCCTCCAAGAATTTTCGCGACGTGCTGGTCGTGGTGTCACCAGGCGACTACGAGGCCGTGCTTGCCGCGGTGACGTCGGCCAGCGGTCCCGGTCTCGCGTTCAGGTTCTCGCTGGCGCGGCGCGCCTTTGCGCACACCGCCGCTTACGATCAGATGATCGCGACCACGCTCGACGACGTGCGCGTGGACGAAGCCAGCGGCGAGTTCGAGCGCGGCGCGGGCGCACAGTCGGAGCTCCTGCCCCAGGTGTGGCAACCGCGTCTCACGAAGCTCCGCGACCTCCGCTACGGCGAGAATCCGCACCAGGCCGGCGCCTGGTACGCGGAAGTCCCGCTCGGCTTTGGTAACGCGACGGTTCACCAGGGCAAGGAACTCTCATTCACCAACCTGCTCGATCTCGACGCGGCCGTCGCGCATCGCGCTGGAGTTCGACGAGCCGGCGGGCGTCGTCATCAAACACACCAATCCGTGCGGGGTCGCGACGGCTCACACGCTGGCCGAGGCGTACGTCCGCGCGCGCGAGGCGGATCCGCTGTCAGCGTTTGGCGGCATCGTTGGTCTCAATCGCCCGATCGACGTGGACACCGCCCGCGCCATCGTGTCCACCTTCATCGAAGCGGTGGTCGCGCCGGGACTGGCGGATGCGGAGGCCGTTCTGCCGATTCTCGCGACCAAGAGCAACCTGCGCGTCGTGACCGCGTCGTTCGCGGGCCTCGAGCAGGCGCGTGATGCGCGGTCGATTCTCGGTGGCTGGCTCGTGCAGGCACGCGATCGTGTCATCGAGGCCGGCGAGAAGTGGCCCGGGCATCACGCCGTGAAGGTCGTGACACGGCGCGCGCCGACCGATGACGAGTGGCGCGCCCTGCGATTCGCGTGGCGCATTTGCGCGCACGTGAAGTCGAACACGGTGATCTTCACCGGGCCGGACGTCACGCTCGCCGTCGGTGCGGGGCAGATGAGTCGCGTGGACGCGGTGAAGACGGCCATCCTGAAGGCCGGCGATCGGCTGCGCGGATCGGTGGCCGCATCGGACGCGTTCTTCCCGTTTCGCGACGGGCTCGATGCCGTCGCGGCCGCCGGCGCCACCGCGGTCGTTCAGCCTGGCGGCTCCGTCCGCGACGCGGACGTGATCGCCGCGGCCGACGAGCACGGCATGGCGATGGTGTTCACCGGCCGCCGGCACTTCCGGCACTGATCGCGTGCGTCGCGCCGGCCGGTCCATCTCTGCGTCTTTCCTGGGCTTGGTAGACTGAGCCGCATGCCGCGTGGCATCGGGCTCCTCCTGTTGTGCGGCGCTCACGTTCGTCTTCGGCCTCAGCCAGCCCGCCGTCACGGATTCCGATGAGGCGTTCTACGCCGAAGCCGGACGCGAGATGGTCGAAAGCGGCGACTGGACCACGCCGCACTACAACTACGAGCCACGGCTTCAGAAGCCGATCTTTTTCTATTGGGTGATCGCCGCGACGTATGAGCTGACGGGCGTCAGCGAGTGGGCCGCGCGGATCGGATCGGCACTGGCCGGCTCGGTCTCGCGCTCATTGCCGCGCTCGTGGGACGGCGCTGGTACGGATCGAGCGTCGGTATGCTGGCCGGCGCTGTCGTCGGCACCAGCTTTGGCGTCGTGCCACTCGCGCGGCAGTCGCTTCCCGACACGCCGCTCGCGCTGTTCGTGAGCCTGACGGCATGGGCGGCCATCGAAGCCTTCGATCTTCGGCCCTCCACGGCACAGGCTGGGTCGCGCCTGACGCCCGGCGGCTGGCTGGCGACCGCGGCCGTTGCGGCGGGATTCGGCACGCTGACGAAAGGTCCGGTCGCCCTCGCGTTGCCTCTCATGATTCTGGCGCCGCTCTGGATCTGGCAGCGACGCCAGACCGGGAGGATGTGGCCGGACGGCATCGGGGTTCGTCAGATCGCGGTGGCGGCCGCGCTCTTTGTCGCGGTGGCCGTGCCCTGGTATCTCGCCGTCATGCGCGCTCAGGGCCTCGAGTACGCCTGGCGGTTTTTCGTCGGCGAGAACGTCGAGCGCTTCGCCACGTCGACGTACAACACGTGGCGCGGCTACATCTACGTGCCCATCATCATCGGTGGCTTGCTGCCGTGGTCGGCGTTTGGCCTGTTATGGGTTCGGCCATTCGGCGAGCTCATCTCGCGCCGCCGGTCGCTCGGTTGGCCCGAGGCGCGTCTGCTGTGCTGGGCGGGCGGGCCGCTCGCGTTCTTCATGGTGTCGATCGGCAGTCAGCCCCGCTACATTCTGCCGTGTCTCGTGCCGTTGTCGATCCTGCTTGCGCGCTCGATCACGAGCCAAGCGACGGCGACGACCGCCTCGTCTCTCTTTCGAGTGGCCGCGACGATGGCGGGCCTTGCGATCGCCACGCTCGGCGCTTTGCTCTGGCGCGCCGTCACCGTGTTCGAGTCGGGCGGCGACACCTTGTCGATCGCGGGACCGGCGACGATGACGGCCATTGGTGTGGCACTGGCCGCCGCAACCCTGCTCCTGCCGCGTCGCGTTGTGCCGGCGGCGATCGCCGTCGCCGCCGGCGCTGCGCTTGTTGTGTTCAACGTGACGCTCATGGCACCCAACCGGCCCGAGCCTGTCGAGGTGATCGCGGCAGCGATCCGTGCCGACGGCCAGGGCCGTGACCTGTGCGCGTGTGGGGCGTTGGGTCGAAGCCTGCCGTTCTACTCGGGGATGAGGGCGGTGATCGCCGACGTGAACTCGGAGCACACGGACGAGCTCACGTTCTATCTCGAGAACAGTCGGCCCGGATTGCTCGTGGTGGACGAACGGGTGCTCGATCAGGTCGAGCGCCGCCTCGGCCGGACCTTTCAACGTCTCATGTCGGTGACGTACCTGAACACCAGCATCTGGCAGCGTGGCGAATCCCTGTTGGCGCCCGATCCGCGCCACGTGCAGCGCGTCGTCCTCGTCCGGAATCGATGAGCGGAGGAACTCGACGACTGAGTCGCATTCCTGGCCGTGGCGTTCGTTCTACGGCTGGCGTTCGGATTGGCCTTCGACTTCTGGGGCGACGACGAGTTTCAAATCTATTTGATCGGGCTCAAGTACTACACGACGGGCGCGTGGCCGCTCTACGGGCGCTGACGTCGTGTACACGGAAACACGGCTTCCAGGCGGCATGCAGGGGCTTCTCGTCGGTGGTCCGTTCTGGATCGCCCCGTGGCCGGAGGCGCCGTACATTCTGCTGAACGTGCTCTCGCTGGGCGCGCTGGCGTTGCTCGCGTGGTACATCGGCCGACGGCTTCCGGACCTGCCGCGATGGTTCCTCTGGATCTGGGTGTTCTTCAGCCCGTGGACGCTCGACATCTCGGCGCACATCATCAACACCTCGTACGCGATTCTCGGCGCGATCGTCTTTTGCGTCTCGGCGTTCGAACTCGTGCCGGCACTGCGTGTCGGCGCCGTGCCCAGGCCGCTCGCGTTCTTCGGTCTTGGGTTCGGACTGCTGTGGGTGGCCCAGTTTCATCTGTCCGCCGCGATTCTCGTGCCGATCGCACTCGTGGTGTGGGCGCTCGCTGTGCGAGAGGATCCGGCGCGGATTCCGAGTGGCCTCGTCTGGTGCGGTATCGGGGCCGCGCTCGCGAGCCTGACGATCGTACCGACGCTTCTTCGGGATGGCCTCGGTGCGGTCGCGGGTCGCACCGGAGAGAACATTGTGTTCGAGCCGGCGAATCTGCTGAGACTGCCGCAGATCGTCGTCCAGTTCCTGTCTCTGGCCACGTTCGAGGTCGCGCGATTCATGGGCCCCAGTACGCACGACCGGCTTGCGTTCCTCGGCCGCTTTCCCTGGGCTGCACCGGCGGTCATCGTAGCCGGCGTGCTGGGGGCGATTCAGGTCGGCATCCTGCTCGTGGAACTCTTCCGCGATCATCCGGAACGAAAAGGCTGGAAACCCGTTCGCTACGCGATACTGGGTGTGCTCGCGCTGCTCGTGCCAAGCTTTGCGTTTTCCGTGCGGGCGCCGGCATCGCACGCGTACTACGTGCTGCTGCCGGTCGTCATGATTTACGCGTTCTACGTCTGGGCCGATCTCTTGCGACTCAAATGGATCCGGACGATGGCCGTTGTTCTGGTCATCACAGGTGCAGTGACGTACGTCGCACTCGGCATCCGCAACTTCACCGATCGCTCGATGTACTCGCGACGCGATCTGGTTGTGCGCGCGATCAACGAACGGGACTATCGGCTGCTTGGCCAGCGGCGCACGGAATACTGGCCGGCAGAGCGGCGGGGGGAATAGGGCCGCTGTTGGCTCAGGGCTTAGGACTGAAGCCCCGAGCCCCAAGACTCCAGCCCCACGCCGTACCTCAACTTATCCTGGGCATCCACGGTCCGATCGCAAGACGCGCGATCATGAGCGCGAGCCACACGAGGGCGGGCGCCGCGGGAACTCGCTGGTCGATTTCGCGACAACACGCCGCGATGCGCGGCCAGATCCGGAGCGCAACGATTGTTCCGGCGGCCGCGACGGCATAGGTGCCTGAAAAAATGTAGCGTTCGGCGACACGGCTGGACGGACTGAGCACGAACACGAGCAGCACGCCGTACGTCAGCGCAAAGAGCAGACCCCGGCGTCCGGAATCCGGCAGCGCCCGCCATCGGGACATCCACGCGCCGCGGGTCGTCCACATCAACACGATGAGCGCGAGGCTCCATGGGGCCGCGTGCCACGCCAGCCGGTTCAGATAGAAGAAGACGTTCCACGCGAGCGACGCGATGCCGCCGCCCACCGGCGACGCGACCTCGACCTGGCCGAGTTGCCGCTGCCAGTACGGCACCCAGTACGCTTCGCCCGTCACGGCACGGAACCAGAACTCGTACGCGGTGCCCACGGCAACCGTGACGAGCACGCCGGCGAACACGGCGACCACAAGCCGCGTTCGAGTGCGAGTGCCGCCCGCCGGATCGATGACGACCCACAGCAGCGCCCCGGCGATCGTCAGCACCACGAACACGCCTTTCACGAGGAGCGCGCCCGCCATGCCGCCGGCGACCAGCGCGACGGCCCACCACGACTGGCGAACCTTTTCCAACCCGACCAGCGCCACGAGCAGGCCCACGAGCATCAGGTACTCGTGATTCGCTCTGATCCGGAACAGGAACGCCACGGGCATGAGCTGGAGGAGCACGAGCGCGGCGCGCGCGTTGTCTCGAGCAACAAGGCGGGAGAGCAGCCATCCGATCAGCAGCAGGGCGGCCAGGCCCGCGCCGATCCCGACGACGTACGCGGCCTGTGGTCCGGGAACGCCGAGTCGTACGAGTGCGGCGGGGACGATGAGCGCGCCGGCGGGGTGTTCCCGGAATAGGCCGGTCATTTCGGCTTCGGGCCAGAACCCCCACCATTCGGGCGCGACCCATCGGCTCAGCGGTTCGGCCGCGAGGCGATGGGACAGTCCCGCGTAGAGATCGGAGTCGCCGTCGCTGCTCGTGAACTGAAACGCGACCAGCAGAAACGCCACGACGAAGAAACAGCCGGCCCACACGACGGCGTCGCGGCGCGGGACCAGAGCGTCCGGCATCTATTGATGATCGGCGGCGGCCGACGCGAGTTCGTCGGGCGTGACGCTCGCCGGACCGAAGCGCGCCACGACGAGGCCGGCCGCGATATTCGCGAGGCGCGCGGCGTCGAGGAGCGTCGCGCCGGCGGCGAGCGCCAATGCCAGCACGGCGATCACCGTGTCGCCCGCGCCGGTGACGTCGGCGACCTCCCGGGCGACGGCCGGCAGCGCGTGCTCGATCGGTATCGTGCCCGACGCGTCCAGGATCCACATGCCGTGTTCGCCCCACGTGATGATGACGTTCGAGCCGGTGCGCTCGTGGAGCGCGCGCGCGGCGTTGCGCGCATCGTCCGGCGTGCGGATGGCCCGCTGCGTCATCAACTCCGCCTCGTGATGGTTCGGCGTGATGACCGACGTGCCGCGGTAGCGATCGGCGTCGGCCACCTTCGGATCCACCAGCACCGGAATGCCACGCCTCCTGGCCGCCGCGACGGCCGTCGCGATCACGTCCGGCGACACGACGCCTTTGCGGTAGTCGGAGAGCACGATGGCATCGGCGCGGGCCGCGGCCTCGACGGCTCGGGCCGAAAGCGCGCGCAGCGAGTCACCGGAGGCGTCCGCGTCCACCTCGTAATCCACGCGCGCGACCTGTTGATTGCGTGACGTGACCACCCGCACCTTGCGCGTCGTGGGTCGCGACGGATCGGCGACGAGTCCGTCGACCGGCAGTGCCGCGCGCTCGAGACAGCGGCGGAGCTCCGCCGCCGCTTCGTCCTGACCGACGAGCCCGACGATCGATGCTCGCGCGCCCAGCGCGACGACGTTCTGCGCGACGTTCGCGGCGCCGCCGAGCCGGTAGTCATCACGCACGAAGCGAACGACCGGGACGGGCGCCTCGGGCGAAATCCGATCGACGTGCCCGATGAGGAAGTGGTCGAGCATCAAGTCGCCCAGGACCGCGATGTGTCGCCCTGCGAGCCGAGCCGTCAGATCCGTGAGGCTGGTCATTGCCCGAACCGCCGTCCGCGCTCCGCGTACGGCAGTGAGATCAACGCCAGAAACAGCATCATGAACTCCGAATCGCCGAAGTTGTATTCGAAGAGACCCGCGGTCAGCATCGCGACAATCGCGCCCAGTCCGGCCGCGGCCAACGCGGGCGCCGGACCGCGACGGAACTCCTGAAAGAGTCCCCACGCGGCCGTCGCGATGAAGAGCAGCCACACGGCAAGAGCCGGCAGGCCGCGCTCGGCCGCGATCTGGACGGGCACGTTGTGCAGGTGCGGGTTGTAGGTGTGGACGGGATTTGGCTGAAGGTATTGGCCGTACACGCGTCCCACCATCTCGGGGCCGACGCCGAACACCGGGTGATCGCGAATCATGTTCCGGCCCATCACGAGCATCTGGAGCCGGTCGCGATTCGAATCGTCCTGCAGGTTCGCGATCGAGAACGCGCGCTCTTTGATTTGCGGGGGCGCCGCCACGACGAAGAGGACGACCAGCACCGGGATGGCGAGCAGTAACCGGACCTGGCGCAGCGGCAGCAGGCAGGCAATCGCCGCAAGGGCCCCGAGGTACGCGTTTCGTGTTTGCGTCGCGGCCAGCGCGACGGCCAGCGCGGGAACGGCGACGGCCGGCCAGATGCGCTGCGCGGGATAGAAAAGCAACCGGGCCACCGCCGCGGCCAGCACGAGCATGATCAGCCCCGAGTAGGTCATGTAGTGCGACAGGGAACCCATCGGCCGGCGATCGAGGTTGTCGAACCCGAAGATGGTGTACTCGACGACGCCCACGAAGGCGCCCGCGGCGCCGAGCGCCATGATCACGTCGAGGGTCGTCATGGCGCGGACGCCACGCGCGAGGCGCACGACCACCGGCACGATGAGAAACAACACGAGTTGTCGGCTATCGATGAGACTCGCCCGCGGATCCGGAGACATGGCCGCGCTCACGAGCGTCAGCGCGGCGTATCCGGCGAGCGGCCAGAAGAACGCCGGGACCTCGGGGCGCCGCCCGTCGGAGCGGATCACCCACAACCACAGCACGGCCGCCAGGCCAAAGAGCACCTGCGCCGTGAGCAGGTTGAACAGCGTCATGCCGAGGCTGGCGGTCAGCAGCCAGTAAGCGGTGCGCTCGAGGCCCCCAGGCGAACCTGTCGATGGAGACACGTTCGTCATCGGGCCTCCATCAGTCGTTCGGCCGCGGCTCGAACCGTCGCGGCCGAAATGCCCGTCAGACATCGGAAGTCGCCCGGCACACACACGCGCTGCTCACACGGCCGGCAGGGGAGTGTCGCCGACGTCAATCGATTCCGTCTTGAGGTGCCGTGGCCGCCACGGCGCCGAACGTTCAGCGAGCGTGGGGCCGTAGAGGCCGACGACCGGCACGTCGCTCGTTGCGGCGATATGCAACGGGCCGCTGTCGCCGCCGATGAAGAGCGCCGCTCGGTCCATCGCGGCGCGCAACTCGGCGAGCGACAAGTCCTCGGCACTGGCGAGCCGTGCCGCCGCCGGACCGGCCACTCGACGAGCGCGTTCGATGACGCGCGTGGCCGCCTCACGATCCGACGGTCCTCCGGTGACGAGGACCCAGCGATCCGGTTGGGCCGTGACGAGACCCGCCGCCAGCTCGGCGAACGAGTCTTCCGGCCAGCGGCGGAAGGGGTTGCCCGCGCTCACGTGCAGAAGAATGACACGACCATCGACCGCCACGCCAAGATCGGCCAGGCGCTGGTCGATGGCGCGGTGGGCCGCGTCATCGACCGTCATGTTCACGCGATCGCGGTCGCGGTCGGCCGGCGCGGCGAAGGCCGCGTCGACCGCGGCCAGCAGGTCCCACTGGTTCTCGACCGAGTGGCGCGCGCGCAGCACGCGCGGCCGATGAACGACGCGCGTGTACATCCAGCGGCGCCCGGGCACATCGTAGCCCACGCGCACGGGCGCGCCGCTGAGCCACGTGAACCAGGCGCTCCGTGGTCCACCGTGCAAATCGATCGCGACATCGAAACGCCGCGCGCGAAGGCGCCGGGCGATCGTCAAGTCGTCGACCACCCGCCGCCAGCCGCGTCGCCGTTGAACGACCACGACTTCCGACAGCGCGGGATTGCCAGCGACGACCGGCGCGGCCGCCGGTTCGACGAGATACACGAGCTCGGCGGATGGAAACTGGCGGCGGAGTGCGTTGGGGATCGGCGTCGTGAACACCACATCGCCGATCAGGCGGAGGCGGACCAGCAGGATACGCAACGCGTGTCAGTTCTCGATGGTAGCCTCGTCGATCAGCATCACCGGGATGTCGTCCTTGACGGGATACACGCGGTGGCATGTCTCGCACTTCAGGCCGGCGCCGTCCTTCACGGGGTGCACCGGGGTCTTGCAATTCGGACACACGAGAATCTCGAGAAGCGCGGGGTCAACGGCCATGCGGTGAATATAGCGTGAATCGGGCTTGGGGCTTGAGACGTGGGGCTTGGGTCCAACCCAGACTCAAGCCTCGAGCCCCCATGACCCAAGCCTGTGAAACAATTAAATCCCGTGTGGGTTGAACTGATCGTCAGCGCCGTGCTTGGGGCTGCAGGTCGCGCCGCCGGCCCGGCCATCCGCCGAAGATGTCGGCCGCGCGTATTACCTGTTTCTTCAGGCGCGGATTGCCGACAGCGAGAACGACGTGTCCGGCGCGATCGACAACTACCGTCAGGCGATTGCGCTCCTTCCCGACTCCACGACCATGCGTCTCGACCTGGCGGACCTGTACGTGCGCCAGAACCAGATGGACGAGGCCGAACGCGAGGTGCGCGCGGCGCTCACGGTCGATTCCGCGAACCGGGTAGCCCACCGGCTCCTTGGCGGGATCAAGGGCGCGGAGGTCGAGAGGCTGCCGGCCGGCTCGACGATGGATCCGGTCATCGCCGAGGCCATCAGCCACCTCGAGCAATCGCTCGAGGGCCCTGGCGTCGATCAGTACGCCGAGGACCCGCTCAACAGTCTCTACATCCGCCGCGGCGAGTCCACGCGGGCGATCGATCGGCTGAAGGCGTTGCTCAAGAGTGAGCCCGACGATCCCGCCGCGCTTCGACTGCTCGTCAAGGCCTATGAATCGATTGGCCAGGGCGCGAGCGCGGACACGACGCTCTCCACGCTCGCCGACCTCGCGCCGGACGCGATCGATCCGGTTGAATTGCGCGTCAGACAGATCGAGCGACTGGAACGCGCCGGACGCTGGGCCGATGCGGCGGTCGGCGTGGAGCGAACTCATATCGGTTGAGCCGGGCTGCACGATCTATCGTCCGCGTCAGGCGGCGGCACTGGCCAACAGTGGCAGCGTGTCCGATGCGCGCACGGTACTCGGCGTGGCGACACGCGAACTGCCCAAGAGTCCCGCCGCCTGGTACCTCGCTGGCGCTCGTCGAAGGGCAAGCCGGCAACCTGGCTGCCGCCGACGCCGCGATCGCGCGCATGACGGCCATTGATCCCGCCGATGGCCGCGCACCGCTCGCCGCCGCGCGCGCGCGTGCCGCGGCCGGCGATCATCGCGCGGTCGTGCAAGTGCTGGCGCAGCGCTTTGCGCATCCGCAGCCGCGTGATCTGGAGTCCGGCGTCTTTGTCGAGATGGCGAGCGAGCTCAGCGGCGCCTATACGCGCATGGGCCAGCCGGGACGAGCCGTCGACGTGTATGAGGCGGCGCGCAAGCAGGAGCCCGACAACCAGCAGTTGCTCTTCGCGCTGGCGGCGGCCTACGAGGGGGACCGCAAGTACGATCGTGCCGAGCGCGCGTTTCGCGAAATCATCCAGGCGAACGAGTCGCATGCGCCGGCGCTCAACTACCTGGGATACATGCTGGCGGACCGTGGCCAGAAGTTGCCTGAGGCGCTCGGCTTCATCAAACGCGCGCTGGCCATCGACGAGGACAACCCGGCGTATCTGGACAGCCTTGGCTGGGCGTACTACCGGATGGGCGCGTTCGACAACGCGCGCACGCCGCTCGAACGCGCGGCCCGCCAGTTGCCAAAAGTGTCCGTCATCAACGAACACCTCGGCGACCTGTACCTGCAGCTGAAGCGGTACGCGGACGCCGCCGCCGCATTCGATCGGGCGCTCTCGGGCGATCGCGACGGCATCGACGCATCAGCCCTCGAGAAGAAGCGCGACCGCGCCCGCGATCTGGCCGGCAAGTCTTGAACGGGCACCGCCACCGGCGTGCCACGGCCGCGCTGGCTGCGATCGCTCTCTTCACCGCGTCGTGCGCCGGCCGCGCGGCCTTTGTCGTCCCACGCGGCCCCGGCGTTCCCGCGCCGGACGCCAGCGCGATCTGGAGCACGCTGGTCGCGTCCTGCCGGTCGATCACGTCGTACAGATCCGAGTTCGCCCTGACAGGACAAATCGGGGACCGGCGTGTTCGCGGCCTCGCGAGTGCGAGGCTCTTCACGGCGCTCGCGTCGAACGGGAGCATCGGGCTCGAGGCGACCGTGTCGGGCCAATTGCTCTTTCGGCTCGGCGGCGTCGCCGAAAAGGCCGTCCTGCTTCTGCGCGACGGGAACCGTGTCGCGACGGCGCGCCCGGACGAAATTCTCGAGGCGCTGATCGGCGTTCCCGTTGGTCCCGCCCGCCTTCTGGCGATCGTGAGCGGCTGCGTGACGACGGCCGAACAGGTCGATCGCGCGGTTCGTCACGACGGCCTTCTCGAAGTCGTCACCGCCGATGGGACCGTCTATCTGACGGCCGCTGGCAGCGGGTGGCAGGCTCGTGCGGGGCGATTTGGGGCATCGGCCGGGGCAGGCGAAGTGGTTGTGGACTACGGGCCGTTCGTCAGCGGGCTGCCGCGAGACATCCGGATCGCGTCCTCGAGCGCGGGCAAGGCGGCGGTGTCCCTCAACCTTCGCGTGCAGGCCGTTCAGACCAACGTCGATCTCGATCCCGCTGTGTTTCGTGTGACCATTCCCGACGGCGCGACGACGATCTCGCTGGAGGAACTTCGCCAGGCCGGGCCGCTCGGCGAGGACGCCACTTCACGGTAGTCGCATGTCGAGAGTGCTCATTCTTCGTCCGTCAGCCAAGATCAATCTGACGTTGCGGGTCGGACCAGTCCGGCCCGATGGTTTTCACGAGGTGCGGACGCTCATGCAGTCGATCGCGCTCTGCGATCGGATGACGCTGTCAGCGCGCCGCGGCCCGTTCGTCCTCGCAGCCTCGTCGCCGGGTGTCCCGACCGACCGGACCAACCTCGTCGCGGTGGCGGCCGAACGCCTCTGGCGCGCGGCCGGCCGAAGCGGTGAGCCGAGAGACGTGCACGTGCGACTTGTCAAAGAGATTCCGGTGGCTGCGGGCCTCGGTGGTGGCAGCGCGGACGCCGCGGCGGCGCTCGTGGGTCTCAACACGCTCTGGGATGCGCGGATGAGCCGCGCGCGATCTCGTTCGTCTCGGTGCGGAAATCGGATCGGACGTGCCATTCGCGCTTCACGGCGGCACCGCGCTTGGCGCCGGCCGCGGCGAAGAGCTCTACCCGGTCGATGACGCGCCAAAGATGTCGGTCGTCATCATCAAGCCTTCCTTCGGTGTGCCCACGGCCCAGGCGTACGCCTGGCTGGACGCCGACCGTCGGCAGGCGGCGTCCGAACCCGAGACGGCCGCTCGCGCGGGCGAGATCGATTTCGGGTGGCCCAGCGGACCGGTCGCCCTCGTCAACGACCTGCAGGCGCCCGTGGCCGTGCGGCACCCGGCGATCAACGAGATGATGGACGCGCTCAAGCGCGCCGGTGCGCGCGCCGCGGCGATGACTGGCAGCGGTTCGGCGGTTTTCGGCGTCTTTCCGGCGAGCGTGCCGCGAACCGCCCTCCGCAGCCTTCAACGCCCCGATTGGCTCGTGATTTTGACGAGAACGAGCGACCGGCGGGAGGCCTCCCGGCGCATCTTGCTGTGATACACTTCCGGGTTTGCAGAGGGCCCGTGTGTGCCCGCAAGGTCACCTGCAGTCGATGGGGCGTGGCCAAGCGGTAAGGCGCGGGACTTTGGATCCCGTATTCGAAGGTTCGAATCCTTCCGCCCCAATACCATTTAGCTATTGGTTATTGGCTATTGGTTATTGCATTGAGCGATTGGCTATTGAGTTATTTGGACGACGGGTCGGCAGCGAACGCGCAAATAGCAAATCACCAATAGGCAATGCAATAACCAATAGCGAATAGCCAATAACAAATCGTTTCCATGGCTCACGGTCCCCTGAAGCTGTTCACTGGAAGTGCGCACGCCGCGCTGGCGCGCGAGATCGCCGAGCATCTCGGCATTCCGCTCGGGGCGGCGCGTCTGCATCGGTTTCCGGACACCGAGGTGTCGTTCCAGATTGACGAGAACATCCGGGGCACGGACGTCTTCATCGTCCAGCCGACGTCAGCCCCGGTCGACCAGAACCTCGTGGAACTGTGCGTGATGATCGACGCGTTTCGCCGATCGTCGGCGTCGCGCATCACCGCCGTGATTCCGTACTACGGCTACGCGCGTCAGGATCGGAAGGACAAACCGCGCGTCCCGATTTCCGCGAAGCTCGTCGCGAACCTGATCGGTGCGGCGGGCGCGAACCGCGTGCTGACGATGGACCTGCACAAAGCGCAGATCCAGGCGTTCTTCGATATCCCGGTGGACCATTTGTTCGCGGCGCCGGTGATCATCGAATACCTGTCGCGGCAGAAGGTGGGCGAGGTCACGATCGTGTCCCCTGATGTCGGCGGCGCGGAACGCGCTCGGGCATATGCGAAGCGGATCGACGCGGACCTGGCGATCATCGACAAACGCCGGTCCGACGACGGGACGGCCGAGGTGATGAACGTAGTCGGCGACGTGAAAGGCCGTGTCTGTGTGATCGCGGACGACATCATCGATACGGCCGGGACCATTCAGAAGGCGGCGCAAGCGCTGAAGGACAGCGGGGCAAGCCGGGTGCTGGCGAGCGCCGTCCATGGCGTGCTCTCGGGGCCGGCCATGCAACGAATCGAAGCGGCGCCGATCGATCGGCTGGTCATCACGAACACCGTGCCGTTGACGCCGGAAAAGGCCGCGTGTGAGAAAGTCGTGGTGCTGTCGGTCGCGCGGCTGCTCGCGCAGGCGATTCGGAGCATTCACGAGGAGACGTCGGTCTCGAAATTGTTTGTGTAGACGGCTGCGCGCGTGTCGCGCGGCGATTCATCAGGAACGAGGACGTTATGGACGCAGTACTCGAAGCGGTGCGCCGGGATTCGCTTGGGAAGAACAACGCCGGACGGATGCGGACTGCGGGCCGGATTCCCGCGGTCATCTACGGTGGCGCCAAGCAACCCAGCGAGTCGCTCGCGGTGGACCCGAAGCAACTCCTGCACATTCTTCATTCCGAAGGCGGCGTGAACACGCTGATCAAGCTGAAGGTTGAAGGCGCAGCGGCCGACACCCACGTGCTCGTCAAGGAGTATCAGATTCACCCGGTGACGCAGCATCTGCTCCATGCCGACTTCTATCGTGTGGCGATGGACAAGGTCACGCGGGTCACGGTGCCGGTGCACCTGACGGGCGAGGCCAAGGGCATCAAGGCTGAGGGCGGCATCGTCGACTTCGTGCACCGCGAGGTCATGGTCGAGTGCCTGCCCGCGGACATCCCGAAGCACATCGTGGTGGACGTCACGGAGCTCATGCTGCACGACGGCGTGCGTGTGCGCGATCTGGTGAGCGACGGCAAATGGAAGGCCGTGAGCGACAGCGACATGCTGATCGTGCACGTCATCGCGCCGAAGGTCGAAGTCGAGCCGACGCCGACCGACGCCGCGGCCGTCGCGCCGACCGCGCCAGCCGAGCCCGAGGTCATCAAGAAGGGCAAGGCGGACAAGGAAGAGGAAGAGAAAGAGAAGAAGTAAGCAAGGGGCACAGGGTCGGGCCTGCCGTGAAGATCGTCGCCGGACTTGGCAATCCCGGAGGGCAGTATCGCGGGACTCGGCACAACGTCGGGTTCGAGGTCGTCGATCTCCTCGCGAAGCGCCACGGTCTGGCATTCGAGGCCGCGCCGGCCGATGCCGTGCAGGCGAAATGGCGGACGAACGGTGAGGTCGTCCTGGTCGCCAAGGCCCTCACGTTCATGAACCTGAGTGGCCCGGCCATCGCTGAGCTGGTCCGCTACTATCGGGTGTCGTTGGCGGATCTGCTGATCGTCTCGGACGATGTCAACCTGCCCCTGGGCCGGTTGCGCTTGAGGCCGGGGGGCAGCGAGGGAGGCCATAACGGGTTACGATCGGTGGCCGACGCACTCGGCACCGTCGACTATCCCAGGCTCCGCATCGGGGTGGGGCGTGGTGATGCACAGCGAGACTTGGCCGACCATGTGCTGGCCAGGTTCGAGGCCGACGAGCAGTCCGGGATTGAAGGCGCGATTGCCCGGGCCGCCGACGCGGTGGAAGCCTGGATTCAACAGGGCTTCGAGACCGCGATGAACGCGTACAATCGCGCCAACGAGGATAGTACGTAACGCCGAGCGTGAGTTCGGCGTCCAGTGCTCCTTGCTGCTCTCCGTGAAGAGCAGCCTTATGTCCACAAGGAGGCATATGAGCGACGTTCGTCAGTACGAATTGGTGTATATCGCACCACCGGAAACGACCGAGGAAGTGCTTGCCGACCTGCACACACAGGTGGCCGCGGTCGTGGAACGATTCGGTGGAACCATTGAAAAAACCGAAGCCTGGGGCCGGCGGCGGCTGGCGTACGAGATTGCCGGTCATCGCGAGGGCGCGTATGTCCTCGAGGTCATCAACGGGCCAGGCGCCCTGACGGCCGAGCTCGATCGGCGTCTGCGCGTGCTTGATGCGGTCATGCGCCACATGATCGTGCGCGTCGACGAGGATCTCGCGGCGGCCGATCGGGCGCGTGTCCGCCGCAAGTCCGCGACGACCGCGCGCCGCGTGCGGCGCGGTCTGCCACCCGAGCCGACCGAGAGCGAGCGTCAGCGACGGGCCGACGAGGACGACGACGACGGCGGCATGGACGGCGGATTCCGCGATCGAGGTGACCGATGAGCGAGATGGACAAGGACTCGCGCGGCGGTGGCCGCTCGGGCGGCGCCAAGCGTGATGGCGGCGACAAGGCAGGCGGGCGCGCGCGGATTTTTCCGGCGGCGCCGCGTCTGCAAGTTCTGCCTCGAGAAGATCGACTACATCAACTACAAGGACGTGCGGCTGATCGCGCCGTTCATCCCCGAGCGCGGCAAGATTCAGCCGCGCCGGATTTCTGGCGTGTGCGCCCTGCACCAGCGGGCGCTCCAGACGGCCATCAAGCGCGCGCGGCAGATTGCGCTCGTGCCGTACGTGACGGACTAGGGACGGTTCAGGTTCCAGGTTCCAGGGTTCCTGGTTCAGGGTTCCGGGTTCCGGGTTCAGGTTCCGACTTGTGGACCCTCAACCAAGAACCCGGAACCAGAACCAGAACCCTGGAACCTGGAACCAGGAACCGCAGCGGAGTAGATCGATGTCCATCGAAGTCATCCTGCGTGAACACGTCGACCACCTCGGCCAGCGGGGCGAGGTGGTGAAGGTCGCCGACGGCTACGCCCGGAACTTCCTGTTTCCCAGGAAGCTCGCGCTGGCCGTCACGGCGGAGAACAAGCGTCAGATCGAACGTGAGCGAGCCAAGGCCGATGCGCGTGAAGCCGAAGAGGTGAAGGAAGCCGAGGCGCTTCGCGCGAAGGTCGAGGCGGTTGAGCTCACCGCGGCGCGCCGCGTGGGCGAGAACAACGTGCTGTACGGATCGGTGACGTCGGCCGACGTCGCGGATCTGCTGGCGGCACGCGGTGTCACGGTCGATCGCCGCAAGATCCAGCTGCCCGAGCCGTTGAAGGCGCTTGGCGATCACAAGGTCGTCGATCAAGCTCTACCGTGACGTGACCGCCGAGTCACGGTGAAGGTCGTTCCGGCGGAGTAGCGCTTCGGCAAGTCAGGAAGCGAGAAGTCAGAAGTCAGAAGCAACTGGACGCCGCATCGCGGCGGCGCGCAGTTGCTTCTAACTTCTGGCTTCGCACTTCTAACTTGTCGTATGCTCTCCCCTCATGGATCGCGCCCTTCCGCACAACCTGGAAGCCGAAAGGTCGGTGCTTGGCGCGATTCTGATCAACAACCACGCCTTCAACCAGGCCGCCGAGGTCATCGACGCCCAGGATTTCTTCCGGGATGCGCACCGGCGCATCTTCGAGAAGATGGTGGCGCTGACCGACCGGAGCAACCCGGTCGATCTGGTCACGCTCAAGGACGAGCTCGTCGCGATCGGGCGAGCTCGACGAGGTCGGTGGCCCCGCGTACATCAGCGCGCTCACCGACGGCGTGCCGCGCTCGGCCAACGTCGAGCACTACGCGAAGATCGTCAAGGAAAAGTCCACGCTCCGGCGGCTGATCCAGTCCGCGAACGGACGTGCTGTCGCGCGCCTACGACGCGGAAGAGGACGCCGACGACCTGCTCGACGAAGCGGAACGGTCGATCTTCCAGATCGCCGACGACCGCATGCGGTCGGGCTTCGTGCGCGTCAGCGAGCTCGTCGATTCCGGCTATCAGCTGATCGAGCAGCTCCAGCAGCACCGCGGGCTGGTCACGGGCGTGCCGACCGGCTTCGTCGACCTGGACGAGATGACGTCCGGATTTCAGCCGTCGGATCTCGTCATCGTGGCCGCCCGGCCGTCGATGGGCAAGACGAGCTTCGTGATGAACGTCGCGCTGCACTGCGGCATCGAAGCGGGCAAGACCGTCGGCGTGTTCAGCCTCGAGATGTCGAAGGAGCAGCTGTTCCTGCGCATGCTCACCTCCGAGGCGCGCGTCGACGCGCATCGGTTCCGTGGCGGGTTCCTCGGCGAGCAGGACTACGCGCGGCTGGTGCAGGCGTTCGGGCGGCTGCACGACGCGAACGTGTTCATCGACGACACGCCGTCGGTCGGCATCCTCGAGATGCGCGCCAAGGCGCGCCGCCTCAAGCTCGAGCACGGCCTCGACATGCTCGTCATCGACTACCTGCAGCTCATGCAGGGGCGCGGGCGCTTCGACAACCGCCAGCAGGAACTCGCGTCGATCTCGCGATCGCTCAAGATTCTGGCGAAGGAGCTCGGCGTGCCGATCGTCGCGCTCAGCCAGCTGAGCCGCGCGCCGGAGACGCGCGGCGACCATCGGCCGCAGCTCTCGGACCTCCGCGAGTCGGGCGCCCTCGAGCAGGACGCCGACGTCGTGCTGTTCATCTTCCGCGAGGACATGTACGCGGTCGAAGGCGAGCGCAATCCCGAAGCGGAAGGCACGGCCGAAATCATCATCGGCAAGCAGCGAAACGGCCCGATCGGGTCCGTGAAGCTCGCGTTCCTCAAGCAGTACACGCGGTTCGAGAATCTGGCCCAGGGCGGCTCCGGGCCGATGGCGGAGCCGTGATCCGCCCGACGGTCGCGACCGTCAGTCTCGACGCCATTCGGCACAACCTCGACGCCATTCGCTCGCTGCTCGTCGCGCGAGGCCGCACCCGGAACCGGCGTCATCGCGGTCGTCAAAGCGAACGCGTACGGCCACGGCGCGGCCAACGTGGCGCTGGCGCTCGAGGCCGCGGGCGCCTCGATGCTCGCGTGCGCGGACATCGCGGAAGGCGTCTCGCTGCGCGAAGCCGGCGTCAAGGCGCCGGTGCTGGTGTTCGGCGCGCTGAGCGTCAGCGATTTGGACGGCGTGTTCGAGCATCGCCTCACGCCGACCGTGTCCAGCCCGGCCGCCGCGCGAGCCCTCGAGGACGCCGCCGCGCGCCGCGGCGTCGTCGTCCACTGTCACCTGAAGATCGATACCGGCATGAATCGTCTCGGCTTCCGGCACGACAACCTGCGGCGGACGATGCCGGATGTGCTGGGCAGCAAACACCTGAAGTTCGACGCGGTGTACACGCACTTTGCGACGGCCGACGATCCGGAGTCCGAGTTTCTCGAGGAGCAGCGCGCCCGGTTCGACCGCGCGATGGCCGCGCTCGGCGCGCTCGGGCTGACCGGCGTGCGGCGGCATGCGGCGAACTCCGCCGCGCTCCTGCGCGATCGACGGACGTGGTACGACTGGGTCCGGCCCGGGACTCCTGCTCTACGGCATCGTGCCGCCGCCGCTCGCGGCCTCGCTCGACCTGCGACCTGCCCTGTCACTGACCAGCCGTATCGTGGCCGTCAAGGGACTGCGGCCCGGCGAGGGCACGGGCTACGGCCTGCGCTGGCGAACCGACCAGCCGCGCACGATCGCGATCGTTCCCGCCGGCTATGCCGACGGACTCGACACGCGATTGTCGGGCCGCGGCAGCGCCCTCGTCCGAGGCCGTCGCCATCCGATCGTCGGATCGGTCTGCATGGACATGCTGATGGTCGATGTCACCGGCCTCGACGTCGCACCCGGCGACGAAGTCGTCCTCATCGGCCGCCAGGGCGCCGAGTCGCTGACCGCCCGCGAAATGGCCGCCTCAATCGGCGCGATCCCGTGGGAGATCATGTGTCGGTTGGGAGCGAGGATCGAGCGACGATACGAGACAAGTTAGAAGTGAGAAGCCAGAAGTTAGAAGCTACTGGGCGCTCGTCTTGTGTCGACGGGCCGTGCTCGGTTGACCGTGAGTTTGCGTGACCGCCGTCGTCAGCATCGCGATCAGTTGGTCGACCTCGTCGATGAGCGGCTCCGTCGCAGGTGCCAGAGCAGGCTGGTCGGCTCTCATCAGGCGGAGCCAGTAGTGGCACTCGCGGCCCTCGCGAAGCGCAATCGAGTACTTGGCCGCCATCTCACGGCGCGAGTACGCGGATCTTGCCTCTTCGATGTTCGCGCCGATTGACAGTTCCTGCACGGCAGAGTTGGGTCGCAACGTGGCGAGGCACGCCGGGATTGGCCACGAGCTTGCGATAGAAGCCAGAATTGCGAGCGCGAAGCGGAAGCTTCGATGTTGGTAGGATTCCAGCGCCGCCATGACGGTACTGCAAGCTGGTGCCAAGCGACAGCGCCAGTGGCTTCTAACTTCTGACTTCTAACTTCTAACTTGTCATGAAGGCTCCCAAGTCCACCTACGTCTGCCAGGCCTGCGGTTCGCAGTCGCAGAAGTGGCTGGGACGATGTCCCGATTGCGGCGGGTGGAACACGTTCGTCGAGGAGTCCTTCGCTGAGCCTGCGGCGTCGCCGCGCGGAACGGTTCCGGCGCTTGGGGGCGGTGGTGTGCGGCTCTACGCGGACGTGGACACGGTCGTCGCCGAGCGTCATTCGACCGGCATCAGTGAGTTCGACCGGGTCCTCGGCGGCGGAATCGTGCCGGGTTCGCTCGTGCTGCTTGGCGGCGAGCCGGGGATCGGCAAGTCGACGCTGCTGCTGCAGGCCGCGGCGCATTTTGCCAGGACGCTCGGGCCGGTCCTCTATTGCTCGGGCGAGGAGTCCGAACACCAGATCAAGATGCGTGGCGATCGGCTTGGCGTGGACGCCGGTCCGCTGTACCTGCTGGCCGAGACCTGCCTGGAGCGCCTCATCGAAGCGGTCGATCGGTTGAAGCCCGCGCTGCTGATCGTGGACTCGATCCAGACGGTCTTCTCCCTGAAGATTCCGTCCGCGCCCGGCAGCGTGTCGCAGGTGCGTCAGGCGGCGACGGACCTGCTCTTCACCGCGAAGGGCCGCAACCTGCCGACGATTCTCGTGGGGCACGTCACGAAGGACGGCAGCCTCGCCGGCCCCAAGGTCCTCGAGCACGTCGTTGACACCGTGCTCTATTTCGAGGGCCAGCAGCATCACACGCACCGCGTGGTGCGCGCGGTGAAGAACCGGTTTGGCGCGGTCAGTGAGCTGGGCGTCTTCGAGATGACGGCGTCGGGCCTTCGCGCCGTCCCGAATCCTTCGCTGCTGTTTCTTGCGGAGCGGCCGCTCGGCGTGCCCGGTTCGGCCGTGTTGTGCGCGATGGAAGGATCGCGCCCGATGCTCGTCGAGGTTCAGGCTCTGGTCAGCGCGGCCACCTTCGGCAATGCGCGACGCACGGCGAACGGGCTCGAGCCAAGCCGGCTTGCGCTGCTGCTCGCGGTGCTCGACAAGCGCGTGGGGCTGAATCTCGCGACCGACGACGTGTTCGTCAACGTCGCCGGCGGTCTCAGCGTCACCGAGCCGGCCGCCGACCTTGCGGTGCTGGCGGCGGTCGCGTCGAGCCTCCGCAACCGCGCGATTCCTCCGGACGTGGTGGTCTTCGGCGAAGTTGGCCTGGCCGGCGAGGTGCGAGCGACGTCCCAGGCGGCATTAAGGGTCCGTGAAGCCGCCCAACTTGGCTTTCGCCGGTGCGTGGTCCCCGAAGCCAACGCCTCCATGGAGGACTTGCCGGGCGGACTTTCGATTGTGGGTGTGCGAACGGCGGCCGACGCTCTCGAAACCCTCCTGTAGAGCCGACATACAATGAAGATATGTCAGGCTTCCTCCTGGCTCGCGCTGTCTTCGTCGGCGTGGTCGTCTACGCGGCCACCGTCATTCGCCCGCTCGACGGATTTGCTCCGAGCGTCGCCCTGGGTCTCGGCGTCGCCCTTCTCATCGCCGCTGCTGAGGCGCGCCTCCGGGACGCGTCCGTCACGAGCGTTCTCGGCGGCCTGCTCGGGTTCGGCGTCGGTCTCCTCATCGCGCGCACGATCGGCTCCGCGCTCTTCTGGGCCGACACGGAAAGCGCAAAGGTCCGGTTCCTGCACGGTCTGATCATCCTGGTGCTCCCGTATCTGGGCCTCGTGCTCGGAGCCCGCCGAGGTGAGTGGCTCGAGCCCGCGAAGTTCCTGTCCCTCTTCCGGGACGCCCGCCCGCAGAAGCGGTACCGCATTCTCGACACGAGCGTCATCATCGACGGCCGCGTCGCGGACATCGTCGAAACCGGATTTCTCGACGGCACGCTGGTCGTGCCGCAGTTCGTGCTGAAGGAACTGCAATACGTCGCCGATTCGGCCGACTCGTTGAAGCGGAACCGCGGGCGCCGCGGTCTCGACATCCTGCATCGCATTCAGAAGATGGCCGGCATCGAGGTCATCATCTCGGACGTCGATTTTCCGCAGGTCAAGGAAGTGGACCTCAAGCTGATCGAGCTCGCGCGCACGATGCTCGGCCGTATCGTCACCAACGACTTCAACCTCAACAAAGTCGCGCAGCTGCGTGGCGTCGAGGTGTTGAATATCAACGAGCTGACGAACGCCCTCAAGCCCGTCGTCCTTCCCGGCGAGGTCATGAACGTGTTCATCCTCAAGGAAGGCAAGGAATACAACCAGGGCGTCGCGTATCTCGATGACGGCACGATGGTGGTCGTCGACAATGCGCGCAGCCGGATCGGCCGCAGCCTCGACATTGTCGTGACGAGCGTCCTGCAGACGACGGCCGGCCGCATGATTTTCGGCCGTCACGCCGCCGAGGCGGGCGCGACGCCGGCCGAAGGCGTGCCGACACGATCGGAACACCGCGAGGACACCGGACGGCGGCCGCGTCCTGCCGCACAAGGCTAGCGGGATGACGGTGGGCGTGGTCATCGTGGCCGCCGGTCGCGGCGACCGGATGGGCACGTCGGTGCCGAAGCAACTTCTGGATCTCGGCGGTCGTCCTCTTCTTCAACACAGCGTGCGGTTGTTCGACCGGCACCCGGCCGTGTCCGAGCTCGTCGTGGTGTTGCCGTCCGACCGGCTCGCGGATGCCGCGAGGCTTGTTGGACCGACAGTGAGATCCTGCCGCGTGGTCGGCGGTGGAGCACGTCGTCAGGATTCAGTGGTCGCGGGCGCCGGGGCGCTGTCCGATCGAGTTGATGTGGTGCTGATTCACGACGCGGCGCGCCCGTTTGCCGATGACCAGGTCATCGAGCGCGTGCTGGCTGGCGTGGCGGCGCGAGGCGCCGCCGTGCCGGCCGTGTCCGCGCGAGACACGGTCAAACACCGCGACGCGGCCAGTGGCTGCGTCAGCCGGACGCTCTCGCGTGAGGACATCTGGCTCGCCCAGACGCCACAGGGATTCCGGCGCGACGTGCTCGCCGCCGCGTTTGCCGAAGGCGAGCGAGGGGGCGAGGCCACCGACGAAGCCATGCTCGCTGAACGCGCCGGCCTGCCGGTTGCCATCGTCGAGGGAGATGCGCGCAACGTGAAGATCACCACGCCTGATGACCTCGCGGCCGCGCGCGGTCGCGGTTGGCTCCGGCGCCGCGTGTCGGCACCGGCTACGACCTGCACAGGCTCGCCGACGGACGGCCGCTCGTGCTTGCGGGCGTTGTCGTGTCGCCGGACCGGGGTCCGGTCGGTCACTCCGACGGCGACGTCGTGTGTCACGCCATCGTGGATGCGCTCTTCGGCGCGGCCGCCGCCGGCGACATCGGACGCCATTTTCCGGACACCGACCCCGCGTGGAAGGGTGCGCCGGGCGTGGACCTGCTTGGACGTGCGGTCGCGATTGTCGCCGCGGCCGGATTCCGGCCCGCGAGCGTCGACTGCACCGTCGTGCTCGAGCGCCCGAAGCTCGCGCCGCACGTCGATGCGATTCGCGAACGGCTCGCCGCGGTTCTTGGGCTGGACGCGAGCGCCGTCGGCCTCAAAGCCAAGACCAACGAAGGCGTGGACGCGGTCGGCCGTGGCGAGGCGGTGGCCGCCTACGCCGTTGCTGTGATCGTCGCTGGGTCAGTCTCGTGACGCCGCCGCGGGTGCGCTTCGCGCCGAGTCCCACCGGAAACCTCCACGTCGGCAACGCCCGGACGGCGCTGTTCAACTGGCTGCTCGCGCGACGTCATGGCGGCACGTTCATTCTTCGCATCGAGGACACCGACATCGAGCGCTCGACCGAGGCGTCGGAGCGCACCATCTACGACGACCTCCGATGGCTGGGACTCGACTGGGACGAAGGGCCGGACGTCGGCGGGCCGCACGCGCCGTACCGGCAGTCCGAGCGAATGGCCGAGTACGCCGCTGCCGCCCGGTCGCTTCTGGCGGCAGGCCGCGCCTACTACTGTTTCTGTTCGACGGATGACCTCGACCGCGAGCGCCGCGAAGCGCTGGCGGCCGGCCAACCGCCGCGCTACAGCGGGAAGTGCCGGGCGATCGATCCTGCGGTGGCGGCAGACCGAGTCAGCGGGGGAGAGGCGGCCGCGCTCCGGTTTGCCGTGCCGGCCGGGCAGGAGCGTGACGTTTCGTGACGTCGTTCGCGGCGAGGTGACGTTCGCGACCGAGGTGATCGGCGATCCGGTCATGATCCGATCGAACGGCCGGCCGGCGTACAACTTCGCCGTCGTCGTCGATGACGCCCAGATGCAGATCACGCACGTTGTCCGGGGCGAAGATCACATCTCGAACACGCCGCGGCAGATCCTGATCTACGAGGCGCTCGGCCTGTCCGTCCCGGTGTTCGCGCATCTGTCGCTCGTGCTCGGTCCGGACCATGCGCCGCTTTCCAAGCGTCATGGCGCGACGAGCGTCGCCGAGTTTCGCGACCGGGGCTATCTGCCGGAGGCGCTCGTGAACTACCTCGCGCTGCTCGGCTGGTCGCCGGGAGAATCCGAGGAACTGGTTGACGTGCGGGAGATGGCGCGCCGTTTCGATCTGGAGCGCGTGACTCACAGCGCCGCAGTCTTCGATACGGACAAGCTGTCCTGGATCAATCGGCACTACATGAAGGAAGCGCCGTCCGAGCGCATTGCGCGGATGGCGCTCCCGTATTTCGTTCGCGCGGGCTGGACGACGGATTCCGATCGGGCCGCGGCCCTCGTCGAATCACTGCTGCCCATGGTCGTCGGCTCGGTCGATCGACTCGAGGACATCCCCGAGCGTTTGACCGGGTTGTTTGCCTGGGACGCGGACCGAGCCGTGGCGACGATTGCGGCCGACCCGGATATCGCGGTCGCTGAGTCGGTGATTCACGCCTTCGCGCGCGAGATCGAGACGGTCGCAGTCGCTGGATCGTCAGGCGTTCAGGGCGGCGGCCGAGCGCGTGCGACAGGCGACCGGTATCAAGGGGCGGGCGTTGTTCCATCCGATTCGTGACGCGTTGACCGCCGCCTCGTCGGGCCCTGAGCTCGACCTGATCGTTCCGGCCATCGATCGCGCCGCGGCGCTCTCGGCCGAGGCGCTGGTCGTCCCAGTGGCATCGTGCCGCGCGCGTGCGCAGGCGGTCTCTGAGCGGCTCACTTCACGGGAGCGGGTGTGATGGCGGTGATCTACGGCGTCAACGCCGTGTCGGAAGCGCTGAAGGCGCGGCGTGTCTCACGCCTGATTCACGAACGTGGCGCCGGCCCGCGCGTGGACGAGCTCGTGGCCCGCGCGCACGAACTGCGCCTGGGCATCGAAACGCTGGACCGGCGCGGCATGGACAAGCTGTCCCGCGGCGGCGTGCATCAGGGTGTCGCGGCCGAGGTCCAGGCGCTCGCCGCCTATACCGTCGAGGAGCTGGTCGTGGGCGCGGCCGGCCCGCCGCTGCTCGTCGTGCTCGACGGTATCGAGGACCCTCAAAACGTCGGCGCCATCCTGCGGTCGACCGATGCGTCTGGAGCCGACGGCCTCATTCGACAGGCCCGGCATGCGGCCCCGCTCGATGGCGCGACGGCCAAGGCATCAGCCGGCGCCGTGGCTCACGTTCGAATTGCCACCGTCGTGAACATCGCCCGCGCGATCGACGAGCTGAAGGCGCTGAATGTCTGGACGATCGGGCTCGATGACAGCGCGTCCGATGCCTATGACAGCGTCGATTTCACGCTGCCGACGGCCCTGGTGCTCGGCGCTGAAGGCACCGGCCTGCGCCGGCTGGTCCGGGAGACCTGCGATCGGCTGGTCGCGATCCCCATGACGGGGGCCGTTTCGAGCCTGAATGTGTCGGTTGCGGCCGGAATTGCCCTGTTCGAGGCCACCCGACAGCGACGCCATCGGGTCTCGGCTGTATGATGGAAGGCAACCAGCGGCACCGGGACCAGTGGTACGTCCGCGCATATTGCCCTGTTGGCACGGAGCGTGCTACCATTCCCGTTTTGTCTGGCTGGCGTAGCTCAGTCCGGTAGAGCAGCTGATTTGTAATCAGCCGGTCGGGGGTTCAAATCCCTTCGCCAGCTCCAAGTTCCGGGCTCGCCCCACACGCGCACGTCGCAAGGAACCACAGTTGTTCCAAGCTGGCCGCGGATCGGTACAGGCTCCCGGAGGACGAAGGACCGATGGGAGTCACGGGGACGCGTCGGCCACGGAGCGGGTTTTAGAGGTGATCGGATCGGCGAGGTAGCGAAGCGGTCAAACGCAGCAGACTGTAAATCTGTCGCCCTAGGGCTTCGAAGGTTCGAATCCTTCCCTCGCCACCAGCCTTCGCTCGGCTGACGCCAGCGCTGAAGGAGAACGGCGAGAAGCGACAGACGACGGTGCACGGATGACCGGCGCGCGGATCGAGAGAACACGGCAGCGGGCTTGCCCGCCGTGGCGCCGAATGGGCGATGCGGCGAGGCGCGTAGGCGGGAGTAACTCAGTGGTAGAGTCACAGCCTTCCAAGCTGTTGGTCGCGGGTTCGATCCCCGTCTCCCGCTCCAGCCTTCGCGAAACGCTTGCTGCGCTCGCCGCTTCGGCTGGCAGGCCAGAGGCGCCGAACAGGCTGGCGGCTCAATGGCGTCGGCCGATGTAGCTCAGTTGGCAGAGCGCGTCCTTGGTAAGGACGAGGTCACCGGTTCGATCCCGGTCATCGGCTCCAGGTAGCGCAAGTTAGAGACAACGAACGCAGTTACTCAACGGAGACTCAGAGCAATGGCGAAGGAGAAGTTTGATCGTTCGAAGCCGCACGTGAACGTGGGCACGATCGGCCACATCGACCACGGCAAGACGACGCTGACCGCGGCGTTGACGAAGGTGGCGGCCGACAAGGGCTGGGCCAAATTCGTGCCGTACGACGAAGTGGCCAAGGCCTCCGAGTCCCAGGGCCGGCGCGACGAGACCAAGATTCTGACCATCGCGACGAGCCACGTGGAGTATTCGACGAAGAATCGGCACTACGCCCACGTCGATTGCCCGGGCCACGCCGACTACATCAAGAACATGATCACCGGTGCCGCGCAGATGGACGGCGGCATCCTGGTGGTGAGCGCGGTGGACGGTCCGATGCCGCAGACGCGGGAGCACGTGCTCCTCGCCCGCCAGGTCAACGTGCCGTACCTCGTCGTGGCGCTGAACAAGGTCGACGCAGTCGACGATCCGGAACTGCTGGACCTCGTCGAGCTCGAAGTGCGTGAGCTGCTCAAGACCTACAACTTCCCGGGCGACGACCTGCCGGTCGTGCGCGTCTCGGCGCTCAAGGCGCTGCAGGGCGATCCGGGCGGCGTGGATTCCGTGCTGAAGCTGATGGAGGCGCTCGACACCTACATCCCGATGCCTCAGCGCGAGGTGGACAAGCCGTTCCTGATGCCGATCGAAGACGTGTTCTCGATCTCCGGGCGCGGCACGGTCGTGACCGGGCGCGTGGAACGCGGCAAGGTCAAGGTCGGCGAGGAAATCGAGATCGTCGGATTCAAGCCGACGGAGAAGAAGGTCGTGACCGGCGTCGAGATGTTCCGCAAGCTGCTCGACGAGGGCGTCGCCGGCGACAACATCGGCGTGCTGCTCCGCGGCGTGGAGAAGGACGACGTCGAGCGCGGCCAGGTGCTCTGCAAGCCGGGCTCGATTCTGCCGCACACGAAGTTCATGGCCGAGGTGTACATCCTGTCGAAGGAAGAGGGCGGCCGTCACACGCCGTTCTTCAACGGCTATCGTCCGCAGTTCTACATCCGCACGACCGACGTGACCGGCACGCTCCATCTGCCGGAGGGTGTCGAGATGGTGATGCCGGGCGACAACACGCCGATTCGCGGTGAGTTGCTGACGCCCGTCGCGCTCGAGAAGGGCGCGCGGTTCGCCATCCGCGAAGGCGGACGCACGGTTGGCGCCGGAACCATCACCGAGATCGTCGAGTAGGGCGGAACAATGCGCGAGATCATCACGCTGGCATGCGGGGACTGTAAGCGCCGGAACTACAGCACGACCAAGAACCGGCGCAAGAGCTCGGAGCGGCTGGAGTTCAACAAGTTCTGCCGCTACTGCCGGAAGCACACGGCGCACAAGGAAAGCAAGTAGCCGTTGGCGATTTGTTAGTGGTTGGTTTGTAGGCCAGTAGCTCAATTGGCAGAGCATCGGTCTCCAAAACCGAGGGCTGGGGGTTCGATTCCCTCCTGGCCTGCCAGACATTCAGACGGGGCGCGTGAACAGTGGCAAAGGTTGCGATGTTGGACAACCTGAAGGAATCGCCGGAGCACGTCAGCGGCTGGTTCGGGCCGTGCGCGGCGGTTTCTGGTTGATGTGCGGGCCGAGCTCGGCCGGGTGACCTGGCCGACGCGGCGCGAGGTGTGGGCCACGACCGTCGTCGTGATCCTCGTCTCGCTGCTGTTCGGGGTGTACCTGTACGCCGTGGACCTGATTCTGTCGGCGGTGAATGCCTCGATTTTCGAGTGGGCCGGGCTCGTAGGTGTTCGCATGGTCGATACCATGACCGACGACAAGACGAAGCACTGGTACATCATCCACACCTACTCGGGCTTCGAGAACAAGGTGCGGGAATCGCTCGAGCAGCGCGTACAGGCGTACGGGCTGCAGGACGAGATCGGCGAGATCCTCATTCCGACCGAGGACATCGTCGAGAAGCGGGGCGGCCGCGAGGTGAAGAGCTCGCGGCGATTTTTCCCCGGCTACATCCTCGTCGAGATGCACATGTCCGACAACGCGTGGCACGTCGTGAAAAACACGCCGAAGGTCACGGGGTTCGTCGGCGCGGGACCGAAGCCGTCGCCGCTGTCACGGGAGGAGGTCGACCAGATCCTTCACCAGGTGACGGTCGCGGCCGAGAAGCCGAAGCCGAAGTACTCGTTCGAGCGCGGGGATCAGGTGCGCATCAACGAAGGGCCGTTCGCCAGCTTCAACGGCATGGTGGACGACGTCAACACCGACCGGAACACGCTGAAGGTGATGGTCACGATTTTCGGCCGCGCCACGCCGGTCGAGCTGGATTTCCTGCAGGTCGAGAAGCTGTAGCACATGGCGAAAAAGGTACAGGCACAAGTGAAGCTCCAGATTGCCGCGGGCAAGGCAACGCCCGCGCCGCCGGTCGGCACCGCGCTCGGTCCGCACGGCGTGAACATCATGGACTTCTGCAAGAACTTCAACGCGAAGACGGCGAAAGACGACGGGCTGATCATTCCGGTGGTCGTGACGATCTACTCGGACCGGTCCTACACGTTCATCACCAAGACGCCGCCTGCCGCCGTGCTGCTCAAGCGCGCGGCGAACATCGCGAAGGGATCGGGGACGCCGAACAAGGCCAAGGTCGGGACCGTGACCGCCAAGCAGGTCGAGGAGATCGCGAAGCTGAAGCTGCCCGATCTCAACTGCGACACCGTCGACTCGGCGATGCGGTCGGTGCGCGGCACCGCACGATCGATGGGACTGGACGTTATTGACTAGTCGTCAAGTTCGAACTTGGAAGCAGAAGTGAGAAGTCACTGGGCGCTCCAGCAGTCGTTAGCAACTTCTGACTTCTGGCTTCTAACTTCGAACTTCCGTAAGGCCGTGGGAGGCGCGTGATGCGCCGTCAGGACCACAGAGGGGACGATCGCAATGAAGACGCGGGGCAAGAAGTACCAGGCAGCCCGGCAGCAGGTGCCGGCGAGGCCTCACTCGATCGAGGAGGCCGTGCCGCTCGTTCAGAAAATCAAGTTTGCCAAGTTTGACGAGGCCGTCGGCCTGTCGATCCGGCTGGGCGTCGATCCCAAGCATTCCGACCAGATGGTCCGCGGCACCGTCGTACTTCCGCACGGGCTCGGCAAGTCCAAGCGTGTGCTCGTCATCGCCGGCGCCGACAAGCAGCGCGAGGCCAAGGAGGCGGGCGCCGACGAGGTGGGTGGCGAGGAAATCGTCGACAAGATCCTCGGCGGATGGACGGACTTCGAAGCCGTCGTGGCGACGCCCGACATGATGCGCGCCGTCGGCAAGCTGGGGAAGGTGCTCGGACCGCGAGGGCTCATGCCGAACCCGAAGACCGGAACGGTGACGCCGGACGTGACGAAAGCCGTCACCGAGATCAAGGCCGGCAAGGTCGAGTTCCGCGTCGACAAGGCGGGCGTCGTGCATGCCCCGATCGGGCGCATCTCGTTCGCGGCCGAGCGGCTGATCGCCAACGCCCACGCGCTGATGGAGAGCGTCGTGAAAGCGAAGCCCGCCGCGGCGAAGGGCAAGTACCTGAAGAGCATCACGATGTCCTCCACCATGGGACCGGGCGTCGCCATCGACTCGTCGCACATCGACGAGTTGGTGAAGCACTAAGAAGGGTTTCGAGATGGCTGTCAGCAGAGCAGACAAGGACGAGGAGTTCGGACAGCTCCAGACGGCGTTCCGCGAAGCGGAGACCGCCGTGCTGGTCGACTACCGCGGCATCACGGTGCCGCAGGTGACCGAGCTCCGTCGGCAGATTCGCGCCTCGGGCGCCCGCTATCGCGTGGTCAAGAACTCGCTCGCGAAGCGCGCCGCGGCCGGCACGACCTTCGAGGCGTTCTCGAAGGAGTTCAAGGGCCCGACGGCCGTGGTCTACACCGGCCGCGATCCGGTGGCGTTGGCCAAGGCGCTCACGACGTTCGTGAAGACCGTGCCGACGATGAGCATCAAGGCGGCGGTCGTGCAGGGACGTGCGATCCCGGCCGGCGCCGTGAGCGACCTGGCGAGCCTGCCGAGCAAGCCGGAACTCTACGCGGCCCTGCTTGTCGGTGATGCAGGGACCGGCGCGGCAGCTCGTGACCGTGTTGTCGGCGCTGCCGCGTGACCTTGTGAACGTGCTCTCAGCCGCCGAGCGGAAGCGAGCAGAAGAAGAGAAGTCGGAAGCTGGAAGTTAGAAGCCAGAAGTCTAGAAGTGAGGGCTCACTTCTGGCTTCGACCTTCAAAGTTGATCCCGTTGTGTTTTGAGGAGTGACTGAAATGGCCGACGTGACGCAGCAGCAGGTGGTGGAGTACATCAAGGGAATTTCCGTGCTCGAGCTCTCGCAGCTCGTGAAGACGCTCGAGTCCGAGCTCGGCGTGACCGCCGCGGCGGCGATGCCGATGGCCATGCCGGCGATGGCCGGTGGCGGCGGCGGCGCGGCGGCGGCCGAGGAGAAGACCGAGTTCACGGTCATCCTCACCGACATCGGCGGCAACAAGATCAACACGATCAAGGTCGTCCGCGAAGTGACCAGCCTCGGCCTCAAGGAGGCCAAGGACCTGGTCGAGTCGGCGCCGAAGCCGATCAAGGAGGGCGTGTCGAAGGACGAAGCGGCCGCCATCAAGAAGAAGTTCGAAGAAGCGGGCGCCAAGGTCGAAGTCAAGTAAGCCCCCACGTTGTTCGTTGCGCACGCCGGTGCGGTCCCCGTGCCGGTGTGCGTCCGTATTTGTGTTTTGGCCGGCCGCGCGGGCGGGTTTGCCGGGATTCCCGCCTTCCATGCGAAGAGGTTTGCTGAATGTACAGCCTGCCCAAGAACGTCTACCGCGAGCGGATTGATTTTTCGAAGATTGCCACCACGGTTCCGATCCCGAACCTGATCGAGATCCAGAAGAAATCGTACGAACGATTTCTTCAGATGAACCGCCTGCCGGCCGAGCGCGAGGACGTCGGGCTGCAGTCGGTCTTCAAGTCGGTCTTTCCGATCAGCGACTTCCGGGAGAACTCGTCGCTCGAGTTCATCGAGTATTCGATCGGCAACTGGGAGTGCAAGTGCGGCCGGCTCGCCGGCCTGGAGCACCTGCGCAAGAAGTGCGACGGGTGCGGCACCGTGCTCGTGGCCGATCCGTACGGCGAGGGCGCGGTGATCTGCCCGACGTGCGGCCGCGCCAACGAGGCGCGCGGCGACGTCTGCGATCTCTGCGGCACGACCGTGCAGATGAAGCTCAAGTACGACGTCGAGGAGTGCCAGGAGCGCGGCATGACGTTCGCCGTGCCGCTCAAGGTCACGATCCGCCTGGTCGTCTGGAACAAGGACCCGGAAACCGGCGTCAAGACGATCCGCGACATCAAGGAGCAGGAGGTCTACTTCGGTGACATCCCGCTCATGGGCGACCACGGCACGTTCATCATCAACGGCACGGAGCGCGTCATCGTCAGCCAGCTCCACCGTTCGCCCGGCGCGTTCTTCCACACCGAGGACAAGGCGCTCTTCGTCGCGCAGATCATCCCGTACCGCGGATCCTGGGTGGAGTTCGAGTACGACAGCAAGAACCTGCTCTACGTCCGCATCGACCGCAAGCGCAAGTTCCTGGCGACCGTCTTCCTGCGCGCCCTCGGGCTCCGAGGCGCGAACGAGATCCTGCGGACGTTCTACACGGTGGACGAGCTGCAGGTGGCCGGCGGCAAGGTGCTCTGGAAGGTGTCGGATTCGCTGATCGGCCGCCGGGCCGGCGCGGAGTTCCCGATCCCGGGCTCCGATCTCGCGCTCCACGCGGGCAAGAAGATCCGCAAGGACCAGGTCGAGGCGCTGCGCAAGGCCGGCGTCGCGGGCGTCGAGCTCGTCGAGACCGAGCGCGAAGGCGCGTTCTCGGCGGGCGACGTGATCGATCCGGCGACCGGCGAGGTCATTCTCGAGGCGAACGAAGAGCTCTCCGAGCGCGTCATCGCGATGGCGCAGGAGCGCAACGTTCCGGCCATCGAGGTGTTCTTCCCGGAGAAGGACGAGATCGGTCCGGTCCTCTCGCAGACGCTGAAGAAGGATCCGATCCAGAAGCACGAAGAGGCGCTCATCGAGATCTACCGGCGCCTGCGTCCGGGCGATCCGCCGACGCTCGACAGCTCGCGCAATCTCTTCGAGAACATGTTCTTCAACGCGCAGAAGTACGACTTCTCGCGCGTCGGCCGGCTGAAGCTGAACACGAAGCTGAAGCTCAGCACGCCGCTCGACGAGAAGGTGCTGCACCCGGCGGACTTCTACGAGGTCATTCGGTACCTGCTCAAGCTGCGCAAGAACCCGACGAACGTGGACGACATCGACCACCTCGGCAACCGGCGCGTGCGGTCGGTCGGCGAGCTGCTCGAGAACCAGTTCCGGATCGGCCTGGTCCGCATGGAGCGGGCGATCAAGGAAAAGATGTCGGTCTACCAGGAAATGGCGACCGCCATGCCGCACGACCTGATCAACGCGAAGCCGGTCATGGCCGCGATTCGCGAGTTCTTCGGGTCGTCGCAGCTGTCGCAGTTCATGGACCAGACGAACCCGCTGTCGGAGGTCACCCACAAGCGCCGGCTGTCGGCGCTCGGCCCCGGCGGGCTGTCGCGCGAGCGCGCGGGCTTCGAGGTCCGCGACGTGCACCCGACGCACTACGGGCGCATCTGTCCGATTGAGACGCCGGAAGGTCCGAACATCGGCCTCATTTCGTCGCTCTCGTCGTACGCGCGCATCAACGACTTCGGCTTCATCGAGTCGCCGTACCGCAAGGTCAAGGACGGGCACGTCGTCGACTACGTCATCGTCACCAACGCGGGCGGCAACCCGAAGTACAAGGTCGGCGACGTCGTCGAGGCCGACGAGCTCGTGGGCGCCGACGGCCGGTCGAAGAAGAAGGGCGTCGAGTTCGAGCCCTACTGCTTCTACCTGTCGGCGTGGGAGGAAGATCACTACGTCATCGCGCAGGCGAACGTCGAAGTGGACGAGCGCATGCGCATCAAGAACGACCGTGTGAACGCCCGTCAGGAAGGCGACTTCATCCTGGCGTCGCGCGACAAGATCGACTACATCGACGTGTCGCCGAAGCAGCTCGTGTCGGTCGCCGCGTCGCTGATTCCGTTCCTCGAGAACGACGACGCGAACCGCGCGCTGATGGGATCGAACATGCAGCGCCAGGCCGTGCCGCTGCTCCAGGCCCGCGCGCCGTTTGTCGGCACGGGCATGGAGTACATCACCGCGCGCGATTCGGGCGCGGTGGTCGTGGCGCGCCGCTCGGGCACCGTGGACTTCGTGGACAGCAAGCGCATCGTCGTGCGCGTCGAGGGCAGCGAGACCGGCGGCCTCTCGCGCGAGATGGGCGCCGACATCTACGGGCTCACGAAGTTCAAGCGGTCCAACCAGAACACCTGCATCAACCAGCGGCCGATCGTGAAGGTCGGACAGCGGGTGAACAAGGGCCAGGTGCTGGCCGACGGACCGTGCACGGAACTGGGCGAGCTCGCGCTCGGCCGGAACGTGCTCGTCGCGTTCATGCCGTGGCGCGGCTACAACTTCGAGGACGCGATCCTCGTGTCCGAACGCATGGTGAAGGACGACTACTACACGTCGATCCACATCGAGGAGTTCGAGATCGAGGCGCGCGACACGAAGCTCGGGCCGGAAGACATCACGCGCGACATCCCGAACGTGTCGGAGAGCTACCTGCGGGATCTCGACGAGAGCGGCATCATCCGGATTGGCGCGAGCGTCAAGCCGGGCGACATCCTCGTGGGCAAGGTCACGCCGAAGGGCGAGACCCAGCTCACGCCGGAAGAAAAGCTGCTCCGCGCGATCTTCGGCGAGAAGGCCGGCGACGTGAAGGACGCGTCGCTGACCTGCCCGCCGGGTATCGAGGGCATCGTCGTCGGCGTCCGCATCTTCTCGCGCAAGGGCATCGAGAAGGACGACCGCGCGAAGCAGATCGAACAGGACGAGCTCGACCTGATGGAGAAGAACCTCCAGGACGAGATCCGGATTCTGCACGAGGAGACGAAGAAGCGCCTCGTGCAGCTCCTGAACGGCCGCACGCTCCGCACCGATCTGTTCGACGCGGACGGCCGCGATCGGCTGCTCCGCAAGGGCGTCGCCGCTGACGGAAGAGGCGATGGCCGACATTCCGTTCCTCGCGCTCGTGCGCGTCGCGCGTCGAGACCGACGACCTCGGGTTCGAGGACGAGCTGCGGTCGCATGGAAGAACGGACCGGCGCAGCGCGTGGACGTCATCCAGCGCGAGTTCGAGGACAAGAAGGAGAAGATCCGCCGCGGCGACGAGCTGCCCCCGGGCGTCATCAAGCTCGTGAAGGTGTACGTCGCGATGAAGCGCAAGCTGTCGGTCGGCGACAAGATGGCCGGACGGCACGGCAACAAGGGCGTCATCGCGCGCATCCTGCCGGAAGAGGACATGCCGTATCTGCCGGACGGGACGCCCGGTCGAGATCGTGCTGAATCCGCTCGGCGTGCCGTCGCGCATGAACGTCGGGCAGATCCTCGAGACGCACCTTGGGTGGGCGGCGCACGCGCTCGGCCTCTACTTCGCGACGCCCGTGTTCGACGGCGCCGCCGAGGTCGAGATCAAGAAGTGGCTCGAGGACGCGGGGCTGCCGAACAGCGGGAAGACCCGGCTCTTCGACGGCATGACCGGCGAGTCGTTCGAGCAGGACGTGACGGTGGGCTACATCTACATGCTCAAGCTGTCGCATCTGGTCGACGACAAGATCCACGCGCGGTCGATCGGACCGTACTCGCTCATCACGCAGCAGCCGCTCGGTGGCAAGGCGCAGTTTGGCGGTCAGCGGTTCGGCGAAATGGAGGTGTGGGCGCTCGAAGCCTACGGCGCGGCGCACATCCTCCAGGAGCTCCTCACGGCGAAGTCCGACGACGTGACCGGGCGGGCGAAGATTTACGAGGCCATCGTCAAGGGCGACGCGTCGTTCCAGCCGGGACTGCCGGAGTCGTTCAACGTGCTCATCCGCGAGCTGCAAGCGCTCTGCCTCGACGTCGAGCTCATGAAGACCAAACCTCGAGTCGCGGTCGACGCGCCGCCGAGGCCGCTGAAGCAGTCGAGCCTGACAGTTCGAAGTAGCAGCCGGTAGGGCGCCTAGGCGCTTGTCGCAGCGCGACTGAGCGAAGCCTGACTCGTCGAAGTTGACGAGAGACAGATCAGGAGATCCATGAGACCTAATCTCCACGACAAGGGCCAGCTGACCTCCGACTTCGACGCGATTCGCATCAGCCTCGCGTCGCCGGAGCGCATCCTGCAGTGGTCGCACGGCGAAGTGACCAAGCCCGAGACGATCAACTACCGGACGTTCAAGCCCGAGCGCGACGGGTTGTTCTGCGCGAAGATCTTCGGGCCCGGTCACCGACTGGGAGTGCCTCTGCGGCAAGTACAAGCGCATGAAGCACCGCGGCGTGATCTGCGACAAGTGCGGCGTCGAGGTGACGCAGGCGAAGGTCCGCCGCGAGCGGCTGGGACACATCCAGCTGGCCACGCCGGTCAGCCACGTCTGGTTCTTCAAGGGGCTGCCGAGCCGGATCGGGCACCTGCTCGATCTGTCGCTCCGCGACCTCGAGCGCATCCTGTACTTCGAGGCCTACGTCGTCATCGATCGCGGGCGACACGGACCTGAAGGACAAGCAGCTGCTCACCGAAGAGCAGTTCCGCCAGGAGCGCGAGCGTCTGCGGCTTCAAGTTCAAGGCCCAGATGGGCGCCGAAGCCATCAAGGAGATGCTGCGCCGCGTGAACGTGGACCGGCTCGCTGAGGAGATGCGCGAGCGGATGCGCAACGAGACCTCGGCGCAGAAGAAGCTCAAGTTCGCGAAGCGCCTGAAGGTCGTGGACGCGTTCCGCCGGTCCACGAACAAGCCCGAGTGGATGATTCTGGACGTCGTCCCGGTCATTCCGCCCGAGCTTCGTCCGCTCGTCCCGCTGGACGGCGGCCGGTTCGCGACGTCGGATCTGAACGACCTGTACCGCCGCGTCATCAACCGCAACAACCGGTTGAAGAAGCTCATGGAGCTGAAGGCGCCGGACGTGATCATCCGCAACGAGAAGCGGATGCTCCAGGAAGCCGTGGACGCGCTCTTCGACAACGGCCGCCGTGGCCGCGTGCTGCGTGGCGCCAACAACCGGCCGCTCAAGTCGCTGTCCGACACGCTCAAGGGCAAGCAGGGCCGCTTCCGTCAGAACCTGCTCGGCAAGCGCGTCGACTACTCGGGCCGTTCGGTCATCGTCGTGGGTCCCGAGCTGAAGCTGCACCAGTGCGGGCTGCCGAAGAAGATGGCGCTCGAGCTGTTCAAGCCGTTCATCTACAACAAGCTCGAAGAGCGCGGCCTCGTCTCGACCATCAAGCAGGCCAAGGAGATGGTCGAGCAGCAGCGCGCTGAGGTCTGGGACATCCTCGAGGAGGTCATCCGCGAGCATCCCGTCCTCCTGAACCGCGCGCCCACGCTTCACCGGCTGGGCATCCAGGCGTTCGAGCCGGTGCTCGTCGAAGGCAAGGCGATCCGGATCCACCCGCTCGTCTGCACGGCGTTCAACGCCGACTTCGACGGCGACCAGATGGCGGTGCACATTCCGCTGTCGCCTGAAGCGCAGATCGAGGCGACCGTCCTGATGATGGCGTCGAACAACGTGCTGTCGCCGGCGTCGGGTCAGCCGATTGCGATTCCGTCGCAGGACATCGTGCTCGGGTGCTACTACCTGACCAAGGCCAAGAGCGGCGCGAAGGGCGAAGGCCGGGCGTTCGGGTCGTACGACGACGTCATGCTCGCGCTCGAGGCGGGCGAGGTGGAGACGCTCTCGGCGATCCGCCTCCGCTACACGGGCAAGCTCAAGGATCTGACGACCGCGCGCGATTCGCAGGACCTGATCGACGCGCCCGAGCAGACCGTGAACGCGCCAGATCATCCAGACGACGGTCGGGCGCGTGATTTTCAACAACGCGCTGCCGAAGGAGATGCCGTACATCAACGGGCTCCTGAAGAAGAAGGGGCTGCAGCAGGCGGTGCGGTACTGCTACCTGACGTACGGTCTCGAGAAGACCGTCGAGATGCTCGACAGCCTGAAGCACCTCGGGTTCACCTACGCCACGAAGTCGGGGATCTCGATCGGCATCAACGACCTGATCATCCCGGGAAGAAGGCCGACTTCGTCCAGAACGCGCGCGACGAGGTCATCAAGGTCGAGGGTCAGTACCAGGAAGGCGCGATCACCAACGGCGAGCGGAAGAACAAGGTCATCGCCATCTGGTCGGAAGTGACCGAGCGCATCGCCGACGAGATGTTCGGCGAGATGGAGTCGCTCGACAAGTCCGGGAAGAGCTTCAACCCGGTCTACGTCATGGCGGACTCCGGCGCCCGCGGCAGCAAGCAGCAGATCCGGCAGCTCGCCGGCATGCGCGGCCTGATGGCGAAGCCGTCCGGCGAAATCATCGAGACGCCCATCACGTCGAACTTCCGTGAAGGGCTGACCGTGCTGCAGTACTTCATCTCGACGCACGGCGCCCGCAAGGGCCTCGCGGACACCGCGTTGAAGACCGCGGACTCCGGGTACCTCACGCGGCGCCTCGTGGACGTCGCGCAGGACGTGATCATCTCGGAAGTCGACTGCGGGACGATGGACGGCCTCGAGGCTCGCGCCATCATCGACTCGGGCGGCGAGATCATCGAGCGGCTGAGCGACCGCATCGTCGGACGAGTCGCCCTCGACGCGATCGTGGATCCGTCGTCGGGCGAGGTCATCGTGCCGGCGGCCGGAGAACTCGACGAGGCGCTGGCCGACCGCGTCGAAGACGCCGGCATCGAGCGCGTCAAGATCCGGTCGGTGCTCACGTGCGCGGCGCGCCGCGGCGTGTGCGCGAAGTGCTACGGACGCGACCTGGCGACCGGCCGGCTGGTCGAACTGGGGCTGGCGGTGGGCGTCATCGCCGCGCAGTCCATCGGCGAGCCCGGCACGCAGCTCACGATGCGGACGTTCCACATCGGCGGCACGGCGTCGCGGGTGGCCGATCAGTCCACGCTCGAGACGCGGCACAACGGCACCGTGCGGTTCGACGGCATCGTCGCGGTCGAAGGGCGCGAGGAGTCCACGACCGAACAGCCCGACGCCGAGCCGTCCGCTCATCGTCATGAACCGCAGCGGATCGATCAACATCGTGGACGACAAGGGCGTCGTCCGCGAGCGTTACTCGGTCGTCTACGGCGCGCACCTGAAGGTGCGCGACGGCCAGCACGTCGAGAAGGGTCAGATCCTCGTCGAATGGGATCCGTACACGTTCTCGATCCTGACCGAAGGCGGCGGCAATGTCCGGTTCAAGGACATCATCGACAAGGTGACGGTGCACGAGGACGTGGACGAGGTCACCGGCCTCTCGCGTCTGATCATCGTGGACTCGCCGGACGAGAAGAAGCAGCCGGCGATCGAAATCATGTCGGCGGACGGAACGGTGGTGCACAAGTACCACATGCCGTCGAACGCGCATCTCATGGTCACCAACAGCGAGGCGGTGTTCGCCGGCGACGTGCTGGCGAAGATTCCGCGCGAAACCACGAAGACGAAGGACATCACGGGCGGTCTGCCGCGCGTGGTCGAGCTCTTCGAGGCCCGCAAGCCGCGCGAGACGGCCGTGATCTCCGAGATCGACGGCACCGTCCGACACGGCGGCGTCGTCAAGGGACTCCGCAAGATCCTCGTGGTGCCCGACGACGGGACCGACGTGCGGGAGTACTCGCTGCCGCGCGGCGTTCACGTCAACGTGCAGGAAGGCGATCGCGTGCGCGCCGGCGAGCCGTTGATGGACGGTCCGCGCAACCCGCACGACATCCTGGCGGTCCTCGGCGAGAAGGAGCTGCAGGGCTATCTCGTGAACGAGATCCAGGAGGTCTACCGGCTGCAGGGCGTCGGCATCAACGACAAGCACATCGAGGTCATCGTTCGCCAGATGATGCGATGGGTGAAGGTCGAGGAAGTGGGCGACACCGAGTTCCTGATCGAGGAGCAGGTGGACAAGTTCCGCTTCCAGGAAGAGAACGAGCGCGTGCTGGCGCAGGGCGGCTTGCCGGCAAAGGGCCGGCCGCTGCTCCTCGGCATCACGAAGGCGTCGCTCTCGACCGACTCGTTCATCTCCGCGGCGTCGTTCCAGGAGACCACGCGCGTCCTCACCGAGGCGTCGATCTCCGGCAAGGTGGACTACCTGCGCGGCCTGAAGGAGAACGTCACGATGGGCCGCCTGATTCCGGCGGGCACCGGCTTCGAGTGGTATCGACACGTCCAGATTCCGCCGGACGAGCCGCCGCCACCGCCGCCGCCGTCGCCCGAGGAGCTCGAAGCCCAGCGGGAGATGGACGACTACGCCGACGCGGACTTCAACTTCAAGGACGACATCGAGTAAGAGCGGATTGCGGATCCGCGATCTGCGATTGCGGATTGACGACTGACCGGGCGCGCCTCGCACGTTGGGCGCGCCCGGTCTTTTTTGGGGACAGGCCGACGACGAGGCGCACGTCAACGGCCGGGTCGAGCCCGTCGTAGAGACCAGGACACGCCGATCTGCCCCTTTGTTATAGGATTCCCGAGCTTATGGACAACCGTTCGACGTCGCCGATGAGTGCGGCCAGTCCCTATTTTCCGGCTCTGCTGCTGCTGTTCGTCGGCAGCGGGTGCGCGGCCCTGATTTACGAGATCGTCTGGTTCCAGCTGCTGCAGCTCGTGATCGGCTCGTCGGCCGTGTCGCTGGGTGTTCTGCTCGGCACGTTCATGGGCGGCATGTGCCTGGGCAGCTTCGTGCTGCCGCGGTACATCGACACGCGCCAGCATCCGCTGCGCGTCTACGCCATGCTCGAGCTCGGCATCGGCCTCTCGGGTCTGGTGCTGCTGTTCGGCATGCCGCTCGTCAACGGCATCTACACGGCGATCGGCGGGGGACACATCACGGTGCGCGCGATTGTCGCGGCGCTCTGCCTGCTGCCGCCGACGCTGCTGATGGGCGCGACGCTGCCCGCCATTGCCCGCTGGGTCGAGACGACGCCGGCCGGCGTGTCGTGGCTCGGCTTCTTCTACGGCGGCAACATCGGCGGCGCGGTCGTCGGCAGTCTGCTCGCGGGCTTCTACCTGCTGCGCGTCTACGACATGGCGATCGCGACCTACGTCGCCGTGGCGCTGAACGTGCTCGTCGCGGTGATTGGATTGGCGATGGCCAAGGTCACGCCGCACGAGCCGGCGGAGCAGCGGGCCGGACCGATCGTTCGCGCGCCCGACGCGACGGCCGTCTACGTCGCCATCGCGATTTCGGGCATGACGGCGCTGGCGTGCCAGGTCCTCTGGACGCGGCTGCTGTCGCTGCTGTTCGGCGCGACGGTCTACGCGTTCTCGCTGATTCTCGGCGTGTTCCTGCTCGGCCTCGGCATTGGCAGCAGCGTCGGAGCGGCGATCGCGCGCAGCTCACCGCGGCCGCGCGTGGCGCTGGGATGGTGCCAGATGCTGCTCTGCGCCGCGATGGCGTGGGCGGCGTACATGCTGATGGCCTCGCTGCCGTACTGGCCGATCAACCCGTCGATTGCGACGAGCCCCTGGTACAACTTCCAGCTCGACGTCGTCCGCTGCCTCTGGGTCGTGCTGCCCGGCGCGATTCTGTGGGGCGCGAGCTTCCCGCTGGCGCTCGCGGCGGTCGCGACACCGGGTCAGGATCCCGGCCGGCTCGTCGGCGGCGTGTACGCCGCGAACACGGTTGGCGCGATCGTCGGATCGCTCGCGTCCGGTCTCATCATGGTGGTCTACCTCGGCACCCAGCACGCGCAGCAGGTCCTGATCGTCATTTCCGCGATCTCCGGCCTGCTGCTGCTCGCGCCGGCGATGACCGAAAGCGCCGGATCCAAGGGACGGCGATGGGCCATGACCGCCCTGCTGATTCTGGCGACCGGCGCGGCGGGTCTCGTCGCGCGGCGCGTGCCTGAAGTGCCGGGCATCCTCGTCGCGTACGGCCGGTACGCGGCGACGTGGATCGGACTCACCGACATCATCTACGTCGACGAGGGCCTGAACGCGTTCGTCGCCGTGTCGCAAACGAGCACCGGCGTGCGCAACTACCACAACGCCGGCAAGGTGCAGGCGTCGAGCGAGCCGCAGGACATGCGCCTGCAGCGCATGCTCGGCCACTTCACGCACCTGATTCCGAAGTCGCCGAAGAACGCGCTCGTCATCGGCTGCGGCGCCGGCGTGACGGCCGGCGCGGTGTCGATCGGCCCCGCCGTCGAGCGCATGACCATCGCGGAGATCGAGCCGCTCGTGCCGGCGTCGGTCTCGAAGTACTTCGGTGAACACAACTACGACGTCGTGGACAACCCGAAGGTCACGATCCACATCGACGACGCGCGGCACTACCTGCACACGACCAACGAGATGTTCGACGCGATCACGTCGGACCCGCTCGATCCGTGGGTCAAGGGCGCCGCGACGCTCTACACGCGCGAGTTCTTCGATCTCGTGAAGCGTCACCTGAATCCCGGCGGCGTCGTCACGGTGTTCGTGCAGCTCTACGAGAGCAACCCTGCGGCGGTGAAGAGCGAGATCGGCACGTTCCTCGAAGCGTTTCCGAACGGCGTCGTCTGGGGCAACACGAACAACGGCCAGGGCTACGACCTCGTGCTGATGGGCCAGCTCGAGCCGACAACGATCGACGTCGACGCGCTGCAGGCGAAGCTCGACAGCCCGGCCTACGCGCAGATCAAACAGTCGCTGAGCGAGATCGGCATTCACTCGGCGATCGAGCTGCTGTCGAACTACGCGGGCACGGCGGAGGATCTCGCGCCGTGGCTGAAGGACGCGGTGATCAACCGCGACCGCAACCTGAGGCTCCAGTACCTCGCGGGCATGGGACTGAACCTGTATCAGAGCGGTCCGATCTATGCGGACATGCTCCAGCACGTGCGATATCCGGAGAACCTGTTCACGGGCTCGCCGGCCACGATTCAGGCGTTGCGCGACGCAATTCAGCGAATGACCGGCCGGTCCGTAGGAAGTGTAGACTGACGCTGGGACTGCCACCGCCGATGGCCCGACCTCGCGTCCCGGTTGTCGCCACCCTCGCGCTCGCTGCCAGTCTTGTCATCGTGCTGGCCGGCCGCCTCGTACTGGCGGCAGCCGACACGCTGCCGTCGCGCCTGACTGACGAGGAGTTCTGGCAGCTCTCGCAGGATCTGTCCGAGCCCAACGGCTACTTCCGATCCGACAACCTGCTCTCGAACGAGTTGTACTACCCGGAGATCCTGCCGCAGCTTCTCCGGCAGGCGAAGACCGGCGGCGTGTACCTCGGCGTCGGCCCCGAGCAGAACTTCAACTACATCGTCGCGCTCCGGCCGAAGATGGTGTTCATCACCGACATCCGCCGGGGCAACCTGCACACGCAGTTGATGTACAAGGCGCTCTTCGAGATGTCGGCGGACCGCGCCGACTTCTTCGGCCGCCTGTTCACGAAGAAACGGCCCGACAGGTTTGACCGACGCCTCGACGGCCGGTGAGATCGTCGCGCGCTACTGGGATTCGACCGCCGTCACCGAGGGCGAGGCCGTCTACAAACAGAACCTGCAGGCGATCAAGGATCACCTGACGAAGAGCCCGCATCGACTGCCGCTGTCGAAGGAAGATCTCGACGGGATCGAATACGTCTACTACAACTTCTACTGGTTCGGTCCGTCGATCACCTACAACTCGTCGCCAGTCCGGCAACTCGGGCCGCGGCAACATGGCGACCTACGCGGACCTGATGCTGGCGACCGACGCCGAGGGCGTCGCGCGGAGCTATCTGGCGACCGAAGAGACCTTCCAGTTCCTCAAGGATCTCGAGGCCCGGAACCTGCTCGTGCCCGTCGTCGGCAACTTCGGCGGCCCGAAGGCCCTGCGCGCCGTCGGCCAGTACGTGCGCGATCGCGGCGCGACCGTCTCCGCGTTCTACCTTTCGAACGTCGAGCAGTACCTGACTCAGGACGGCATCTGGGGGCAGTTCTGCGCGAACGTCGCCACGATGCCGCTCGACGAGTCGAGCACGTTCATCCGGTCGGGCCAGCGTGGATTCGGGCGCGGTGGCGGAGGCGGACTGCGCAACGAGCTGGCTCTGATGCTGACCGAGACGCGCGGGTGCGCCGCCGTCGCAGGATTCTAGCGGCGCCACTCCACATCCCGGCACGTCCATGACCACACGACGTGCGCTGCTCGCGGGCCTCCTCGTCGCCGTCGGCCTGGCCGCCGGCGCCCGTTCGGCCGGTCGGCCTCGACGTCGCGGTTACCGCGCTGCCGGCGCGCCTCAGCGACCAGCAGTTCTGGCGGCTCATTTCGCAGTTCTCCGAACAGGGCGGCACGTTCCACTCCGAGAACTTCGTCTCGAACGAAGGCCGGTTCCAGTTCGTGCTGCCGGAACTGGAACGCCGCACGACGCCCGGCGGTCTCTACATCGGCGTCGGGCCCGAGCAGAACTTCACCTACATCGCCACCGTTCGCCCACGGATGGCGTTCATCATCGACATCCGCCGCGGCAACCTCCGCGAGCACCTGCTGTACAAGGCGCTGATGGAGATGTCCCCGGACCGGGCGAGCTTTCTCGTCGCGCCTGTTTTCGCGCGAGCGACCGGCCGGACTGACGACCGAGACGTCCGTCCAGGATCTCTTCGCGGCATACGACGCCCTGCCGGCGACCGACGCGAACTACCGCCGCAACCTCGCCGCGGTGATCGAGTGGCTGACGAAAAAGCGCCGGTTGCCGCTCTCGGACGAGGACGTCGCCGGCATCGACCACGTCTACCGGACGGCGTTCTTTGCCGACGGCCCGGATCTCGGGTATCGCCTGACGGGCCAGGGCCGGAACAGCCAACATCCGACCTACGCGTATCTGATGTCGATGGACGACGGGCAGGGGCGGCAGCGAAGTTACCTTGCGACCGAGGCGAACTTCCGGTTTCTCAAGGATCTTCAGGCCAGGAACCTGATCGTCCCGGTCGTGGGCGATTTCGGCGGGCCGCGGGCGCTCCCGGCGATCGCGAAGTACGCGCGCGACGCAGGGACGACCATCTCCGCGTTCTATCTCTCGAACGTCGAGCAGTACCCTGATGAACGACGGGACGTGGCGTACGTTCTGCGCGACCGTGTCGTCGATGCCCCTCGACGAGTCGAGCACGTTCATTCGATCGCGGGTGAACGGCCGGGGACTCAGCGGTCCGTTGCCGTTTGCGGGCGTCGGCATGTTCTGGTCGGGTCTGGGATCGATGGAAGCCGAGACCCGGGGTTGCGCAACTGGCGCGGCGCCTGGATTCCTGCCATCCTTCTGACATGCGGCTCAGGACTCGCGTGGGCGCGTTGGTCGCCGCGCTCGTCGTGTCCGTCATGTCCGTCGGCACGCGGCCGTTGGACCAGACGGCGCCCGCACGCGCCGGCAGCCTGCCAGCGCGATTCTCCGATGCGGAGTTCTGGCAGCTCGTCGATCGGTTCTCCGAGCCCGACGGGTATTTCGACTCTGACAATCTCATCTCGAACGAAGACGGGTTCCAGGCCGTCGTCCCCCAGCTGATCGTCCACGGTGCGGCCCGGTGGCGTCTATCTCGGTGTCGGTCCGGATCAGAACTTCACGTACATTCTCGCGACGCGCGCGAAAGCGGCGTTCATCACCGACGTCCGGCGAGGCAATCTGCGCGTCCACCTGCTGTACAAGGCACTCTTCGAGCTGTCGCCGGATCGAGCGGATTTCCTGGCGCACCTGTTCGGCCGGCGACGGCCACCAGGTCTCGGCGCCGCGTCAGCGGCGTCCGAATTGCTGACGGCGTATCGTCGCATTGCTCCGGACGCGGCGTTTCAGAGCCAGGCCGCGCGCGCGGTCGCGGATCGGCTGACCGCCGGGGGCCGCTTCCCGCTGCGGCCGGATGATCTCCCGGCCATCGCGGCCATTCATGCCGAGTTCGTCGCCGCCGGCCCGGACCTTCGGTTCGTGAGCAGCCGGGGCGGGAACTGGTACCCGACCTTCATGGACCTTCAGGTGGCCACCGATCGCCGCGGCTTTGCGCACGGCTACCTCGCCAACGAAACGAACTACGCCCGTCTCCGCGACATGGAGCGCGCCAACCTGATCGTGCCGGTCGTCGGCAACTTTGGCGGGCCGCGGGCCCTTCGAGAGATCGGGCGGTATCTCAAGACGAACGGCGAAACCGTGAGCGTCTTCTACACGTCCAACGTAGAGCGGTATCTTTTCTCTGACGGTCTGTGGGACGACTTCGTGGCGAACGTGGCGACGCTGCCCATTGATCCTTCGAGCACGCTGGTGCGTTCGTGTTTCGACTCGTGCTCGTCGGCCGGCGATTCACGCGCCGTCACCCTGCTGGATTCGATGAAGGATCTCGCTCACCGCCGTGCACCACCGGACAGGTTCGGACGTACTGGGACGTGCTGTCACGGTCGCGGAGGTGACGTGTCTGGTGATCGGATGAGGGTCCGACTCGTGTTCGCGTGGACGATCGTGGTGGCGCTGCTCGTGTGGGCGGCGCCGATTCCACTCGCGTCGCAGCGGACCGCGTCGTCGCTGCCCGCGGCCCTCTCCGACCAGGAGTTCTGGTCGCTCGTGGAGGAGTTCTCCGAGCCTGACGGGTTCTTCCAGTCCGAAAACCTCGTCGGAAACGAACGCCCCCTTCAGCAGGTGGTACCCGCCCTCGAGACGATGCGTCGCGGCGATGCGTATCTCGGCGTCGCGCCCGACCAGAACTTCACCTACATCGTCGCGCTCCAGCCGAGCATTGCGTTCATCGTCGACATCCGGCGCGGCAACCTGCTGCTGCACCTGATGTACAAGGCCATCTTCGAGCTGTCGAACGACCGTGCGGACTTCCTGTCGCGGCTCTTCGCCCGGCCGCGACCGGCGGGACTGGACGGGCAGACGTCCGTGGATGATCTGCTCGAGGCGTACTGGGAGGTCGAGACCGACGCGGAGCTGAACGCCGCCACGCTCCGCGCGATCAGCGAGCGGTTGACCACGACGCACGGATTCCGTCTGTCGGCAGACGATCTCTCGCGAATCGCCGGCATCTACGCGATGTTCGTGCGGTACGGGCCCGCCCTGAGCTACTCGCCCGGGAGTCCGCGCGGGATGCCGACGTACGCGGAGATGCAGTTGGCCACGGACCTGGCCGGCAGGCCGCGCGCGTATCTTGCGACCGAGGCGAACTATCGGCGCGTGAAGGACCTCCAGGCGCGCAACCTCATCGTGCCCATCGTCGGCGACTTCGCCGGCCCGAAGGCGCTGCGATCGGTTGGCGCGTATCTTCGCGCAGCACGGCGTCGTCGGTGCGCGCGTTCTATACCTCCAACGTCGAGCAGTATCTGTTTCGCAATGAGGCCGCGCTGGCGTTCTATGCCAACGTCGCCATGTTGCCGACGGATCGCGAGAGCGTATTCGTTCGATCCGCGTCGCGCCGCAACGTCATCGACCCTGTTGGCGATCTGCTCACGGCCGTGCGCGAAGGCCGGATCCTCGAGTATTGGGACGTCGCGAGACGAGGTACGATCGCGCCGTGATGGTGCCGGTCGCGACGCGCGGCTGCGGGGTGGACGGTGGGGCTCGTCCTGGCCCTTGCCGGCAGCCTCGCGCTGGTGCCGTCGCGCGTCAGACGCCGCCCGACGTCACGCTGCCGCACCGGCTCAGCGATCAGGAATTCTGGCGCCTCTCGAACGATCTCTCCGAGCCAGGCGGCTACTTCCGCTCTGAGAACCTGGTCTCGAACGAACACACGTTCCAGTACGTGATTCCCGGCGCTGAAGCGCCGCGTCCGGCCGGGCGGCGTGTACCTCGGCGTCGCGCCCGATCAGAACTTCACGTACATCGTGGCCACGGCGCCGCGCATGGCGTTCATCGTCGACATCCGGCGCGGCAATCTGCTGCAGCACCTGATGTACAAGGCGATCTTCGAGCTGTCGGCCGACCGGGCGGAGTTCGTCTCGCGGCTGTTCTCGAAGCCGCGGCCGGCCGGCGCAACGGCTGCGCTCACGGCGGCCGAGCTCTTCGCGCAGTACGAGCCGGTCGCGACGAGCGAGCACCTGTACCGCCAGAACGTCCGGAGCATTCGCGAGCAGCTCACGCGACGTCACGGATTTCTGCTGTCGCCGGACGATCTCGACCAGATTGAGTCCATCTACTTTGCGTTCTTCTGGGACGGTCCGGGCCTGCGGTACTCGACGCGTCCCGGGTTCGGCGGCCGGAGCTTCGGCAACAGTTTCCCCACGTACGAGGAGCTGATGCTCCAGACCGATTGGGAAGGCGTCGCCCACGGCTATCTCGCCTCCGAGGCCAACTTCCGTTGGCTGAAGGGCATGCAGGAGCGGAACCTCATCGTCCCGGTCGTCGGTGATTTTGCGGGGCCGAAGGCGCTGCGGGCGGTCGGCCGGTACCTGCGTGGCCATCAGGCGAACGTCTCGGTGTACTACGTCTCGAACGTCGAGCAGTACCTCTTCCAGGACGGTCTGTTCGACGCCTTTGCCCGCAACGTCGCGACGCTCCCCCTGGATGAGACGAGCACGTTCATCCGGTCCGTCTCGCGCCGGTTCGGCTATCCCGGGCCGCTCATCGGCAGCGACGGCCGCGCGAGCGCCCTCGACCCGATTCAGGCATTCGTGAAGGACGTCACGGCGGGCCGTATCCTGACCTACAGCGACATCAACACCCGGTCAAAATAGGCCTGTTCAGGCGAAACAAGCCTAGGGAAAACGCCCCAAAATGGGCCTGCCGCCTTGACCGTCCCGGATCGGCGTGCTACTCTCGCAAGGTTCTTTACGAGTCTGGGACACCCTATCTAGGCTCGCGTCCAGTAGAAGCCTCCAGCTTCCTGGCTGTTTCCGCGCAGCTGTCGCGGCGCCCTCCGGGCGTTGCTCCGCGGCTGCCACGCTGACTGACAGCAATAGGGGATTGTTTCTGGCGCCGAGTTCGAACTCCTAGGCCAGAGACGCCGGTCGCGCGCCACCCGGAGCGCTGTGACCGTTCGTGAAGGAGCCGCGGGCTGGATGCCCCTTTTCCTTGCGCGACGCGAGGCGCGTCGAGCGACGGACTGAGGCGGAACGGACGAACTATGCCGACGATTAGCCAGCTGGTCCGCAAGGGCCGTGAACGCGTGCTGAGCAAGACGAAGAGTCCGGCGCTGCAGAGCAGCCCGCAGAAGCGCGGCGTGTGCGTGCGCGTCTTCACGCAGACGCCGAAGAAGCCGAACTCGGCGCTGCGCAAGGTGGCGCGTGTCCGCCTGACGAACGGCATCGAAGTCACGACCTACATCCCCGGCGTCGGCCACAACCTGCAGGAGCACTCGCTCGTGCTCATCCGCGGCGGCCGCGTCAAGGACCTGCCCGGGCGTGCGCTATCACGTCGTGCGCGGCACGCTCGACGCCGTCGGCGTCGCGGGCCGCATGCAGGGCCGCTCGAAGTACGGCGCGAAGAGACCGAAGAAGGCGTAACCCATGCCACGACGACGAGAGATAGCCAAGCGTGAGGTTCCGGCGGACCCGATCTACAACAGTCCGCTGGTCACGAAGTTCATCAGCACGATCATGCGCGGCGGGAAGCGCTCGACCGCGGAGCGCATCATGTATCAGGCGCTCGACATCGTGAAGGAGAAGTCGGCCGACGATCCGCTCAAGGTCTTCAAGAAGGCGATCGAGAACGTCCGGCCGAGCCTCGAGGTCAAGTCGCGCCGCGTCGGCGGTTCGAACTATCAGGTGCCGGTCGAGGTCAATCCCAACCGCCGGCTCTCATTGGCCATTCGCTGGGTCGCGGGATATGCGCGCGAGCGCGGCGATGGCAAGACGATGCAGGAGAAGCTGGCGATGGAATTGCTCGACGCCGCCAACCTGCGCGGCGGCGCGGTGAAGAAGCGCGAAGACACGCACCGCATGGCGGAAGCCAACAAGGCGTTCGCGCACTATCGCTGGTAACTACGACGTCATGGCCCGCAATGTTTCACTGAATCGTTGTCGCAACATCGGCATCATGGCCCACATCGATGCCGGCAAGACGACGACGACCGAGCGCATCCTCTTCTACACCGGGATCACCTACAAGATCGGTGAGGTCCATGAAGGCACGGCCGTCATGGACTGGATGGAGCAGGAGCAGGAGCGCGGCATCACCATCACGTCGGCCGCCACGACGTGCACCTGGCGCGATCACCGGATCAACATCATCGACACGCCGGGCCACGTCGACTTCACCGCCGAGGTCGAGCGGTCGCTTCGCGTGCTCGACGGCGCCGTTGCCGTGTTCGACTCGGTCGCCGGCGTCGAACCGCAGTCCGAGACCGTCTGGCGCCAGGCGGACAAGTACCGCGTGCCCGCGCATCTGTTTCGTCAACAAGATGGACCGGATCGGCGCGGACTTCATCCGGACGTTCGAGCAGATCAAGTCGAAGCTGCAGGGCAATCCGGTCGCGCTGCACCTGCCCATCGGCATTGAGGACAAGTTCACGGGCGTCGTCGATCTCGTGAAGATGAAGGCCATTCGCTGGAACGACGAGACGATGGGCGCCGACTACGTCGTCGAGGAGATTCCGGCGGAGCTCGCTGGCGCAGGCCAAGGACTTCCGCGAGCAGCTCATCGAAAAGGTGAGCGAAGTGGACGACCGGATCCTCGAGAAGTATCTGCACGGCCAGGAGATCACCGAAGAGGAGATCAAGGCCGCGATCCGCAAGCGCACGATCGAATCCGTCCGCGCCGATGAAGCTGCGTTCGTCCCCGTCATCTGCGGGTCGGCCTTCAAGAACAAGGGCGTCCAGCCCTTGCTCGACAGCGTCGTCGATTTTCTGCCGTCACCGGTCGATATCCCGCCGGTCTCGGGGATCGATCCGAACGGCCCTGAAGGAGCGACGGCCGAACGTCCTCCGAAGGACGACGCGCCGCTGTCCGCGCTCGCGTTCAAGATCATGACCGACCCGTTCGTCGGCCAGTTGACGTTCATTCGCGTGTACTCCGGCGCGATGACCTCGGGCATGGCCGTCTACAACGCGACCAAGCAGAAGTCCGAGCGCATCGGGCGTCTCCTCAAGATGCACGCGAACAAGCGCGAGGAGATCAAGGAAGTGCTCGCCGGCGACATCGCGGCCGCCGTCGGTCTGCGGTCCGTCTCCACGGGCGACACCGTGTGCGACGAGAAGGCGCCGGTCATCCTCGAAGCGATGGACTTCCCGGAGCCGGTCATCTCGCTCGCCATCGAGCCGAAGACGAAGTCGGACCAGGAGAAGCTCGGCATGGGGCTCGCGAAGCTCATGGCCGAGGATCCGACCTTCCGCGTGAAGACCGATCACGAAACCGGCCAGGTCGTCATCGCCGGCATGGGCGAGCTGCATCTCGAGATCATCGTGGACCGCCTCAAGCGCGAGTTCGGCGTCGAGGCCACCGTCGGCGCGCCGCAGGTCGCCTACAAAGAGACCGTCACCCGCCCGTCCGAAGGCGAGGGCCGCTACATCAAGCAGACTGGCGGGCGCGGTCAGTACGGCCACGCGAAGATTCGGCTGATCCCGCGCAAGCCGGGCGAAGGCTATCTCTTCGAGAACAACGTCGTCGGCGGCACGATTCCGAAGGAATACATCAAGCCGATCGATCAGGGCATTCGCGAGGCCATGACGACCGGCGTGCTGGCGGGCTATCCGATTGACGACGTGCTGATCGACCTCTACGACGGGTCGTACCACGACGTCGACTCGAACGAAATGGCGTTCAAGATTGCCGGGTCGATGGCGTTCAAGGACGCGGCGAAGAAGGCGCATCCGATTCTGCTCGAGCCCGTCATGCGCGTCGAAGTGACCGTGCCCGAGGAGTACATGGGCGACGTCATCGGCGACATCACGAGCCGGCGCGGCCATCTGCAGGCGATGGAAGCGCGCGGCGGGTCGCAGATCATCAACTCGCGCGTCCCGCTGTCCGAGATGTTCGGCTACGCGACGGACTTGCGCTCGCGCACGCAGGGCCGCGGATCGTATTCGATGCACTTCGATCGGTACGAGCCGGCGCCGGCGTCGGTCAGCGAGGAAGTCATCGCGAAGGTTCAGGGGAGATAGCTTATGGCCACGCATTCAGTGAAAAGATTCGCATTCGTCTCAAGGCCTACGACTATCGGCTGCTGGACCAGTCGACGACCGAGATCGTGGACACCGCCAAGCGAACCGGCGCGCGGCTGGCGGGCCCGGTGCCGCTGCCCACGGAAAAGAACAAGTGGACCGTGCTCCGGTCGCCGCACGTGGACAAGAAGTCGCGCGAGCAGTTCGAGATTCGCACCCACAAGCGATTGATTGACATCTTCGAGCCGACGCCGCAGACCGTGGACGCGCTCATGAAGCTCGATCTGCCGGCGGGTGTGGACGTCGAGATCAAGGCGTTTGGGAAGGAACACAAGTAGAGGCTTGAGGCTTGTGGCTTGAGGCTTGGGTAGGCCCCAAGCCCCGAGACCCAAGACCCAAGCCAGCAGGCTCTTTATGGTCACAGGACTGATCGGGCGAAAAGTCGGAATGACCCAGGTCTTCGAGACCGACGGCACCGTGGTGCCGGCGACGGTCATCAAGGCCGGGCCGTGCGTGGTCGTCCAGGCGAAGACCGCCCAGACCGACGGCTACGAAGCGGTGCAGCTCGGCCTCGTGGACGAGCGGCCGTCGAAGGTGAACAAGCCGACGGCCGGCCACTACAAGAAGGCCAACGTGCCGCCGACGGCGCGTGCGCCGCGAGCTGAAGGTCGTGGCCGGTGGCGACCCGCTCAAGGCCGGCGATCAGGTGCTCGTGAACATCTTCAACGCGGGCGACCGCGTGGATGTGATCGCGACGAGCCGCGGCAAAGGCTTCCAGGGCGTCATGAAGCGCCATCACTTCGCTGGCGGCGCGGCGACGCACGGGTCGATGTTCCACCGCGCGCCGGGATCGATCGGCGCCTCGTCGTTTCCGTCACGCGTCGTGAAGGGCATGCGATCGGCGGGCCGGATGGGCGCGGATCGCGTGACGACCCGCAACCTGAAGGTCGTCGGCGTCGACGCCGAGAACCACCTGCTCGTGCTGCGCGGGGCGGTGCCCGGCGCGCCCGGCGGCGTGGTGATCGTTCGGCGGGCCGTGGCGAAGAAGCCGGAACCGCAAGTGCAGGTTTCGAAGAAGAAGGGCAAGAAGTAGGGGGGGAGGAATATGACTCTCGATGTCGTCAATTCAGAGAACCAGAAGGTCGGCACGCTCCATGTGAGCGACGACGTGTTTGCTGGTCAGGTCAAGGCCGACCTCATCTGGGAGTCGGTCGTGCGGCAGAACGCGTCGGAACGGCGCGGCACGCACAAGGCCAAGAACCGCGCGCTCGTGAGCGGCGGCGGCAAGAAGCCGTACAAGCAGAAGGGCACGGGCCGCGCCCAGGCCGGGTCCACCCGGTCGCCGCTCTGGCGGCACGGTGGCACGGTGTTCCCGCCCCAGCCGCGGAGCTACGACTACTCGCTGCCAAAGAAAGTGGAGCGCGGCGCGCTTCGCGCGGCCTTGCGGGCACGCCTGAAAGAGGGCGCGGTGATCATCGTCGACGAGCTGCGCGCCTCGGAGATCAAGACGAAGCCGACGGCCGAGCTCCTGCACCGGCTGGGCGCGATCGGCAAGACGCTCGTGGTGGACGTGACGCCCGACGAGAAGTTCAACCGGTCGGCGCGCAACATCGCGGGCGTTCGCATCGTGGCGAGCGGCCGGCTGACGGCCCGCGACGTCATGGACACGAAGCGCATCATCGCCACGCGCGCCGCGGTCGAGCGGCTGGAGGAGGTGCTGGCATGAAGCCGACCGCCGTGATTCGACGCCCCCTCGTCACCGAGAAGACCACGATCGCGCGCGAAGGCTCGCCGGTCGTCGTGTTCGAAGTGGCCGTCGGCGCGACCAAGATCGACGTGAAGCGCGCGGTCGAGAAGCTGTTCGGATCGAAGGTCGAGTCGGTCCGCACGCAGATCGCGCACGGCAAGTTCAAGCGCCAGGGACGGTTCTCCGGACAGCGTTCGGACTGGAAGAAAGCCTGGGTCCGGTTCCGTGACGGCCAGAAGGTGCCGGAGTTCCTCGAAGGAGTCTAACGATGCCGATCAGGAGCTATAAGCCGACGTCGGCGGGCCGGCGTTTCCAGACGGTGCAGACGTTCGACGAGATCACGTCGGACACGCCGTACAAGCCGTTGGTCGAGACGCTCGAGCAATCGGGCGGCCGGAACAACCGCGGGCATCTCACGTCGTGGTGGCGCGGGGGCGGGCACAAGCGCAACTACCGCATCATCGATTTCAAGCGCGACAAGTTCAACATCCCGGGCAAGGTGTCGACCGTCGAGTACGACCCCAACCGCACCTCGCGCATTGCGCTCGTGACGTACGCCGACGGCGAGAAGCGCTACATCCTTCATCCGATCGGCCTGAAGGTCGGCGATGCGGTCATCTCGGGTCAGAGCGTGGACATCCTGCCGGGCAACTGCCTGCCGCTCAAGAACATCCCGCTTGGCACGCTGATCCACAACGTCGAGCTGAAGCGCGGCAAGGGTGGACAGATCGCGCGTTCGGCGGGGTCCGCCGTGCAGCTCGTCGCGAAGGAAGGCCTGCACGCGTCGGTGAAGATGCCGTCGGGCGAGATTCGTCTGATCGACGTGGAGTGTCTGGCCACCGTCGGCCAGGTCGGGAACATCGACCACGAGAACGTGTCCATCGGCAAGGCCGGACGGAACCGGTGGCTCGGCAAGCGGCCGCACGTGCGCGGCGTCGCGATGAACCCGGTGGACCACCCGCTCGGCGGTGGCGAGGGCAAGACGTCCGGCGGACGTCACCCGGTGACGCCGTGGGGCGTGCCCACGAAGGGCTACAAGACGCGCCGCAACAAGCGGAGCGATCGGTTCATTGTCGAGCGGCGGAAGAAGTAGAGGCATCCATGGGCAGATCACTGAAAAAGGGACCGTTCATCGATCTTCACCTGTTGGAGAAGGTCGAGGCGATGAACCGCGAAAGCGACAAGAAGGTCATCAAGACCTGGTCGCGCCGTTCCACGGTCGCGCCCGAGATGGTGGGCCACACCATCGCGGTGCACAACGGGAAGAAGTTCATCCCGGTGTACATCACCGAGAACATGGTCGGGCACAAGCTCGGTGAGTTTGCGCCGACGCGGTTCTTCAAGGGCCACACGACGAAGGCCGAGAAAGCCGCGCAGATGGCGGCGTCCGCGCCGGCTGGCGCGCCGGGCGGTGGCGCGGGTAAGGGAGCGAGCTAATGGCGGTGGCGCACGCAACCTCGAAGTACATCCGGACCTCGGCGCAGAAGGCGGGGCTCGTGCTGGCGCAGATTCGAGGCGTGGACGTCACGCGCGCGCTCGCGACGTTGCGCTTCTCGCGCAAGCTCGTGGCCCGCGACATCGAGAAGACGCTGCGGTCCGCGATTGCGAACGTGCAGCACCGGGACGGGTTCGGCGGCGACGTCGACCGGCTCTATGTCGCGCGGTGCTGGGCCGATCAGGGACCCAGCATGAAGCGGACGCGTCCGGCGCCGATGGGCCGGGCGTTTCGCATCGTCAAGCGTATGGCGCACCTGACGGTCGAGGTCGCCGAGCGGCCGGTCCGAGTGACGGCGGCCGGCGCCAAGACGACGTCGGACCGGGCACGTCGGACCAAACGAGGGAAAGCCGCGGAAGGCTAAGTTCGAACTTCGAAGTTCGAACTTCGAAGTTGAGGATTACATGGGTCAAAAGGTTCATCCCTACGGATTCCGGCTCGGGTTCAACAAGACCTGGCGTTCGCGGTGGTATGCGGACAAGGACTACGCGAAGCTGCTGCACGAGGACTTGCGGCTGCGCGCGGACCTGAAGTCCCGCTTCGCGCACGCCGGGGTGTCGCGCATCGAGATCGAGCGCGCCGCGAACAAGCTCAAGGTGGACATCCACACCTCGCGGCCCGGCATCATCATCGGCCGCAAGGGCACCGAAGTGGACAAGCTGCGGCAGGAGCTGCACAAGTCCACCGGGCGTGAGGTGTTCATCAACATCCTCGAGATTCAGAAGCCCGAGCTCGATGCGCAGCTCATCGGCGAGTCGGTGGCGATGCAGCTCGAGAAGCGCGTGGCGTTCCGCCGCGCGATGCGCAAGGCCGTCGAATCGGCGCTGCGTTTCGGCGCGCGGGGCATCAAGGTCCGCGTCTCGGGACGGTTGAACGGCGCGGAGATCGCGCGCTCCGAGTGGTATCTGCACGGCCAGCTGCCGCTGCAGACGCTGCGCGCCGACATCGATTACGGGTTCGCGGAGGCGTTCACGACCTACGGCGCGATTGGCGTGAAGGTGTGGCTCTACAAGGGCGAGCGTCTGTCGCCGCGAACCGGGCGGGAAGAAGAGTACCGGCAGCCGCGCAGGGCAGCCGCGGGATAGAGTAGGACAAGTTCGGAGTGTGAAGCCAGGAGCTCGAAGATCTCTGAGTTCTAAGCCTCTGACTTCCAGTTGTCGAGGATTTACCTATGTTGATGCCGAAGAAGGTCAAGTACCGGAAGCAGCAGCGCGGCCGCATGCGCGGACTCGCGTGGCGCGGCTCGACGGTCGCGTTTGGCGACTACGGGCTGATGAACCTCGAGCCGTGCTGGCTGACCGACCGGCAGATCGAGGCGGCGCGCGTGGCGCTCACCCGCGGCATCAAGCGCGGCGGCAAGGTGTGGATTCGCGTGTTTCCTGACAAGCCCGTCACCAAGAAGCCGCAGGAAACCCGTATGGGCAAGGGCAAGGGCGCACCCGAGGGCTGGGTGGCGGTGATCAAGCCGGGACGGATCCTCTTCGAGATGGAGGGCGTGTCGGTGACGGAAGCGCGCGCGGCGATGCGGCTCGCTGCCGCCAAGCTGCCGATGAAGACCCGCTTTGCCATGCGGTTCGGTGCGGAGTAGGCGTGATGAAGATACCGGAACTACTGACTCAGTTGCGCGGCATGGGCGTCGAAGATCTCCGTCAGCGCGCGCGTGAGCTGGATGAGCAGGTGTTCCGGCTGCGGCTGCAGAAGTCGATGGGGCAGACCGAGGCCGGGCACAAGATTCGTCCGCTGCGCCGCGAGGCGGCGCGCGTACAGACGGTGTTGCGCGAGAAGGGCGCACCCGGGGTGAAGGACTAGCGATGGCCAAGTCGGAGATTGTCGGAACGGTCGTCAGCAACAAGATGGCCAAAAGCGTCGTGGTCACCGTCGCGCGCCAAGTGCGCCACGGTGCCTACGGCAAGCAGCAGCGGCTCACGTCGCGCTTCATGGCGCATGACGAAGAGAGCGTCGCGAAGGTCGGCGACCGCGTCGCGGTCGTGCCCTCGCGGCCCCTCTCCCGGCGGAAGCGCTGGGTCGTGACGCGCATTGTCGAGCGGGCGAAGGAGGTCTAGCCATGGTGCAGATGCGATCGATCCTCGATGTGGCGGATAACTCCGGCGCGCGCAAGATCGCGGTCATCAATCCGATTGGCGGCTCCACGGGCCGCTACGCGCGCATCGGCGACATCGTCACGGCGTCGGTGAAGGAAGCCACGCCGGACGCCACGGTCAAGAAGGGCCAGGTCGTGAGGGCCGTGATCGTCCGGACGCGCAAGGAACTGCGGCGCAAGGACGGCACCTACATCCGCTTCGACCGGAATGCCGCCGTCCTGATCAGCCACGAGGGCGAGCCGATCGGGACGCGCGTCTTCGGTCCGGTCGCCCGCGAGCTGCGCGATCGACGGTTCATGAAGATCATTTCGCTGGCCCCGGAGGTGCTGTAGTCATGCCGCAGCCCGCGTCAGCCATCAAGAAGAACGACAACGTCATCGTCATCGCCGGCCGGGACGCCGGCAAGCGCGGTCGCGTGCTTCGCGTGGTGCCGGACAAGCGCCGCGTGATCGTCGAGGGCGTGAACTTCATCAAGCGCCATACGCGCCCCGACCCGCGCCGCAACGTGAAGGGCGGGATCGTGCAGCGGGAAGCGCCGCTGAGCGCCGCGAACGTGCAGCTGGTCTGTCCGGAGTGCGGCGCGCGGACGCGTATCGGCCGCCGCCTGCTCGACGACGGACGGCGCGTGCGGTTCTGCGTGAAGTGCAAGGGAGTGGTGGACAAATGAATCGCCTGAGAACGCGGTATCAGAACGACGTGATTCCGGCGCTCCAGAAGGAGTTCGGCTTCACCAACGTGATGGCCATCCCCAAGGTCACCAAGGTCGTCGTGAACATGGGCCTGGGCGAGGGGACGCAGAACGCCAAGATCGTGGACACCGGCGCTGAGGAGCTCGGGAAGATCACCGGCCAGAAGGCGCTGGTCACCCGCTCGAAGAAGTCGATCGCGCAGTTCAAGGTGCGGAAGAACATGCCGATCGGCGCGATGGTCACCCTTCGCGGCGATCGGATGTACGAATTTCTCGACCGGCTGATGTCGATCGCGCTGCCCCGCGTGCGCGACTTCCGCGGCGTCTCGCCACGCGGGTTCGACGGGCGCGGCAACTACACGCTCGGGCTTCGCGACCAGTTGATCTTCCCGGAGATCGACTATTTGAAGGTGGACAAGTCGCGCGGCATGAACGTCTCGGTCGTGACCACCGCGCGGACCGACGAGCAGGCGCGGCGGCTCCTGCAGTTGATGGGCATGCCGTTCAGGCAGAACTAGGATTCGACGATGGCGACGACTGCAAAGAGCGTAAAGGACCTGAAGAAGACGCCAAAGTACGCCGTCCGGCGGCGAAATCGCTGCCGCAAGTGTGGCCGGCCACGCGCCTATCTTCGGAAGTTCGCGTTGTGCCGACTCTGTTTCCGTGAGCTGGCGTTGCGCGGAGAAGTCGCGGGCGTCACGAAGAGCAGCTGGTAGAGGACTCCAGATGACCGATCCGATCGCAGACATGATCACGCGGATTCGTAACGCGGTGCGTGCGCGGCACCCGCGCGTGGACATTCCGGCATCGCGCTTCAAGGCTGAAGTCGCCAAGATTCTCGAGCAGGAAGGCTTCGTCAGCGCCGTGAAGATGGTGGACGGGGCGCCGCAGGGCACGATCCGCATCACGCTGAAGTACGGACCGCGCGGCGAGAACGTCATTTCCGGTCTCGAGCGCGTGAGCCGTCCCGGCCGGCGTGTCTACCTCGGAAGCGAAGACGTGCCGAGGGTGATGGGCGGCCTGGGTACCGCCATTCTGACGACCTCGCGTGGTGTCATGACCGGGCGGGAAGCGCAGCGAGCCGGCGTGGGCGGCGAAGTGCTCTGTAACGTCTGGTAAGCGGACAAGGATCACTGAAATGTCTCGTATTGGACGCAAACCCATCGCGGTGCCCAAGGGCGTCAACGTGACGGTGCACGCGGATGCGGTCGAAGTGAAGGGCCCGAAGGGCACGCTCAAGCAGCATGTGCCGCCAGGCATCAAGTTCGAGGTGAAGGGCAGCGAGCTCATCGCCGAGACGTCGACGCCGAGCCCGGAGCTGAAAAAGTTCCACGGTCTCGCGCGCAGCCTGATGGCGAATGCCGTGCAGGGCGTCACCGAGGGCTTCAAGAAGGAGCTCGACATCGTCGGCGTCGGATACCGCGCGGAGGTCAAGGGCAAGCAGGTGATCTTCGCGCTCGGGTATTCCCATCCGGTGGTCCTCGACGTCCCGGCGGGCATCGACGTCGCCATCGACAAGCAGACGCACGTGACGGTGACCGGGATCGACCGGCAGCTCGTCGGACAGGTCGCGGCGAACATCCGCCGGTTCCGCAAGCCCGATCCGTACAAGCAGAAGGGCGTGCGGTATACGGGCGAAGTTCTGAAGAAGAAGGTCGGCAAGACGGGAGCATAGGCGCGCCATGCAGATTCGAACCAAGAAGGATCGCCGCGACCGCATTCGGCTGCGGCAGCGCAAGCGGATTCACGGCACGTCGGAACGGCCGCGCTTGTCGATTTTCCGTTCCGTCACGCACATCTACGCGCAGGTCATCGACGATATGTCGGGCCGCACGGTCGCGTCGGCGGCAAGCACCGAGGCGTCGCTGAAGACGGTGTTCTCGGGCAAGGTCCGCGGCGGCAACCTGGCGGGCGCGGAGGCGATCGGGAAGGTCGTGGCCGAACGCCTCAAGGACAAGGGCATCACGCGGGTGGTGTTCGATCGCGGCGGAAACCTGTACCACGGTCGCGTGCGCGCTGTCGCAGACGGGGCGCGCAAGGCCGGGTTGGAGTTTTAGAACATGGTGCACACTCGCGAGAAGATCGACCCGGCGGACATCGAGCTGAAGGACACGGTCGTGTCGATCAGCCGCGTCACGAAGGTCGTCAAGGGCGGCAAGAACCTGAGTTTCAGCGCGCTCGTGATCGTCGGTGACGGCCACGGCGTGGTGGGATTCGGGATTGGCAAGGCCAAGGAAGTGCCCTCGGCGATCAAGAAGGCCATCGAGGCGGCCAAGAAGGCGCTCGTGCGCGTGCCGATGGCAGGGACGAGCATCCCCCATCCGGTCCTCGGCCGGTTTGGCGCCGGCTCGGTGCTGCTGAAGCCGGCCCCGGACGGCACGGGCATCATCGCCGGCGGCGCCGTGCGCGCGGTCGTCGAGTCGGCGGGCATTCACAACGTGCTCACCAAGTCGTTGGGCTCGGCCAACGGGCACAACGTGGTGCGCGCGACGTTCGCGGCGCTGGGCTTGTTGAGGGATCCGGCGGCCGTGGCCCGGCTGCGCGGCAAGGACCTCGAGGAGCTCATTGGAACGCCGGCGCGGTGAAAAGGGACACGCAATGACATCCATGAAAGTGACCCAGATCCGCAGCGGGATTGGGTTCGACAAGAAGCAGTCGCTGGCGTTGCGGGGACTGGGGTTGCGTCGCATCAACCACACGGTCGAGGTTGAAGACACGCCGTCGACGCGCGGCCTGGTTTTGAAGGTGCGTCACCTGGTGAAGGTGGAGCCTGAGACGCGCTAGCGCGCGAGGGCAGCGGGCATCGGGCAGAAAGAAAAAGGAACCGTCGATGGCGATGAATAATCTACGCCCCCCCAAGGGCGCGAAACACGCGAAGAAGCGCGTTGGACGTGGTCCGGGATCCGGTCACGGCAAGACGGCCTCGCGCGGCAGCAAGGGCGCGAAGTCGCGTTCGGGCTTCCGGTTTCGTCGTGGGTTCGAGGGCGGCCAGACGCCGCTCCACCGTCGTGTGCCGAAGCGCGGGTTTCACAACCCGTTCCGCGTGGAGTATTCCGTCGTGAACCTCGACACGCTGGCCGAGATGTTCGACGGCTCCGTGCCCGTGACCCCGGAGGTCCTGCGGGAGCGCGGCGTGGTGCGTCAGGCGACTGGGCTCATCAAGGTGCTGGGCCGGGGCGACATCTCGAAGGCGCTGACGGTGAAGGCGCACAAGTTCAGCGGATCGGCAGCCGAGAAGATCGCGGCGGCTGGTGGTGTGGCGGAAGTCATCCAGACGGCGTGACGCCATGGACAGCCTAAGAAACATCTTCGCGATCCCCGAGCTGCGCAAGCGGGTGCTGTTCACGTTCGGCATCCTCGCCGCGTACCGCGTCGGGGGGCACATCACGACGCCGGGCGTCAACATCGAAGCGCTGACTGAGCTGACGAAGCAGGCGGCGGCGAGCAACTTGTTCGGGCTGTACGACATGTTCTCGGGCTACAACCTGTCGCAGATGACAGTGTTTGCGCTCGGGGTGATGCCGTACATCAGCGCCTCGATCATTTTGCAGCTGCTGACGGTCGTCTGGCCCTACCTGGAGCGCCTCTCGAAGGAAGGCGAGCTCGGCCGGCGGAAGATCACGCAGTACACGCGCTACGGCACGATCGTGCTGAGCATCGTCCAGTCGCTGGGGATCGCGATCTTCCTCGAGAACGCCTCACAGACTGGGGGATTTCTGATCGTGCCGGATCCGGGATGGGGGTTCCGCCTCATGACGGTCATGACGCTGACCACCGGATCGGTCCTGGTCATGTGGCTTGGCGAGCAGATCACCGAGCGGGGCATCGGTAATGGGATGTCGCTCCTGATTTTCGCCGGGATCGTCGTCGGCTTACCGCGCGGCGCGTTCCAGACATTCCAGATGCTGCAGACGGGACAGATTGGTCTCATCAGGCTCGTGCTGCTCCTGATCCTGATGGTTGCGGTCGTCGGCGCCGTCGTCTTCGTCGAACGAGGGCATCGACGCGTCACCGTGCAGTACGCCAGGCGCATGGTGGGACGGCGCATGGTGGGCGGAGCCAGCACGCACATTCCGCTGAAGGTGAACACCGGCGGCGTCATGCCGGTCATCTTCGCGTCGTCGATTCTGGCGTTTCCGCAGACGCTGCAGCCGATGTTCACGCCGAACGGCTTTGCCGATCGGGCGATCACGCAGCTCAGCATGGGGTACCCGCTGTACAACCTGCTGTACGTCGGACTGATCGTGTTCTTCGCGTACTTCTACACCGCGATCATCTTCAATCCTGATGACGTGGCGGAGAACATGCGGAAGTATGGCGGGTTCGTGCCGGGCATTCGTCCAGGGAAGCGGACGGCCGAACACATCGACCAGATTCTGGCGCGCGTGACGCTGGCCGGCTCCCTGTACCTGGCGGCGATCGCGCTGCTGCCTGAGCTGATGCTCACCGGGTTCAAGGTCGAGCCGATTCCGTTCATCGGCGATCGGCTGGATGCCGTCACTCCGCGATTCATCACGGAGGGGCTTGGTGTGCCGTTCTACTTCGGGGGGACGTCGCTTCTGATCATCGTCGGTGTGGCCATGGATACCGTGCAGCAGGTCGAGTCACAGCTCATCATGCGGCACTACGACGGATTCATGAAGAAGACCCGGATCCGTGGCCGGCGTGGCTAACCCGGCCGACTCGAGACGGCTGGTACCCGCGATGAAGGGTGGTGTCGTTCGACTCGTGATGCTCGGCCCTCCGGGCGCCGGCAAGGGCACCCAGGCGGAGCGGTTCGCGCGTGAGCGCCACGTGCCGCGAATTTCGACGGGGGACATCCTCCGGGAGGCGGTGCTCGGGAAGACGGACATCGGCCGGCAAGCCAAGGCCGTGATGAACGCGGGCCGGCTGGTCAGCGACGACGTCGTGATTGGGATCGTGCGGGACCGGCTGACGCAGCCGGATATGCGTCCGGGGTTCGTGCTCGACGGGTTTCCGCGCACGCTCGTTCAGGCCGAGGCGCTCGATGACTTGATCGACGCGAGGGCGCCGCTGGTGGTGGTGGACATCGAGGTGCCCGAGGAGACGCTGGTGCGGCGACTGAGCACTCGGCTGATCTGCAGCGTCTGCGGGACGACTGCCGTCCCTGGCGCGACCGCGTGTGCGAAGTGCGGCGGCGCGCTGACGCAGCGAACCGATGACGACCTCGGGGTCATCCGTGAGCGATTGCGGGTCTATGCGGGCGACACGCGATCGATCGTCGAGTTCTACCGGCGCCGGTCGACGTTTCGATCCGTGGACGGCGACCAGCCGCAGGATCATGTCGCGGCGGATATTGCGGCCGCGATCGCGTCGGTGGAGGGAGTCCGCCAGTGATCGTCTGCCGCTCGCAGGCCGAGATTGCGCGGATGCGGGTGGCCAACCAGCTCGTCGCAGACGTGCTGGCCGAGCTCGAAGCCGACGTGGCGCCGGGCGTGACGACGGCGGATCTCGACCGGCTGGCCGAGCGGCTGGTGAAGGACGCGGGCGCGGAGCCGGCGTTCAAGGGATATCGCGGGTATCCGGCGACGTTGTGCGCGTCGGTGAACGAAGAGGTCGTGCACGGGATTCCGTCGACGTCGCGGAAGCTTCGCGAGGGCGACATCGTCTCGCTCGACATCGGCGTGAAGGTGAGCGGGTTCTACGGCGACGCGGCCGTGACGGTCCCGGTCGGTCACGTGCCGGAAGAGACGACGACGCTGTTGCGCGTGACGAACGAATCGCTCGAGCGCGCGATTGCTCAGGTGCGGGTCGGTGGCCGGCTGTCGGATATCAGCCACGCGGTTCAGGAATGGGTGGAGGCGCACGGGTTCTCGATCGTCCGGGAGTTCGTCGGCCACGGAATCGGCGAGCGGCTCCACGAGGATCCGCAGATTCCGAACTACGGGCCACCTGGACGGGGTCCGAAGCTGGCCGAGGGCATGGTCCTGGCGATTGAGCCGATGGTGGCCATGGGTCGGCCGGAGACCCGGGTGCTTGGCGACGGGTGGACGGCCGTGACGCGCGACGGAAGTCTCGCGGCGCACTTTGAGCACACCGTCGCGGTGACCAGTGACGGGCCGCTTGTGCTGACGGCCAGGCCGGTGAGAAGCGAGAAGTGGGAAGCCAGACGTTAGAAGTGTCTGGTTCCATCATCGCGATTCTTCCGCGGGCGTTGTATCGAGTGGCGGTGGGTGATGGACACGAAGTCGTCGCGCACGCGCCGTCGGGGCCGGGACGCAACTTCGTCCGGCTGGTGGTTGGCGATCGCGTCACGGTGGAATTGAGCCGGCGCGATCAGACGCGCGGGCGGATTACGCGGAAGGGCTAGCGGTTCGAGGGTCCGAGGGGTTCGAGGGGTGGCGTTGTCCCAGACGAGTCTCAAGCCGAGGGCCAGCGAAGTTCAGACGATGAAGGTCAGGGCGTCGGTCAAGCGGATTTGCGACAAGTGCAAGGTGGTGCGCCGCCGTGGCGTGGTGCGCATCATCTGCTCGAACCAGAAGCACAAGCAGCGTCAGGGATAGGCCCGGGATAGGGAAGAAGGGATCTCACGATGGCTCGTATTGCAGGTATCGACCTTCCGCGCACCAAGCGCGTTGAAGTGGGTCTGACGTACATCTACGGAATCGGCCGGACACGGTCGGCCGTCATCCTCAAGGATGCCGGCGTGAGTCCCGACATTCGTGTCAAGGACCTTTCCGAAGAGGACGTTCGGAAGATCACGCGCGTGATTGACGAGCAAGGCCGCGTCGAAGGCGATCTCCGTAAGGAGATCTCGATGAACATCAAACGGCTCGTCGAGATCGGCAGCTATCGCGGCTCGCGTCATCGGCGCAACCTGCCGCTGCGCGGCCAGCGCACGCGGACCAACGCGCGGACGCGCAAGGGCCCGCGCAAGAGCGCAATTGCGAAGAAGAAGGTTGAGTAGAGACTATGGCGAAGACGCAACCACAGGACGCCGCCGCACCTGGAACGCCAGACGCCGGTAAAGGTCCGAGCAAGAAGAAGAAGACGTTCAAGAAGCGCGGCGAGAAGCGCGTGGTGCACCACGGGCTGGCGCACATTCAGGCGTCGTTCAACAACACCGTCGTGACGATCACGGACGTCGACGGCAACGTCATCGCCTGGTCGAGCGCCGGTGGCATCGGCTTCAAGGGCTCCCGCAAGGGGACGCCGTTCGCCGCGACCCAGGCCGCCATGGCCGCGGGCAACGCCGCCAAGGCGCACGGGATGCGTTCACTCGAAGTGCGGGTCAAGGGCCCGGGCGCTGGTCGCGAATCGGCGATCCGCGCGCTTCAGACGGTCGGGATGGACGTGAAGTCGATTCGCGATGTGACGCCGATTCCGCACAATGGTTGCCGGCCTCCGAAGAGAAGGCGGGTGTATAGCGACGGTGGACAAGTCAGAAGTCAGAAGGCAGAAGTAAGAAGTAACTGGGCGGTGCCCTCGAGAAGCGTCGTCGGCCGAACGGCCGCCAGTCCTTCTGACTTCTGGCTTCTAACTTCGAACTTAACGATCGAAGAGGAATAGATGGCTCGATATATCGGACCGGTTTGCCGGCTTTGCCGGCGCGAGGGCATGAAGCTCTTTTTGAAGGGCGAGCGGTGTTACACCGACAAGTGCGCGATTGAGAAGCGCAACGTGCCCCCAGGGCAGCACGGCCGTTCCCGCAAGGCGAAGATCGTCGGCTACGGCATCCAGCTGCGCGAGAAACAGAAGGTCAAGCGCACCTACGGTGTGCTCGAGAACCAGTTCCGGCGGTACTTCGAGGCGGCGGACCGGCAGAAGGGCGTCACGGGCGAACTCCTCCTGCAGATGCTGGAGCGCCGGCTCGACAACGTCGTCTATCGCATCGGCTTCGCGACGTCGCGGGCGCAGGCCCGTCAGCTCGTCCGCCACGGGCACTTCAATGTGAACGGGCGGAAGGTCGATATCCCGTCCTACGCCGTGCGTCAGGGCGACACCGTGGCCGTGCGGGGCACCAGCAGCCAGAACCCGACGATTCAGCACGCCATGGAGGAAGTGAAGGGCCGCGGCGTTCCGGAGTGGCTCCTCCTTGACGCGGGCGCGTTCTCGGCCCGCATTTCGCAGCTGCCGACGCGCGAGCAGATCAATCTGCCCGTGCAGGAACAGCTGATTGTGGAGTTGTATTCGAAATAGATCCGTTCCACGTTCCCTGTTCCGCGTTCCCCGTTCAGAACCGGGAACCAGAACGTGGAACGAGGAACGTGGAACGGGGAACGGTTTAACGTCAGTAGTGATTGGCAATCAAGCCAGTCACCGGCCCGCAGCTCTCAGACCTGCAGCGGGAGGCCGGTGACCGTCACGCAGGTCTGGTCTCGCCGAAGTCCTGGAACGGACGAAGGCGGACAGGCGAAAGGATCGTTCGCGATGTTGTGGAAGGGTTTTCAACGGCCGAAGCGGCTGGAGTTCGAACGTGAGACGTTGACCGATCGGTTCGGGCGCTTCTACGCGCAACCGTTCGAGCGGGGATTCGGCACGACCGTGGGCAATGCGCTGCGACGCGTCCTCTTGTCGTCGATCGAAGGCGCGGCCGTCACGGCCGTGAAGATCGAGGGCGTGCTCCACGAGTTCTCGCCCATTCAGGGTGTGGTCGAGGACGCGACCGACATCATCCTCAATCTCAAGCAGATCCCGATCAAGGTCCACACCGATCAGCCGAAGACGCTGGTCGTGCGCTCGCTGAAGCCGGGCGAAGTCCGCGCGCGCGACATCGAAGTCGACGCTGACGTGGAGATTCTCGAGCCCGACGCGCACATTGCGACCGTCGGCGAAGGCGGCCGCCTCGAGATGGAGCTCCGCATCAAGCGTGGCCGTGGCTACGTCTCGGCCGACAAGAACTTCGACGAGGACCTGGGTATCGGCTGGATTCCGATCGACTCCGTGCACTCGCCCGTCAAGCGCGTGAACTACACGGTCGAGGCTGCCCGTATCGGACAGGTCACCGACTACGACAAGCTCACGCTCGAGGTCTCGACGAACGGCGCCGTGACCGCGCGTGACGCGGTGTCGCTCGCGGCCAAGCTCATCCGGGATCACTTCACGATCTTCGTGGGGCTCGATGAGGCGGCCGACCAGCCGCTCGACGGCGCGGCGGATCAGCCGGCCTCGTCGGTCAACGAGCACCTCGACAAGAGCGTCGAGGAGCTGGAGCTCTCCGTCCGGTCGTACAACTGCCTGAAGAACGCGAACATCCGTACGCTTCGCGAGCTCGTGCAGAAGACGGAAGGCGAGATGCTCAAGACCAAGAACTTCGGAAGAAAATCGCTGAACGAGATCAAGGAGATCCTTGCCGGCATGGGGCTGAGCCTTGGGATGCGCCTCGATCAGGCGGAGGCGGAAGGGTAGCCAGTCATGCGTCACCGCGTCGCACATCGAAAGCTTGGCCGGGTCACGGAGCATCGCATCGCGATGCTCCGCAACCAGGCGTCGGCGCTCATCGAGCACGAGCGCATCCAGACGACCGTGGCACGCGCCAAGGAACTGCGTCCGTTCGTCGAGCGGATTATCTCGGTGGCCAAGCGGAGTCTGTCGCCCGCAGCCACCGCGCCGCACCGCGTCACGGCGCGGCGGGTCGTCAGCCGCGACATCGCGAACCGCGAGGTCGTGACGAAGCTGTTCGACACGATTGCTCCGCGCTATGTGGACCGGCCCGGCGGCTACACGCGTTTGCTTCGCCTGGGCTATCGGCGGGGTGACAGCGCCGAGGTCGCGGAAGTCGAGCTGCTCGGCAGCGAATTCGACCCGAACAAGGCGGAGAAGTCCGACAAGGCCGACGCCGCGCCGGACAAGCCCAAGAAGAAGTCCATGGGCGGCCGCATCCGGGAAGCGTTGTCTGGCGGTCGCAAGAAGGACGACGGGGATCAGGGCGCCAAGACGAAGACCGGCAAGGCCGCCAAGGGACCCGGGAAGAGGAGTACGACTCCCAGGAAAGTCGGAGGGTCGTAGCCTTACGACAAGTGAGAAGTGAGAAGTCAGAAGTCAGAAGCTAACTGTACGCCCGCTTGCGCCGGCATGCTGGCGAGCGCTCAGTGACTTCTGACTTCTGGCTTCAAACTTCTCACTTGATCGCAGATTTTGTCCGCCAAGAGTCCCACACTCACGGCGTAGGCGTTCGAGCAGTTGTAGGACAGGAGCGCCTCGTAGTTCCGGTAGGCGAGGAAGTAGCGGCGCTCGCCGCGCACGAGCGAGGCGTCCACGTCGGCTGACGGCAGCCGGCCGCCGCCGGGCAGCGTCACGCCGAGCGCCGCCCACTCCTTGAGCGGCCGCGGCTCGCTCAACTCGCGCACCGCCCGGCAGCCTTCTCGACGCATCGGCACGCTGCTGATCGATGCGCGCGCGCGCCGCCGCGGGAATCGCCACCTCGCGGCCCCACCGCAATTCAGACGACCAGCCGGCATTGCGAAGGTAGTTGGCCATCGAGCCGAAGACGTCGGGAGTCGAGGCCCAGATGTCGGCCCGCCCGTCCGCCGTCGAAATCGACGGCGTGCTCCAGGTAGCTCGACGGCATGAACTGCGGCTGACCCATCGCGCCGGCCCACGACCCCTTCAACCGTTCGAGCGGCACGTCGCCGCGCTCGAGGATCGCGAGCGCGTGCGAACAGCTCGCGCCGGAAGAGCGCCCGTCGCCCGTCGTACGCGAGCGTGGCGAGCGCTTTGACGGTGGGATACGTGCCGGTGAAGCGGCCGAAGTTCGACTCGAGACCCCACACCGCGACGACGACGGCCGGCGGTACGCCGTAGGACGCCTCGACGCGACCCAGGACGCCCGCGTGGCGCCGGAGCTCCGTTCGTCCGGCGGCCACCGTCCTGGCGCCAGTGCGGCGCGCGGCGTATTGGTCGAGGCTGAGCGTGGCTTCGGGCTGTGCGCGGTCACGCGCGACGACCACCGGTTCAGGCACGAGACCGGCCAGCGCCGCGTCGAGTGTGGCCTGACCGATGCCCCGCGACAAGCGCTTCAGCGCGGAGCTGCGGTCAGGAAGTCCTCGAACGATCTGCGGCTCGACGACGGCTCGTGGCGGGCTTTCCGCCGGTTGAGCGGGCGTGTCCTGCGCGCCGAACGCCGGCGGTCAGCAACGCGATGGCCGCTGAGGCAACGATCAGCAGCCCGCGCAGGCTATTCCTCCTCTTCCTTCGCTTCGCCGCGGTCGGCCTTGGAGGCGGCGATGATCTTGCCGTGCAGGTGTCCAGGAACTTCATCGTAGTGCGAGAACTCCATGTGGTACGAGCCGCGCCCGCCGGTGTGTGACGTCAGCGTCTGCTCGTAGGTCAGCATTTCGGCCATGGGCACGGCGGCGCGGATGACCGTCCCGCTGCCGCGCGTGTCCATGCCGGCCATGCGGCCGCGGCGGCTGTTCAGATCGCCCATGAGATCGCCGGCGAAGTTCGATGGCGCGTAGACCTCGACGGTCATGATTGGTTCGAGCAGCGTCGGCCGGGCGCGCGTCATCGCGTCCTTGAACGCGAGCCGGCCGGCCATGCGGAACGACAGTTCGTTCGAGTCGACGTCGTGGTACGAGCCGTCGAACACGGTGACGCGGAAATCCACCATCGGGTAGCCGGCCAGAAACCCGCGCATCCGCGCGTCCTGGATGCCTTTCTCGACCGCCGGCACGAACTGCCGCGGAATGGAGCCGCCGAAGATGTCGTCCACGAACTGGAAATCCGCGCCGCGCGGCAGCGGCTCCACGCGAATCTTGCAGTCGCCGAACTGGCCGTGGCCGCCGGTCTGTTTCTTGTGCCGGCCGTGGGCCTCGGTCTTCGCGGTGATGGTCTCGCGGTAGGGGATGTGCGGTGGCTTGAGGTTGACCTCGACGCCGAAGCGGCGGCGCAGCTTCGCGACCGTGACCTCGATGTGCAGCTGGCCCTGGCCGGCGAGCAGCAGGTCGTGCGTCTGCGCATCGCGCGTGTACCCGATGGACGGGTCTTCTTCGAGCAGCCGCTGCATCGCCGGGCCGATCTTGTCCTCGTCGCTGCGGCTCTTCGGCTGGATGGCGTACGCGAGCACCGGCTCCGGGAACGTGATGGACGCCGGCGCGAACGTGGCGTGGCGATCGCCGAGCGTGTCGTTCGTGTGCGTGTCCTTCAGCTTGGCGACGGCGCCGAGGTCGCCCGCGTGCAGCTCGGGCACGTGCGTCTGGGTCTTGCCCTCGAGCACGAGCACGTGGCCGAAGCGCTCGGGAGCGTCGCGCGTGATGTTGTGGACGGTGGTGTCCGACTTGAGCACGCCGGAGAGCACGCGGAAGAGCGTGACGCGTCCGGCGAACGGGTCCGCCATCGTCTTCCAGACCCAGAGCAGGAGCGGCCCTGTGTCCGACGCCGGCCAGCGTCGCCGGTTCCTTGGTCGACCGGTTCAGCCCGGGAAGCGGCCGCTCGGCTGGCGACGGCACGAGCGTGGTCAGCGCGTTGGCCAGCGGCTGGATGCCGATGTTGTGCAGGCCGGACGTGCAGAACACCGGGAAGAGTCGAGCGGCCCGCACCGAACGCACCAGGCCCTCGAGCAGCTCGTCCTGGGTGAGCGTGCCGGCTTCGAAGAACTTCTCCATCAGCGTATCGTCGGCCTCGGCCACCATCTCGATCAGCGCCGTGCGCGCGGCGTCCGCCGCGCTGGCCAGGTCGTCCGGGACGGGACCCTCGGTCATCTTGCCGGAGTCGTCGCGGGCGAACGTGTAGGCCTTCATCGCCACGAGATCGACGACGCCCGAGAACGCCTTCTCCTCGCCGATCGGAAGCTGGACGGGCATGCAGTCGCGGCCAAGCGCGTTGCGCATCGATTCGAGCGCGCGCTCGAGGCTGGCGCGTTCGCGGTCGAGCCGGTTGCAGACGAGAATGCGCGGAAGCTGCTGTTCCTCGGCCGCCTCCCACGATTTTTCCGTGGAGACCTGGACGCCGGAGACCGCGTCGACGACGACGACGGCCGCTTCGACGACGCGAAGCGCGGCGCGGGTGTCGCCGAGGAAGTTGCCCATGCCGGGCGTGTCGATCAGATTGATCTTGAGCTTGTTCCACTCGAGGAAGGCGAGCGACGCGGACAGCGTGTGCTTGCGGGCGATGGCCTCTTCGTCGTAGTCGGTGACCGTCGTGCCGTCGTCCACCTTGCCAAACCGGTTGGCCGCCCCGGCATCGAACAGCAGGGCGGAGCAAGCTGCGTCTTGCCGCCGCCGCTGTGTCCGACGAGCGCCACGTTCCGGATCGCTGCCGCGTCGAAGACCTTCATATGGGGGTCCTCCCTGGATTGATTAGGAGGATTCTTACCATTTGCTATTGGTTATTGGCTATTGGTTATTGCAATTGGTCATTGGACATTGGCTATTGGACGGTGGCCGATTCAGCGGCCGGGCAGTCCTCGGATCGGCTCAGTCCGCGCAATGGCCAATAGCCAGTGGCCAATCGCAATAGCCGATAGCCAGCAACCAATAGCAAATGCGGTTCGGGCCGAGCTATTCGTAGCGCAGGGCTTCGATCGGATCGAGCCGCGAGGCCCGAATGGCCGGCACCATGCCGAAGAACACGCCGACGCCGGCCGAGAAGCCGACGCCGATGGCGAACGACCACCAGGGCAGCGAGATCGGGAAGCCGGTGAAGGCGTGGACGGCCAGGCCGATGGTGGTGCCGAAGATGATGCCCAGGATGCCGCCAGCCGAGGTCAGGAACATGGCTTCGAGGAGGAACTGCCAGAGGATCTCGACGCGCCGGGCGCCGAGGGCCTTGCGCACGCCGATTTCGCGCGTCCGCTCGGTCACGCTGATCGTCATGATGCTCATGACGCCGATGCCGCCGACCATCAGCGCGATCGACGACAGCACGACGAGCGCCAGGAACGCCGCCCGCGTGATCTGGTTCCAAGTCCGAGGATCGCGTCCTGCGTCACGATGTCGAAGTCGTTCGGCTCGTCGAGGCGCAGGCCGTGGCGGATGCGCATGACCTCCTCGACCTCGCGCATCGCCTGCTCGCGCGTCACGCCTTCGCGCGGCACGGCCGCGATCATCGCGCTCCGCATCTCGCCGCGTTCGACGGTGTTCGCGCGGATGCCGTACTGGCGCGGCATAGGTCGTGAACGGCACGACCACGAAGTCGTCCGCGCCGATGTCGAAGCCCGGGCTCGGCCGCTTGGCCATCACGCCGATGACCTCGTACTCCTCGAAGCCGACGCGCACCCGCTTGCCGAGCGGATCGACGTTCGGGAACAGCGCCTCGGCCGGCCCCTGGCCGAGCACGACCACGCGCTGCGGCGCTGCACCTCGCCGGTGGTGAAGAACCGGCCCGACTCGACGGCAGCTGGACGGCGTAGGGCCACGCTTCCGTGGTGCCCATGACCGTCATCGGCTTCGTGCGCTGGTTGCGGTAGAAGATCCGCACCATCTGCTGCGGACCGGGCCCGCCGCCGCCGAGCGTCAGGTCGACGACCTGAATCGACGGCGCGTTGCGCTCGATCGCCTCCGCATCGTCCGGCGTCAGGTTCGGCCGCTTCGCCAGTTCCTGAAAGCTCATGCCGGAGGACAGGCTCAGGCCGGACATCTTCGCGACGTAGATCGTGTCGGCCCGATGCCTTTCAGCAAATCCTGGAACGACTGGTCGAAGCCGCGGATCGAGCGCGGTCATGCCGACGATCGACGTGATGCCGATGACGATGCCGAGCACGGTCAGGAACGACCGCATCTTGTTGCCGCGGACCGTGTCCCACGACATCGCGAGGATTTCGGCGAAGAGGCTTCTGCGCACGGCTACTCGCGCCTCAGCGCTTCGATCGGATCGAGCGCGGCCGCGCGCATCGCCGGATACAGCCCGAAGAACAGGCCGACGACCGCGGTCATCGAGATGCCCAGCACGACCGACCAGGGCTCGACGATGGCCGGCAAGCGGCGTCAGCTGGCTGATGACCCAGGCCGCGGAGAAGCCGAGCCCCGTGCCGATCATGCCGCCGAACGTCGAGAGCGTGATCGACTCGGTCAGAATCTGCCAGAGGATGTCGCGCCGGCGGGCGCCGAGCGACTTCCGCAAGCCGATCTCGCGCGTCCGCTCGCTGACCACCATCAGCATGATGTTCATGATGACGATGCCGCCGACGACGAGCGAGAGGCTGACGACGCCGATCAGAATCGTGAAGATACCGGTGGTGGCCTGGCGGTAGAGATCGAGGAACGTGTCGGACGTGAGCACGTCCGAAGTTGTCGGGCTCCTTCGGCCGCAGGCGACGTTCGATGCGCAGCGCCACGCGCGCGTCGTCCATGGCGCACGTCCGTGAGCGACGGATCGGTCGGCCGCACCGTGAGCTCGAGCGACTGCCGCAGCCCGAACAACCGCTGGAAGGCCCGCAGCGGCACGACGACCCACTCATCCTGCGACTGGCCGAAGATCGAGCCCTTCTTCGGCGCCACGCCGATCACGCGGAAGTGCACGCCGCCGAGCGTCAGGACCTTTTCCACCGGATCGAGTACGCCGAACAGGCGATCCGCCGTTCCCCACCCGATGACCGCCACCGAACGGCCCGCTATCGAACTCGGACGGCGAGATGGCCCGGCCGCGCTCGATCGACGTCGTCGGCATGTTGTTGTATTCCTTGGTCACGCCGCGGACCTGGACGTTGTCGAGCGATTCCGCGCGATACCTGGCTCGGCGCGCCGTTCGACGCCTCGGCCATCACCAGCCCAATCCTCGTGCTGAACGTTCGGATCGCGTCGGCATCCTCGCAGCGTGACGCGGGGGTTGCTCTGCGCGCGCAGCGACTCTTCTTCGGTGCGTGTCAGGCCGCGCCGCTGGACGGAGAACGAGTCGGCCGCGAACTCGGACTCGATCGCCGTCTTGACGGTGGCGTTCAATCCCTGGACGAGCGACACGACCGCGATGATCGACGTCACGGCGACCACGTTGCCGATGACCGTCAGCATCGACCGCAGCTTGTTCGCCCAGATCGCCTGAAGGGCGATGGCGACCGCCTCGAAGAACTGGGTCATCAGTTGCCGTTCGGCGTCGCTGGATTCGCGCCCGCCGGTGCGGTCGAGATCTTCACGGCGTCGCCTTCCTTGATCGTGCGCACGGAGGCGAAGGGCCCGGTGATGACCTCGTCGCCCTCCTTCAGTCCGTCCAGAACCTCGAAGAACTTCTCGCCCGCGATGCCAGTCTTGACCGGGACAAATGCCGCGTGCCCCGTCCGCATGACGAACACCCCTTCGATTTCCTTGCGGCTCTGTCCGGGCTTCAGCTCAACCGGCGCCGCGGAGGCTTCGGACCGCGACTCCCTCGCGCGGGCGTTCCGGTCGGCACGATCTTGCCGGCTGCGTCGACGACGAGCTCACGTACGGTCATCGCCTGAATCGGCACGCCGAGCGCGTTCTTGCGCGTGGCCGTCGTGATCGTCGCCGTGCAGGTGAAGCCCGGCCGCACGTCCGGCACCTCGCCCTCGATCTGCACGACGACCTTGAAGTTCGTCGCGCGGCCCTGGGTGGATGCGGCCGCTCCCGTCGCGGTAATCGGGCTGTTGCCGACCTCGGTGACCCGGCCAGGGAACGTTCGGTCGGGGAACGCGTCGATCTCGACCTTGGCAATCTGGCCGACCTGTACGTGCGGGACATCGGTCTCGTCGACTTCAATCTCCGTTTCGATGATCGACATGTCGGCGATCGTCAGAAGCACCGTGCCGGCGTTGTTCATGGTGCCGATCATGGCCGTTTCGCCCTCTTCGACGTTGCGCTTGGTGACGAGCCCATCGATCGGCGATTCCATGCGCACCTTGTTGAGGTCGTATTGGGCGCTGCTGAGATTGGCCTCTTCAACCTTGATGCGCTGCTCCTGTGTGCGGACCGACTGCTCGCTGACGATCAGGTCGGTTTCGCGCATCTTGACGTCGTTCTGGGCCCGCTCGTAGGTGTCGCGCGGAATGAGGCCCGCCCGCCACATGTCCTCCTGCCGGCGCAGCGTGTCCTTGGCCTGCTGGAGCGCCACGCGCGAATTCGCGATTTGCGCGCGCGTCTGGTCGAGCTGCGATTTCGCGGAGGCGAGGCTCGGCCTCGCGGTTCTGCACCATCGTCTCGAGGTTGCGCGGGTCGATCTCGAGCAGCAGCTGGCCCTTGCGGACACGTTCGCCCTCGGCGACCGCGAGGTTGACGACCTTCCCCACGGTCTCGGCGCTGATGTTGACGGTCTTCTTCGCCCGGATCTTGCCGCTCGCCGAGACGATGGCTTCGAGGTCGTGCTTCGAAACCTTCTCCACGTTCACGTCCGTGGCCGTCGTCCGCCGGAACGCGAAGTTGGCGTACCCGATCCCGCCAAGCACCACGACGATGCCCGTCGCGATCAGTGCCTTCTTCCCTCGTGTCATCGATTACCACCCATGAAAGAGGAGATCACTCCGGTGATCACTGCGGCGATCACCAGATACGAGGCGGTCAGTCCTGCCGTGACCCTGCCCGCCCTTCGCGAGTAGAGGACCGCCAGGCCGATGGCGCAGACCGACGAGCTGCCACAGGACGAACACGCTGATGCCACCAAGGAACAGCGCCAGGAAGCTGCCGGGATCGAGCATCGGCAGCGAGGGCGCCGAAGTTGAACGGCCCCGCCATGTTCTGGGTGCCCTGCAAGTACTGGATGGGCGCCGCCGCCACCGCGCCGAGGGCGCCGATCACCTGCGAGTGGGTGACGACCGTCAACACGGACTTGAAGGTCGCCGTGCCACCGAGGATCGCGTTAAACACGACCCAGAGCACTCCCGTGAAGATCAGCGACATCACCGGCATCATGACGAACACGCCGACGAAGGCGAAATAGCCGCCGTAGGCGGCCTGGCGCTCCATCTGGGTGTACATCTCGGGTGTCACCGGCCGGCCCGTGAACCGTTCGATGTTCTGAACGTTCATGTCCAGGGCCGCCTGCTGTCCCCGCTCTGTGAACTGAGGCAGTCCGGTCGCCATGGCGATGACCAGACAGCACAAGAGCAGGATGCCAACCGGACGCGGGCTCCGGAGAACTTCCTTGTACGTCGCGCCAGGTGAAACGATGATGCCGATGGCTCGACTGAGCACACCCTTGCCGCTCGGGGCGGTGGCAACGGAGTCAGGCACAACCACTCCTCTGAAGGGCCAGTCGGTGCTTGGCCAATTGGACAATTGTCACTGCCCGGTGTCATTTACGAGCCTGGCGGAGGCAAAGTTCTCGCGAAGGCGCGGAGGGGTTGCCCCCGACCCTGATAGGCTCCGTGTGATGCGTTGGGCATGCGGACGCGCCGCTATGGCGCTGATACTGCTGGGTGGTCTCTCAACGGCCGCGCAGGCCCAGCCCACATTCGAATCGGCCGGTGAACGCGCTCTAGGCATGGGTGGTGCCTTTGTTGCTGTCGCAGACGACGCCACCGCGGCCCATTGGAATCCGGCCGGCCTCGCGACGGCCGGTCCCGCTGGGATGACCGTTGGCTGGCTGCGGACACAGGTTGGTCATTCGGACGATCTGGCCCAGCCCGGGGCGCGACGGATCCGAGGGTCGTTTACCAGCCTGGGCACCCTGCCCCTGGGTGTCTCGTACGGCACCGTCCGGTTGACCGAGCTGAACGAAGGACCAGACGGCACGCTCTCTGACCGAGACACTGCGGACCAATCAGTTCGGCGTCACGATTCTCCAGTCCGTCGCGGCTGGCCTTGTCGTCGGCACGACCCTCCGGTACGTGCACGGCGAGGTCGTCGCCGCGCTCTCTGAAGGCGCGTCGGTCGACGACGCCCTCTCACTCACCGATGGTCTAGCAAGCCACCTAACTGAACCAGTAGACCAGCAGCAGCGAGACCGTATTGCTGAAACAGCGCTGATCGAGCGCAGCGCCCTGCTGAACCTCGCCGAGCAGACTGCCGAGATTGGCGTGTGGGACATCGACATCGATACCCGCAAGGTCCGCGGGTACACCTGATATCCTTCCGCATCTTGGGCATCGAGCCCACCGATCAACCGCCGATCACAACGATACGAGGGCTCCGCCATACCAACGACCGAGAGCGGGTCATTCACGGCTTCCACGCCGCGATCCGTGAAGGAAGAGACAGCTTATGAGGCCGAATACCGGATCACTCGCCCGTTGGATGGGAAGGTCCGGTGGATATTCGGACGCGGGCGGGTTATCCGCGACCATGATGGGAAGCGCCAAGGCGATTGCCGACCATTTCGGCAAGCTCCGACGCTGTCTTCGCGGAGTGCGCACGAGCGTCACGACGCCGCTAGCCAGAGCGAAAAGATTTTTGATGCGATGGTTCATCTCGCGGAGGAGCAGTCGTTCCTGCTCTTCCGCGCGCCGGCGCTCGGAGATATCGCGGGCGATCTTCGAGGCGCCAACGACCCGACCCTCCGCGTCTTTGATTGGCGAGACGGTCAGTGATATTTCGACGAAGCCGCCATCCTTCGCCGCACCGTTTCAAAGTGGTGGACCCGATCGCCGCCCCGAATGCGTTCGCAAATGAGCACCAGAGCTGGCGTCTCGAGCGTCGGCCAGTCAGCAAGGCTCAGTCCGGTAGCAGATGATCAGACTGCGAAGAAAAAACCGTGTGAGGCGAAAGGACACCGGCGCGCCTCGCGTCCCTCAGTCGCCGGCGCCCGAGGCAAGTGGCTGACGATTTCCATAACATAGACCCATCGACAGGAAGCACAACGCGGCTTGGGCACGAAATCGTAACTTTGGAACTGTTGAGCTGAGGCTACATTCTGCTCAACGGAGCGTGCTGATAGGAGCGCCCCAACTCATCATTAACCCATGTGCCCGAGGATCGGACGCAGCCTTCGAGAAGAGGTTACTTTTGTCCGAGAAGGAATGCGGTCGGCTGACCGTCCTCGTTGTTGAGGATGACTTTCTTGTGCGCCTCAACATGGCGGATTTCCTGCGTGGCGCGAACTGCGAAGTCGTGGAAGCAACCTCAGGCGAAGCGGCTGTTGCCGTGCTTCAGCGGCGCGACGGAATTGACGCCGTGTTCACGGACATCCAGCTCGGCGGAGAGTTGAATGGCTGGGATGTTGCGGAAAGATCGAGAGCAACCCATCCGGACATACCAGTCGTCTACACTTCGGGCGCTCTCATCGTTCCCGGGCGTCCGGTCGCCGGAAGTATCTTCTTCGAAAAGCCCTATGATCCCGTCGCTGTGCTCGCTGCCTTCCAGACGCTTCGAGACGCAGAGTAAACGCTCGACGAGGGGTGGGAGACACCCCTTGAGCCGCAAGGCCAGCTTCAGATCTGGACCACCATGCCCTTCGGCCCCTTGCCGCGCGGCCCTACTCCCTACTAGTCATTGTGGAGTCTCTGGCGTAGGTTGCAGGCAAGGAGGCCGGTCGGGAGTTTGCCCCACTCCCAAATGCCCCCAGTCCCCAGAGGCCGGCCTCCGTCTTGCCCCTTAGCGAGTTCGCTGATGTCGGCCCAGGCTTGGCCAGCGCGGCCCGCTGAGTTCCGCCGTGCCGGCCGCGACATCGAACGCATAGCATCGATTTGAATCTCCTTTGGGGCTCACAGCCCTTCCGCGGCTGCGGCATACTTTCGACGACGCGCTGGAACGCGGAAGAGACGCTTGGGCATCCACCTCTACGAGTACCGCCAGCAATTGGCGGACGCCGAAATAAAGGGCTTGAAGAACTATGAACAGGCGGGTCGAGGAAGTGGTCATCGCCACCTATGCCACCAAGGGCAACCTGCGGCGCATCCGGGTCACCATCGACCGCGATGGCACCTATTCCTACTCCGAATGGCACAGGCTCAGGCTAGTGGGGCGTGGGGCCAACTACTCGACGCGCACCGGACCGGACTTCTGTCTCATTTATTCGCTCCCTCCAAGGGCTACGATGAGCCAGAATACCTCCCCTTCCTCAATCCACTGAATTTGTCTCATAGGTGCTGATGGCGCACACCCAAGATGCGCGGACGGGCCATGTCCAGCATCAGAAAGACTGCCCCCGCTACGGCCAGCGCGCAGACGATCAACGTGCACATGACGGTCGCATTGCCAGGGGCGTCAGAAGGCGAAAAACGGCGAAGAGCAAAGTCAACCAGAGCACCACGATCGCCAGGAATGGCATACGGATTTTGCTTCCGCTTCCGACAAGCAGCCAGTGGTCTCGTCAATCA
>CAVSRY010000012.1:0-76088 GCA_963730485.1 uncultured Acidobacteriota bacterium | reverse complement strand
AACGAGCTATGTTCGACCCGTCCGATGGCGACGCACCGGAAGCCGATCACGGCGCCCTGGCGGATCGGCCCCTCGCGCTCCTCTATTTCTCCGGCTCGGCCGCTGACGTCGACTCGACGACGACCCGACTGCTCGCCGGCCTGACCAAGGACGTGCGGATCACGACCGCACCCCCTTCCGGCGAAAGGGCGCAATGACTAAAGCCAACCTCGAAGGTGTGCTGGAGGAGGCGATTGCATCGCGCAACGAGCTCCGCGAGACTCTCGAAACCCACAGCGTCGCGCGGCTTACGTGGGAAAGCACTCGGACCGAGCTCGACGCTGCTCTCGGCGAGGCGCAAGAGGAGCTGCAGAATTCAGTTGGCCGTCTGACCGGGGAGCGGTCGGCGTGGGCGGGCAGGCGCCATGACCTCGAGGCGCGGATCGTCGAAGTGCAAGCCGCCGTCAGTGCAGGTGCGAGCCTTCAGACGGCATTGGAGACCTCGCGCTACAAGCTCCAGGAGTTCAGCGAGCAATGTGAGTCGGAGCGCACGGCGTGGGACAGCGAGCGCCAGAGTCTCGAAACACGGATTGGCGACCTTGAGGTAGTGGCCCGAACGGCGGACGAGTTGAAGGCGGCTCTCGACGAGGCGCGCCGGAAGCTCCGGCAGACGTTCGACCTTCATTCGCAGCAACAGCGCGTGTGGGAAACCGGTCGCCGCGATCTCGAGACGGAGATCAATAGTCTGCGGATCGCTGTTGCGGCAAACACCGGCGTGGAAGAGGCCCTCGAGGCAGTGCGCCGCGAGCTGCACCAGACACGAGATCGATACGCGTCCGACCGCTCCGCGTGGGACCTGGCGCAACGCGAACTGGATGCGCGAGTCGAGGACGCCACCCGACAGGCAACCGCGGCGCGGACGGAATTGGACGCGGTACGCGGAAGCCTGGAGAAGGAGCGTCGTGCGCTCGCGGACGCCCGTGCTGAAATCGAACGAATCGTCGAGGCCGGACGCACCGAGCTGGCGGCGCGCCATGCCATCCAGGCAGATCTCGAACAACAGGTGAACACCCTGCAGACCACGGCCGCGGCGGCAAAGACCGCCGCCGACGACGCCCTCGCCGTGGCGCATCGAGAGCTCAAACAGACTCAAGAGCGCCACGCATCCGATCGCTCGGCATGGCACAAGGACCGACGCGAACGGGACGCGCGCATCGCGGACGTCACCACCCAGGCCGCCGCGGCGCGTACGGAGTTGGACGGGTTGCGCCGGAGCCTGGACGGAGAACGTCAGGCCCTGAAGAACGCCCGCGCCGAGATCGAGCGAATGGCTGATGAACGACGCTCGGAGCTGGTCGCACGCGATGCCGTCCAGGCAGACCTCGAGCGCCAGGTGCAGGCGACCGCGGCGTCTCAGCGGGACCTCGAGATCGCCCTGGTTGCCGCCAGGACGGCGTTGACGGATGCGGAGGCGACGCATGCCGCCGCTTGGTCGTCGTGGGAGGCGGCACGTCAGCAGTTCGAAAAGGACCTCGAGACGCGAGTTGGGGAGGCCCGGGCTGCGGCCGCGGCGAACTCGGATCTCGAGGCCCAGCTCACCGCCACACGCCTCCAGCTTCAAGTTGCGTCCGACGAGCACGCGGCGACGTCGGCTGCTGCTGAAGAGGCGCGCGGACACATCGAGACCCAGCTGCACGACCTGCAGACGACGACCGGAGAGCTGGAGCGCGCCCTGGCGACGTCACACGCGAACCTCCAGCAGACCTGCGAGGCACACGAGGCACAACACGCTCAAGGCGACGCCGCGCGCCGGCGGCTCGTGTCCGAGCTGGCTGAGACCAAGCGCGAGGCCGCGGCGGCACAGGCGAGGGCGCTCTCGTCGTGGGAGTTGGAACGTCAGCGGTTCGAGCAGATCCTCGAGGCGCATCAGGCCGACCTGAATGCCGCAGTGGCTGAGAACGCAGACCTCGACACCGTGCTCGCGGAGGTACGTTCCGACCTCGAGCGCGCGAACGCCGACCACAGAGCGCGCTCAAATGACTGGGCGGCTGCACGTGGGGAACTCGAAGAGCAGTTGGGCGATCTCGAGGCGACGAGACAACGGCTGGAAGACCAACTCCAGGCGTCGCATCGCGAGCTTGCTGAGGCCCTTCAGGCGCAGGCGGCAAGGGTCGCGGCAGACGACGCAGTACGCCGGCAGCTCGAGAGCGAGGTCGGCGACCTTCGGCAAGGATTGTCGGCTCACGCGGCGATGCGCTCTGCATGGGACACCGAGCGCGTGAAGTTCGAAAGCGATTTCGCCGCGTGCATGGCTCTCGCCACGGAAGCGACTGCGGCGAAGGCGGATCTCGAGAGTCGATTCGAAGCCGCGCAGTCCGATCTGAAGTGTCTCGGCGACAGTCGTGCCGACGAGGCCGCCGCATGGGAAGCCGCCCGTCAGCAACTCGAGGCGGAGCTTGCAGGGCGCACGGAGATGCTCGATGCTGGCGCCGCCGCGCGGGCCGCGCTTCAGGCCAATGTCGATACCCTCCGGGCCGACCTGCGCCAGGCGGCGATGAACCACACATCTGAACGGGAGCAATGGGATGCTCTTCGTCTCCAGTTCGAAGAGCGCCTCCGCGACGCGGCCGCTTCCGATCGTGAGCGTCAGCGACTCGACGACGAGCTGCTGGAAACGCGATCGAGGCACGGACGCCTCAGCGCAGCGCCATGAGATGCTCGAACTGCAGCTCGGCGAGGCGACAAGCCGAGTCCGGCGGCTGGCCGACGAATCAGCTGGGTTGCGCGCCGAGCTTCAGGCACTGTCGACGGCAAACGATCGGCGCCGGCTGGAGGAGCGGCTTCACCGCGCCTGCCGGATCGAGGAAGTCGGACAGCTCGCCGCAACCATGGTCCCGGACCTCGATGCACTTGTCTCGACCATCGAGGATGAGTGCGGCTGTCTGGCCCGCAGACTCGACCAGTCCGACGCCCGTGAGGACGCCGAGCGGATCCGAAGTAACTCCGAGCGGGTTCGACGCATGCTGAGCCAGTTGTCAGCCTTCAGTGAGAGGCAGGCACGTCCGGTGTCGGCCGTGGATGTCGACGACGCCGTTGCGCGGATGGAGCCGACGCTCGCGCGTCTGGCTGGGACGGCGGTCGACGTCAACGTGCGCGTCGGGTCGCAGGCGCTCGTTCCCATCCTCGACGATGACCTCGAGCAGTTGTTGACGACGCTGGTGTTCAGCGCGCGGGCACTGCTCACGGTCGGCGGCTCGATCATCGTCGAAACATCTGTCGCCTCTCGAGACGAAACCGGACGTTCACGCTTGTGCCTGGCCGTTACCGCGTCAGGCTACGGCGCTCAGCCCGCAGAGTCGTCGTCTGCGCTGGGACTGATGGCGCGGCGCTGCAGTGCGGAGCTCGTCGTCGACGGCGCTCCGGGCACGAGCGTGATACGGGTCTACATGCCTGTCATGTCCATTGCGGCGTAGGCCGCCTTCCGGGCGAGCACGGTGTACGATGACGCGTCTTCGGTAAGACGCCAGGCTCGCGTGCGATCATTCGCCCGGCCCCTCCTGTGCTGCGCCGGCAACGTGCTGGCCACGCACCTCGCGTTCGCACAAGCCGTCGTGCCAGCCGTGGCCGGAAGAGAATCGGCGGGAATCTCGGCCGAGCCGAGTTCAAGATTGCAAAGGGTGCCAGCAGGCGAGGGCGCGCCGCTGAGGGCAAGCTGCGAGGCCACGCTACAATCATTCGGTTTCGAATGGTGAGTTCTTGGAGGGCATTCATGCTTCGTAGAATCCCGACGTGCCTGTTGCTGGCCGCGCTCGTCGCGAGCGGTCCAGTTCAGGCCGCACAGACCAGTTCAGGTGGCCGGTCCACCACTCCCGCCGGTGGCCGCACCGCCGCACCGGCCGCAGGGCGTCCAGCCGCGCCGGCGGCCGCAAAGACCTCTACGGGAGTGCCGGTGACGCCGGCCGACATGAAGTCAGTCCTGGGTACGTGGACCATTCCCCTCGAGACGCCAACCGGACGACTCGTCGCGAATCTCGTCTTCCGCGTTGAAGCAGGCAAGGTCGTCGCTGGCATCAGCGCTCCGCAATTCAAGGAGCACAAGATCACCGACATCACGAAAGCTGGCCAGGTCCTGACGCTCAAGGCGTCGACGGAGTACTCGGGCCCGCTGACCTCGTTTTCGGGTCCTGTCGCGATGGTGTTGACCCTGAGGCCCAAAGGATCAGACCTGGCCGCGTGGTTCGACTTCAACAACGCGGGCTATCAGCTCGGCGGCACAGCGACGAAGAAATCCTGAGCGCGCTGCCCGGCCGCGAACTGTCCATCGCCCGCCGCAGGCGCTTCATAGGGACCGCGCGGTGAGTGTATGCTTCAGCCGCACTCAATCCAATGCGCTCGGTAGAGGCTCTCGTTGCGGCGGCGGCGTTCATGCTGGCGGCACTCGCCGTCGGTGCGTCGTCGGCTCAAGCACCAGCGCCACCGGCCGCGCAGGCCTCCGGCAGGCGGACGTGCCGGTGGCGGCCGCGGAGGCGCCGGGTGCGACGCTCTACGCCGAACACTGCGTGAGCTGTCACGGCACGGACCTGGCGGGCGGACGGTACGATTCGTTGTTCGATCAGACGTGGCTCGCCAAGATCACAGACGAGCGCATGATGTCGTCCATCCGGAATGGTGTGCCGAACACCGAGATGGATGGGTTCAAGCAGGCGCTGACTGAGCTCCAGGTCTGGCAGTTGATTCAGTACATTCGCACGCAGGGCGGCAGTCTCGCGCCGAAGCCGCAGTTCGTGGCCGATCCGAACGGCCACGTGATCAAGACCGAGACACTGTCGGTGCGCGCGGAGGTGGTCGCGCGCGGGCTCGAGACGCCTTGGGCACTGGCGTTCCTTCCTGATGGCCGCCTCCTTATTACTGAGCGTGCCGGCCGGCTCCGCATTCTCGACAACGGCAAGCTGTCCGAGCCGGTCAAGGGCACGCCGACGGTGCACGAGCAGCAGGACGGTGGCATGTTCGACGTCGAGATTCACCCGCAGTATGCGAAGAATGGGTGGATCTATCTCGCGTACTCGGAGGTGCAGCCGGGGTTTGTCGCGCCACCGCCGGCGGCCGGCCCCGCGCCAGCGGCGCCCACACCTGGACGTGGCCGCGGTCCGTCCATTCCGTCGATGACCGTCGTCGTGCGCGGCAAGATCAGCCGCACGAATGAGTGGACCGATCAGCAGGTCATCTTCCGCGCGCCAGCCGACCTGTACACGCCGAGCGGTTCGCACTTCGGTTGCCGGCTGATCTTCGACAGGGCGGGTCATCTCTTCTATACGCTCGGTGAGCGCGGCGCGATGGAAAACGCTCAAGACCTCACCAAACCGCTCGGCAAGATCCATCGTGTGAACGACGACGGCACGGCGCCGAAGGACAATCCATTTTTCGCGACGGCCGGCGCGGTGCCGACCATCTGGAGCTACGGTCACCGAAATCCCGAGGGGTTGGCGTGGGATCCGGTGTCCGGTTTGCTGTGGGAGTCGGAGCACGGGCCGACCGGCGGCGACGAAATCAACATCATCGACCGCGGTCACAACTACGGGTGGAGCGTCGCGACGAAAGGCACCCAGGGCGGCGTGAACAAACTCTCAGAGCCCGGCATGGACGATCCGATCGTCTATTACACGCCGACGCTCGCGCCGGCCGGCATCGCGTTCGTGACGAGCGATCGATATCCCGGCTGGAAGAACACGAGCCTCTTCGTCGGCGGGCTTGCCGGCCAGCAGTTGCGCCGGCTCGAGATCAAGGGCCGTCAGGTCGTCCGTCAGGAAGTCCTGTTCGCCGATCTCGGCCGCGTGCGTGATCTCGCGCAAGGGCCGGACGGGTACCTCTACGTCGCGCTGCAGAATCCAACCGGCGCCGGAACAGGTGTGGGTCTCGCCGCCTCGACACCCGGCCTCGTCGATCCGTCTCGTGCCGGTCCGGTGACGACATGAGGGCACGTGTGTCGCCGCCGGACTCCAGCTCGCGGCGATCGCGACGTTCACCGTCGTCACCGGCGGCCAGGAGTCCTCCAGGTCGCCAGGGAACATGTGGCCGCCGAAGCGGGCGCCCGTCGAAGGCAACGCACCCGTCCTGACTCCCGCGGAGGCGCTCGACAGCTTTTCCGTTCCGCCCGGATTTCGTGTCGAGCTCGTCGCCGCCGAGCCGCTGATCGAATCGCCCATCATCATCGACTTCGACCCCGACGGCCGCCTGTGGGCGATCGAGATGCCGGCGTTTCTGCCCGATCTGTCGGGGCGTGACTCGGACGAGCCGATCAATCGCGTCGTCGTGCTCGAGGACACGAACGACGACGGACGCATGGACAAGCGCACGGTGTTCGCCGATGGGCTCGTGATGCCGAGAGCGCTGAAGGTGCTCGATCGCGGCGTGCTGGTTGGCGAGCCGCCGAACCTCTGGCTGATGAAGGACACGAACGGCGACCTGAAGGCGGACACGAAAGAGCTCGTCGCGAGCGGTTTCGGGACCGCGGCCCGGAACATCGAGCACAACGCCAACGCGCTGTTCTGGGCCATGGACAACGTCATGTACTCGTCCGAGCACAGCTGGGACCTGCGCATGACGGCGACCGGTTTCGAAACCGTGCCGGCGCTCAGCCGCGGCCAGTGGCAGATTTCCCAGGACGATGCGGGGCGCGTCTATCGCAACGTGAACGACTCGCCGCTCTACGTGGACTACACGCCCTCGCGGTACTTCCTGCGCAATCCGAACGTCGTGCGCACGCGCGGGTTGTACGAGCTCCTGATCGACCAGGCCGAGGCGACGGTTTTTCCCGTCCGTCCGACGCGCGGCGTGAATCGCGGCTACCGTGATCCGGGACCGCTCTTCCGCGCTGACGGGTCGTCCACGGTCATCCAGGGAGCGGGAACGCCCACGATCTACCGCGGCGATCGTTACCCGCGCGACCTCTGGGGCAACGCGTTCATTACCGATTCACCAACCAATCTGGTGCATCGCTTCGTCGTCACCGACGACAAGTCCGGACGGTTGACGGCGAAGAACGGCTACGCCCGCGGCGAGTTCCTCGCGTCGTCGGACGAGCGGTTCCGGCCCGTCAACTTGTTCTCAGCGCCCGACGGCACGATGTACGTCGTGGACATGTACCGCGGCGTCGTTCAGGCCGGTGGTTTGTGGTCGGAGTATCTGACCGGGTACATCAAGAAGAACGAGCTTCTGATGCCGGTGGGCTACGGGCGCATCTGGCGCGTGGTTCACGGCGCTGGAGCGGCGGCGCGAGGACCGAAGCCGGCGCTGTCGACGGCCACGCCGGCGGCACTGGTGGCGACGCTGTCGCACCCGAACGGCTGGTGGCGAGACACGGCGCAGCGGTTGCTCGTCGAACGGCGCGAGACGTCCGTCACACCCGCGCTCGAGGCGCTTGCCGCTTCGGCGCCTGACTGGCGGACGAAACTCCACGCGCTGTGGACCTTGTCTGGCATCGACGCCTTGACGCCGGGAGTGGTGCAGAAGGCGCTTGGCGATCGCGCGGCCGAAGTGCGCGACGGCGGCCGTCAGGTTGTCGGAACGCTGGTTGAAGGAGCCGGGCTCGCCGATCGCCAGCGCCGGTGGTCAAGCTCGCGACCGACCCGATGTGGTCGGTGAGGCGGCAGGTGGCGGCCTCGGCCGGCGAGTTGCCCGAGGGCGCGCGGCTGGAGGTCGATCGTCCCGTTGCTGACGGCGAATGGCCGCGATCCGATCATCGTTGACGCCGCAGTCAGCAGCCTTCGCGGTCTCGAAAGCCAGGCGCTGACCCAGCTCCTGCAGACCCCGGCATCCCCGGCGTCAGCGCCAATCGAGGCCGTCATGCATCTCGCCGCCGCGGAAACGAAGAGCGGCAACGTCGCCGGCGTCGAACGCTCGATCGCCGTCATCGCGGATGCGTCGCGTCCCGCGTGGCAACGGTCGGCGCTTGTTCAAGGGCTCGATCTCGCGTTGCCATCCACCGGCGCGGCCGGACGCGGACGCGGGGGCGGCGGGATCGGTCTTCCCGGGCCTCAGCGTTCAGCGATCGCCCGTCGCGATCAGTCCGGACGCGGGATGTCGCTTGGCGGCGAGCCCGCAGCGCTTGCGCGCGTGGCCGCAGGCACCGGTGAACTGGCCGAGACCGCCTCGAGAGTGCTCGCAAAGCTCAACTGGCCAGGTCGTCCGGCGCCTGTTGCGGTCGCGACCCCGCTGACGCCGGCCGAGCAGCAGCGATACGCGGCCGGCGCGGCCGTCTACAAGAATGTGTGCGTCGGGTGCCACCAGGACGACGGGCGCGGCAACGCCACGCTTGGCGCCAATCTCGTGGACTCGACGTTCGTGAACGGCGCGCGATCCCTCTCAGAGCGTCCGGGTCGTGCTCGGAGGCAAAGAAGGATCGATTGGGATGATGCCGCCGCTCGGCCCTTCGCTCAACGACGACCAGATTGCGTCGGTTGTCACGTATATTCGTCGGGCCTGGGGGCATACCGGCACGGCCGTCAGCCCCCTCGAGGTGAGCGAAGTGCGCGCGCTGAGCCGCAGTCGCACGCGTCCGTGGACCGACGCCGAGCTTCAGCCGGCCGCCGGCCGCGGTGGCGGCCGGGGCGGACGAGGTCAGGGCGCAGAGTAGAGGGAAGAGTTCGAGGAGTTCGAAGGAGTTCGAGGAGTTCGAAGGGTTCGAAGATGTTCGAGGGGTGGCCGCGACCTGAGCCCTAAGCCATGAGCCTTGAGCCTGTGAGGAGAGACTCAATGAGAATCGCGTTGATTGCCGCCGCTGTGCTCGCGTTGGCGCTTGTGCGTGCCGATGGCGGCTCAAACGCCCCCGCCTGGCGCGGCCGGGGCGCCACAGTTCGCGGCCACGCGGCCGATCCGCGTCTTCATCCGCGCAGGCATCAAGACGCATGGCCCGGGACAACACGACTATCCGCAGTTTCTGGCCGACTGGAGCAGCGTGCTGACCGACCGCGGCGCGGTCGTGGACGGCGGGCTGCACTTTCCGTCGGCGGAGGACCTGGCGAATGTCGACGTCATGGTCATGTACAAGGGCGACGCCGGCTACATGACCGCGAACGAGAAGGCCGTCCTCGAGACGTTTCTCAGGCGCGGTGGTGGGCTTGTCAGCTTTCACGACACGCTCTGCGGCGACGACCCGGCGTGGTACGGCAACGTCGTCGGCGGCGCGAAGAAGCACGGCGAGATGAATTTCTCTGCCGGGCCCATCAAATACACGATTGCGGATCCGTCGCATCCGATCATGCAGGGCATGTCGAGCTTCGAGATCGATGACGAGGCGTTCTTCCGCATGACGTGGTCGGAGAACCCGAAGATTCACGTGCTCGCGACGGCGCCGATGCCGACGACCGGTGAGGTCGTGCCGCAGATCTGGACGTACGAGAGGCAGATGTTCGGCGGCGCGGCGAGCGCGCAGCCCTTCCGCGCCTTCGTCTGGATGCAGGGTCACACGTATGCGAACTTTGCCGATCCCAAGGTCCAGCCGATGATCCTGCGCGGCATCGCGTGGGCGGCGAAAGCACCGGTCGACTCACTGATGACCGTGCGTCCCGCGCGAGGCGGCGGCGGTGGCGGCCGCGGCGCGGGCCGCGGAGCCGGCCGGCAGGGCGGCGCCAACTAGATGGCGCGCGCGTCAGCACGTCTTCGAGACGTTCCGTCTCGATGGCCGGATTGCCCTCGTCACCGGCGGCGCGCGTGGGCTCGGCATGACGATGGCCACGGCGCTGGCCGAGGCCGGCGCCGATGTCGCCATCGCCGGACGATCGCGTGAGAGCTGTCAGTCGGTGGCCGACACGATTGCCGGCGAGACCGGACGGCGCGCCCAGGCGTTCGTGGCCGACGTCACGGATCGCGCCTCCATCGAGCGACTGGCGGTGGACATCGAAGGCCACCTCGGTTCTGTCGATATCCTGGTCAACAACGCCGGCATCAACATCCGCGGACCCATCCAGGATCTGACGGAAGAGGATTTTGATTCGGTGATCCGGACCAATCTCAAGGGACCGTTTCTCTGCGCGCGGGAGTTTGGTCCCCGGATGGTGAAGCGGGGATGGGGACGCGTGATCAACATGGGCTCCATCCTGAGCGTGATCGCGATGCCGGGCCGGACGCCTTACGCGTCGTCGAAGGCCGGCGTCCTGAATCTCACGCGCGTCCTCGCGCTCGAGTGGGCCGGCACGGGTGTGACGTCGAACGCGATTTGCCCGGGGCCGTTCGGGACGGAATTGAACCGAAGCCTGCTGGACGATCCCGTCAAGTACAAGGAGTTCGTGGCGCAGATTCCGATGGGCCGATGGGGTGAGCCCCATGAGCTCGCCGGCGCCGTCGTGTTTCTGGCGTCCGAAGCATCGTCGTTCATGACGGGCAGCGCGCTCTTCGTGGACGGGGGATGGACGGCGAGATAGCGAAGTAGAGGTTAGAAGGTCAGAAGTTAGAAGTCAGAAGGAGTCGTGTCACTGTGAAGTTGTTGCGTTATGGTTCACCGAAAAAAGAGAAGCCGGGCCTGTTGGCCGCTGATGGCACGATTCGCGATCTGTCACACGTGATTTCTGATCTCAGCGGCGACGCGCTCCTGCCGGAGTCGCTCGACCGTCTCCGCCGGCTCGATCCGGCGACGCTGCCGGCCGTGTCCGGCTCGCCGCGCATCGGTCCCTGTGTCGGATCGGTTGGCAAGTTCATCTGCGCGGGACTGAACTATTCCGACCATGCGGCCGAAACGGGCGCCACGGTGCCGAAGGAGCCGATTCTCTTTTCCAAGGCGACCTCGTCGGTCAACGGGCCGTACGACGACATCGTGATTCCGCGCGGCTCGCACGAAGACCGACTGGGAAGTCGAGCTCGGCATCGTCATCGGGTCGCCCGACGAAATACGTGACCGAGGAACAGGCGCCTGAGCCCACGTCGCCGGATTCTGCGTCGTCAACGACGTCTCGGAGCGGGCGTTCCAGCTCGAGGGAACAGGGCAGTGGCTCAAGGGCAAGAGCGCTGACACGTTCGGCCCGATTGGTCCGTGGCTCGTCACGGTTGACGAGGCCGGCGCGTGGGACAACCTCGACCTCTGGCTCGAAGTGGACGGCACGCGCTACCAGAACGGTTCGACCAGGACGATGGTCTTTGGCGTGCCGTTTCTCGTGAGCTTCATCAGCCGTTTCATGAGCCTGCAGCCCGGCGACGTCATTGCGACCGGAACGCCGCCGGGCGTCGGCATGGGACAGAAGCCGCAGAAGTTTCTGCAGGCCGGCAATGAAGTCCGGCTTGAGTGTGAAGGGACTCGGCGAGCAACGAGCCAAGGTCCGGGCGGATTGAGCGTGCGAGGAGTTCGAAGGGTTCGAAGAGTTCGAGGCGTGGCTCTAAGCCATAAGCCCTGAGCCTGCAAATGCCAACCCGAGCCCGCTACGTCACCGTCGCGTTCTGCGTCGTGCTGGCGCTGATCACGTACATCGACCGCGTCGCGATCTCGCAGGCGGCGCCGTTCATCACGAAGGACCTCGGGCTCACGCGCATCGAGATGGGGTGGGCGCTGGCGGTGTTCGGCTACGCCTACGCCATTTTCGAGATTCCGGGAGGCTGGCTGGCGGATCGCATCGGCCCGCGCAAGGTGCTGATGCGCATCGTGATCTGGTGGTCGCTATTCACGGCGGCGACCGGGTGGGCGATGGGCGCGACGTCGCTCGTCCTCGTTCGCGGCCTATTCGGCGCGGGCGAGGCGGGCGCGTTCCCGAGCATGACGCGCACGCTGACGACCTGGCTGCCGGGCCGCGAGCGCGAGCGCGCGCAGGCGTTCGTCTGGCTTGCCACACGCGTGAGCGCGGCGGCGACACCCGCGCTCGTTCTCTGGCTCATCATGACGATCTCGTGGCGCCGCGCGTTCGAGATCTTCGGCGTCATCGGGATTCGTCTGGGCGCGTTCTGTTCTACCGCTGGTTTCGTGACGATCCGGCCGCGCACGGCTCGGTGAACCCGCAGGAACTGGCGCTCCTGCCGCCGCGATCCGAGACCGCTGTCGCGCACGGCGGCGTGCCCTGGGCTCGCATCTTTTCGACGCCGTCGGTCTGGCTGCTGTCCATTCAGTACATGTGTCTGGCGTACGGCTGGTGGTTCTACGTGAACTGGCTGCCGACCTATCTCCGGGACGCGCGAGGCACGAGCTTCCAGCTCGGCGCGCTGCTGGCGGGGCTGCCGTTGCTTCTTGGCGGTGTCGGCTGCCTCGTTTCGGCGGCCGTGCTGCCGCGGCTCGCCCGCACGTTCAACAGCGTGAAGCTGGCGCGGCGCGCGGTCGCCATCGTCGGCTTCGTGGGAGCGTCGGCGTCCATCCTGGTGTTCACCCGCATCGACGACCCGGTCCGGGCCATGTTCGTGCTCGGCATGGCCGGGTTCTTCAACGATCTCGTGATGCCGGCGGCCTGGGCCGGAACGATGGACGTCGGCGGACGCTACGCCGGCACGGTCTCGGGCGCGATGAACACGATGGGCAGCATCGCCGGGGCGTTCTCGGTGACCGTCGTGGGCTACCTGCTGGCGTGGACCGGCGACAACTGGACGCTGACGTTTCTCATCTCTTCGTCGATCTACATGGTCGGGGCGGTGTGCTGGCTCTTTCTCGACGCGCACACGCCGATTGAGACGAGGGACGCGAGTCGGTACGACAGGTGCGACAGGTACGACCGGTCCCAGGAACCAGCTAACGCTCGTCATCTTCTTCAGTCACCTTTCTCGACAGAAATTCACGACTAACGAAGATGACGCGCGTCAGTGCCTACCTCGGACCTGTCGTACCCGTTGGACCTGTCGTCTTGTCGAACCGGCGTAGTAGTTCTCCACGCATCTATCGAGCACCCACGAAGTGCGCGAGCCACTGACACCCGTGGACTCGCAGGCCCCCCGCCCGTGCCACTCGTCCACGATCGTCTGGATGAGCGGCTGGTGGACGTGCGGCGGGTTGCGGACTTCGTGCACCTCGCGGCGTGCCGTTGCGCGTCACGGTGACGTCGATGTCGTCGAACACGGCGGTCGTGATTTCGCCGGTCGTGCCGGCAATCGTCAGGCGATCGACCGTTTCGCCGGCGTTGAAGTTCCACACGCCCGTGCCGACCACGCCCTGGTCGAACTGGAACGCGGCCGTCGTGACGTCCTCGGCCGCGTAGGCGCCGCCGGTGTTGGCGGAGAAGCCGGCGACCCTGACGATCGGACCAGCCAGGAAATCCAGCAGGTCGAACGCGTGCGACGCCAGGTCGAAGAAGAGGCCGCCGCCCGAGATCTCCGGGACGAGCCGCCAATCCGCCAGCACCTGGCCCGTCGCGAGCGGGCGCGTGAGGTGGACGTGCATCGAGGTGACTCGGCCGATGGCCTCCTCCGCGATGAGCCGGCGGATGAGCAGGAAGCGGGGCAGCGCTCGGCGGTAATACGCGACCCACAACGGCACGCCGCGCGCGTTCGAACGCCTGAACCATCGCGAGCGTTTCGGCATGCGTGCGCGCCATGGGCTTTTCGACGAGGCAGGGCTTGCCGGCCGCCGCGACACGGAGCGCCAGCTCGGCGTGACTGTCGGGCGGCGTGGCGATGTAGACCGCGTCCACGCTCCGGATCGGCAATGAGCGCGTCCGCCGTCGCGTGCACGACGGGCACGCCATGACGCGCCGCGAAGTCTTCGGCCTTCGCGCGGTCGCGCCGCATGACGGCGACGAGCGACGAGCCGGTCGCCTTCTGGAGCGCCGGTCCGCTCTTGACTTCGCACACGGACCCGACACCCACGATGCCCCAACGCATTTCGCGGACGATAACATCGGCGGTTCGAGGTTCCGAGTTCCAAGGTTCCAAGGTTCGGTTCAGGGTTCCGGTTCAAGGTTCCGAGCACTAGCTGGCACCCGAGCCCGGAGCCAGAACCCTGAAGCCTCGTCCCTGGTCCGCTTACAATCTTCCCGCATGGACCTGAGACAGCTCGAGATTTTGCGCGCCGTGGCCGATACGGGGTCCTTCACGGCCGCCGGTCACCAGCTTCACCTGTCTCAATCGGCGGTCAGCCGGCAGATTCTTCTTCTCGAAGAGGAGTTGGAGGAGCAGCTGTTCCTCCGGGTCGGCGGCAAGATTCGGATCACGCCCGCCGGAACGACGCTGCTCACGCTCAGCCGGCGGGTGTTCGAGGAAATCGGCGAGGCGAAGGCCAGCATCCTCGAGAGCCGGCGGACGCTGGGCGGCACGTTGCGCCTGGTCGGCGGCATGACCGTCTGCCTCTACGTGTTCCCGACACTTTTGAAGGAATTCCGTCGCGAGCATCCCGCGGTCGAGGTCAAGCTCACCGCCGGCTCGACGCCACGGCTGGTCCGGCAGCTCCGCACCGGCGGCGCCGATCTCGGCCTGCTGACCCTGCCCATCGACGATCCGAACCTCGTGTCCGAATCCGTCTTCCGGGAGGAGCTGCTGGTGGTGATGGCGCCTCAGCACCCGCTGGCGCGAAAGAAATCGGTGACGCCGCAGGACCTGGCCCGCCAGCCGTTCGTGCTCTTCGAGGCCGGATCCAACAGCCGGCGCACCATCGAGGCCTTCTTCATGCGCGAGCAAATCGCGCCCAAGGTGGTCACCGAGACCGAGAATGTCGAGATCATCAAGGCCCTCGTGCGAATTCGGATGGGCATCTCGATCGTGCCGTATCAGGCCGTGGCCCGCGAGGTGTCAGCCGGCCAGCTCTGCATCGCCCGGATTGCCGGCCAGAAACTCTCCCGCGAGACCGGCTGGGTGCACCTGCGCGCGAACCGCCTGCCCCGGGCCGTTCAGGAAATGAAGCGGATGCTCGAAAGCGTCCGTCCCCGGCTGAAGCTGCTGCCCGGGACACGATCTAGACACGGCTTGGGGCTTGGGACTTGAGGCTTGGGCCCAGTCCGACGAACCTCCGATCCGACCTTCGAACCTCCGATCCAACCTTCGAACCTGTCGAACCCTCGAACCTTCGAACCGCCGCGTCAATTCGCATGTGCCGTACGCATGGGCCCGATACGCAAATTCCTCTCTGTTTTCGCGGACGGATCGTTCATAAACAGCTGTGCGCTACGAAGGAGAAGTGTCCCCGCGGGGACTCTATTCACCGGACCACGAGCATGACGCCTGTGGTGTCGGGTTTCGTCGTGCACATCAAGGGGCAGCGTTCGCATTCGATCGTCCGGCACGCGCTCCAGCTCCTGATCAATCTGCTGCACCGGGGCGCCTGCGGCTGCGAGGTCAACACCGGCGACGGCGCCGGCATCCTGATTCAGATGCCGGACGGATTCCTCCGGCCCGAGGCCCAGAAGCTCGGCATGGCGCTGCCGCCCGAGCGCGGCTACGGCGCGGGGCTGGTGTTCCTGCCACGCGAGGAAGCGTCCCGCCGCGAAGATGCAGGCGCTCTTCGAACGCATCGTCGAGCGAGGAAGGGCAGCGCCTGATCGGCTGGCGCGACGTGCCGACCGACGATGGGCACATTGGACCGAGCGCGGTGGCGGTCGAGCCGGTGTTCAAGCAGGTGTTCATCGGCCGGGGCCCGGCTCTGCCTGCGCCTGGCGCGTCGGCCGAAGGCGACGCGGCGTTCGAGCGCAAGCTGTACGTCATTCGCAAGCGCATGGAACACGCGGTGGATGCGCTGACGCATCCCGGGCGCGCGCGCGTTCTACGTCGTCAGCCTGTCGTCGCGGACCTTGATCTACAAGGGCATGCTCATCGCGGATCAGATCGACCGGATGTTCCCGGATCTGAGCGATCCGCGCGTCGATTCGGCGCTCGCGCTCGTGCACCAGCGTTTCAGCACGAACACGTTCCCGTCGTGGCCGCTGGCGCATCCGTATCGGTACGTCGCGCACAACGGCGAGATCAACACGCTGCGCGGCAACATCAACTGGATGAAGGCGCGCGAAGCGCTGATGGCGTCCGAGCTGTTTGGCGACGATCTGCAGAAGATCCTGCCGATCATCCGCGAAGGCGGCAGCGACACGGCGACGTTCGACAACGTGCTCGAGTTCCTCGTGATGGCGGGCCGCTCGCTGCCGCACGCCATCCTGATGATGATTCCCGAGCCGTGGACCGGCCACGAGAGCATGTCGCCCGAGCGGCGGGCGTTCTACGAGTTCCACTCGTCGCTGATGGAGCCGTGGGACGGCCCGGCGTCGATCGCGTTCACCGACGGCACCGTCATCGGCGCCGTGCTCGATCGCAACGGCCTGCGTCCGTCGCGCTACTCGGTGACGAAGGACGACCTCGTCATCATGGCGTCCGAGACGGGCGTGCTCGACATCGCGCCCGAGAACGTGCTGGTCAAGGAACGGCTGCACCCCGGCCGGATCTTCCTCGTCGACACCGCCCAGGGGCGGATCGTGGACGACGACGAGGTCAAGGACGAGCTGGCCAAGGCGCATCCGTACGGCGACTGGCTCAAGGAGAACCTGGTCGCCATCGAGGACCTGCCCGACGCGCCCGAACTTCCGCTGCCGATCCCGACACGATTCGACGCCGGCAGCAGCTGTTCGGCTACACGGAAGAGGACCTCAAGATCCTCGTCGCGCCCATGGCGCAAGGGCGAAGAGCCCGTCGGCTCGATGGGCAACGACGCGGCGCTGGCGGTGCTCTCGGATCGGCCGCGCCTGCTCTACGACTACTTCGCGCAGCTCTTCGCGCAGGTGACGAATCCGCCGCTCGACGCGATTCGCGAGAAGCTCGTCACGTCGATGGAGTCGACGGTCGGTCCCGAGGGCAACCTGCTCAAGCCCACGCCGCAGTCGTGCCGGCAGATCGGCGATCCGGTATCCGATCATCGACAACGAGCAGCTGGCCAAGCTGCGTCACATCCGGCTCGACGACTTCCGGTCCGAGACGCTGCCGATGCTGTTCGATCCGGCCGACGACGGCCCGGGCCTCGAGCGAGCGATGGCGGATCTGTCGGCGGCGGCCGAGAAGGCCGTCCGCGACGGCGTCAACATCCTGATTCTCTCGGACCGCGGCGTCAGCGAGACCGAGGCGCCGATCCCGAGCCTGCTCGCGACCGCCGGCGTGCACCACCATCTGGTTCGCACTGGGACTGCGCACGCGGTGCGGGCTGGTCATCGAATCGGGCGACGCGCGCGAAGTGCATCACGTCGCGCTGCTCATGGGCTACGGCGCCGGCGCGGTCAACCCCTACCTGGCGTTCGAGACGCTCGCCGATCTCATGCGTCAGGGCTCGCTCGAAGCGCTGTCGCACACCCAGGCCGTGATCGGCTACATCAAGGCGCTGAATCTCGGCATCCTCAAGGTGATGTCGAAGATGGGCATCTCGGCGCTCCAGAGCTATTGCGGCGCGCAGATCTTCGAGGCGATCGGGCTCGAGCGGTCGTTCGTGGACAAGTACTTCACCTGGACGGCGTCACGGATTGGCGGCGTCGGCATCGACGTCATCGCGGAGGAAGTGCGCCGGCGGCATCAGCAGGCGTACGGGCCTCGCGCCGCCGGCACGCCGGACCTCGACTCCGGCGGCGAATATCAGTGGCGCCGCGACGGCGAATTCCATCTCTTCAATCCGGAGACGGTGTTCAAGCTCCAGCACGCGACGCGAAGCGGCCAGTACGCGATCTACCGCGACTACGCCCGGGCCGTGAACGACCAGAGCCGCCGTCTGGGGACGCTGCGCGGGCTGTTCGAGCTGCAACGGGCCGAGACCGCCGTGCCCCTCGACGAGGTCGAGCCGGTCGAGTCCATCGTCAAGCGATTCGCCACCGGGGCGATGTCCTACGGATCGATCAGCCAGGAAGCGCACGAGACGCTCGCGATCGCGATGAACCGGCTCGGCGGCAAGTCGAACAGCGGCGAAGGCGGCGAGGATCCGGAGCGCTACCGGAAGGATCCGAACGGCGACTGGCGGCGAAGCGCGGTCAAGCAGGTCGCGTCCGCGCGATTCGGCGTGACGAGCGAGTACCTGGTCAACTGCAGCGACCTCCAGATCAAGATGGCGCAGGGGGCCAAGCCGGGCGAAGGCGGTCAGCTGCCCGGATTCAAGGTCTATCCCTGGATTGCCAAGGTGCGGCATTCGACGCCGGGCGTGACGCTGATTTCGCCGCCGCCGCACCACGACATCTACTCGATCGAGGACCTGGCGCAGCTCATCTACGACCTGAAGAACGCCAACCATCACGCGCGGATTCACGTGAAGCTCGTCGCCGAAGTGGGCGTCGGCACGGTCGCCGCGGGCGTGGCCAAGGCGCACGCCGACGTCGTCCTGATTTCCGGCCACGACGGCGGCACGGGCGCGTCGCCGCTGACGAGCATCAAGCACGCCGGCGTGCCCTGGGAGCTCGGCCTGGCCGAGACCCAGCAGGTGCTCATGGTCAACGGCCTGCGCGACCGCATCGTCGTGCAGGTGGACGGCCAGATGAAGACCGGCCGCGACGTCGTGATTGCCGCGCTGCTCGGCGGCGAGGAATTCGGGTTTGCGACCGCGCCGCTCGTCGTGTCGGGCTGCATCATGATGCGCGTCTGCCACCTGAACACGTGTCCGGTGGGCATCGCGACCCAGGATCCGGTGCTCCGGGCGAAGTACGACGGCAAGCCGGAGTTCGTCGAGAACTACTTCAAGTTCGTCGCCGAGGAAGTGCGCGAGCTGATGTCGCTGCTCGGATTCCGGACGATCGACGAGATGGTCGGCCGCGTGGACAAGATCGATCTGCGCCAGGCGGTCGCGCACTGGAAGGCGGGCGGGCTCGACCTGTCGTCGCTCCTGGTCGAACCCGACGCGCCGGGCGGTGTCGGGCGCCGGTGCCTGCAGCCGCAGGACCACGGCCTCGCCCAGGCGCTCGACAACGAGCTCATCAAGGCCGCGGAACCCGCGCTCACCTCGCGCAAGCGCGTCGATCTGCGATTCCCGATCCGAAACGTGAATCGCACGGTCGGCACGATGCTCGGCGTCCGAGCTCACGCGGCGCTACGGCAGCCTCGGGTTGCCGGACGACACGATCCACATCCGGTTCACCGGCTCGGCGGGGCAGAGCTTCGGCGCGTTCGTGCCGCACGGCATGACGATGCAGCTCGAGGGCGACGCCAACGACTACTTCGGCAAGGGCCTGTCGGGCGGCAAGCTGCTGATCTATCCGCCCGAGGAAGCGACCTTCGCGCCGGAAGAGAACGTCATCATCGGCAACGTCGCGCTCTATGGCGCGACGGGCGGCGAGGCGTACGTCCGCGGCCTCGCCGGCGAGCGCTTCGCGGTCCGCAACAGCGGCGCCATTGCCGTCGTCGAGGGCGTCGGCGACCACGGCTGCGAGTACATGACCGGCGGGCGGGTGGTCATCCTGGGCCGGACCGGCCGCAATTTCGCCGCGGGCATGAGCGGCGGCATTGCCTACGTGTTCGATCCGTCACGACAGTTCCGGCCGCGCTGCAACCTGTCGCTCGTGGATCTCGAGACGGTGACGAGCGACGAGGACGTGGCGCTCGTCCGCGACCTGATCACCCGGCACATCCGGTACACGGGCAGCGAGCACGCGCAGCGGATCCTCAACGACTGGCGGAAGACGCGCAAGCAGTTCGTCAAGGTGATGCCGCGCGACTACAAGCGCGTGCTGACGGCTGAAGCGCGCGCGCGGGCCGAAGATCGCGAACCGGCGTTCGAGGAGCTCGTCGGGGTGGCCCGTGGGTAAGATCACCGGCTTTCTCGAGATCCATCGGGCCAAGCCGAAGACGCGGCCCGTCGCCGAGCGCATCCGCGACTGGCAGGAGGTCTACCTGCCGGTCGCCGAGCAGGACCTGCGCAACCAGGGCGCCCGCTGCATGGACTGCAGCATTCCGTTCTGCCACCAGGGATGTCCGCTCGGGAACATCATTCCCGACTGGAACGACCTCGTGTACAAGAATCGCTGGCGCGAGGCGATCGATCGTCTGCACGCGACGAACAATTTTCCCGAGTGGACGGGCCGCCTGTGCCCCGCGCCGTGCGAAGCCTCGTGCGTGCTCGGCATCAACGACGATGCCGTGACGATCAAGTCCATCGAGCAGGCGATCGTCGATCGCGCGTTCGACGAGGGATGGATCGTCGCCGAGCCGCCGACGCAGCCGGACCGGCAAGCGGGTCGCCGTCGTGGGATCGGGACCAGCGGGGCTGGCCGCGGCGCAGCAGCTGAACCGCGCCGGGCACACCGTGACCGTGTTCGAGCGCGACGATCGGATTGGCGGGCTGCTTCGGTACGGGATTCCCGAGTTCAAGATGGAGAAGCGGTTCCTGAACCGCCGGCTCGATCTGCTCGAAGCGGAGGGCGTCACCTTCCGCGCCGGCGTCAACGTCGGCGTGGACCTCCCGGCCGAGCGAGCTGCGCACGACGTTCGACGCCGTCGTGCTCACCGGCGGCGCCGGCTGGGCCCGCGATCTCAACGTGCCGGGCCGCGAGCTGGCGGGCATCCATTTCGCGATGGAGTACCTGACGCAGCAGAACCGCCGGTGCGAGGGCGACGCGGTCGCGCCGGACGCGCTGATCACCGCCGAAGGCAAGCACGTCGTCATCATCGGCGGCGGCGACACGGGCGCCGACTGCTACGGCACCGTCATTCGCCAGGGCGCGAAGTCGGTGCACCAGCTCGAGCTTCTGCCGCGGCCGCCGGACGAGCGCGCGCCGAACAATCCCTGGCCGGAATGGCCGAACATCTTCCGCGTCGCGCCGGCACACGAGGAGGGCGGCGAGCGGGTGTTCTCGGTCTCGACGCAGCGGTTCACGGGCGATGCCGAAGGGCGCGTGCGTCAGCTGCACGCGCGTCGAAGGTGGCGCGCGTTCAGGAAGGCGGCCGGACCGAGTTCAAGCCGATCGCCGGCAGCGAATATGCCATGGATGCGGATCTGGTCCTGCTGGCGATGGGATTTGTGGGACCGGAGCGCGGCGGGACTGCTGACCGATCTCGGCGTCCGGCTTACCGAGCGCGGAAACGTGTGGACCGACGAGCGCTGGATGACGAGCGTGCCCGGCGTGTTCGCCGCGGGCGACATGCAGCGCGGCCAGTCGCTCATCGTCTGGGCGATCGCCGAAGGGCGAAGCGCGGCGCAGGGCGTGGACAGCTACCTGATGGGGTCGTCGACGCTTGCCGGCGCCGGTCCCGAGCACTGGGGCGCTTGCTGTACGGTAGGGCAGACACCGACATGGGCAGCATCGACGCGCTGGCAGCCGGCGACACGCGCCCGAGCAGGTCACCGACACGCGGCAGATCTCGGCGCTGACCGAGATCAGCCAGGCGCTGTCCGGCGTCCTGAGCCTGCGCTCGGCCCTCGTGCGCGTGCTCGAGATCCTCGAGCGGCATCAGGGCGTCGTGCGGGGCGCCGATTACGCTCGTCAACCCGACGGGCCAGCTCCACGTGGACGCGGCGCACGGCCTGACGGCCGATCGCGCGGGCGCGCGGTACGGGCTGGCCGACGGCGTGACGGCCCGGGTCGTCGAGAGCGGCAAGCCGGTCGTCGTGCCGCAGGTCAGCCGCGAGCCGATGTTCCGCGACCGGGGCCTGCGCGGCGAGTTCGAGCGCCGCGAAGAGAGCTTCATCGCGCGTGCCCATCCAGCTCAACCGGCAGGACGGTCGGCGCGCTCTCGGTCGATTTTCCGTTCCGCCGCCAGCGCGACTACGACCACCACGTCCGACGTCCTGCGGCTCGTCGCCGCGATGATCGCGCAGGCCGTTCGGGTCGAGCGGCTCGTGGACTCCGAACGCCAGCGGCTGCTCGAAGAAAACACGCACCTGCGCGAGGAGCTCAAGGAGCGCTACGACTTCTCGCGCATCGTCGGCACGAGCGGCCCGATGCGCCAGGTCTACGAGCAGATCGCCCGCGTGGCCCGCGCCAACACGACGGTGCTCATTCGTGGCGAGTCAGGCACCGGCAAGGAGCTCATCGCGCACGCGATTCACTACAGCTCGCCGCGCGCGAAGAAGCCCTTCGTCAAGGTGAGTTGCGCGGCCCTGCCGGACTCGCTGATCGAGTCCGAGCTCTTCGGCTACGAGAAGGGCGCGTTCACCGGCGCTCAGGCCCGCAAGAAGGGGCGGTTCGAGCTGGCCGAGGGCGGCACGCTGTTTCTCGACGAGATCGGCGACATCAACCTGTCCACGCAGGTCAAGCTCCTGCGCGTGCTGCAGGAGCGCGAGTTCGAGCGGCTGGGCGGCACCGAGCCGGTCAAGGCCAACGTGCGGCTGATTGCCGCGACGAACCAGGACCTCGAGAAGGCGATTGCCGCCGGGACGTTCCGCGAGGATCTGCACTACCGGCTGAACGTGTTCACGATCTACGTGCCGCCGCTGCGCGAGCGCAAGCCCGACATCCTGCTGCTCGTCGACCACTTCCTCGAGAAGTACTCGATCGAGCACGGCCACCACATCAAGCGCATCTCCACGCCGGCCATCGACATGCTCATGAGCTATCACTGGCCGGGCAACGTGCGCGAGCTCGAGAACGCCATCGAGCGGGCCGTGCTCGTGTGCGACGGCAACGTCGTGCACCCGCACCACCTGCCGCCGACGCTCCAGACGGCCGAAGCGTCGGGGACGGTCTCCGACGTCTCGCTCGCCGATGCCGTGGCCGCGTACGAGAAGAGCCTGATTCAGGACGCGCTCAAGACCGCGCGCGGCAACTGCTCGAAGGCCGCCAAGCTCCTCCATTCGACCGAGCGCATCATCAGCTACAAGGTCAAGCGGCTCGGCATCGATCGAGACAGATTCAAGTCGTAGTCCGGCTTGGGGCTTGAGTCCTGGGGCTTGAGGACGGACGAAGCGCTCAGCGCTCGTCTTGCGCCGCGAACGGTCCCTGGCGATGCCAGTCCAAGCCCAAGACCCAAGCCGCAAGCCTGGCCTGTCCACATCTTGTGTCCCGTCCACAAACGTACACATTTATGTCGTACATGTGACCGGCGGACGCCGTTCGGGCGTCTGCGCCACCTTCACACGTCTGCGCTCAGGTTCGCCAACTCGACATGCGCTGTTGAATCGACGTGCGTAAATAGACATAAATGTCTATTTTTGCTCGATCGACGAGGCCGCCGATGAATCGGCGTGACTTTCATGAAAACACGCGCGTATTTGTTGATCGTTCGCGATCCTGGCGCGGCAGACGCGCGTTGGCCGGTCTCTTGCTCTTAGGGCTGCCGTGAAACCGCCGCGGCGTCGTCTACGCCGCGGCCCGGCAAAGGGAGACATATGAGGCAGATCGCGTGCGGACTTCTGGCAGCAGGACTGATTGCATCGGCGGCGACGGCCCAGGCTCAGGACAATGCACGGGCAGTGCCAGCTTCCTCACACAGGCGCGATCGGTTGCGGCTGACCTGGCTCGTACCAGCACCGCGACCGCGCAGGCAGCACCGGCGGATGATCCGCCACCGGTCAAAGTCACCGGCGGCATCGACTTTCCGACGCTCTACTTGTTCCGCGGCATCCGGCAGGAGGGCGATCCGGCCTTCACGTTGCAGCCGTTCGTCAACCTCGCGTATCGCGGCCTCGCCAACGGTGACCGCTGAACGTCGGATCCTGGAACAGCTTCCATACGGGCTCGACCAAGGACGGCCCGGGCGCCTTCTACGAGTCGGACTTCTACGTGTCCGGCGCGTTCGCCACGGGCAAGGTGACCACGACGGCCCTCTACACCGCGTACATGAGCCCTGTCGACGCGTTCGGCACGGTCCATGAGCTGGCCTTCACCGCCGGCGTTCAACGACAGCGAGACACGCATGCCGGTCTGCGCCGGCCGTGACCGCTCGCTTTCGAGACTGGGCGACAACGGTGCCGACGGCGGCAGACGAAGGGCATCTACCTCGAATTGGCGGCGACGCCCACCTTCCCGATGGGCGACGACGCGCCGTGACGCTGACGGTGCCGCTGAAGCTCGGCTGAGCCTCAAGGACTACTACGAGATCCCGTCGAACGGGCGAGGACAACACGTTCGGCTACTTCAGCATTGGCCTCATGGGGCTGGTGCCGTTGTCGCCGAACTTCGACATTCACGGCGGAGTGCTGGTCTACGCCTTCGGCGACCAGCTGAAGGTCGTCAACGACGGCGACAGTCGTCGCAGGTGGTCGGCACGATCGGCCTCGGGTTCTCCTTCTAGGCGAATGGTGTGGGGCGACGGTACGTCGCGCGAATGAGGTTGACGTGCCGTCGCCCATCAAACCCTTCCCGATGCCTGTTCCTCTCTACAGCGCGACGTCGCCCGACTCGTCCGGACGGTCTCCCATGACGCCTGAAGTTCGACGACGCCATCTGGCCGACCGTCTGGCCGCCGCCCGCGCCGAGTACACGACCGCGGCGCGCGCCGGGCGCGGTGGCCGGGTCGTCCAGGGGCGCTATGCGGCGGACATGGACGAGATGATGCGGTCGCTCGTCGAGGCCGCTGGCGACGTCGAGGGGGCCGTGGTCGTCTGCGCGGTCGGCGGGTACGGGCGGCGCACGCTCTCGCTCCACTCCGACGTCGATCTGTTGATCGTGTTCGACCGGCCGATTGACGCCGGCGCCGAGCGGTTCGTCAACGCGCTCCTGCAGCCGCTCTGGGACGTCAAGCTCACGGTCGGGCAGCACGTCCGTGAAATCTCGGAGTTCGACGCGGTCGAATCGGACAATCCCGAGTTTCTGCTCGCGCTCTGCGACCTGCGGCTGCTCGCGGGCGATGTGCGGCTCTTCGACGACCTGCTCGGCCGCGTGCACCGCGGCGACGACACCCGCGCGCCGCGGCTCATCTCGGCGCTGCTCGATCTCGTCGACGCGCGGCACCAGGGATTCAACGAAACGCTCTACCAGCTCGAGCCCGACCTCAAGAACGCGCCGGGCGGATTGCGGGACATCGCCGCCATCCGGCTGCTCCGCACGCTCGCGCCCGAGGCCTTCGCCTCACGCGGACGGATCGACAGCGAGCGGCTCGAAGACGCCGAAGAATTCCTGCTGCGGGTCCGGTCGATGCTGCACGTGCAGAACGGCCGCGACGCCAACGTCCTCACGCACGAGCTCCAGGAAAAAGTCGCGCGGCCGATGGGCTTCGACGCGCCCGAACCGCATCAGCAGGTCGAAGCGCTGATGAGCACGTATTTCCGGCACGCCCGTCACGTCGATCGGGCGCTGGCCTGGTCGCGCGGCGTGGTCCGGCCGGCTGATCTCGCGGACGCCGCGGGGCCCGTCACCGAACACCTGTCGATCGCCTCGGACGGCGTGACGTTCCGCGACCCGGCGCGCGCCGCCGTGCAGCCGTCCGTCTGGCTCGACGCGTTCGGGCTCGCGATTGAGACCGGCGAGCGCGTCTCGGACGATGTGCTCCAGATCGTGCAGACGAACGTCGGCCGCTACACCGCCGAGTACTTCGTGGCGACGGCCGAGGCGCGGTCGCGCATCCGGTCGATGCTGCGGCCGACGCCAGGGCTGTCCGCCCGGCTGTCCGACATGCTGGACTGCGGGTTGCTCGGCGTCGATCTTTCCGGAGTTCGAGAAGATTCACTGCCGCGTGACGCGCGACTTCTACCACAAGTACACGGTGGACGAGCACACGCTGCTCACCATTCGCGCGCTCGAGTCGCTGTGGCATCCGCCGAGCGCGAGCCGCGCGCGGTTCGGGTCCATCCTCAACGAAGTGCACTCGCCGGAGCTGCTGACGCTCGCGTTGCTCTACCACGACGTCGGCAAGTGGCGCGACGGGGAGCACGTCGCGGAGAGTGTCCGGCTCGCGCGCCCGATGCTGTCGCGGCTCCAGTTGCCCGACCACGATCGCCAGGTCGTCGAGTTCCTCATCGAGCACCACATCGCGATGTCACGCGTCGTGTTCCGCCGTGACTTCACCGATCCGGACACGGTCGGGCAGTTCGCCGCCCTCGTCGGCAACGAAGAGCGCCTGAAGAAGCTGTGCCTGATGACCCTGGTGGACATCGATTCTGTCGGGCCCGGCACGCTGACGCCGTGGAAGGAAGATCTGCTCTGGCGGCTGTATGTCGACGCCTACAACCACCTCACGCTTGGCTATGCCGACGAGCTGATTCAGAAGGATCAGGCCGATCGCTCCGCCGTCATGGCCGAGCGGCCCGTCGACATCTCCGAGCTCGAGCTGGCGCGATTCCTTCGCGGGCTGCCGCGCCGCTACCTGTCCGTCTTCGGCCTCTCGACGATCTATCAGCACGTCCGGCTCGCGCGCGGCCTGCTCCCGGGCGAAGTGCACGCGTCGCTCGAGAAGCGCGACGACATCTGGGAGCTCACGGTCGCGGCGCTCGACAAGCCGTACCTCTTCTCGAACATCGCGGGCGTGCTGTCCAACTTCGGCATGAACATCCATCGCGGACAGGCGATGACGACGCCGGACCATCTCGTCCTCGACATCTTCGAGTTCTCCGACGACGAGGGGTTCCTGCGCCAGAACGCGGGCGCGCGCGACGAGATCTCGCGCGTGCTCAAGGGCGCCGTGGCGGGCACGGTGGACGTCGCGGCGCTGCTCAAGGGCCGGCGTCAGAGCATGCTGCACCGCCGCCGCCGCGTCGTCGGGACGACGGTGAATCTCGACAGCGAGCACTCGCAGAAGTACACCGTGCTCGAAATTGTCACTGACGACGCGCCAGGGCTTCTGCACCGCATCAGCCGCGTCGTGTCCGAGCACGGGTGCGACGTGGATCTCGTGCTGATCGCCACCGAAGGACACAAAGCGGTGGACGTGCTTCACGTCACCAACGCCGGCCGCAAGCTGGACGCCGGCGATCAGGCGCTGCTGAAACGAGAGTTGGAACGGACATTGGAGGGCCAGTATGAAGCTGATTAAGAGCATCGTCCGCCCGAACACGGTGGACGACGTTCGAGAGGCGCTCGAGAAGATGAATATCCCCGGCATGACGGTTACCGAAGTCCGCGGTCATGGCCGGCAGAAGGGACACACCGCGGTCTATCGCGGACAGGAATACAACGTCAGCCTGTTGCCGAAGGTCGAGATCGAAGTCGTGGTCGCCGACAACGTCGCGGAACAGGTGATTCAGGCGATTGCCAAGGCCGCGCGCACCGGCGAAATCGGTGACGGGCGCGTGTTCGTGCTGCCGGTCGAAGCCGGGTTCAACATCCGGACCGGCGAGCGTGATGTGTAGGTCGAGGCAGATGAGGGTAGGGCCTTCCGTGGTAGAACGTTCGGCTCGCGCACCACTCAACCCGCCAGACCCGTCGTGGTACGGGCCGGCGGACATATCGGAGGCCGCCCATGAAACTGATTAAGAGCATCGTCCGCCCCAACAAGGTGGACGACGTTCGCGACGCACTCGACAAGTTGAACATCCCCGGCATGACCGTGACCGAAGTCCGGGGGCACGGCCGGCAGAAGGGTCACACGGCGATCTATCGCGGCAAGGAGTACAACGTGAGTCTCCTGCCCAAAGTCGAAATCGAAGTCGTCGTGTCCGACCAGGTCGTTGACGAAGTCATTACCGCGATCATCAAGGCCGCGCGCACCGGCGAGATCGGTGACGGACGCGTGTTCGTGCTGCCCGTTGATCACGGCTACAACATCCGGACGGGCGAAAAAGACGTGATGTGACGTCCGGCGGGCCTTCACCCAGCGAGGATTCGAGGAGTAGATGCACATGAGAGGAACAGGTGGTGCGGTTCGTAGTCGTGGGAGCCGATGGTCGGGGGCAATTGCCGCCCTGGTACTTGTAGGGCTGCCTGCATTGGCCGGCGCGCAGGACGCCGCGCCGGCGGCGCCTCCCGCGCCAACGCTCAACTCCGGCGATACGGCCTGGATGCTCATATCCACGGCCCTCGTCCTCCTGATGACGCCGGCGCTCGCGTTCTTCTACGGCGGCCTCGTCCGCTCGAAGAACGCGCTCAACACGATGATGATGAGCTTCATCTCGCTCGGCTTCGTGGGCGTGGGCTGGGCGGTCATCGGCTACTCGCTCGCCCTCTCGGCGGGCAGCCCGTGGATCGGAGGGACGTCGCTCGCGCTGCTCAACGGCGTCGGGCTCGAGCCGACGGGAGCCATCGTCGCCATCACGTTCCCGCACGTGCTCTACATGTGCTTCCAGGCGACGTTCTGCATCATCACGGCCGCGCTCATCTCGGGCGCGATCGTCGAACGGATGCGGTTCCCGGCCTACGTGGTCTTCATCACCTTGTGGTCGCTCGTGGTCTACGTGCCGGTCGCCCACTGGGTGTGGGGCGGCGGCTGGCTGGCGACGCTGGGTGCGTGGGACTTCGCCGGCGGCACCGTCGTGCACGTGAATGCCGGTGTCGCGGCGCTCGTCGCGGCCATCACTGTCGGTGCCCGGCGTGACTTCAAGAAGACCGGGCTGATTCCGCACAACGTGCCCTTCGTGCTCCTCGGCTCCGGCCTCCTGTGGTTCGGGTGGTTCGGATTCAACTCCGGTAGCGCGCTGCTGGCCAATGGCATCGCGGGACTCGCGTTCGCCACGACGATGCTGGCCCCGGCCGGCACGCTGGTCGTCTGGACGCTGCTCGATCTGATGCGGCAGGGCAAGGCCACGGCAGTCGGCGCGGCGACGGCGATCGTCGTCGGCCTCGTGGCCGTCACGCCCGCGGCGGGCTTCATCAGCCCGATGAACGCCATCCTGCTCGGAGCGATTGCCGCGGTGCCGAGCTACTTCGGCCTCGTCATCCGCGCCAAGACCAACCTCGACGACTCGCTCGACGTCGTCGCGGCACACGGCGTGGGTGGCACGGTCGGCGCGCTGCTGACGGGCGTCTTCGCGGACAAGAGCCTGAACGGCCTCTTCGACGGCCTGCTCTACGGCAACCCCGGCCAGGTCGCGATCCAGGCGACGGCCATTGGCGCGACGATCGTCTACAGCGGCATCGTGACGTTCATCCTGCTCAAGGTCATCGGCGCGGTGCTCCCGCTGCATGCGGACGCGACCGAGGAGAGCGAAGGCCTCGACCAGACGCAGCACGGCGAAGAAGCCTACGTGCACGCCGGAGGCTAAACCGACGTTCCCCGTTCCTCGTTCCTCGTTCCTCGTTCTCGTTCCCGATCTCGGTGGAGAACGGGGAACGGGGAACCTGGAACGGGGAACCCTACCGAAGTTGTCTGACGAGCTGATGCACGAACAGGCCGACGTCGGTCACGAGGCCGACGGTCTGTGACGAGCCGCGATCGGCGAGCTTGGTCACGACGGCGGGATTGATGTCCACGCAGACGACCGGCACCCAGGCCGGGAGCATGTTGCCCACGCCAATGCCGTGCAGCATGCTCGACAGAATGATGACCATCCCCGCGTCCGCGAGCGCGGCCGAATAGCGGTCCTGAGCCACGACGATGTCCGTGATCGTGTCCACGACCGGGCCGTCGTCGCGGATGCTGCCGGCGAGCAGGAACTCGACGTTTGCCCGCACGCACTCGTACATGATGCCGCTCGTCAGCACGCCGGTCTCGACCGCGGGCCGGATGCCGCCGGCCCGGTTGACCGCATTGATCGCGCGCATGTGATGCCGATGGCCGCCGGGAACCGGCGTGCCCACTTCGAGATCCACGCCCAGTGAGGTGCCGAAGAGCGCCAGTTCCGCGTCATGTGCGGCGATCGCGTTGCCGGCGAGGAGCACGTCGACGTAGCCACGCCGGATGAGCTCGCTGAAATACGTGACGCCTCCGGTGTGGATGACGACGGGTCCCGCGACGAAGACGATTCGCGCGCCACGAGCCTTGGTGTCGCGCATCAATTTCGCGATGCGCGTCACGCTGACCTCGACGCGCCGCTCCGACGAGACCTCGTTGCTCATGAACGAGAAATCGCTGCGCTCGCGGTCGCGGAACTCGGGCGTGACGCGAATGCCCTCGAGCCCGCACACGACCTTGTCGCCGACCTTGACCTCGCGCAGCTTCCGGCAGACGGGCTGGCCGCCCGGCGGCAGGATGATGACCGCGTCCATGCGCTGTTTCTCGACGTCGGTCCAGCGGCCCTTGACCCGCACCTGGGTGCGCATGTTGGTCGTGGAGTAGAAGTCCTCCGGCACGCAGCCGTCGCGGTCCGCGGCCCGGACGAGCGCGTCCTTCTCGCCGACGGCGTGGGCGCCGAACGGGATCAGGTCCTCGACGAGCCGGGCGAGCGTGGCTTCGTCCTGCGTGGAGATCTTGAGCGTCACGCGCGACATGTCATCGTTCGTCCGGCCGAGCTCGAAGTGCTGCACCTCGAAGTCGCCGCCGAGCTCGATGACCCGGTCGAAGATCGACTTGAGGATCTGCGAGTCGACGAGGTGACCCTGCGCGGTGACGATGGCGGAGTGTGGAAGCGTGGATGACATGGCGCGGCCGGCGGGACGAGCACGCGCCAGCAAGACAGTGCAGAATTATAGTGCGATGGGCGTGGAAGACCCTCACAAGCCGATCCGAGACGACGTACGCCTGCTTGGCGAGCTCCTTGGCGACGTGCTCAAGCAGCAGGAAGGTGAGGCGTTGTTCCAGCGCGTCGAGGCCGTGCGCGCGCTGGCCAAACAGCGGCGGAGCGCGTCGTCCTCGAGCGCGAACAGCTTCGACGCGCTGACCGGCGAGCTGGCTGGTGTGCCCATGGCCGAGGCGGTGCCGGTCGCCCGCGCGTTCGCCCACTTCCTCAATCTCGCGAACGTGGCGGAGCAGCACCATCGCGTCCGGCGGAGACGCGCGTATCAGCGCGATCCGGCCGCGAAGCCGCAGCAGGCCTCGATCGAAGAGGCCTTGCCGCGACTCGCGGCCGCGTCGTCAGCAGACGATCTCTATCGCGCCGCGTGCGGCCTCCAGATCGAGCTGGTCTTCACGGCGCATCCCACCGAGATCATGCGCCGCACGTTGCAGCAGAAATACCGACGCATCGCGGAAACGCTGGCCGAGCGCGATCGGACCGACTTGACCATTCGCGAGCAGGAAGACCTTGTCGAGGATCTGCGACGTGAGATCACGGCGGCCTGGGAGACCGAGGAAGTTCGCCGCGAGCGCCCATCGCCGCTCGAAGAGGTCAGGTCCGCGCTCACCGTGTTCGAGCAGACGTTGTGGAACGCGCTGCCGCAGTATCTCCGAGCGCTCGATCGCACGCTCGAGCAGGTCACGGGCCGCAGGTTGCCGCTCGACGCGGCGCCCATCCGTTTTGGTTCCTGGATCGGCGGCGACCGCGATGGAAACCCGAACGTCACGCCCGACGTGACGGAACGGGCCTGCCTGATGTCACGTTGGACCGCGGCGTCCTTGTACGTCGCCGAGATTGAATCGCTTCGCGGCGAGTTGTCGATGACCGACGCGAGCCCGGAGCTGCGCTCCCGCGTCGGCAATACGCCCGAGCCGTATCGCGCAATTCTGCGGGACGTCCAGCATCGACTCGAGATCACGCGCGCGTGGATCGGCGACCGGCTCAAAGCATCTGAGACATCACCGATGCCGGCGCAGCGGGCTGTTGCGCCCGCGGAGGTCTACGAGGCGGCGGACGCGCTGGCCGAGCCGTTGCGGCTCTGCTACCGGTCGCTCGAGGCGACCGGCAACCGGATCATCGCCGACGGCCGTCTCGCCGACGTGCTGCGCCGTATCGCGACGTTCGGCGTCACGCTCGTTCGGCTGGACGTGCGGCAGGAGGCCGCCCGGCACACGGAGGCCATCGATGCGATCACGCGTCACCTCGGCCTTGGTTCGTACGAGGAATGGACGGAGGGGCAGCGGGTCGAGTTCCTGCTCCGCGCGCTCGATCACGGCAAGCCGATCGTGCCGAAGCGTTTCAAGCCTGTCGACGTGGTCGCCGACGTGCTCGACACGTTCCGCGCGCTGACGCGGATCCATCCCGACTCGCTCGGCGCGTATGTCATCACGATGGCCAGCCGGCCGTCGGACGTGCTGGCGGTCGCCTGGCTCCAGCACGAGCTTGGCGTTCGTCCGGCGCGACGCGTTGTCCCGCTCTTCGAGACGGCGCGCGATCTTGGCGCGGCCAAGGAGACGGTGACGGAGCTGCTGTCGCTGCCGTGGTACCGCCAGTGGCTCACCGCGTCAGCCGGCGGCCGCCAGGAAGTGATGATCGGCTACTCGGATTCGGCGAAGGATGCCGGCCGTATCTCGGCCGCGTGGGAGCTGCACAAAGCGCAGATCGGGATCGTGGACGCATGCCGTGAGCACGGCGTGCCCGTCACGCTCTTTCACGGTCGGGGCGGCAGCGTCGGCCGGGGCGGGGGACCGACGTACCTCGCGATTCAGTCGCAGCCGCCGGGATCGGTGGACGGTACGCTCCGTGTGACCGAGCAGGGCGAGATGGTACAGGCCAAGTTCGGCCTCCCAGGCATCGCCCTGCGCACGCTCGAGGTCTACACCACGGCGACCCTCGAAGCCACGTTGGCCAAGCCGCACGCGCCTGATGCGGCGTGGCAGGACACGATGGAACGACTGGCCGACTCGTCGTGCATCGCGTTTCGAAAAATCGTGCACGAGGATCCACAGTTCCCCGCGTACTTCGCGGCGGCCACGCCGGTGGCGGAGCTCGACGCGTTGCAGATTGGCAGCCGGCCCGCGCGACGCACGAACGGCGAGGGGCTGGCGTCGCTCCGCGCGATTCCCTGGCAGTTTGCCTGGATGCAGACGCGCCTGCTGCTGCCGTCGTGGTTGGGCGCCGAGGAAATCATCGGCGACGAATTGACCGACGACGACCGGGCGACGTGCCGCGAGATGTACTGTAAGTGGCCGTTCTTCCGATCGACGCTGGATCTGACCGCGATGGCCCTGGCCAAGGCGGACGCGGGCATCGCCGAGTACTACGATCGGCAGCTCGTGCCCGCCGAACTGCAGGCCGTTGGCGATACGTTGCGCGGGCGGCTCGCGCGCGCCACCGTGGCCGTGCTGTCCATCACTGGCCACTCGCGGCTGCTCGAAGACAATCCAGTGCTCAGTCGATCCATCGACGTGCGCAATCCGTACGTCGACCCGATCAATTTATTGCAGGTCGAGCTGCTTCGACGTGTGCGCGAAGAGCGTCGCGTCTCCGATGACCGCGTTGCGGCCGGCGAACGCGCCGGTGCGCTTCAGCGCGCGCTGCTGGTGACCATCAATGGCGTCGCCGCGGGGATGAGGAATACTGGATAGTCGCATTGATGATTTGAAATTTGAGATTGATGATCCATTGATGATTGACGATTGATGATCTGGGGATTGCGGATTGAGAGCCCTCAATCCGCAATCCTCAATCATCAATCGCCAATCATGAATGAATCATCAATTTCACATTTCAAATCATCAATGCACGCGATTTACCCGCCCCTGGTGTGCATTTCGAGGTGCGCGTCTTTCTTGAGCAGTCGCAGCGGAATGTAGGCGCCGCGTCCGCGTGTCGCGCGCGCGTTCTTCGGCGCCGCGATCTGCGCGCCCTCGCCACACGGCTTCAATCAGCTGCGCGAGCGTCTCGGCTGACGCGCCCGCACGTAGCGGCCGGCGCAGGTCCGCGCCGTGCTGCGCGTAGAGACACAGGAACAACACGCCATCGGCGGTCAGGCGCGCGCGGTCGCACGTTCGGCAGAACGGTTTCGTCGTGGACGCGATGATGCCCACGACCTGTCCGCTTGGCAGCTTGAATCGTGACGCGGGCGCCGACGACCCCGGCTCGGTGATCTCCTCGATCGGACCGTAGCGTTCGGTGAGCCGGGCGAGCATCTCCGCCTCGGAGACCACGGCCTCGGGACGCCAGGCCGTGGCACCCCCAACGTCCATGTATTCGATGAAGCGGATTTCGGCGTCGACCGCGCGCGCAAAGTCCACGAGGTCAACGAGCTCGTCGTCGTTGTCCCCACGAGTGATCACGGCATCGAGCTTGAGGCCGGTGAACCCGGCGCGTCTGGCCGCATCGATGCCGGCGAGCACGTCGGGCAGGCGGTCGACCCGTGTCATCCGCTGAAACCGGTCACCCCGCAGCGTGTCGAGGCTCACCGTGATGCGGTGAAGCCCCGCCCGGCGGAGTTCGTCGGCGGCCTGCCCCAGGAGCACGCCGTTGGTCGTCAACGAGAGGTCACGGAGCCAGGGCCGCTCGGCCAGGCGCGCGATCAGGCTGGGCAGGTTGCGGCGGAGCAGCGGTTCGCCACCGGTGATGCGGAGCCGATCGACCCCGAGCGCGCCGAAGAAGTCCGCGAGGTGCGCCACCTCTTCGAGCGTGAGCAGGTCCTCCTTCGGCAGCCAGACGTAGTCTTCCTCCGGCATGCAGTAGTGACACCGGAGGTTGCACCGGTCCGTCACGGACACGCGAAGCGTGCGCATCGGCCTGCCGAGGGTGTCGACTACCACGTGGGAATTATGTCAGCACGCCACCCTCGGAAGGGCAAAGGGCAGAGGGCAGAGGGCAGAAGGGGAGGTAAGAGGTCAGAGGGGAAAGGGAGGGCAGGCAAGAGGAAAGGGCAGCGGCACGCCCTTCTCCCTCTGCCCTCCTTTGCCTCTGCCTTTGCCCTCTGCCCTTCGACGCTTGCCCTTCGACGGAGTCGATATAATCCGTCGACTATGCTTCGTCCGTATCGCGGCGGCATGCCCGTGGTGCATCCGACCGCATTTGTGGACGAGAGCGCACAGGTGATTGGTGACGTCCAGATCGGTGCGGAAAGCAGCGTCTGGATGAACGCGGTCATCCGGGGCGACGTCAATGCGATCCGAATTGGCGAGCGCACGAACGTTCAGGACGGCACCGTCATTCATGTCATGCACCACACCCATCCCACCGCGGTCGGAGACGACGTGACGATCGGGCATGGCGCCATCGTGCATGGCTGCACGGTCGGCAGCCGCGTGCTCATCGGCATGGGCGCGATCCTGCTGAACGGTTCGACCATCGGCGAAGACACGATCGTGGCCGCCGGGTCGCTCGTGACGGAAGACGCGGTCGTGCCGCCCCGCTCGCTCGTGATGGGATCGCCCGCGCGCGTGCGACGTGCGCTCACCGACGACGAAGTGCGGTTCGTGCTCGAGTCCGCTGGAAACTACGTGCGCTATCGCCTCGACTACGCCCGCTGACCGCATGTCCTCGACTCAACCCGCGCGGGGTACCCGCGACTTCCTGCCTGCTGACGTTCGGCGCCGTGGTCACGTCATCGACATCGTCCGCCGCGTATACGAGCGGTACGGGTTCGAGCCGATCGAGACGCCCGCGTTCGAGAACATCGAGACGCTGACGGGGAAGTACGGCGAAGAAGGCGCGAAGCTGATCTTCAAGATCCTCAAGCGTGGCGAGCACGAGTCGTCCGGTCAGGCCGACCTTGCCCTCAGGTACGACCTGACGGTACCGCTCGCGCGGGTGATCGCCGAGTACCAGAGCACGCTGCCGAAGTTCTTCCGCCGGTATCAGATCCAGCCGGTCTGGCGCGCGGATCGGCCGGCGCGCGGCCGGTTCCGCGAGTTCTACCAGTGCGACATCGACGCGATCGGGTCGACGTCGCCCGTCGTCGAGGTCGAAGTGCTCTCGGCGGTCTCGGACGTGTTGACGACGCTTGGCTTCGACGACTTTCGGGTACGGCTCAACGATCGACGCGTGCTGCAGGCGCTGCTCGCAACCGCGGGCGTGCCGCCGGAGCGCGAGACGGACGCGCTCGTCGCGCTCGACAAGCTGGACAAGATTGGACCGGACGGCGTGGCCGCTGACATGACGACGCGCGGTCTCGATCCGGGGGTGGCCGCCGCGTGCCTGCGACTGTTTGCACCCGAGCCCGACCGCGCAGCCGTCGAGACGCTCGGGAGTCTGTCGGCGCGGCTGGCTGATCGGAAGGATGTGCTCGGCACCCTTCGAGACGATCGTCGCGATGGCTGAATCGACGCCCGTCGGCTGGCCGCATTCGCGTGGACCCCAGCCTGGCGCGCGGGCTGTCATACTACACGGGCGCGATCATGGAGATCGCGGTGCCCGACCTCGCCGGCAGTCTTGGCGGCGGCGGGCGGTACGACAACCTCGTCGGCATGTTTCTCGGCCGCGAGGTGCCGGCCTGCGGGTTCTCGCTCGGCCTCGAGCGGATCATCGTGGTCATGGCCGAGCGGGGCATGTTTCCCCCGGACATTGCATCGGCGCCGGCCGACGTGATGGTGGCGCTGTGGGACGAGTCGTCACGGGCCGATGCCCTGGCGCTGGCCGGGCGGCTGCGCCGTGACGGGCTCGATGTGGATGTGTATCCCGAGCCCGACAAGCCCGGACGGCAGTTCAAGTACGCCGCGTCGCGGCAGTACCCGATCGTCGTGCTGGCGGCGAAGACGAGCGGCGGAATGGCACCGTGACGATCAAGAACATGCGCACGGCGTCCGCAGATCACCGTGCCGATGGCGGACGTCGCCGCGCACGTGCACACGGAACTGAAACGAAGTCCGGTTTCTTAGATGGAGTACAGCGCGGAGTGAGCGACCAACGAGCGAGCGTGTATCGAACGGGGACCTGCGGGGCCCTGCGGATTGAAAACGTCGGGCAGCAGCGCCTCGCTGGCCGGGTGGGTGCACCGGAAACGGGATCACGGCCATCTGCTCTTCATTGATCTGCGCGACCACTACGGCGTCACGCAATGCGTGTTCACGCCGTCGTCGCCGGTCTTCGAAGCCGCCTCGGCGCTGAAGCTCGAGACCGTCATCAGCGTGTCGGGCGCCGTGATCGCGCGCGACTCGGAGAATGTCAATCCCGGCCTTCCAACCGGCCTCGTGGAGCTGACCGTCGATCGGCTCGAGGTGCTCGGTCCCGCCGAGCCGCTGCCGTTTCAGGTCGCGGGCACGCAGGAGATTCCCGAGGAGCAGCGACTCCGTTACCGGTTCCTCGACCTGCGCCGCGACAAGACGCACGCGAACATCGTCTTGCGGGCTCGCATCATCTCGAGCATCCGCCAGCGCATGCAGGCCGGAGGATTCACCGAGTTCCAGACGCCGATCCTGACGTCGAGCTCGCCCGAGGGCGCGCGCGACTACCTCGTGCCGAGCCGGCTGCACGCGGGCAAGTTCTACGCGCTGCCGCAGGCGCCGCAGCAGTTCAAGCAGTTGCTCATGGTGGCGGGCTTCGATCGGTACTTTCAGATCGCACCGTGCTTTCGTGACGAGGACGCGCGCGCGGACCGGTCGCCCGGCGAGTTCTACCAGCTCGACGTCGAGATGTCGTTCGTCACCCAGGACGATGTGTTCGCCGCGATCGAACCGGTGCTGGCTGGCGTGTTCAGCGAGTTCTCCGACTGGCAGGTCACCCCGCCGCCGTTCCCCCGGATCGCGTACGAGGACGCGATGACGTGGTACGGCACGGACAAGCCGGACCTGCGGAACCCGATCCGCGCCGCTGACGTGACCGCGTGTTTCAAAGGCTCGACGTTCACGGTCTTCGCGGAGGCGGTCGAGCAGGGCCACGTCGTGCGCGCGATTCCCGCGCCGGGCGCCGCGGATAAATCACGCAGCTTCTTTGACAAGACCGTCGGCGTCGGCCAGTCGCTCGGCCTGGGCGGCCTCGCGTACGTGATTGCCGGCGACACGCCCAAGGGGCCGCTGGCGAAACATCTGTCCGACGAGGTGCGCCAGCAGGTCTTCGAACGCGCGGGCATCAAGACCGGCGACGCGGTGTTCTTCGCCGCCGGGCCGGCCGACGATCTGCTGCGACCGGTCGACGGCCTGCGCGCGCACCTTGGCAGGGAACTCGGTCTGATCGAAGCGAACGCGTACCGCTTCTGCTGGGTCACGGACTTTCCGTTCTACGAGCCCAACCCGGAAACCGGACAGGTCCAGTTCAGCCACAATCCGTTCTCGATGCCGCAGGGCGGTCTTGACGCGCTGAACGGCGCCGAGCCGCTGTCGATCAAGGCGTTTCAGTACGACATCGTCTGCAACGGCGTCGAGCTGTCGAGCGGCGCGATACGTAACCATCGGCCGGACATCATGCTGCGCGCCTTCGAAATTGCCGGCTATGGTCCGGAAGAGGTCGAGAAGCGCTTCGGCGGGATGCTCAACGCGTTCCGCTACGGCGCGCCGCCGCACGGCGGCCTCGCGCCCGGCATCGACCGTATCGTCATGCTGCTCGCGCAGGAACCGAACATTCGCGAAGTCATCGCGTTCCCGATGACGCAGAACGCGGAGGACTTGTTGATGCACGCGCCGGCGCCGGTGACCGAGAAGCAGTTGCGCGAGCTGCACATCAAGCTGCGGACGGTGGACAAGAAGGCTTGAGGCTTGGGGCTTGGGGCTTGAGGACCTGAACCGCCTCGAACCCTTCGAACCCCTCGAACTCTTCGAACCCTTCGAACTCTGCCATGCGCCTTGGTATTGACTTAGGCGGCACCAAGATCGCGTGCGTCGTTCTCGACGCGACGGGTGCGCGTCGCGTTCGAACGTCGGACGGCCACGCCGCGGCATGACTACGACGCGACGATCGCTGGCATCGCCACACTCGTGCGTGACGCAGAAGCTGAGGTTCGCACGTCCTGCACGGTCGGCATCGGCATTCCCGGCGCCATTTCGCCGGCGACCGGCCTGGTCAAGAACGCCAACTCGACGTGGCTCAACGGCCGTCCACTTCGGACGGATCTCGAGCGCGCGCTCGGCCGCGAGGTGCGTCTCGCCAACGACGCGAATTGCCTGGCCGTTTCAGAAGCGGCGGACGGAGCCGCGGCCGATGCCGGCGTCGTGTTCGGCGTGATTGTCGGCACCGGAACCGGCGGGGGCATCGTCGTCAATCGCCGCGTGCTCACCGGACCGAACGCGATCGCGGGGGAGTGGGGACACAATCCGTTGCCGTGGCCTGACGCGGAAGAGCAGCCTGGCCCGGAGTGCTACTGCGGGCAAATCGGATGTATCGAAACGTTCCTCTCCGGGCCCGGACTGGCCGCGGACTACCGGCGGCGCGGCGGTGGGGAACTCGCCGGGGAAGAGATCGTGGCGCGAGCCGGACGCGGCGAACCGCTCGCCGTTCGCTCGCTCGCCGCCTGGACGAGGCGGCTGGCCAAGTCGCTGGCGACGGTCGTCAACGTGCTGGATCCCGACGCGATCGTCGTGGGCGGTGGGCTGTCGCGTATCCAGTCCATCTATACCGAGGTGCCACGACTCTGGGGCGCGTGGGTGTTTTCGGACGTCGTGCGCACGCGATTCGTTCCCTCCAAATTCGGCGACGCCAGCGGCGTCCGCGGCGCCGCCTGGCTGTGGGAGTGAACGCGCGACAAGTTAGAAGTCAGAAGCCAGAAGTTAGAAGCCACTGGGCGCTGTCATTTCAATGCAGCGTCGCGGCAAGTGCCCGTGACTTCTACCTTCTGGCTTCTAACTTCGAACTTGTCGTCTCGCACCACGTGCTACCCTGAAATCGCTAGATGCCTGCTTCTTCGATGCGACGCATCCCGATGCCTGACGAGGGCATCGAGACGCTGTTCGGATCCTTCGACGAAAACCTCCGGCACCTCGAGTCGGCGCTCGGTGTCACCCTCAAGACGCGCGGCCACGACGTCGTCATTGAAGGCTCGAGCGAAAGCCTGGCCCGGGCAGAGCGCGTGTTCCAGCAGCTTGGCGACTTGCTGCGGGGCGGATACCGGTTCGCGCGCGGGGACGTCCGCACGGCGGCGCAACTGCTCACGCAGGATCCGGACATCGAACTGACCGATTACTTTCTGAAGGGCGCCGCGCGCACCGCCGGACGGCGCCAGGTGTCGCCGAAGTCGGTGACACAGCGCCGCTATCTCGACGCGATCGAGGCCGCCGACATCGTGTTCGGCGTCGGACCGGCGGGCACCGGCAAGACGTATCTCGCGATGGCGCAGGCCGTGAATTTCCTGGTCTCGAAACGCGTGTCGCGCATCGTCCTCGCCCGGCCGGCCGTCGAGGCCGGTGAGAAGCTCGGGTTCCTGCCGGGCGACCTGCAGGAGAAGGTCAATCCCTACCTGCGTCCGCTCTACGACGCGCTGTACGACATGCTCGATGCGGATCGCGTCGAGCGTCTCCTCGAGCGCGGCGTCGTGGAGATCGCGCCGCTCGCGTTCATGCGCGGCCGCACGCTGAACGACGCGTTCGTCATCCTCGACGAGGCGCAGAACACGACCTCCGAGCAGATGAAGATGTTCCTCACGCGGCTTGGGTTCGGGTCGAAGGCTGTGATCACCGGCGACGTCACGCAGGTCGACCTGCCGCCCGGCAAAGTGTCGGGACTCGTGGAGGCGCTTCGCGTCACGGCCGGCGTGGAGGGCGTGATCGCGGTGCTCTTCGACGATCGCGACGTCGTCCGCCATCCGCTCGTGCAGCGGATCGTCAAGGCGTACGAAGCGTACAAGCCGCCGACGACATGAGCCGCACGCGCGGTGTCGGCCGGACCGGCCGCCTGCACGTGACCGTCACGGACAGCCGAGGCCGCCCGCACGCCCTGGCCGGGCGGCTCGGGCCCTGGCTCGAACAGCACGCCCCGCTGGCGGCCCGCGGCACGGTCGCTGTGGCTCTGCTGAGCGATGCGCGAATGCGGGTCCTCAACCGAACGTTCCGCAGGGTGGACAGTGCGACGGACGTTCTGTCGTTTCCGAGCGCCTGCGCCAGACGCGCTTCGGCGGGCTAGACCGCCAACGCCCAGGTCCGCGCCTCCAAGCCCGGCGCGCCCAAGCCCGAGCCCCAAGCCCAGCCCCAAGCCCCAAGCCTCAAGCCCCAAGCCCCAAGCCCCGAGCCACTTAGGCGACCTTGCCATCGCCATGGGGGTGGCGGCCCGCCAGGCCCGGGCCGAGGGGCACGACGTGGTCACGGAACTGCGGATTCTGGCCCTCCATGGCCTTCTGCACCTTCTAGGCTACGATCACGAGCGGGACCGGGGCACCATGCGGACGGTAGAGGATCGGCTGCGGCGGCGCGCGGGGCTGCCGGCCGGACTGATCACTCGGTACGCCGAAACGCCCCTTGCATCAAATGATTCCTGTCCTCCTCTTCCTGGTGATCGCCGGGCTGCTGTTCTTCGCGCTCGTCGAGACCGCGTTCAGCCTGTTGATGCGGCTTCCACAGCGGCTCGAGGCCGAGCGGGAGAGCAACAACGTCGCGCTCGCGACCTACCTCGAGGATCCGCTGCAATTCTTTGTTCCATCTCGGGTGATGCGCGGCATCCTGCTCGTCGCGGCCGTCGTGCTGCTCGCCCAGCCGATCGAGCGCGGCTTCCCGGGCTGGTTGGTGCTGCTCGGCAGTGGCGTGTTGATCTCGGTGGGTGTCGGCCAGATCCTGCCGACGATCATTGTGCGGCGCTCGCCGGAGCGCGTCCTCGAGATTCTGCTTCCAGCATTTACCGCCGTCGCGAACCTGATCGTGCCGCTGACGTCCCTGATCACGGCGTGGATGGGACCGGCCGAGCGACGACTCACGAACGGCAAGGGCGCACAGGATGCACGGGAAGCGGCGTCGCCGCGCCCGGATGACGAGCCGACACGCGCCGACGAAAGCCGGCTGCTCCGTTCGGTCGTGGACTTTGGCGACACGCTCGTGCGCGAGGTCATGACGCCGCGTCCCGACATCGTCGCGATCCGCGCGGACGCGACGCTCGACGAGCTCCGTCAACTGGTCCGTGAGCAGGAGTATTCGCGTCTGCCGGTCTACACCGACAACCTGGACAACATCGTGGGCCTCGTCGTGGTCAAAGATTCTGATCCAGTCGGAGGCGAGCGGCGCGAACCTCGTCAGCGCCATCATGCGGCCGGCGGCCTTCGTTCCCGAAACCAAGCGTGTCGTCGAGCTCTTGCGCGAGTTCCGGAAGGGCCGGTTCCAGCTGGCGATGGTCGTGGACGAGTACGGCGGGACGGCCGGACTCGTCACCGTCGAAGACGTCGTCGAGGAGCTCGTGGGTGAGATTCGCGACGAGTACCATAGCGAGGCCGACCCGGTCGTTCGCGAGGCCGACGACGTCTACGTCTTCAGTGGCAAGGTCGCGATCGGCGAACTCGCGGACCGCCTGGGCGTGGAGATCGACGACGGCGGGTTCGAGACGGTGGGTGGGTTCGTGCTGTCGCGGGCTGGCCGTGTGCCGCTGGTCGGCGAGCGGTTCGAGACCGATGGTCTCGGTGTCGAGGTGCTCGAGGCGGAACGCCGCCGGATTCACAAGGTCCGGATCCGGCGTCAGCAGCCCGCCGCTGCGGAAGCCGCGGAGTGAAGAGCGGACTCGTCGCCATCGTGGGCCGGCCCAACGCCGGCAAATCCACGCTCCTCAATCGGTTCGCCGGACAGAAACTCGCGATTGTCTCCGACAAGCCTCAGACGACGCGTCACCGGATTCTCGGTGTCCGAAACTCGCCGGGCGGCCAGATTGTCTTCATCGACACCCCAGGCATTCACAAACCGATGCATCGGATGAATCGGCGCATGGTCAGCGCCGCCACCGACACCCTGCGGGAGGTCGAAGTCGTCGTGCTCGTGGTGGACGCAAGCATTCCGCCGGGCTCGGGCGATCGGTTCGTGCTGGACCTCGTGCGGGACGCTGGCACGACGGCCATCCTCGCGCTCAACAAGGTCGACGCGATTCGAAAGCCGGCGCTGCTGCCGTTGATTGATCGTTACGGGAAGACCGAGGTCTTCCGCACCATCGTCCCGATATCGGCGCTCAGCGGTGATGGCGTCGACGCGCTCGAGGCCGAGATTCTCGCCGCGTTGCCTGACGGCGAGCCGCTGTACCCCGACGACTACCTGACGGACCAGACGCAACGGACGCTGGCCGCGGAGCTGATTCGCGAGAAGGTCCTGCGCCACACACGCGACGAGCTGCCCTACACGACGGCCGTGGTCATCGACCAGTTCGACGAGCCGGACGTCGAAGGTGGCCTGACGCGCATCCACGCGTCGGTGATCGTCGATCACGAGTCGCAGAAGCCGATCGTTGTGGGGAAGGGCGGCGACATGGTCAAGCGCATCGGCACCGAGGCGCGGCTGGATCTCGAAGAGATGCTGCAGGGCCGTGTCTATCTCGATCTGCACGTCAAGGTTCGTGAAGACTGGCGTGAGGACGAACGGCTGCTGACGGGAAATGGGGATCAAGGGATCTCATTGAGGATTTGAGATTTGAAATTGATGATTCATTGATGATCGATGATTGCCGATTGACGATCGGGATGAGAGTGCCCCAATCCGCAATTCGTCAATCCTCAATCCGATTCATCAATCGTCATCAATCGCAGATCGCAAATCACAATGCTCGCTGCTCCTTGCCACGCCGTCTCGGCTCGCACTACAGTGGGGATCAGCCGCTCGTGGTCCTCTCCGCCACGCCCTCCATTTAGATCGGCTCACGCCCGCGTCTCCCCCGGGCGGTTTTCGCTCCCCGCGGAATACTGGAGCAAGACCTTTGCGCATCGCGCAGATTTCACCGTTGTACGAAAGCGTGCCGCCGTCGTCGTATGGCGGGACGGAACGTGTGGTGTCCTATCTCACCGAAGAGCTCGTGCAGCAGGGCCATGACGTCACGCTGTTTGCCAGCGCGGATTCGACGACATCGGCTCGCCTCATCGGATGCAGCCCGCGCTCCCTGCGGCAGTCCGAGGGATCGATCGACACGCTGGCCCATCACGTGCTGATGCTCGAGTGCGTCGGACGCTACGCCCACGAGTTCGACGTCCTCCATTTCCACATCGACTACCTGCATTTCCCGTTCAGCCGTCGCGCGGCATGGACGACGGTGACGACGCTCCATGGCCGTCTGGACATTCCCGACCTCCGGCCTCTCTACGATGAGTTCCAGGACATGCCTGTCGTGTCCATCTCCGACGATCAACGGCGGCCTCTGCCGCACGCCAGTTGGCGCGGCCACCGTCTACCACGGGCTGCCGCACGGCCTGTATACGCTTCAACGACCGGCCGATGCCGTATCTGGCCTTTGTCGGCCGGATTTCGCCCGAGAAGCGCGTGGACCGCGCGATTGAGATCGCCGGGCGCGTCGGGATGCCCCTCCGAATCGCCGCAAAAATAGACCTCGCCGACCGCGAGTATTTCGAGGGCGTCGATTCGTCCGATGTTCTCGCTGCCGTATGTCGAGTATCTCGGCGAGATTGGTGAACACGAGAAGCAGGAACTTCTGGGCAATGCCGCCGCGCTGCTGTTTCCGATCGATTGGTCCGAGCCGTTTGGTCTGGTGATGATCGAGGCGATGGCGTGCGGGACGCCGGTGGTGGCCTGGCGTCGAGGCTCCGTTCCCGAAGTCCTGGAGGATGGCGTGACCGGGTTTCTCGTCGAGTCGGTGGACGACGCCGTGGCCGCGACGAAGCGGGCGGCCTCGCTCCCACGCGCGCAGTGCCGGGCGGTGTTCGAGCACCGCTTCACGGCCGAGCGCATGGCCCGCGAATACGTGTCCGTCTACGAGCAACTGGCCGGCACGCGGTCCGCCGTCAACAAGTGGACGGCCGCAACGCAAGGAGCGTGACGTGGCGACTGAAGTGATGCATCCGTCGGTCGTGGATCCGGTCACCGGCGACACCGATCCGTTCTACATCCGCACGCCGACGTCGCTGGCCGACGATCGCCATCTCGTCCTGAAGCAGGGCGAGACGTTCATCGTGCTTGATCGCCGTGGCGACATCCGGCCGGTCGGTCTCGCCCAGGACGGCTTGTACTTCGGGGCACACGGTTCCTGTCGCGGCTGGCCTTGCGGCTCGGCGCGCACGCGCCGCTGCTCTTGAGCTCGTCGGTCAAGCGCGACAACGCGCTCGTCGCGGTGGATCTGACGAATCCAGATATCGGTGGCGACGTCATCATCATTCCACGGGGGACGCTGCACCTCGCGCGAACGATCGCTCTGTGGGACGGCACGCTCCACGAGCGCCTGCGCGTTCGCAATTTTTCCGCCGTGACAATTGCGACGACGATTGTCCTGGCCTTCGACGCTGACTATGTCGACATCTTCGAGGTCCGAGGCAGCGAACGGCCCCGACGAGGCGACATCGCTGCCGCCGGCCGTCGACGCTTCGTCAGCCGTGCTCGCCTATCGCGGACTGGACGGCGTGACCCGCCGCACGCGCGTGAGGGTGGACCCGCCGGCGCACACGATGTCGGCCCGTCAGATCACGATGGAGGTCGCGCTCGAGCCCCACGAAGAGGCGACGTTCGACTTCAGTTTTGCGTGCGAGGTGGACGAGGCGCGGCCGGAGTCGCTGGGTTTCGCCGTCGCGCTCGGCGCCTCGGCCAACGCGCTCGCCACGCGGCGCGCCGCCTGCTGCGAAATCATCACCTCGAACACGCAGTTCAACGAGTGGCTGGCCCGAAGCCTGGCGGACTTGTCGATGATGACGATCGACAGCGAGCACGGGCTTTTTCCGCATGCCGGGGTGCCGTGGTTCAGCACCCCGTTCGGTCGCGACAGCATCATCACCGCGCTCGAGGTGCTCTGGGCCGCGCCCTCGTTCGCGCGTGGCGTGCTTGGGTACCTCGCGGCGTCGCAGGCGACCGACATCGACGACGAACGGGACGCGCAGCCCGGCAAGATCGTCCACGAGGCCCGCGACGGCGAGATGGCCGCGCTCCGCGAAATTCCGTTCGGGCTGTACTACGGAAGCCACGACGCGACGCCCCTCTTCGTGGTGCTGGCGGCCGATTACCACCTGCGGACCGGCGACCGTGAGTTCATCGATCGCATCTGGCCGAACATCCAGGCGGCGCTGGAATGGATCGAGCGCTATGGCGATCTCGATGGCGACGGCTTCGTCGAATACCAGCGGCAGTCTCCGGATGGCCTGGTGCAACAGGGCTGGAAGGACTCGTACGACTCCGTCTTTCACGAGGACGGCCAGCTCGCAGAGGGCCCGATCGCGTTGTGTGAGATTCAGGGCTATGTCTACGCGGCGTGGCGCGGGGCCAGCCGGCTGGCGCGGCTGACCGGCCGCAGCGCCGAGGCCGAGGCCCTGGCGTCGAAGGCCGCCTCGTTGCGCGCCCGTTTCGAGGAGGCGTTCTGGTTGAACGATCTCGGGACCTATGCACTGGCCCTCGATGGCGCGAAGCGGCCGTGTCGTGTGATGGCGTCCAACGCGGGCCACGCGTTGTATGCGGGTATCGCGAGCCATGGGCGCGCCACCGAGCTGGCGCGGACGCTCATGTCATCGGCGAGCTACTCAGGTTGGGGCATCCGCACTGCGTCGACGTCGGCGGCTCGCTACAATCCCGATGTCGTACCACAACGGTTCGATCTGGCCGCACGACAACGCGCTCATTGCGGGCGGGTTCGCGCGCTACGACCTCGGCGAGCACGCGCTGACGTTGCTCGACGGGATCTTTGACGCCAGCCTCTCCATGGACGTGCACCGGCTGCCCGAGCTTTTCTGCGGCTTCTCTCGCCGCGATGGCGAGCATCCGACGCTCTATCCCGTGGCGTGCAGCCCGCAGTCATGGGCCGCCGGGGCCGCGTTCCTGCTGCTGCAGGCCGTCCTGGGTCTCGAGATCAACGCGCCTCAGCGGCTCGTGCGCTTCACGCGGTCCCGATTGCCGTCGTACCTTCGAGGAAGTTCGGATCAGAAACCTCCGCGTCGGTCCGGTCGAGGTCGACCTCGCCCTCGATCGTCAGGAGCACGATGTGAGCATCAACGTGCTTCGTCGCGCGGGGCACGTCGAGATCATTGCGATCAAATAGCGCACAAAATTCGCCGGTCCTGGTGCAGAATGAGGCTGCACGCCGGAGCATGCCGCCACAGCGCAGAATCGAACTCATCCTCGAGTCCGTGCGTCGCCTGCTGCGGATGGGCGCGACGCCGAACCTCCTCAACCTGCTGCAGAAGCAGCATCCTGCCGATCTCGCGCAGCTCTTCACGGAGCTTGGCGAGAAGGAACGCCACGCGGCGTTCAACACGCTCGTCGAGAAGAACGGCCGGCTCGCCATGGAGGCGTTGAGCGAGCTCGGGCCCGAGAAGGGCGCGGAGCTCCTGGCGCTCCGGGCGGCCGACGAGATCGCGCGGTTGACCCAGGAGATTCCGTCCGACGACGCGGCCGCGCTGATTGATCACCTGCCGACCGAACTCTCGCACGCGGTCCTCGATCTGATCCGGCCGAAGGCCGGCGGCGGCGTGTCCGAGCTGCTCGAATACGAGGAACGGACCGCCGGCCGCTTGATGAACCCGAACGTCTTCGCCCTGGCCGAGGACCTGACGGCCGGCGAAGCGATCACGGCGCTGCAGGCCGCCCGAGACGTCGAGATGGTCTTCTACCTCTACGTCGTGGACGAGCGCCGCCACCTCGTGGGCGTGGTCTCGTTGCGCCGGCTGCTGCTCGTGCCGCCGGACACGCCGCTGAAGCGAATCATGACGACGGACGTCTACAGCGTCCGCGTGGACACGGACCAGGAAGAGGTCGCGCGGCAGGTGGCCTCCTACAACCTGCTCGCCATTCCGGTCGTCGACTCCGAGAACAAGCTGACCGGCGTGATCACCGTCGATGACGTCATCGACGTCATCAAGGACGAAGCGACCGAAGACGTGTTCCGGCTCGCCGGCGTGTCGCGCGACGACGGCGTGCTGACGCCGCCGTCCGACTCGCTGCGTCAGCGGCTGCCGTGGCTGCTCGTCAACCTGGCGACGGCGTTCCTCGCGGCGTCGGTCGTCGGGCTTGTTCACGGAGACCATCAGTCAGAGTGCTGATTCTCGCGACCTTCATGCCCGTCGTCGCCGGCATGGGCGGCAACGCCGGCACGCAGACGCTGGCGGTGATCGTCCGCGGTCTCGCGCTCGGCGAGCTGACCTGGAGCAATGCCCGTCACGCGCTCTTCAAGGAAGGGCTCGTCGGCATCGGCAACGGCCTGGCGACCGGCCTGGTCGGGGCGCTGGTCGCGTGGGCGATCTCGCGCGACTGGCGCATCGCGCTCATCCTGATGGCCGCGATGATGATCAACATGTTCGTCGCGGCCATCGCCGGCACGCTCGTCCCGCTCGGCCTTCGGGCCCTCAAGATCGACCCGGCCCTGGCGTCCTCCGTCTTCATCACGACGGTCACCGACATGTCAGGCTTCCTGTCCTTCCTCGGCCTGGCGACGCTGTTCCTGCAGGTAGGGGACAGAGCCCTTTTCCACAGATCAGCTGTTTTGGGGACAGAGCGTTACGGCGGGTCGCCGCACGCTCTGTCCCCAAAACGTGAATCTGAAAGGCTCTGTCCCCTATATGATGATGGGCAATTCGCGGGCCAGCGGCGAGGGTCGATGGGCTGCGGCTAGAGTTCGATGCAGGTCTTTTCGGCCGATGCGCTCGTGCTTCGCACATATCGCTACGGCGAGGCGGATCGCATCGTGGTCTTCCTGACCGAAGATCGCGGCAAGAAGCGCGGGGTGGCCAAGAATGCCATCCGCCTCGCGCCGGCGGTTCGGGGCGGCGCTGGAGCCGCTGACGCCGGGGCCGGGCGACCTACGTCGAGCGTGAGAATCGCGAGCTCGTGCGGCTGGACCGGGTCGAGCCGCAGCAGAGTTCGCTCGATTCGGCGCGCAGGACGCGCGCCTGGCGATGCCGCCCGGGCGCTTGGGCACGCGAGCTATTTCGCGGAGCTGATCGACGAGTGGGCGCCCGACGGGCTGCCGAACGAGCGGCTCTTCCGGCTCGGGGCGGCCGTGGCCGTGGCGCTCGGGCGCAGCGGGATCGATTGATGCCCTGGCGCGGTACTTCGAGGTACTGGCTGCTGCGCCTCGAGGGCGTCTATCCCGCGCTCGACCGGTGCCCGCGATGCGGGCGGCTGGTGCTCGGCGAAGGCGTCGCGCTGGTCGTCGCCGAGCGCACGTATGTGTGCCGGACGTGCGCGCCGGGCGGCGTGCACCTGTCGGGCGACGCCGTCGACTTTCTGCGCGCCTCCGGATCGTGGACGCCGGTCGGAAGCTGCCGCGGCCGGCGCGTCCGAGGGTGCGCTCCAGGATCTCGAGCAGGCGCACCAGCGGCTGATTGCGTTGCACCTCGAAAAGGAACTGCGATCGGCGCGGGTGGTGAAGGAGTTGAGACCGGAACTGTGACGCTGCAGGATCTGATCTCCAAACTCTCGGACTACTGGGCGGCGCAGGGCTGCCTGATCCAGCAGCCGCTCGACATCGAGATGGGCGCCGGCACCATGCATCCCGAGACGTTCCTGCGGGTGCTCGGACCGCACGCCTGGAACGTCGCCTACGTGCAGCCCTCGCGGCGGCCCGTCGACGGCCGCTTCGGCGAGAACCCCAATCGGCTGTTCAAGCACCACCAATTCCAGGTCATCCTCAAGCCGGCGCCCGACGACGTGCAGGATCTGTATCTGCAGAGCCTCGAGGCGTGCGGCATCGACCTGCGCGCGCACGACGTGCGGTTCGAGGAAGACAACTGGGAGTCGCCGACGCTCGGCGCGTGGGGCATCGGCTGGCAGGTGCTCTACGACGGCCTCGAGATCACGCAGTTCACCTACTTCCAGCAGGCCGGCGGCCTGGACCTCTCGCCGATTTCGGTCGAGCTGACCTACGGACTCGAGCGATTCGCGATGGCGCTCCAGGGCGTGGATAACGTGTACGACCTCCAGTGGGCGCCCGGCGTGCGGTATCGCGACGTCCGGCTCCGCGACGAAATCGAGCAGTCGAAGTACGTGTTCGGCCAGGTCAAGATGCCGGACGGGCAGTTCGCCGAGTTCCATCGCGACCTGTTCACACGGCACTACGACTTCGCCAAGGTGCTGATCGATTCCGGCCTCGTGCTGCCGGCGCTCGATCACTGCCTGAAGTGCTCGCACCTGTTCAACGTGCTCGACGCGAGCGGCAGCATCGGCGTGACCGAACGCACGTCCTACATCCTGCGCGTGCGGCAGCTGGCGGTCGCGATCGCGCAAGCCTGGGTCGGCCTCCGACGCCCGCTTCGGGAGACGCTCATGGATCGTGAGCTGCTGCTCGAAATCGGCGTCGAGGAAATGCCGGCGTCGTGGCTCCCGCCGCTCGACGGCGCAGCTGGCCGAGAAGCTGAAGACGCGGCTGACCGAATCCGGGTTGCCGGTGAAGGTCGTCGATCGAATCGCACGCGACGCCGCGCCGGCTCGCGGCGTGCGTGCCCGAGCTCATCGATCGGCAGGACGACCGCGACGAGGTGGTGATGGGCCCGCCGGTGTCGGCGCGCCTTCGACGCCGAAGGTCACCCGACGAACGCGGGACTCGGATTCGCGCGCAAGCTCGGGATCGACTTCGACGCGGTGGTCCAGCTGGACACGCCGCGCGGCAAGTACCTGTCGTACACGCAAGCGGCATCCGCGGCAAGGCGACCGTCGATGCGCTGCCGGACGTGCTCGTCAAGGTGCTGCGCGATCTGACGTTCCCGAAGCCGATGCACTGGGACGCCGAGCTCGAGGACGGCAAAGGGCGAGTTCCTGTTCGGCCGGCCGATGCGCTGGCTGCTGTTCCTGTACGGCGGACGCGTCGTGCCGTTCACGATCGCGCGCCTGGCCGTCGCGTCGAGCCCGCGGGTGCAGGACGTCACGTCGGGCGCCGTCACCTACGGCCATCGGTTCCTCGCGACGAGCGGCCGCGCCGGACGCGCCATCAAGGTGCGCACGCTTCGACGAGTACCCGGAAGAAGCTCGCCGAGAACTTCGTCCTGCTCTCGCGGATCGATCGGCGCGATCGGATCCTGCGCGACCTCGAAGCGCAGGCCCGCCGCATTGGCGGGCGCGCGATGATGCAGGGCCGCGCGCAGGCCGAGGCGCTGCTCGACGAAGTGCCGGACCTCGTCGAGTTTCCGGCGGTCGTGTCGGGCGCGTTCAGCGCGGAGTTCCTCGAGCTTCCCGAAGAAGTCCTGACCACGACGCTGATTCACCATCAGAATTTCTTCCCGGTCGTCTCGCAGACCGGCGCGCTGATGCCGGCGTTCCTCGCGGTCACGAATACGCAGACCGCGAACGATCGCGCGATCGGCACCAACGCCGAGCGCGTGGTCACGGCGCGCCTGCGTGACGCGCGGTTCTTCTGGGACGCCGACCGTCGCATCGGCCTCGAGGGGCGGCTTGCCGCGCCTCGAAACCGTGCTCTTCCACAAGCACCTCGGCTCGTACCGGCAGAAGACCGATCGGATCGAGAAGCTCGCGCGGCTGGATGGCGGAGAAGGTCCTCGGTCAGCCGGACGCTGTCGCAGACGGCCGCTCGCGCGGCCCGGCTGTCGAAGGCAGACCTCGCCACCGACATGGTGCGCGAGTTCACCGAGCTCCAGGGCACGATGGGCGGCATCTACGCGCGCGAGGCGGGCGAGCCCGAGGCCGTCTGGAAGGCCATCTACCACCACTACCTGCCGACGTCGATTGAGCCCAACGCGCGGCCCGACGGCCGCCGCGCTCGGCGCGGGCGCGACCGCGTGGGCCGCCGTGTCGCTGGCCGACAAGCTCGACACGCTCGTCGGGCTCTTCCTGGCGGGCGAGCGGCCGACCGGGTCGCGCGATCCGTTTGGGCTGCGCCGCCAGGCGCACGGCGTCATTCGCATCCTGCTCGATGGGGAAGCGCTGACCGGGCGTCGGCTGCGGGTCCCGCTCTGGGATTTGCGTGCGTCAGGCGGCCAGCGGCTTCGAGCAGCCGTTCGACGACATTCGTGCCGACCTGCAGCAGTTCCTCGTCGAGCGCCTGCAGTTCGTGCTCGAGACGCGCGGATTCGATCGGCGCAACGTGCGCGCGGTGCTGGGCTCCGCGCAGCCGCTCGAGAAGACGGCCCTCGTCGACGTCGAAGCGAACCTGAGCGTGCTGCCGTGAACACGCGGCGACGCCGGCGTTCCGCAAGCTCGCCGAGATGTTCAAGCGCGTGCGGAACATCGGCACGCGACTACGGCGCGGACGCGTTCGACGCCGACGAACGGACCGGCCCGCGCTCGACACGCGTGCTCGAGGAGCCGGCCGAAAAGGCGCTGCTCGCCGAGATCGAGCGTCGTCACGGCCCGATCGACAACGCCGTCGCGCACGGGCGCCGGATTCCGCGAGGCCTACGTCGAGGCCTCGGAGCTCGAGCCGGTCGTGGCGCGGTTCTTTGAAGAAGTGTTCGTCATGAGCGATGATGCCCGGCTGCGGCAGGCCCGGCTCCGCCTCATGAAGCGACTGGAGCTGCTGATTCTGCAGCTTGGTGACATTTCAGAAATCGTGGCATCGGAGTAGAGAGGCAGATGGCAAAGACACAGAAGCGAAGAAATCCGTGAGCAAGGGCAAGAGCGGGCAAGAGGCGCCGCGAAGTACGTCTATTTCTTCGGGCGAAAGACGGACGGCAACGGGACGATGAAGCCGCTGCTCGGCGGCAAAGGCGCCAACCTCGCCGAGATGTGCCGCATCGGCCTGCCGGTGCCTCCGGGTTTCACGATCACGACCGAGGTCTGCACGTACTACTACGACAACAAGCGCACGTACCCGCCGGCGCTCAAGCGCCAGATGGAAGCCGGCATCGCCGCGCTCGAGCAGCAGACCGGCAAGAAGTTCGGCGACCTGAAGGACCCGCTGCTCGTCTCCGTCCGCTCCGGCGCGCGCGACTCGATGCCCGGCATGATGGACACGATCCTGAACCTCGGCCTGAACGATCAGACCGTCGAGGCGCTGTCCACGAAGACCGGCAACGCGCGTTTCGCGTGGGACTGCTATCGCCGCTTCGTCCAGATGTACGGCGACGTCGTCCTCGGCGTGCAGAAGCGCCCCGACGAGGATCACGAGCCGTTCGAGACCGTGATCCACGAGCTCAAGCACGAGCGTTATCACCAGCGACATCGAGGACACCAAGCTCACGGTCGACGACCTGAAGGAGCTCGTCGCCCGGTTCAAGGCGCTCGTCAAGGAGCGCACCGGCAAGCGGTTTCCCGATTCGCCCTGGGACCAGCTGATGGGCGCCGTCGGCGCGGTGTTCGGTTCGTGGATGAACGACCGCGCGATCGTCTATCGCCGCAAGTACAACATCCCGACCGAATGGGGCACGGCCGTCAACGTGCAGGCGATGGTGTACGGCAACACCGGCGACAACTCCGGGTCGGGCGTCGCGTTCACGCGCAACCCGGCCAACGGCGTGAAGGAGTTCTACGGCGAGTTCCTGATCAACGCGCAGGGCGAAGACGTCGTCGCCGGCGTCCGCACGCCCGAGCCGGTGGCCGAGCTCAAGAAGGCGATGCCGAAGGCGTACGCCGAGCTCGAACGGATCCGCCAGACGCTCGAGAAGCACTTCAAGGACGTGCAGGACTTCGAGTTCACGATCGAAGAAGGCGTCGTCTTCATGCTCCAGACGCGCAACGGCAAGCGCACCGCGATGGCGGCGCTGAAGTTCTCGATGGACATGCAGAAGGAGAAGCTCATCGACTGGAAGACGGCGGTGATGCGCAACCCCGCCGATCAGCTCGAGCAGTTGCTGGCGCCGGTGTTCGACGTCGACCGAGGTCGCCAAGGCCAAGGTCATCGCCAAGGGCCTTCCCGCCGGTCCCGGCGCGGCGTCCGGCCAGATCTATCTCAACGCCGAGCGCGCCGTGGCGGCGGCCGACAAGGGCGAGAAGGTGCTGCTCGTCCGCGTCGAGACGTCGCCCGAAGACCTCCGCGGCATGATCGCGGCCGAAGGCATTCTCACCGCGCGCGGCGGCGTGTCCTCGCACGCGGCGCTCGTCGCGCGGCAGATGGGCAAGGTCTGCGTCTGCGGCGCGGCGGCGGTCGACGTCGACTACCAGGCGCGCACCGTCAAGGTCGACGGCCAGACGTTCAAGGAAGGCGACTGGATGTCGATCGACGGCACGGCGGGCACGGTCTATGCCGGCAAGGTCAAGACGGCGCCGTCCGAGATCGTCGCCGGCCTGATCGAGGGCAACGAAGCCGCGAAGAAGACCGAGAAGTTCAAGAACTTCCAGCAGCTCATGAAGTGGTGCTCGGACGCGACGCGCATGAGCGTGCGCACCAACGCCGACACGCCGGAGCAGACCGCGAACGCCGTCGCGTTCGGCGCCGTCGGCATCGGCCTCACGCGCACCGAGCACATGTTCTTCGAGGGCGATCGCATCGACGCGATGCGCGAGATGATCCTCGCCGAGACGCTCGAGGAGCGAAAGGCCGCGCTCGCCAAGCTCCTGCCGTACCAGCGCGAGGACTTCGCCGGCATCTTCCGGGCGCTCAAGGGCTACCCGGCGACGATCCGCTTCCTGGATCCGCCGCTGCACGAGTTCCTGCCGCACACGCAAGGAGCAGCAGGCCGAGCTGGCGAAGAAGATCGGCGTGTCCGCCGAGCGGATTCACCAGCGCGTCGAGGGACTGCACGAGTTCAACCCGATGCTCGGCTTCCGCGGCTGCCGCCTCGGCATCGGCTACCCGGAAATCTCGGCGATGCAGGCGCGCGCGGTGTTCGAAGCCGCGGCGATCGTGCAGAAGGAAGGCATCAAGGTCCGGCCCGAGATCATGATTCCGCTGGTCGGCTTCAAGAAGGAGCTCGACCTGCAGATCGAGGTCGTCCACCAGGCGGCGCGCGAGGTGCAGGCCGAGCAGAAGGTGAAGCTCAACTACATGGTCGGCACGATGATCGAAATCCCGCGCGGCGCGCTGACCGCCGACGAGATCGCGCAGTCGGCCGAGTTCTTCAGCTTCGGCACCAACGACCTCACGCAGACCGCTCTCGGGCATGTCGCGCGACGACTCGGGCTCGTTCCTGCCGCAGTACGCCGAGCTCGAGATCGTGAAGAAGAACCCGTTCGCCACGATCGACCAGACCGGCGTCGGCCAGCTCGTCGAGATCGCCGTGACGAAGGGCCGCGCAGACGCGGCCCGACATCAAGCTCGGCATCTGCGGCGAGCACGGCGGCGATCCGGCGTCGATCGAGTTCTTCGAGAAGGTCGGCCTCGACTACGTGAGCTGCTCGCCGTTCCGCGTGCCGGTCGCGCGCCTCGCGGCCGCCCAGGCGGCGCTCGGCGAGTCAAGCAAGACAAGTTAGAAGTCAGAAGTCAGAAGTCAGAAGCAACTGGGCGCATGTCACGGCAGGGCGCGCGCTCAGTCATTTCTAACTTCTGACTTCTCACTTCTAACTTGTCCAGAGTCCTCCCCGATGGTCACGGTTCTCGTCCATCAGGACGGCGTGACCCACCCGGCCGAGTCTGTGGACCCGGCCTGGCTGGTTGCCGGGCGCGCCCGAGCAGGTCTGGGTCGAACATCGAGGGGCCGACCGAGGCGGACCGTCCGCTGCTGCAGGACGTCTTCCACTTTCACGAGCTGGCGGTCGAGGACGCGCTCGCAGCGTCGGCACCATCCGAAAGTCGAGAGCTACGACGGGTTTCTCTACCTGATCCTGCACGAGGTCGTGCCGTACGAGCAGATGCACGAGGCACAGACGCAGGACATCGATTTCTTTCTGGCTCGCAATCTGCTCGTCACCGTCCACACGGTGCCGTCGCCGGCCATCTCGTCTCAACAGTCGCTCTGCGTCAAGCATCACGACGTGCTCGCCGAAGGCCCGGTGGCGCTCCTGCATCGCATCGTCGACGACATGGTGGACGGCTACCGGCCGTCGGTCGACATTCTCGAAGCGCGGCTCGAGGCGCTCGAGCGAACGGTCTTCGACGATCCGAGCGTGAACCCGCTCAAGGAGATTCTCGGGTTGAAGGCGGATGTCGCCAGCGCTGCGCCGCGTCGCGCTGCCCGAGCGCGACGCGGTGGCGCGGCTCGCCCGGCGCGAGTTCACCGAGATTCCCGAGCAGCTGGCGTACCGGTTTCGCGACGTGTACGACCAGCTCGTCCGGGTCGCCGACGAAGTCGCGTTCTTTCAGGATCGCGTGACGGGGCTGCTCGACGCGTATCTGTCGATGCAGTCGAACCGCATGAACCAGGTCATGAAGGTCCTGACCGCTCATCTCCACGATCTTCATGCCCCTGACGGTGCTGACCGGGATGTACGGCATGAACGTGCCGCTGCCGCACCTGCCTGGCGGCGAAGAGGCGCAGTTCTGGTGGATCGTCGCGCATCATCGGTGCGGTCGTCCGGCGGCATGCTGTGGGTCTTCCGCCGGATGCGCTGGCTGTGAATCGCATCCATCGGCTGCCGCCCGACCTCGCCAACCAGATTGCCGCCGGCGAGGTCGTCGAGCGTCCGGCCTCGGTCGTCAAGGAGCTCGTCGAGAACGCCGTCGACGCCGGCGCCACGCGCGTCACCATCGCCATCGATTTCGGCGGCAAGAAGCTCGTGTCGGTCGAAGACGACGGCGAGGGGATGACGCGCGCGGACGCGGAGCTCGCGCTCGAGCGTCATGCCACGAGCAAGATCGCGACGGCGTCCGACCTGGCCGCGATTCAGACGCTGGGATTTCGCGGCGAGGCGCTGCCGTCCATCGCCTCGGTCTCGCGATTTCGGCTGCGCACGCGCGCGCGCGGAGAGCTGAGCGGCACGGAGATCAGGGTTGAGGCGGGCCGAACGGCCGTCTGTTCGCGAGATGGGCGCGCCCGAGGGCACGCTCGTCGAAGTCGCCGACCTCTTCTTCAACCTGCCGGCGCGGCGGAAGTTTCTGAAGGCCGACACCGCGGAGGCCGCGCAGGTGTCGCGCCTCGTGACGCAGCTCGCGCTTGGATATCCCGACGGTCGGCTTCGTGCTCGAAGCGGCGGCCGGGTGCTGCTCGAAGCGCCGCCGGCGGGTTCACTCGAGGAGCGCTTCTTTCAGATCTACGGCGACCGGGCCGATCTCGTGCCGATCCACAAGGACGCGGCCGGGATGTCGGTGCGCGGCTACGTCGCGGCGCTCGGCGAGCAGGGCCCGGTCCGCGGACCGCAGCACGTCTTCGTGAATCGGCGCATGGTGCGCGACCGCACGATCGCGCACGCCATTCAGCAGGCGTACAGCGTCGCGACGATCAAGGAACGCAGCCCCGAGGTGCACCTGTTCCTCGAGTGCCGGCCGACCGCGTGGACGTGAACGTCCATCCGACCAAGGCCGAGGTGCGGTTTCTCGATCAGGGCCTGGTGCACGAGATTCTGCGCCGCGCGATCGTGGACGCCTTGAGCGACGGCGGCGCGCCCGAGATCAGGTTTGCGCTCGCCGCCGAGCCGGTGGCCGTCGGAGCGCCGGCGTCCCGGCCGCTGCCGCTGGGATTCGGCGCCGGCTCCGCGGCCGCGACCGCTCCCGAGCGCGGAGCGCCGCGCGCGGTGAACGCGCCCATGAGCACCGGTCGCCGGGCTCGACGCGGCCTCCCGGAGCTGCTCAGGCCGATGGTGCCGCTCGGCCAGTTCCGCAACACGTTCATCATCGCCGCCGACGAAGAGGGCCTGGCGATCATCGACCAGCACGTGGCCCACGAGCGCATCCTCTTCGAGCAGATCGCCGAGCGGCTGACGACGCGGCACCATCGAGTCGCAGCGCCTGCTGACGCCGGTCGTGCTCGAGCTCGGGCCGGGCGAGCATCAGACGCTCCTGCAGCACGAAGCGCGCTCTGGCGGCGTTCGGGTTCGAGATCGCCGACTTTGGCGGCACGAGCCTGTCGGTGAGCGCCGTGCCGGCGCTGCTCGAATTCACCCGCAGCGAGGCGGCATTGCGCGCGCTGGCGAGCGACCTCGACGGCCTGTCGCCCGGCGCCGGCGTCAACGACGCGCTCCGCCGGGTCGCCGCGACGATGGCGTGTCACGCGGCCGTGAAGGCGAACGACCCGCTCACGCGCGAGAAGATGCAGTACCTGCTCGACGAGCTGCGCCGCACGGCGCATTCGTCGGTGTGCCCGCACGGGCGGCCGGTCGTGCTGCGGCTCACGCGGCGGGAGATCGAGAGGAGCTTCGAACGGATCTAGAAACCTGTCCGCACTCCGGCATCGAAGACATCTGTTCCACGAGCTCAGGGTAGGGCGGCGCACAGGCGCCATAGAGGGAAGGCGTGAGGGAATTCCAGAAGAAACGCCTGCTGATTTTCGTCATTGCCTACTACGCGGAAGACACGCTCCGCTCGGTTCTCGAGCGAATTCCGCGCGGCATCTTCGACGAATACGAGTGCGAAGTGCTCGTGGTCGACGACGCCTCGGAAGACCGCACCTTCGCCATCGGTCGCGAGTTCCAAGAGCACCACCCCGACATCCGAATGACGGTGCTCCGCAACGAGTACAACCAGGGTTACGGCGGCAATCAGAAAATCGGTTACGCCTTCGCGATTGCCGAGCGGTTCGACTACGTCGCCATGGTTCACGGCGACGGGCAATACGCGCCTGAAGAGCTGCCGCGGCTGGTTCAGCCGTTGCGCGATGGCGAGGCCGATGCGGTCTTCGGCAGCCGCATGATGACCCGCTTTGGCGCGCTGCAGGGCGGCATGCCGCTGTACAAGTTCGTCGGCAACAAGCTGCTCAGCACCGCCCAGAACCTCCTGCTCGGGACGAGGCTCTCCGAGTTCCACTCCGGCTACCGCGATCTACGCGACGGCGCACTCGAGAAGCTGAATTTCCGGTTGAACTCGAACGACTTTCACTTCGACACCGAGATCATCATTCAGCTCATCAACGCGCGGGCTGCGAATCAAGGAGCTGCCGATTCCGACGTACTACGGAGACGAAATCTGTCGAGTGAACGGGCTGAAATACGCCAAGGACGTGATGGTCGCGACCGTGATGAACACGCTGCACCGCGCCGGCGTCATGTACCGGCGGCGCTTCGATACCGCGGCCGGCGGCAACGCGCACTACGACTTGAAGCTCGGCTTCCCGAGCAGCCATTCGTGGGCGCTCGACGCGGTGCCTCCCGGCGCGTCGGTCATGGACATCGGCTCAGGTCCTGGGGGCCTCGCCAAGGAGTTGGCCAGCCGGGGCTGCAAGGTTTCGGTGGTCGATCAACACGAGCCCGAGCAGAAGGACCCGGCCATCCAGGTCTTCGTTCAAGACCTCGACGACGAGCTGACCTTCGACGTCAGCCAGTCCGACTACCTGATGCTGCTCGACGTCATCGAGCACCTGAAGGAACCGGAGACGTTCGTCGAGCGGCTGCGTTCGCAGTTCGAGCACACGCCGAAGACGCTGGTGCTGACGACGCCGAACGTCTCCTTCTTCGTTCAGCGGCTGATGCTGCTCTTCGGTCAGTTCAACTATGGGAAGGCGGGCATTCTCGATCGCACCCACACTCGGCTGTTCACCTTCCGAACGCTGCGGCACCTGCTGCGCGACACGGGCTTCCGCGTGAAAGAGGTCCGCGGCGTGCCCGCGCCGTTCCCCAAGGTCTTGGGCAATGGCTGGTTGGGCAAGGCGGCCATTCACGTCAATCTCGCGCTCATTCGTCTCAGCAAATCGCTTTTCTCGTACCAAATCTTCGTGGTGGCCGAGAGCACGCCCGGTCTCGACTTCCTGCTCCGCGACGCGCGGGAGAAGAGCACGGTGCGCGCGGAGACGCTTCAACGCTGATCGGCGCGTGTGTTCTCGTGCCATCGCCGTAGAAGGCGGCAACCGCGCAGCAGAGTGCTCCCAGGACGAAGTAGTAGTAGTTGCAGAAGGCCTGCTTGCTTAACGAGAAGAATCCAAAGTATGTGAGGGCGACAGCTCCGGCGAAACCAGCCGGGGTTCGCGGCGCGCGAAGCAGAGACAAGCCAACGGCGAGCACCGCGGCGATGAACGCCAACGACGTGGGCCATGGGCTGCCTCCTGCACGCACCGCGTTCGCCGGGTAGGTGAGCGCGTCGATGCGGAACGGCTGGTAGAACTGCAAGGTCACCACGTCTCTGGTGAACGCCCTGATGTCCCACAGCGCCAACGGCAACGAGACCGCCGCACCGATTGCCAACAGCCTTCAACGCCCACCGGCCCAGCTCGTTCCTGTCAGGAAGCGGCCGCCGAAGAATCAGCCAGGCCAGCGGAACGACAAAGACCAAGTACTGCTTCACCACCACGAAGAGGCCGAACAAATACGGGACCCATGTTTCTCGACGGCACGCCGCGAACACGGTCGCCGATAGCAAGAAGACGAGAAACGGTTCGGTCCAACTCTGCTCGAGAACGAAGAGACCGCGCGGCGTGAACAGGAAGAGCGCGCCGGCGAGGGCTCCTAATCGGCCAGGCCGGGCGTACGCCATCAGCGCTCCGGAGGCGGTCATGGCGGCGAGCTGAGAGTAGCGGTGGTCGCCGAAGAGATGGCCGGGGATCGCCAGGAAGAGGCTCAACGGCGGGTATGGAAACCCGAAGGTGAGTCGCCCGTTCACCGAGAGTCCTTCACCGTAGACCGTGGACTTTCCGTAGATGTCCAGGTACGTCATCGCGTACGGGTTTCCGCCGGCGAACAGCTCGTTGATGCCGTCGCGCTGGAAGAGGAAGACGTCGATGACGGGGCTGGGCGACGCGTGAATCAGCCAGAGCCCGAGGGCGAAGTGAATCGCCAGGAGCGCCAGAATTCTGGAATTCCTGAACCATGTGCCGTTCGGCACGAGCGAACCGGCCACGACTGCGGCGGCAATCAACCCTTTGTAGTAGGTGACGTAGGCCTGCGGGCCCTCAACGAGCAAATACATGCCCGGCGGATCGGTGAGCAGCTCTCCAAACTGAAAAATCAAGCCGGCGGTGAGCAGAAGAACCGTGGGCGATTCGCGCCGCTGTTCCAGCCACTTCACGCGCGGCATGAATACCGCGAGGGCGCAGAAGACGAATGCCCACGATAGATACGTGATCGCTTCCGGATCAAGGAAGCCATTGGCAATGTGGACCGCGTTGCCCAACGCAATCGCAGCGGCGGCCAGGAAGAACGCGTCTTGCCATCGATCGGTGCGCGTCACTGTGTTGGAAACCGCTGATCCGCCTTGACCTCGCGGATTTGCAGAATGTGTCGTTGCTCGTGTGTCGAAATCAGCAGCGCCCACTGATAGGCATCGCACGCCTGCCGTTGCACGAACCGGTGCCGCAGATCATCCTTCGTCGTCCTGATGTACTGAACCAATCGTGCATGGTTCTTCCCGTACTCGGCGAGCCCGCGTTTCACGTCGCGCAGCTGGCCTGGCGGCCGTTCCGACGGCACCGCGGGCTCTCGGTTCGTGCGATTGATGCCGTACCACAGGACCGTGGCGTCGCCGCTGGTGAGATCGTCGCGGCTCGGAGGGCCCTGCACGCCTTGCTGCAGATCGTCCCAGTAGATTGGGCCGACGACGACAAGATGCTCGAGCACTTCGAGGATGCTCCAGGTGCCCGGTGCCCGGCGGAACGCGAGCTGCGTCTGTGAGAGGTTCGAGACTTCGTCGTCGAGCCAGCTTGCGGTCATCTCGAGATGAGCGACGAGCCGTTCGCGTTCGAGGTCGGTCATCTGCGCGGCGGCGGGTGCCGCCACGACGAGAAACAGCGCGACGCTCAGTGCCAGCAGGCGCATGGCATCCTCCTCATCTCACGCCTTCGTTCGCAGTGCCCTTGCCTTGTCGAGCGCCTCTTTGAGACGCGCTTCCACACCGCGCTCCGTCGGCTGGTAGTACCGGCGCCCTTCGAGGTGTGGTGGAAGGGAGCTCATCCGCGCCACGCCCTCGGCTTCGTCGTGGGCGTATTTGTAGCCCGCGCCGTATCCCAGGCCCTTCATCAACTTCGTCGGCGCATTGCGAAGGTGCAGCGGGACTGGCGCCGCGACGTCTTTCAAGGCGTCGTCCGCGGCCTGGAGGTACGCCTTGTAGACCGCGTTGCTCTTCGGGGCGGCTGACATGTACGTGACGCACCTGCGCGAGCGCGGTGTTGCCTTCGGGCATGCCGAGAAAGTGCACGGCGTCCTTGGCCGCCAGCGCGACCTCGAGCGCGCGTGGGTCGGCATTGCCGATGTCCTCGGACGCGAAGCGCACGAGCCGTCTGGCGACGTAGAGCGGATCCTCGCCGGCCTCGAGCATGCGCGCGAGCCAGTAGACGGCTGCGTCGGCGTCGCTGTTTCTGATCGATTTGTGCAACGCGGAGATCAGGTTGAAGTGTTCCTCGCCGGCCTTGTCGTAGAGCAGCGAACGGCGCTCGATCGAGTCCCGCGAGCGCCTCCAACGACAGATGGCGGCGTCCATCGGTCGGGCGCTGGAAGCATCGCCACAACCTGCTCGAGCAGGTTCAGCGAGACGCGCGCATCGCCATTCGCGTAGATGGCGATGGCGGTCAGCGCGGCCGGGTCGGCCTCGACCCCGAGCGCGCCCAGGCCGCGTTCGTCATCGCCGAAGCGCCTGCTCGAGGATCGACACGATGTCGTCGGGACGTCAGCGGCTCCAGGACGTAGACCTTCGCGCGCGACAGCAACGCGGAGTTGACCTCGAACGACGGGTTCTCCGTGGTCGCGCCGACGAGCACGATCGTGCCGCCCTCGACGTGCGGCAGGAACGCATCCTGCTGCGCCTTGTTGAAGCGGTGGATTTCGTCGACGAACAGGATCGTCCGTCGGCCGGTCTGACGCCGGCGATGGTCGGCCGCGGCAATCACGTCCTTGATCTCGCGAATGCCGGACGTGACCGCGCTGAACGCGACGAAGTCCGCCCCCGCCACCGACGGCGAGCAAGCGCGCCATGGTGGTCTTGCCGGTACCCGGCGGGCCCCACAGGATCAGGGAGTGCAGGAGACCCTGTTCGAGGGCGCGCCGCAACGGCTTGCCTGGCCCGACGAGATGCGACTGGCCGACGAGTTCGTCGAGCGATCGCGGCCGCACGCGCTCGGCCAGCGGCGTGCCGGCCGGCGTCGGCTCCGGATCGCCAAACAGCGGCGTCGTCATCGGCTTCGCTCGACGCGTGCCGGGCGGGCCGCACGAGCGGCGTGACGCTGGCGATGCGCCTCCCACAGCACGAGCGCCGCCGTGACCGACACGTTCAGCGAGTCCATGCCGGCCCGCATGGTCACGGTCATCGTCTGATCGGCAGTGGTCGCCACGGTCTCGTCGAGACCCGCTCCTTCGTTGCCGAGCAGCACGACCGCCGAGTCGCCGAGCGTGAGCGATTCGAGCGGCGTCCCTCCGGTGGCGATCGCGGCCACCACGGACCGCTGCCGCGATTTGGCGAGCGGCATCACGTCCGCGGTCGACCCGCGCGCGATCGGAATCCGGAACGTGCTGCCCATCGCGCCGCGGAGGCACTTCCACGAGCCGGGATCGGCGGACCCGTCGAGGAGGAGCACGCCGCCCGCCCCCAGCGCGTCCGCGCTGCGGATGACGCTGCCGACGTTGCCCGGATCCTGCACGCCGACCAGGCCAATGACCGGCGCATCGGCGGCCAACACATCGGAGACGTCCTGTGGCTGCCAGTGCGCGACCGCGACGACGCCGGTTGGCGACGTGACGGGACTGGCGGCCTCGAGCACGCCGGCGCTGCCCTCGTGGACGGTGGCGCCGGCAGACCGCGCGCGCTCGGCCAGGGCGGCGTGGCGGCCGTCGGTCAGCACGAGATCGACGCGGACTCTCGCCGCGAGCGCGTCCACCAGCAGATGCGGACCATCGAGAAGGACGACGCCCTTCTCGCGCCGGGAAGCCAGTCGTCGCAGGCGCCGGACGACGGGGTGCTGGCGGCTGGTGATGCGCGGCACGGCGTCATCGTACGACAAAGCACGTCGTTCCCTGTTCCGTTCCTCGTTCCACGTTCCCTGTTCGCGTTCCAGTGCCACGGACCCGCGAGACCAGGAACGGGGAACGTGGAACGGGGAACGGGGAACGGAGTATTCTGTCCACGAGTCATGAAAGCCCGTCTGATCAAGAGATTCGAAGACGAGATTGTCCAGCTCGAGCGCGAATTGACGCAGGAGCTCCCCAAAGAGATTCAGCGCGCACGCGAGCTCGGCGACCTGCGTGAGAACGCGGAGTACGCCGCGGCGAAGGAACGCCAGCGGTTCGTCGAAGCGCGGGTGTCCATGCTGCGGACCCGCGTGTCGCAGATTCAGCTCATGAACCTCGAGAAGATCCCGCACGACCGCGCGGGCTTCGGGTCGAAGCTCACGCTCGTCGAGAAGGGCCGCCAATTCACGTACGAGCTGGTCCTGCCTGAGGACGCCAACCCTGACACCGGCCTGGTCTCGGTGGCGTCTCCGATTGGCCGGGCGCTTGTGGGCAAAGAAGAGGGCGACTCGGTCAGCGTGCCGACACCGGGCGGCAACCGCAAGTTCGAGATCCTGAAGCTCGTCACCGTGCACGATGAGTAACGGGTGTAATGCCTGAGTCCACCTACTCCCCGCGTCTTCGCACGGGTGTCATCCTCTGCGGCGCGGGAACGGCTGGCGCCTACCACGCCGGTGTGCTGAAGGCGCTCACCGAAGCCGGCATCAAGCTCGACGTGCTCGCCGCGCATGGCGCCGGTGTGATGACGGCGCTCGCCGCCGCGATTGACGGCGGCGCCAAGGTCTGGGACCCGGCCGGGCCCTGGACGGCTCCGGCGCTCAAACGCGCGTATCGCTGGCGTGCCGCGCTCCGCATCTCGATGATCGGACTGATCGCGGCGGCGGGTGTGTTCCTCGTGCCGGCGCTCGTCCTCATCGTGGCGGGCTTCACCTACGCCGCCGGCATTGTCGCCGTCGCTCGTGGGCCTCACCAGCCTCTCGGCCAGCCTGGTGAGCGCGTATCAGCAATTTGTCGAGACGCTGTTCGATCCGCCGGTCTTGCCGACCATCGTTCCCAGGTTGTTTGTTCTGGGCGTCCTGATCATTGCCGGCGTGCTCGCGGTGTCCGCGGTGCGCGCGCTTCGCGAGGAACGGTCCAGGCGCCGCTGGCAGGGAGGCTTCTGGTGGCATCTGCTCGGCGCGCCCGCTGGACGCGTCGGAGCCGACCGGGACGCTTCTCGAGGCGTTGTGGACGCTCGTCCGCGGCGCGTCCGACGAGCCTCGTCCGCCCGCGCGCGAGATTGGCCGGCGCTACGTGGATGTCCTGACCGACAACTTCGGCCAGCCGGGCTTCCACGAGGTGCTGCTGGCCGTTCACGACCTCGACGGTCGTCGAGATCTGGTCGGCGCGATCCTGGCCGCGCCGGGTCGCGCGGCGCTCGAGGCCCGCCGGCACCACGACAGCCCGCGCGAAGCCGAGATCGTGGACTTCACCGGCCCGCAGCGCGAGCTCATCGTGACGTTCCTGCAGGCGGCGCTGCGCCTGCCGATCGCCACGTCGCCGGTCCTCGTCGAGTTTCCGGCCGACAGCTACTGGCGGGGCGAGCGGCACCGGCTCTGCGATCGGCCCGAGCTCGTGTCGCGACTGCTCGACGAGCTGGCGGGCGTCGGCGTGGAGCAGGTGATTCTGGTGAGCCCGGCGGCGTGGTCCGCCGCGCCGCACGGCATGCGGCCGCGGCCCGCGTCGCTCCGCGATCGCGTCGGCGAGATTGTGCGGTCGGTCGAAACGGCGGCGCTCCATGACGGCTGGACGTCCGCGGCGAACCGGTTCTCAGGAGTCTTCGTGATCCGGCCCGACCACAACCCGATCGGTCCGTTTGGTTTCGGCGAGACCTACGACGAGGCCTCCGACCGCCGTCACACGACCGCCGACTTGATCGCGCAGGGCTATGCCGACGCCTATCGGCACTTCATCGAGCCGGTGGCGGCGGCGGGCGATCGGGTGGAAGAACGGGTCTTCAGTCCGCGACCCTGACCGGCGCCTTGCGCTCAGGCGTCGCGTCGTGCAGGAACACTTCGGCGAGGTCGCCGATCCGCGCGGCGATGCCGATGCCGGAGAGGTCGCCAAACTTCACGCGGAATCGTTCGACCGGCATGACGGCCTTGGCCATCGCCCGGTGGCCGCCGGCGCTCCCGATGTCCGCGAAGTTCGCCTTCACGAACTCCCCGGCGTTGCGGCTGTAGCCGAGGTTCCGCACGCTGAGGATGAGCTGTCCGCCGACGATTCCCGACACGATCGTCCACTTGACGTTCTCGACCTGGAGCAGGAAGTCGGCGGTGTACGGGATGAAGTCCTCGCGTGAGGTCTCGCCGAGGAACGCGGACAGGACCTGATTGCGCAGCCGGCTCGTCGCCAGCGCCCGCGTGACGTGCTCCAGGCGCTCGAGCGTGATTTCCGCGCCTTCCATCTTGCGAATCAGCGCCGGGTCGGCGAGCGGATACAGGAACGAAAAGGCGTCGAGGTCGAGCCGGTTGGTCTGGCGGGCGAAGAAGAGCGTGTCGGACTTGATCGCGTAGAGCATCGCCGTCGCGGTCCGCTCCGAGATGTTGACGTCCACGGCCCGGAGGTGCTCGGTGAGGATCGTACAGGTCGAGCCGTAGTCCGACCGGATGTCCTTGAAGACCGCCGTGTAGCCCGGCTGTTCGGGATGGTGGTCGACGACCAGGTCCACGCGCGGCAGCAGGCCGCCGAAGTAGTGCGGCTGCACGTCGACCGTGGCAATGCGATCGAAACCCGAGAACTCATCGGGCGTCAGCGTCTCGACCTGGATATCGAGCAGGTCCGCCATGCGGAGGTTCTCAGGGCGGGTGATGCCCTTGAGCGCGCCGATGATGGCCGTCGTGCGCGTGCGGCGCAGCACGTTGCGGAGCGCGAGTCCGGCCGCCAGCGCATCGGGGTCGGGCTCGTTGTGGAGCAGGATCAGGACGCGATCGGCGTCCGCGAAGTATCGCTGGTACTGCTGCACCCGCGCGCGCGTCAGCGACCGGCCGAGCTCGGTCGTCAGCGTCGGGCGACGAGCAGCTCGGCGAGATCGAGCTGCGACAATTCCGGCACGACCGCCCGCAGCTCGTCCATGTTCTTGCGCTGGACGGATCCGTCCACGTCGAGCAGGTAGAGCAGGCTGCCGCCGGCGTCCCGCACGGCGGTCACGATCTTCTTCAGGCCGCGACGGCCGTTGCTCTCGAGGATGACGCAGGTGTTCGGCGTGACGTCGGCACGCAGGTAGGAATCGATCCGTTTCGGATCGCCGACGGTCGTCGGTATCCCATCATCGGCGAGTCGTCGAGCGAGCGGGCGGCTCTCGACTAGGAACTCGATCTCGAATCCTGTCGCCAGCACCCGATGAAGCAACCGGATGACCAGCTCGTCCTGGCAAACTGCCAGCGCACGCACAATCAATGATTATATAGGCGAATGCCGAGGCTCCTCTGGCTCACGCACGCGGCACTTGTCGCGTGGGCCGTGTGGCCGCAGACGGGCGCCGCCCCGCCTGTGCGGGCCTCCGTCGATCTGGTCAGCCTGCCTGTTGTCGTGACGAGCAAGGGGCAGCCCGTCCTGGGACTCACCGCCGACGATTTCGAAATTCGAGAGGGCGGTGTACGGCAGAACATTGTCGCGTTTGCGGATGCCTTGTCGGACACGGTTCCGGTCCAGCTCGGCCTGATGCTCGACAAGAGCCTGAGCATGGAACGCGACCTCGAGGCCGCGTCCAACGCCGCGATCCGCTTCGTCAACGATTTTCCGGAGGCGCGGGACGTGACCTTCGTCGAGTTCGAGCGGACGGTGCGTCTCGGCCGCTACCAGCCGTCCAATTACCCGCAGCTGTTCGAGCGCATGCGGGATCGCAAGACCGGCTGGGGCACGGCGCTCTACGACGCGCTCGGACGCTACGTCGAGAGCACGCGCGACCGGACCGGCATCCACGTGCTCGTGATGTACACCGACGGCGGCGATTCGATGAGCGACCTCGGCGCGTCGGCGGTCATCGACATGCTGCGGGGCGGGCGCGTGATGCTGTACGCCATCGGCTACACGGCGCACCAGGCCGGTTCGTCACGGTTCATTCAGGAGGGCATGCTCCAGCTCTTCGCGCGCGAGACCGGCGGGGCGGTCTTCTTCCCGGGATCGCCGCGCGACCTCGATCGGATCTACGGCACGATTCGCGGCGAGGTGCGGGGTCGCTACACGCTCGGCTACGTATCGACGAATCAAAAGCAGGATGGGACGTTCCGCAAGGTGCAGGTGCGCCTGGCCGGCCCGGGACGCGCGACACCGACGTTCGCACGCGCACGGGATACATCGCACCAGGAGCCCGGCGCTAGCCCGAAGGACCTGCCGTGGCCATGCGGATCACGACCACCATGAAGTCACGAAGGTTGTGATCGGAAGACATTGGAGGCACGCATCGTGAGGAGCCATCCAGAACAGCTTCGTGTCTTCGTGGTGGGCATTTGATCCGATCACGGCACGTAGTACCATCGGAGGTTTCAGACCCATCGACAAATGCCGGCTGTGCAGGACCAGTTTCGACTCGAAACCGACTTTGAGCTCAAGGGCGACCAGCCCCGGGCGATCGAGCAGATCGTCGAGGGGCTGAACCGTCAGGACAAGGCCCAGGTGCTCCTGGGCGTCACCGGGTCGGGCAAGACGTTCACGATGGCGCAGGTCCTGGCCCGCGTGAACCGGCCCGCGCTGGTCATGGTCCACAACAAGACGCTGGCGGCGCAGCTGTTCCAGGAGTTCCGGCGCTTCTTCCCGCACAACGCGGTCGAGTTCTTCGTCAGCTACTACGACTACTACCAGCCCGAAGCCTACATGCCGTCCACCGACTCGTACATCGAGAAGGAGGCGATCATCAACGAAGAGATCGATCGCCTGCGGCTGTCGGCGACGCGATCGCTCTTCGAGCGGCGCGACGTCGTGATCGTCGCCAGCGTGTCGTGCATCTACGGCCTCGGATCGCCGGAGGCCTACTACGGCCTGGTGGTCCCCCTCGAGCGCGGCGCCACGATGGAGCGCGACGAGATTCTGCGCAAGCTCGTCGAGATCCAGTACGAACGGAACGACCACGAATTCCGCCGCGGCACCTTTCGGGTCCGCGGTGACATCGTCGAGGTCTATCCCGCGTACGAGGACGTCGGCCTGCGCATCGGGTTCTTCGGCGACGAGATCGACGAGATCGTGTCGTTCGATCCGCTCACCGGATCGGAAGTGCGGCGCCACGAGCGCATCGCGATTTACCCGAAGTCGCACTTCGTGATGCCGCGCGCGCGGACCAAGCAGGCCATCGAGTCGATCAAGGAAGAGCTGGTGACCCGCGTGGCCGATCTCGAAAGCGCCGGCCGCGTCCTCGAGGCGCAGCGTCTGCATCAGCGGACGATGTTCGACCTCGAGATGATCAAGGAGATCGGGTACTGCCACGGCATCGAGAACTACTCGCGGCACTTCTCCGGCCGCGCGCCCGGCGAGCCGCCGCCGACCCTGCTCGACTACCTGCCGGGCGACGCCGTGATCATCGTGGACGAAAGCCACCAGACCGTGCCGCAGGTGCGGGGGATGTATCACGGCGATCGCGCGCGCAAGGAAGTGCTCGTCGAGTACGGCTTCCGGCTGCCGTCGGCGCTCGACAACCGGCCGCTGAACTTCGCCGAGTGGGAGGCCCGTGCGGGGCAGCTCGTGTACGTCAGCGCGACGCCCGGCCCGTACGAGCTCGCACAGGCGGGCGGCGTCATTGTCGAGCAGATCATCCGGCCGACCGGCCTGGTCGATCCGGCCATCGACGTCCGGCCCGTTCGGGGCCAGGTCGACGATCTGCTCGCTGAGATTCGCACGGTGGCGGCCCGGGGCGAACGCGTCCTCGTGACGACCCTGACGAAGCGGATGGCCGAGGATCTGGCCCAGTACTACCAGGAGCTGGGCGTGCGTGTGCGGTATTTGCACTCGGATATCGACACGCTCGAACGGGTACAGATCCTGCGTGACCTCCGGCGGGGCGTCTTCGACGTGCTCGTGGGGATCAACCTGCTCCGCGAGGGCCTGGACCTCCCGGAGGTGTCGCTCGTGGCGATTCTCGACGCCGACAAGGAGGGTTTCCTGCGCTCGTCGGGCGCGCTGATTCAGACGGTCGGCCGGGCGGCCCGCCACGTCCGCGGGCGCGCGATTCTGTACGCCGATGTCGAGACCGACTCCATGCGCCGTGCGATTGCCGAGACCGACCGCCGCCGCCAGGTCCAGGAGGCGTACAACGTCGAGCACGGCATTACGCCGGCCTCGATCATCAAGAACATCGACGAGGTGCTCTCGAGCGTCTACGAGCGTGACTACGTCACGGTGCCGACCGTGGCCGACGCGCGCGAGCAGTACAAGACGCAGGCAGAGCTCGACGCGGCCCTGAGCGCGCTCGAACGGGAAATGCGCGCCGCGGCCGCCAACCTCGAGTTCGAGCGCGCCGCATCGCTTCGCGACCGGCTGAAGTCGCTCCGCAATCCGGATCTCGATCGCCAAGCCGGAGCGCGGGCGCTGATGGGGGAGCGCGTCAAGCGCGCGGTGCTCGAGGTCCAGGAGTACCTCCTGCTCGTCGGGCAGGTCGCGCGTGGCCTGGTGACCCGGCCGATCTACACGCGCGACATCGTCGAGCAGCTCGACGCCATCGGCATCGGATCGCTGACGGTCGTGGTGCTCACGGGGCTCTTCACCGGCATGGTGCTCGCGCTGCAGTCCGGCTTGACGCTCGATCAGTTCGGCGCCCGATCCGTCGTCGGCCGGCTCGTCGGCGCGTCGATGGTCAAGGAGCTGGGGCCGGTGCTGACCGCGCTGATGGTGACGGGCCGCGTCGGATCCGGCATCGCCGCCGAGCTCGGATCGATGGCGGTGACCGATCAGATCGCGGCGCTGCGGTCGCTCGGCACCGATCCGGTGCGCAAGCTGGTCGTGCCGCGCGTGATCGCCGGCACGATCATGGTGCCGGTCCTGACGGTCGTCAGCGACGCCGTCGGGATGCTCGGCGGCATGGTGATTTCCGTGACGCAGTTGAAGGTCGCCGGCAGCATCTACTGGAGCAACGTCGTACGAGGGTCTGTACCTGGACGACATCTGGATGGGCCTGATCAAGCCGTTCGTGCTCGGGCTTCGCGCTCGTGACGATTGCCTGCACGTCGGCCTGCGGGCGCACGGCGGCACGCAGGGCGTCGGCCGGGCGACGACGAACGCCGTGGTGGCCGGGTCGGTCGTCGTGCTGGCCGCCGATTTCCTGGTGACGAAGCTGCTGATCGCGCTGATGTACTGAGTGCAGTCGACATGACGCGACCCGACGCCGCCCAATCGTCAACGTCAGCGCTCGCCGAGCCAGGCGTCGGGCCCGGTCGTCGTGTTCACGGACGTCTCGCTCGCGTTCGACGACAAGGTCATTCTGAAGACGGTCAGCTTTCACGCTGCATGCCGGGCCAGATGAAGATCATCCTGGGCGCGAGCGGCGCGGGCAAGTCCACCATCCTCCGGCTGATCCTCGGGCTGCTGCGGCCCGACGCCGGGCGAGATTCTCGTCAACGGGCATCGCGTGGACGAGCTGTCCGAGGAGGAGCTGATGGAGGTGCGGGCCGGCCTCGGCATGGTGTTCCAGGAGGGCGCGCTCTTCGACTCGCTGACCGTGCGCGAGAACGTCGGCTACCGCCTGTACGAGGAAACCGACCTGCCGCTCGACGAGGTCGACGCGCGGGTCGACGAGGTGCTGGGCTTCGTCGGGCTCGGCGAGTTCGGCGAGCGCATGCCGTCGGAGCTGTCGGGCGGCCAGCGCCGCCGCGTCGCGATCGCGCGGGCGCTGACGTCGCGGCCGCGCATCCTCCTCTACGACGAGCCGACGACCGGCCTCGATCCGATCACGGCGCTGACGATCGACGACGAGATCATCAAGCTGCGCGACCTCGAAGGCGTGAGCTCGATCATCGTCACGCACCAGTTGCGCGACGCGTTCTTCATCGCCACGCACGAGGCGGTCGCGCGGCCGGACGGTGACATCGACTACATCGGCGTCGACGCCGCCGAAGAAGGATCGAACGGAGTTCCTGATGCTGCGGGACGGCGCGTCGCGTTCGAAGGGAACGCCGACGAGCTGCGCGCGTCCGACGATCAGTACCTGAAGGCGTTTCTGAGTTAGCTCGAGGACACAGCCATGCCACGTACCCGTTCGATCGCCTGGTCGCAGTTGAAAGTCGGCATCCTCGGCATCGTCGCCGTGCTGCTCGTGATCGTCGTGATCTTCGCGGTCGGCGGCGAGGGCGGTTTCTGGTGGCAGCGCTATCCGTTGAAGGCCCGCTTCGACGACGTGCAGGGACTGAAGCCGGCGCGGTCGTCCGGCTGAGCGGCAAGGAAATCGGCACCGTCCGACCGTCGAGTTCGCCGGCAACCAGGTCGAAGTCGGATTCGAGCTGCTCGAAGACGTCCGGCCGCTCGTCACGAACGGTCGTCGGCCACGATCGGTTCGCTCAGCCTGCTCGGCGAGCCGATCATCGACATCACGGCCGGCGCCGGGCGGCACGCCGCTGCCGGACTGGGCGTACGTGCCGCGCGGCCGTGCGGCCAGATTCATTCGAAGGATCTGACCGCAACCGCCTCGGCGAGCCTCGAGTCAGATGGACGCGCTCCTCGCCGACGTGCGGGCGGGCCGCGGCACGCTCGGCAAGCTGGTCACCGACGACGCGCTGTACACGGAGCTTCAGGCATTCGTCGACGTCGGCGAGCGCCGTGACGCGGGCGATGAACGAGGGACAGGGCACGATCGGCGGGCTGATGCAGGACCCGGCGGCGTACGACGCGCTGAAGGCGTCGCTCGAGAACCTGCAGGCGGTGACCGCCCGGATCAACACGGGCAGGGCGCGCTCGGACGGTTTCTCAACGACGAGGCGATGGGCAAGTCGATCTCCGGGCGCCGCGTCGAACGCCGAGCAGATCACCGGGCGGCTGATCGAAGGGCGAGGGCACGGCCGGCAAGCTGCTCACCGACCAGCAGCTCTACGACCGGCTGAACAGCATGGCGAACAGAGTGGACCAGGTCGTGGCGGGGCTCGAATCCGGGCCGCGGCACGGCGGGCCAGCTGCTGCACGACCGGCAGCTTTATGAGAACATGAATCGGGCGGTCCTCGAAGTGCGCGATCTGATCGCTGACATGCGCAAGGACCCGCGCAAGTACTCTGAACGTCAGCGTCAGTATCTTCTAGCTGGCCGGGTGAGGTCACCATGTCCGACAACGGGAACCACGCGGGAACCGTGCTCGTGGCGTTCGTGCTCGGCGCGATCGCCGGAGCCGCCGTGGCGCTGCTGTACGCGCCGGCGCTCGGGCGAAGAGACGCGCCGGAAGCTCGCCGAGAAGGCGCGCGAGGGCCGGGATCGCGCCGAGCAGCTGGCCCGGGACGGCCGCGAGTTCTTCAATCGCCAGCGCGAGGATCTGGCGAGCGCCGTCGATCGCGGCCGCGAGGTCTTCGAACAGGCACGCAAGGAGTCCCTGTGAGCGATTGGGCTGTGATCTGGCTCGGCGTCATCGCCGTCTCCGTCGTGCGTCATGGCGGCGATCCAGATCGGCCTGATCGTCGTGAGCCTCCGCGTGGCGCGTCAGTTGTCGGCGACCGCTGACGACATTCGCAAGGAGATCAAGCCGCTCGTCGAGAAGGTCCATCGGATCGCCGACGACGCCGCGCGCGCGACTTCTCTCGCCTCGATTCAGATCGAGCGCGTCGATCAGATCCTGTCCAACACCACGGCGCGGGTCGACGAAGGCCTGAGCATTCTCCGGAACGCCGTGGGCGGGCCGCTCCGCCAGGGCTACGCGGTGGCGCTCGCCGTCCGGGCCGCGATATCGGCCTTCAGCCGGCGCCCGAACCGTGACACCCGCCGCCCGTCTTCTGCGGCCACGCGCGACGAAGAGGACGCGCTGTTCGTCGGGTGACACGAAACCGGGTTTCGCTGGTCTACGAAACCCGGTTTCCGGACCCTGGGGTGAGATAAGCTGGAGCCGCTTCGCAGTCGGTTGGGCGCTTGGCTCAGTTGGTAGAGCATCGCCTTCACACGGCGGGGGTCAGTGGTTCGAGTCCACTAGCGCCCACCAACCACTCACAATCCAGCCGTGATTCACGTTCTGATTGAGCGCGAGGCCATCACAGCCCGCGTGGCGGAGCTCGCGCGCGAGATCGAGCGCGACACCCACGCCAGCGGCCCCGTGCACCTCGTGGCGGTGCTGAAGGGCGCGTTCGTCTTCCTCGCGGACCTGCTTCGCGCGATCGAAATCCCGGTGACCTGTGACTTCATGGCCGTCTCGAGCTACGGCGACGGACAGGTGTCGTCTGGCGTCGTGCGGCTGACCAAGGACCTCGATCAGGACCTTGCCGGACGCGACGTCGTGCTGGTGGAGGACATCGTGGACTCGGGGGCAACGCTGGCGTATCTCCAGGGCCTCCTCCGCGCCAGAAATCCTCGATCGCTCCGAACGGTGTGCTTGCTCGACAAGCGGTCCAGACGCCGGGTGCCGGTCGCGATCGACTACGTCGGCTTCGTCATCGACGACCGGTTCGTCGTCGGGTACGGACTCGATGCGGGTGAACAGTATCGCCAGCTGCCGTTCATCGGCGTCCTCGGAGGAAGAAGAACGAGCAGTGACTGACGACGCTGCTTCGACACCTCGGTTGGAATGACGCACGCCGCGATGAGTTCGCGCCGCTGGCCGCGGCCGGTCTCGTGCCTGGCCGCGTGTCGCTCGAACACAACCAGTTCTATCGCGTCCTGACCGAAGGCGGCGAACGGCTGGCCGAAGCGACCGGACGGATGAAACACGCCGCAGAAGGCCGTGACGAGCTGCCCGTGGTCGGTGACTGGGTGGGCCTGCGGCTCGACGCATCGAGCGACCGCGCGCAGATTCGGGAGATCCTGCACGCGCCGGACCCGGTTCTCCCGGAAGGTCGCGGGCCGGGTCACCGTCGAACAGGTCCTCGCGGCGAACATCGACACGGTGTTCGTCGTGTTTGCCATCGCGCCGACGCTTGAAGGCGCGCGGCATCGAACGCTATCTGGCGGCTTCGCGTCGGAGCGGCGCGCGCGCGGTGGTGGTGCTCAACAAGACCGACCTGGCGGACGACGTGGAGGCGCGTGTCCGTGACGCTCAGGCCGTGGCCGAGGATACCCCGGTCGTGGCCGTGAGCGCGCACGAGGGTTTCGGGATAGACCGGATGGCGGCCTACCTCGGCGAGGGGCAGACGGTCGTGCTTCTTGGTCCGTCGGGCGTGGGCAAGTCCACCATCGTCAACAGGCTGGTCGGCGAGGAACGGCTGCCAACGGGTGAGGTCCGGCCGTGGGACTCGCGCGGCCGCCACACGAGCGTTCACCGCGAGCTCGTCGTGCGCGCCGCCGGGGGCGTGATCATCGACACGCCAGGCATTCGCGAACTCCAGCTCTGGGAGAGCGAGGGACTCGACGATGCGTTTGCCGACATCGCCGAGATCGGTGAGGGATGCCGGTTTCGAGACTGCAGGCACGACCGCGAACCAGGGTGCGCCGTGAAGGCCGCCGTGGACGGTGGGCTCCTGGCCGAGGCTCGGTACCAGAACTTCCTCAAGCTCCAGCACGAGGAAGAAGCCATGAACAAGAAGAAGGACGAACGGCTTCAGAAGGAACGCGACCGCCGGTGACCATCCGTGCGCTCGGCGTGGCGTTTGCCGTCCTCGCGGCCAGCGCGTGCGGTCCGGCGCCATCGTTGTCGGTTCAACGGGTTCGACGTGACGCTTGGCGTCCGGCCGGACGGTGCGATCGACGTCCGCGAAACCCTGGCCGTCCGGTTCGACAGCCCAGACGCCACGCGCTTCGAGCGCCGCGTCGCGCTGGAGCGCGCCGACTCGCTCACATTCGAGTCCGCGTCCATCGACGGGACGCGGATCGAGCCGGGCTCACAGCGGCAGCACCGCGCTCGACGTCGACGATCGCCGGGACCTCACGGGTCGTGTGGACGTTTCCGCCCTCGCCTAATGCGACGCGTGTGTTCGAGCTCGTGTACCGGGCGAACGGCGCGGTCGCCGTGCGTGGGAGCCGCGGCACCGATTCGTCACGTCGCCGTGCCGGGCGGTCGTGCGTATCCGCATCGAGCGCGCGACCGTTCGTCTGGCCGTCGATCCCGACATGCATCGGTTCGATGGCGCTGGCATCGCGGAAGCGGGCTGGACGGTCTCCCGGACGAGCGATGGGATCGCGGGCGAGCGCACCGGGCTTGCCCCGACCGAGGGCGCGACGGTGATGGCCGAGGTCGGCATCGATCCGGCCGTCATCGCAGAACCGTCCTGGCAGCGATACGGGGACTGGACACGCGACCTCATTCCGGCGTTCGTGTCGGGCGGATTGTTCATCCTCGTCATCGGCGGCGGCGTGCTGTGGATCGTCAGGTTTCAGTACCCCCGCCGGAAACGTGGCGCGCGTGCGTTGACCGACGACGGAAGACCGCGAACGGACGCGTCGTTCGCACGGGTCTACGAACGAGCGGCCTCGTCGCGGTCGTGCTCTCGCTGGTGCTTGCCGTCGTGACGTGGCTGACGCTCAGTCACTTCGGCTGGTGGCCGATGAGCCTGCCGGTCAGCATTCTGGCGGTGGGTCTCGTCTTTCTCGCGGTGGGACGGCGATTCGTCTGTGAGATCCAGGCGGTTCCCTGGTTCCCGGTTCCTGGTTCCCGGTTCTGGTTCAAGGTTCCTGATTCAGGGTTCCCACCCGGAACCAGGAACCGGGAAGCAGACCCCGGAACTCGGAACCGGGAAGTAGAACCCGGAACTCGAAACCAGGAACCAGAACCCTGAACCAGAAACCCGGAACC